>NZ_BNCG01000001.1:0-166595 GCF_014656355.1 Camelimonas fluminis
CGTGGAATCCATGCCCACGATCGCGTGGAATCGATGCCCATCATCCGTGGAATCCGCACTTGCCGACCACGAAGCCAATCAGCCCGAGGACGACTGCCTGTTGCAAGATCATGGCCGCGATGGTTCGATTGCGCGTGCCAATCAGCTTCAGCACCGCGATCTCGCGTATCTTATCCATTGTGAGCGTGTAGATGATGAAGGCGACGATGGCGGCGCTGACGATTGCCAGGATAGCGAGGAACATGCCGATCTGTTTCGCGGATGTCGCAATGAGTTTGCCGACTAGAATCTCTTCCATCTGGGGCCGCGTATATACCGTCAGCCGCTTCCACCTCGCTATATCAGTTGCAATGCGTTCCGGGTCATAGCCAGGTTTGATTCGGACCAAGACCGCGTTCACGTAAGGGTTGCTGTTTTGTAAGGCGATCACTGCATCCAGCAAACCAGGCACCCACGGCCGGTTAAACTCTGGATTTTCGCTGGTACGCCGACGCTGACGGACAATGGAGTCGTTGTCCTTGAGGAACTGTGCTTCCTGCGCGTCCTTCAGCGGGATGAAGACCATAGGATCGCCACCCGACGATACCGTCCGCCGAGTGAGGCCCACAACCGTATAGTGGTTTCGTCGGATAACGATCGTATCCCCCAGGGAAAATCCCGTAGCGACATCGGCCACCGCCTCATAGTGGCTGCGCGTGATCTGCCGCCCCGCGACAAGAAACGGTGGCCGACCGGGCGTCGCCATGTCTCCCGGCGCAGTCCCGACCACCATAGCCCGGACGTCTGCGTTTCCTTTTCGAACTTGCATCGTCAGATAGGTTACGTTGGCGACCCGCTCGACGCCGGGGATCGCGAGGATCACGCGATAGATGTCGTCATTGATGCTCGAGGATTCCGCGTACGGGCCAAGTGTGTTCTGTTGGACGACCCACATGTCGGCGCCGCTGTTGTCGAGCAGCACCTTGCCATCGTCGACCATTCCTCGATAGACGCCAGCCATGGTGAAGGTTACACCGATGAGCAGACCAAGCCCGACCCCCGTGAAGACGAACTTGCCCCATGAATGCAGAATATCACGTCCAGCGAGGCTGATCATTTGAGTAGCTCCGCAAGATTGTCGGCTACCCGAATGCGGCTCGTACTGGCTAATCTCGATGCGCTGTAAACAACAATCCGATCGCCGACCGTCAGGCCTTTTGTGATCTGCACGAGCCCTTCTAGGTCTGCGGCGCCGAGTTGGACGACAGTAAAACGGATTTTGCCGTCTTCGATTTTCCAGACACCCAATCTGCCGCCGACATTCTGGACCGCAGCGTTTGGGATTGCCGGCAACGGAGTTAGCTCAGGCAAGGCGACAGATACTTCGGCCAATTCTCCAATCGGAGGTAGCGGCTCGGGAAGCGTGTCGAACACCACCTTGGCCAGATTTTCTTCCGTTACAGCGTCAGCGAGGACTTCCACGCGGGCAATTCGTCCCGGTACGCCTTTGCCGGCGCGTGAACGCAATGCAATCGAGGCAGGCAGATCCTGCCGGAGGCCCGTTGCTGCAATTTGATCGAACCGAGCATTGATCCAGAGATTCGTCGGGTCGATCATTTCTATAACTGCCTGGCCAGCAACCATAGTCGTTCCCGGTTCTGCCTTGCGTGCTGCAATCATACCTTCGACCGGTGCAATCAGAACTAGATTCTCCCGCTGCTTAATCAGGCCGTCGCGATCAGCGCGATTGCGTTGAAGATCCTGTTGCGCTGCAAGGAGATTCGACCGAGCGGCCGAGAGAGCAGCATCAGCCACCTGGCTTTCCTGCCGCTTGGTTTCCACAGCGACCTGGCTGACGGCGCGGGTCTGCCAGAGTTCTTCATAGCGTCTCGCCTGGGCAAGCGCGTATTCCTTGCGCGCCAGTGCATCGTCCACCTGCGCTTCCGCGATCCTTACGGATGCTTCTGCACGGCCGATCGCCGCATCGAGTGCTGCAACGCGAGCATCGAGGTCCACCGGGTCCATTTCAGCCAGAACCTGACCGGCGCGCACCTGTTCGCCCACATCAACATTTATCCTGGCGACGCGGCCTGCGATTGTGGGGCCGATCTTGTACGAGAAACGGGCTTCAACCGTGCCGATACCGAATAATGCGGGCGAGATTGAGCGGGCCTCGACGGCAGCGGTCGCAACTGCGACAGGCGCCAACGGTCCAGAGCGCAACACCACGTAGCCGAACAAGACGACGGTCACAGCCCCAACGCCTATGAGCATCAGCGTGCGACGCTGTAACGAAGGCAATTTCACTGGTTTGCCTCCACATGTGCGAGATATGGTGCCTCGATCCTAAGCCTGCGCGCGGAATTGTTCGTCCTGTCGAGCGCACCGAGCGACATGCTTCGGATATTCGAATGACTCGGAGATGTGACGGCCGAGAAATAGGGATGATTCATCTCGCCGCCTCGACAGCGCGGCGGTACAATGCGAACGTTCCTGGTGCGCTGGCGCGGATGCGCTCGACGTCGCCGGCGATGAGGGACTGCATGACAAGGCCCTGAATTGTGCCGATGAAGAGTGTGACGGCGGCCTTGTCGTCCAGCGTCATAGCCAACTCGCCACGTTCCTTGCCCTCCTCAACGAGCCGTTCGAGGCGCTCGCCGTAACGCTGGATCAAGGTGTGCGCCATACGCTTGGCTACGGTCTGCTCGGCACGTTGCAGCTCTCCAAACAGCATCCGAGGCACGCCTGGGTGCTCGCAGATGAATTCGATATGCGCGGTAAATGCTGCCTCTAGCGCGTTAAGCGGAGATCCCGCCTCGGAGATCGCGTTCTCGATACGCATCAACAAGCGATCTGAGACCCATTCCATCACGGCCTGGAGAATGGCGTCCTTGGAGGGGAAATGCCTGAACAAGGCCCCTTGGGTCACCCCCATCCGCTTGGCGATCGCACCGGTCGTAATGTCTGCCGGGTTTTGCTCCGCAGCGAGATTGATGACGGTTTCAACCGTCACCTCACGTCGCTCATCCGCTGAAAGATAGGCTGGGCGTAAAGCCACCACACACCTCCAATAGATAGTAATCAATTACTATCTATCATCCGATGGTGCGCGGTTCAAGCGCCGGATGCGGGGTTCCGGCGCTATTACCTCAGTCGTCGTTCGATTGACGATCGTTGACGGGCTTCATCCGTGACTGCCGGGACCTGAAGTCCGTCATTGGCGGGAAGGCCGACGTTTTTGCCCCGCCCCGGCAAAGGTTCGTTACCAAACAGCAGGCCAACCGGCTGTGACCGCACCTCTTTTCCTTCGCGCAGGAGAAACAGCGCATCGAGGCGCAGACGCCGCGCAAGTACAAGTCCAGCTTCCGGACCAAGAACCATCAGCGCGGTCGCCCATGCGTCGGCCTCGGCGCAGGTGCGCGCTACGACGGTGACGGAGGCGGGAGACGAGACGAGCGGCGCGCCACGGCGCGGGTCCATCGTGTGCGAAAGGCGATGATTTCCGACGACCACCCAGTGCCGGTAGTCGCCCGACGTGGCCACCGCGGCGTCCTGCAAGGCGAGGATCGAATGCGGAGCGCGGCGAGCACGGTCAGGCTCCTCGACCGCTATGGTCCAGGGCTCGCCGTCGGGGCGCAGGCCAAGCGCCCGCATCTCGCCGTCGATACCGACCAGGCCGGAAGCGATGCCGAAGCCACGTAGCGTTTCGGCCAGCCGATCGACGCCGTAGCCTTTGGCGATGCCGTTGAGGTCGAGAACGACAGGAGCGCTCTTTCGGACCCTTTGGCCGTTGGGGTCCAGCTCAAGCACCTCGTGTGCAGGCCGGCGCGGAGCGGCGAGTGCCTCTTGGATGAGGCTCTGGTCGGCCGCCGCCGGGCCGAAACCCCAGGCATTCACCGCGTCGCCCACGCCGATGTCGAAGGCACCGCCGGAGGCGCGGCCGATGTCGAGCGACAGGCGCAGCACCTCCGTCAGCAGCTGCGGCACAGTCATCCATTCGCCGACCGGACATGCGTTGAGGCGCATCAAGTCGCTGTCCGGCTTCCATGTGGACATCTGCGCGTCCACCTCGTCCACCGCAGCCTGAAGCGCATCCCGAACCGGCCGAGGGTCGAAGGATCCGGACCTGTAGAACAGGGCCGACCAGCGCGTGCCCATGGTGGCCCCGTTCAGCGCATGCCGCCTGGGATCAATAGACATCTTCGACATAGCGCCCTTCCGCCTTGAGCAGCGCTGGCGACAGACCTGCGGGTGCCAGGATGTCCGCAAGCGCCTCCGAAACCCCCGCCGCCATGCCGCGTCCGCCGCAGACCATGATTTTCGCGCCTTTACAGACCAGCTTTGCGATTTCAGCGGCTTCCTCGCGCAAGGTGTCCTGCACATACCGGGGCATTCGTCCGCGAGAACAGGCTGTCGCAAGTAGCCGGAGACGGCCTTCTCGCTGCCAAGCCGCCAATTCCTCGGCGTAGAGAAAGTCGCTGTCGGGGTGACGCATGCCGAAAAACAGGTGGATCGGGCGATGCGGCGCATTGGAGCGCACGAAACCGGCCAATGGCCCGATCCCCGTCCCGGCACCGATCAGGACCAGCGGTGCGTGGCTGCGGCCGGCGTGGAAGCCGGGATTGGCGCGCAGAAAGCCGCTCACGGTGTCGCCGACTTCCAACCCGAGGAGTTGGCTGGAGCACAGACCGGCCGGATATTTCCTCACGACGATCTCGATGAAGCCATCGCACCGTCCCGAGGCCAGCGAATAGAATCTTGGCACGGCCGAACCGTCAGGCAGGATGCCGAGCAGATCTCCCGCCGAGAAGCCACCGAAGCCACGGCCGGTGAGCCGCTGCCATAGCGGAACCTTCGGCAACGCGAAACGCAGGATGGCGGTCGGGGCCTGCACCTCCGCTCCGTAATTGCGGCGGGAAACAAGCGTCAGGGGACGGACGGCAGGCAGAACCGTCTCATGGACGAGTTCCAGGTCGACGCCCATCGCCGCGCCGAGCACCCGCCCCCAGCGGGCGAAGTCCTGCGTCGACTGGCGGTCGATCGTGTCGAACGGCACCAGTATGCGCCAGCCCTTGGCCTCCGCCGTTTCGGCAACCGTCTGCGCGAAGGCGCAATAGGCGGGAAAGCTGCGGTCGCCAAAGCCGAGGACTGCCAGGGAGGCTGCGGGCGCAGCAGGCAGGGATTGCAATCGGTTGATGAATCCTTTTGCCGAAGCGGGTGCATCGCCGTCGCCATAGGTAGCGGCCAGAACCAAGATGCGTTGCGCCTGTGCGTAACGCGCGGGTTCGAAGGAGGACATCGCTGCGGCATGAACGGTCTGCCCCGCATTCGTCAGTGCGGCATGCAGCGTTGCGGCGAAGCTCCATGTGCTGCCGCCTTCGCTGCCCACCAGCAGGATCGTCTCGGCGTGCCCGGCGGTGGCGTTGCCGCGAATGCGTGGCCTTGCGCGCCAACCTGCAAACCAGAGGATGAAGCCCGTCACCGTCATGACCGGCACGCCAAGCGCCGTCAGCCCGAGAATGAGCCCGAGCCCGGCGGCGCCTTGTCCGGTGTGAAGCATGTAGATGGTTTCGGAGACACGTTGCCACCCGGTTAGATCGCTCCAGGTCAGCAGCGCGCCGGTGCCCTGATCGAGAGTGCCGGCGCCGCGGTCGGTCTTGATAGTGAAGACGTCGGCCATGTCGCCGGATGCGGGAAACGCCAGGCTGCGCAATTCAGCGACCGGCGTCTCCTTCAGAATATTTATCGCGGCGAGCGGTATGCCGACGCGGCCGCTCGGACTAGTTTGCATTGCCGATGATGTCGGCCCGTCCGGTAGCAGTTCAAAGGTCGAGGCGGTCATCCATAGGGCAGTCGCGGAGGATAGCAGCAGACCGGCAACGGCCACGCGGGCGATTTCGACATGCAGCCGTCCCGATAGCGGCCCGCGTAGCGGTGTGAACCAGAGCCGCCAGCCGCCAGCCCTGCGTGCGATAAGCGCGGCGCCAGACAAGGCGAGCACCAGCATGGCAGTGGCTCCCGCAGCCGCTGCGATGCGGCCGCCATCACCGAGAAAGAGCGATCGATGCAGGTTGGTCAGCCACCGTTCCAGCGGGTTCGGATCGGCGGAAGCGATACCCTTCCCGGTGACCGGATCGATGACCGCCGCCTGCGGCGTGCCGCCCTCGAACCAATAGGCGGTGATCTGGCCTGATGGTGCCCGCCGAATCTGCTCCACTTGGGGATGGGCGATCTGGACGCGCTCCGCCAGATCGGCAATGGAAAGCGAAGCTGTGGCCTGCGGTGAGGACAGGCGCTCGGCAGTTGGAAATATCGAGAGGGCTGCGCCACTCAGACTGAGCACAAGCAACACAAGCGCAGCCAGCAGGCCTGGCCAGCGGTGAAATCCGCGGATCATGACGCTCTCCGGCTACATCGAGTAGGCGAAGCTGGCGATGTATCGCCGTCCACGTACCGGGGTTTTTGCACCATTCGTCGTCAGCGGAACCGCGACCTCATTGGGGCTGTCGCGCATGTCCTCGACGGCAGCATCGATGTGCATTGTATAGCCAGCGTCAAACAAGGCATCGGCTAAGTCGAGTGTAATTTCCAGCGTCCGTCCCGCGCCGACGCTGGCGCCCGTAATGCCGTTGATCTCAGAAAGCCTGCCACCGGCCGCACGATACCAGCCCGTCAGATGCTCGTAATATTTCGATTTTCTGCCAGCCATCCACAGGCTGCCGACATACGCGCCCGTCGCATCAGTGACATAAAGCGCGAGGTAGGCGCCGTCGCCACCGTAATTGCTTAGCGTTGTGGTGAACGTAACAGGCCGCGCCACGGCGAGGCTCGGCAATGTGAGTGCCGTGGTCAAGGCAAGCGCTGTAAGGATGGTCTTCATGGTGGCCTCTGCCTGTTTAACTGTGGCCGCAAACGAAAATGTCGGGCCGATTTAACGAGGCCGGACCAGTTGGAGGACGCCGAACCAATCCGGTGAAAGCAACCTGAAGCAAGCAACTGAGCCTTTCCTGACGGCACGTTGTTTTCTGCTTCAGCTTGCTGTCAGGAAGACGTCGAGCAGATCATGGCGCTGCGCGATCACAAGTTGACCAAAAGGCTCGGCCCTGCGCCGCCTCGCATCGTTTCGATCCGGGACGGCGCAGGGCCGGACGAAAGAAGGTTATCGTTGCTCAGCGTAGGCTCATGCGCTGCAAGGTTCCGTCGCGTAGGACAAACTGGTGCCACACGGCCATCAGGGCATGCAGACCGGCAAGGATGAGGATGAAGGTTCCCGCATTCTCATGAAGCTCGGCGATCAAACCGGGACGACCCTGCACCTTCGACGCGATCGCCGGAAGCTCCACGCTGAGGAATGATACCGGCACGCCCATGCGTGATGCCGCATACCAGCCGGTGATCGGCAATCCTATCAGCAGCAGATAGAGCAAGCCGTGGCCAGCCTTTGCCCCGATTGCAAGCCATCCGTGCTGCGTATCGGTGGCGGGCGCTCCGTCGACCAGTCGCAGGATCAATCGCGGCACGATGAGCACTAGCACCGCCAACCCCAATGCGAAATGCAACAAGGGCGGATCCTGAACCACCTTGCGCCCCCCTTCAGCGGTTAACCAGGCGCCAACCACCAATAAGGCGGTCAGCCAGTGAATGATGATCATGGTTTTTGAATAGCGGGGGGAATTGCGGGACATCATCTGCTTCCTGCATGTGGGACGAAATGGGGGGATTCGCCGCGCGATCGGCTATTTCACAACAGTCTTTGGTAGCTCACCTGACTGGAACAGTTTGCTTGAGGGCAGAGCGCCGGAGGCGTCGATCATTTCCGATCCGGTCGATTGTCGTCTGCCGCTCGCATGGTCGTCATCATGCCGATCTGTGCGTTTCATCTTGACGATCGAGAGGGTCGCCGGGTCGATCTTGGCCTTGAACGGCCGCCCGTTTTCATCAATGCCTCTGATCTGATAGCAGCCGTCGTCAATCCTGATCCGGTTCACCTGCCATCCGCGTGCTTCTGCCATCTTTTGTACTGCCTCGCGCGGCTGCCACTGGCTCAGCGGAACATGGCAATCGTCGTCAGCTATCGCTGGACTGACACCGGTCAAGGCAAGAAGAAGAGAGATCATCGCAATGTGCTTCATCATGTCGTTTGTCCTGCATCAGCGTTCATTTGCAGGAAAGGTGGCACTCAATCCTGACGAATAGCTGACGCCGGCAAGGCCGGTCCGTCAGCCGGCTGACAGGTTTTGCAGATAATGATGCGGAACAAGCAGGACGATGCGCTCATGAGAATCCTTCTGGTCGAAGACGACACGATCCTCGGCGCGGCGGTGCGCGACCACATCATCGCCGACAACCATTCGGTTGACTGGGTGACCCGGCTCGACGCGGCCGGCGATCACCTTGACAGCGCCGCCTACGATCTCGTCCTTCTCGATCTCATGCTTCCCGACGGACAGGGCATAGCCTTCCTGCGCGAGCAGCGCCGCAGGGGCAGCGTCACGCCGGTCATCATCCTGACGGCGCTGGATCAGATCTCCGACCGGATTGCCGGGCTGAATGCAGGGGCCGACGATTATATGACCAAGCCCTTCGATCTTTCCGAATTGTCGGCGCGGCTCAGCGCAGTGGCGCGCCGCTACAGCGGCAACCCCAACCCGCTCATCACCATCGGCGATCTCCAAATCGATCTGGCTGCAAGAAGCGTCCTGTGCAATGGCCGGCCTGTCGATCTGACCGGACGCGAATGGGCATTGTTCGAGGCTTTCGTCCAGCATCCCGGCCAAGTTTTATCGAAGACGCAACTGGAGGAACGACTCTACGCCTTCGGCGCGGAAGTGGAGAGCAACGCGATCGAGGTCCATGTCAGCCGTCTGCGCAAAAAACTGGGGCATGCCGTCGTCGAGACGGTGCGCGGCATCGGCTATCGGCTCGGGGACGCGCGGTGATCGCGCCGCGAAGTCTGCAATGGCGGCTGTCGCTCTGGCTAGGGCTCGGCATCACCTTGCTCTGGGCATTCGCTGCGGTAGTCACCGCGCAAAAGCTGCGCCACGAGATGAACGAGGTGTTTGACAGCGCGCTTGAAGAAACTGGCCAGCGCCTGCTGCCGCTTGCTGTCCGCGATGTGGTCGGCCGCGACAGCGACGACGATGCCAACCAGAGCGTCGCGACGATGCGCGAGCATAACGAATATTTCACCTATGTGGTGCGGGACGGCGAAGGGCGGGTGCTGCTGCGCTCCCACAAGGCGGACCTGTCCGTCTTCCCGCCGTTCACCGGCATGGGTTTTGCGGATACTCCGACGCACCGCATCTATTCCGACGCCGCCCTTCAGGGCACGATCACCATTTCAGTCGCCGAACCACTTTCCCGCCGCCACGCGGTGGCGCGCGAGGCACTGCTCGGCCTGGCGCTACCGCTTGGCTTGATCGTCCCTGCCAGCCTGATAGGCGTGTGGGCGGTGGTGCGTCTGTCGATGGCGCCACTTCGGCGCTTCCGCTCGCAAATCGAAGCGCGGGGCGCAGGGGATTTGACACCCATTTCTGCGACAGACCTGCCTTCCGAGGTCCAGCCGAACGCGCAGGCGGTAAACCACTTACTGGAGCGTCTCAGGCGCACATTGGAAGCAGAACGCAGCTTTACCGCCAATTCCGCGCATGAACTGCGCACACCAGTGGCCGCCGCGCTCGCACAGACGCAAAGGCTGATCATCGAAACGTCGGACGAGGCTGCGCGTGAACGCGCACGGGATATCGAGACGGCGTTGCGACGGCTGTTCAGGCTCTCGGAAAAGCTCATGCAACTCGCAAGGGCTGAGGGCGGACGTCTGCAAGCGGCCGAGCCGACCGATGTCGCGACTATCCTACGTGTGCTCGTTGGCGAAATGACGGAAGGCGCCGATGCTGCCGGGCGGATCGAGCTGACACTCCCCGATGCCCCGGTGCTCTCGCACATCGATGCCGATGCCTTCGCCATCCTGGCGCGTAACCTGATCGAAAATGCGCTGAAGCATGGCGCCCGCCAGGAGCCGGTCCGCGTGGCGTTGTCGGCGGGCGGTGTGCTGCGCGTCGCCAATGCTGGACCCGCCGTGCCGCCCGATCTGCTCGCCCGCCTGTCCGAACCGTTCGAACGGGGACAGGCGCAGGCCAGCGGCACCGGCCTGGGTCTTGCCATCGCCAAGGCGATCGCCGCTGGCACGGGCGGTAGGATCGAGCTGCTATCGCCGCGGGAGGGGCGCGAAGACGGCTTCGAGGCGAGTTTCCGGATGAGCGGATCGGCCTAACGCGGGCAGCAATTGCTTGCGTAGCGGCCAACCATCGATCACAATTTAGAATTATTCTAATTCTAAATTGTATGACAGGAGCGGACCATCGGTCGCTTGCGGGAGAGCTATGTTGTCACGGTTTTCGTCGAATATTTCCATCGTCCTGACTACCGCGACAGTGACCGGGCTTCTGATCGCTTTGGCAGGCGCCTGGCTTCTCAATGGTCAGCTAGCCCTGCAAGTCACCTCGACGGGTACGGCGCTTGCCTATCTCGCCGGGGGCGTGCCGACCGGCTGGCGGGCGTTGAAGGTGCTGTGGAATGAGCACATCCCGGACATCGATCTGTTGATGATCGTTGCCGCGATCGCCGCAGCGATCGTCGGCGCGGCTATTGAAGGAGCTGTGCTGCTCACCCTGTTCAGCATGTCGACGACGCTCGAGGAAAGGGCAATGGGACGCGCGCGGCGCGCCATCGAGGCGCTGATGGCGTTGCGGCCGGAAACAGCGTTGCGCAAAGCGCCCGACGGTACGACCGAAGACGTGCCGGCCGCCGATCTTGGCATCGACGACGTGGTGGTCCTTCGCCCCGGCGCACGGGTTCCAGCCGATGGCGTAATCGTCGCTGGTCAGGGCTCGCTGGACGAGTCGACAATCACCGGTGAATCCATGCCGGTCCGCAAGGAACCTGGCCAGCAGGTTTTTGAGGCCACGGTGAACCTCAACGGCATCCTTGAGGTACGCGTCGCCAGAACTCTAGAGCAGAGCACGGTCGCTCGCATGATTGCGCTCGTCACCGAAGCTCAGTCAGCCAAGGCGCCTTCAGAGCGCTTCAGCGCATGGTTCGGGCAGCGTTACACTATCGCTGTCCTGTTAGGCTCCGCCCTCGCACTCGCTGTCTTCCTTTGGCTTGGAAACGGCTGGGAGACGGCTCTTTACCGGGCCGCGACCATTCTGGTGGCGGCAAGCCCCTGCGCCATCGTCATCTCAGTCCCGGCCGCAATCCTGTCAGCCCTTTCGGCAGCGGCACGCGGTGGCGTATTATTTAAGGGTGGCGCAGCACTGGAAACACTCGCGGATATCGAGGTTTTCGCCTTCGACAAGACAGGCACGCTGACGGCCGGGCGCGCTGCCGTGACGGGCGTCGTCGCTCTGGATGGAAACGAGGACGCCTTGCTGTCGACACTGGCCAGTTTGGAGGCGCACTCTGAGCATCATGTCGCTGACGCTTTGCGGCGTGAAGCCGCTCACCGCAGCCTGCCCACTCGTGAGATGCATAACGTCATGGCGTTACCCAGCGCTGGTATTGTCGGCGAAGACGATCTGGGAGCGATCTGGGCGGGAAATCGCCGGATGGCAGAGACCATGGGAGCATCGGTCGACCAGAGCGCGCTGCGGGACCTTCAGAATACCGAGGAGACGATCGTTTATCTGGGGCGCGCGGGTCGATTGCTCGGCGCGGCCACGATCGCCGACAGACCGCGCGAAACCTCCGCGGACGGACTTGCGGCCCTCCGAACAAGCGGCGTCACGACGATCGTCATGATGACGGGGGACCGGCATGCCGTCGCGCTGCGCATCGGACAAGAGCTTGGCCTGCAAAACGACGAAATCCATGCCGACATGCTGCCCGAGGACAAGGTGCGACTCGTGGCGGAAATCGCGGGAGGACGGAAAGTCGCGTTTGTCGGCGATGGGGTGAACGATGCCGCAGCTCTGGCGCGGGCCGATGTCGGCATCGCGATGGGAGCAGCAGGTTCGGAGGTCGCGCTTCAGGCGGCCGATGTCGCGCTGCTTGCGGAAGATATGGGGCGGCTGGCGGCCGCGCATCGCCTATCGAAGCGCACGGCGCAAATCATTCGTCAGAATCTGATATTCGCCATCGGCGCGATGCTGCTTCTTGTAACCGGTGCCGCCTTTTTCGATCTTCCTCTTCCTCTTGCAGTGCTCGGACATGAAGGCGGGACGGTTCTCGTCGTCCTTAACGGCTTGCGCCTGCTGAACGATCCAATTCGCAATGTATCAGGATCGTCATCACCCGAAGATGTGACCATTAGATCGGAAATCATCCACGCCAAAAAGCTCGCCAGATGCTGACGAAAACGCGTGTGAGCGCCATGAAATTTGATCTCCTCTCACAGCATTGATGATCTCGCGGCCAAGCTGACCATTGGTGACGGGCCGCTACGAGACAAGGATGCACTCGTAATCGTCATCGACAGAAGGGCTGTCATCCCGGTCGACCAGCACCGGTCGATCCTACACGAATGGGACGGTGGGCGCCTGTCCTCCCTTCACGGGAGAAGCCCGATACGTCATGAACTCAGCGGATTATAAGTGGAACTACGCCACCTCCGATATTTTGTTACCGCAGCGGAATATGGCAGTTTTCGCAAGGCTGCGTCGGCGCTTGGCATCCGAGAGTCAGCGGTCAGCCGTCGAATCCGCGATCTTGAGGATCACTTGGGCGCCTCGCTCTTTCAGCGGCACAATGGCGGTGTCATTCTGACGCTGGCCGGGCAGCGCTTCGTGCGGCACGCGCGAAAGGCGCTTCGGCAGATCGAGTATGGTGCAAGGGACGTCGCGACGATCGGACGCTCAGAAGACGGTCGGATCAAGATCGGGATATTCTCCTCGCTCGCCTCGGGCTTCCTGTCGGAGTTGCTGCGTGCTTATGACAAGGAGCACGCGCAGGTTCGAATCGAGCTGATAGACGGCGATCCAGCGGATCATGTTTCGGCGATTCGTCAGTTGCGACTTGACGTTGCGTTCATCACTGGTACGTCGCAGTGGCCCGATTGCGAAGTCGATCAGCTTTGGTGGGAGCGGGTATTTGTCGTCCTTCCCGCTAACCACTCGCTCTGCGGCAAGGCGGAACTCGACTGGCGCGACCTCGTCGGCGAGCGGTTCATTGTAAGCGATGGAGCGCCTGGACCGGAGATTCACGACTACTTAGTACAGCGCCTCGCTGATCTTGGACGGCATCCAGAAGTTGATACACAATATGTCGGGCGAGATAACCTTCTCTCGCTTGTAGCCGTCGGTCGAGGTCTAACGCTGACGAGCGAAGCAACCACGGTCGCACAGTTTCCAGGAATCATATATCGACCGATCGTGAACGAAGTGCTGCCCTTCAGCGCAGTGTGGTCGTCCCGGAATGATAATCCGGCTTGCCGTCGATTGCTCAGTCTCGCGCGCACGTTATCCCGATCAACAAGAGCAACAATCATTACTACGATGCCTTTGACTTCCTCGCTTTCACAAATCCCCGATCCGTGGCTATGAATCGCTCCAGCATAGGAACAATGAGACGGACCGGATCGGCCGATGCCTGTCCCGACTCGCGGCCGAGGATCTCGGCATAGGCCATCAGGTCGCGATGGAGCGCGGCAGGCAGCTCCAGCGCGACCTTGACGGGTTTATCGTCGGCGATGGGGCCGAGTTTCAGTTTGGTCATGGTCAGTTCCTGAAGGGTTCGAGGACAAGATCGCGCGTCACAACGATCCTGACCGGGAAGCCCGGCCGGATGGTCAGCGTTGGCGCAACATTGAGCTGGCGGCGAACGATCTGCTGTCCGGCGTCGTTGATCGTGTCCTGGCCGCCGTTGCGGATGGCGCGCAGGAGCCGGTCCTGATCGTCGACGGCAAGCTCGGCTCCAACCGAAAGCAGGGTCGAGAGCCCGGCAGCCTTGGCGAGATCCCACCAATGGTAATCGACGCCATCCTCCAGCCCGGCATAGCCCTGTGTGTCGGTCCCAGGCTGGCGCTCGAGAACGATCGAGCGACCGTTCGGCATGATGAGCCGGTTCCAGACGAGCAAGACCCTGCGCTGGCCGAACTGCACGTTGTTGTCGTACTGGCCGATGATCCGGGTCCCCTGGGGCACGAGCAGGATGCGCCCCGTGGGGCTGTCATAGATCGGCTCTGTGACCTGGGCGATGATCTGGCCGGGCAGATCGGAGCGGATGCCGGTGATGAGTGCGGCCGAAATGACCGCTCCGGCTTGGAGCACGAAGGGTGACGCCGGCGGCGTCACGCGATCTTGCGTGACGGTGCGCCGGTCGGCCGCCGCGTTGAGGAAGGCGAGCTGCTTGTCCTGGCTGGTGGCGACCTGTCCGCCCGCGCCGGAGAGATCGAGGCCGGCAAGACCGGGCATTGCGCCCGCCGTGCTGGCGACCGTCGATCCCTGCCGCGACTGGAAGAAGACGATGCTGAGGCGCGCGGCCTCTTCCTCGGCGCGGCGGCGCTGCTCGGCCTCGCTGACGCCAGGCGTCGGGACGGCGGGTGTAGCGACAGGCTGGCCGTTGTTCTGTGCGTCGAGGATCGGACGGCCGAGATCGCCGGGCATCGCCGGGCCGAGAACCGGGCCGGTATAGTCCTTCGGCAATCCGGCGAGACCGTCGGCGGTCTGGCGGTTGTTGGTGGAATAAAGCTCGGCGCCGCCATCGTCCGGCCCGCGCGTCTGGAGCGCGTAGATCAGCGATCCACCGATGCCGACCAGCGCGACGGCGGCGACGCTGGCGAGCATCTTGCGCGAGAGGCGTGTGACGCGCGGCGCTTCGGCGCGAAGCCGCATCGGCGCGACGGGGGTGCTGGTTGCGGTATTGCCTGCGGTATCGGTCATTATGACGGCCTCCCGTCGGTGCGGGTAATCCTGACGGTCTGCTGCTTGTCGCCCGCGCCAAGGCGCAGTTCGGCCGCGCCGAACAGGCGATCGACGATCAGGATGTGTTGATAGATGCGGCTGTTGGCGATCTGGGCTTCGCCTTCGGGGCCGATGACGAACAGCGGCGGCATCTCGCCCTGCACGATGCCGGCCGGGAACTCGACATAGACATGCCGGCCATCGTCATAGACGGTGATCGGCTTCCACGGCGGATTGCCAGTGGCGGTCAGGCTGTAGCGATAATTGCGGGCGGCGACAGCCGGAATGACCGGCGTAGCCTGCACGCTTTGGCGCTGGCTGGCCGGCGGTTGCGGATAGGCCCAGGCGACAGACGGCATGTAGGGCTTCTCGCCGGAGCGCAGCTCCAGCATGTAGGTGCGCCGGTCAGTCGTCACGATTAGGTTGGTGGTGATGTCGGGTCGGCTCGGCTTGACGAGGATGTGGACGCGGCGCGTGACGCCGGAGCCGCTCTCGGTATCGCCGATGATCCAGCGCGCCGTGTCGCCGGCCGCGATCGGTCCCGCGCCGGTCAGGCTTTCGCCCGGCTCCAGTGCGATGTCGGTGATCTGGCCCGGAACGGCATAGACCTGATAGAGCGCGCCTTCCGACCATGGGTAGATCTGGATGGCATTGTAATAGCCCTCGCGGCGCGGCTGCACGCGGGCGGCTGCATTGGCGTTCTCGACGCGGCCGGTCGGGGTGCCGGCGGTCTCGCCGCCGCGTGCGACCGTCCAGGCCGGCGGGATCAGCACCGGCTTCGGCCTATCGTCGGTGACGGCGGCGGGAATGGCTGGCAAAGGCGGCACGCTGGAGTCGTAGCTGATCGCGGGCGGGCGGTTGGTGGCGCAGCCCGCCAGCGCCGTCGCGGACAGGAGGACGATCGCGGCTGCGGATCTACGGATTGCCGGGTTCATTGGCCCATCTCCCGCGACCAGTTGATGGCGTTGACGTAGATGCCGAGCGGATTGGCCTTCAGGCGCTCGGCGTCGCGCGGCGGTTGAAGCGTGATCGTGAGGATCGCGGTCCATCGCTGGGTCGAGGCGAGCACGCCGTTCTCGAACTGACGCTCTGTCCAGGCGACGCGGAACGAATCCGGCGAGGCGCGGATGACGCTGGAGACGTCGACGGCGATCTGCTGCTTGCCGACCTTGGTGAAGGGATCGTTGGTGCGGGCATAGTCGTTGAGCGCGCCCGCGCCGCGATCGGTCGTCCACTCATAGGCGCGAAGCCAGTTCTGGCGGACGATGATCGGATCGGCCGGAATGCTTCTGACCTGCTCGATGAAGCGGGCCAGATGCCATGCGATCTGCGGATCGGTCGGGCGATAGTCGGCGGTGGCCGGCGCGATACTCTGCGCCTGGCCGAGCTTGTCGACCTGGACCACCCAGGGCACGACGGTTCCGCGCGCCGACTGGATGACCAGCGCGCCGGCGAAACCGGCCGAGAGGATCAGCGATCCGAAGGCCATGTATCGCCAGTTTTTCGCCTGCACGCGGGCCGAGCCGACGCGGTCGTCCCAGACCTGCGCGGCCTTCTGGTAAGGCGTCTCGGGTTCGGGCGTCTTGCCGTAGTGCACGGCGGGTCGCTTGAAGATGTTCATGAGCGGTCGCTTTCAGAGAGGTTGACGGAAGAACCGGAGCCGTGGCTGTCGCCAGAACGGACGGCATGGGCGGCGGCGCTGACGCCGTGAGAAAGATGCTGGCCGCGCTTCATGCGCTTGGCCCATTCCGGGGCGCCTCCTGCCGCGGCTGTCGGCGTGGACGCCGCCTCGGCGTCCTGCTGACCACCGCCGACCGTTCCCATGGTCGAGGAGCCGCCGGTCGCGCCGAAGCCGGCCTTGGCGCCGTCGGAGAAGCTGGACTTCATGCTTTCGGAGGCGCGCGCCACGGCGCGCTTCAGCGGCGAGACGGTTGCGGAGCCTGCGGCGCGGGCAACGCCGCCCATGCCGGAGGCAACTCCTGCCGCACCGGACTGCCCCACGGAGCCGAGCGAATAGGCGGCCGATGCCGCGCCTGCCGCCGTCGCGCCGCCGCGGGCAACGGCAGCGCCACCGGAGAGCGCCGCCGATCCGCCCTTGATGGCGAGACCCGCCGCACCGCCTGCCGCAAGGGCTGCGCCGCCGACGGCAAGGCCGGTCCCCACGGCAGCGCCCGCGCCGAGCTGCGGGCCGCCAGAGACGAGACCGTTGGCGATGCCGGGACCGAAGATGCCGAGGCCGAGCAACGAGAGAGCGGCGAGCACGATCGCCATGGCGTCGTCGACGGTCGGGGTCGTGCCGCCGAAGCCCTTGGTGAACTCGCCGAACAGCGTCGAGCCAATACCGATGATGACGGCAAGGACCAGAACCTTGATGCCGCTGGAAATGACGTTGCCAAGCACGCGCTCGGCCATGAAGGCGGTCTTGCCGAAGAGGCCGAACGGAATGAGGACGAAGCCTGCGAGCGTCGCCAGCTTGAACTCGATCAACGTCACGAAGAGCTGGATCGCCAGGATGAAGAAGGCGAGGATCACGAGCGCCCAGGCAAACAGCAGGCACACGATCTGGATCAGGTTCTCGAAGACCGAGATCCAACCCATCAGCGGCGAGATCGTCGTTCGTCGCGAAGCTGACCCTGACGTGGCAGTTGTCGAGAATGGAGTTGTTGGGGCCGTATGCCCTTTCGATCTGGTTCAGCGACTGCGCGATCAGGAATGCTTTGAGGCCGTAGCCCGCCATGAAGGCAAGCGCGCTCTCGAAGAAGTCGAGCCGCCCCAGCGCCGGAAACTCGTCGAGCATCAAGAGCAGCCGGTGACGGTCGCCCTTCGCCTGTAGATCCTCGGTCAGACGGCGGCCTATCTGGTTCAGCAGCAACCGGATCAGCGGCTTGGTGCGATTGATGTCGGACGGCGGCACGACGAGGTAGAGCGTCGTCGGCCGCTCGCCGCCCACGACATCGCTGATGCGCCAGTCGCAGCGCCGCGTCACCTCGGCGACGACGGGATCGCGGTAGAGGCCGAGGAACGACATGGCCGTGGACAGGACGCCGGAACGCTCATTGTCGGATTTGTTCAGCAGCTCGCGCGCCGCGCTGGCGACGACGGGATGCGGCCCGTCCTCGCCGAGATGGGCGGTCTTCATCATGGCGCGCAGCGTGGATTCGACCGGGCGCTTCGGATCGGAGAGGAAGTTGGCGACACCGGCGAGCGTCTTTTCCGGCTCGGCGTAGAGGACATGGAGGATCGCGCCGACCAGAAGCGAATGGCTGGTTTTTTCCCAATGGTTCCGCTTGTCCAGGCTGCCTTCGGGATCGACCAGAATATCGGCGATGTTCTGCACGTCGCGCACTTCCCACTCGCCGCGCCGCACCTCGAGCAAGGGATTGTAGGCCGAGGACTTTGGATTAGTCGGATCGAAGAGGAGCACGCGGCCGTGGTGCGAACGGAAACCGGATGTCAGCGTCCAGTTCTCGCCCTTGATGTCGTGGACGATCGCCGAGCCCGGCCAGGTCAGTAATGACGGCACGACAAGGCCGACGCCTTTGCCCGATCGCGTCGGCGCGAAGCACAGCACATGCTCCGGCCCGTCATGGCGCAGATAGTCGCGGTCGTAGCGGCCGAGCACGACCCCATCGGGATCGAGCAGCCCCGCGGCCTTCACCTCTTCCTTCTCGGCCCAGCGCGCCGAACCATAGGTCGCGACGTCCTTGGCTTCGCCCGCCCGCCAGACCGACATGCCGATGGCGACGGCGATGGCGATGAAGCCGCCCGATGCTGCGATGAACGCGCCCTGGGTGAAGATCTCCGGCGCATAGGCATCGTAGGAAAACCACCACCAGAAAAAGGCGGGCGGATGATAGAACGGCCAGCCGAACAGGACGAACCAGGGCGGCCCGAGCTGCGCCTGAAACCCGAGGCTCCAGGCGACATATTCTGTCGCGCCCCAGATGGTGGAGAGGACGATGAGGAAGACGATCAGGATCTGTCCCCAGAGGATTTTGGTCGCTGACATTGCGATGGTCCTTGTCTGTCGAGGTTAGAGGCCGAGCCCGCGCTTGCGCCCGAAATCCCAATCGACGCCGCCGCCGTCGCGGGCGACGCCGGAGACGTGGCGGCCGAGCTGCTTGTCGAGGGATGGCGACCAGGGCACGAGCTGGAAGCCGAGGCCGTCGTCGATCATGGCGAAGCGGCCGGAGGCGAGCGTCAGGCGCTGGCGATAGGTGCCGGCGACATATTCGCCGCTCTCGGCCGGCTTGAACGGCTGGCCGGTCTCCTTCGCCAGCCTGCCGGCCACGGCATCGACTTCGCGGCGGCGGAGCGTATCGATCAGGTTGCGGTTGAAGATGAGGCGGCGCCCCTGCCGTTCGGCGAGACCTTCACCGACCAGATGCTCCGCGCGCTGCCGCATCGCGTCGCGCACTTCGGCGCCGAAACCGCCGTCCGACATGGCGACGGGTTCGCGGGCGATGGATTGCCGGTCGAGCCAGGTCGCGCCGGTCGCGCTCACCTGATGTTGGAGATCAAGATCGGAGCGGACGGCGAGCGCGACGCGGCGATCGCGTTTCGCGTCCTCAAAGGCGCGCAGCTCGACGATCGATCCTGGCGGGCCGTCGCCGGTGGCGTCGAGGTGCGGCAGCCTGATGTGATGGGTGCGGCCGTCCACGCCGTCGACCACGGCGTAGGCCGTTCCCTTCAGTTCGTCGTCAAGGCCGCGTTCGACCAGGCGGCCGATGACGGGAACATCGAGGCTTTCGCCGGCGAGGACATAGCTGCCTGAACCGCGCTCGATGCCGCGTTCGGTGAGCGCCCGGTGCATCCGCTTGATGATGTCGCCGCGCTCGCCGAGTTCGCGCAGCGTGGATTCGGCCTCGGCCTTGATGAACCATTGCTGGTGTCCGACCTGTCCGGCGAGCCCCCGGATTTCGAGGGTGCGCAGCCTGCCGACCTTGAGCGCGTGAAACTCGTCCGGCTGCTGGCCGGGCTGCGGCGCGAGGTCGATGATGCCCGACTTGCAGGCGTCGCGGACAAGCTGCCTGTCGAGCTGTGTCCAGCGTTCGGCCTCGACCTGCCGCTCCAGATTGCGGTTGATCTCCAGATCGGTGCGCTGGCCAAGCTCCTGCGTGACGATATCCTGTGCGCGGGCGCGCATTCCCTCCTTGATGTAGTCGCGGGAGATCACAAGGTCCTGGCCGTCGTCGGTGCGGCCGCGCAGGATGATATGGATGTGGGGATTGTCGGTGTTCCAGTGATCGACGCCGACCCAATCGAGCTTCGTGCCGAGATCCTTTTCCATCTGCCCCATCAGCTCGCGGGCATGGTCCTTGAGGTCGGCCATATCCACGGCGTCCTCGGGCGAGACGATGAAGCGGAAATGGTGCCGGTCGTCCTCGCAGCGCGCCGCGAAGTAACGGGCGTCCACGTTGTCGGCTTCAGGGCCGAACAGCCGCGCCCTCTCCCCGTCACGGGTCACGCCGTCGCGGCGCAGATAAGTGAGGTGCGCGGCAAGCGGCGCGGCGCGTGCGCTATGGCGCACCACGCGGGTCTTGATGACGACGATGCGCGTGCGGCTGGTCAGGAGGCGATTGGCCTGGATGCTGGCGCGCTGGCCGCGCCCGAAGCGCGAGCGGTTGCCCGTCGTGATCTTGCCGGAACGGGAGACGCGGCCCCCGGCCTTCTGCGCGGCGGCGAGCGCCTGCGCGATGAAAGGCCGGGCCTGCTGTGCGCGGGTCGAGCGGATGCGCCCAGGCCGGATGCGGATTTCGCTATCATCGGCCATGGCAGAGCCCCGCACGGTGCAAAAGGCGCAGGAAAATCAGGAAGATGGGCGCGGAGCGCGCGGTGCGCGAAAGCGCGGCACGGTGCGGAACGCGCCGAAAACCCAAGCAAAAACAACCGACCGACCGAAGCGCACCGTGCGCCTTTTTATCTCGCCATCGTCCGGTTGTTCTGCCTGCCTCTGCCCCTTGCGCCCTCCATGACACGCCGGAATACGATTGCCTGCGAAGGACGGCCCGCACGCTCATGGGCGCTCTCCTGGACTGGAGCGTGCGACGACAAGGGGCGAATCCGATGTCGCGGCCGGATCGGATGGCCTTGCCGTGACGGAGGATCGGCCGTCGCCCGAACGCTCGCCGGCCGAGCGTGACGCAGCGGGGCGAGCGTCGGCGGAACGCACGACGAAGATCGCCGCCTCGCGCCAGTCGGGCGGCGGATCGGCTCGCCGGACGGACGTTTCCGGTGCGGCCGCGCCGCCGAGAACCGGCGCGAGCGCGGCGACATAGGCCCGCGTTTCGGCCGGCAATGCACGGCCGGTCGAGCGATGGTCGTCATAGCGGCCGGGACCGGCGTTGTAGGCCGCGAGCATCGCGCCGACATCGCCGTAGCGGTCCCACATTTCGCGCAGATAGGCCGCGCCCGCCATAATGTTGACGTGCGGGTCATAAGGGTCGCGGCCGAGACGGTAGCGGGCGCGCAAGGCGGCCCATGTGTCGGGCATGACCTGCATCAGTCCGAGCGCGCCCGCCGAGGAGATGGCGCGCACGTCGCCCGCGCTCTCGGCGCGCAGCACGGCGCGAATCCAGCGTTCCGGGATGCCGAACCGCTGCGCCGCCTCGGTGATGTGGGTGGCATAGGGATCGCGCGGCGACGGTCGCGCGATCGGTGTCTCCTGCGCCATCGTGATCGCCGGCATGGCGCTCGCGATGGAGAGGCCGGAAAGGAGAAGGAGAGCCATGCGCCGGGCGGCGTGATGCCGCCCATGCGCACTCCGATGGCTCGTCGATGGACTGCGAGCGGGCATCGGTCAGCTCCGATCTTCGCGCTGTCGAGGACGCTTCCATGCGAGCCGGAAGGTCCGTCCGTCGTCGTCGGCCTGGAACAGCGCCGGACGAAACACGGTCAGAAAGAGCGGGCTGTCGATCTCCAGGGCGATGTAGTCACCGGCGCGTTCGCCGACACGTTTCCAGGCCGCGCCGATCTCGGGGCCGTTCTCGTCGTCGAGGTGAATGCGATAGTCCGGCGCGTTCTCGGCGTCGCTCGGATCGGTGGCGACGAGCACGATCGCCTCGTCGATGTCGAACAGCC
The DNA here is from genome assembly GCF_014656355.1 of Camelimonas fluminis. Lineage (GTDB taxonomy): Bacteria > Pseudomonadota > Alphaproteobacteria > Rhizobiales > Beijerinckiaceae > Camelimonas > Camelimonas fluminis. The sequence continues at coordinate 21,957 of NZ_BNCG01000001.1, forward strand.
GGACGCGGCCGACATAGCCGTTGGCCGTCGGTTCAAAGATGGGATTGGGCATGGTCAGTCTCCTTCTGGTTGGTGGGCTGGTTGATCGGGGAAATGCGGCGCGTGCGCCCGGTCAGCGCGTCGGCGCGCCACTCGAAGCGGCCGTTGCTGTCTTCGTCGGTCCACAGCGGGACCGCGTGGCCGATGATCCGGTCGGTTGAGGTCAGGCCGAAGTAGCGGCCGTCGAGGCTGTCGCGGACCTGCCAGTTCATGAGGAAGACTTCGCCGGTCTGGATGCGGCGGCAGCCCTGCCAGGCCGGCAGATCGCGCCCAACGCGGTCGCGCTCCAGCGCCTTGCCGACCTCCACGCCGTCAACGGCGATGGTGAGGTTCGAGCGGCAGACGGTCTGCCCGGAAACGCCGAGGACGCGCTTGAGCAGCGGCACGCCCCTGGGCAGATAGCCGCGCTCGGCCATGAAGGCGGAGAGCGGTTCGGGTGCGTCGACCGCGACGAGATCGGTGGCGTCGAACGGCCCGTCGACGTCGATCGTGTAGAGGCCGATGGGCGCGCTGGCCGAGGCGTTCCATAGGAGCTTGATCGGCATCGGCGTGACCGCCGGATAGCCGATGCCCATCGTGGCGAGCACCATGACGAGGATGAGGCCGGCGCGCGTCATGGCTGGACCTTCCTGCGCAGGAGGAAGGCGCGATGCTGGTCGAGCGTGTAGGCGCGTGGGCGCTGAGCGGCGGCCATCCGGTTGTGGACATGCCGCCAGTGTTCCGGCGAAACGGCGTCTGCATCGATGCCGAGCGCCTCGATCGCATCGACGTGGCGCAGCACGTCCTCGACCTTCGGCCAGCCCTCGATCTTCAGAAGGATTTCGCCGCCCGGCCGCACGAAGGGCAGCGTCTGGTATGCCTCGCCCGGTTCGACCGCGCGCACGATATCGATGCGCGAGATGATCGTGCCGAAGTTGTTCGCCGCCCATCGGACGAAGGCGAAGACGGTGTTCGGCCGGAAAGAGAGAATGCGCTGGCGGCGGTCGATGATCTGTTCGTTCGCCGCCTGGCCGAACCTGATCCAGTATTCGATCTTCTTCTCGATCCACGTCAGTTCGACGCGGGTCATGCGATCATGGGTGAGCGCGGACGGCATCGGGCCGCCGCGCGCGCGGGGGACCGCAGTGCCGGTCATATGGGGTCTCCTGAGGTCGGGGGAAATTCGCGCGAGAGCAGCTCGCGCAGCATGTCGGCGACGGTTACGCCGCGCCCGAAGGCCGCGATCTTGATCCGGCCGCGCAGCGCGGGCGTCACGTCGATGGTGAGCCGCGCCGTGTAGGCGGTGGGCTCAGATGCGCGTGGCGGGATCTCGGCCGTCCTGATCCATTGCTCGGGATCGGCGGGGCACCTGGCGAAGCCGCGCTTTTCGACGCGGGCCGTCATGACACGCCTCCATCGTTGAAGGGCAAGAGCGAGGCGAGCCGTGAGCGGGCGCGCTCGGCCATGTCGGGATCGATCTCGCAGCCGATATAGCGGCGACCGGACAGCCGGCAGGCTTCGCCGGCCGCGCCGGACCCTGCGAACCAGTCGCCGAGCAACCCGCCTTGCGGGCAGCTCGTGCGGATCAGGATTTCGAGCAGCACCGACGGCTTTTCGGTCGGATGGATCGCGCGGCCGTGGCAATTGCGCAGGTAGATGACCGAACGCATGATGCGCGGCCCGCCGTCGTGGCTGACGTAGTGGCCGGCATCGATCTGGCCGGTATGGGGAGGACGCTGCTTGCGGCGGACGGTGCGCGCCGTCGCATCGGGCGTGGTCTGGACGTCGTTGTAGATGTCGCGCCAGGCCGTCTCGGCCGGGTAAAACTGCACGGCCAACTCATGCACGTGCTTGAAGCGGTCGGCATGAAAGCTGGAGCCGTTCTTTTTCTCCCAGACGATCTCCTGTGCGATGCGCAGGCGCGCGTCCGCGAAACGGTCGGCGGTCGCCATGGAGCTGCGTAGCGAGCCGAAGACCCAGATCGAGCCGGTCGGCTTGAGCGCGGCGCGCGCCAGTGCCAGCCAGCCCTCGACGCGCCGATCCCAGGCAAGCGAGGTGTCGCCATAGGGCGGATCGGCGAGGATCATGTCGAACGGGCCGCACGGCGGCATGAGTTCGCGGCAGTCACCGGCAAGGACGATCATGAACCGTCCCTCCCGATGCGCAGCCGCGCGACCTCGGATGCGAGCGCGGCGATTTCGCGTGCGGCGGGCGATCGGCTGTCGATCTCCGAGGCGAGCCGCCCGGACTGCGCGGCGTCGGCGAAGACGATGCGCTGGCCGATGGTCGCGGCGAGCACCGGCGGATCGTGATCGGCCAGCGTTTCGGCGGTCTCGCGAGCGATGACGGTGCGCGCGGCGCAGCGGTTGAGAACGAAGCGGGCAACGAGCTGCGGCCGGTAGATCCGCGCTTCCGACAGGAGCGAGAGCATTTCGGCCGAGGCCCAGCCATCGAGCGGCGACGGCTGCACCGGGATCAGCACGAGGTCGGCGGCGAGCAAGGCCGAGCGCATGAGGCCGGCGACGCGCGGCGGGCCGTCGATGACGATGTGATCGGCATCGCGTGCCAGCTCGGGAGCTTCGCGGTGGAGCGTATCGCGCGCCAGGCCCACGACGCCAAACGCGCGTGGCAGGCCCTCACGGCTGCGCTGCTCGGACCAGTCGAGCGCCGACCCTTGAGGGTCCGCGTCGATCAGCGTGACGCGCCTGCCGTGCCCAGCGAGTTCACCGGCGAGATGCAGCGCGAGCGTCGTCTTCCCGACGCCGCCTTTCTGATTGAGGAGCGCGACGATCATCGGCGTCCCCCCGATGGGTCGAGGGGAAGCTGGGGCGCTTCGGGATCGCCGCCCTGGGACGGGAGGATGTTGCCGGAAGCCGTTCGGGGGCCGGATCGTTCGGTCGGGACGCTTTTTTTCGCGGCTACACTGAGGCTTCTGGCGGTGTCGCGGATGAGGTTCTCCACATCGCGCGCGCGCTCTTCAAAGTTAGATTCTTGGTTAGACTCTAAGTTAAGGGCGCGAATCCGCCTGCGATTTCCAGACGTTAAGGCCGGTTTGGGTTCCTGATAGCACGAGCCTCGGGTTCCCGATGGCACGATAGTCCGGGTTCCCGATAGCACGAGGCCGTCCACAGGCTTTCCACAGGCCGGGAGCGGCTCGAAAGCGAGCAGCGTGCGCCCGCCGATCTCCGCCTCCAGCGACAGGACGTAGCCGGGCAGCGGCTGGCGCCGCACGATGTCGCGCAGCTCGAACGCGAAGCGTTTGAACGGTGACAGACTGCCGGATTTGACGTGGAGGTGGCGCAGATCGAAACGCCAGCCGTCGCGCTGGCGGCCGCCATGCTTGCGCACGATGCGGTAGAGCCAGCGGTCGAGGCCGCCGGTGAGATCGAAATAGGCCGGGTCGATGGTGAGGATGAGCGCGTCATCGAGGACGGCTTTGTAGAACCAGTCGGGGACGATCAGTTCGATGCCGTCCGGCCGCCCATGGCTGTCGGTGCGCTCCTGCCATTCGTTGATCCATGAGAAACGATGGCGGCGGCCCTCAGTGGGCTGGCGGATCGACGTCGAAATGGTGGTCGATTGCAGCCGGTCCAGCGCCGCCTTGAGGCGCTGGTAGTCGCGCAGCGATGTGCCGCGTCCGACATAGGTGAGGATTTCATAGGGCGTCGCGGCCATCAGCCTGGAGGTACGGAGCCCGTTGTCGCGGGCTTCGACGATCTGGCTGGCGGCCCAGATCAGGATGTCGGCGTCCCAGATCGTGGCCATGCCATGATCGGGGACGGCCTCGACGCGGATCGTGATGTCGCCGGCCGCAAAGTCGATCGGGGCGACGCGATGGGATTTGGAGAGGGAGAAGAATGGATAGGCCATGAGATCCTGCGCATCTCGTGGCGCGAAGTCGCCGGGGAGCGCGCGGAACAAATCAAGCTGCCCACGCTCCGAAGGGTCACGACGCCGCACCACCATGAATGGGACCGGCCACGATCAGCGTGCGTATCGGCCGGCGCTCTGGCCGGTCGGCAGCGTCTGGCGCTTTGCGGGAAGCACGGATCCACGCGGATCGGAGGTCGAGGTGACGGCGCCGCGCTCGGCCCAGGTTTCCAGATCTTCGACGGCATAGACGACGCGGCCGCCGAGCTTGCGGTAGGCCGGGCCGGTCCCGTAGGTCCGGTGTTTTTCGAGAGTGCGGGCGGATAGGCTGAGAAATTCAGCGGCTTCCTTGGTCCGCAGGTAGCGTGGCGGGAGCGCGGCGGTATCGGGTCGCATGGGGCGAGCCTCCGTGGGGTTGCTGGGGGCCGCTGGCGATCAGCGGCTGACAGCGACCACGGTGGCGGAGAACCGTCGGCGGGATGGATGGGGGACTTGAGGCGGCTAAAATCTCCACCCCGGATGCCATGGAGGCGCGGCGACTAGGAGCGGCGGCGATGGCGAAGGAGTTGCAGATAGCCGCCGTCAATGAGGGCAAGGCCGCCTTCGACGAAGGCGATGACGGCATCGCGCAGCGGCGATGTCCTCCAGGGCTCGGTGTCGACGCGCGCCGCGCCGTAGATCGCGATGGCGATCTCGCGATAGGTCGCGCCGTTCATATGGCCGTCGGCGGCGCGGAGCTTGAGCCGGAAGCGCCGCCGTTGCTCGGTGGTCATGCGGGTATCGCGCGATGGCGGGCGGCCGAGCCGGATGCGCGCCATGCGCGTCAGGGCGTCGATGCGGTCGAAGACGTCGGCATCGAACGGAACGACCGCCGCGAGCTCGTCGTCTGGAACGGTGCCGGAAAGGAAAAGGACCCGGATGTCGTGCTCGGAGAAGGACGCATAGGCCCCTTCGGGGGCGTCACGCCCTATGGCAAACGGGTCGGCAGATACCACGGAGGCGGGAGGCAGAAACTCCGGGCGGCGCATCAGCAGAAGAACGGCGCTATCACAGGAGGGCGACCACACGACGTCCTGGTCAAGCGCGGACATTCCCGGCCTGGCGGCGAAATCGCAGCCCCCAGAGTTGTTCTGCATCTTTCGGAAGCGGTGCGGCCTCAGTGGCGGCGTTCACAAGCCCGCTGTAGAGTTCCTGATAAGGAACGAATCGGCGAAGACATTCCCAGGCGAGACCTTCGACCGGCAAGCTATCGAAATAGTCGTAACGGCTGTCCTCCCGCCAGTCTCTCGTATCTGGCCTCATAGCGTCAACTCCTCGCAGATTACGCGCGCAAGTCGAACGCTCAGTTTCCTGTTTCATCATAGGTGATGGAAGGTCAGGAGAGGACATTGCGTGATGCCGAAAAGGCATCACGCGAACATCGGCGGATCAGCGGTGGGGCTGGTGCAGAAGGTGCCGATAGCCGGTGTGCGTCATCCAGCGGGCGCGAGCGAGATGGCTGTCGTGGATGCGTCGACAGCGTTCGGGGTTGTGCGCCGGATCGAGACCGAACAGAATCTGCACCGCCTCTGTCCAATCGGCGCCATCGGCATCTGCGTCAAGCAAGCGCGCGTAAAGCTTGACGTGCGCCTTGTCGTAGGCGGTGAGTTCCTGCCCTGCCGGTGCGGTATCTTCGAATGTCTCGATCATGGTGCAGGCTCGGTTACTGAGCGGCTGCTGCATCTTAACCAAGTTTGATCCAAAATGGAGCGATGGCAAGCGTCGGCGGGATTTGCTCGCCGATCAGCGCGCGGCGTTGGATGGATTGGGCTTACTTCCGCGTTCATCGACCAGCAACACTCCTTGCCCTTTATCGGTGGACAGGAAGACGATGCCGGCAGCTTCCAAAGCTCTGCGCACCTGATCGCGCGTTGTCTCGTACACATCGAGTCCGCTTTCGGATTCGAGGCGTTTGAGCGCGGTCAGCGATATGCGGGCCTTGTCAGCGAGCGTCTCCTGTGTCCAACCCAGCAACGCGCGTGCGGCCCGTGATTGTCGGGCGGTGATCATACATGATCACCTCCCATTGAGACCTATGCGCACTCCAGAACTACGTCTATTTTAGTCGTTCTCGCTTGTTTTGCCAGCCCCAAAGACGCTGCGAGGAACCCGCGATGACGCGGTTCCGATGCAGCGATTCGCAGGGCCATGTGGCATTGAGAAACCTGAGAGGCGGCCCCAGCCTCGCCGCGCGCCGACGACCGCATTAGGCGGGCGGCGTCTGAAAAAGGTGGGGCGGATGATCCGCCCCGCTTCACGCGAAGGGATCAATCTCGGAGACGATGGTGTCGTCGTCACCGTCATATTCGGTGGCGGGCATCACGCTCATGGTGCCGTCGCCGGCGCGGAAGATGATGATGGCGACCATCAGCGTGGAGGCGAGACTGGCGGCGTAGGCGTTGGCAGTTGCGAGGGTCATTGTCCGGCTCCCGATTTTGGCGGGGACTATTCCCCGCTCGACGGGCGCCCGAAGTGTTTCGGGCTCGGCCGGGGTCATCGCGCAGGCGAAGACGAAGCGACCGCACGCTTTGCGTAGGGGACCCCATGAGGGTTGACCCTGGAAGGCCGGGACCGGAACCAAGGTTAAGCCACAAGAGCGGGGTGTTTTCCGCCTGCCGGGGCCGGTTATCCCTGCATTGCCATTGCCGGTGCTGCCCTGGCGCGCCGCCTGACGGTCGCGATCGTCCCCCGCCGTCCGTGGTCTGCGTGATGCCCGCCGCCGAATATGCGCTTGGCGCACGCCGGTCTGTTCGATCCCTTCGCGTGAAACGGCGTGCAGCGCCCAAGGCCGTGGAGCAACGGTCACGGCGATCCTGCGCGAACATGAGAAATCCCGGCGGCTTTCGCCGCCGGGTCTCCGGCCGTCCGGTCAGAACGGGATGTCGTCATCCATGTCGCCCTGGTTGCCGCTGCCGTTCTCGGTCTGCTTGGCCCGGCTCAGGAAATCGACGGTCTCGGCGATAATCTCGCATCCGTAGCGGTCGTTGCCCTGCTGGTCGGTCCATTTGGTGTAGTGGATGCGGCCGCGAACCAGAACCTTCATGCCCTTCTCGCAATGCTCCTCGATCGTCTTGCCGAGGCCGTTGAAGGCGGTGATCCGGTGCCATTCGGTGTCCTGCACCCGGTAGCCCCTGTCGTCGCGGACCACCTTGCCTTCCGAGTAGCGGGGGCGCGAGGTCGCGAGGGTGAAGTGGGTGATCCTGGTGCCGCCCTGGGTGGTGCGGGTCTCCGGGTCCTGGCCGATGTTGCCAGCGAGGATGACGATGTTCTGCATTGTAGGTCTCCGTTGCTTCTCGGAGGAACCATTCCCTCCGACGAGACCCGGCCAAGGCCGTCTGGAGACTCCTGCATCGCCGCCCTCGGCGTCGGCTTGACCCCCAAGGTCCGGGTGGAGCGGGCAGCCGCGCTTGCGCGGCAACACGGCCGGAAACCGCGGGGGTTGCCGGAAGGAAACAGAACGGACTTAGGGGATCAGTCAGTCGGAGGGATAGGTGCTTCCGTAAGCCCGATGGAGACCGGAGCCGGAACAGCATCCTTGCTGGTGGCAGATGATGACAGGGCCAGACGCACCGCCCCGGCGGCACATCGGCCACGCGCTCGTTCACCTGCCGATCCGCGCCCTTGCTTCGCAGGTAAGCGAGGACTTCCGCGAGAGTGAGACGCCTGCCGGGTCATCCGCACCGATGGCCGGATCAACCGTTCCACGGTATGAGGTTCGATCCAGTGCATTGCAGGAAGGGCATGAAGGTGTTCGCGGCGTGGCTCGTCGCATCACCCCATGGGCCGATCAGCAGGGCATCGACCGCCGCGCTCGGAGACCACCCGATGCCGACGCACCGGGCCGGACGGGGCGATCGACACGGCGATGGCGTCGTTCAGCGACGGCGATGACACTCTGTTCTGATTGGATGGCGGTAGGCTTGGCGGCGAAAGCTGCCGGGATGGACATGGGAGTGATGGATCGCCGCCGCCCCGTGTCAGCGATTGAAGCCGAATGGCGGAAACGCGCCGCAGGCGTGGTTCCGGCGCAGCCGAAAGTGCGGCCCGAAGGGCGACACCCATCCTTTCAGGCCCATACCGCCAGTGTCGTCGGAGCAGGAGAATATCAGCGTGAAAGCGCAGCCGTTCCGACCGCGTTGAGGTTCAGCACCGCCGCGATGCCGATGACGATACCGCCGATCCCGCCGAGGATATTGATGGCGATGGCCGAGTCGATCATGTGCTTGGTCACGCCATGAACCAGCGCGAAACCGGCGATGACGGCCGGAATGGCGAAGATGGCGAGCGCGATCAGGCGCAAGGCCGGGTTCTTGGCGAAGCCGAGCACGCCGATGACGAGCACGATGGAGCCGATGGCCGCACCGATGGCTGCAAGGGCGGAAAGCCAGAAACCCGAGCCGGTCGCATAGACATACTGGAACGCGGTGATGCCCGTCATCACCGGCAGCGCATAGATGGCGAGGTGCCAGGCGATCACGCAGAAGGTGATGGTGAGCGAGATGGCGAGAAGGATCAGCGTCATGGGAACCTCCCAATGAACGGTTGAGGATCACGACAGGCTGCCGGGAGATACGCTCCGTCTGCGACTATTTTGCTTCGCCGGTTCTGCAAGGAAGCATCATCAAAGCCCTTTGTCTGCTGTGTCGTCAAGTATTGGCGGTTGAAACAACCGCCGGGCGGCGGCGCTTTACGCGCCGCCGTGCTTCATGACCGGGATGCCGAGCTTGCGGGCCTTGTCCGCGAGGTTGTCCTGAATCCCGGTTCCGGGGAAGTGGATGACCCCGATCGGCATGGTGTCGAGCATCGCATCGTTGCGCTTGAACGGCGCTGCCTTGGCGTGCTTCGTCCAGTCGGGCTTGAAGGGGATTTGCGTGACCTTGCGGTTGCTGGCCCATTTCGCGGCGATGAGTTCGGCGCCCTTCGGGCTCCCACCGTGCAGCAGCACCATGTCGGGATGCTTGGCGTGAACCTGATCGAGCTTGGCCCAGATCAGGCGATGGTCGTTGTAGTCGAGACCGCCGGTGAAGGCCACTTTCGGGCCGGGCGGAAGGAGCACCTCGTTCTCGGCGTGCTTCTTCGCGGCGAGGAAGTCGCGGCTGTCGATCATCGCGGCGGTCAGGTTGCGATGGTTGACCATGGAGCCGGTGCGCGGCCGCCAGATCGAGTGGGTGTGGCGCTCGAAGTGATCGGCGGCCTGGTCGCGCATCAGCTCGAAGGCGTCGCGCCGTTCGAGAAGGGTCTGACCCTCTGCCGTCAGGCGCTCCAGTTCGACGGACTTCACCTCGGAGCCGTCCTGTTCCCGCTGAAGGCGGCGCTGCGCGACTTCGTTATCGTCCAGCTCGCGTTCGATCCGGTCGCCGGCGCGCTGGAAGAGGTTGACCGTGCCCCAGAGCAGTTCTTCGAGGTCGGGTTCGAGGCGGGTGTCCGAGAGCGCCACCACCAGGGCATCGAAGATGTCGGCGATGCTGCCGGCCACGACATTGCCCTCGGGGAGCGGCCGCGGGTCGGGTTCGTCCTCGAAGGGACGGTAGCCGTAGAGCGCCAGTTCCTGAAGGACGTGATCGGTCGGGGAGGATGCGTGGTGCGGCTCGTAGTCGGTGTCGTGGTGTTCGGTCATGGTGGTCTGCCTTCGGCTGGAAGCCGCGCCCATCGCGGCCTTCGTGGCGACGAAAGGCGGCGGGCGGGACGGACCTGCACCGGACGCGCAGCGGGAGGCCGGAACGCAGAGGAGGATGACGGGGGCCGGCGATTTTGCTTCGCGATGCAAAGCGCCCCTTGGGGCGCGGCGGAAAATCGTTGGCAACCGGCATTGCCTGTCCGGCACGGCTGACGCCCCGATCGCCCTCTTAGAAGGCCGTGGGTGTGGCCTCTCCCCGCCGGAGGTAGATCGCCATGGCTGAACCGGCTCCGCGATACGGCGCTGCCGCTACCACCTGATCGTGACCGATCAGGCCGCCAGCAGCATGAAGCGGGCGACGTCCTGCGAGACGATCTGGTCCCGCAACCGTGCCGCCAATGCGTAGTGGCCGAGGAGCCTGAGATCTTCGTTGAAGTCACCGAGCCGTGGCGTGAGCACGACCGTCTCGATGCCGACCGCGCTCGCACGCTCTGTCAGGGTCGCCATCGCACCGTCGCCGGCCGGATCGTTGTCGCGGGCGATATAGAGCCGTCGCAGCGTCGTCGGGAACAGGATGGCGCTGAGATGGGCCGCCGAGAGCGCCGCCTGTGCCGGCATCATGGGCAGAACCGAGCGGACGGACAGCACCGTTTCGATGCCTTCGCCGGCCGTCATCACCTCGCTGCCTATACCGAACCGGACGGCGTTCCCAAGGAGATCACCCATCGCACGCCGGGGCGTCTCGATCGGCGCACGGCCAAGACGCGCCTCGCTGAAGCCGTCGGGATCGAGCCAGGTGCGGTGCGCGCCCGTAATGGTGCCGGCGGGGTCGGTGACGGCGGCGACCATCGCCGGCCATGTCTCGGTCGGAGCGTTCTCGTCGGCCCGATAATAGCAGCGGGGGTGGAAGCGCAGCGCGCCGGTTTCGTGCAAAGCCGTAATGGCGCGACCCCGCAAATACGTTTCCACGAGCGTCCGCCCGATGGGCTTCGCCATGGCAAGGAGTCGCCGTGAGGCTTCGGGCGATCCTGTCGGTGCCGATGCCGGTCGTCCGTCACGATCACCGGATTCGGGTTCGGGATGCGGCAAGGACAGGAAAGACCGGGCCTCGTCGGCAATGTCCTTGAAGTCGATCAGCCCGCAGCTTTCGCGGATGACGTCGAGAAGATCGCCATGCTCGCCCGTGGCGGAATCGGTCCATTTCCCGGCTGCGCCCTTGCCGGTTTCCGGCCCGGTCAACCGGACGAACATCGACCGGCCAGGCGTGTTGCGGACGTCGCCGACCTGCCAGTATCGCCCGGCGCGATGGCCGGACGACAGATAATGACGGCAAACCGCCTCGGCCTTCCGGCCGAGACGGATCGCAAGTTCGCCGGCGTCGAGACGGGCCATCTACGCCGCCTCCTTTTCGCCGATGCGTTCGACCGGCCAGCGTTCGAGCAGCTTTGCGAGCACGACCGGCCCGTTGGCGTCGGCCGGCACGAACATCCTGAGCTTCCACGAGATGATTTCGTGGAACAGGCCATAGGCCGAGAGGCGCTCGCGCATGGTGTCGGTAAAGCCGGAGAGTTCGATGCGGTTCGCACCCATGACGCGCGCGCGCCGTAGCTGAAGGCCCTCGGCAAGATCGAGAATGGTGCGGCCGTCCATCAGCGCCATGAAGGCGTCATCGGGCGTGAGCGCGGTCGTGCCGGTCGTGGCCGCGTTGGCGGCCCAGGCCGGAGAGACCTTGCGGCCGATGATGCGCTCGCCGTCATCGGTCTGGAGGCGATACACCCGCGTCGATTCATTCGGCAGGCGCTTCCAGATGGGGAGCAGCAGGCCGGTGACGATATGGATCGTGCTGTCGGCAAACTCCGGCACCTCCGCGATCTCGGCATTCCAGGCGGCGGCGAAAGCATCCTGATCGGCCTCGATCCAGTGTGTTTCGCCCATGGCCTTGAGGGGAATGTTATGTCCCTCCATCGGGCGCAACAGACGCACGCGGCGCTCGATCTCGCCATCGTCGAGCATGATGCTCGTGGTCGGCACCTGCACGGCGGCGCGGCCGGAACGCTCGTTGACGAGCAGCTTCGCGCGCCGGTCATCGAGATGACCGAGAGCGGCGGCGAGCGTCAGCGGACGATTGCGCTCGCGCTGCGTGATGGTGAGCAACCGCGTCTCGGCGCCGGTGCCGGGATGGACATAGATGGTCTTGCGATCGGTGACGATGAACCGCTCGGCGGTCAGCGTCTCCAGCCCAGCGTCATAGGTGCCGCTGGCGATGGCGCCCTCGATGCGCGCCGTCAGCAATTGCTCGAAGGCCGTGAAGAGGACGCCCTGAAGCTCGATGGTGAGCGCCAGCAGCCGATTCAGGAAAGTCGTGATCGGCGGCAGCTCGTCCTTGATGCCGGTCGAATCCATCAGCTTGAGGCCGGTGGCGGACTCGAAGCGGTCGAGCGAGCAGCCTTCGACCTTGCCGCGCAAGCGGAGCCTTGGCCGCCGAGGTGCCCCAGGGCTGGACCCACGGCACGCGGCCGGCCTCCAGCTCGGCGATGATCTTGTCGGTGATTTCGTCATAGAGGTTCGCACGGTCGGAGCCGGCGCGAACGCGGCGATCGTTTCTGGACATCGCGGTTCTCCGCGACGGGCGCTGGAAGCCTCTCCTCTAGCTATCTACCCGTCACGGCAAAACCCGTCCGCACTCTCACTCTGAAACGGGGCGCGGCAGATGAGCTTGGCTTATGTCGCGGCCGACAGGTTCATCCGTCGCATGAGGGCCTCGGCGCTTTCCTTGCGTTCGGAGTAGCGGTCGGTGAGGTAAGCCGAGACATCGCGCGTGAGCAGCGTGAACTTGACCAGCTCCTCCATCACGTCGACCACGCGGTCGTAATAGGAGGACGGCTTCATGCGGCCGGCTTCGTCGAACTCCTGATATGCCTTGGCGACGGATGACTGGTTCGGGATCGTCGCCATCCGCATCCAGCGCCCCAGCACGCGCATCTGGTTGACGGCGTTGAAGCTCTGCGAGCCGCCAGAAACCTGCATGACCGCGAGCGTGCGGCCCTGCGTGGGCCGAACGGCCCCGACCGAAAGCGGAATCCAGTCGATTTGCGCCTTCATCACCGCGCTCATCGCGCCGTGGCGTTCCGGGCTGCTCCACACCTGACCTTCCGACCAGAGCGACAGTTCGCGCAGCTCCTGCACTTTCGGGTGGTTGACCTCGGCGCCGTCCGGCAGCGGCAGGCCCGTCGGATCGAAGATGCGCGTTTCCGCTCCGAAGTGTTTCAGCAGCCGCTCGGCTTCGAGCGTCAGAAACCGGCTGTAGGAACGTTCGCGCAGCGAGCCGTAAAGCAGCAGGATACGCGGTGGATGGGCTGAAGGTGTTGCGCGCAGCCGGTCAATTGTGGGCACGTCGACGCAATCGGCGTGGAGGTTGGGCAGATCACGCAGCATCAGCGATTGACCTCCACGACGATCGCCGGCTTGCCGCGCTCATACCAGCCCTTCGAGCGGTTCACGATCCAGACGACCGAGAGCATGACCGGCACCTCGATCAGCACGCCGACTACTGTGGCCAGCGCTGCGCCGGAGTGGAAGCCGAACAGGCTGATGGCGGCGGCAACGGCCAACTCGAAGAAGTTGGATGCGCCGATCAGCGCCGAGGGTCCGGCAACGCAATGCTGTTCGCCCGAGATGCGATTGAGCAGGTAGGCCAGCCCCGAGTTGAAATAAACCTGGATCAGGATCGGCACGGCCAGCAGCGCGATCACCATCGGCTGCGCGATGATCTGCTCGCCCTGGAAGCCGAACAGCAGCACCAGCGTCGCGAGCAAGGCGACGAGCGAAATCAGCCCGAGCTGGGCGAGCAGTCGATCCAGCGCAGCTTGCCCGCCGGTCGCCAGCAATTGCCGCCGCACGATCTGTGCGATGATGACCGGGATGACGATGTAGAGCACTACCGACAGGGCGAGCGTGCCCCATGGCACGGTGATCGCGGACAGGCCGAGCAGCAGGCCGACGATCGGCGCGAAGGCGACCACCATGATCGCATCGTTGAGCGCGACCTGGCTCAGCGTGAAATGCGGTTCGCCCTTGGTGAGATTGGACCAGACGAACACCATCGCCGTGCAAGGAGCCGCGGCGAGGATGATGAGGCCGGCGATATAGCTGTCGATCTGGGCCGGCGGTAGCATCGGACGGAAGAGCCCGCCGATGAACAGCCAACCGAGCAGCGCCATGGAAAAGGGCTTCACGGCCCAATTGACGAACAGCGTCACGCCGATACCGCGCCAGTGGCGGCCAACCTCACCGAGCGCGGCGAAGTCGATCTTGAGCAGCATGGGGATGACCATCAACCAGATCAGCAGGGCCACCGGCAGGTTGACCTTCGCGATCTCGGCGGCGCCGATCATCTGAAAGAGGCCCGGCATGAGATGGCCGAGCGCGATGCCGACGACGATGCAGAGCGCGACCCAGAGGGTCAGATAGCGTTCAAAGGTAGACATAGCCGGTCCTCATGCCGTCGCGACACGGCGGCCGTGCTCGTCGATGACACGTTCGCCGTCTTCCTTGACGAACTCGCCCTGTTGCGGCGGCAGTAGGTCGAGAACGTCTTCCGACGGTCGGCAGAGCCTCACGCCCTTCGGGCTGACGACGATCGGCCGGTTGATGAGAATCGGATGCGCCATCATGGCGTCCATAAGGGCGTCGTCGCTGAGCTCCGGATCGCCGAGGCCGAGATCCGTATAGGGCGTGCCTTTCTCGCGCAGCAGGGCACGGGTGGCGATGTCCATGCGCGCGATGAGCTGCGTGAGCATGGCCCGGCTAGGTGGCGTCTTCAGATATTCGATGACGTGGGGCTCGACCCCGGCATTGCGGATCATCGCCAGTGTGTTGCGCGACGTGCCGCAATCGGGGTTATGATAGATGACGACGTCCATGGGGACGCGCGCGGATTGGCTTGTATCAGCCATGGGCGGTGCCTTTCGTCGGTTCGCAGCAGGAAGACAGCGCGGCCATGGCCGGGTTGCACACCTCGGGGTGGCCCTGGCAGCAGTCGCGCATGAGAAATTCGATAAGGCCGGCGAGCGTCGACAAGGCCGCGCTGTAGATGATCGAGCGACCCTCGCGCCGGGATTCGACAAGCCCGGCCTGTTCGAGATGGCCCAGATGGAAGGACATGCGTGACGAGGACGCGCTGTCCATTGCCTCGCCGATTGTGCCGGCAGACAGGCCCTCGGGGCCAGCGGTCACAAGCAGGCGCACGATGCGCAACCGGGTTTCCTGCGACAGCGCCGCGAAGGCGTCGAGGGCTCGATTTTCGTTCATAATCTCAATATCTCAAGAATCGTTGAGATATTGGATACACCAAGCCCGAATGTCATTCCAGCCCACTTTGCCCTTGGCGAGCCGCCAGGTCCGCGCCGTTACGAGTGTGACGCGGGCGGTGCGATAGCCGGGAACGGCGAGAGGGATGGCATCGCCCTCGGGCGTGCCGCTCCGCGATCACGGTGAAGCCATCTCCAAACTCGACCAGGCAGTCGGGCGCGGCCTTGCCGTCATCGTCGATGGTGACGCGGCCTTTCCGAAAGGCATGGCTATGGGGAAACAGGAATCGTATTCGGGCGCCTTCTCCTTCTCGGGCATCTCGCCCCTTGAAGATCGCGCCGGATGATGGCCCGACAAGGGGGCGTTGCGGGGTCTCCCCGCAGAAGGGGGTGTGCCGGCGACCTCGGCGCAGGCCAGGGGGAAGGCTTTCCCCCTTCACCTCAAGCTGCTCACCTTGTTCCGGCCTGCTTCCGACGACGGGCCACAGTGCGAACCTCTGTTCCGATGCCCATGGTCATGTCACCCAGGCTATGGAGATGAAACGCCGGATGCGATGGCAGCTTCACCGTGAGTTCGAGCTTGCCGCCGATGGCTTCGACATAGCTGCGCAGCGTCGAGAGATACATATCCGCCTGCTTCTCGATCTTGGACACCGACGGCTGCTTGATGTTGAGGGCCGATGCGATGTCCTCCTGCGCCTTGCCGGCGATCTGGCGCAGCTCGCGCAGACCTTCGACCTCCTGCCGTAGATCCTGATAGCGCGCCTCGACGGCCGCCTGCTCGTCCGCCGGAAGCGCGGCGATGATTTCATTCAGGCTCCGTGCCATCTCAACGTCCCTTCTTTGCGGGTTTCAGGCTTTCCACATGCTCGGAAAACCGGAGATCCGCTTTTGCGATGAGCTGCCGGTAGAACCGCTTCTGGCTTCCACCGGACTTATCGCCCGCCACGAGCATGATCGCCCGCCGTTCCGGGTCGAAGGCGAAGGCTGCGCGCCATTCGCCGTCGGCCGCTTCAAACCGTAGCTCCTTCATATTGGCGTGTTTCGAGCCTTTGAGCGTGTCGGCATGAGGCCGACCAAGCTGGGGGCCGTAGTCTTGAAGCAGCCTCGCGGCTGCGATCAGGGCGACCCGGACATCGATCTCAAAGGCCAAAACCTCCGCCTCGAAGGCAGCGTGGAATTGAACTTCCCACATTATATAGCCTCCGAGCTATGCGGGTCAATGGATCGGAGGGGTGGCGTTTTGGGAGCGGCTCCCGGCGTTCGCCGGCAGCTTTCGGCCCAAGCGTCGAGATCGGCCACCGCGTAGCGGACATAGCGCCCGAACTTGTAGAAGGCCGGTCCGATGTCGAGGGACCGATAACATTCGAGCGAATGGGCATCGAGGGCGAGGTGTCGGGCCGCAGCCGCGGTATCGACGAAGCGGATTGGGCCAGCATCATAGACAAATTTTGCCCGTTGCAATATTTCCGGCGGAGGCCAGCGCGTTTCACGGCGGGTCTGTTTAGGCATGACTGGCCTCCTCCGTCTGGGCGTGCTTCGTGCCGGGAGGCGTGGAACGGTTTTCGCCCGAGCGGTGGCGATAAGGGCGATAATTTCCCACGCGCGTCCGCGACGTGTAGCTGCCATCCTCGAAACCAAGCGGCTTCCCGTCGGGCGACAGTTGCGGAGCAGCCGCTGCTTCGACCGTAGGCGTGACGACGATATCCGCAGCCGAGGGCAGAGTTGGCGCCGGCTGTGCTGGTGGCACAGGCGTTCCGGTAACGACCGACTGCCGCCGCTGCGCCACCGCCTCCGCCGCCGCGCGCACCGGATCGTCTTCGGTGTGGACGTAGCGCATGAACATCGTCACCGTCTTGTGCGCGGTGAGCGCCATGCCGACCTTCACCGGAATGCCGGAGTTGGCGATGTCGGTCGCCGCACGATGGCGAATGCCGTGCGTTCCGATGTGCGGCACCCCGGCTCGATCAAGAATGCGCCGCCAGCCCTGGTAATAGGTGTGCTTGGACATCGGAAGCTCCGGGTCGAAGATCGACGGGCAGACAAATGGTGAGTCTTCCAGTCGTGGCGCCGTCTCGAAGAGGCGATGGGCCTCGGCGCTCATGGGCTTGGACATTTCGCCGGTTTTGCTGTCCGGCCACACGACACGGCGGTTGTCGAAATCCACCCAATCCCACCGCATGTCGAGGATCTCCGACATCCGCGCCGCGAATTCGAATTGCAGACGAACGGCAAGGAGGATGAACGGGTGCTCAAGGCCCTCGGCTTCCGCGCGGTCGAGATATTCGTAGAGCTTCCGCAATTCGCCGTCAGCGATAAGGCGCGTCTTGCCGCGCTCGGGGAATTTGGGGATGTGGCGGCAAGGATTGGAACCGTCAGGTCGCAATCCCCACACCTCGGCCATGTTGAACATCTTCCGCACGGCCGCGAGCACGCGGTTGGCGTTGGTGGGGCTCTTCGACATCTTCTTCATCAGATGGGAGATGTCAGCGCGCGTCACATCGGGCACTTTGAGCTGCCCAAGGATCGGGATGATGTAGCGCTTTCCGTAGCCGCGATTCGACTTCACGGTCGAAGGCTTGTTCCGATCTTCGGAGTAGTCCGTGATGAACCGATCAAACAGCTCCTTCACGGTCAGCGCCTTGCGGGCGGCGTCGCGCTCAGCACTTGGATCGACACCTCGGCGGACTTCTGCCAACCAATCTTGTGCGATGTTCCGTGCTTGGTCGACGGTGAGTTCGCCGTAGCGCCCGATCGCTGGCTTTCGCCGCTGGCCGTTGTTCGCGACGTAGGCCAGCATGAACGTCTTGCGGCCGGTCGGCGTAACCTTTACGAGGAAGCCAGGGACCATCGTGTCCCGGAGTTCGTAATCGCGCTCCTGGGCAGTTGCGGCGTCGACAGCGGTCTTTGTGAGTTTGATTTTGGGCATTTCCTAACCTCCGTGGAGGCTGGAATTCAGGTGCAAAGTAGGAGCACCTAGAAAACCAACCGTAGCGTATGTCCGGTTAGGTAAGGATGTGCCGATAGCCGATAAAAGCTAGTGCTTACAATCGGTTATCGGGAAATCGGATACCCCCGGATACACAAAGGATAGGGGATATTCGGTCTCTCAAAATCGAGTTCCGAAAGGAGTGCTGGTTCGAGGCCGGCCAGGGGCACCAATTATTCCGCGCCCGACGCATTTGCGTCGGGCGTTTTTTTGTGGGCTGTGATCGCCGCCGCCGGGCCCGGGTGTCTGGGGCCGGATTGCGCGCCCTGCTGATGCATCTGGCGCGTTGACGCGGCTGCAGTTCAGGCGAAGCCCCGCGCCCATTTCAGGTCCATGAGCCCCGGGCCTGGCGCACGACGTCACAAATTGGGCGTTTGCCACCGCGCCATATGCGTATATCTGGCGCATCTGATCGCGCCGGAGGTTGATTCCGGCCCGGGGGCTGGTGCATGGCGGTGTGGCCCTGACCGGCTGCCGTCTGTTTTTGCAAGCGCAGCAACGAGCTGCAGGGAGTTGGGCATGACCATTCGCCGCATCGAGAACGGCCCGCGCATGAGCCAGGCCGTGGTTCACAACCAGACCGTCTACCTCGCAGGCCAGGTTGCTGGCGGCGCTTCCGTCGCCGAGCAGACCCGCACGATCCTCGGTCAGATCGACGCGCTGCTCGCCGCCGCCGGTTCCGACAAGACGAAGATCCTCACGGCTACGATCTATCTCACCGACATCGCCACGTTCGGCGAGATGAACCAGGAGTGGGAAAAGTGGGTTGTGCCCGGTGAAACCCCGGCCCGCGCCACCGTTGAAGCCGGCCTCGCCGCGCCGGAATACAAGGTCGAGATCGCCGTCATCGCCGCGATCTGAGACATTCGGGTCTGATGGTTGCCGATGCGCGGGGGGCTGCTCCCGCGCATTTTTTTGCCCGGCCAGCTCCGGCGTCTGCCAGAGGGCCGGTCGGGCGTCCTCAGTTGGCCAGCACAAGCGCCCAATAGGAGCCGTAGCCCTTGCCGGGCGAGGTGGCTTTCGCGAGGCCGATGCGGCGCATGTCCGGCAGCAGCATGTTGCGGTTGTGGCCAGAGGAACGCTTCCAGCGGTTGATGACGTCAGCCACGTCGGACGAGCCGGCGCTGAGATTTTCAGCAGCGGCGCCGGGCGCGCCATAGCGCTCCATGCGCGCGCTGAAGTTGCCATGGGTCAGCTTGCCGTACTGGGCGACGGCGACGGCCTGTTCGGTGGCAGGGGCGTTCAGCGCCGTATCAAGGCGCACCGGCGACAGGCCGTTTGAGACGCGCCAGGCGCTGATGAGGCTGGCGGCGCGGGCGGCGTCAGCGGTCGAGACGGAAATTTCCTCGCGGGCCACGCGTTTTTCCGGCTGCAGGGCGCAGGCAGCGAGAGCAGCGGCGAGGGCAGTGACGGCGCAGGCCGCCCGGATTGGGGAGAGGTTTGTCATGGCCATCTGCCATGCCGCTGAAATCAGGCGACAATTCAGCAGGACGGCGGAAATTTTCACGGGTCGCCAGGCCGCCCGTTGTGCGGGCGGCGCGATCTGCCGTCTGGCGACGGCCGCCCGGTTCATACGAGCAGGCTGGGGGGGGCTGGCGTGGAAGCAGGCAGGGAGCGAACGCAAACAGGGAGCCTGGGCTCCGAACCCAACGCCTGACATATCCGGGGTCGCCTTGCCGGAAAACGCCTCGGGCGCGCCCGTGAGCGGGCCCATTTCCATCGTTACGGCCGGGGCCGTTCCCGCCATTTATCGAGGCATTCGAGTGAGCGCCGCGAGCCTTTGGGGCCATGACGCATCACCTCTGGCGTGGCGCAGGCGACGCGGATGTCCGCACCTGTGCGCGGACATGACGCGCCGGGGCGCGCGGGCCTGGCGGCCCCGCCGTTTGCGTCACACGTCGAGGTTGGAGACGGTGAGCGCGTTGTCCTGAATGAAGGCGCGGCGCGGCTCCACCACGTCGCCCATCAGTTTCACCAGCAGATCGTCGGCGTCCTGGACGTCCTTGACCTTCACCTGAAGCAGCGAGCGGTTGTCGCGATCCAGCGTCGTTTCCCAGAGCTGGTCCGGGTTCATCTCGCCGAGGCCCTTGTAGCGCTGCAACGAGAGGCCCTTGCGACCCGAGGCGGTCACCGCCTCGAACAGCTCGTTGGGGCTGTGAATCGGCGTGATCTCCGCCCTGCGCAGCAGGGTGGCGGGCGCGGCGTAGACGTCGTGCAACTGGGCCTGGCGTTCTGACAGGCGCAGCGCCTCGCCTGAAGCCAGCAGGCCGGCGTCGAGATCGACTGATTGCTTCACGCCGCGCACCATGCGGGTGAAATGATAGCCGCCATTGGCGATTTCGCCCGTCCAGCCGCGTTCCGTCTCTTCCGAGATCACGTCGAGCCGCGCGGCGATGGCGGCGGCGATCTGGGCGGCGGCCTCGGGTTCATTGTCGACAATGCCGGCGCGCAGACCACCGGCGATGGCGGCCTGCTCCACCACGGTGCGATTGTAGCGGGTGTGCAGCGACGACAGCAGCGTGCGGACGTTGCGGGCTTCTTCCACCAGGGCGCGCAGGTCGAGACCGCCGCGCTCTTCGCCGTTGGCGAGGCGCATGGTGGCGCCGTCGAGGCCGGCGTCGATCAGGTAATCGTCCAGGGCGCGCTCGTCCTTGAGGTACTGCTGGGACTTGCCCTTGGTGACCTTGTAGAGCGGCGGCTGGGCGATATAGACGTGGCCGCGGTCGATGATCTCGCGCATCTGGCGGAAGAAGAACGTCAGCAGCAGCGTGCGGATGTGCGAGCCGTCGACGTCGGCGTCCGTCATGATGATGATCTTGTGGTAACGCAGCTTGTCCGCGTTGAAATCCTCGCGGCCGATGCCCGTGCCCAGGGCCAGGATCAGGGTGCCGATTGTCTCCGACGACAGCATCTTGTCGAAGCGGGCGCGCTCGACGTTGAGGATCTTGCCGCGCAGCGGCAGCACCGCCTGATACTCGCGGGCGCGGCCCTGCTTGGCGGAGCCGCCAGCCGAGTCGCCCTCGACGATGAACAGTTCGGACAGGGCGGGATCGCGCTCCTGGCAGTCCGCCAGCTTGCCGGGCAGCGAGGCGATGTCGAGCGCCCCCTTGCGTCGCGACAGCTCGCGGGCGCGGCGCGCCGCTTCACGGGCCGAGGAGGCTTCCACCACCTTGCCGACGATCACCTTCGCTTCGGTGGGGTTTTCCTCAAGCCACTGGCTGAGCGCCTCGTTCAGCGCGCCTTCCACGGCGGGGCGCACCTCGGAGGACACCAGCTTGTCCTTGGTCTGGGAGGAGAACTTCGGGTCCGGCGCCTTCACCGACAGCACGCAGGTCAGGCCCTCGCGGCAGTCGTCGCCGGTGAGCGAGACCTTCTCCTTCTTGCTCAGGCCACTGGCGTCGGCATAGCCGGTAATCTGGCGCGTCAGCGCGGCGCGGAAGCCGGCGAGGTGGGTGCCGCCGTCGCGCTGGGGAATGTTGTTGGTGAAGGCCAGCACGTTCTCATGATAGGTGTCGTTCCACCACAGGGCGGCCTCGACATCGATGCCGTCGCGGGTGGCGCGCACGACGATCGGCTTGCTGACCAGCGGGGTCTTGGTGCGATCGAGATAGCGCACGAAGGCTTCAACGCCGCCTTCGTACACCAGCTCCTCGCGCTTGTGCTCGGCGCCGCGGGCGTCGGTCAGGATGATGCGCACGCCAGAGTTCAGGAACGCCAGCTCGCGCAGGCGGTGCTCCAGGGTGGCGTAATCGAACGTGACCTGACTGAAAATTTCGGGCGACGGCAGGAACGACACTTTGGTGCCGCGATTGCCATTGGACGGGCCGGTGATCGCCAGGGCCTCCACCGCGTCGCCGCCGCGAAACTCCATGGCGTGCTCCTGGCCGTTGCGCCAGATGGTCAGGCGCAGCCAGGTGGAGAGGGCGTTGACCACGGAGACGCCGACGCCGTGCAGGCCGCCGGACACCTTGTAGGAGTTCTGGTCGAACTTACCGCCAGCGTGGAGCTGGGTCATGATGACCTCGGCCGCCGAGACGCCCTCTTCCGGGTGCAGGTCGGTGGGGATGCCGCGGCCGTTGTCGGTGACGGTGCAGGAGCCGTCCGGATTCAGGGTGACGGTGACTTCGGTGGCGTGGCCGGCAAGGGCCTCGTCGATGGCGTTGTCCACGACCTCGTACACCATGTGGTGGAGGCCCGATCCATCGTCCGTGTCGCCGATATACATGCCCGGGCGCTTGCGGACCGCGTCCAGACCTTTCAGGACGCGGATCGAATCGGCGCCGTAGCTTTCGGCATCGGCGTTACGGGCTGCTTCTGACATCTGTTTCCCTGAATTGCTGACGGGCTTCCATACGCCTGACGGCGGGAGCGTGCGCCGCGCGCCAGGCCGGCGACCGCCGGCCCATGCTACCGGGGAGCGCGCGCGCGCGCGTACATTACGAATCCCGACCCCACCTATATAGGCTTTTCACGGCCGGCGCGCCAGTCGCGGCTGGCGCCGTCAGTCAGGCGCGCGATGACAGCGCCGTCTGGCGGACGCGACAGGAAAATTCGCTGTCATGGAGGGTTGGCGGCGGGCTTCAGACCGGCGCCATGAACGGCGCCGCGGCGCCTGGCGTCACCCGCAACAGTTGCGAGCCGGCGGGCAATTCCCCGAACAGGGCTGGATCGGCGCCGGTCATCCACACCTGGGCGCCAAGCTCCGCCAGCTCCAGATACAGCGCCCGCCGCCGACCAGGATCGAGATGGGCGGCGATTTCGTCCAGCAAAACCAGCGGCGCCATGCCGCTCATGGCGGCGACCAGCCGGGCGTGGGCCAGCGCCAGGCCAATCAGCAGCGCCTTCTGCTCGCCGGTGGAGCACAGTTCGGCCGGCATGTCGCGCGGGCCATGGCGCACCGCCAGGTTGGTGGCCTGGGGGCCTGAGAGGGTGCGCCCGGCGGCGCGATCGCGGGCGCGGCCGTCGCGCAGCAGACGCCGGTAGTGATCCTCCACGTCGAGGGCGGGGGCGCCGGCCACCATGTCCTCGATGGCGCCATCGAGGCGCAGGCCCGCCCATGGGAAGGCCGAGGGCGCGTCGCGGCGCGTGGCGGCAAGGGCGGCGAGGCGGTCGGCGGTCTCGCGGCGGGCCGAGGCGACGGCGACGCCCAGTTCCGCCACCTCGCGCTCCACCGCGTCGAGCCAGGCGGCGTCGGCGCGCGGATCTTCCAGCAGGCGGTTGCGCGAGCGCAGCGCGCGCTCGAAGGCGTTGACGCGCGCGCCATGGCTGGCGTCCACCGCCAGCACCAGCCGGTCGAGAAAGCGGCGACGGTCGCCGGGCGGGCCGGCGAACAGGCCGTCCAGCGCGGGGGTCAGCCAGACAATGCGCACATACTCAGCGAAAGCGGCGGGAGAGGACACGGCCTCGCCGTCGATGCGGCTGCGTCGGGACAGCGCGCCGGCCCGCTCCTCAAGCGCGGCGCCGAGCCGGGCGCCGCCGCTTGCCTCATCCAGGGTGATGGAGACGGCAAAGCTCGCGGCGTCACCCGGCCCCTCGCCAGCCGGCGCGCCGCCCTGGGCCATATGACGCATGTCGCGCAGCTCGGCCCGCCGCAGGCCGCGGCCGGGGGAGAACAGCGAGATGGCTTCAAGAATATTGGTCTTGCCGGCGCCATTGTCGCCGACGAGGGCGACCAGCGCGGCGTCGGCGCGCAGATCCAGCGCGCGGTAGCTGCGAAAATCGCGCAACATCAGGCGCGTGATGCGCGGCCGTAAGGTCATGGCGATGTTCCGGGGCCTGGCGGCCAGGCTCCCGGCTTTCCCGAAATCAGACGCGCATCGGCATCAGGACGTAGAGGGCGGGCGCGCCTTCGCGATCCTGGACGATGGTGGGCGAGCCGGCGTCCGCCAGCTTGAAGAAGGCGGTGTCGCCGTCGAGCTGGGCGGCGATGTCGAGCAGGTAACGGGCGTTGAAGCCGACGTCGAGCGGCTCGCCTTCATAGTCGACGCTGATTTCTTCCACTGCCGAGCCGGAGTCCGGGTTGGTCACCGACAGGGTCAGCTTGCCTTCCTGCAGCGACAGCTTCACGGCGCGGCCCCGCTCGGACGAAATGGTCGAGACGCGGTCCACGGCGGGCGTGAACTCGCCCAGTTCCACGACCATGACCTTGTCGTTGCCGGCGGGAATGACGCGCTGGTAGTCGGGAAAGGCGCCGTCGATCAGCTTGGAGGTGAGCACCACCGGGCCGATGGACAGGCGGATCTTGCTGGCGGAAAGCTCGATGGCCGCCTCGCCGTCGACGCCGTCGAGCAGCTTCTGGATTTCGGCGACGGCCTTGCGCGGCACGATCACGCCCGGCATGCCCTCACAGCCAGCCGGCGCCGCCACGTCGACCCGGGCGAGCCGGTGGCCGTCGGTCGCCACCGCGCGCAGGGTGGTTTCGCCATTGCCGGCGGCGGCGTGCAGATAGATGCCGTTCAGATAATAGCGCGTCTCCTCCGTGGAGATCGCGAATTGCGTCTTGTCGATCAGGCGCTTGATGTCGGCTGCCGGCGCGGTGAAGCGGTGCGGCAGGTCGCCGGCGGCGATATCCGGGAAGTCGCTTTCCGGCAGGGCCTGCAGGGTGAAGCGCGAGCGGCCGGCGCGGATGAGCATCTGCGCGCCGTCGCCAGCGCTTTCCAGCGACACCTGCGAACCGTCCGGCAGTTTGCGGACGATGTCATACAGCACATAGGCCGGCACCGTGGTGGCGCCCGCCTGGCTGGTTTCGGCCGCGACGGCTTCGGTGACCTCAAGATCGAGGTCGGTCGCCTTCAGGTTCAGCGCGCCGTCGGCCGCCCGCAGCAGCAGGTTCGACAGGATCGGAATGGTGTTGCGCCGCTCGACAACGCGATGGACATGGCCGAGCGCCCGGAGCAGAGCAGTTCTCTCGACAGTGACTTTCATGGCCTGACCCGTTGACGTTGTGGAGGGACCGTGGCGGCGGCGAACCCGACGCCAAAAGAAGCGCCCGGCGAGCCCGGTATGGACCCGCGCAGGGCTGGAGACAATGCAATCTTGCCGCCCCTGGCGCAAGTCCGGAAGCGGAAACGCCCGCCGCGCCAGCCCCCGTCCACAGCCGGCGACGGGCATCTGGCAGGACTTTCCCCTCCCGGCAGGCTCGACAGGGACACTTTATCCGCCGCATCATGAGCATCAATGCGGCGGCGGCGGGCCCGGTCAGGCGTATGCGCGTCGCCTTTCATGCCAGGCGCACGGGTTGCAGCCATCCTGCTGCGCCCGCCATTGCCCTGGCGACTGGGGAGAACCGGCCAGATGGGCGTGCAACAAGGCGTGCTTGAGAGCATTACGGCGTTCCAGGATGAACTGGTCGCCTGGCGGCATGACATTCATGCCTGGCCGGAGATCGGCTTTGAGGAAACCCGCACCGCCGCGCTGGTCGCGGACAAACTGGAAAGCTGGGGGTATGAGGTGCATCGCGGCGTCGGGCGCACCGGCGTCGTCGGCGTGCTGCGCGGCCGGACTGGCGGCGACAGGCAAGGCGCGGGCGGCAACGTGCGACGCGTCGGTCTGCGCGCCGACATGGACGCCCTGCCGATGGAGGAGGCGACCGGCCTGCCGTTCGCTTCGCGCAATCCGGGCCGCTTCCATGGCTGCGGCCATGACGGCCACACCGCCATGCTGCTGGGCGCGGCGCGCTACCTGGCCGAAACCCGCAATTTCGATGGCGTGGTCAATCTGATCTTCCAGCCGGCCGAGGAAGGGCTGGGCGGCGCCCGCGCCATGCTGGCGGACGGTCTGTTCGAGCGCTTTCCCTGCGATGAAATTTACGCCCTGCACAACGCTCCCGTCGGTCCCAGCGGTCATATCGGCATCTGCCGGGGGGCGGCCATGGCCGGCGCGGATTTCTTCGACATCGAGATTACCGGCAAGGGCTCGCACGGAGCCATGCCGAATGTCGGCGTGGACCCGGTGATGGTGGCGACGGCGCTGGCCCAGGCCATGCAGACCATCGTCAGCCGCAACATTGATCCGCACCAGCCGGCGGTGGTCTCGGTCACGCGCATACACGCCGGCTCGGCCTATAATGTGATCCCGGAAAAGGCGACGCTGGCGGGCACCGTTCGCGCGTTCGACGACCGGGTTCTCAAGAAGATTCGCGAGCGCATCGAAACGCTGGCGCAAGGCGTCGCAGCCGCTTATGGCGCCACGGCCCGGGTGGAGATCCGCAACATCTTCAATGTGCTCAGCAATCACGACGCCCAGTGCGACGTGGCGGCGGAGGCGGCGACCGAACTGCTGGGCGCCGACCGGGTGCATCTGGACGAGACGCCGAAAATGGGCAGCGAGGATTTCGCCGACATGTTGCAGCAGGCGCCTGGCGCCTATGTGTGGCTGACCGGCGACGTCTCCGCGCCGCTGCACAATCCGGCGTTCGTGTTCGACGACAAGATCCTGCCAGTCGGCGCCGCCCTGCTGGCGCGCATCGCCGAGAAGCGGGCGACGGCCGCCTGACCAGCAGGCGGAAGGCTCCGCCTTGCGACGGCGCGCGCCGCCAGGAATTGAGGCGGCGGCGTCATTGTTCATGACAAATCAAAGTGGCGGCGCGCTTTCACAAGTAAAAAAGCGCTCGGTCGCGCCGCCGTCAGGTATTCGACGCCCGTCATGGCTGCGCGCCGCCGTTTTGCCTCGCGGGCAGGTCGGACCATGACGCGATGACCGGCGACGGGCGGAGCAGACGGGCGGAACAGAAAAGCCTCCGCTGTCGCCAGCGGAGGCCTGATCCGGACCGGTGAAAGCGTTGCGGCCAATATCCCGGCGCGAAGATGCTGACGCATCCACGCCTTGCAGGCCCAGACGCGGCCCTGCTTTGATCAGGGAGCGATGAGCCATGCTCATCGCGTCTGACGTCAGTCGAGCAGCATGCGCTTCAGCAATTCCACTTCTTCCGACAGCGAGCGGTCCTCGCCGACCTGCTTCTCGATCTTGCGCACCGCGTGCAGCACGGTGGTGTGATCGCGGCCGCCGAAGCGACGGCCGATTTCCGGCAGGGAGCGCAGGGTCAACTGCTTCGACAGATACATGGCGATCTGGCGCGGCTTGACCACCGCCGCCGTGCGACGCTCGGACAGGATGTCGGCGCGCGACACGTTGTAGCGCGTGGCGACAAGCTTCTGGATGTCCTCGATCTTGACGCGCTTCGGCTCGCGGGTGCGCACCAGGTCGCGGATGGCGTTCTCGGCGGTTTCCACCGTGATCTCGCCGCCCGACAGGGTGGTGTGGGCCAGCAGGCGGTTGACGGCGCCGTCGAGATCGCGGCCGTTGGTGGTGATCACCGAGGCCACATAGGTCACGACTTCCGGGCCGACCTGGAAGGCCGGGTGCTTGACCTGCATCGCGGCGATGCGCGCTTCCAGGATGCGCATGCGCAGGGCGTCGTCGAGCGGACCCATTTCAACCACGAGGCCGCCGGCGAGACGCGAGCGGACGCGTTCGTCGAGTGTCTCCAGCTCGGCCGGCGGCCGGTCAGCGGCGACAACGATCTGGCGACCGGCGTCGATGAGCGCGTTTACCGTATGGCCAAACTCCTGCTGGATCGACTTGCCCTGGATGAACTGCACGTCGTCCAGCACCAGGAGGTCGATGGCGCGCAGCTTCTCCTTGAAGGCGAGGGCGGTCTGCGACTTCAGGGCGTTGACGAAGCCATACATGAAGCGGTCGGCGGTCAGATAGATGACCCGGCGGCCGCGTCGCTCCATCTCCTGGGAGACGGCCTGCAGCAGGTGGGTCTTGCCGAGGCCGACGCCAGCGTGAAGAAAGAACGGGCTGTAAAGCGGGGCGCCGCCGTCATGGCTGGAGATGCGCTCGGCGGCGGCGTGGGCCAGGGCGTTGGAGCGGCCCACGACAAAATTCTCGAAGCACAGGCGCGCATCAAGCGAGTTGCCGACGATGTCGGACTCGGCGCTGGCGAGCGCAGCCGGCGCGGCCTGAGCCGCCGCAGCGGGGGCAGGGGCGCTGGCCGGCGCGGCGTTGCGCGCCGGCGCAGCAAGCGCCTGGGTCTGGGCCTGCGGCGCCGGGCGCGGCGCTTCGTCGGGCATGCGCGAGGAGATCACGGCGCCGCCAGCCGAACGCACGCCAATGATCAGCCGGGACACGCCAGGAAAGCCGGTGCGGAAAATGCTGAGCACGCGATCAAGGTAATTGGCCTCGATCCAGCTCTTGAGAAAGCGGGTGGGAACCGTGAGGCGGGCCGTTTCGCCCGAAATGGCGTCCAGCTCCAGCCGGCCAAACCAGCTCGAAAATACGTCCTCGCCCAGCTCGGCCCGCAGGCGACGTCGCACGCCGTTCCAGGCGTCGGCGCGGTCTTCCGGCGACATGTCGCCGAGGCTCCCAAGGGCGTGATCTGCTGCGGCGGCGTCCCGGAGGTCGTGACCATTCCCAACGGCGCTGATCTCACCCTTAAGCATACCTACGCACTCCGTGTCGGTTTTTGGCGCGTGATCGGTCCGTTCCCGGTCGCGATCATGCGCGGTTTCAGTTGGCTGGGGCCGGGCATATGACGTTCGTTACGGGGCCGGACTTCCGTCCCGTGCGAACGCAACATGCTCAAGGCAAACGCCACCCCGTTCAGCAGGCGCTGGGCGCCACGCTGACGCTCACAAGTATTTCCACGCTCAAATCAACGCAAAGCACAATGGCTTTGGCCGGTGGCCGGCGCGTGTTCTCACAAGGTGGAAGAAACAGGTCTCCTCCCCCTTGTTCAAGGGTGGAACTACATAAAACATCTTGAGGAAAACCCGGGGTGACCCGAGTGAGGTGACCTTACATGCGGGGGGCGGCCCCCGCAACTCGCTTGTTGGAAACTTTCATCCGGTGAGCTGGCGCCGGAGCGCGGCGAGCCGAAGTCGTCCTTCCGGAGCATTTTGCAAGCCATTGGGAGTACGTCGGTTTCCGGGGAGAAAAGCCGGGTGTGGCGGCCGCGTGACATTCATATGATTGCGATACGAATGTCCTGTCACAATCGGCCGGGAAGCGCATGATTCGATTGGATTGGAATGTCTTGCGGCATAACACACTGATATATTTACAGATTTCATGACCGCCTGCGGGTCGCCCGGCCTGTCGTGGGGCTGTAATATCAGTGGAAGTGAGTCAATCCGTCCGACGGAAGAAAATGCACCCGGCGCGATGTCGTGAAGGCAATAAAAAAGGCGCAGCGACAGGGCGCTGCGCCTTTCAATACCTGTGCTGCGGATGTCAGGCGCTGAGCGCCTTCACCCGGCTGGCCAGACGCGACACCTTGCGCGAAGCCGTATTCTTGTGCAGCACGCCCTTCTGGGCGGCGCGCATCAGCTCCGGCTGCGCGGCGCGCAGCGCTGCGGCTGCGGTGGCCTGGTCGCCGCCAGCGATCGCCTCTTCAACCTTGCGGAGGAAGGTGCGCATACGGCTCTTGCGGCTCTTGTTCACAGCCGCGCGCGCCAGGATCTTTCGGGTCGCCTTTTTGGCCGACGATGTGTTGGCCATCGCGCCGTCCTTGTGTTGTGCGGATCGCCGCCTGCCGGGGCAGGGGCAACGTCCGGAGAGTGAAAACAAAGCGGACGGCGCCGGGCCGTCCTGTTGGTGTGGCTTATAGGATCAGGCGCGCCCGGCGTCAACGCGCGGCGACTGAAAATCGGAAGATTTCCGGCGCGGACGGATTCCGGCTGAAAACTCAGTGCAGCAGTGACCGCCACGGGCCGGCAGGGTCCAGAAACAGCCGCAGCGCCATGGCGCAACAGGCAATGACCAGCAGGGGGCGGATCAGTTTCGCGCCATTGCGGATGGCCAGATGGGCGCCGATTCTGGCGCCGCTCCAGGCGCAAACGCCCATGAGCAGGCCAAGCGGCCAGGCGATCGCCTGGGTGAGGGCGAGAATCGCCAGCGCGCCGGCGTTGCTGGCGAAGTTCAGCGCCTTGGCCCGCCCGGTGGCGCGGACCACGCCAAGGCCCAGCAGGCCAACGAACGCCATCATCAGCAGCGAGCCCGTGCCAGGCCCGAACACGCCGTCATAGAAGCCGATCGCCGGCGCAACCACGCCGGCGAAAACCGCCGGCGAGATGCGATGTTCGCGATCGTCGTCGCTAGGGCGGCCGGCAAAGCCCATGTACAGGGCGATGGCCACCAGCATCGGCGGCATCAGCAGACGCAGGAAGCCCGTGGGCAGCACGCTGACCAGCAGGGCGCCCGCCACCGCGCCGGCCGCGGCCAACGCGAACATCGGGGCCGTGGCGCGCCAGTCGATGAGCCGGGCCCGGGTGAAGGCGAAGGTTGCGGAGCCGGAGCCGAAGGCCGCCTGCAATTTGTTGACCGCGAGCGCGCTGGCGGGCTGGAACCCGGCGAGCAGCAATGCTGGCAGCACCAGCAGGCCGCCGCCGCCGGCGATGGCGTCAATCAGTCCAGCGACGAAGGCGACCAGCAGGAGGGCCAGGACAAGGCCGACGTTCAGGCTGGCGCCAGGCGTCAGCGCGCCGCCCCAGTCCAGCGGCGTTGCGAGCAGGGCGTGGAGGGTGGCGGTGAAATCGGGCATGGCGCGGGCGTCTGGAGCAAGGCCTGTTCAGGCTGAAACGGACGCTTGCTCCATCTCTTTGATTTATAAGCGTTGATGAAATGGCGACGCCCCGGCGCAGGGGGCGCCGGGGCGTCGTGTTCTTAGGGCAAAACGCCGTTTTGCAGAACCGGAATTTTGCTCCCGCCCTGAACTGGCGCGCCTTCCGGCGCTCGTGCGGGCGCTCGCCTGGAGACTGCGAAAGCCTCAGGAATTGGTGAAATTCGGCGGCCGCTTGGCGACGAAGGCGGACATGCCTTCCTTCTGGTCGGCGGTGGCGAACAGCGCGTGGAACACCCGGCGCTCGAAGCGCACGCCTTCGGACAGGGTGGTCTCGAAGGCGCGGTTGACGGTTTCCTTGGCCAGCATCACCGACGGCAGCGAGAATGAGGCGATGGTTTCGGCCGCCTTGAAGGCTTCCTCAAGCAGCTTGTCCGCCGGCACGATGCGGGCGACGAGGCCGGAGCGTTCGGCTTCCTCAGCGTCCATCATGCGTCCGGTCAGGCACAGGTCCATGGCCTTGGCCTTGCCGACGGCGCGGGTGAGGCGCTGGGTGCCGCCGATGCCTGGAATGACGCCGAGCTTGATTTCTGGCTGGCCGAACCTGGCGTTGTCGGCGGCGATGATGATGTCGCAGATCATCGCCAGTTCGCAGCCGCCGCCGAGGGCGAAGCCGGCGACCGCCGCGACCATCGGCTTGCGGCGGGCGGCGATGCGGTCGCCGGTGACGAAGAAGTCCTCCAGATAGGTGGCCGGATAGGTCTTCTCCTCCATTTCCTTGATGTCGGCGCCGGCGGCGAAGGCGCGCTCGGAGCCGGTGAGCAGGATGCAGCCGATATTGGCGTCCGACTCGAAGGCGTCGAGGGCGAGGTTCAGCTCGTCCATGAGCTGGGCGTTCAGGGCGTTCAGCGCCTTGGGACGGTTCAGGGTGATGACGCCGACCTTGCCGCGGGTCTCGGCGATGATGGTTTCATAGCTCATGTGCAACTCCCTGCCCTGAAACGCCGGACGGCGGGCATCGCCCACGCGCGGCGTGTGTCGATTTGCGCCTGCCCCGTCACGGCTGACGGGCGCGCTGCAATCCTGCTCTAGCCTGGCTGGCCCGCCGGCGTCCATGGGCGCCTCGCGGTTCGGGCGCCTCGCGGTTCGGGGCGCCTCGCGGTGGCTGGCGATTCGGGATGTGCGCAAACGCCCTGGCGCATGATCCGTTGAGGCGCAGCCGGGTCCTGCTACTGCTCCAGCTTTGCGGGTTTGGGTGGATTCTGCCCGATCAGGCGGTTCCGCCTGGTTGGAAGGCGCTTCAACGCTGACAGCTCTCGCACCAGAACGTGGAGCGGCCGGACTGGACGGCGCGCGTGATGACGCCGTTGCAGCCGGGCGTGGGGCAGGGGCTGCCGGCCCGGTCGTAAACCCTGAACGCGTGCTGGAAATAGCCGAGGGCGCCGTCAGCGTGGTGAAAATCTTTCAGGGTGGAGCCGCCGGCCGCCACCGCCTCGGTCAGTACGTCGCGGATAACGCCGGCGAGGCGCCCGGCTTCGACCTCGTCGAGCGTTCCCGCCTTGCGGTATGGCGATAGGCCAGCCCGGTGCAGCGCCTCGCTGACATAGATATTGCCGAGGCCGGCGATGAGGCGCTGGTCGAGCAGCGCGGCCTTCAGCGGCGCGGCCTTGCCGGCGATCAGCTGGCGCAACAGGCCGCCGCTCAGGGCGTTGCCCAGCGGCTCAACGCCGATGTTGCGAAACAGCGGGTGGGAATCAAGCGCCGCGCGGGCGACCAGCTCCATGAAACCGAAGCGGCGGGCGTCGTTATAGACAATGGTGGCGCCGCTCCCCAGGTGCAGCAGCACGTGGTCGTGCGGCGATGGGGCGCCGGCGCCCTGCGGGGTGATGACATTATTATAATAGAAAGCGCCCGGGGAACTGACGGTTTCCTGAGCCTCCGCGGGTCCCCCGTCGGGCGCGTGAATGGTGAAACGGCCGGTCATGCCCAGATGCATGGCCAGAACCTCGCCGGACGACAGGTCGGCCAGCAGGTATTTGGCCCGGCGCCCCAGGGAGATCACGGTCTGGCCTGTCAGCCGGTTTGCGAAGCTGTCGGGAAACGGAAACCGCAGGTTGGGCCGGTTGATCTCGACCCGGGCGATGGTCGCGCCAGTGAGCACGGGGGCAAGCCCGAGACGGACGGTTTCGACTTCGGGCAATTCGGGCATGCTGGCTCCTGAAGCTCGCTCTATATATGGCCCGTCACAAGGTCGCAGCAAGGCGGACGTCAGGGAAACCACCGGCGGAAACCGCGTCGGCAGACATGGCGGCGGGGGCCAAGTTTCGCTATGTTGCCGGCTGCGAAAGGATGACTCCATGACAGCCCCGACACATGACGCGACCGGCGGCGAGGCGAAGGCGCGGACGCACTTCGGCTTCTCCACCGTGGATCTCGACAGCAAGCAGGGTCTTGTCGACGACGTGTTCCACAAGGTGGCGAAGCGTTACGACGTCATGAACGACCTGATGTCGGGTGGGCTGCACCGGGCATGGAAAGCCGACATGGTGGCGGCGCTCAATCCCTCGCCGGCCCGGGCGCTGAAGGTGCTGGACGTGGCCGGCGGCACCGGCGACGTGGCCTTTCGCACCCTGAAGGCCGGCGGCGAGAGCACCGAAGTCACCGTGCTGGACATCAATCGCGAGATGCTGGCGGTGGGTCGCGACCGGGCCGGCGACCGTTTCGGCGACCGCATCGAATTCGTTCAGGGCAACGCGGAGGCGTTGCCATTCCCGGACAATTCCTTCGACGCCTACACGATCGCCTTTGGCATCCGCAACGTGCCCCGCCTGGAGCAGGCGCTGGCGGAGGCGTATCGCGTGCTGCGGCGCGGCGGGCGCTTTCTGTGCCTGGAATTCTCCAATGTGGACATGCCGGGGCTGGACAAAATCTATGACGCCTATTCGTTCCACCTGATCCCGGCCATGGGCAAGCTGGTGACCGGCGACGGCGAACCTTACCGTTATCTGGTGGAATCCATTCGCAATTTCCCCAACGCCGCCCTGTTTTCAGCGCTGATCATGGACGCCGGTTTCGCCCGGGTGAAGGCGCGCCCCATGACCGGCGGCGTCGTGGCCCTCCATTCAGGATGGAAGCTCTGAGACCGTGTTCAGCACCCTGATTTATGGCGTCCGGCTTGCCGGGGTGGGCTTCGTGTTCGCGCGCGAGGGCGCGCTGGCGCTGGTTGACCCGACGGTTCTGCCGCCCGCCGGCCGTTTCGGCCTGCGCCTGGCGCGACTGGTTGAGCGGCGCGGCGCTGATGAAAGCCACGGCGAAGGGCGGCTGGCGGCGGCGCTGACCCGGCTCGGGCCGAACTGGGTCAAGCTTGGCCAGTTCATGGCGACGCGGCCGGACGTGGTCGGCGTGCGCATCGCCCGCGAGCTGGAGCGCCTGCAGGACCGGATGCCGCCGTTCCCGACCGCCGAGGCGCGGGCTATCGTCGCCCAGTCGCTCGGCCGGCCGTTCGGCGAGATGTTTGCGGAGTTCAGCGAGCCCGTCGGCGCGGCGTCGATCGCCCAGGTGCACATGGCGCGCCTCGCGCCCGACGCACGGCGGCAGGCCGGCGAAGCCGGGGATAATGCGCCTGGCGAAATGCCCGAGACGGCGCTGGTGGCGGTGAAGGTGCTGCGCCCGGGCGTGCGCGGCCGTTTCCAGCGCGATCTGGGCGCCATGCGTTTCGCCGCGCGCACGGCGGAAAAATTCGTGCCGGCGGCGCGGCGGTTGCGCCCGGTGGAAGTGGTGGAGACGCTGTCGCGGTCGGTCGCCATCGAGATGGATCTGCGCCTGGAGGCGGCGGCCCTGTCGGAAATGGCCGCCAACACCGTCGCAGACACGGGCTTCCGCACGCCGCGCGTGGAATGGTCGTTCACCGAGCGCGACGTGATGACCAGCGAATGGATCGATGGGGTCAAGCTCACCGATCTGGCCGCCGTAGACGCCGCGGGCTTTGACCGCAAGGCGGTGGCGGCGAACATCATCCAGTCGTTCCTGCGCCACGCGCTGCGCGACGGGTTCTTCCACGCCGACATGCACCCGGGCAATCTGTTCATCGACCCCCAGGGGCAACTGGTGGCGGTGGATTTCGGCATCATGGGCCGGCTGGGGCACAAGGAGCGCCGCTTCCTGGCGGAGATCCTCTACGGCTTCATCTCGCGGGACTATCGACGGGTCGCGGAAGTCCACTTTGAAGCCGGCTATGTTCCCGCCTCGCACAGCGTCGATGACTTCGCCCAGGCCATCCGCGCCATCGGCGAGCCGATCCATAACCGTCGCGCCGACGAGATTTCCATGGGCCGGCTGCTCACCCTGCTGTTTGAGGTGACGGGCCTGTTCGAAATGCAGACCCGGCCAGAGCTGGTCATGCTGCAAAAGACCATGGTGGTGGTGGAGGGCGTGGCCCGCAGCCTCGATCCGCATCTCGACATGTGGAAGACCGCCGACCCGGTGGTGCGGGCGTGGATCACGCGCAATCTGGGGCCGGCGGGCCGCGTCGAGGAAATCGGCCGCGGCGCCTCGGCGTTGATCTCGCGTCTTGGCAGCCTGCCGGAGACGCTGGAACGCGGTGAGCGCGTGCTGGCCCGACTGGAGAACGCCACCACCGGCACGGGCTTCGCCATCAACGCCGACAGCGCTGACCGCATCGGCCGCGCCGAAGGGCGGGGCATGCGCATGGCGACGCTGGCGCTGTGGGTGATCGCCGTGCTGCTGGCCGTGCTGGTCTGGCGCATGTGAGCCAGGCTTCGGCCGCCGGGCGCGCGCCTGGCCCCAATGCCCGCCGCAAGTGCTGCGGCAAGTCTTGAGGCGCATCTTGCCATTGGCGCGTGCTTGCGGCAGGCAATGGCGATAATGCCTGGGGCGCGCGCCCGCGCGGTCCCCGTCTGCGGAATAACTGCGAGGGAGACGTCCATGCTGTCAGGTCGCCGGGTCCTTCTGATCATTGGCGGCGGCGTCGCCGCCTACAAGGCGCTGGATCTGATCCGGCGGCTCAAGGAGCGGGGCGCCGTGGTGCGCTGCGTGATGACCGAAGGGGCGCAGCAGTTCGTGACGCCGCTGTCGGCGGCGGCGCTGTCGCAGGAGAAGGTGTTCACCAACCTGTTCTCCCTCACCGACGAGGCGGATATCGGCCACATCAGCCTGTCGCGCGAGGCGGATCTGATTGTCGTGGCGCCCGCGACCGCCGACCTGATGGCCAAGGCGGCCAACGGTCTGGCCAACGACCTGGCCACCAACATTCTGCTCGCCACCGACAAGCCGGTTCTGATGGCGCCGGCAATGAACCCGCGCATGTGGGCCCATCCGGCCACGCGCCGCAACGCGACGACGCTGGCGGAGGACGGGGTGCTGTTCGTCGGCCCCAATTCCGGAACCATGGCCGAGCGTGGCGAATCCGGCTTGGGGCGCATGGCGGAGCCGCTGGAGATCGTCGCCGCGGTGGAATCGGCCCTGGCGGGACCAGGCGCCGGACCGGCGGCGCGGGTGGGATATCAGGACGTCATCTATCAGGGGCAGGGGGGCGGCGTCGCGCCGGCGGCCGGCTTCAGCCGGTTGCAGCCGCAGGGGCCGCTCACCGGCCTGCGCCTGCTGGTTACCTCAGGCCCCACCCATGAGCCGATCGATCCGGTGCGCTACATCGCCAACCGCTCATCCGGCCGTCAGGGGCACGCCATCGCCCTGGCCGCAGCCCAGGCCGGCGCCCACGTCACTCTGGTCAGCGGCCCGGTGAACCTGCCGGATCCGCCTGGCGTGCATGTGGTGCATGTGGAGAGCGCCCGCGAGATGCTGGCGGCGGTTGAAGTCGCCCTGCCGGCTGACGCGGCGGTGTTCACCGCCGCTGTTGCCGACTGGCGCGTCGCCGGCGCGGCTGAGGAGAAGATCAAGAAGCAGGGCGGAGGCGGCGCGCCGTCGCTCAACCTGGTCGAAAACCCCGACATCCTGGCGACGGTGGCGAAGATGACCGCCGGCCGGCCGCATCTGGTGGTGGGCTTCGCCGCCGAAACCGAAAAGGTGCTGGCCCATGCCGAGGCCAAGCTGGCGCGCAAGGGCTGCGACTGGATTGTCGCCAATGACGTCTCGCCGGAAAGCGGCGTGATGGGCGGCGATCGCAACACCGTGCACCTGGTGACGTCGGAAGGCATCGAGGACTGGCCGACCATGGGCAAGGACGAGGTGGCGCGCCGCCTGGTCGCCCGCATGGCCGACGCGCTCGCCAGAAGCAACGTCAGGGACGGGGAAAAAGGCGCGGCCACGGGTCGTTCTGGCGCGGCGTCATGAGCAGCGCGCCTGAGATATTGTTGCGCCGGCTGCCGCATGCCGCCGACCTGCCGGCGCCGGCCTACGCCACGGCGGGCGCCGCCGGCTTCGACCTGCGCGCCGCCGTCGATGGCGAGATCGCGCTGGCGCCGGGGGCGCGGGTTTTGGCGCCGACCGGCTTCTGTTTCGCCGTGCCCGCTGGCTGGGAAATCCAGGTCCGGCCCCGGTCGGGACTGGCGGCCAAACATGGCGTGACGCTGCTCAATACGCCGGGCACCATCGACAGCGACTATCGTGGCGAAGTTTTTGTCTGCCTGGTCAATCTGGGGCAGGAGCCATTCATCGTCCGCCGCGGCGATCGCATCGCCCAGGCGGTGGCGGCTCCGGCGCCGCAACTTGCGCTGCGGGAGGTCGCCGCCCTGGACGACACCATGCGCGGCTCCGGTGGTTTCGGCTCGACCGGGGTGGCCTGAATCCGGGCGTTGCGGCATGCGATGGACGTGCGTAATTTACACTTTATGGAGTGAAAAGCTTTTGTTGCACGACGGAGGCTGTTAAAAACTGTCTCCATCGGAATGAAAGCGCGGCCCGCCACAAGGGCGCGCGGGTAGGGGGACCGGGCCATGATGCTGTTGTCGCGACGGAGCGTGCTTGCCATTGCAGCGGTAGTCGACGTCGCGCTTCACGCCCGCCCGTTGCCGGTGGCCGCCAAGCTGCTGGCGGCGCGGCACCGGCTGCCGCCGCGTCATCTGGAAACCGTCTTGCAGACCCTGGTGCGCGCCGGCGTCCTCAAGGGCGTGCGCGGCCCGCGCGGCGGCTACGAGCTGGCGCGGGAGCGGCGGCGCATCAGCGCCGGGCAGATCGTGCGCGCCGTCATGGCGGCGCAGGAGGACGACGGGCTGCCGCCGCTGCCGGAATCGAAACTGGTTGAGCAGGTGATCGAGCCGTCTGTGAAGGAGGCTGGCGAGGCGTTTCTCGCCCGGCTCGATTCCGTCACCATCGAGGATCTGTGCCGCGACGCTGAAATGAAGAGCGTGTTCGGCGACGTGGCGGTTCCAATGGATTTCACAATCTGATTTGTAGAAAATTTATTTGCACATTTTACTGCAGGTTATAACCTCGCTGCAGGCCATGCGCCGCGGCGCGGCGTTGCTGGCCGGTCAGGGGCCGGCAGGGACGTCCGGCGTGGCCGGCAAAACGGTGTCTTTCAACGAGTCGCATTTTCTTCATGCGAAGCGATGTCGTCTTCGCCCGGAAATGCCACAGGGGAGCAGGTCATGGCGGATAACTCGTCCAGCAACGCAGGCGGCAAGAAGCCCGGCCGCGGTCGCATTTACGATTCCATCACCGCCACCATTGGCGATACGCCGCTGGTGCGCCTGTCGCGCCTGGCGGCTGAAAAAGGCGTCAAGGCCAACCTCCTGGCCAAGCTCGAGTTCTTCAACCCGATCTCCAGCGTCAAGGACCGTATCGGCGTCAGCATGATCGACGCCCTGGAGGCGGAGGGACGCATCGCGCCCGGCGCGACGCTGATCGAGCCGACCTCGGGCAACACCGGCATTGCTCTGGCTTTCGTGGCGGCGGCGCGCGGTTATCGCCTGATCCTGGTGATGCCTGAGACCATGTCGATCGAGCGCCGCAAGATGCTGCAGCTGCTCGGCGCCCAGCTCGAACTGACGCCTGGCGCCCAGGGGATGCGCGGCGCCATCGCCCGCGCCCAGGAGTTGCATGCGCAGATCCCCGGCTCGATCATCCCGCAACAGTTCGCCAACCCCGCCAATCCGGCGATCCACCGCGCCACCACCGCGGAGGAGATCTGGAACGACACCAACGGCGAGGTGGACTATGTGGTGTCCGGCGTCGGCACCGGCGGCACCATCACCGGCGTGGGCCAGGTGCTGAAGCAGCGCCGCCCTGGCGTGAAAATGGTGGCCGTGGAGCCGGAGGACAGCCCGGTGTTGTCCGGCGGCCAGCCCGGCCCGCACAAGATCCAGGGCATCGGCGCCGGTTTCGTGCCGGAAGTGCTGGACCGCAGCCTCATTGATGAGGTGATCACGGTCGGCAACCAGACCGCTTTCGACACCGCCCGCCAGCTTGCCCGCGTCGAGGGCATTCCTGTCGGCATCTCCTCCGGCGCCGCCGTGGCGGCCGCGCTGGAGCTGGGCGCCCGCCCGGAGGCCGCCGGCAAGAACATCGTCATCATTATCCCGTCCTTCGCCGAGCGTTACCTGTCGACGCCGCTGTTCGAAGGGCTGTGAGGTCTGGCCGGCCCATTGGGGCCGGCTCGCGCATGCAGGCGGCGCCACGCCGCCGCGCGGGCAACAGGGGCCGGGACAACAAAAGGCGCGCCGTCATTGACGGCGCGCCTTGCGCGTTGCTGGCTCCGGAGCGACGTCAGTGAGCCGGCTTGTAGTCGTCGGTCACGATTGGTCCAAACAGCACCCAGCGCTTGCCGTCGAAGCGCATCATCTGGAACTGCTTGTTGATCTTGTAGTCGTCCGTGGTCTCGACGCTCATGCCCGGCAACGCAAGGTCCGGCGTGAAGTTCTTGATATTTGTGGCCTGTTTCATGAGGTTGGCGCGGGTGAGGTCATCGCCGGCCTGCTTCAGGATCTGCTCCAGGAACTGGGCGGTGGAGTAGCCATAGGTGGCGATGCCGCTGTCGCGATCCTCATTGGGGGCGTATTTGGCCATGAACTCCTTGTAGCGCTTCATGCCCGGATCGTTGGCCCACTGCGGATCCAGCGGATCCTTGCCGTAGTTGACCGAGATGATGTCCTTCGAGTTCTCCAGCCCGGCCGGCACCAGCGTCTGGCTCACCGGGGTGGCGTTGATGTCGAGGATGTGCACCGGCTTC
Source organism: Camelimonas fluminis (assembly GCF_014656355.1). Taxonomy (GTDB): domain Bacteria; phylum Pseudomonadota; class Alphaproteobacteria; order Rhizobiales; family Beijerinckiaceae; genus Camelimonas; species Camelimonas fluminis. Next base: position 61,506 of record NZ_BNCG01000001.1, read on the forward strand.
CAGCCCATCTCGGCGGCCTTCTTGATGGCCTGGGCGCCGAAACGCGGGGTCGACATGTTGTAGAACAGGTCGGCGCCAGAGGCCTTCAGCTTGACCATCTGGGCGTCGATCGTCGGGTCGCTCAGCTCGTAGGACGCTTCGGCGACGATCATGGATTTCGCCTTGTCGCCCAAGGCGTCCTTCAGGCCCTTCACATAGTCTTTCCCAAGGTCGTCGTTCTGGTAGAGGATGCCAATCTTGGCGTTGGGGTGGTTCTTCAGGATGTACTTGGCGTAGATGTGGGCTTCCGACTGGTAGTTGGGATTGTAGGCCAGCGTCCACGGGAAGTTCTTCGGGTCGGTGAACCTCGTCGCGCCGGTCGACGCCAGCAGTTGCGGCACCTTCTTGTCGTTCAGATACTTCTGCACGGCGGCGTTCGACGGGGTGCCGATGATCTGGAAGGTGCTCAGAACGCCATCGCTCTCCACCAGCTTGCGCACCTGCTCCACCGCCTTGGGCGGGTTGTAGGCGTCATCGTACTGGATGAAGTTGATCTTGCGGCCGTTGATCCCGCCCTTCTCGTTCAGCATGCGGATGTAGGCGGCCTGGACGCGGCCAATGCCGCCATAAGCAGAGGCGGGACCGCTCAGCGGCGTGGTCTGCCCGATCTTGATTTCGGTGTCCGAGGCGCCCTGGTCGTATTTCTTCTCCGCCAGGGCGGGCGTAGCCAGAAGGGCTGGCGTGGCGAGCGTCGCGGCGAGCGCGAACGCGGCCCATGCCGGCATCCTTGATCTGCTCATGCGTCTTCCTCCAGAAGATGGCGCGTCCGTTGTCGCACCTGCGCTCACCACGTTAGTTTGACCTCACGCACAAGTGTACTCGCCTTCTGGCGAATGCCGGGAGGAAAAATTATCCAATCAAGTCAATAGGTTTACATAAAATCCGGGGCGCCCGGGCAGCATTCTGGCGAGTCCCCTGGGCAAATTCCAGGAACCCCCCCGGGGGCAAGACAGCGGCGGCGCTCATGGCGCAAAAATGAAAACGCCCGGCGCGGGGCCGGGCGTTTCCTGTTGCAGCTGCGTTGCTGGAGGGCCTCAGCCTTCCTTGGCGTTCTTCATGCGCTTGCGCTCGTTCGGGTCGAGGTAACGCTTGCGCAGGCGGATGGACTTCGGCGTCACTTCCATCAGTTCGTCGTCCTGGATCCAGGCCAGCGAACGCTCCAGCGTCATGCGGATCGGCGGCGTCAGCTTGACGGCCTCGTCCTTCGACGTGGTGCGGATGTTGGTGAGCTTCTTGCCCTTGAGAACATTGACCTCAAGATCGTTGTCGCGGTTGTGGATGCCCACGAGCATGCCCTGGTAGACCTTGACGCCGGCGTCGATGATCATCGGGCCGCGATCTTCCAGGTTCCAGAGGGCGTAAGCCACCGACTCGCCCTGCTCGTTGGCGATCAGCACGCCGTTGTTGCGGCCGGCCAGTTCGCCCTTGTAGGGCTCGTAGCCGTGGAACAGGCGGTTCATGATCGCCGTGCCGCGCGTGTCGGTCAGCAGTTCTGACTGGTAGCCGATGAGGCCGCGGGTCGGGGCGTGGAACACCAGACGCAGGCGGTTGCCGCCCGACGGCTTCATCTCGATCATGTCGGCCTTGCGCTCCGACATCTTCTGCACGACGGTGCCGGAATATTCCTCATCGACGTCGATGACGACCTCTTCCATCGGCTCCAGCGTGTTGCCGTCGTCGTCCTGCTTGAACACCACGCGCGGACGCGACACGGCCAGCTCGAAGCCCTCGCGACGCATGGTCTCGATCAGGATCGACAGCTGCAGTTCGCCGCGGCCCGAGACGAAGAAGCTGTCCTTGTCGGCGGATTCCTCGATCTTCAGCGTCACATTGCCCTCGGCCTCCTTGTACAGGCGGTCGCGGATCATGCGGCTGGTGACCTTGTCGCCTTCGGTGCCAGCCAGCGGGCTGTCGTTCACCAGGAACGACATGGTCACGGTCGGCGGATCAATCGGCTGGGCCTGGATGGCTTCCGTCACCGACGGGTCGCAGAAGGTGTCAGCCACCGAGCCCTTGACCAGGCCGGCGATGGAGACAATGTCGCCGGCCTCGCCAGCTTCAATCGGCTGGCGTTCGATGCCGCGGAAGGCCAGGATCTTCGACACGCGGCCATTCTCAACCAGATTGCCGTGACGGTCGATGACCTTGATGGTCTGGTTTGGCTTCACCGTGCCGGAGGCGATGCGTCCGGTGATGATGCGGCCGAGGAACGGGTTGGCTTCGAGCAGGGTGCCGAGCATGCGGAACGCGCCAGGCTCAACCTTCGCTTCAGGCACGTGCTTGAGCACCAGGTCGAACAGCGGCGCCAGCCCCTGGTCGCTCGGACCCTCAGGCGTCTCGGCCATCCAGCCGTCGCGGCCGGAGCCGTAAAGGATCGGGAAGTCGAGCTGCTCGTCGGTGGCGTCGAGCGCCGCGAACAGGTCGAACACTTCGTTGATGACCTCGTTGGCGCGGCCATCGGGACGGTCGATCTTGTTGATGGCGACGATGGGCTTCAGGCCGATCTTCAGGGCCTTGCCGACCACGAATTTGGTCTGCGGCATCGGGCCTTCAGCCGAGTCGACCAGCACGATCACGCCGTCGACCATCGACAGGATGCGCTCCACCTCGCCGCCGAAGTCGGCGTGGCCGGGGGTGTCGACGATGTTGATGCGGGTGTCCTTCCAGACGACCGACGTCGCCTTGGCCAGGATGGTGATGCCGCGTTCTTTCTCGATGTCGCCGGAATCCATGACGCGTTCGGCGACGCGCTGGTTCTCACGGAACGAGCCGGACTGCTGCAGCATCTTGTCGACCAGCGTGGTCTTGCCATGGTCGACGTGCGCGATAATCGCGATATTGCGAAGTGACATATATGGGCGCCTGACTGTGTTTCAGCGCAATCTCGGCTGGGAGCGAACGGACAACGCCTGTTCGACTGGCCGATTCATTCAGGCTGAACGCGACCATGCAACGGCAACCGCCGGGTCCCCGGTGGGACCTGCGCCAATTTTGCTGATGCCCCCATATGCAAGCCGGCGGCTCAGGATGCAACCCCGGAGCATGTTGTTTTTACACGCGATAGAGGCTTGGCTCCGCGTAAAAACCACGCGCTTCCGTCTTTTGGGGGCGACACGGGTCTGGCGTCCGGGCGGGATCGCTCATGTGATTCCGCCCGGCCGAAAATCGGCTCTGGCCGCCGGCAAGTCGTTGTCAGGTCGTCGCAAGGCGTCCGGATTTCGCGCCCGGACGCATCCTTGTCGACGCTGTCTGAAGCCGCCGGCCTCAGAGGCCGAGCTTCTTCCTGCGCTGGGCCAGGGTGCGCAGGCGCAGGGCGTTGAGCTTGATGAAGCCGGCGGCGTCGCGGTGGTCATAGGCCACGGCGCCTTCCTCGAAGGTCACCAGTTCCTGATCATAGAGCGTATAGGGGCTCTGGCGGCCGATGACGTGGACACCGCCCTTGTAGATCATCAGGCGGACGTCGCCGGTGACCAGCTCTTGGCTCTTGTCGATCATCGCCTGCAGCATCTCGCGCTCGGGCGAGAACCAGAAGCCGTTGTAGATCAGCTCGGCGTATTTCGGCATCAGCTCATCCTTCAGGTGAGCGGCGCCGCGGTCGAGGGTGATCGATTCGATGGCCCGGTGCGCATCGAGCAGGATCGTGCCGCCGGGGGTCTCGTACATGCCGCGGCTCTTCATGCCGACGAAGCGGTTTTCGACCAGGTCGAGGCGGCCGACGCCATTGTCGTGGCCGATCTTGTTGAGGTGGGCCAGCAGGGTGGCGGGGCTCATCTTCTGGCCGTCGACGGCGACGGCGTCGCCCTTCTCGAAGGCGATGGTGATGATCGTCGGCTGGTCAGGCGCCTGCAGCGGCGAGATGGTGCGCGAGAAGACGTAGTCCGGCACCTCGTCGTTCGGGTCTTCCAGCACCTTGCCCTCGGAAGACGAGTGCAGCAGGTTGGCGTCGACGGAGAACGGGGCCTCGCCGCGCTTGTCCTTGGCGATCGGGATCTGGTGCTTCTCGGCGAAGTCAAGCAAAGCGGTGCGGGAGGTCAGGTCCCACTCGCGCCATGGGGCGATGACGGTGACGTCGGGCTTCAGGGCGTAATAACCCAGCTCGAAGCGCACCTGGTCGTTGCCCTTGCCGGTGGCGCCGTGGCAGACGGCGTCGGCGCCGACCTTCTCGGCGATTTCGATCTGCTTCTTCGCGATCAGCGGGCGGGCGATGGAGGTGCCGAGCAGATAAACGCCTTCATACTGGGCGTTGGCGCGGAACATCGGGAAGACGTAGTCGCGCACGAATTCCTCGCGCAGGTCTTCAATGTAGATGTTCTCGGGCTTGATGCCGAGCAGCAGCGCCTTCTCGCGCGCCGGCTCCAGCTCCTCGCCCTGGCCGAGGTCAGCAGTGAAGGTGATGACCTCACAGCCATAGGTTGTCTGCAGCCACTTCAGGATGATCGAGGTGTCGAGCCCCCCCGAATAGGCCAGAACAACCTTGTTGACGCGCTTTGCCGTCATGATCTTTCCATCGCAAATGCCGGATGCGCGACGCCCTGACGGGGATAGCCCGGGCAGGGTTTGGGCTGACGCGATCCGCGGGTTAACCGGGAAACTGGGTGCGCCCGCCCGGAAGTTTTCCGGCCAGGCCATACGCGCGCGGACTATAGGGCGAAGCGCCGCGCGCGCAAGCCGCGCGCGGCCGTCGTCATCGCCAAAAACACGTCAGCGCCTTGACATTGTGGGCGCGACCCTGATGTTGCAGGGCGAAACCGGCGCGTCTTGCGCGGGCCGGTTCAGAAGGCCAGGCAGGAAGCAGGGCGTCCAGCTTTTGAACCTTTGGTCACATTGGCGCAGGGCCAGGAGCCCGGTCGCGGAGATCCCGTCATGGCGCATATCGATATCGCCCGACGTGTGTATGACCACAGCTGGAAGCTGGACCCGATCGTCCGCAGCCTGCTGGACACCGATTTCTACAAGCTGTTGATGCTCCAGATGATCTGGGGGTTGCGCCGCGAAGTGCGCGCCGATTTCACCCTGATCAACCGCTCGAAGGACATCCGCCTGGCGGATGACATCGACGAGCAGGAGCTGCGCGACCAGCTCGACCACGCCCGCACCTTGCGCTTCTCCAAAAAGGAGATGATCTGGCTCGCTGGCAACACCTTCTATGGCCGCAAGCAGATCTTCGAGCCGGACTTTCTGGCCTGGCTGGCGGATTTCCAGTTGCCTGAATATGAACTGCGCCGCGAGGACGGGCAGTTCGTGCTGAATTTCACCGGTCTTTGGACCCACACCAGCATGTGGGAAATCCCGGCCCTGGCCATCGTCAACGAACTGCGCTCCCGCGCCGCCATGCGCCGGATGGGGCGGTTCGATCTCGACGTGCTCTACGCCCGCGCCAAGGCGCGCCTGTGGGAGAAGGTGGAGCGCCTGCGGCAGTTGCCTGATCTGCGCATCTCCGATTTCGGCACCCGCCGGCGCCACGGCTTCCTGTGGCAGCGCTGGTGCGTTGAGGCGCTGAAGGAGGGGCTGGGCAAATCGCTGCTTGGCACCAGCAATGTGCTGCACGCCATGGAAACCGACCTGGAGGCCATCGGCACTAACGCCCATGAGCTGCCGATGGTGATGGCGGCGCTGGCCGAGAGCGACGAGGCGCGGCTGATGGCGCCTTATACGGTGCTGGAATCCTGGAAGAAGTATTACGGCGGCAATCTGCTGGTGGTGCTGCCGGACGCTTTTGGCACCACCAGTTTCCTGAAGCACGCCCCGGACTGGGTGGCCGACTGGACCGGTTTCCGCCCGGACTCCAAGCCGCCGATCGAGGGCGGCGAGGAGATCATCGCCTGGTGGCGCCTGAAGGGCCGCGACCCGCGCGAGAAGCTGCTGGTGTTCTCCGACGCCCTTGACGTCGATTCCATCGCGAAGACCTACCATCACTTCCATGGCCGCGTGCGCATGAGCTTCGGCTGGGGCACCAACCTCACCAATGATTTCGAGGGCTGCGCCACCCGGCCGGACCTCGATCTGCGCCCGGCTTCGCTGGTGTGCAAGGTGTCCTCGGCCAATGGCCGCCCGGCGGTGAAGCTGTCGGATAACCTGCAGAAAGCCACCGGAACGCCGGAGGCCATCGCCCACTACATGCAGGTGTTTGACTACGAGACGCCGTCGCGCCTGGAGCCGGTCGACGAGCAGGTCGCATAAGGCGGGAATCGCATGAGTGAAGGGTGGAGCGAATCGGCGCCGGCGTGGATCGCCGGGATCGACGACGATTTCTCGCGCCATGCCGTGCTGGATGCGCCGATGCTGGCCCGCGTCCGGGCGGGTGGCTACGACGATGCCCTCGACGTCGGCTGCGGCGAGGGGCGCTTCTGCCGGATGATGCGCGCCGCCGGGATCAGCGCCGTGGGCGTCGATCCGGTCCCGCTGATGGTGGAGACGGCGCGGGCGCGCGATCCGGGCGGCGACTATCGCGTCGGCCGGGCCGAACAGCTCGATTTCCCTGACGCCAGTTTCGACCTTGCGGTCAGCTACCTCAGCCTGATTGATATCGATGGCATGGAGCAGGCGGTCGCTGAAATGGCGCGGGTGCTGCGCCCCGGCGGCGCCCTGCTGATCGCCAATCTCAATTCGTTCTCGACGGCCGGCGGCTGGGAGGGCGAGGGCGCGGCCCAGCGCTATGCAATTGACGGCTACCTCGACAGCCGCGCCGAATGGGTGGCGTGGGCCGGCGTCCGCGTGCGCAACTGGCACCGGCCGCTGTCGCGCTACATGCAGACGCTGCTGGGGCAGGGGCTGACGCTCGCCTGCTTCGACGAGCCGGAGCCCGATCCCGCCTGGCCGGACGCCGCGCGCGTCGCCCGCTATCGCCGCGCTCCGTGGCTGCTGATGATGGAATGGCGCAAGCCATAGAGCGTTTTCCGGCGGCGCGCCTGTTCCGGGCGATCCGTCTTGTCCCGGCGGGCATGGGACGCGCGTTTGGCGGCGTCTCGCCCCCGGCGCGGAAACCTGCTAGAGCGCCCTCCAGATATCCAGCCGATAACCAACCGGCGGCCGCGCGCCGCCAGATCGCATTTTGATGAACGTCCAGACCTCGCCGGAAGCGCAGGCGGTCGAACGCCGCCGGACCTTCGCCATCATTTCCCACCCGGACGCGGGCAAGACCACGCTCACCGAGAAGCTGCTGCTGTTCGGCGGAGCGATTCAGCTCGCCGGGGCCGTGAAGGCCAAGCGCGGCGGCGCGGCGACGCGCTCGGACTGGATGGGCATCGAGAAGGAGCGCGGCATTTCCGTCGTCACCTCGGTGATGACCTTCGAATATGGCGATCACGTCTTCAACCTGCTCGATACGCCAGGCCACGAGGACTTCTCGGAAGACACCTACCGCACGCTGACGGCGGTGGACGCCGCGGTAATGGTGATCGACGCCGCCAAGGGCATCGAGGCGCGCACGCGCAAGCTGTTCGAGGTCTGCCGCCTGCGCGACATTCCGATCGTCACCTTCGTCAACAAGCTCGACCGCGAGGCCCGCGACCCGTTCGACCTGCTCGACGAGGTGGAGAAGACGCTGGCCCTCGACACCTCGCCGGTGACCTGGCCGATCGGCAGCGGCCGGTCCTTTGCCGGCACCTATGACCTGCGCAACCGCCGCGTGCGGCTGGTGGACAAGGACGACGCCGGCTTCACCGTCACGGGCGCCGACGATCCGAAGCTGCTTGGCCTGCTGCCGGAGCATGAGCGCGAGGCGTTCCACGAGGAGCTGTCGCTGGCCGAAGCCGCGCTGGAGCCGTTCGACCTGGACGCCTTCCGCCAGGGGCATTTGACGCCGGTGTTCTTTGGTTCGGCCCTGCGCAATTTCGGCGTGCGCGACCTGATCGACGCCATGGCCGCCTTCGCGCCGCCGCCACGCGGCCAGCAGGCGGCGACCCGCATGGTGGAGCCGACTGAAAAGCGCATGACCGGCTTCGTGTTCAAGATCCAGGCCAATATGGATCCCAACCACCGCGACCGCATCGCCTTCATGCGCGTTTGCTCCGGTCGGCTGACGCGCGGCATGAAGGCGCGGCTGGCCCGCACCGGCAAGCCGATGACCCTGTCGGCGCCGCAGTTCTTCTTCGCCCAGGACCGGTCGATCGCCGAGGAAGCCTTCGCTGGCGATGTGGTCGGCATTCCGAACCACGGCACCTTGCGCATCGGCGACACCCTGACTGAAGGCGAGGATCTGGTGTTCCGCGGCGTGCCGAGCTTCGCGCCGGAAATCATGCGCCGCATCAAGCTCACCGATCCGATGAAGGCCAAGAAGCTGAAGGAAGCCCTGCAGCAGATGGCCGAGGAAGGCGTCGTGCAGGTGTTCCAGCCGGTCGACGGCTCCGGCGCCATCGTCGGCGTGGTCGGGGCCCTGCAGCTCGACGTGCTGAAGGAGCGGCTGCAGGCGGAATATGGCCTGCCGATCGATTTTGAGCCGACGCGCTTCTCCATCTGCCGCTGGATTTCCAGCGACAAGGCGGGCGAGCTCGACAAATTCGTCAACGCCCATACCTCGTCGATCGCCCTGGATCTCGACCGTGAGCCGGTGTTCATGGCCACCACCGCCTTCTCGCTCAACTATGAGCAGGAGCGCTGGCCGGACATCCGCGTCTCCGACGTCAAGGATTATCAGGCCGGCGTCGCCGGTTGACCCGCAGATACGCAAGGTAGTTTCGATGGCCCTTCCTCCGCTGCTTTCCCTCGCCGGCGTGCGGCTGCGTCTGGGCACGCAGCAATTGCTGGACGGCGCCGGGCTGTCGGTGGCGCGCGGCGACCGGGTGGTGCTGGTGGGCCGCAACGGCTCCGGCAAGTCGACCATGCTCAAGGTGGCCGCCGGCCTGATCGAGCCCGACGCAGGCGAACGGTTCCTGCAGCCGGACGCCACCTTGCGTTATCTGCCGCAGGAGCCGGACCTCTCGGGCCATGACACGGTGATGTCGTGGGTGATGGAGGGGATGACCGAGGGCGACGACAGCTGGCGCGCCAGCATGTATCTGGAAAAGCTCGGCCTGACCGGTGAGGAGCACCCCTCCAGCCTGTCCGGCGGCGAGGCCCGCCGCGCCGCTCTGGCGCGCACCCTGGCGCCGGAGCCGGACATCCTGCTGCTCGATGAGCCGACGAACCACCTCGACCTGCCGAGCATCGAATGGCTGGAGCAGGAGCTGGCGGGCCTGCGCACGGCGCTGGTGCTGATCAGCCACGACCGGCGTTTTCTGGAAAAGCTCGGCAAGTCGATCGTCTGGCTCGATCGCGGCCAGACCCGCCGGGCCGATATCGGCTTCGACCGTTTTGAAGCCTGGCGCGACGAGGTGCTGGAGCAGGAAGAAGTCGCCGCCCAGAAGCTTGACCGCAAGATCGCCGCCGAGGAGCACTGGGTGCGCTACGGCGTCACCGCGCGCCGCAAGCGCAATGTGCGCCGCATGGGGGAACTGTCGGCGTTGCGCCAGCAACGTCGCGAGGCCCGCAGCGCCGTCAACCAGGCCTCCAGCCAGGTCAGCATGGCGGCCTCCGAGGCTGAACTGTCCGGCAAGCAGGTGATCGAGGCGAAGAACGTCAGCAAGAGCTTTGGCGAACGGATGATCGTGCGCGACCTGTCGCTGCGGCTGCTGCGCGGCGACAGGCTCGGAATCATCGGCCCCAATGGCGCCGGCAAGACCACGCTGATCAGCCTGCTCACCGGGGCGTTGGCGCCGGACGGCGGCGTGATCCGCCTCGGCGCCAATCTGGAGCTGGCGACCCTGGACCAGCGCCGGGCCCTGCTCGATCCCGACGCCACCCTGGCCGAAACGCTGACCGGCGGGCGCGGCGATAATGTCTTTGTCGGCGGCCAGCCCCGGCATGTCGTCTCTTACATGGCGGATTTCCTGTTTCCGCCGGAAATGGCGCGCACGCCCGTGAAGGTGCTCTCCGGCGGTGAGCGGGCGCGGCTGATGCTGGCCCTCGCCATGGCGCGGCCCTCGAACCTGCTGGTGCTGGACGAGCCGACCAATGATCTCGACCTGGAGACGCTGGACGTGCTGGAAGAGATGCTCGGCGCCTATTCCGGCACGGTGATCCTCATCAGCCACGACCGTGACTTCCTCGATCGCATCGTCGACGCCGTGCTGGTTCCGGAAGGCGATGGCCGCTGGCAGGAATATGCTGGCGGCTACAGCGACATGCTGCGTCAGCGCGGCGTCGATATCGCCAGCACCAAACCGGCGTCGAAGCCAGGCGTCGACAAGGCTGTCGTGAAGCCGGCGGAAAAGCCGGCTGAAAAGGCCGCTGCGAAGCGCATGAGCTTCAAGGACAAGCACGCCCTTGAGACGTTGCCCAAAACCATCGCCGAACTGGAAGCGAAACAGCAGGTGGTGCAGGGGAAGCTGGCCGACCCGGACCTCTATGCCAAGGACCGGGCGGCGTTCGAAAAGTTCACCGCCGCCGCCAGCCAGCTTCAGGAGCAGCTTGCCGCCGCCGAGGATCGCTGGCTGGAGCTGGAGATGCTGCGGGCGGAGATCGAGGGCGAATAACGCCATTCCTCTCTGGCGGACCGGTTCCGGACGCACGACCTTTGCTTTCGGTGGCGCGACCGGGCGTCGTCGCCAACACTGGCGTCGAGGGAGGCGCCAATGAGGGGCTACACAGGGAAGGCGACGTCCGGATCGGCGTCGCGTCGGCATGAATGGCGGACACTCCGGGCAGATGAAGCGGGGTTCCGGGAAGATGGCAGCGCGTACCTCATGGCCATCGATGCGCCCATGCTCGAAGGCCTGCGCAGGTGGGGCTTTCTCGACCCGGCCGACAGCGAGCGCGTTTACCAGTTTCTCGAGCCGCCGGTCCGGCCTCCCGACAGTCTGACAGCGTCTGGAAACCTGAAGACCCGACTGCCATTCGTCGTCAGTTGCGACGACTACGCCGCTTCCGGGCTGGTGCAGGCGCTACGCTTCGATTTCGATACGCGCGACGCGCCGGCGATATGGGTTGGTTTAAAACAGCCCCCGGAGGCGGTCTTTTCCGCTGGCGAAGTTCGTTTCACCCAAGCGCCGGTCCGGGGGCAGGATATCGTCAGGCTCTACATGGCGCCGGCTGACGCGCCTCATGTCGCCGGGATTCTGGAGGGTGATGAGAAGCTTCTGGACGCTGTCTGGCCCTTGCCAGGCAGTGCGCCAAAAGCTGGCCGCGCCGCCGACCGGGCAGCCCGGAAAGGCATTTCCGCCATTGTCGAGGAGGTCTTGCCTTGACAGCTCTGTCGCTCGCTCAGGGCGCCAGCGCCTTCTCCAGGGTTCCGACATTGCTGCGCATCATGTCGATATAGCTGGCGGCGGGGCCATCGGGGAGCGACAGGGAATCGGTGTAGAGCTGGCCGCCGGTTTTGACGCCGGTTTCCCGGGCGATGCGCGCCATCAGGCGCGGATCGGCGATGTTTTCCAGGAACACCGCCGGGGCTTTTTCGGCGCGGATCTGGCGGACCACGCGGGCGACGTCGGCGGCGGAGGCTTCGGTGTCGGTGGAAAGGCCCTGCGGCGCGATCAGGCCAAGACCATAAGCGCGGCCGAAATAGCCGAAGGCGTCATGGGTGGTGATGATGCGCCGGTGGTCGGCCGGGATCGCCGCCATGCGGCGACGGATGTCGGCGTCCAGCTCATCCAGGCGGGCCAGATAAGCGGCGGCGTTGTTTTCATAGGCGTCGCGGCCAGCCGGATCGGCGGCGATCAGTCCGTCGCGAATATTGCGCACGTAGATTTTGACATTGGCCACATCCTGCCAGGCGTGCGGATCGAGGCCGCCATGGTCGTGTCCATGGTTATGGTCTGGCGCGGCGTCATGGACGTGGCCGGGGGCCTTCTCGTCCAGGTGGGCGGCGTTGACGCCCTTGCTCGCGACAATGACTGGCGCCTTCGCGCCCGAGGCGCTGATGAGGCGCGGCAGCCAGCCTTCAAGGGCGAGGCCGTTGGTGATGATCAGCCGGGCGGCGGCGATGCGTTTCGCATCGGCCGGGGCCGGGGAAAAGACATGCACGTCGCCGCCAGGGCCGACCAGGGCGGTGACGTCCACCCGGTCGCCGCCAACCTGGTGGGCCAGATCGGCGAGTATGGAGAAGCTGGCGACGACGGGAACCTTGCCGGCGGCGCCAGCATCGGCGCGGGCGACCGATGCGCCGGTGACGGCGGGCGCGCCGCTGGCGAGCGCCAGCATCGCCGTCAGCACGGCTCTGCGGTTTAACCGGACAGCGCGGCCGGTATGCGTGGGCATGGACTGGCTCCCTCAATAAGCGCTCGCAAAAACGCCCGCAAAGATCCGTCAGAGTAGCGGCGATGGCTTGCGCCGCAGGCGCGGGTCAGCGCGTTTTTTAGCGGATGTCATTGTGCGTCAGGAAAACACGTCAACACAGATGGATGGGGCAACGTCTGGTTCAGGACGAACGGATTTTGCTCCGGATTGGCAGAACCCGGCGTTGCGTGGCCGGCAACGGATACGGGTCACGGTTGTTGTGTAATGAAATAACATTACGACATCAACTGCGATGTGATGACGTCAGACAGGCGCAGCGCTAATTTTCCAGGGACGGCGGCCGGGCCCGCTTCTGCGGATCAGGCGTCTGCGCGCTGGAAAATGATCTCCATGGTGCGCGTCATGGTCTCAAGGTCCTGGGGATCGATGCCGGCGACGATTTCGGCCTGGTAAGCATGAGCGAGGGGCACGATCTGCCGGTAAAGCTCCTGGCCATCGTCGCTCAGCCACAGGTTGATCTCGCGCCGGTCGTGCGGGCTGACCTCGCCGCGCACGAGGCCACGGGCCTCCAGCGCCGTCACCGCGCGCGACACCTTGGTCTTGTGCATGCGGCTGTGCTGGCCAATGGCCTTGGCGGTGAGCGGCGAGAAGGCGCCCAGCGTCGCCAGCACCCGCCATTCGGGAATGGCGAGGTTGAACCGGTCCAGGTGCTGCCTGGCCAGCCCCTGGGCGACGACCTCCGACAGCACGGCCATGCGGTAAGGCAGGTATGACTGAAGATTGAGCTCCGGCGCCTCGCCGTCAGCGACCCCATCAGTGGACATGATGCTCATCTGGAATGTTGCGGCCCCGATATTGCGGCAACGCCCGCATAGCACGGTTCTGCGGGAAGGCGTAAATGTTTTGAGAGAGGCGCTTCACGCGCGTCGCGCGGCGTGCTGTCCTGCACCGGAAACAGGGGAATGTCCGGAGCGAGCGGGCCGGGTCGGCGCCGCGTGGCGCCCGGTTCCGGGGGCGGGCGCCTGCTCCTGTGATGGTTGCCCGCGACAGGCTCTCAGGGAGATGTTCGATGATGGATCTGATGGTGCACCTTGATGGCTCGGCGGAGGATGAGGTCCGGCTCGCACATGCGCGGACCGTGATCGCCAGCATTGGCGCGCCCAGCGTGACGCGCCTGATCGGGCTGTTCACCAACGCGCTGCCCGAGTTCGCCACGGTGATGCCGATCGAGGCCGGCGCCGCGGCGGTCTCCGTGGTGGCCGACATCGAGGACCAGGTGCGGCGCGAAGGCGACAATATCGAAAAAGCGCTCAACGAACGGCTGGCCGGCTATGGCGTGCCCTATGAAGTGCGCCGCCTTGAAGCCCGGCCGGCCGGGCTCGCCCGGCTGGCGGCCCGCCAGGCGCGCTGGGCCGACCTGTTCATCGCCACCTGCCCCTATCGCGGCGACGCCGAGCAGGACTGGGGCGACCTGGTCGAGGCGGTGCTGACCGAGAGCGGACGCGGCGTGCTGCTGGCCCCGCCCGGCGCCCACGCGCCGGAGAAGTTCGACCGTGTCCTGATCGGCTGGCGCGACTGCCGGCAGGCGACCCGCGCCGTCGCCGAGGCCATGCCGCTGATCGCCAGCGCGCGCCAGACCGATATCGTCTACGCCTTCACCAAGGAGGATGAGGCGACGGACCGTTCGGCCGAGGATCTGGCCGCGCACCTGCGTCGTCAGGTGAGCCAAAGCGCCGGACAGGTCGCCATTCACCCGGTGAAGCTCGACGCCGGCGTCGCCACCGAGGCGCTGCTGGATGAAAGCGAGCGCCTGGGGTCCAACCTGATGGTCATGGGCGGCTATGGCCAGTCGCGCTGGCTGGAGTGGTTCATGGGCGGCACGACGCGCGACGTCATCACCCAGACCGACCGGGCTTTGCTGCTGGCGCACTGACGGCGCACTGGTGGGGCGCACCGACTGGCGGTTGGCGGTTGGCGGATTTGCGGGGCGTCGCGACGCCCATCTGGCCATCAATGACGTCCGTATCCCCGGCCGCGCCGGTGGCGGACGTCGGGCAAGACCCGCCGTCTGGCGCCCAAACAGGCCGTCAGCGCGTCTGGATCACCACGCGGCCGATGGCCTTGCGGTCGCGGATCAGTTCGAACGCTTCGCGCCAGCGATCCAGCGGCACGATGTGGGAGATGTGCGGCTTCAGCTTGCCGCTGGCGGCCAGTTCGGCGAGGGCGGCTTTCGAGCGCTGGCCGCTGGCCGGATCGTGCTTCGCCGATTCACCCGCGCGCACGCCGAGCACGCTGGCGCCCTTGATCAGCACCAGATTGGTCGCCGCCTTGCCGACGCCGCCGGTGAAGCCAATGATGAGCAGGCGGCAGCCCCAGTTCATGCAGCGCAGGCTCTGCTCGAAAATCTCGCCGCCGATCGGGTCGAACACCACGTCGGCTCCCTTGCCGCCGGTCAGGCGCTTGACCTCGTCCTTGAACGGGCCGGCGCCGTAGAGAATGGCGTGGTCGGCGCCGCTGGCGCGGATGACGTCGAGCTTCTCGGGCGATGAGGCGCAGCCGATCACCGTCGCTCCCATCATCTTGCCAATCTGCACGGCGGCGAGGCCAACGCCGCCGCCGGCGCCGTGCACCAGCAGAACTTCGCCGGCCTTGAGATGGGCGCGCTCGTTCAGCGCGTACCACGCGGTGAGGTAGGCGACGCGGAAGCAGGCGCCCTCAGCGAACGACAATGCGTCCGGCAGCGGCTCCAGCTGCGTTTCCGCCGCCACCGCCTCTTCGGCGAAAGCGCCGGTCTTGCCGCCCATCATCACCCGGTCGCCCACCTTGAACCGGGTGACGCCCGGCCCGATCTCGCTCACCACGCCCGCCGCCTCCATGCCGGGGACGTAGGGCGTTACGGGCTTGAACTGGTAGCCGCCGGTGGTCATCAGCAGATCGGGAAAATTGATGCCGGCGGCGTGGATCTCCACGCGGACCTGCCCTGGACCGACCGGCGCGCGCGGCGCCTCCTGCAACGACAGTCCGTCGAGACTTTCGAGGGCGTGACAGATGACGGCGCGGGGCATGGGCGTTTCCTCTATGTCGGATATTTGTTTTATTGTTGGGCGCGGGGGGAAAATCGCGGTCCCGGGGGGCAAGAATTTTCCCGCCCGCGATCAGGCGGCGCGGTCGCGCAGGATGGCGTCGCGGATCAGCGGCATGCGGTCGTTGCCGAAATACATGTCGCCGCCGTTGACGAAGATGGTCGGCGAGCCGAAACCGCCGCGCGCGATCACCTCGTCGGTGTTGGCGCGCAGGGCGTCCTTGACCTCCTGCTGGCCGATGGCGGCGAAGAAGGCGTCGCGATCGACGCCGAGCCTGTCGAGGATCGGGATCAGGTGCTCGTCCTGGGATATGTCGTTCTCGTCGCGCCAGTAGCTTTCGAACACGGCGCGGGCGAACGGAACCATCTTGCCCTGGGGCAGCAGCCAGACGCAGCCGCGCATGGCCTTGACGCTGTTCACCGGGAACACCTTCGGCCAGTTGATCTCAACGCCGCAATGGCGGGCCCAGTCCTGCAGGTCCTTGCGCATGTAGTTGGCCTTCTGCGGCACAGGCTGCTGGCGCGAGGCGTAGACCGTGGGATTGATGGTGTTGAAGATGCCGCCCACCATGATCGGCTTCCAGGTGACGGTCTCACCCAGTTCGTCGGCCAGCTTGATGAGTGAATCGAAGCCCAGATAAGTCCACGGGCTGGAGCAGTCGAAGAAACATTCAATCGTGGTCATTGGAAAGGCCCTGGATGCGGTGTGTCAGTTGCGGGCCGGCGCGGCGCCCGCGGCGGTCTGGCCGAACAGGACCTTCTTGGCCTCGTCGGTCATCGGCTTGCGCCAGTCCTTGCCCACGTCGAGGCCGGCCTGCAGCTTTGGTCGCTGGCGCAGCTCGGCGTACCAGCGCGCGATATGCGGGTAGGCGTCCAGGGAAATCTCCTGCGCCTTGTGGGTCATGATCCACGGGAAAATCGCCATGTCGGCGATGGAATAGTCGCCAGCGACGCAGGCGCCGGTCTGGCCGAGCTGGCGGTCGAGCACGCCGTAGAGGCGCCGGGCTTCGTCCCCGTAGCGCTTGACGCCGTAAGGCACCTGCTCCGGGGCGTAGAGCTTGAAATGGCCATGCTGGCCGAGCATCGGCCCGAGGCCGCCCATCTGCCACATCAGCCATTGCAGCACGCGGTAGCGCCCGCGCACGTCCGCCGGCAGGAACTTGCCGGACTTCTCCGCCAGATATTCGAGGATGGCGCCGGATTCGAAGATCGACACCGGCTCGCCGCCGTCGGCCGGAGCGGTATCGACGATGGCCGGCATGCGGCCATTGGGGCTGATGGCCTGAAATTCCGGTTTGAACTGGTCGCCCGAACCGATGTTCACGGGAACCAGCCGGTAAGGAATGCCGGCTTCCTCCAGCATGATGGTGATTTTCCAGCCGTTCGGGGTCGGCCAGTAGTGCAGGTCGATCATGGGACGTTTCCTCCTCGGCCGGCCTTGTCGCCTGGCCTGGCCCTGGGCAGGCGCCGCGCGCGGCGCCATGCCGGGATGTCTGGGCGCCGCTGGCGCTCGCCGCCCAGGCGGGGCAATCAGGGCGGGCCAAACCAGGCTGGCTGGTCAGGCTCCGCGCCCTCATGTCCGGTCAGGCAAGGACCAGAATCAGAATCTGGCGCGCGGCCCGGTCAGCCGCTGTGGCGACAACGCCGGAACGGGGCGTCAGATTTTCGCGTCAGCGTATTTCGCCGGGCGCTTTTCCAGGTTGGACATGATGGCCTCGACCTGGTTGGGGCTGCCGATCAGCACGCCCTGCTCGATCGATTCATCGATCAGGCCTTCCATCGGCGAGACGATGGCGGCGCGGTTGAGGATGCGCTTGCTGGCGCGGATGGCGTCAGGGCTCTTGTCGGCGATGAGGCGGGCGGTTTCCATGGCCTCGGCGTAAGGATCGGCGCAGACGCGGGTGGCGAAGCCGTAGTTCAGGGCTTCCTCGCCGTTGAAGATGCGGCCGGTGTAGGTCAGCTCGCGCACCACGTCCTCGCGGGCGAGGTGACGCATGATCTGGGTGCCGGCCATGTCCGGCACCAGGCCCCACTTGATCTCCATCACCGACATGCGGGTATCCGCCGTGACGTAACGCATGTCCGCGCCCAGGGCGAGCTGGAAGCCGCCGCCAAAGGCGACGCCATGCACGGCGGCGATCACCGGCACCGGCAGTTCGCGCCAGCCCCAGACGGCGTATTGCGGGCGGTTGGCGGCGCCATGGGTGCGCGGCTCCAGCTTGCGCGGCACGGCGGCCTTGCCATCGTCGCCGCCGCCATTGCCGGCCATCTTGCCGAAATTGCCCATGTCGAGACCGGCGCAGAAGGCGCGGCCTTCGCCGGACAGGACGACGACGCGCACTTCCGGGTTCTTGCCAAGGGTTTCGATCGCTTCGACCAGCGCGTCGAACATGGCGTGATCGAGCGCATTCATCTTGTCGGTGCGCACGAGCTTCACGTCGGCGACGCCGCCGGTGATGTTGATTGCGATGCGGCCCTGCATGGTCTTCCGTTCCTCTTGCCCTGTTCGCCTGGTTTGCCCGGCTCCCCGCGACCCGGTCCGTCGCGCGGCCTAACAAGCATTCGATTGAATTTGGCCGCTGATGGTCAGGAGCGCGCGGCAATTGTCAAGCGCCGTTGACGCAACTGCGCGTGGCTCAGGCCTGCTTCCAGAGCCACGCCGCCCCGCGCACGCCAGAGCTGTCGCCATGCGCCGCCTTGCGCACCGGCGTGTCGAATACGTCCGAGAAAATATGCGGCGTCATGGCGGCGGGCAGATCGGCGTACAGTTCGTCCACATTGGCCATGCCGCCGCCCAGCACGATGGCGTCCGGATCGAGCACGTTGACGACGGCCCCAAGGCCGCGCGCCAGCCGGTCGAGATAGCGATGGTATGACGCCTGGGCGAGGCGATCGCCGGCGCGCATGGCGGCGATGACCTGTTGTGCGGTCATGACGTCCGGCGCCGGCCGGCCGTCAGCCCGGAGCGACGCCACATGGTCACGTGCGAAAGCCGGGCCGCTGAGAAAGGTTTCGACGCAGCCGCTCCGCCCACAATAACAGGCATGGCCGGCGGCCTCGGCGTCGCTCATGCCGGGTAACGGCATGTGCCCCCATTCGCCGGCGATGGCGTTGCGCCCGGTCAGGGGACGGCGGTCGATGGCCAGCCCCGAGCCAACGCCAGTGCCGAGGATCACCGCCCACACCACCCGCGCGTCGGCCCCGGCGCCATCGGTGGCTTCGGAGGCGGCGAGGCAATTGGCGTCGTTGGCGATGAGCGCCGGGCGGCCCAGCGCCGCTTCGAGGTCGCGTTGTAGCGGCCGGCCGTTCAGCCAGGTGGAGTTGGCGTTGCGGATCAGGCCGCTGGCCGGGGAGGGCGAGCCGGGAATGCCGAACCCCACCGGCGTCGCCAGTGGCGGCGAGCCAGCGTCCGCCTCCACCTGCGCGACCAGCGCGGCAATGGCGGCGACGCCAGCCTCATAGTCGTGGCGCGGGGTGGCGACGCGGCGCCGCGCCAGCTCCCGGCCGTCGCCAGCCAGTGCGATCGCCTCGATCTTGGTGCCGCCGAGATCAACGCCAAGACGGATGCCATCAAGACGGACGCCATCAAGACGGACGTCATCGGGACGCACGCCGCCTGGACGGGCTCCATCAAACTGGACCCCATCAGGGCGCGGCTGGTCCGCATGACTGGCGCCCGCGGGCGCCGCGCCCGTTGCGGCGGGCGTCCGCGGGCAGGCGCTCACCGGACCAGACGGTCGATATGCGCCGCGAGAGCGTCGACGTAGCTCTGCAGGAACTTGCGCGTCCCGTCATCGGTGATCGCGTCGGAGGCGTCGATCAGACCGGGTTTGGCGCTGAAGTACAGCTCGGGCTGGGACATCAGCAGGGCGCCGGCGGCGCTGATGGTGGTGCGCACATGGGCCTGTGCCGTGGCCGTGCCAATGGCGCCTGGGCTGGCGCCCGCGATGGCGGTCGGCTTGTGCATCCAGCTGCTCTTGCCATAGGGGCGCGAACCCCAGTCGATGGCGTTCTTCAGCAGCGGCGAGGTGGAGCGGTTGTATTCCGGCGTCAGCAACAGGGCGGCGTTGGCGGCCTCAAGCTCCTGCTTGAAGCGGAGCACGGCCTCCGGCGGATTTTTCCACAGGTCGTCATTGTACATGGGAAGATCGTCGATCTTCAGGAAGCGGAACGCGAGGCTGCCTTCCGCCAGCCTGGCCAGGGCGCGGCCAAGCTGCTGGTTGAGCGAGCCTTCCCGCACGCTGCCAACGACAACTGCAACTGTCTTCATTTCGTCTACCTCGCTGTGGTGCGCCGCGCGCCCGTCTCCCCGGGAGCCTGCGCCGCAGCCATTGCCAATCCCGGGCGCATCCGGCGTAATGCGCGTCAAATTATGCATCGACCGGCCCGTCGGAAAGAGGCGCGCCGTGGGGAGGACACGATGGCGATCTTGCGACCCGGCCTGGGGCACCCTTTCGCGGGCCAGGACATCCGCACGCTGGTAGACTACCGCGCCCAGGCGAGCGCCAACAAACCGTTCATCATCTGGGAGCCATTCGCGGGGCCGGGCCTTACGTGGTCCTACGCCCAGTTCGCCAACCGCCTGGCCCGTTTCGCCGCTGGGCTGCAGGCGCGGGGCGTGCGGCCCGGCGACCGCGTGCTGGTGCATCTCGACAACTGCCCGGAATCGATCGTCTCCTGGCTGGGCTGCGCCTATGCCGGCGCCGTGGCGGTCACCACCAACGCCCGCTCCAGCGCCGATGAACTGACCTATTTTGCCGACCACAGCGGCGCCGTCGCCGGCATCACCCAGCCGAAGTTCGCCAATCTGGTCGCCGGGGCGTGCAAGGGGCTGCGCTGGCTCGCGGTGACCGAAACCGACAATGGCGAAGACGCCGGCGCCAATGCGCCCGCGCCGGCCGACGCCTTCAGCGCCATCGACGGCGATCCGGCCGCGCTGCTCGCCCGACCGCATGATCCGATGGCGCCGTTCTCGCTGCAGTTCACCTCCGGCACCACCTCACGGCCCAAGGCCGTGCTGTGGACCCACGCCAACGCCCTGTGGGGCGCCAAGGTGAATGCGGTGCATGAGGAGCTGCGCTCCAGCGACACGCACCTGATGACCATGCCGCTGTTCCACACCAACGCCCAGGCCTACACGTTGCTGGCGAGCCTGTGGGCCGGGGCGACCTGCGTGGTGCAGCCGCGTTTCTCGGCCTCGCGCTTCTGGCCCGTGTCCCTGAAGCATGGTTGCACCTGGGCGTCGATGATCCCGTTCTGCATCAAGGCGCTGATGGCGCACGACGTGCCGCCGCACAGCTACCGGGCGTGGGGCGTCGGCGTGTGCGACGCGCCGTGGGACGCGCACTTTGGCGTGCGCTCGCTCGGCTGGTGGGGCATGACCGAGACCATTACGCACGGCACCGTGGGCGAGTTGCACAGCTATAGCCGGCCGATGTCGATGGGGCGCTGTTCGCCGGAATACGCCGTGCGCATTGTCGACGACAATGGCGCCGAGCTGGGGGCCGGCGCGACCGGCGATTTCCAGATCAGGGGCATTCCGGGTCTGTCGCTGTTCGCCGCCTATGACGGCAACGAGCAGGCGACGCGCGATTCGTTCACCGACGACGGCTGGTTCATCACCGGCGACCGGGTGTCGCTGATGGAGGACGGCTTCTTCGTTTTCGCCGACCGCAGCAAGGACATGCTGAAGGTCGGCGGCGAGAACGTCGCGGCCTCGGAGATCGAGCGCGTGGCGCTGCTGGTGCCAGGCATCTCCGAAGTCGCGGTGGTGGCGAAAAAACACCCGATGCTGGATGAGGCGCCGGTGGCTTTCATCCTGCCGCTGGCCGGGCAGGCGCCGGCGCCCGATCTGGCCGACCAGGTGATGGCCGCCTGCCGGACGCAACTGGCCGGCTTCAAGGTGCCGCACGAGGTGCGGGTCGTCGCCGAGCTGCCGCGTTCGACGCTGGAGAAGATCAACAAGGCGACATTGCGCAAGATGCTGGCGGACGAGCAGGCCTGAGCATCGCGGGCCGGCGCCGCGTGTGGCGGCGCACGGGCGGATCACCGGGGGCGCGACAGGATGGGGCGGTTGTGACGCAATCCGTTTTTGACGACATCCCTGGAGCATCCAATGAGAAGAGTCTGGTCTGACGGCGTGGTCGCCGGTTCACGCGCCGCCGGTTTTCTGGCTGCGGTCCTGCTGGCGGCTGGCCCGGCCTGGGCGCAGCCAGCCGGCAAGACGTCCGCGCCGCAGATCGTCGATCGCTGCGTGCTGGTGGTGGATGTGGCCAGCGGGGCGCGCGTGCATCGTGACGGCGATTGCGGCGCGCGCCATGCGCCCGAATCGACCTTCAAGGTTCCGCTGGCCCTGATGGGCTTTGAGACGGGGCTGCTGACCGGTCTCCACGATCCGGTATGGCGTTACGACGGATCATTCCAGGCGCCGCAACGCGACCACAAAGACGTGGACCCGGTGATCTGGGAGCGTGATTCGGTGGTCTGGTTTTCGCGCGAGCTGGTGAAGCGGCTGGCGGCGCGCGATGGGGCCAGCGCTTTCGGCGCCTGGGTCGCCCGGCTGAACTATGGCAACCAGGATGTCTCCGGCGATCCGGGGAAGAACAACGGTCTGACCAACGCCTGGCTGTCATCGTCGCTGAGAATATCGCCGGAGGAGCAGACGACGTTTATCCGCCGCCTGTTGCGCGACGATTTGCCGGCTTCGGCCCGGGCCATGCAGCTGACCCGCGACGCTCTCCCCGAATTCGCCGCCAGCGACGGCTGGACCATCCACGGCAAGACCGGCAGCTCCGCCCTGGCAAAAACCGCGGGCGGGCGGCAGGGTCATGGCTGGTTCGTGGGTTGGGCGCGGAAAGACGGCCGGACGCTCGCCTTTGCCGTTCACGAGACGGCGCGGAACCTGTCTCAGGGGGAATACGTCGGCCCACGGCTGCGCGCGGAGACCGTGCGCGGCTTTTCCGGCTGGCTCGAATAGGGCTCGGGCCAGAATCACATCCGCGCCGTCAGGCGAGACGGGTGCAAATCCCGGTCCGGGCGACCGGTTGGGCGCCCGGGAAGAACGCGGGCTTCAGGTCGCCGGCGTGTTGCCCTTGCGGACATAGCGCAGCACGCCGATGACGTGGCGGGCGACGTCCGCCGGCGACATGTGCGATGACGGGCGATACCAGATGACCGCGCTGTTCAGCGCGCCGAGCACATGCAGGCGGAACAGGTTGCGGTTGATGTCGTCCGGCAGCTCCAGCGGCTCAATCAGGCTGTCGAACAGCCGGTCATGCTCGTCGCGCGACTGGATCAGGCGCGGGCGCACGCCCAGCAGGCTGGGCGGGAATTTCACGTCCAGCACCGCCGTCCGGTCTCCGGTCAGCAGGGTTTCACAGTGGGCGATGGCGGCGGCCTCCAGCCGGGCCCACGCCCCCTCGACGCCTTCAATAGCCCTGCGCACCGCTTCCGACACCATGCGGATGTTGGCGTCATAAACGGCGACGAACAGCTCTTCCTTCGAGGCGAAATGGTAGTACAGCGAGCCGGATAGCAGGCCGGTGGCGGCGGCGATCTCGCGCATGGAGGCGCCTTCGAAGCCACGGGCGGCGAACAGTTTGCCGGCTTCCGTCAGAATCTGCTTGCGGCGCTCCGCTGCGCCCGCGTCCGAGCCACGCTCACTGTCCTTGCGCATACGTCCCGTCGATCTGGCCATACAACCTCCACTACGCGCCACGCCGCGCCCGGGGAAAGGCGCGTCAGGACGAAGCCTGCCCTGAATAACAAGCCTGGGGCTCGTCCCGTCTTCCTGTCCTGACGCGATTTTCTGGCGGCGCCAGTGTTGCGGCGCGCCTGAAAATGCCCTGGCCAGCAGCACCCGGTCGCGGGGATGCGACGGAACTGTCACGTCAGTCTAACAAACGATAGGTTGACGGGCTAGCGGCATTGACCAATATCGTTTCGCCTCTTGGTCTTCCATCCCACATCGGTTACAGGCCAGTGGAACTGAACAACGCGAAAGGCCCGTTCGCCGATCGCGCGACGGAGAAGAGTGGCATGGATATCAACGGCGTTTCCGCGATCGTCACCGGCGGTGGTTCGGGCCTCGGCGAAGCGACGGCCCGGGCGCTGGCGGCGAAGGGCGCGAAGGTCGCCATCGTCGACCTGCAGGACGACAAGGCCGCCCAGGTCGCAGCCGACATTGGCGGCGTCGCCGTGCGCGCCGACGTGACCAGCGAAGCAGATATCCGCGCCGCGCTCGCAACCGCCGCCAGCGCCCATGGCGTGGTGCGCGTCGCCGTCAACTGCGCTGGCGTGGCGCCGGCCGCCCGCGTGGTCAGCAAGAAGGGCGTCCACGCGCTCGACATGTTCCAGAAGGTGGTCAACATCAATCTGATTGGCACCTTCAACGTCATCCGCCTCGTGGCCGAGGGGCTGATGGAGGCGGAACTGCGCGACGGCGAGCGCGGCGTGATCGTCAACACCGCCTCGGTGGCGGCGTTCGACGGCCAGATTGGCCAGGCCGCCTATGCCGCCTCGAAGGCTGGCGTCGCCGGCCTGACCCTGCCGGTCGCCCGTGACCTCGCCCAGTATGGCGTGCGCGTCTGCACCATCGCGCCGGGCCTGTTCCTGACGCCGATGCTGCTTGGTCTGCCGGAAGAGGCGCAGAAGAGCCTTGGCGAGCAGGCGCCGTTCCCGTCGCGTCTTGGCAACCCGTCTGAATACGCCAGCCTTGCGGTGCAGATCGTCGAGAATTCGATGCTGAACGGCGAGACCATCCGCCTCGACGCCGCCATCCGCATGGCGCCGCGCTGAGTATCTTCCGGCAGGGTGCGCGCTGCCCTGCATCGGAAAGAATGCATCAAAGCGACAGGGCAAAACCGGTTCCACGGGAACGGATTTTGCCCTGAGCAGGGTCTGCGCCCCCTGAGGCGCGCGTATCGGGCGGAGCGCTCCTGGCGGGGCTGCCCGCCATTGTGGAAGGCGCGGACCCATGCGGGCCGCGTCGCAGGGGAGGAAACATGACGCTCGAACGCATGAAGCTGACCATCGATGGCCCGGTCGCCATCCTGGCGTTCAATCATCAGGAAGTGCTGAACGCGCTGTCGCCCAAGCTGCTGCAGGATTTCAACACCGCGCTGGACGCCATCGAGGATCCGGCCAACGGCGTGCGCTGCCTGGTGCTCACCGGCGAGGGCCGCGCGTTCTGCGCCGGCGCCAACCTGCAGGGCGATATGGGCAAGCGCGAAGGCGGCAAGATCGACGCTGGCGCGGCGCTGGAAACTGTTTACCACCCGATCCTGCGCCGCCTGCGCAATCTGCCTTTCCCGATCATCACCGCAGTCAACGGCCCGGCCGCTGGCGCCGGCATGAGCTTCGCCGTCATGGGCGACCTGATTGTCGCCGCCCGCTCGGCCTATTTCATGCAGGCGTTCCGCCGCATCGGCCTGGTGCCGGACTGTGGCTCCACCTGGCTGCTGCCGCGCCTGATCGGCCGCGCCCGCTCGCTGGAGCTGTCGCTGCTTGGCGATCGTCTGCCGGCCGAGAAGGCGCTGGAATGGGGCCTGATCAACCGCGTCGTCGATGACGGCGAGGCGCTGAACGAGGCCCTGAAGCTGGCGACCGAGCTGGCCAATGGCCCGACCGTGGCCCTCGGCCTGATCCGCAAGCTGTACATCGAATCGACCGACAACAGCTTCGAGGAGCAACTGGATCTGGAGCGCCAGTCCCAGCGCACCGCTGGCCGCGCCCAGGACTTCGCGGAAGGCGTGCAGGCGTTCCTCGAAAAGCGCCCGGCCCAGTTCAAGGGCCGCTGACGGCATGAGGCCGCGTCTGCAGGTATGCAACGTTGCGGCGCCTGAATGATCTGAAAGCCCTGGCGGAAGCCGGGGCTTTTTGTTTGACTGGAGCCCGCAGAAACAGGCCGGGCCATCCCGCGCATGGCGCCTGTCCGGCGGACGTCGCACACGACGCGCAACGGCTGCGCGAAGAACGCCACAAAACAAAAACGGCAGAGCGGGAGCCCGGTCGGCGTGAACGGGTCCGCTCCCTGGGAGGACACATGAATTTCAAATACATGAAGCTGACCCTTGATGGTCCTGTCGCTGTGCTGGCGTACAACCGGCCAGAGGTGCTCAACGCCATGTCGCCGGAATCACTGGCCGAGTTCGGCGAGGCGCTCGACGTCATCGAGGATCCGGCCAGCGGCGTGCGTTGCGTGGTGCTCACCGGCGAGGGCCGCGCTTTCTGCGCCGGCGCCAATCTGCGCGAGCGCGCCTCCGGGGACGCGCCGGAGGCAGGGGCGGTGCTGGACACCTCCTACCACCCGATCCTGCGCCGGCTGCGCGACCTGCGCTGCCCGCTGATCACGGCGGTCAATGGGCCGGCGGCCGGCGGCGGCATGGCGTTCGCGCTGATGGGCGACCTGATCGTCGCTGTCCGTTCGGCCTATTTCATGCAGGCGTTCCGCCGCATCGGCCTGGTGCCGGACTGTGGCTCCAGCTGGCTGCTGCCGCGGCTGGTCGGGCGCGCCCGCTCTCTGGAGCTGTCGCTGCTGGGCGAGCGCCTGCCGGCCGAAAAGGCGCTGGAGTGGGGCTTGATCAACCGTGTCGTCGATGACGGCGAGGCGCTGAACGAGGCGATGAAGCTGGCGCGCGAGCTGGCCAATGGTCCGACCGTGGCGCTCGGCCTGATCCGCCGGCTCTATGCGGAATCGACCGAGAACAGCTTCGAGGAGCAACTCGACCTGGAGCGTCAGTTCCAGCGCGCCGCCGGCCGGGCCAGCGATTTCGCCGAGGGGGTGCAGGCGTTTCTGGAAAAGCGTCCGGCGCGGTTTACCGGACATTGAAGGGCGTCCTGGCCTGAAGGAACAGGTTTCGCGGGCATGAAAAAGGGCGCTCTCTGGAGCGCCCTTCGTTCGTTCAGGTCCCGGCCGCGGCTTACTCGGCGGCCTGACGCGCGCCTTCCGGCAGCGTGCGGGCG
This sequence comes from Camelimonas fluminis, assembly GCF_014656355.1. Lineage (GTDB taxonomy): Bacteria > Pseudomonadota > Alphaproteobacteria > Rhizobiales > Beijerinckiaceae > Camelimonas > Camelimonas fluminis. The sequence continues at coordinate 87,802 of NZ_BNCG01000001.1, forward strand.
TCGAGCACGATCACATCCGCATCCGGCTGGCTGGCGAACAGGCGCTGCACCAGGTCGTTGCGGCGCTCCAGCGTGGCGCGCTGGTTGATGTAGCCCTTGTCGGTGATCTCATTGCCGTCGACGGAAGGCGGCTCGGCCATGAGCAGCGCGCGGGCGATGCGGGTGCTGGAGCCGGGGTTCTCCGCGTTGTAGGTCTTCAGGCCGTCGCGCACCGTGGCGATCACCGCCGGGTGACGGATCAGCTCTTCGGCGCCGGCTTCCGGCAGCCCGGCGATCTGCCGGCAGGCCATGACGTTGGGGAATACCAGCAGGGCGATGTAGTCCTTGTCCTGGCCCGCGACCACCGCGTCCTGCGCCGCCGGCGACATGGCCGCGACGGCGGCGACGCGCAGCGAACCGACATGGACGAAGGTGCCGGTCATCAGCTTGAAGTCCTCGACGACGCGGCCGGCGAAAACGAGGCCTTCCTCCGGACGGTTTTCGTCGACCATCACGCCGGCGTCGCCGATCTTGTAGAAGCCTTCCTCGTCGAACGCCTTCTCCGTCAGCTCCGGCTGGCGATAGTAGCCGGGGGTGACGGTGACGCCGCGCAGGCGCAGCTCATACTTGTCGCCGACCGGAACCATCTTCAGCTCCATGCCGGCGAAGGGCAGGCCGATCAGGCCGACGCGCTCGGTTTCCCAGTAGGTGTAGGTGGCGGTCGGCGCTGTCTCCGTGCAGCCCCAGCCGGTGGAGAACACATAGCGCTTGCCCGTGTACTTCACCGCCAGGTTCTGCATGCGGGTGTACAGGTCGTCCGGCAGGGTGGCGCCGCCATAACCGAGCTGGCGCAGGTCCTTGAAGAACGCCTCGCACAGTTCGGAATCGCGCTCCATGGCCGACACCAGCGCGGCGAAGCCGGCGGGCACGCTGCCGTAATAGGTCGGCGAGACTTCGCGCAGGTTGCGGATGGTTTCGTCAAACTGGCCAGGGAGTGGCCGGCCGTCGTCGATGTAGAACGAACCGCCGTCGGCCAGCACCGAGTGGAAGGTCGAGTTGCCGCCCATGGTGTGGTTCCAGGGCAGCCAGTCCAGCACCGTGCGCTTGGTCTCGGACGGGTCGCGCGGGCAGGCCTGCTGGCCCATGGCGACGTTGGCGGTCATCATCTGCTGGGTGTTGATGACGGCCTTCGGCATGCCGGTGGAGCCGGAGGTGAACAGCAGCTTGCCGATGGTCTGCGGGGTGATGGCGGCGATCGACTCCGTCACGGCGCCGGTCACCGGCGTCTTTTCCAGGTCGGCGTAAGCAAGGCTGTCGACGCCAGGAGCCGGGCGCTCCACGTGGACGACGGCGACGCCGGCCAGATCCAGGGTCTTCAGGGCGTTGGCGAAAGCCGGGCCATCCTGAACCATGATGACGCCGGGCGTCAGCAGCTCGAACACATGCTTCAGCTTGGTGAAGTCCTGGCTCATCAGCGAGTAGCCAGGCGACACCGGCGCAGCCGGCAGGCGCGCCTGCATCGCCGCCTGGGTCATCAGGGCGTGCTCGATCGAATTGCCGCTGAGGATCATCACCGGGCGGTCTTCGGCCAGCCCAAGGTTGAGCAACGCCTGGGTCAGGGCGTCGACGCGCTGTTTCGCTGCGCCGTAAGTCACCTTCTCCCAGTCGCGGTTGGGGCCGCGACGCTGGGCCAGCCACACGGCGTCGGGCGCCTCGACGGCCCATTTCGCCAGAAACGCCGGGATGTGCCGCTCATAAGCCTGAAGCGGAATGCGCTGCCGCATGACCATGGAGCCGTCGGCGCGACGCTCAAGGTCGATATCGCGCGGCATGAAGTTCAGTTTGTGGAACGGCGGCAACTGGCTTCCGGCCATGGCGTCTCTCCTGCAGACCTTTGCTGGACAAGCATCAACCGCCGCGCCGGATTGAAAGCGCGTCGCCGTGCCCAGTCATTCTGGTCGCAGACGATATATCTGAATGGCGGTACACGCCAGTACTTCGCTGGGAATGCTGGCGATAACGCCCATTCGCGGAGCGCGTGGCAGGGCGCGTTTTCCAGGTGGACAACAAAAAAACGCCCGGGTTGCCCCGGGCGTTTCCACATCGCGATATTTCGCCGGATCAGGCGACGGCGGCCGGGCCCTTGGCCTCCTTCGGCCAGTAGCGGTCACGCAGGATACGCTTCATCAGCTTGCCCGTCGGCGTGCGCGGCAGCTCCGGATCGAAGTCGATGCTCTTCGGGCACTTGATGGGCGACAGCTTCGTGCGGCAATACGCCATCAGCTCGGCCGCCAGCTCGGGGCCGGCTTCATAGCCGGCGGCCGGCTGCACGACGGCCTTCACTTCCTCGCCCATTTCGGCGTTCGGCACGCCGAACACGGCGGCGTCGGTGACGGCGGGATGGCCGATCAGCGCGTCCTCGGTTTCCTGCGGGTAGATGTTCACGCCGCCGGAAATGATCATGTAGGATTTGCGGTCGGTCAGGAACAGATAGCCGTCCTTGTCGAGGTAGCCGACGTCGCCGAGCGACGACCAGCCGTGCTCGTTGTAGGCGCCCTTCGTCTTCGCGGGGTCGTTGTGATAGCTGAACTCAGGCGCGCCGGCGAAGTAGATCTGGCCGATATCGCCCGGGCCTTCCAGCTGGCCGTCCTCACCGACGATCTTGATCTCGCCGACCAGGGCGCGACCGACCGAGCCGGGACGCTCCATCGCTTCCTTCGAGTTGATGATGGTGACGCCATTGCCCTCGGAGCCGGCGTAATACTCGAGGATGATCGGCCCCCACCATTCGATCATCGCCTTCTTGACCTCGGCCGGGCAGGGCGCGGCGGCGTGCACGGCGCTCTTCAGCGAGGAGATGTCGTACTTCGCGCGGATGTCATCGGGCAGCTTGAGCATGCGGATGAACATGGTGGGCACGAGCTGCGAGAAGGTGATCTTGTACTTCTCGACGAGGCGCAGGTACTCCTCGGCGTCGAACTTCTCCATGATAATTGAGGTGCCGCCATAGCACATGATCATCATGTTGAAGCGCATCGGAGCCGCGTGATAGAGCGGCGCCGGCGACAGATAGACGGTCTCGCTGTTGGCGCCGCACATCGTGCCGACGAGCGCGTTCAGGAACGGGTTCAGCTCGGTGATCGGCGTTCCCTCGAACGGCTTTTTCACGCCCTTCGGCCGGCCGGTGGTGCCGGAGGAGTAGAGCATGTCGGGACCAGTCACCTCATCGGCGATCGGCGTCTCAGGCATGGCCTTCACCGCTTCCTCGAAGGACTGGAAGCCGGGAGCGACGCCGCCAATCATCAGGCACACGGTGTCGGGGCTGAGCTGCTTGCGCAGTTCTTCCGCACGGTCGGCGAACTTGATGGAGGTGATGAAGACCTTCGCGCCGCAGTCGCCGACGATATAGGCGATTTCTTCTGGCTGCAGGTGGGTGGAGATGGCCGTGTAATACAGGCCGGCGCGCTGGGCGCCGAACGCCACCTCGTAGAAGCGCGCGCTGTTTTCCAGCACGAACGCCATGTGGTCCTGCGGCTTCAGGCCAAGGGACCGGAACAGCTGGGCGACCTGGTTGGAGCGGGCTTCAAGCTGGCCATAGGTCACGGTCTCGCCAGTGGCGGCCATGATGTAGGCGGGTTTGTCCGGATTGGTCCGGGCGTGAATGGATGGATGCGTCACTTGGGGCCCCTCACGGTCTTTGAAGGTCACTGAATTGTTGGCGCGGGTTGCGCGTAACGGACCAACAGGCTGAACCTTATGGCCGCCGTCCTTCCGCCTGCGCCCTGACAAGCACGAACGCCCGCGTTGCGCAAGGCGTCCGGCAGTCAGGCGGGCGATCCGGCCGGTTGGCGGATCGCCGGCTCCGTCGCCTTACTTGATGAGCGGGCAGCCGCCTTCATTCACCGGGCGGATCATTTCGTCGCCCGGAATGCTCCTGACAACTTTGGCCAGATCCCACTCGGATTTGACGTCGGCCGGCGCCTTCACTTCAAGCAGCAGCATGTCGCGGATCACGCGACCGTCCTCGCGCAGCTTGCCGTTCTTCGTCATGAAGTCGTTGATCGGCAGCTCGCGCATTTTCGCCATGACGGCCTTCGCCTCATCCGTGTTGCCGGCGTCGATCGCCTTCAGATAGTGCGACACGGCGCTGTAGACGGCAGCCTGGGTGTGCGCCGGCGGGCGCCCCATCTTCGCTTCAAACCGCTTCGCGAAGGCGCGGCTGGCGTCGTCGGCGTCCCAATAATAGCCGGCGAGGAACACGGCGCCCTGGGCCAGCTCGGAGCCGATGCCCTTGGCGTTGATGATGGTGAAAATCGGCACAGCCAGCTTGACGCCCTTGCGGGTGACGCCGAACTCGGCCGCCTGCTTGATCGAGTTGGTGGTGTCGGCGCCGGCGTTGAGCAGGGCCAGAACCTGGGCGTCGGCGCCCATGGCCTGCATCAGGAACGACGAGTAGTCGTTGGTGGCGAGCGGCGCGCGCACTGCGCCGACGACATTGCCGCCGTTCTGCTTCAGCGTGCGGGTCATGTCGTCCTGCATGGCGTGGCCGAACGCATAGTCGGCGGTGAGCAGGAACCAGTTCTTGTGCGTGTCGTCGAGCAGCGCCTTGGCCAGGCCCTTGGCCAGCGAATAGCTGTCGTACAGCCACAGGGCACCGTTCGGCGAGCAGGCCTTGCCGTAGAGATCGGCGTGGGCCGAGCCGACATGCAGGGCGACGCGGTTGGTGTCCTGGACGAGCTTCTGGATCGCCAGCGACACGGCGGAATTCGCCATGTCGACGAAGACGTCGACCTTGTCCTGGTCGATCAGCTTGCGGGCGTGGGCGAGAGCGACGTCAACCTTGAGCTGGTGATCAACGGAAACCAGCTCCACCGGCTTGCCAGCGGCCTTGCCGTTGTGATCGTCGATGGCCAGCTGCGCGGCGACCACGGAGCCCTTGCCCGAAGTGTCGGAATAGGCTGACGACTGGTCGTTCATGACGACGATGCGAACGACGTTATCGGAGATTTCAGCCTTCGCGCCGAGCGGGGCGGCGCAAGCCAGCACGGCGATGGCGCCCAGCAGGCGCTTCTTGAATTGGTTCATCAGTTCCCCCAGCGCGCCTTTTGCGGCGCGTATCATGACCTCTGGCTTCCGCGTCGCGAACACCGCATTTTCTTTGCGAAAAGTGGCGCCCACCTTTCTTGAAAATGCTCTGGCGCGCGGAATCGGGCAGCTTGCCGCCGGTCTCCGTGGAACTGTTTCTTCCCTGTGCGCCGTCCATTCCGTTGCGCCCTGGACCGGTAAAGCCGCCTCTCCTGACAGGTCGGAGGGCGCTGCCTGATCCAGTGCGGACGCTGGACGCGCTTGTCGCGTGGCTCCGCCGGAGCTTCACGAAAGTCCCGGCGGGTCTGGCCGGCGCGGCGACGTGCGTCGCGCCGGAAGATGCAGATGTCAGATATTGCGGCCGATCAGTTCTTTCATGATCTCGTTGGCGCCGCCGTAAATGCGCTGCACGCGGGCGTCGGTCCACATGCGGGAGATCGGATATTCACGCATGTAGCCGTAGCCGCCGAACAGCTGCAGGCACTCATCCATGACCTTGCCCTGGGTGTCGGTGGTCCACCACTTGGCCATGGCCACGGTCTCCACGTCGAGCTTCTTCTCCAGCACAAGCGCGGTGCAGTGCTCGACAAAGGCGCGGGCGACGCGTGCGTGGGTCTTCACTTCCGCCAGCTTGAAGCGGGTGTTCTGGAAGTCGGCGATGGTCTTGCCGAACGCCTTGCGGTCCTTGACGTACTGGGCGGTCAGTTCATAGGCGCGCTCCATGGCGGCCACGGCCTGCACGGCGATGATCAGGCGCTCCTGCGGCAACTGCTGCATCAGGTGGATGAAGCCCATGCCTTCACGTTCGCCGAGGCGGTTGGCGACGGGCACGCGCACGTCGTCGAAGAACAGCTCGGAGGTGTCAGCGGCGTGCTGGCCGATCTTGTCCAGGTTGCGGCCGCGACGGAAGCCCTGAACCTTGTCAACCTCGACCATGATCAGCGAGATGCCCTTGGCGCCCAGCGTCGGATCAGTCTTGGCGACGACGCAGATCAGATTGGCGGTCTGACCGTTGGTGATAAAGGTCTTCTGGCCATTGATGACGTACTCATCGCCCTCGCGGCGGGCGGTGGTCTTGACGCCCTGCAGGTCGGAGCCAGTGCCCGGCTCGGTCATGGCGATGGCGCCGACGAGCGCGCCGGAGGCCATGCCCGGCAGCCAGCGGTGGCGCTGCTCTTCGTTGCCATAACCATAAACGTAATGGGCCAGGATGCCGGAATGCACCGAGTTGCCCCAGCCTCCGACGCCGGCTTTCACCTGCTCTTCAACCAGCACCTTCTCGTGCAGGAAGTTGCCGCCGGCTCCGCCGTATTCCTCTGGAATCGAGGCGCAGAGCAGGCCGTACTCGCCCGCCTTGTTCCAGACATCGCGATCGACAACGCCCTGGTCTTCCCAGCGCTCCATATGCGGGACGCACTCGCGCTCGAAAAAGCGGCGGGCAGTCTCGCGGAACATCGCGACGTCTTCAGGCTCATTGGCAAGGGCGAACTGGCTCACGGCGGCTTCCTGTCTTGCAGTTCTCCCGCGCGTCCCCGCGCCTTGTTTCCGCTATTGGCGGACGACGCGACGGAATGCTGCGAGGAATAGGCGGATCTGGGCTGCTCTATATCTATCTAACACTTGCTTGGCAATCGCGGCGCTGGACCAAGTCTCGCCGCCGCCATGATCCGCCGGCGGCTGGGCGGCTGTGCCGTGATCAGACTGTTCAGCCCTGCTGATCCTGCGCGCCAATGGCGATGGTGGCCACGTCATGGGTGCGATTGCGAATGGTGAACACGGACGTGCCCGGCTCCAGGCCGCGACGCAGTTCCGACAGCTCGAAGCGGCCTGCGAGGCGGGCGTGCAGGCTGGCGATGTCGGCGGCGCGCCACGACACGCCCCACAACTCATCGTCGTCCGACGCCTTCTCCGGATCCTCGCGGCTCGCGACCTCGATTTTCATGTCGCCGCAGCGGAACAGGGTGACGCGCGCGCCCATCTGCCTGAACGTGCGGTCGAAGCGCAGGCTCAGGCCTATCTGCGCGCCCCAGAAGGCCATGGCGCGGGTGGGATTGGCCGATCGCAACACCAGATGGTCGACGCCGACGATGGCGCCAGCCCCGGCAAGGCCGGTCTCCGCTTCCCGTCGGGTGTCGCGCGCCGGCGCCGGCTCCAGCGTCACCGGAGCGCCATGGGTCGCCGTTTCGTCAAGGCGCAGGCGGGGGCCGTCCGGGCCATTCTCCTGGCTCCACGGCACGCCGCGGTTGTCGAGCAGTCTGGCGGCGCGGCCCAGGTCATCGACGCCAAAGGCCATGCCGCACAGGCCGTGGCAGGCCGCGCCAGTCGACTGCAGCAGCACGTCGGTGTTGGCGAGGCGGAAACGGGCGCTGTCGGCGCCGCGCGCGTGGGGCTGCACGCCGAACAGCTCGGCGTAATCGGCGCATGCGGTCGATGGATCGGCCACGGAAATATCGATGCGGTTGAGTTGCTTGATCATGGCGCTTCCTCTTTGCCAGACAAGGTCGTCGCTTCCGGGCCGGACGGCAAGTCGCCGGGGCGCGCAAAAATCACATTGCCCCGGACGCGCCGGCGGGCGAAAAAGAAACGCGCCGGCAGGCGAAAAGGCCTCAACTTCATCAACGATCCAAAAAACATTCCGGGAAGAAACGCCATGAGTTTTCTGAACGCGCAGCCCACCGCTGGCTCCCAGACCCTGCGCGCGCTGGCGCGCTATCCTGACCGGACCGCCTTCGTCACCGAAACCGGCAACATTTCTTACGCCCATGTCATCGACATGCTGGGCCGCATGCAGGCGGTGCTGGCCGGGCTGGGGCTGCCGCGCGGCGCCGGCGTCGCGGCGTTGACCTCCAACCGCTGGGAAACCTGGTGCCTCACCCAGGCGGCGCAGGCTTCCGCCCTGTGCACCACGCCGCTGCATCCGCTGGGTTCGCTGGAGGACCATCTGGACCAGCTCGCCGACGCTGAAATCCAGGTGCTGGTGGTGGATGCGGAGACCTATGCGGCGCGCGGCGCCGATCTGGCGCAGAAGGCCGGCGGCGTACGTCACGTGCTGACCATTGGCAAGGCGGATTACGGCATCGACCTGATGGCCGCCGCCGCGGCGATCGGCTCGACCACGCCGCGCGATCTGGCGCGGCCAGATGATTCCTGCGTCATCGGCTACACCGGGGGCACCACCGGCAAGTCCAAGGGCGTCTGGCGCGACCACCGCAGCGCCGCCGCCATCAGCCCGGCGATTCTCGCCGATTTCGAACTGCCGGACACCCCCCATTATCTGGCGGTCGCCCCCATCAGCCACGTGGCCGGCACCAAGGTCATGCCGACGCTGATGCGCGGCGGCTCGGTGACGCTGATGAAGAGCTTCGATCCGGAGCGGGTGTTGCAGACCATCGAGCGCCAGCGCATCAACTTCACCCTGCTGGTGCCGACGATGATCTATGTGCTGCTCGATCATCCGGCGCTCGCCAAAACCGACCTGTCGTCGCTGGAGCTGCTGCTTTACGGCGCCTCGCCCATGTCGCCGACGCGGCTGGTCGAAGGGCTGGAGCGCATCGGTCCGGTGTTCTCGCAGCTTTACGGCCAGTCCGAGTGCTACCCGGTGTCGGTGCTGCGCAAGGCCGATCACGACCCGGCGCGGCCGGAACTGTTCGCCTCCTGCGGCTTCCCGCTGTCCAATTGCGACGTGGCGCTGCTCAATGAGGACGGCGAGCCTGTGGCCCCGGGCGAGGCGGGCGAGATCTGCGTGCGCGCGCCCCAGGTCATGGGGCGTTACTGGAAGCGTCCGGAGCAGACGGAAGAGGTGTTCCGCCACGGCTGGCTGCACACGGGCGATGTCGCCCGGGCCGACGAGCGCGGCTATCTCTACATTGTCGACCGCATGAAGGACATGATCGTCACCGGCGGCTTCAACGTCTACCCGCGTGAGGTGGAGGACGCCCTCACCAGCCATCCCGCAGTCGCCATGGCGGCGGTGATCGGCGTGCCGGACGCCAAATGGGGCGAGGCGGTGAAGGCGCTGGTGGTGCGCAAGGCTGGCGGCGACGTGACCGATGAAGAGCTGATCGCCCTGGTGAAGCAGAAAAAGGGCTCGACCCAGGCGCCCAAGTCGGTGGAGTTCATCGACGAGCTGCCGGTGACCCCCGTGGGCAAGGTCGACAAGAAGGTGTTGCGCGCCCGCTACTGGGCCGGCCAGCAGCGCATGGTGGGGTGACGGCATGCTCGACAGCAGGATTCGTGACCGGCTGCGTCTGCCGGTCATCGCCGCGCCGATGTTGCGCGTTTCGGGGCCGGATCTGGTGGTCGCCGCCTGCCGTAGCGGCGTGGTGGGGTCGTTTCCCACCGCCAACGCCCGCACGGTGGAGGAACTGGACCAGTGGCTCCAGGATATCGCCGCGCGCTCCGCCGCGGGTGGGGCAGCTTACGCGCCCTGGTGTCCCAACCTGATTATCCGCCAGCCGCGCCTGCAGGACGATCTGGCCTGCCTGGTGCGCAACCGCGTGGAAATGGTCATCACCAGCGTCGGTTCGCCGGCGGCGGTGGTGCAGCCGCTGCACGACATCGGCGCGCTGGTGCTGGCCGACGTGGCGACGGTGAAACATGCGGAAAAGGCGCTGGAGGCGGGGGCTGACGGCCTGGTGCTGCTCACCGCTGGCGCCGGCGGGCAAACCGGCTGGATGAACGGCTTCGCCTTCGTGCGGGCGGTGCGGGCCATGTTCGACGGGCCGATCGTGCTGGCCGGCGGCGTCACCGACGGCGCCTCGCTGCTGGCGGCCGAGGCGTTGGGGTGCGATCTCGCCTATATGGGCACCCGCTTCATCGCCACGCACGAGAGCATGGCGGCGGATTCCTACAAGGAGATGCTGGTGTCGTCCTCCATGGACGACGTGGTGCTGACGAAGGCTTTCACGGGCCTGCAGACCAATATGCTGCGCCCGTCGATCGTGGCGGCCGGGCTCGATCCGGAGCGGCTCGACGAGCAGGTCAGCGCCCAGACAGCGAAAGAGATGTTTGGCGGCGGCTCACAGGCGCCGGGTCCGAAGCGCTGGGTGGACATCCGCAGCGCCGGCCATTCGGTTTCCGGCGTGCGCAGGGTGGAGACGGTGGCGACGCTGGTCGACGAAATGGCGGCGCAATACGAGGCCGCAAAAGTCGGCATGCGGGCGGCGCTGGCCTCCTGAGCAAGGCTTCCCGAGCAGGCCAGGAAACCAGAACGCCAGCCCAACGGGCTGGCGTTTTCCGTTCCCGGAGCATTTTCGGGGGCAAGGGGGCCCACTTCCCGTGAAGAAAATGCGTCAATCAAACAGATGGAGCATGTCGGGTGAACTGGCTTGCACCGGAAATGCTCCAGTCCGGCGGCCGCGTCACGGCGGCCGCCGGGTCGCTTACTTCTCCACGAAGGCCTTCTCGACCACGAACTGGCCAGCCTCGCCGTGGTTGCCCTCCACGAAGCCTGCCTCCAGCAGCATGGTCTTCAGGTCGGCGAGCATGTGCGGGCTGCCGCAGATCATGGCGCGGTCTTCCTCGGCCGAGAGCGGAGCCAGGCCAAGGTCCTCATAGATCTTGCCGCTCTGCATCAACTCGGTGAGGCGGCCGGTGTTGCGGAAGGCTTCCCGGGTCACCGTGGGGTAATACAGCAGCTTCTCGCGGGCGTCCTCGCCGAGGAATTCGTCCTCCAGCACGGATTTCACCAGCTTTTCGCCATAGGCCAGCTCGGAGACAAAGCGGCAGCCGTGGGTAAGAATTACCTTGTCGTAGCGGCCGTAAATTTCCGGATCGCGAATCAGGCCGGCGAACGGCGCGAGGCCGGTGCCGGTGCTGAGCAGGTACAGGTTGCGGCCGTTTTCGAGATTGTCGAGCACGAGGGTGCCCGTCGGCTTGCGGCCGACGATGATCTCGTCGCCTTCCTTCAGGTGCTGGAGGCGCGAGGTGAGCGGGCCATCCTGAACCTTGATGGAATAGAATTCGAGCTCGGGGTCATAATTGGCGCTGGCGATGGAATAGGCGCGCAGCAGCGGCTTTCCGTTCACCGGCAGGCCGATCATGATGAATTCGCCATTGCGGAACCGCAGGCCATCGTCGCGGGTGGTGCGGAAGCTGAACAGGGTGTCGTTCCAGTGGCGAACGGCAAGGACTTTTTCCGTATAGAAATTGCTCATCTCTCATCCACGAACTGGCGGACACGCGCCGCATCGCCGCGCTGGGAAGCCCCGGACGCCTGGCGGAGCAGGAGGGGTAACACAGGGTGGTCGCGCCGCTCAATAATTTCCCGATCACACGCGGGAAAAGATTTTAATTTGGCGCTTTGACCGTGAAATAGAATGACTCCATTCTGCGCCGGGGCGGCGCGGTGAAATATTTTTCTACCCTGCTTTGCGGGCTTCGGGAATCTCTGTCCCGGCTGGCGCAGGCGCATTTTTCACCTCCGTCAGCTGGTCCAGATGGGTCAGCTCGGCGGTGACGCTGGCGACCAGCGCCGCGACCGCAGGATTGGTTGAGGTCAGCCTCGCGGCTTCGGTTGCGTCAGCCGCGCCGTCGATGGCCTCGGCAAGGCGCGCGACCGTGCGGGCGTCGCCGTCATCCAGTGGTCGTGGCTCCTGGGTCGACCAGATGGTGATTCTGTCGCAGATCCGCTCTGCGCAGGCGACCAGGGGCAGCCACGCCGCCGCTTCACGGCCGGAGGGCGGCGGCTCGGCCATCGAGCGCTGCAGCCGCACCCGCAGATTGGAGAGCGCGCCGTAGGCGGCCCTGCGCCGGCGCGCCACGTCCGTCGGCTGGCGGTCCTGCGCCGGAAGGGTTGCGCGCAGGCAGTCGGCAATGCAGGCGCGCGCCGCCTGGAATGCATGGGCCACCTGCCGTTCCTGCCCCCTGCGCCACGGGAAGTAGCCGAAGACCAGCACGATGGCGGCGCCGATGACGGTGTCGATCAGGCGCTGGACGCCGTAGTCGATGTTTTTGACGCCGGGCGCGACAAGGTCGATCAGAATCAGGATGAGGGGCGTCAGGGCGATGGTCTGCATGGCGTAGGAACGTTGCTTCGCCCAGGGCAGCGTCGCGGCGAGGGCGATGGTGAGCAAGGCCAGCAGCATGCCTTTGGGGAGAAGAATCAGGGCCGCCGCGCCGATCAGCACGCCGCCGGCCGTGCCGATGCAGCGCAACACCGCGCGGGTGAACACGGAGCCGAAGTCGGGCTTCATGACAATGCCGACCGTCAACGGAACCCAGTACCAGTGGCTGGCGTCGTCAAGCCAGTGGGTTGCGTAGGCGAGGCCGAGGCAAAGCGCCAGGGCCAGGGCGGACATGACCGTTTCGCGGCCGCAGGCCAGCCGGTCGACAATCGCGCTGGGGCTGAGGCGTCGCGCGGGAGCGGCGCCGGTGGAGACGTTGTTCCGGCTTTGCGGGAGCTGGCTGGCGTCGCCCTCACAAGCCGCCCGCAGCGTCGCCACCGCCTGCAAAAGCGGATCAGCGGGCGCCTCCGGGAGGACGCGCCCGGGCGGCCCGCCGTGCGACAGGGCCGCCGCCATGTCGGCAAGCTGACTGCCGGCGGCCTCCAGCGCCTCCGGGCTGTCGCTCGACAGGGTGGCGGTGAACAGCCGGTCCACGGCCCGCAAGATCACGCCCTGGGCGGCAGGCGCGCCTGAGGCGCCCCGGGTCAGGCCGTTGCTGTCGATCAACGCTGCACAGGCGGCGCCCAGTTCGTCCGTGACGGCGCGTCGCGCCGCCTCGACCTGCGCCTCGGGCCTCCGGGAGGCGCGGGCGCGGGCCAGCTTGGCGATGGCGTTGATCAGGTCGGCGAGGATATGTCGCTGCCGCTGCCGCCGCGCCAGCAGCGCCTCTACGCCCAGCAGGGCGGCGTAGCCGGCGCCGCCGCCCAGGAACAGCAGGGAGCATCGCCAGTATGGATCGATGGCCGGAATGCCAAGCGCGATGCCCGCGGTGAGGAGCGCCTGAAGCGCGCCAGCGGAGAAAGCCTGGCCATAGCTGCTGATGATCCCGGCCAGAAAGCCGGCGATCATCATCGCGGCGACGACAGCGGCCCAGGGCAGCGCGCCGAGGTAACCGGCCAGAAAGCCGGCGGCTCCCATGGGCGCGGCGATCAGGATCTGCCTGAAGACAGTCCGGTAGGGACCGCGACGCTCGCCGGAGGCCAGCAGTAGCGCCCCCATGGCGATCCACATGCAATCGCTGGTGGAGCCGGTCGCCATGCCAACCATGAACGGCGCGCCCACCGTGATCGCGGCGCGGAGCGACAGCCCCACCGGCCACCGGGCGGGCTGCATGCGCGCCAGTTCGCGAAACCAGTTCGCCGGGGCGGCGTGGCCATCAGGCGCCAGCCGCGTGTCTGTCTGGTTACCCGTCAAAGCCCTCTCCAGCTGCCGGTGGCCAGGCGGCCTCCGCCGCCAGGTCGCAAAGACGCTGACGCACCGTGGCCAGCAAAGCTTAAATCAGTGTGACGCATTTCCTGCAGGAAATGCCGCGCGCCGCCCGGCTGCAACTGAACGGGCGCCGGAGAGCGGGCGCAAAAGGACAGAAATCCGGTCGGCCCCGGCGGCGTCCGGCGGTGCGTGGGGCGGAGGTTACCCTGATCGTCGCGAGGTTTAAAACCGGCTGGGAACTGGGAGCGATCGCCAGGCCCGGCATCTCCGCGTCAACAGGCCGCTCCAATGCCGGAACGGATTGTCGTTGCAGCATTCGGCTCTGCCGCAAGGCGATGGCGCCCTGCTGGAAAAGTCTTGCCGCTCACACCGCCAGCAACGCGTCGCGAGCGTCGGGGTCGGCGTCAAGCTCCGCCATGGTTCCGGAAAAACGGCTTTCGCCACCCGCCAGCACATGGGCGCGGTCCGCCAGCAGGCGGGCGAAATTCAGGTTCTGTTCGGCCACCAGCAGGCTGAGGCCTTCGCGCTTCAGCGCCAGCAGGGCCGCCGCCATGTCCTCGACAATGCGCGGTGCGAGGCCCTCCGCCGGCTCGTCCAGCAGCACCATGTGGGGGTTGCCCATCAGCGTGCGGGCGATGGCCAACATCTGCTGCTCGCCGCCGCTCATGGCGCCGCCGGGGCGATCGCGCATGCGGCCAAGGTTGGGGAACAGCTCAAACAACCGCTCCGGCGTCCATTGCGGCGCGCCCGGGCGGGGCGGTTGCCGGCCGGTTTCCAGGTTTTCGTCCACGGTCAGGTCCGTGAAGATGCGCCGGTCCTCCGGCACGTAGCCCAGACCACGCCGGGCGATGGCGAAGGGCGGCATCGGGCCGATGTCGGCGCCGCGAAAGCCCAACTGGCGGGCGCTGCGCCGGACCAGCCCCATGATGGCGCGCAGCGTGGTGGTCTTGCCGGCGCCGTTGCGGCCGAGCAACGCGACAATCTCCCCCGGCCCGACGTTGAGGCCGACGCCATGCAGGATCTGGGCCTGGCCATACCAGGCGTTGAGGCCATCGACGCATAGTCCATCCGCCGCCGGCTCGCTGGCGGTCGGGGGGCTGGACGGCAATTGCTGTGCGGCCATGCATGCTTCCTTGATAATCATCGAAGAGAAGCGGAGAGGGCTTCCCGGCAAATTGGGACGGTACGGTTATACTAAAAAACTACTGTCATGAAGACCGGGTTACTGCCGCCGGTCGTCGGCGGTCGCGGCGAACAGCACGCCGTCGCCCAGATAGGCGGCGCGCACCGCCGGGCTGTCGCGCACCTCCGCCGGCGCGCCGCTGGCGATCAGCCGGCCGCGATCCAGCACCAGTATCCGGTCGGCGTGGGCGAAAACCGCATCCATGTCATGCTCGGTGAACAAAACGCCAATGTTCTGCGCGCGGGCGACGGCGACCGCTATTCGCATCAGGGCGGCGCGGTCGGCCGGAGCCATGCCGGCGGTGGGCTCGTCCATCAGCAGCAGGCGCGGCGCGCCAGCCAGGGCGATGGCCAGCTCCAGCCGCTTCACGTCGCCATAGGCCAGCCCGGCCGCCGGCCGCTCCGTCATGCCGGCCATGCCGGCCAGCGCCAGCAGCCGCATGGCGTCGTCGCGGGCGATGTTCCGCCCGGCGCCCCACGGGCGCATGATCTGCCCGCGCGCCGCGGCCAGCGCCGTCTGCACGTTCTCGCGCACGGTCATGGAGGCGAAGGTGGCGGCGATCTGGAAGGTGCGGCCGACGCCGGCGCGAAAGGCGCGCGCCGGGCCGGCGCCGGTGATGTCGCGCCCAGATAGCAGCACGCGTCCGGCGTCCGGTCGCAACTGGCCGTTGATGAGATTGAAGCAGGTGCTCTTTCCCGCGCCATTGGGGCCGATCAGCGCGACGATCTCGCCGGCGGCGACCGAGAAGCTGACGTCGTCCACGGCCCGCACGCCGCCCCAGGCTTTGGCGAGGCCTGTCGCTGCGAGCAGGGGAGGCGCATTCATCGCCGCCGTCATGGAGGCTCTCCATGGCCGGGCCGCCGCTGCGTCAGCCAGCGGTCGCGCCACTGGTTGACGACGCCGACGAGGCCGCGCGGAAACGCCAGCACCACGGCGAGGATCACCAGACCAAGCGCCAGCTTCGACCATTGCGTCTGGCTGAGCAGCCAGATCGACAGCGCCTTGTAGGCCACGGCGCCAGCCAGAGGCCCCAGCGTGGTCTGAACGCCGCCGAGCAACACCATGACAAGGGAATCGACGGACACGGGAATGGCAAGCGTATCCGGGAATACGCTGCCTTTCAGGAAGGCGAACAGGGCGCCCGCCACAGCCGCGCCGGTTCCGGCGATGGCAAAGGCGCACCAGCGCATCAGCCCCGGACTGACGCCGATGCTGGCGGCGCGCCGGGCTTCATCGCGCGCGCCGCGCAGGCCATAGCCGAAGGGCGAGAACATGATCACCCGGCTGACGCCGATGACCAGGACGGCAAGCCCCAGGGTGAGCCAGTAGAAGCCCGCCGGCTGCGCTGCGAAGCCGGCCGGCCACAGGCCCAGCACGCCGTTGTCGCCGCCAGTGACCTCGACCCACTGGAAGGCGATGGACCAGAGAATCTGCGCGAAGGCCAGGGTGAGCATCGCCAGATAAACGCCGGAGAGGCGCGCCGCCGCCAGCGCGAACAGGCCGGCGCCAACGAGCCCCACCAGCGGCGCCAGGGCGAGAGCCGCGCCCATGCCGAGGCCAAGTCCCTTCACCGCCAGGGCCACGCCATAGGCGCCGAGGCCAAAGAACGCCGCATGGCCGAAGGAGGCGACGCCGGCTACCGACAGCAGGACATGCAGGCTGACCGCCAGAATGGCGAAAATCAGCGTCTCGGTGGCGGCGATGACCAGATAGTCGCCGCTGACGAAGGGCAACGCCGCAGCCGCGAGCACGAGCGCCGCCATGGCGAGGCGTCCCGCGCCGCCGAGCGGTCGCCACGGCCGCGCCGATGTGGCGGCGGGCGGGCGCTGGGCGACGTCGGGCCGGCCCAGCAAACCCCACGGGCGCACGGCCAGCACGGCGGCCATCACCAGGAAGATGATGACCAGGGAGATTTTCGGAAACAGCAGGATGCCGAAGGCGTTGAGCTGGGCGACGAGGAGAGCGGCGACAAACGCGCCGGTGATGCTGCCGAGACCGCCGATGACCACCACGACAAAGGCGTCGACGATGATGCGCAGGTCCATGTGGTGGTTGACGGATTCTCGCGGCAACTGCAGCGCGCCGGCCAATGCGGCGAGAAACACGCCAAGGGCGAAGACGCCGGTGAACAGCCACTTCTCGTTGACGCCGAGCGCCGCGGCCATCTCGCGGTCCTGGGTGGCGGCCCGGACCAGCACGCCAAACCGGGTGCGGTTGAACAGCAGCCACAACAGGCCGAGCGCCACGGGACCCAAGGCGATCAGGAACAGGTCCCACGCCGGGATCATCTGGTCGAACAGGGCGATGGAGCCGGTGAAGCCGGGGGCGCGGCGTCCTACCAGTTCGTCCGGCCCCCACAGCATCACCACCAGGTCGGCCGCGACCAGGGTCAGGCCGAAAGTGGCGAGCAGCTGGAACAGCTCCGGCGCCTGGTAGATGCGCCGGAGCACGAGAATCTCGGCGAGGGCCCCCAGCGCCGCCACCGCGGCGGCGGCGAGCAACACGCCGCCCCACCAGCCGAAAGCGCCGGACAGGCGCTCGGTCAGCGACCAGGCCACATAGGCGCCGACCATGTAAAAGGCGCCGTGGGCGAAGTTCACCACGCGGGTGACGCCGAAAATGATCGACAGGCCCGAGGCGACGAGAAACAGCGACGCGGCGCTGGCCAGGCCGGTCAGGAACTGGGCGATCCAGAAACTCATGTCCGCCAGACCACTGTCACGCTCCGATCCCCGGCGATGGCGCCGGGCAGGGTGAACGCCGCGCCGCGCCAGGGCAACGCGTCAAAGCCAGCCCCTGTTCACGCGGGACCAGGTTTCGGCTGTCATCTATCTTGCCATGACGCACGCGATGACGCGCGCCATGAGGCGTTTCCCGATGCGCGGCGCCATTCGCCCCGTCGGGAAGCACACTGTCCGCCCGGCAGACCGCTGGCCCGGAGCTGCGCCCATCAGGATCGGATGCGCGCCCTGGCTCCGGCGCGTCTCAGTTGCCCGCCGGACGCATTTTGGCGGCGTCGGCTTCGGACGGCAGGTAGTCCTCGCCCTTGCGATAGGCCGGGTTGATCATCACGCCCTTGCCGTCGCGCACGCCGGTGACGCCGACGAAGGCGCCCATGGTCGACTGGTGATCGGCGGGGCGGAAGGTGACCGGTCCGAACGGCGTGGTCAGCGACAGGCCGCGCCCGGCCTCAATCAGCTTGCTGGCGTCGGTCGAGCCGGCCTTGCGCAGCATGGCGGCGGCGGCGTGCATGGCGCTGTAGCCAATGATCGAGCCAAGGCGCGGATAATCGTTGAAGCGCTCCTGATAGGCTTTCAGGAACGCCGCGTGCTCCGGCGTCTTGATGTCATACCAGGGATAGCCGGTGACGATCCAGCCGACCGGCGCCTCATCCTTCAGCGGGTCGAGATACTCTGGCTCGCCGGTGAGGAAGCTGACCACGGCGCGGTCCTTGAACAGCCCGCGCGCATTGCCCTCGCGCACCAGCTTGACCAGATCGGGGCCGAACATGACGTTCAGGATCGCTTCCGGCTTCGCCGCGGCGATGGCCTGGGTCACCGGGCCGGCGTCGATCTTGCCCTGGGGCGGCCACTGTTCGGCGACCCATTCGATATCCGGGCGCTTTTCCGACAGAAGCTTCTTGAACACGGCGACGGCCGACTGGCCGTATTCGTAATTGGGGGCGATCACCGCCCAACGCTTCGCCGGCAGTTTCGCCGCTTCCTCGGCCAGCATGCGGGCCTGCATGTAGTTGGAGGCGCGCAGGCGGAAGGTATAGGGATTGCCCTGGGACCAGACCATGGCGTCGGTCAGCGGTTCAGCGGCGAGATAAACAATCTTCTTCTGTTTCGCGAAATCGCTGAGGGCGAGGCCAACATTGGAGAAGAAGGCGCCGACCAGCATGTCCGCCTTCTCACGCGAGAGCAGTTCGTTGGCGACGGTGAGCGCTTCGGCCGGTTTGCCGCCGTCGTCGCGGGAGATCACGGTCAACTTCTTGCCGTTGACGCCGCCAGTTGCGTTGACCTCTTCAACGGCCAGTTGCCAGCCCTTGCGGTAAGGCTCGGTGAAAGACGGCAGGGTTGAATAGGAATTCAGTTCGCCAACGCGAACCTCGCCGGAAAGCCCGGCTTCCCGCGCCGTAACCGCCGGCCCCGAAAGCGCAAGCGCGGCGAACGCCATCGCCATGGTCTTGCGAAACTTCATGCGTCTGCTCCCTGCGGCGGCAATGGGCCGGGGATCTTGCCTGCGCGCCCGGCCTTGGGTTCGCCGCCCGACAGCCTCTAGCAAGACGGGGCGCCGCCCGCAACAGGAGCAGCCCCATGTCCGGATTATGGTTTGGGCCATGGCGGACGCCAGGCCGTCAAGGGGGCGGCGCGCGCGGCGTGGCGATGTTGTTTTTCTGCTCCAAGTATAACTTAAGTTGTATTAGAAATAATTCTTGAGCCATGTGTTTTTAATTGATATTAAATTCGTGTCGTCAGCTGTGGCGGCGACGAAATGGCTACAAGATGCAGTGCGGGGCGATTTTCTTGGGTCGCGCTGGTGGCGACGCGATATGAAAGCTGTCGACTCGCATATGGATCGAAAGGACGATCAATGCAGACTGGCACCGTCAAGTGGTACAATGAGCAAAAGGGCTATGGCTTCATCCAGCCTGACGCGGGCGGAAAGGACGTGTTCGTGCATGCGACGGCGCTTGAGCGCGCGGGCATGCGCGGGTTGATGGAGGGGCAAAAGGTTGGTTTCGAGGTTGAGATCGATCGGCGCACGGGCAAGCAGGCCGCCGGAAGCCTCCAGCCCGCCTGAGCGTCTCCTGGCGGCGGTCGCGCCCACATTCATCATTGAGCGGCGCATTCCCTGATGCAGGTCTGCTGGTCGGTTTGAACGATTATTCAAATGTAGTGACCGTACATCTTGTTATTCGCGAGAATGCGGCTGACGCCAACACCCGATGGGCTTGCCTCATTGGGTTTTGGTGAGAGGGAACACAGTCGGCGCAATGTGTTTCCATTTTGGGAAATGCGTTGCGCTGATTGCGATTGCGACTTTGCAGGTCATGGATGCGTCAGCGTTTCGTGGTCCGGCATGAATAGGCTGAGCGGGCATGGGGCGAGCCCGGGTATGGCGGCGCGTCGCCGTCGTTGGGGCGTGGTCCGTCGCGCGGAGGCATGCGGGATCAGTGGGGCGTGGCTTGATGGCGTGTGTCTGGTCACAGGCGCGCTCCATTGGGCCGCCGCGTCCGTTCAATCGTCCGCGCCCGCCTGGTCGTAAATGTCAGTGACATTGCGCCTGCGCATGGCGAGCGGCGGGAACAGCTGGTTTCGCCGACGCAGTATTATTACCGCGACTTTCGCGTTGTTCTATCCGCGTTGTGCATCAAGGCCGCGTGGTTGCCGCTTCATGCGAAAAGGGGCGGCCCGACGGCCGGGCTTGCGATAGCGCGCGGCGGCTGGCGTATTCCGGAGCCGGGTCTGGCGGGGGCTGGGCCGTCGGCTCGTTCAGACGATGCGTGTTGGCGGACAGGTGCTGGCCCGAGATGGGTTTACAAGTAGCAAGGACATATGGAGCGGCGTTGCTGGCGCTGCTCGCTTCCGCTTGACGCTGCGTCCGGTCGCCGGCCGCCGTGCGTCACGCCGCCCCGCTGCGCCCGGTCGCTATTCTGCGCGCCTATCGTAAATATTTGATACTGCGGATTGCACAGGCACTTTATATTGTAGCCGATCTGCGCCATATAGGCGGGCAAGCAACCGGGCGTTTCTGTGCGCCCGCACCACGCGTCGGGCTGACGGCGCCGGGCTTTCGCCCGTCCCGCCGTCCATTGCGTTGACGCCTGCATGTGCTGTCAGGCTGTTTTCCGGGCGGATGCAGGGAGCGGGGATACCCCGTATGATGCGAGAAGAGACTGTATGGCCAAGGAAGAACTGATTGAATTTGATGGTCTCGTAACCGAGATCCTGCCGGACGCCCGTTTCCGCGTCCAGCTTGAGGGTGGTCATGAGGTGATCGCCTATACGGCGGGGCGCATGAAGCGCAACCGCATCAAGACGCTGGCTGGCGACCGGGTTACTGTTGAGATGTCGCCTTACGATCTGGACAAGGCCCGGCTGGTCTATCGCCACAAGGACGAGCGTCCTGGCGGCCCTGGCGGACGCCCTCCGCAGCGTGGCGGGTTCCGTCGCCGCTGATCATTCCGGGCGGGATTGCCGTCCGGACAGGACAAGATGCGCAGGCGATCCGTTCCGGGTCGCCTTTTTTGCTGTCCAGGCTTCGCCGCCGGGGACAGTCGGGGCTGCGGCGCCGTCCTTTCCCCAGCATGGGGCGCTTGCCGCCCTGTATTTGCGGTCCGAATGCGGGGAGGTTCGCCGGATCAGTGCGCGGCGGGAGATTTCTCTGGTCCGATCGCGGGGACTTTCCATCGGCCGTCCCGGGATGATTCGGGCAAACGGCTGCCCGGCGCGCGGTTCTGTGCGCGTCAGTTCTCCGGTCAATCCGGATTTTCGCAGTTTTGCCGAACGTCAGGCAGATCACGGGACTTCTGTCCTAGGGATAGTGATCGGCGTTTTTTGTTGAAACTGCTGACCTTTGGCTGAATGTCGATCACGAGACCGTGAAAATCCGCCTTAACCTTAACGGCCAGTTAACCAATCCCGGGCACCCATGGGGCGTGAGGATAGGTCTGGCGCGTTTCTGCCAGGCTCTCGGACGGGAAGCAGGCAGATGGCATCCGGCAAGGTCGATCACGCGCGTTGTCTTGTTCCTGCCGCCCGGCGCGCCATGCGCCTGGCCGGCGCGACGATTGCCCTGACGACCCTGGCGGGCGCCGCCGGGGCGGCGGACTGGACGTCCGGCTATGGCTCGGGCGCCAGCGCGCAACCGGCAGGCTCGATCATTGCCATCGACACCTCGGTCACAGCGACCACCAGCAATTCGATTTTCGCCAACACCTCGGTCACGGCCGCGTTGACAGGCGATCTGGACCAGACCTCCGGCTGGCGCGCCCGTGTGGAAGGGCAGGTCGGGTCGTTCGAGTATCGCAGCGGCGACGACGCAAAGATCATCGGCAACCAGCAGTCAGGCTCCGCCCTTGTTGGTTACGAATGGGCCGAGCCCGACGTTCACGTCGCCGCCTACATCGGTTTCAACTACCAGAACATCAAGCTGGATCCGGTCGATCCGAGCAATGGCACCCGTGGCCATGGCTATGGCCTTCGTGTGGTCGGCGAGCTGTACGCCAATCCGACGCCCTACACGATGGTGTCGGCATATGGTTCGTACTCGACCCACGCCAACGCCTATTACACCCGTTTCAAGGCGGGGTACGCCCTGTATGATCGCACGTTCATCGGCCCCGAGTTCTCGATGCTTGGCGACGACTTTTACAAGCAGTGGCGCATCGGCGCGCACCTGAGCGGCCTCACCTTTGGCCGTTTCCAGTTTGGCGTGTCGGGCGGATATGTCCGCGACAGCCGGCGCGGGCCTGGCGGTTATGTCCTTGTTGACTCGCGCGTGACCTTTTGACCGCGCTGACATGTCCTGATTGGCGCGACCGTTACGCCGTATGGACGGCAAGACGCAGACACCGCATTATGTCACTATCTACTGTTGCAATCTGCGGTAATCTGCTGCACTTCACATTTTCGTAATTCTCCGTGAGCCATCAATTGTGGCGGGAGGGGACAGGAAAATGGTTGCAGCGCTCAGATGGCTCGCCTGGATTGTTTTCGGCAGCGTCACCCTGGTCTTCCTGACCCTGCCCGTGGGCGTGCCGATCCAGCTCGTGCTGGGGCTCGCCGTCATCCTTGGCATGATCGCGGTCTGGCTGTTCATGACCGGGTTCCTGTCGCGTCAGATCTTTCTCGCCCTCGGCACGCTGCTGGTGATCCGCTATGCCTTCTGGCGCATCACGAACACGTTGCCGCCAGCTACGGATGCGCCGGGTTTCGCAGCGGGTCTGATCCTGCTGATGGGCGAGCTGTACTGCGTTTTCTTCCTCGCCATGACCCTGGTGATCAACGCAGATCCCCTGAAGCGCCCGCGCGCGCGCCGGCTCGCTGATAGCGAGGCGCCCAGCGTCGACGTTTTTGTGCCGTCCTATAACGAGGATCCGGCGATGCTGGCGCTGACCCTGTCGGCGGCGCGAGCCATGGATTACCCTGCCGACAAGCTCAACGTCTGGCTGCTGGATGACGGCGGCACCGACCAGAAGTGCGGCGACCGCGATCCGGAAAAGGCGCTGGCCGCCCGCCAGCGGCGCGCCACCCTGCAGACCCTGTGCGCCGAACTGGGCGTCCGCTATCTGACGCGTGAGCGCAACGAGCGCGCCAAGGCCGGCAACATGAACAACGGCCTGCAGCACTCGTCTGGCGATCTCATCCTTGTTCTCGACGCCGACCACGTGCCTTTCCGCGAGTTCCTGCAGGAAACAGTCGGCTATTTCGTCGAGGACCCCAAGCTGTTCCTGGTGCAGACGCCGCACGTGTTTCTCAACCCGGATCCGGTTGAGAAAAATTTGGGCACCTTCGGGCACATGCCGAGCGAGAACGAAATGTTCTACTCGGTCACCCAGCGCGGCCTCGACAAATGGAACGCCGCTTTTTTCTGCGGCTCGGCCGCCGTGCTGCGACGTGAGGCGCTGGAAACCGCCGGCGGCTTCCATGGCGTGACGATCACCGAGGATTGCGAGACGGCGTTCGAGTTGCATTCGCGCGGCTGGCATAGCGTCTACGTGGACAAGCCGATGGTGGCCGGCCTGCAGCCGGATACGTTCGTCTCGTTCGTCGGCCAGCGCACGCGCTGGTGCCAGGGCATGTTCCAGATCCTGATGCTGAAGAATCCGGCTTTCAAGCGCGGCCTGTCGTTCATGCAGCGGATTTCCTATCTGTCGAGCATGAGCTTCTGGTTCTTCCCGGTTCCACGCCTGATCTTCCTGTTCATCCCGCTGCTCTACATCTTCCTCGATCTGCGCATTTTCGTCGCCACGGTCGATGAGTCGATCGCCTTCACCTTCACCTACATGATCGCGTCGCTGATGCTGCAGAACTACCTGTATGGCCGGGTGCGCTGGCCATGGGTGTCGGAGATGTACGAGACGCTTCAGGGCATGTTCCTGGTGCGGGCGATTGGCGCGGTGCTGCTGAACCCGCGCAAGCCAAGCTTCAACGTGACAGCGAAGAACGACGTGTCCTTCGACGATCATCTCTCGGAGCTGGCGTGGCCGTTCTTTGTGCTGTTTGGCGTATTGTTGCTGGCCATGGCGGTCGTGACCTACCGCTTCTTCACCGAACCCGGCGTCTCGGCCGCGATGATCATCGTGGGACTGTGGAACGCACTGAATCTGATGATCGCCGGCGCCTGTCTGGGCGCGGTGGCCGAGCGTCGCACCGCGGCCCGCCAGCCGTCGCTGGATATCGAGCGGCGCGGCGTGCTGATGGTTGGCGGCCATAAAATCCCGGTGATGATCGACAATGTGTCGAGCGCCGATTGCGTGCTGCGCCTGATGGCGGAGGCGCCGCGCGATTTGCCGGCTGGCGATCTCCCCGGACGTCTGCTGATCCAGCCCGTGGGCGCCATGCCCGCCCGCGACAGCCTGCCGGTGATTTTCTCCCGGCAGAATCGCGAGGGCGAGCAGGGAGGATTGCTGACCCGGTTTGGCGCGCTGGAGCCGCGGCACTACGCCGTGCTGGCGGATCTGATGTACGGACAGCGCGAGGCCCTGTCGCGGTGGCTGGAAGGTCGCCGCAAGCATATGGACATTATCCGGGGCACCGCCCTGATGATGAAATGGGGCGTGACCGGTCCGTTTCGCGCCTTGAGCTATGCGTTGAAGCCGCGCCAGCAGTCAGCCGGCGCGGCGTCCGAGAGCGCCCCGCCGCCGGTTGCCCCGCGCGATGAGGGGCAGCGTTTGCAATCTGGCCTCGCGGCCGATCCTGCTTCTGTTCTGGCTGCGCGATGAGGGAGGCGGCGGAAGTGTTGAAGACGCGCCCGGCTTCTTTCCCGATGTGGCGGTTCCTGCGGCGGGCCATGCCTGTCATCGCCCTGACGGCGTTCCTGCCGCTGGCGACGGACCTGCGCGCCCAGGGGTTGCTGGACGCCGCCGCGCCCTTGCAATCAGGCTCCAGGGGCGGCGCGCAGCAGCCCCCTGCCCCGCCTCCCCCGCCGGAAGGGGCAGGGGGCGCGCAGCCCCGGCAGTTGCCGCAATCCCAGCTGCAGCCGGCGGCGCCCGCCGCCCAATCAGGCGGGTCGGCGGCGCCGAACCCCACGTTGCAGGGCAGGCGGGTGGTGTTTGGCGCTCCGCCAGGCGGTTTGCCCCAGCGCATCCGGTCATTCCTGCCGCGCGGCTCCGCAACGGATGACGGCCGTTCCGCGCCCAACGTCCAGAGCGCATCGGGTCAGGACGGGGAGTTCCTGCGGGAGGCCGGCGTGCAGTTGCGCCGCATGCCCGTTAACCTGCATGGCTACCGTTTGCGCGGCGAGATCGACGCGACCGAGTGGCCGGTCTACCTGACCGACAGCGACGCCCGTTCCCGCCTCCGGTTCCGCGTCAGCTATCTGACGGCCATTTCCGTGATGCCGGAAGCCTCGGTGCTGACCCTGGTCGTCAATGACGTGGTGCTCGGCCAGACCAACCTGCAGGCGCCCAGCGGCACGCGCTACGTGGTGTTCGACATACCGCCAGAGCTGATGCGCCCGGGCTGGAATTCAATTCGCCTGACCGCGGACATGCGTCATCGCGTCGACTGCTCGCTTGGCGCGACCTATGAATTGTGGACGCAGATCGATGCGGCCAACACCGGCCTGCTGGTGTCGGACGCGCCCAACCGTGTGCTCGACGCCCAGGACGTCGCGTCGCTGGCGCCAGACAGTTTTGGCGCCTTCCCGGTGCGTGCGGTGATCCCTGGCCGGACGACCATCGGCAATATGGACCAGGTCATGAAGGCGGTGCAGGGCGTGGCCCTGCGCGGCCGCTTCCTGCAGCCCGTGGTTGACATGGGGCCGGCGGCGCTGGGCGACGCCGGCATGAACCTTCTGGTTGGCGTTTACAAGGATATCGCGCGCCAGCCCGGCGTTGAAGGGCTTGGCGCGGTCACGGGGCCGCGGGTGGCGCTGCTGCCCGCAGGCGCCGGTCGCCGGCCGATGCTGGTCGTGACCGGTCAGAACGATCAGGACCTGGCCGAAGCGCTGGAAAGCCTGGCGAAGCCGGAGGAGGCGCGGGGCTCGCCATCCGGCCTGGCGGCGCTGGCGAATTACCGGGGTCTGCGCGTGCCGGGCGCCGGACGCATATCGCTGCGCCAGCTCAACATCCCCAGCGTCGAGTTCAACGGCCGTCTGTTCCGGGTTGCGTTTGATCTGGTGCTGCCGCCAGACTTCTACACCTCGGACTACGCCAAGGTGCGCCTGCGTCTCGATGGAGGCTACGTGGCGGGCCTTGGCCCGGAACCGCAAATCTCCATCAGCGTCAACGGCCGTGACGCCGCCACCACGGTGCTCGCGCGTCGTGATGGCGAGGTGTTCCGCAGCAACGAGATCCCGTTCCCGCTCGGCCGCCTGAAGCCCGGGTTCAACCGGGTGGAGATCCTGGCGCGCGTGCCGTCGCCGGCCGACAAAACCTGTGATCCGGTCGCCGCCATTGGCGCGCCCAAGCGGTTCCTGCTGCTTGACAGCAGCGAGCTGATCATTCCGACGCTGGCGCGCGTGGCGGATATGCCCAATCTGGCGCTGTACACGTCCGCCGCGTTTCCGCTGACGCTTGGGGAGCGCACGCAGCTCTTCCTGCCTTCGCCGGACAAGAGCGCCGTGGGCGCCGCCGCGACGCTCGCGGCGCAGATGGCGCTTGCCGCCGACATGGTGATCGATCTCGACGTCACGGTGACTCCGCCAGCTGACAGCAAGCGCTCCACCCTCGTTGTCGCGCCCGCGGGCGCGCTTTCAGACGCGACGCTCGCCGCTGTCGGCGTTGACGCCGCGGCGCTGAAATCCGCCTGGGCCAACCGGCAAAACCCGGCGGCCGTCGATCCGGCCGGGCCATCGACCTATGCGCAGCTGGCGCGTCAGCGCACGGCGCTGACCCGGAACCTGCCGGGCTATTGCATGATGCCGAAGGTCAGCGACGCGGGCGTTGTCACGCCGCGCCTGGAGGCTCAGGCGCCGCCGGGAGCCGGAAGAGCTGGACTGGATACGACCGCGCTGCCGGATCGCGACGTGCTGGCGCAATGGAACGAGAACATCTACGGCCGCACCAGCCTGCTCGCCCAGGTGCGGGGTCTGTTCAACAATATCGTTTCCCTCGGGGCCGGCATGGCCAGCGGCGCGAAATCGCTGGTGCAGGACGCCAGCGGCAAGACGCGACAGACAATTCAGGTGCCGCCTCCGACCTCTCTGGTGATGGCCCAGAGCGTGCTCACGGGTGGCTCCGCGGCGGCGCTGACGCTGGTGACCGCCCCCAATGGCGCGGACCTGTTCGACGCTACGGCCTGTCTGACCGATCCGCTGGTATGGTCCCAGGTCAGTGGCCAGAAGACGCTGCTCGACGCTGCTTCCGGCGAAGTGACAACCATCGCGCCGCGTGAAACGTACTTTATGCCCACCACCGTATTTTCAGTTGTGAATGCACGGCTGGTGGCCGCGAGCTGGCTGTCGCATAATCCGAGCGTCTATGTGGTGTCGTCCCTGCTCGTCGCCATATTCCTTGGCGGCGCGACCACATGGCTGTTGCGTAATATTGGACGGAAACAGTGAAGAGCATCGGCCCGCGGTCGCACCGCCTGAAAAGCCTGTTTCACGCCCTGCTCATTGGCGCCGGCGCTCTCGTCATGGCGTGCGACGGCGCGCAGGCCCAGACGCCGGGACAGCCGTTTCAGAGCCAGCAGCCGTCAGGTCAGGCTGTAAACGGCCAGACCGGAAACGCCCAGGCGGCGGCCGACCCGGAGTTGCGGCTGGATGCGCGGGTCATCCCGCTTGGCGGCGCTCTCAAGTCGCCCGAGATCTGGGCGGCCTTCAAGGCGCGTTTCGTCACGGATCAGGGGCGGGTGGTGGACACCGCCAATGGCATGATCAGCCATAGCGAGGGGCAGGGCTATGGCATGCTCGCCGCTGTCGCCGCCAATGACCGGGAAGGCTTTGAGCGGATCTGGGGCTGGACCCGCGCCAACCTCATGGTGCGTGACGACAAGCTGATCGCCTGGCGCTGGGACCCGGACAAGCGGCCGGGCGTCGGCGACATGAACAACGCCACCGACGGCGATATCCTCGTCGCGTGGGCGCTGGCCGAGGCGGGAGAGCTGTGGAACAACGTCGCTTACCGGGTTGAGGGGCGGCGCATCGCGGTCGAGGTTGGCCGCAAGACGGTGCTGTTCAAGACCCGGTGGGGCGCCCTGCTGTTGCCCTCGATTTTCGGTTTCGGCGCGGAACAGCGGCCTGATGGCCCGGTGGTCAATGTGTCCTACTGGGTGTTCCCGGCGTTCCCGCGCCTCTACCTGGTTGCGCCGGAGATCGACTGGGCGGGCCTGAGCCGGTCGGGTATGGAGCTTCTCGCCAAGGGGCGGTTTGGCCCGGCGCAACTGCCGACGGAATGGATGTCGGCGAGGAGCGCGACCCTCAAGCCGGCTGAGGGTTTCCCCCAGAACTTTGGCTACAACGCCATTCGCATTCCGCTTTACATGGCCTGGGCCGGCCTGGGCGACCGGGCGGACTACGCGCCGTTTGTGAAATTGTGGTCGCCAGGCGGCAAGGGCACCGGGGTGGTGGACGCCAGAAGCGGACGCGCCCAGGGAATGAATGAAAGCGGGTATGCGTCGATCGCGGCGGTAACGCTGTGCGCCGTCAACGGCACGCCCGCTTCGGAAGATTTCCTCCGCCCGCGCGCCAATGAAAATTACTATCCGGCCATTTTGCATCTGATGTCCGTGATCGCCATGCAGATGCGTTATCCGAATTGTCTGCGGGGGGGCGGGCGATGAGGCGTGAGCGGCGCGAGAATCATGGTGCGGGGGCGGGGCGGGTGATTGCCCGGCGGCGCGGTGGTCGCGCCATTCTGCTGGCGGCTTCCGGACTGGCTCTGCTAACGGGTCTGGGTGGTCTGGCCGCCCAGGCGCAGCAACCTTCCCTTGAGCCGCTCGCCAGACCGTCTGGCCAGGGCGCCGGCCAGGGCGTGATCGACGCCGGCCAGGGCATGATCCAGCTCGACGGGTCGCAGCCCGGCGGCCAGATCGCGCCTGCGCCAGCGGTGAACGGCGGGCGACCGCTCACGGAGAAAGCGGCGGACGGACGGCCCGTGGCGCGCCCTGGCGTGCAACCCGATCTTTCGGCCCTGCGGTATTACGTTCTCAGCCGCCAGAAAGAGCGGGCCGACGCCGAGCTGCGCCGCATCCAGCGGCTGTACCCCGGCTGGACCCCACCGCCAGAGGTCTATGACGCGGCGGAGAACACCTCCGGCGACGAGGAGCCTTTCTGGGCGTTGTTCGCGGCTGATCGCCTGGACGAGCTGAAGGCGGCGATTGAATCGCGCCGCAAAAGTGAGCCGGGCTGGCAGCCGTCGCGCGATCTGCGCAACAAGATCGCCCGCAAGATGCTTCGCATGGAGATCGAGAAGGCGTCGCGCGAAGGACGTGAGAAGCTGGTGCTGGCGGCGCTGCGGGATTCCGGGCTTAACGAGCGTGACCTCGAACTGGATCTGCTGTGGCTGGTTGCGGCGGCGGAGGCGCGCTCCGGCCAGCCGGAGAAAGCTCTGGACGCCTACAAGCTGATCCTGTCGACGAACAACAATTCGCAGGAGCGAATCGCGACGGTGCAGAAGGCGATGGCGGTTTTGCCCATGAACGACGTGGACCAGCTCGTCGCCATGGCGCGCCAGGTCAATGGCGCCAGCGAACTGGAGCCGATCGCCATCGACATCATCCGCGCGCGGATCAGCGCCTTCCTCAAGGAAGAACGGACGCAGCCGGTGGATCCGGCCGAATTGCGCCGTTTCGAGGAGTACGCCAACAGCGTTGACGACGGGGCCCAGGCGGCGCTTGTCGCATGGTATTTCTATAACCAGAAGGACTACCGGCAGGCGTTCGACTGGTTCAAAACCAGCATCAGCAAGGGCGGTGACGCCATGGTCGCCCATGGTCTGGCGCTGACGCTGGTCAATCTGACCATGTACAGGGAGGCGGAGGAGGTCGCCTATGCCTGGCGCAATTCGCTGATCAACAACATGATCCTGTATGTCGACATTCTCGAGCGGGATCTGACCAAGACCATTCCGCCCTATATCGAGCCGGAGCGCCTGGCGCGCTATGGTCAGGTGGCGATGCAGATCACCTCCGGCGAGGCGGCTCAGGGGCTGGCCTGGTACGCCTACAACTCATGCCAGTATGACGTGGCGCTCCAGTGGTTTTCGCGGGCGATGGCCTGGTATCCCAAGGAGGCGACCGCTTACGGCTACGCCCTGGCGCTCGATCGCATGAAAGACCGGCAGACCCTGGCCGATGTCATCAACCGCTACGACGGGCTGTTCTACAAGGTGGTCGAGCTGGTGTTTCCCGATGGAACCATCAAGCCGCCGACGCCCTGTGACCTGCAGGAGCGGCAGCAGGCGGAGCAGCGACGCGGGAAGAACCGTCGCAAGGCCGCAGTGGAGGACGTCGCCGCCCCCCAGGCGCAGGACGGCGTGAACTACCTTGGCCAGAACTACCCCCAGCAGATCGCCCGGATGCAGGGTGGAGGCGCAGCGGAAAACCAGGGGCTCGCGGGTTCCGGTTTGCGCGGCTCCGTGCCGCGCGTTCCCGCGCCCGACTCGACGCAGGGCGGCGTGGACCTGCGTGGTCAGCCATTGCAGGGCGCGCCGGCGCAGCCAAAACTGACGGCGAAGGAGTTCCCGATCAGCGTCAATCCGGCCAATCCGTTGCGCTATGCCGGCGTGGGCGCCGGCGCTGTTGTCGGGGCGCCATATGCGCCTGTGACGACGGGCTATCTGGTGGAGCCGGTGAAGGGACCGTGGCCGCTCGTGGCCCGTCGGGTGCCTGGCGTCGGTCCGATGCCTTACGAGCGTTACGGATTTTCACTGCTGCCGGCGTGGAACGGGCTGACGACGGCAACCGAGCCAACCCACGCCACCCAGCCGGCGCCTGCAGGCACGTTGTGGGCCGAACAGCGGCACGCGGACCAGTACATCGGTGGCCGCTAGAGCATGACCGGGAAGAGTGGGCCCCACTGGAACTGGTCACATCAAGCGACAGGCAAACTCTGTTTCGATCTGAGCAGATTTTGCTCCAGATCGTAGCAAAGTAGATACCAGTTTGGGCTAGAGCGCTTTCCGACCAGACGGAATCGTCTGGTCGATCAGAATTCGCTCAAAACAAGGGAAACTGGAGCAATCCCCGATCCATGTAGATCGGGAATTGCTCCAGGAAAGCGCATCAAACCCGGGAGACGGGGCGCAACGCCGCATCCGTATGAACGGAGCCTGCTCCAGTTTTTGTGGATGTGTCCAGGTTCCCTTTTGTGGTGAGATGGCGCCTTGCCCGTTGCTGTTCTGGACGGTCGTTGATGGAGTTGCTGGTGGATATGCCGTTCAGGGACCAGGCGTGGAACCGGGCGCGGATGAGCGTGACATCGACCCGCTTCCGGGCCGCTGCCGGCGCCGTCATGCTGGTTCTGGCCAACGCCAGCGCCTACGCCATGCCTGCCTCAGCAGCGCTTGCTTCATTGCCGCCTTCGGCCGGGCGCGTTATGGCGGTTGAGGAAAGTGACGCCGGGTCGGGGATGCGTCAGCGCATTGTCCTGTCGGGCGGGCATATGGGCGCCAATACGCTTGAGATCGTGCTCGGCCGGGACGCTGTTGCGCCATCCGCAACGCAACTCGAGGCCGAACTCGCCAGCCGCTTCCCCGGGGTCGCCATGACGCCGCTGCCAGGGCGGATGCTGAAGAGCCGCTATGGGGCCATGCACGTCTCCATCGGCGCGCCTGCCGACGGCGGGCGCTGTCTTTTTGCCTGGCAGTCGATCCGCGATTTCCCGGGGGACGCCGGGACCCTGAAGGGCGTGACGCCGGCGGTGGTTCGCATCCGCCTGTGCAGCGCCAGGGCGACCTTGGACCAACTGGCGGAGATGAGCGAGCAGCTGATGCTCACGGCGCCCGCAACTCCGGCGTTGGCCCGGGGGGTGGAAACGGCGGGACTGAAACTGTCGCCGATTGAACAGGCGCCGGCGGATGAAACGCCGCGCATACAGCTTGCCCAGGCGTCGGGGCGGCGGCAGTCCCGGGGCGGGGCCATTCTGGACCCGTCGCGCGGAAACCCTGGCGGGTTGATCGGCCTGCTGCGCGGCTACAGCCGCACGGATCCGATTGGCAGCACGCGGCGGTCCGGACGCGCCCGCTCCGCGCCAGCGCAGGAGACCCGTTTCGGGTACCGGCCACTGCTCGGCAATGATGATCTTCAGCCGCAATCCGGCTTGCTGGGGCGCTGGAATGGTCACAGCGAACCCCGCCGCGTCCAGTCGCCGCGTCCGCGTCGCTACGTAGAGCCGCCTGCGCCGCGCCAGGCCGCGCCGCGTCGCCCCGCCAGAACGATGTCGGCGCCGCCCCGGCGGAGGGCCGCGCCGGCGGCGCAACCGCAGCCAGAGACCGTCCGGCCGCAACGACGTCAGATTGAACAGCAGCCGTCGACGCCCAACGTTCCGGCCCCGCCGCAAGGCTACCAGACGCCGGGAGGCGCGCGTTATCTCGGGCCAGCTCCTGGCGCAGCGCCGGTCCAGACGACGCCATCAGTGGCGCCGCCGGCGGGTCAGGGCGGGGGAACGCTGGTTCCGCAGGTCCCGCGTCCGGCCCAGGATGGCCCGGCGCCTGCTACCGCCGCGCCGCTGCCGCGTCCCGCGGCCAACCCTGGCTCCCAGCCTGGTCCAATGGGTGGGCAGCCGGTCGGGCGCGGGCTTGATCCATCGCTGCCCGGGCGCGCCTATCGCGGGCCTGGGGGCTGACCCAGAACGCGAAGGGCATGGCCCTTTGCGTCCTGGTGGGGCTTGGGCGGCGCAACGCAGCCCCTGCACGGATTTGCCCACACTGATTTGCGTTTTGCCGTCGCGGCGGCGTCAGCAGCTTCGCGACCTGGCATGAGATTGCGCCCAATTGCTGAACGGGAGCGCATGGCGACGGGCCAGGCCAGGCCAAGCCAAGTAAAGCCAGGCCAAGCTATGGCGTCTGGCGACGGCGAAGCCCTGGCGGCCGCCCGGACGCGGCGGCGTCCGCATGTCTGAAACGTCCTGGCGTGTCCTGTGTCGCCCTATCCCGCGTTGACCTTGTGCTCGTCCAGATAAGCGACGATCCGCTCGACGCTGGCGCGGATATCGAGGGTCAGCGCCTTGCGCGCGGCTTCCGGGTCGCGTTGGCGCAACGCCGCGATGATCATCAGGTGGGCGTGGCGCTGTCGGGGCGCGCGGGGCGGATAATCGCGAAAGGCGTTCATCGTCGGCCCACTTTGCAGCCAGAGGTTCTCCACCATGTGGTGCAGCACCGGCATGGCTGCGATCGCGCAGAGCGCCTGATGGAAGCGCTCGTTCACCGCCATGAGCTCCTCCGCCTTGCCCTGCTCGTGGGCGACGCAAAGGGCTTCGTGGATGTCTTCCAGGGCGGTGATGTCCTCCGGGGTCGCCAGTTGCGCGGCGCGGGCGGCGGCCTCGCCTTCCAGCAGCACGCGCACGTCGCTGATATGGCGGTAGCGTTCCGCATCCATGATGGGCACGCGCACCGAACGGCGGTCGACCTGAAACAGGGCGTGCTCGGAGACCAGACGACCCAGCGCCTCGCGGATGGGCGTGGCGCTGATGCCCAGTTCCTCGCTGACCTCTTTCAGCTTGATTTTCTGGCCTGGCTTGTACCGCCCCGCCATCAGTTGCCTGCGAAAATGCCGGTAGGCCTGCAAGGCAAGACTTTCGGTGCGGACGCCTCCCTGGTGATTGGTTTCTGTTTCCATTCCCGCGCTTGTTCTTTGTTTTATGTATATTTTATATGAGATGCAGATTTTGCGCCCGGGTTCAAGAGCGTTGGCGCGGTTTTCCGATTGATTGAACAGGAAGACAGGGTGTTCCGGCGGAGCCGCAGCGTTTTCCCGCTGCGTCTGATGACAAAACAAAACGCCCGGATGATGACATCCGGGCGTCTGGTAGCGAAAGTGGAGGCAGCGACAAGATTTTGTCGCCGCGCGGCCCAGAGTTTTCCCGCGGCGGGTTATTGGCCCGGCCGCGAACGTTGCTTCCGGACAAATGCCAAAGCGCTCGCCAATGTCAGACCCGCCCGTATTGAACCGGGTCTGGCGGGGCTCAGAGCGAACGTGAGATGACCAGCTTCATGATCTCGTTGGTGCCGCCATAGATGCGCTGGATGCGCGCGTCGATATAGCGGCGGCTGATCTCGTATTCCTGCATATAACCATAACCGCCGTGCAGCTGCAGGCATTCGTCGGCCGTCTGGCTCTGCTTGTCGGTGATCCAGTACTTGGCCATGGAGGCGGTCACCGTGTCGAGGTCGCCGACGATCAGGCGCTCGATGCAGTGATCGATGAAGACGCGGGCGATGGTCGCCTCGGTCTTGCGCTCGGCCAGTTTGAAGGCGGTGTTCTGGAAGTCCAGCAACTGCTTGCCGAACGCCTTGCGTTCCTTGACATAGTCGACGGTGATGTCGACCGAGCGCTCGATGGCGGCGACGGCCTGGATGGAGAGGCTGACGCGCTCCTGCGGCAGCTGCTGCATGAGCTGGACGAAACCTTCGCCCTCCTTGGGGCCGAGCAGGTTGGCGACGGGCACGCGCACGTCGTCGAAGAACAGCTCCGACGTGTCGGAAGCCTGCAGGCCGATCTTGTCGAGGTTGCGGCCGCGACGGAAACCGGGCAGATCCTCAGCCTCGACGACGATCAGCGAGGTGCCCTTCGCGCCCTGGGTCGGATCGGTCTTGCAGACGCAGACGATGATGTCGGCGAGCTGACCGTTGGTGATGAAGGTCTTGGCGCCGTTGATGACATAGTGGTCGCCGTCGCGGCGGGCGGTGGTGCGCACGCCCTGGAGGTCGGAGCCGGCGCCCGGCTCGGTCATGGCGATGGCGGCGACCTTCTCACCGCGCGCCAGCGGCGGCAGCCACTTCTTCTTCTGCTCATGCGTGCCATACGCATTGATGTAGTGGGCGGAGATCACCGAATGCACGCTGACGCCGGTGGCCATTTCCGGCAGCCAGGTCTCCAGCTCCTGCATCACCGCCGCGTCCCAGGCGAAGGAAAGGCCGAGGCCGCCGTACTCTTCAGGAATCGAGCAGAGCAGGGCGCCCATCTCGCCAAGGCCGCGCCAGGCCGAGCGGTCGACCATCTTCTCTTCGCGCCAGCGCATCGCGTGCGGCGCAAGCTCGGTCTGCAGATAACGGCGGAACTGCTCGCTGAAGCTGGCGATGTCGTCGGTCATCCAGCTGGAACGGTATGCCATGGGACTCTCCAATCAATGATTTGCGCCGTCAATGCTTGATCCTGGCCGGTATCGCAAGAGGCGGCGGAGACGCATCCGGCGCGGGAGGGTCCGATGCGGTGAAACCTCAGGTCAGCGGCGTCATGACCGCGGTGCGATAGGCTGGACGCGCGCGCAGCCGCGCATACCAGGCGGCCAGATGCGGCAGGTCCGGCCGGGCGATCGGCATCGAAAACCATGCGTAAGCGATGCAGCCGAGCGGAATGTCGCCAATGCCCAGGGCTTCGCCCGAGAGAAACGGCTTTTCCGCCAAGGCCGCGTCCGGGATGGCGAGGAGACGCGAGCAGGCGTCGAGGCCAGCCGCCAGCGCCGCCCCGTCGCGTTCTTCCGGCGTGCGGCGCACCATGTTCCAGAATACGTCGCGGAACGGTTCGGCGAGATTGGCGGTGGTCCAGTCCATCCATTTGTCGGCGCTGGCCCATGCGGCGAGATCCGTCGGGGCAAACGGTTCAGAGCCGTAACGCCGCGCCAGGTAGCGGACGATGACATTTGACTCCCACAGGGTCAGCGTCCCGTCCTGCAGGCAGGGGATGCGGCCGTTGGGATTGAGCGCCCGGTACTCCGGCGTGTCGACAACGCCAAAGGCGCCGCCGGCGTCCCGCCGTTCGAAGGTCAGGCCGAGTTCCCCGGCGCACCACAGGGTCTTGCGGACATTGGTCGAATTGGCTCGGCCCCAGATCACCATCATCGCGACGTCTCCCGGCGCAGCGCGCCAAACAACACATCAGCGCGCGCGCAACGCGCCAATCAGAAAATCGGCCATTTGATCCAGCTCTGGTCCGTGCGCGAATGGCTCGTCGATCAGCAGGGGATGGCAGAAACGCAGCCAGCCGACCATGATGCAGGCGCTGGCCGTGGCCGGACTGTCGGTGAAGAAGGCGCCCTCGGCGACGCCGTCGCGGATGATCTGTTCAGTCATCAGCCGCACCCGCTCGACATGGTCGTCGATGGCCGCCCAACGTTCGTTGACGGCCACCGCCACCATGTCGCGGATGCGGGAATCACCAACGAAATAGCGCATGCTCAGCTGGTGGTTGGCTTCCAGCAGGGCGCGCAGGCGCTGCTCCGCGGTCCCGTCGACGCGGACCGCCGCCTCAAGGCCACGCTCCACCACGTCGAGCAGGTTGATGGCCACCGCCTCGAAGATGGCGCGCTTCGATTCGTAGAAGCGATAGACATTGGCCGGGCTCATGCCGAGGGCCCGGGCGATGTCCGCCACGGCGGTCTTCTGGTAGCCGTATTCGCGAAACAGCCGCTCGGCGGTTTCCAGCACGCGCAGCCGGGCGGCGGCGTGGCTGTCGGTCGCGGGCGCGACCGGGACGGGTTGGCGATCGTTCCGCATCATGTATTCGGGGCCTCCGTCATGGCTCCGTTATTGGCCCCGGCAGGCTGCGTGTCCAGGGATTTGCGGAAGCTCAGGGCATAGAGCGCCGGCAGGAACAGCAGCGTCAGGAAGGTGGCGACGAACAGGCCGCCCATGATCGTCGTCGCCATCGGCCCCCAGAATGCCGAACGCGACAGCGGGATCATGGCGAGGATGGCCGCCAGCGCCGTGAGCACCACAGGCCGGGCGCGGCGCACCGTGGCCTCGATGATGCCCTGGCGCCGGGTCGCGCCATGGGCGACGTCGGTCTCGATCTGATCCACCAGGATCACCGTGTTGCGCATGATCATGCCGGCCAGCGCGATGAGGCCGAGCAGCGCCACGAAGCCGAACGGCTGCCGGAACAGCAACAGGCCGAGCGTGGCGCCGATGATGCCCAGCGGCGCGGTCATGAAGGTCAGCGCCAGGCGCGAGAAGCTCTGCAACTGCACCATCAGCAGGGTGAGCATGATGATGACCATCAACGGCAGCAGACCAACCAGCGAGGCGTTGCCCTTCTGCGATTCCTCAATGGCGCCGCCCATCTCGATGCGGTAGGCCGGCGGCATGGCGTCGCTGATCGCCTTCAGTTGCGGCCAGATCTGCATGGTCACGTCCGGAGCCTGGACGCCGTCGACGATGTCGGCGCGCACGGTCATCACCATGTCGCGGTTGCGCCGCCACATGATCGGC
Organism: Camelimonas fluminis; assembly: GCF_014656355.1. Taxonomy (GTDB): domain Bacteria; phylum Pseudomonadota; class Alphaproteobacteria; order Rhizobiales; family Beijerinckiaceae; genus Camelimonas; species Camelimonas fluminis. The sequence goes on from NZ_BNCG01000001.1 coordinate 124,961, forward strand.
TCCTCATGCAGATATTCCAGCCGGGCGACCTGGGCGAGCGGCACGGAGGCGCCGCCGCGGGTCATCACCGAGAGGTCGGCGATCTTGCCGAGATCGAGACGCTCCGAGGGGAGGGTGCGGGCCACCACGTCGACCTTCTCGACGCCATCGCGCACCGTGGTGACGGTCACGCCGGAGAGCAGCGTCTGCAGCGACTGCGACAGATCCTGCGGCGTCAGGCCGAGGGCGCGGGCGCGTTCCTGATCCACCACCAGCCGCACCGAGGGGCTCTGCTCGTTCCAGTCCAGATGCGGATCGATTACATTGCGGTTGGCGCGCATGACGTCGCGCACCTGATTGGCGTAGTCGCGCACCTTGCCGGTATCCGGGCCAATGACGCGAAACTGCACGGGGAAGCCGACGGGGGGGCCGAAGTTGAAGCGGTCGACGCGCACCCGGGCCTGGGCGAGGGCGCCGTCGGCAATCGCCTTGTCGAGCCGCGCCTTGACGCGCTCGCGCTCCTCCACCCCTTTGGTCAGGATGACGATTTCCGCGAAAGCTTCGTTCGGGAGCTGCGGGTTGAGGCCCAGCCAGAAGCGCGGGCTGCCCTGGCCGACATAGGTGGTGTAAGTGGCGATGTCCCTGTCGTTGTGCAGCAGCTTTTCCGCCTGCTGCGCCGTCGCCGTGGTGGCGCCCATGCCGGTGCCCTCCGGCATGCGCATCTGCAGGAACAGCTCCGGACGCTCCGACAGCGGGAAGAACTGCTGCTCCACCCTGGTGAAGCCGACAAGGGCGAGCACGAACACGCCGGCCGTGGCGGCGACGACGACCAGACGGTGGTTGACGCACCAGGTGATCACGGCGCGCAGGCCGCGATAGAGCCGCGTCTGGTAGATGGCGTTGGGGTCGTGGTGGCCCTTGCTCATCTGCGGCAGCAGCTTCACGCCGAGATAGGGCGTGAAGATCACCGCCACGAACCATGAGGCGACGAGGGCGATCGCCACCACCCAGAAAATGCCGCCGGCGTATTCGCCCGTGGCCGAATTGTTGAAGCCGATCGGCAGGAAGCCGGCGGCGGTGACCAGCGTGCCGGTGAGCATCGGAAAGGCGGTGGAGGTCCAGGCAAAAGCCGCCGCCTCCATCCGGTTCACGCCCTGCTCCATCTTCACCACCATCATCTCGATGGCGATGATGGCGTCGTCGACCAGCAGGCCGAGCGCGATGATCAGCGCGCCGAGCGTGATGCGGTGCAGGTCCAGCCCCATGGCGGCCATGACGATGAAGACGATGGCCAGCACCAGCGGCACCGACAGGGCGACGACGATGCCGGTGCGCCAGCCAAGCGACACAAAGCTGACCAGCAGCACGATGCCCAGCGCTTCGATGAACGAACGCACGAACTCGCCGACGGCGTGGTCGACCACCAGCGGCTGGTCGGCCACCTGGGTCAGGGACACGCCCTGGGGTGCCGCGGCCATGAACAGATCCTTGGCGGCGTTCACGTTCTTGCCGAAGTCGAGGATGTTGCCGCCGCGCGCCATAACCACGCCGATGCCGATGGCGGGTTTGTCCTCCTGACGGATGACATAGTCCGGCGGGTCCTTGAAACCGCGCGTCACAGTGGCGATGTCGCCGAGGCGGAAGACGCGGCCGTTGGCCTCCACCGGCGTCTCTTCCACCGCCCGGGCCCCGTCGAGCGCGCCGGTGACGCGCAGCGGCACGCGCTGGGCGTTGGTTTCGACCACGCCGGCGGGAACCACGGCGTTCTGGCGGGCCAGGCTGTCGAACAGCGACTGCACCGGAATGCCGAGCGTGGCGAGGCGGGCGTGCGAGAACTCGACGAAGATCTTCTCGTCCTGGGTTCCGTACAGATTGACCTTGGTGACGTCGGGCACGCGCAGCAGGGCCTGGCGCAGGCCTTCCGCCACCTTCTTCATCTGGGCGTAGTCGGCGCCGTCGCCGGTCATCATGTAAAGGATCGAGTCGACGTCGCCGTATTCGTCGTTGAAATTCGGCCCGATCAGGCCAGAGGGCAGCGACGGTTTCAGGTCGCTCATCTTCTTGCGCAACTGGTAGAACAGCTGCTGCACGTCCTTCGGCGGGGTGGTGTCGCGGAACGCCACCTGCATGGCCGTGAACGACGGCTTCACATAGGTGATGACCTTGTCGAAATACGGCAGCTCCTGCAGCTTCTTCTCAATCGGATCGGCCACCTGCTCCTGCATCTCGCGCGCGGTGGCGCCCGGCCAGATCGCCGTGACGATCACCACCTTGATGGTGAAGGAAGGGTCCTCGGCGCGGCCGAGCCGCAGATAGGAGATGAGGCCGCCGGCGCTGACGGCGATAATGAGGAACAGGATCAGGGCCGGATGGCGGACGGCCCAGGCGGAGAGGTTGAAACCCTTCATCGCGACGCCTCAGAAGCTCAGGCTGTCGACGACGCGGACTTTCCGCGCCGGGTCGATGCTGTGGACGCCCATGGCGATCACTCTGTCGCCCTCGTTGACGCCGCCGGCGATGATCACGTCGTGGCTGTCGTAGGCCTTGACCTTCACCGGCGTCAGCGCGACGGAGCCGTCCGGCTTGACCACATAGACGGCGGGACCCGCGTTCTGGTTGAACAGCGCGGCCAAAGGCAGACGGGCGACGCGGTCGGAATGCGCCGCCTTGACCGACAGGGTTCCGGTCATGCCGATCTGCACGTCATTGTCGGCGTCGGGCAGCGAGAACCTGGCCTGATAGGTGCGGGTGACGGTGTCGGCCGAAGGCGACAACTCGCGCAGGCTGGCCTTGAACGTCTTGTCGGGACGCGCCCACAGGGTCAGCGTCGCCTCGCCTTTGCGGATGCGCTCCAGCATGATTTCGGGCGCCGCGACGATCGCCTCCTTCTCGCCGCTGCGGGCGATGCGGATGGCCGGCTGGCCGGCGGCCACCACCTGGCCTGGCTCGATCAGGGTCGCCGTCACCACGCCGTCGGCGTCGGCCTTCAGGCGGGCGTAGGAGATGCTGTTGCGGGTCAGTTCGACGGCGCGCCCGGCGCGGGCGATGCGGCCGCGCGCTTCTTCCGCCGCGGCGCGGCTGTTGTCGACGGCGACCTGGGTTGACCAGCCCTGCTGGCGCAGGTCGGCGGCCCGCTTTTCAGCGGCGGTGGCCTGGGCGAGGGCGCCGGTGGCGGCGCGCAGCTCGGCCTCCGCCTGCTCGGCCTGGAGCTTCAGGTCGACGTCGTCGAGCACCGCGAGGGTGTCGCCGGCGCGGACGCCCTGGCCCACTTCCACGGCGCGACGGGCGACCTTGCCGCCAACGCGAAAACCGTGATCGCTCTCAACGCGCGGGCGGATGGTGGCGACGAGGGTCCGGGCCGGATCTTCCTCGCCATAGCGCACTGTCGCCACCAGCACAGGCCGGTCCGCGCTGGTCTTCGCCGGCGTCTTGTCGTTGCAGGCGCTGAGGGCGGTCAGGCCCGCAAGGGCGATTGCCGGAACAAAGCCGCCGCGCCATCGGCCGCCCCGGAAAACGCCCTTGTGGCTCGCTGGCGCATCGCCGGAACCGGGAACGCGGATTGATCGCACAAAACTGGACAGACGGGTCATGCGGGGTCTCATCAGGCGGCCGCAGCGCGGGCTTTTGCAACAGGTGTAACTGACGAATGATGAATGTCAACTTTCGTCAGTCGAAAGGTATTCAGTCCTGCCAAAGCCTTTTGTCTTAACGCTCCATCGCCTTGGTTAGCGCAAAATTTACCATTCACCGCCACTGTGCCCAGGTAGCCGAAAACCGTGCTGAAAAGCCGGGCTGAACACCGGGGGCGGAGCGTGGGGGACATCAGCCGCAGAGGCGTCGTCAGAGGAATTGCGGCGGCGGTCATCGCCAGCGCCGCCGGGCCAGCGCTGGCGCGACCCCAGGATAGCGCGCGCTATTTCGCCGGCATGGCGACCGATCGCGGCCAGAGCTACCGACGCACCAATTTCAACGTGATCGATCCGCGTTGGCGCCGCCAGCTCGTCCAGTATTATTCGGACGAGCCGCAGGGCACGGTTGTGGTCGACACGCGCCACCACTTTCTCTACGTGATTTTTGAGAACCGGACGGCGCTGCGTTATGGCGTCAGCGTCGGCAAGGAAGGTTTCCAATGGTTCGGCCGGGCCCAGATTGACCGCAAGGCGATCTGGCCGCCGTGGTCGCCGCCCGCCGACATGCTGAAGCGTCGGCCCAACCTGCCGCGTTTCATGCCTGGCGGCCCCGACAATCCGCTGGGCCCACGCGCGCTGTATCTGTATCGCGACGGCCAGGACACCGGCTACCGGCTGCACGGCACGACGGAGCCGTGGTCGATCGGCGCCGACGCCTCCAGCGGCTGCATCCGCATGTTCCCCGAGGACGTCATCGATCTGTACCAGCGCTGTCCGCAGGGCACGCGCGTGCTGGTGCTCCGGCACATCGCGGCCCGCGCCGGCAATACGGCCTCCAGGTGACGTGTATCCAGGTGACATGCCTCCAGGTGACATGCATCCGGCGTGGCTGGAGCGTTTTCGGTGAAAACCAGTTCACGGAAAATGCTCCATCGCTTTGAACCAACGCGTTTCCTCACGCGAGGCGGCGTCCGGCCCGCTGGGAAAAGTTCCGGCGTCGGCCCTGATCCGCTTCCTGTCTTGCAGGCCATCTCCATGACCATGATCCGATCCGGCGCCGCCACCATGATCGCGGGAGTCGCCCTGGCGATGATGTTGGGCGGTTGCGCCGCCGAACGCTTCAACTTCGCCAGCCTGACCGGGAAGCAGCAGGCCGCGCCAGTGGCGCAGGGTGGTGCTCCCGCTCCCACGTCCGCTCCTGCGATGGCGCAGCCGGTCGCCACACAGCCAGCGCCGCCGAAGGCCACGCCCGCCGTTTGGGCGCCGCCAGCGACGCCGACGGGCAAGGTCACCGACGCGCCGGTCGGCGCCGGCGTCAATGTCCAGCCAGGCGGCAATGAAGATTTCATCGTCAATGTGGGCCGCCGAGTCTTCTTCACGGAAGGATCGGCGCAACTCACCAACATCGCCCGCGACACCCTGGACAATCAGGCGGCCTGGCTGAAGCGCTTTCCGAAATGGAACGCCAAGATCCAGGGATTCGCCGATGATCCGGGCACGGACGCAAGCAACATGACTCTCGGCCAGCAGCGGGCGGAGGTCGTGATGGTTTATCTGGTGTCGAAGGGCGTGGCTGCGGGCCGGCTGCGGGCCAAATCCTATGGCCGCGAGAAGCAGCGCATCGTCCGCGCCTGCACCGACGCCTCCTGCACCGCCCAGAACCGGCGGGTTATCACCAATCTGGAGGCGGCGCGTTGAAGCGCCTTCAGCCGAAACGACGTCGTTCCGGCTGAAGGGAGCGGTTCAATTCAATGAGACAGGGCGAAACTCCGTTTCAGGGCGAACGGATTTTCACTCTGGAAGCGCCGGGCCACGGCATTGCTGACGCATCGGCAAGCACATGCGCGGGCGACGCCGCATCCCGGCGGGCCGGCATGCGCGCGCGTTTGCGATCCGGTTTCAGTCCACGCCCTGGTCGGGATCGCGCGGGGTCGGGATGGCGGCTTTCGGCTTCAGCTTCTTGATGACGCCCGAGTAGTTGAGGATGACGCGCTCGCCCACCTTCAGCACGCCGCGCACGAACAGCACCGAGCCGCCGGCCTTCAGAACCTCGCCGGTGGCCTCGACAATTTCGCCGACATAAGCGGCGCCGATGAACTCGCTGTTCAGCGACACGGTGACCGAGGGGCCGCCGCGCAGGTGGTCGAGGGCGAACATGAAGATGGCGTGGTCGGCGAAGGTCACCAGACAGCCGCCGTGCGCGACGTCGATGCCGTTAAGGTGGCGCTTCTCGATCTGGAAGGCGCACCGCACCGCGCCGTCGGGATCACGGCGGTGGTAGAACGGGCCAGAGCGGGTGTCGAAGGTGTCGCGGTCCGGCCGTCGCCAGCCGGCCCATTCGCCGGTTTCGATGAGGACGGAGCGGGCGTTGCTTTTCGGCGCGTCGCTTTGGGGCGGGGCGCCTGGGGGAAGAGCGCCTGGGGAGACGTCGGTCGTCAAGGGGAAGTCCTTCGCGGTCGGGCGCATCCTCCGGCGCGGCGATGACCGCAATGCCGGGAATGGGCGGGAATTTGCGCGCGGCGGGCGCTCAGGAGGCGTTTGCGAGGCCGCCGTCGATGGTGAGAATCGCACCCGTTGTATAAGCCGAGCGGTCGCTGGCGAGAAAGGCCGTGGCGGCGGCGATTTCTTCCGGAGCGCCAGGGCGGCCGAACGGCATGTCCGCCGTCAGCTCGCGCCAGCGCCCGGCGTCGCCGAACTGGCGCTCCGCATGGGCGCGCAGCCGGGTTTCCATGCGATCCGTGGCGATGGGGCCTGGATTGATCCCGACGACGCGGACGCCGTCGCGGTGGCTGGCGCCGCCGAGGGCGCGGGTGAAGGCCATCAGCGAGGCGTTGCCGGCGGCGCCGGTGATGTAGTGGGCGTCAAGCCGCTCGCCGCCCATGCCAATGATATTGACGATGACGCCGGCCCGCCGCGCCGCCATGCGGGCGTAGAAGGCGCGGGTCAGGCCGATGAAGCCAAATACCTTCAGGTCCCAGGCTTCGCGCCAGCGCTGCTGGTCGACCTCCTGCAGGGTTCCCTGTGGAATCGCTCCGGCGTTGTTGACCAGAATGTCGGCGTCGCAATGGGCGTCGGCCAGCACCGCCGCGCTGGCGTCGCGGGCGATGTCGGCGGCGAGAATGGCGATGTCCGCGCCCGGCGTTTCGGCGAGGATCGCTGATCTGGCCGCTTCCAGCCGGGTTTCGTCCCGGGACGCGAGGACAAGCCGACAGCCTTCCGCCGCCAGTTGCCGGGCGATGGCGAGGCCGATGCCTTTGGAGGCGCCGGTGACCAGCGCCTTGCGTCCTGTCAGATGAAGATCCATGGCCTGTCTCCTGTGGCCGGGCCGGCCCCCGTCACGCCGATTCGCGCGGACCCCAGACCAACGCGCCCGGCGGCCACGCCGCCATGGGGCCCGGCGGCGCGCCGTTCAGCGCGGCCAGCCGGCCAGCAGGCCGCGCAGGGCCGAAACAAAAGCCAGCGGTTGATCGACCATGATGTGATGATGCGCCTCCGGGATCATCACGCAAGGTGAGCCAGGCGGCGCCACTTCAAGCGCGTAGTCAATGATCTTCTCGGTCAGGAAGATCGATTTCTCGCCGAAGATCATGGCCACCGGGCATTGCGCCGTCGACATGTCGATGTGCGGCGCGCCGTCGTGGTAGCCCTTCCACATGAACGGATCGAATTTCCAGGTGAAGCCGGCCGGGCTGTCCGCCGTGGCCGCGACCTGCTTCAGCGAGCCGCGGGCAATGAAATCAGCGATATAGAGGTTGTCGCAGGGCTGGACGGGCTGGAAGCGAAAGCGGTTCATGGCTTCCTGCCAGGTCGGGTAGACCCGGTTGGGCTGCGGCGTCTTCAGCGGGCCGCGCCTTGAACGCCGGTCGCGACGGCGCTCAGGCGACATGACCGGCGAGTCGACGGTGATCGCCGCGGCGATCTCCGCGCCATGGCGGGAGGCGCAGGCGGTGAGCGGCAGGCCGCCAAAGGAGTGGCCGACGAACACGGGCTTGCCGGCGTCGAACAGCCCGGCGGCGCGGGCCACCGTCATGATCTCTTCGACGAAAACATCGAGATCGTACTGCGCGCGGTGGTCTGAATTGCCCATGCCGGTCCACGACATGGCGGCCACCCGGTAGTCGGCGGCGAAGAATGGCGCGATGAAGCTCCACCAGTCGGCGTGGGCGCCGTTGCCGTGGAGAAACAGCAGGCCCGGCTTGCCGCGCTCACCCCATGTCAGCATCTCGACGCGGGCGCCGCGCACCTCGACGAAATCGCGCGCGGGGGCATGCCTGATGGCGTCGTCAAACCATGCTGGCGCTGGCGGCGGGGCGCCGTTGAAAGAGGCGAGCAGGGACGGCGGCGCGGCGGATTGCGCAGCGCCGGCGTCGGCGGTGGTTTGGGCTGGCGACTCCAGGATCGTTCTCCCCGAATATCTGATCAAATATTTTGTTCCGGATTTTCAGAGCCGGCGAGCGGAGTCAAGCTGGGAGGGTGGCGCGCTTCGATCCCGACCGCCATGATGTTCGCGCCAGCGACCCGCCCGGTGCCGGCGGGCGCCCGCAGCCATGCAGCCAGCGCTGCAGCCGGTATGGCGCATCCATGGCGCGGGGCTGGCGTTCCCGCCGGTTTCCGTGCAACGTGATTTCTGGCAGCATAATTCCTGCATAAAAAATATCGGTTCTCAGGACTGGCCCCTGCTGGTAATCCTTGCCAGGCAGAAAAGGGAACGACCGGGTCGCGCAAAGCCCCGGCGCTAACGGGAGAGGAAACGAGATGGATTTCACCATCACCGAGCGTGAGTCGTACTGGCGCGACCGTGTCCGCAAGTTCATCCAGGACAATATCGTTCCGGCTGAAGCCGAATACGTCAAGGAAATGGACCTCGTCGGCAAGGATCGCTGGCGCGTCTCCCAGGTGCTGGAAGGCCTGAAGGCCAAGGCGAAGGCCGAGGGCCTGTGGAACCTGTTCCTCGCCCCCAACCCTGAGCATGACGAAGGCGAATATCGCGGCGCTGGCCTCACCAACCTCGAATACGCCATGTGCGCCGAGGAGATGGGCCGCTACGGCATCGCTTCGGAAGCCTTCAACTGCTCGGCGCCTGACACCGGCAATATGGAAGTGCTGCACCGCTACGGCACCAGGGCGCAGAAGGACAAGTGGCTCAAGCCGCTGATGAACGGTGAGATCCGTTCGGCCTTTCTGATGACCGAGCCGGAGGTCGCGTCCTCCGACGCCACCAATATCGAGACGGAAATCGTCCGCGATGGCGATCATTACGTCATCAACGGCCGCAAGTGGTGGTCCTCCGGCGTGGGTGATCCGCGCTGCAAGGTCGCCATTGTCATGGGCAAGACCGACAAGTCGGCCCCACGCCACCAGCAGCAGTCGCAGATCCTCGTGCCGATGGATGCGCCCGGCATCGAAGTCGTCCGCATGCTGCCGGTCTTCGGTTATGACGACGCTCCGCACGGCCACGCCGAAGTCATCCTGCGCAATGTGCGCGTGCCGGCGGAAAACCTGATCCTCGGCGAAGGCCGCGGCTTCGAGATCGCCCAGGGCCGCCTCGGACCGGGCCGCATCCATCACTGCATGCGCACCATCGGCGTCGCCGAGGTTGGGCTGGAGAAGATGGTGAAGCGCCTGCAGTCGCGCGTCGCTTTCGGCAAGAAGGTGTCCGAGCAGTCGATCTGGGAGCAGCGCGTCGCCGAGGCCCGCACCGACATCGAAATGACCCGTCTGCTCTGCCTCAAGGCGGCGGACATGATGGACAAGGTCGGCAACAAGGCCGCCGCGCTCGAGATCGCCATGATCAAGGTCGCCGGCCCGCGCATCGCGCTCAAGATCCTTGACGACGCCATCCAGGCCCATGGCGGCGGCGGCGTCACCACCGATTTCGGCCTGGCCTTCAAGTGGGCGCACATCCGCACCCTGCGCCTCGCCGATGGTCCGGACGAAGTGCACAACCGCGCCATCGCCCGCATCGAGTTCGCACGTCATTCCAACGCAGGATAACACTGAAGTGCTGGATAAGAAGGAAGTCGCGGAGGAGGTTTTCTCCGGAACCAAGCCGGTTGAGGAGCGCCATCGTTTCGACGAGGCGCGTCTCGCCGTCTGGCTCGCCGACAATGTGGAGGGCTATCAGGGCCCGCTCACCGTCGAGCAGTTCAAGGGCGGGCAGTCGAACCCGACGTATTGCCTGATCACCCCGTCGCGCAAATACGTTCTGCGGCGCAAGCCGCCGGGCAAGCTGCTGCCTTCCGCCCATGCGGTGGACCGCGAGTTCCGGGTGCTCTCGGCGCTGAACACGGTCGATTTCCCGGTCGCGCGCGCCTATGCGCTGTGCACGGACGACGACGTCATCGGCACGATGTTCTACGTCATGTCGATGGAGGAGGGCCGGGTGTTCTGGAACGGCACGCTGCCAAGCGTGCCGAAGGAGCAGCGCGCGGTGATGTACCGCGACGAGATCGAAACCCTGGCGAAGTTGCACAACCTTGATCCGGTAGCCATTGGCCTGGCGGATTTCGGCAAGCCGGGCAATTACTTCTCGCGCCAGATCGACCGCTGGACCAAGCAGTTCCGCGCCTCGGAGACATCGCGCTTCGAATCGATGGAAAAGCTGATCGAGTGGTTGCCCTGCACCGTCCCCGAGCAGACCCATACCTCGGTGGTGCACGGCGATTACCGTCTCGACAACATGATCTTCCACCCCACCGAGCCGCGCGTGCGCGCGATCCTCGACTGGGAGTTGTCGACCCTGGGCGACCCGCTGGCCGATTTCACCTATGTCATCATGGGCTGGGTGATGCAGCACGACGGGCGCGCTTCGCTGGGCGGCGTCGACTTCAGGGAGTTGGGGATCCCTGACGTTGATGAAGTCATCGAGATCTATTGCAAGGCCACGGGCCGCACCGGCATCCCGGACGTGAACTGGTACTTCGCCTACAACCTGTTCCGGCTGTCGGCGATTTCCCAGGGCATTGCCGGCCGCGTTCGCGACGGCACGGCCAACAGCCCGCGCGCGGCCGAGGCCGGCAAGCGCGCCGAACCGCTGGCCGACATGGCCTGGGCCTACGCGGTCAAGGCCGGAGCCTGACGTTATGGGATGGCGGCCTGGTCGCCGCCATCCCCCGTCGCCTTTTCCAGTGAAGCGCGCGCCGCTTCGCTGGAAAAGCGCGTTCATTTAACGGGATTGGGCAAGGCCCGGGCCAGTGCGCTCCGGTTTTGCTCCGGTCCGCGGATCTTTGGGCAGACGGACAAAAGCCGCGCCCCTGCGCCACTCCGGCGCGCCATGTTTCAGGGAGACAGGAAGCGTCCATGACCACATTGTTTGATCTGACCGGCAAGGTCGCGCTCATCACCGGTTCGTCCCGCGGCATCGGCCGCGCTATCGCCGAGCGCATGGCCGAACACGGCGCCAGGGTTGTCATTTCCTCCCGTAAACCGGGGCCGTGCGAGGAGGTGGCGAAAATCATCAACGACCGGCACGGCGAGGAGCGGGCGATCGCGGTTCCCGCCAACATTTCGGAGAAGGAAGAGCTGCAACGCCTAGTCGACGCCACCAACGCCAAATGGGGCCGCATCGACATCGTGGTGTGCAACGCCGCCTCCAACCCGTTCTATGGGCCGATGGAGAAGCTGCCGGACGACGCCTTCCGCAAAATTCTCGACAACAATATCGTCTCCAATCACTGGCTGATCCAGATGACGGCGCCGCAGATGCGCGCCCGCAAGGACGGCTGCGTCATCATTGTCTCGTCGATTGGCGGCGTGCGCGCCTCGACGGTCATCGGCGCCTATTGCATCTCGAAGGCGGCTGACATGCAGCTCGCCCGCAATCTGGCGGCGGAGTACGGCCCCGACAATATCCGCGTGAACTGCATCGCGCCGGGCCTGATCAAGACCGATTTCGCCAAGGCGCTGTGGGAAGACCCGGACAATCTCGCCCGCACGACCTCGACGGCGCCGCTGCGCCGCATTGGCATTCCGGATGAGATCGCCGGCGCGGCGGTGTTCCTCGCGGGCCCGGCGGGCAATTTCATGACCGGGCAGTCCCTGATCATCGACGGCGGCGTCACCGTGGTCTGATCCGCGGCGGACGGGCGTTTAACCAGCAACGCGGCCGGCGCGGCCGCACACCATGCAAGAGCGACGTCCCTGCATGCTGCAGGGCGTCGCATGGCAGTCAAAAGGACGGAGCAGCACAGAATGAAGGCGATCCTCAGCAAGGCCGTTGGCGGGCCCGAAACCCTGGTTCTTGAGGAGGTTCCGGATCCGGTTCCCGGTCCGAAGCAGGTGCTGCTCGCGGTCAAGGCCTGCGGCGTGAACTTCCCCGATACGCTGATGATCGAGGACAGGTACCAGTTCAAGCCGCAGCGTCCGTATTCGCCCGGCGGCGAGGTGGCCGGCGTGGTCGAGGCGGTCGGCGCTGAAGTGAAGGGCGTCAAGGTTGGCGACCGCATCATCGGCTCGACCGGACACGGCGGTATGGCCGAGAAGGTGCTGGTGGACGGTTTCCGCTGCATCCCCATGGTCGATGAGATGCCGTTCGATGAAGCTTCGGCGTTCATCCTGACCTATGGCACCTCCCACTACGCGCTGAAGGAGCGCGGTCAGCTCAAGGCGGGCGAAACCCTGCTGGTGCTGGGCGCCGCGGGCGGCGTCGGCCTCGCTGCTGTCGAACTGGGCAAGGCGATGGGCGCGCGGGTGATCGGCGCCGTCTCAAGCCAGGACAAGGCGGATCTGGTCAAGGCGCACGGCGCCGATGACGTGGTGATCTATCCGCAGGGGCCATTCGACAAGGACGGCAAGAAGAAGCTGGCCGAGCTGTTCAAGAACGCCTGCGGCGAGCATGGCGCCGACGTGATCTATGACGGCGTCGGCGGCGATTACGCCGAAGCCTCGCTGCGCGCCATCGCCTGGGAAGGCCGCTTCCTCGTCGTCGGCTTCCCGGCTGGCATTCCGCTGCTGCCGCTGAACCTGACCCTGCTCAAGTCCTGTCAGGTGATCGGCGTGTTCTGGGGCGCCTGGGTTGCTCGCAACAATGACGGCTTCGCCGAAAGCGTCGCGGAACTGATGGACTTCTACAAGCGCGGCCTCGTGAAGCCGCACGTGTCCGAGCGGTTCCCGCTGGCGCGGGCTGGCGACGCCATCGCCCACCTGGCGGCCCGCAAGGCCATGGGCAAGGTTGTGGTGACCATGGATTGAGCGCGATCGGGCGTCCTGGTCGCAGGACGCCCGGGCGCCCGCGCATTTTCGGGAAAAGTGGAATCCGCTTTTCGTCGGAAAAATGCGTCAACTCGACAAACTGGGGCATGTCCGGCGAGCCAGGTTTCACCGGACATGCCCCAGAAGCGCGCCGCCGGCGGTTGGGCCGTCTGGTGGGGCACAGGCCGGAACAGGGGTTCCGGCGCGCGGGTCGGTCGGGAGGCGGGCGGCTGGGCAAGGCCAGCGATCCTGTCGTTCCCCAGACGGCCCGTCTTCATGACGAGGGCATGATGGCTGATCTTGAGACATTCCGCGCCGAAACCCGCGCATGGCTGGAGGCGAATTGCCCGGCCGAGATGCGCACGCCGACCGAGGACGAGGAAGACACCGTCTGGGGTGGGCGCAATCCGACTTTCCGCAATGACGCCCAGCGCGTCTGGCTGGAGCGCATGGGCGCGAAGGGCTGGACCGCGCCGGAGTGGCCGGCCGCATATGGCGGCGGCGGACTGTCCCGCGACGAGGCCAAGATCCTCGCCGGGGAAATGCGCGACCTCGGCTGCCGCTCGCCCCTGTCGTCGTTTGGCCTCTGGATGCTTGGCCCGGCGCTGTTGAAGTACGGCTCCGAGGAACAGAAGAAAAAGTATCTGCCGCCAATCGTGCGCGGCGAGATCCGCTGGTGCCAGGGTTATTCCGAGCCGGGCGCGGGCTCTGACCTCGCCTCCCTGCAAACCCGCGCCGAGGACAGGGGTGACCATTTCCTCGTCAACGGTTCGAAAATCTGGACCAGCTACGCCGACAAGGCCGACTGGATCTTCTGCCTTGTGCGCACCGATCCCAAGGCGCCCAAGCACGAAGGCATTTCCTTCCTGCTGTTCGACATGGCCTCGCCTGGCGTCAGCACCCAGCCGATCCTGCTGATTTCCGGCAAGTCGCCGTTCTGTCAGACCTTCTTCGACGACGTGAAGGTTCCGAAGGACCAACTGGTCGGCATTCCGAACAAGGGTTGGGAAATCGCCAAATACCTCCTGACTCACGAGCGCAATTCAATCAGCTCGATGGGTGGGCGCGCCCACCGGCCGGTGCATGAGGTCGCCGCCGCTCATGTTGGTCTCAACGATCAGGGATTGCTCGACGACAATCTGTTGCGCGGCCAGATCGCCCGTCTTGAGGTGGATGAAATCGCCTTCGAGTTCGCCATGGAGCGGGCTGGCGACATGGCGAAGCGCGGCGAGATCCACGGCGCCTATTCCTCGCTGCTGAAATATTATGGTTCGGAACTGAACAAGCGCCGTCACGAGACGCTGATGGCCTCGGGCGGCTCTGACGCGCTGGAGTGGGAAAGCGATCGGTCCGAGCACGGCGCGGCGCCGCGCGCGTGGCTGCGCACCAAGGCGAACTCGATCGAGGGCGGCACTTCCGAGGTGCAGCTCAACATCCTCGCCAAGCGCATTCTGGAGCTGCCGGGCGCGTAACGCGCTCCCGGTGTTTCGCCCGTTGTTTTGACAGACGCGGCGTTTCCCGGCGGCAGGCCGGTCGAGACGCCGCCATGTAACAGGAACAGAAGTCATGGCGCTTGTGCTGAATGACGAACAGACCATGCTGCGCGACACGGCCCGCAGCTTCCTCGCCAGCGAGGCGCCGGTGGCGGCGCTGCGCCAGTTGCGCGACGCCAATGTCGCCGACGGTTTCTCACGCGAGCTGTGGAAGCAGTTCGCGGGGATGGGTTTTGCCGGCGTGCTGATCCCGGAGGATTTCGGCGGCGTTGGCCTCGGCCATGTGGAGGCGGGCGTTGTGGCCGAGGAGATCGGCCGGAACCTCGCGGCGACGCCGTTCCTGTCCACCGCCGTGCTGACGGCGAGCGCGCTGCTGAACGGCGGCTCGGACGCCCAGAAAGCGGCGTGGCTGCCGAAGATCGCCGGCGGCGAGATCATCGGCGCCCTGGCCGTCGACGAAGGCGCCAAGCATCGGCCGGAGAAGACGGCGCTGCAGGCGACCCGCACCGGCAACGGCTTTACCCTCAACGGCGCCAAGACCTTCGTGGTCGACGGCCATGTGGCCGATCTGCTGGTGGTGGCGGCGCGCACCTCTGGCCAGCCGGGCGAAACCCAGGGGCTGACCCTGTTCCTCGTCGCCGGCGATGCTGGCGGCGTCAGCCGTGAGCGCACGGTGATGGTCGACGCCCACAACGCCGCGCGCGTCAACTTCGACAATGTCCAGGTTGACGCCGACGCGGCGCTGGGGCCGGTCGATGGCGGCTATGAGCTGCTGGAGCGGGTGCTGAACGTCGGCCGCGCCGTGCTGGCGGCGGAGCTGTCTGGCGTCGGCGGCCAGGCCTTCGACATCGCTCAGGCATATGTGAAGGAGCGCAGTCAGTTCGGCCGCATCATCGGCGAGTTCCAGGCCTTGCAGCATCGCTCGGCGCATTTGTTCAGCGAACTGGAAGTGACCCGGGCCGCCGTCATCAAGGCGCTTCAGACGCTTGACGCCAGCCCGGAGAAGGCGGCGACCATCGTGGCGGTGGCCAAGGCCCGCGCTGGAGCCAGCACCGAGCTGGCGGTGCAGGAGGGCGTGCAGATGCATGGCGGCAACGGCATGACCGACGCCTTCGACATTGGCCTCTACATGAAGCGCGCCCGGGTGGCGCAGGAGTTGCTGGGCGACAGCAATTTCCATGCTGATCGTCTGGCCCGCGCCAACGGTTACTGACGCGGCTCAGGGCAAAGCCGGCCGCAGGGCCGGATTTGCGTTTCTTTTTTGGTTCGACGCGGTTTTCCAGCAGGGCGGCGCATCGCTTTTCCGGAAAAGCGCGCGCCTGCGCAGAAGGGGTTTTCCATGAAGCTTGCCGACAGGGTGGTGGTGATCACGGGCGGGGCCGACGGCATCGGCAAGGGGCTGGCCCAGCGGTTCCTGAAGGAAAATCCGAAGGCCGTGATTGTCTGCGACATCAATGAAGCCAAGGTGAAGGCCGCGGCCGGCGAGATTGGCGCCAGCGCCGCTTACGGCTGCGACGTTTCCGATGAAGCGCAACTGGTCGCCATGATCGACGATGTCGAGAAGCGTTTCGGCCCCATCGATCTGTTCTGCTCCAACGCCGGCATCGGCGACTTCAGCCGCTCCGATCCAAATTTCGTCGGCGCGGCTGGCAACGACATCTGGCAGAAGAGTTGGGACGTCAATGTGATGGCCCACGTCTATGCGGCGCGGGCGCTGGTTCCGCGCATGGCCCAGCGTGGCGGCGGCTATTTCCTCAACACCGCCTCGGCCGCCGGCTTGCTGTCGCAGATCGGCAGCGCCGTTTACGCCACAACCAAGCACGCCGCCGTCGGTTTCGGCGAGATTCTGGCCATCACTCACCGTGACGCCGGCATCCGCGTGTCGATGCTGTGCCCGCAGGCGGTGGATACGCCGATGCTGCGCGCCGGCGGCGAAGGCCCGCAGCACGTGGACGGCGTGCTGACCCCGGCGCAACTGGCCGACGTGGTGGTGGAGGGGCTGGACGAGGAGCGCTTCCTGATCCTGCCGCACGCCCAGGTGCTCGGCTACATGCGGAAGAAGACGGAAAACTACGACCGCTGGATTGGCGGCATGGCCAAGCTGCGGCGCAGCATGGGCGGCAACTTCGGACCGGCCGGCGACTGACCCGGCGTCCTCGTCAGACGCGTGGCGGTGCGGCCCCGACGCCGGGCAAGGCGCGCGCAAGACGGCCTGAAATCAAGGTAAGAAACCCGGAGAGCCACGGCTTCTCCGGGTTTTTTGCTGGAGGCGGCTTCCGTTCAGGTCGCCGCCACAACCGGAACGGGTCTGAGGCGCGCGCCTCAGGCGGCGTTGTCAAGGCTGACGGCGGCGATGGCGTCGAGCGGCAACTCGATGTGGCATTCGACCCCGGATGGGGCATAGGTCATCTCCACCTTGCCGCCCAGTTCACGGCGCAGGCCGCGATCGAGCAGCCGGGAGCCGAGGCCTTGCCGGGTTGGCGGCTTCACCTCGGGGCCACTGCTTTCTTTCCAGGTCAGCACCAGTTGCGCCGGCGTTGATCCCGCCGGCGGCGTGATGGACCAGGCGACCTGTACGCGGCCGGCGTCGGTCGACAGCGCGCCGTATTTGGCGGCGTTGGTCGCCAGCTCGTGGAAGCACATGCACAGGGTCAGGGTGGCGCGCGGACGCAGACGGATGCGCGGGCCCTCGGTCATGATCCGGGTGTGGGCGGCGTTCTGGTACGGCTTCAGTTCCGAGGCGAGCGCCTCGTCCAGCCAGGCGCCGCGCCAGTCGCTGGCGGTCAGTAGGTCGTGGGTCTTAGCCAGGCCCACCAGCCGCTCCTCGAAGGCTTCCCAGGCCTGGTCGGCGGCGGTGGAGCGGCGGGTCAGCAGGGCGATCGACTGCACGGTCGCCAGCGAGTTTTTCACCCGGTGGTTCAGCTCCCGCAACAGCATGCGCTGCCGGTCGGCCGCCGTGCGGCGTTCGGTGATTTCCTGCACGAGGCCGACGACGGTGGGCGGCCCGCTTGCCCGCATGACGGGCCGGCCCCGCACCTCAATCCAGTGCGTGGTGCTGTCCGGCCACTGCACGCAGATCTCGACGATGAACTGTTCGCCTCCGCCGATCCCCCTGGCGATGGCGTTGAAGTGCTCGGCGCGATGCTGGGGGTGCAGGGCGGCGCCCAGGGTATGCAGATCAAGCCGGCCGGCGGGAATGCCCATCAGCACGCGGCTGCGGTCGGAGCCGGTGAGTTCATTGGTTTCGGGGTCAAAGCTCCAGGCGCCCAGCTCGCTGGCTTCCATCGCCAGGCGCAGACGCTGTTCACTGGCGCGCAGCATGGCCTCAACCTGGTCCCGCTCCGCATTGCGCCGGGCCAGTTGGTGCGAGGCGTCGCGGAGCGCCCGCTGCACCTCATCGAATTCCGTGACGCCGGTGCGGCGACCGGGAATGATGTCGCCGCGCGCCAGACGGCCGGCGGATGCGGTGAGCCGGGCCACCGGCCGCAGGAGCTGCCGGGACAGATAGATGACGTGCAGAAGACCGAGCACGGCCACGAGCGCGAGGGCGCCCAGCCAGGCGAGGGAGCGGTTGAACGCGGCTTCCAGCCGGTGCTGCGGGTAGGCGAGGATGAAGTACCAGCCATAGCGCGGCGTTTTGCTGAACACGGCGGTTGACGTCGCCTGGCCCTGCCGTTCGAGATTGATCACCCCTTCGTCGTGCTGTCCCATCTGCACGCGCAGGGCCGGTGGGGCCAGCGGCTCGCTGAACAGGTTGTCGTTCCGGGTGCGGGCGACGATGTCGCCGAGTGGGCCAGCGGCGGCGCCGTTCCATTCGCTGGAGCCGAAACCGTTGCCGGCAAGGAAGCGGGCCAGGACCGAGGAACTGATCTCGGCGCTCATGATGCGACGCTCGGGGCCATCGCCCGGAAACGGCGCGTCGATGATCACCACGCGGCCATCGACCGAGGGCGCCGGATGAATGGAAATCACCGGCTTGCCGGTGAGCAGGGCGTCATGTAGCGCACGGTGGCGGGCCGGCGTCCCGCGGAGCGCTGTCAGCGTCTCGCTCTCCGAAAATTCCAGCTCGCCGCTGGCGCGTTCGAGGGAGATCCGCACGCCTTCCAGCAAGGTCTGTTCATTGATCCGGCGGCGCAACGCCGCTTGGTGGTCGGTGGCGGGAAGGGGTTGCTGCACCACGACCTGAACCGATGTCTCGAGCTTCTTCAGCTCGCGATCGAGGTGAAGGGCGAGGGTGCGCGCCGTTTGCAGCAGGATCTCTTCCGTGGCGCTTTTTTCCGCGTCATAGGCCGAATACAGGCCGCCCGCCGCAATGACGAGCGCGGGAACGATCAGGGAAATGACCAGCCACAGCAGGCGTTGGGCGAAGGGAAGGCTCTTGCGCTCCCCACGATCTGAAAACAGCCCCAAACCGGTCACCCCCGTCACGCCAGACGGTCCCCTTCGCAGCACGGCGCGCCGTGTCACTGGCCCCTCCGTGAGATCAGACGCCCGTCAGGATAGAGCGGTCAATAATATGGCTGGTTACATGGCGGATAGAGTGTGCGCAAGTCTTGTCAGTTACGTCAATCGTCGCGCACAGGCGCATGTTACGCATGTTTGCGCGTCTTTCGCCAAACGCTTTACTGTGGCGCGGCGGGCGACTTTGGCGGTCGCCCAGCGAGAACCAGGGTCACGCAGCCGGAAAAACCCAGTATGGCGGCAAAAAGATAAGGCGCCCCATAGTCGTGAAACGCGTCGTGCAGCAGGCCCAGCATCATGGGGCCGCCAGCAACGCCGGCCATGGTGATGAGCGTGTGGGCCGAGTAAATCCGGCCATATTCACGTGTCCCGAATGCCTCGGCGACAAGTAGCGGCTGCATCATCAGCAGGTTGCCGACGGGCAGGCCAAACAGCACCACTGCTGTCAGCAGCAGGATGCGGTCCTGGCTGAATGACACCAGCAGCAACGCCGCCGCCTGGAAGAACATCGAGATCAGCGTGAACGGCAGGCTGGGCGCCCGCAGCAGGATGACGCCGCCGCTCAGCCGGCCGGTAATGCTGGCGAAGGCGAGCAGTGAAACTCCCAGCGCCGCCGCATCGTGGCCGGCGCGCGAGGCGATCATGCTGAACAGATGGGCGATGCCGCCAACCTGCGCCGACATGGTGAAGACGTAGGCGATGGACAGGCCCCAGAAGAAGCGGCTGGCGCGCGCCTGCGGCCAGGTGAAGCCGGTGCGCACCAGGCCAGGTTTCTGGCCCGGACGGACCGGGACGCCATCCGGATTGAGGCCCATGCTTTCAGGCGAGGGGCGCAACACCAGCAGGGTGAGCGGCACGACGCCAATGAAGAAAGCCGCGCCGAGCCAGGGGCCGGCGCCGTCGAGGCCGACGCGGGCAATGAGCCAGGCTGTGACAGGGGTGATGAGCGCGCCGCCCAGCGACAGGCCGGTCATGGCGATGGACAGCGCCGTTGCCCGCCTGGCGTCGAACCAGCGGGTGAGCAGGGTCATGGCCGGCACCAGGCCGCAACCGCCATAGGCCAGGCCAAACAGCAGGTAAAACAGGTAAAGCTGCCATGGCGTACGCACCCAGCCGATGGCGGAGAGGGCGAAGGCGCTGAGCGTCGCCGCGCAGATGACGAAGTATCGGGCGTCAATCCGGTCGATGAACCGGCCAGTGACGATGCCGGCGATGCCTGATGACAGGAAGAACAGGGCCGTCGCGTTGCTGGCCATGGCGACCGGGAAGCCGCGCTCGGCCACGAAAGCCTGCAGCAGCACCGACAGGTTATAGAAAGCCAGACCGCCGATGGTGGTGAGCAGCACGGTCATCGCCGCCACGATCCACCAGCCATAGAAGACGCGGGAGTCAGGGCGCGGCGCGGGAGCAAACGACATGAAGACGGAATCCTGGCGGTGCGTTCCGGGCGAGGCTACGCCGCCTTGCCTGGGGAATACGTCGGGGCGCCGGCAGGGGCAGGGCGCCGGTCCGGCGCGCCTGCCAGCGTCCGGTAGCCTGGCTTTTCGGTCGCGGTTCCTGCCCGGATGTGGTCCGGTCCGCGAAAGACGGCGGAGTGGGCGGGTTGTCCGCTTCCTGTTTCTACACGGTGGCTGAAGGTTGTGGCCAGTGAGCCGGGCGCAGTTCACGGCCGGCCGCCACGCGCGCTGGACATGCCCCCTGGACAACGCTCTGGCGGACGATGACCTGGGACCGGCCGTCAGCCGGCGAAAGCAGCGCCGGGAGCCGGCGGGCGCGGCCGCGGGCGAAGCGCGCGCGCTGTTGCCCATCCTGCAAAAAAAGGGGGGCCCGAAGGCCCCCCGCAGTCCGGAGTGAGCTGCAACAATCAGAAGTCGCGCTGGATGCGGATGCGACCCTGCCAGACGTAGTCCATGTTGGTCGTCTTGGCGTAGTTCACGCCGTTGACGCGGTAGCTGATGTTCTTGTTCTGGTCGGTGACGCGGCCGTTGTTGATGTTGACCTGCGCGAAGTTGACCTCGGCACCGATGTCGAGGTCCTTGACCGGCGACCAGACGAGGTTGGTGCCGACGTTGAAGACGCTCCAGTCACGCAGGGCGGAGTTGTTGTTGTAGTTGACGGTCTGCTGGGGCGTGAACGCGAGGTTGGCCGGGATCAGCGCGCCGCCGAGGCCGGCGTAGAGCGGGCCAACCGCGCTGCGGGCGCCGCTGCCGTACTCAAGCTGGCCATAGCTGGCGAACACGGCCTGACGGACGGTGGGGGTCCAGTAGTGCAGGAAGGCCGCGGTGAGGGTCCAGCTGGTGCTCAGCTTGATGTCGCCGAAGGCATTGACGTAGCCGTCAACCGTATTGACCGTGAAGCGGCCGAGGTTCTGGCCGGTGAAGGTGTCGCCGCCAAGCATGGCGCTGACGCCGGTGTAGGACATGGCGCCCTTGCCGTAGGCGGCCTGCAGCCAGAGCTGGTCGCCCTTGGCGATGAACGGCAGGTTGAACTTCACGCCGGCCTGAACGGCATAACCCCAGGCGGCGTCCGGACGGACCGGGGTGGCGTATGTGCCAGCCGTTCCGGCGGTGGCGAAGTTGCCGAGGCTGACCTGATGCAGGGCGCCCGAAAGCTGGGCGGAGCCCCACGAACCATCCTGACGCAGCACGCCGACGAAGTCGGGCACATTGAGGCGCTGGGAGCTGTCAACCGAGGCGTAGCTGGTGGGCAGGCCGGTGATCGGGTTGAAGCTGGCGCCGACGTTGGCGTAGTACTTGCCGCCGGTGATGATCGCGCCCGTGTTGCCGGACGAATAGATCGGCTGGCGACGGAAGGTGGGGTCTTCCACCGAAACCGTGGCGCTGAAGCCGTTGCCGAGCTTGGCGGTGTAGGCGATGCCGTTGGTGCTCTGGACGTCGGAGCTGGTGGTGGAGCCAATCAGCTCAAGTTCGTGGCCGTAGAAGTCATAGAACGAGCCGAAACGACCGGCAGTCAGGCCAGCGAACTGGATGAAGGCCTTGTCGACTTCAACATACTTCTGGGCGCGACCGTAGGTGTCGACGCCGGTGGCGAAGAACGCCTGGGCGGTGCGCTCGGCGGTGCCGGAGCGCAGCGGCCAGCCGCCGGTGCGGCTTGCGATTTCGAAGCGGACGAAGGTGCGCAGCGCGCCCCATTCGGTGTTGGTGCGGGCGTCGACCTGCAGGCGGCCGAGGGCGCGATAGCTCGACTTGTCGGCGTTGATCGTCTTCAACGGACCCGAATACTGGTATTCGAAGCGGGCGCGGCCGCCGATGCGGATGCAGGTGTCCGTGCCGGGAATATAGAAGAATCCAGGGCCGAAGGTGTTGCAGACCTTCACATACTCCACGGGGGCCGACTTCGTCATGGGAAGGTCGGCGGCATTGGCGCCAGCGACAGCGCCAAGGGACGCGACGGAACCGAGCAGAAGCGCTCTGACGATGCTCACGATGGAAACTCCAGAAGTATGGGCGCCCTCGGCCCAATGACGAATTTGTGCGTTTCCGGACTTTTGGCGCCGGCTGTCGAGGGGATAGCGGCGCGATATGACAGTCTTGCAACAAGAGCTGACGCAATGCAAAGGCGCGGATATCATGAAGATGTGTGGTTGATCGTAGTTTTTATTTATAATATCTGTCACAAAAATGTTATAATTTGGAAAATTATTCCAATAACCAAGACTTTCATGTTCCAGATTTTGGATTGTGCAATTTTGAACGGGAGGCATCACCCCGGCGCCAGCCTCCTGTTGCTGGATTGGCCATGGCTTGCCTTTGGAAAGATTCAGAATTCCGGCGCGTTTGGCGAAAAAATTTTGATGATGGCTATACGCAATGTGGCCAAATCCGCTGAAGAGGGCGCCGGCAATGTGGCGGAGTTGCGCCGTGACTGTGTAGGTGTTGCGGCTTGGCCACATATTTAGGCCGCGGATTGCTTGCCGTGACCGGCTGATTGGGGTCAACTCCCCCAAAATATGGCAAATCACAAATACAGGTGAGGATACGTGATGGCAGAAGCTGCTTCGGCCACATCCCAGGGATTCGCTGCCGGCGCATTCGCCATGTCGCCGGCTGGGGCAATGGCGCAACTCACGGCCCCGGACGCGCCGTTCGCGTTTGAGACGATCGACATTCGCGGCCTGCCGACGCGCGTCTGGAAAAACGCGCCGCCGAGCCTGCGCGCCATCATCGAGGCCAGCGCCGCTTTTGGCGACGCCGACTGCATCGTGTTCGAGGATGAACGTCTCACCTATCGCCAGCACTTCAACGCCGTGTGCTCGCTGGCGACAGCGCTGGTCACGCGCTTTGGCGTGCGCAAGGGCGACCGGGTGGCCATCGCCATGCGGAACTATCCGGAGTGGTCGATCGCCTTCTGGGCGGCCACGGCCATTGGCGCCCTGGCGACGCCGCTCAACGCCTGGATGACGGCGGACGAACTGGCCTATTGCCTGAACGATTCCGGCGCGACGGTGTTGGTTGCCGACGGCGAACGCATCGACAGCCTCGGCGACCAGCTCGCCGCGCTGCCGATGCGGGCAGTGATCGGAACACGGCCGGAAAAGCCCTTCGGCGCCGGGGTCATTCCGTGGGAGGACGTCGTCAGTCCCGCCGATGGCTCCAGCCTGCCGGAGGCGGAGATCGCGCCGGATGACGACGCCACCATCTTCTATACGTCCGGCACGACCGGCATGCCGAAGGGCGTGCTGGGCACGCACCGCAATATATGTTCGAACCAGATCACCGTCGGCTATGGAAAGGCCAAATCGCTGTTGCTGGCGGGGGAAAGCCTGCCGGATCCGGCGACATTGCCGAAAAAAGCTTTCCTGCTGCCGGTGCCGCTGTTCCATGTCACCGGCTGCCACTCGGCGATGGTTCCCACCATTCTGTCCGGCAACAAGCTGGTGCTGATGTACAAATGGGATGCGCGTCGCGGCATGGAGCTGATCCAGCGGGAGAAGGTCAGCGGCTTTACCGGCGTGCCGGCCATCGCCTGGCAGATCATCGAGCACCCGGATTTCGACAAATATGACCTGTCGAGCCTGGAGGCCGTGTCTTATGGCGGCGCGCCAGCGCCGGCTGAGCTGCCCAAACTGGTCAAGAAGACCTTTCCCACGGCTGGCGCCGGCAATGGCTATGGCCTCACCGAAACCTCATCGGTCACGTCGCAGAACCAGGGGCTGGAATATCTGCGCAAGCCCGACAGCGTCGGCATGCCCGTGCCGGTCTGCGAGGTGCGGGTGGTTGGCCCCGACGGCGCCGACGTTCCGCCGGGCGAGATCGGCGAACTTTGGATCAAGGGCCCCAACGTGGTGAAGGGCTACTGGAACAAGCCGGAAGAGACAGCGAAGAGCTTTTCTGACGGCTGGCTGCATTCCGGCGACCTGGTGCGCATCGATGAGGAAGGCTTCATCTATATCCTCGACCGCGCCAAGGACATGGTGATCCGTGGCGGCGAGAACATCTATTGCACGGAAGTTGAGAGCGCGCTGTATACCCACCCGGCGGTCATGGACGCGGCGGTGGTCGGCCTGCCGCACCGGGTGCTCGGCGAGGAGGTGGGCGCCGTCGTCCAGTTGAAGCCGGGGTTCGATGTGAGCGAGCAGGACCTGATCGCGCACGTCGCCGCGCGACTGGCGGCGTTCAAGACGCCGGTGCGCATCGACATCCGCGTCGAGCCGCTGCCGCGCAACGCCAATGGCAAGGTGCTGAAACGCGACCTGAAGGCGGAGATGACCCGCTAGAGCAGTTTTTGATCAATCTGGATCGCAAACTGCTCCAGTTCTCTTTGTTTTGAGCGAATTCTGATCGGAAAGCGCTCCAGAGCCTTGTCGCGAAAGGAATGCGCCAAATTAAAGAGACGGAGCATTTTGGGTGAGCCGGTTTTCACCGAAAATGCTCTGGCAGTCGGATATAGGCATTCGCATCCCGTGATGCAGAATGAAAACATTCCGGGCGAGGCCGGTTCACAGGAACCGGGCTCGCCCTTTTTGTTGCACTGGCGTGTTTCCGCGCTGCTCGCCGGGCGCTCCGTCAGGCGGCCGGATGGGGCTCCGGCATCAGGCTGACGAGCAGGGCCGAGAGCAGCCCCAGCACGCCGGCGATGGCGATGGGAACCGTATAGCTCTGGGTGAGGTCAAAGGCGTATCCCGCCAGCGGCGGCCCCAGCAGCGAGCCAAGGGCGGCGGCGGTGTAGCTGACGCCGATGACGCCGCTGGCGTTGCGGGGGCCGAACACATCGACCAGCAGCGCGGGCGCCAAAGCGACATAGCCGCCGTAGCACAGGCCGAACACCAGGGCGAAAACGGCGAGGCCGATGGCGCTGCTGGCGAAAATCCACCAGCCCATCATCAGGCCGAGACCCAGGAACATCAACGCCAGCGAGCGCCGGCGGCCCATGCGGTCGGCGACGCCGCCGATCAGGAAGCGCCCGGCCGTGGAGCCGATGCCGATGAGCGCGAACAGGGTCACGGCGGTCGACGGGTCGACGCCCCTGTCCTGGGCTGACGGCGTCAGGTGGACGAAGGGGATGAACAGGCCCACCGAGGCCAGCACCGAGGCGAGGTAAAAGATGCGGAACTGGGATGAGCGGACGGTTTCGCCGAGACTCATGCCGGGGAGTTCGTGGCGCGAGGGCAGGGGGCCATGCAGCAGCTTGCCGTCCGGCGCCATGCCGCGCTTTTCAGGCGCGTTGTCGACGAACAGCGCCGCCGCCCCGCCGGCCAGCACGACGAACAGGCCAAGAATGGTGTAGGCGCCGCGCCAGCCCACGTTCGTCACCAGATACTCGGCGACCTTGGGCATGATCAGCGTGCCGAGGCCGATGCCGGACACGGCGATGCCGGAGGCGAAGCCGCGCCGAACCAGGAACCAGCGCTGCACGGCGCTGACCGCCGGCACGTAGGAAAAGCCGATGCCGAGGCCAACGCCGAGGCCGATGGCCAGCGCCACCATGGCGATGGATGTGGCCATGCCGGCGAACATCAGGCTGAAGCCGACAAGCGCGATGCCGCCGAGCACCACCGGGCGGGCGCCCAGCCTGTCGGTGAGCGGGCCGCTGACGACGCCAATGGCGAAATACAGCGCCACGGCGCCGGAAAACACCCAGGACAAGGCGGCGCGGCTGGCGGAAAAGTCCTGCTGCAAGGCATTGAAAAAGGCCGGGAAGGCGTAGAGGCCGCCAAGGCCGCAGAACATGACGACAAAGGCGGCGGCCACTACGATCCAGCCGCGTCGGGCCGAGGCTGCGAGCAGGGCGGTTTCGGAGGTTTCTGTTGTGGATGTCATGGGCGGGGCTCCTGGGACGTTGCGTCCGCAGACGGGGAACAGCCCCGTTGCCGCACGCCTGGCTGGTGTGATTGCTGTCGTGCGCTCATGACGCTCCCGTTCGTTGCCTCTTGAACCGGGCTTTGCCCTGTTTTTGCCTTGACGCCGGTTTCACGGGCGATTTGCCGGTTGTAACAGGGCCTGCCAGCCGCGCCAGAGGCCGGCCATGTCCTCGCCGGGGTCTGCTGGCGGCCCGATGCGGGTTTCGCACATATCGCCCCAAAGCCGGCGCCGGGGCGATTACCCCGCAGGTAACGGCCAGACGCATCCAGCCGTCCGTCCCCGCAGTTCCCGGCTCGCGGCGCCAGCGCCGGTCACGCCGCGCCGTGCTTTTTGAAAAACGCCAGCATCAGTTTCCAGCCAGCCTCCGCCGGTTCCTTGCGCCAGGTCGGCCGGTAATCGGCGTGGAAGGCGTGCGGCGCGTCGGGGAAGATCTCCAGCTCCACCGTCTTGCCGGCCGCCTGCGCCTTTTTCTTCAGCTCCTCGACGCTGGCGACCGGAATGCCGGTGTCGGCGCCGCCATACAGGCCGAGCACCGGCGCCTTCAGCTCGCCGGCCACGTCCAGCGCTGTCTTTGGCTGGATCGGCGACGTTTGCCCGCCCACCGGACCATACCAGGCGACCCCGGCCTTCAACGCCGGATTGTGGGCGGCGTACAGCCAGACGGCGCGCCCGCCGCGGCAGAAGCCGGTGACGGCAAGTCGTTGCGCGTCGCCCTTGTGCTGCGCCGCCCAGGCCGCTGTCGCATCCAGATCGGACATCACCTCCGCGTCCGGCGTTTTCGCGATGAAATCGCGCAGCAGCGCCTGGACGTCAGTGACCCTGGAGATGTCGCCGCGCCGGGCGTAAAGCTCCGGCGCGACCGCCAGATAGCCGGCTTTGGCCAGCCGGCGGCAAACGTCCTTGATATATTCGTGCACGCCGAAGATTTCTTCGATCACCAGCACGATGGGGAAGGGGCCGGCGCCTTCGGGCATGGCCCGGTAGGCCGGGATGTCGCCGTCCTTCACCGGGATTTTGACCTCGCCGGCCACCAGACCGTCGGCGGGTGTTTTCACCGGTGGATTGGCCTGGGCGTGGGCCGTGGCCATGGTGAAGCCGCTCATCAGCGCCGTCATCACCACGAAGCCCCGGCGGGAGAGCTGCTCCGGCAGCAGGCCATCGAGGCCCAGCATGC
This sequence comes from Camelimonas fluminis, assembly GCF_014656355.1. Lineage (GTDB taxonomy): Bacteria > Pseudomonadota > Alphaproteobacteria > Rhizobiales > Beijerinckiaceae > Camelimonas > Camelimonas fluminis. The sequence goes on from NZ_BNCG01000001.1 coordinate 152,208, forward strand.
CCGCTTTCGGCGACCGGTCGCCCGTCTCCGCGCTCATCTGCGTTCCTCCTGCGATTGTCGTGAACTGGCGCTTGTGACCAGCCATCGGCCGCGTCGCCCTGTTGTCCGGGCTTCCCGCAACAGCAGTGCATGTCCGCCGGCCGGATGCAAAGGAAGAATGTCGCGCCAGAAGCCTGTCTTGTGCGGGGCCGGAGCGCCTGTCGACCAGACGAAAACCGCCCGTCGACCAGAATTCGCCCGAAACAGGACAAGCCGGAGCGGCGTCCGTTCCGGCTTGTCCTGAACGACTCCGGGTCCGCTATCGGCCGCCCAGGTCGGGAAGACGTCGGAAACGCGCCAAAACGCCGCCAGAATCCCGCCGCGCCTTGCGATTGGGGGGGACGACCGTTAGATAGGCGGTAGCTTTCCCGAACCGCGCCGGCCGTGCGCCGGCCCAGTCCCTTCAGCGCCCCTTCAGGGGGTGGAGCCGAGTTTATGTCACGTCAGTTCATCTATCACATGCGGGGCCTGACCAAGGCTTATTCGAACGGCAAGAAGGTGTTGGAGAACATCAACCTGTCGTTCTACCCCGACGCCAAGATCGGCGTGCTGGGCGTCAACGGCGCCGGTAAATCGACCCTGCTCAAGATCATGGCGGGCATCGACAAGGACTGGACCGGCGACGGCTGGGTCGCAGAGGGCGCCCGCGTCGGCTACCTCTCCCAGGAGCCGTGGCTCGATCCGGACAAGACCGTGCGTGAAAACGTGCTCGACGGCGTGGCGGCGAAGAAGGCGATCCTCGATCGCTACAATGAACTCGCCATGAACTATTCGGACGAGACCGCCGATGAAATGACCGAGTTGCAGGACCAGATCGAGGCTCTGGGGCTGTGGGATCTGGACAGCCAGGTCGACCAGGCCATGGAAGCGCTCGGCTGCCCGCCGGACGACTGGAACGTGGAGAAGCTCTCCGGCGGCGAGCGTCGCCGCGTCGCCCTGTGCCGCCTGCTGCTGGAGCAGCCCGAACTGCTGCTGCTCGACGAGCCGACCAACCACCTCGACGCCGAAACGGTGAACTGGCTGGAAGGCCATCTGCGCACCTATCCGGGCGCCATCCTGATCGTCACCCACGATCGTTACTTCCTCGACAATGTCACCGGCTGGATTCTGGAGCTGGATCGCGGTCGCGGCATCCCTTACGAGGGCAACTATTCCTCCTGGCTGGAACAGAAGCAGAAGCGCCTGAAGCAGGAAGGTCGCGAGGAAGAATCGCGCCAGCGCGCCCTGGATCGCGAGCGCGAGTGGATCAGCGCCTCGCCGAAGGCCCGCCAGACCAAGAGCAAGGCGCGCATCCAGCGTTATGAGGAGCTGCTGGCCAAGCAGGACGAGAAGTCGCCGTCCACGGCCCAGATCATCATCCCGGTGGCCGAGCGCCTCGGCAACAAGGTCATCGAGTTCGAGGGCATCAAGAAGGGCTTCGGCGACAAGATGCTGATCGACGATCTGTCGTTCAAGCTGCCGCCGGGCGGCATCGTCGGCGTCATCGGTCCCAACGGCGCCGGCAAGTCGACGCTGTTCCGCATGATCGCCGGCGCCGAGCAGCCCGACGAAGGCAAGATCACCATCGCGGACGCCGTGCAGCTTGGCTATGTCGACCAGTCGCGCGACGCCCTGGATGACAACAAGACGGTGTGGGAAGAGATTTCCGAAGGCAACGAGGTGATTTACCTCGGCAAGAAGGAAATCAACTCGCGCGCCTATTGCGGCGCCTTCAACTTCAAGGGCGGCGACCAGCAGAAGAAGGTCGGCATGCTCTCGGGCGGCGAGCGCAACCGCGTGCATCTCGCCCGCATTCTGAAGTCCGGCGCCAACGTGCTGCTGCTCGACGAGCCGACCAACGACCTCGACATCGACACGCTGCGCGCGCTGGAAGAGGCGCTGGAAGACTACGCCGGCTGCGCCGTGGTCATCAGCCACGATCGCATGTTCCTCGATCGCATCGCCACCCACATGCTCGCCTTCGAGGGCGACAGCCATGTCGAGTGGTTCGAAGGCAACTTCCAGGACTACGAAAACGACAAGAAGCGCCGCCTCGGCGCCGACTCGGTGATGCCGAAGCGCATCCAGTACAAGAAGTTCTCGCGCTGAGCGCGGAACTTTCACGGTGATGGAGCGGGGCGCGGCTGCGCCCCGTTTTCGTTTGCGGGAGCCGTTCAGGCCTTGACGGGCAGGGGCGCCAGGCGCGCGCTGGCCGAGGCCTGGACAAGCAGACGTCCATCGGCTGCGAACAGACGCCCTTCCATGAAGGCGACGGTGCGCCCGCACGACAAAACGCGGGCTTCCGCCGCCAGTGGGCCGGGCGCCGCCGGGGCCAGGTAATGGACCGCCATGCTGATGGTCGCGCCGAAGCGCGCGCCGCCCGTGTGGATGAGAATGGCCGGCCCCATGGCGTCGTCGAGCATGGCGGCGAGCATGCCGCCCTGAATCATGCCGGCCGGGTTGCGAAAATCGGCCCGCCCGTCGAAAGCGACGCGGATGCGGCCGGCCGGACCATCGGCGCGCAGCAGCCGCCAGCCCAGCAACAGGGCGCAGGGCGGCGCCGGCATGCGCGAGACGATGGCGAGCGCAGCGCGGGTCGGGGCGTCATCGACCGGCTCCATGTTCCGCAAGTTTTCGTTTTGCCAGTGTTCGTTTTGCCAGTATTCGTCGCGCCCGTTGTAATCCCGTGGCGTCTGAAATCCCGTTTCCATGTCATGCTCCCTGATGGCGCATTGTCGCCGCCAGGAGGCATGAATAAGCTCAGGCTACTGACAGCGTGGCGTCAGGAGTTTCGCCAATGCGACGGGCCGACCGCCTGCTTGAACTGACCGGATATCTGCAGGAGGGCGGCGTGGTCACCGCCGCGACGCTGGCGGCGCGTCTCGAGGTCTCGGTGCGCACCGTTTACCGGGATATCGCCGCCCTTCAGGCGCAGGGTTATCCGGTCGATGGCGAAGCGGGCTCCGGCTATCTGTTGCGGGCGCCGGTGCGGCTGGCCCCGCTTGCCTTCAGCCATGACCAGCTTGAAGCGCTGGCGCTGGGGCTGGCCTACGTGGAGCAGGTGGGCGACGCCGCGTTGCGCCTCGCGGCGCGCGACGCCCGGGTCAAGATCGATCTCACCTGGTGTGAGGATGACCCGGGCCGGCGGCTGGGCGCCCGCCCCATGCGCGCCGTGCAGCGGCCTGAACGGCGGGCGCCGACCTGGACGGCCGACCTGCGACGGGCCGTGCGGCAGCGGCGGACGGTCGAATTTGACTATATGGCCGCCTCTGGCGCCGCCAGCCGGCGCATGGTGCGGCCGCTTGCCCTGAGCGCCTTCTCCGATGGCTGGCTGCTGGCTGCCTGGTGCGAGATGCGCGGCGCCCACCGGCTGTTCCGGCTCGACCGGATCAGCGCCCTGATCGTCGGCGAGCGGGAGTTCCCGGACGAGCCAGACAAAGGCCTGGCCGCCTGGCTTGCCGGGCGGGAAGATCGACCGCCGCGGCTGTGATTGCCGCTATCGCATTTGCACGAAAAGTGGCTCCACTTTTCCCGGAAATGTTCTGGATGGCCTCTGCGTTCAGGGTTTTGGCGCGGGATCAGGCGCTGGCGGCTTCTGCGCGTCCGGTTGCGCCGCCTGCGGGTCATAAACCTGCCAGTACTCCTTGACGAAGCCACGTTTGTCGACAGAGCGCACGGCGCCTGAAACGATCGGCTCCGGGCCCTCGCAGCGCCAGGCGAAAATTGTGTCCCGGCCGGTCGCCCAACTGGGCACGTCCACGGCGCTGGGGTTCTCATGGCAATACTGGCGGGCTTCGGGTGAGGGCACCACCTGGGTGTCTGCCCGCCCGCAAAAGCGCCTGCCGCCAGCGATGCAAACCATGATCTTGCCGTCCATGCAGCGCCAGACGGCGCGCACCGGCTCATGCTCGGGCAGGGTGACGCCAAGCTTTTTCGCCGCCTGCTCCAGCATGTCCGGCGGAACGGCGTTGATCATGTTGTTGTCGCCGGCGGAACGGCAATAGGCGAGCGCATCCTCAACCGGTCCGGCGGCGGCCGGACCGGCCCAGGTCGCGCAGGCGCCGCCCGCGGCGAGGAACGCCGCCAGGCCTGCCAGTTTCCATTCTGTCGAAAAGAAATGTTTCATCTGTCCGCGACCATATTCCGTCACCGGTAATATAGTCACTCCCCGGCGCACAGGGCAGCGCTGGCGGGCATGGTTCTGCGGAAAGGGTGAATGATGGCGCGCGGCGCGGGATGGAAGCGCGGGATGGGGCTGGCCATGTTGCTGGCGACGGTGCTGGCGGGCGAGGCCAGCGCCCAGGGAGCCCGTGCGGAAACCGGGGGGCCTGGCGGTCGGCCGGCCAGCGGCGATTTTGCCGGCTTCCTCTCCGCCATGCGGCCGAAAGCGCTGGCGCTGGGCGTTTCGGCGGCGACCTGGGAGCGGGAGACCGCCGGTCTGACGCCTGACCTCTCCCTGCCCAATCTTGATCGCGGCCCCCGCAAGCCTTCACACGCCGGTCAGCGCGAGTTCAGCGCCACGCCGGCGCAATATCTCTCCGACCAGGCCATGGCGGCGACTGCGGCGAAAGGCGCGGGGCTGGCCGCGCGCTACCGGCCGCAACTGGCGGCTATCGAACAGCGCTTCGGCGTGCCGGGCCAGGTGGCGCTGGCCATTTTCGGTCGCGAGACCGGCTATGGCGCCAATACTGGCAAATACGACGGGTTGCGCACCCTCGCCACCCAAGCGTGGACCGGCCGCCGCCGCGAGACATTTGCCCAGGAATTCCTGTATGCGCTGAAGATGCTGGACGATGGCGTCGTCAGCCGCCCGGCGATGAAAAGCTCATGGGCAGGGGCCATGGGGCTGACCCAGATGCTGCCGTCGCAATACTACCGCTATGGCGTCGATCTGGATGGGGGCGGCCGGGCTGATATCTGGACCTCGGTTCCAGACGCTTTGGCCTCCATCGCCAATCACCTGCGCGGCGAAGGCTGGCGCCCCGGGGAACGCTGGGCTTATGAGGTCGCGCCGCCAGCGCGGGCGGACTGCACCATGGCTGATCCGGATGCGCCGCGCCCGTGGTCGCAATGGGCGGCCGCCGGCTACCGGCCGGAGAATGGGCCCGCGCCGGCGCGTGGGACGCAACTGGCGCTGCTGTTGCCGGCTGGCGTGTATGGCCCTGGCTTTCTCGTCGGGCCGAACTACTTCGTGCTCAAGGCGTACAATTTCTCTGATCTTTACGTGTTGTATGTGGGCCATCTGGCCGACCGCATCGCCGGCGGCGGGCCGTTCGCCACCGCCTGGGGCAAGGTCGCGCAGCCCTCGGCGGCGCAACTGGCGGCCATGCAGCGCGAGCTGACCCGCCTTGGCCTGTATCGTGAGAAGATCGATGGGTTCGCCGGCATGAAAACCCGCCTTGCCGTCGGCGCCTTTCAGAAGGCCCATGGCCTCGGCGTGGATTGCTGGCCGACGCCCGAGACGCTGAAAGCCATTTCCGCCGCCGCAAAACAGGGAGCGACTCCATGACCGCATGGAACCCGGCGCAATATCTGAAATTCGAGGACGAGCGCACCCGGGCGGCGCGCGATCTGCTCGCCAGGGTTCCCGGGCACGGCTACGGCCCGGGCGGCGACGCCGCGCCGGCGCGGCTTTTCGATTTGGGGTGCGGTCCCGGAAATTCGACCGGGCTGCTGGCCGACCGTTTTCCGGAGGCGATGCTGGAAGGGCTGGATTCCTCGGCCGACATGCTGGATGAGGCGCGCCGGCGCCTGCCGCAGGTCAGCTTTGCCGCGGCGGATCTCGCGACCTGGACGCCGCCGGAGGACGCGGATCTGCTGTTCGCCAACGCCGTGTTCCAGTGGGTGCCGGGACACCTGACCGCCATGGCCCGCATTCTCGCCGCTCTTTCCAGCGGCGCGGTGCTGGCGGTGCAGATGCCGGACAATCTGGAGCAGCCATCGCACCGTCTGATGCGCGAGATCGCCCAGGAGGCGCCGTTCTCCAGCAAGCTCGCCGGGGCAATCATCCTGCGCCGGCCGCTGGAGCCGGTGGGCGCCTGCTATGACGCGTTGAGCGGGCTGTGCAGCGATCTCGATATCTGGGGCGTCACTTACCACCATCGCATGGCCAGCCCGGCCAGCATTACCCAATGGGTGATGGGCACGGGCCTGCGCCCGTTCCTTGAGCCGCTGGACGCGAACGAGCGCGCCTGGTTCCTGGAAACCTATACCCAGGCGGTGAGTGAGGCCTATCCACCCCAGCGCGATGGAACCACGTTACTGCCGTTTCCGCGCCGGTTCATCGTGGCGCGGCGGGCCTGAGCGGAGCAACCCATGACGGACGGCGGCCATCGGCATCACCACGGTCTGGCGCAGCGTATGGTCCGCATCGTCCGGGGGCGGGCGCGCACTTTTTTCGCGTTCCTGATGATGGCCGCCACATGGCCGGCGACAGGCTGGGCTCCCTGGGGCGACGCCCTGTCCGCGCCGGCGCGGCTGCTGGTCTCCTGGAATGTTGGCGCGGTGCTCTGGCTGGTGCTGGCGGTGGTGATGATGATGCGTTCCGACGCCGCCCGCATGCGGCGGCGCGCGGCGGAGCAGGATGATGGCGCCGCCATTATCCTGCTGGTCTCATGCATCGCCGCGAGCGCCTGCCTGGTGGCCATCGCCTCGGTGCTCGGCAACGCGCCGCACCTGCCGGCCGCGCCCAGATCCTGGCATATCGGCCTTGGGGTGCTGACCATCTTCAGCGCCTGGACGTTCATGCACGTCGCGTTCACGCTGCATTACGCCCACGCCTGGTATGAGCCGGATGGCGAGGGATTGCTGTTTCCCGATCACGAGAAGTCGCCGGATTATTTCGATTTCGCCTATTTCGCCCTGACGATCGGCGTCGCGTGCCAGACATCGGACGTTTGCGTGGCCGGCAGGCGCATGCGGCGACTGGTGACCGGGCACTCGGTCCTCGCCTTTTTCTTCAATACGGCCGTGCTGGCGCTCGGCGTGAACGTCGCCGCCAGCGTGGTGGGCGGCGGTTAGAGCATTTTCGGTGAAAACCAGCTCCCTTCAAATGCCCCATCTCTTTCATTTAACCCAGTTTTTCACGAAAGGCGGGCTCCAGTTTTCTTGAAAATGCTCTGCAGCAAGGGTTTTGCGGCGCAGGGATGCGTCAGCCGCCCCCCGCGCCCGTCAGGCTGCACGGGGCGCGGCGGCTCCCTCAGGGGGATGCGCCGCGCCGTTCCCGGGCCGCGTCAGGCGGCGCGCGCCAGATCGCGGAAGCGTTCTCCTGACGACAGCTGCGCCTCGATGTCCTCCAGTGAGGCGCCTGAGGTTTCCGGCACCAGCGCCCAGGTAAACGCCACCCCGACGAGACAGGCGATGGCGAAACCGGCGAAGACGCCCGCCAGGCCGATGCCCCCGAGCAGGGCCGGAAAAGCAAACACCACCAGCGCATTGAACGTCCAGTTGGCGATGGAGGCGAGCCCCATGCCGAGCGGTCGCACGTCAATCGGGAAGATTTCCGCCATCATCAGCCAGGGCAGCGGCCCGATCGAGATGGCGAAGGCGGCGATGTAGGCCAGCAGGCCGGCGAAGGCCACCGCGTTGAGCCACGGGCTGTCGCTGGCCGCGGCGCAGGCGATCACGGTGAGGCTGAGGGCCGCGCCGACAAAGCCGATGTAAAGCATGCGACGCCTGCCGATCCTGTCGATCAGCGCCATCGACACCAGGGTCATCGCCACATTGACCACGCCAATGCCGATGGTGGCCAGGAGCTGGGCGCCGTGGCTGTCGAAGCCGGCCTCGCGAAACACCAGGGGCGCATAATAGATCACCGCGTTGATGCCGCTCAGTTGCTGCAACACGAACAGGCCGACGGCGACGATGGTGGCGGGAAGGACGCGGCGGGAGAACAGCGCCGACCAGCGGGCGGCTCGCGGCGTCGCGGCGATGGAGCGCCGGATTGCCTGCAGTTCCGCGTTTGCCTGGCCGGCAAGACCATTCTGGATCAGGGCCGCGTGCGCATCCTCCGTGCGTCCGCGCAGCATCAGCCAGCGGGGCGTGTCATGCATGGTCGTCATGGCGGCGGCGAGAACGACGCCCGGCGCCATGCCGATGGCGAACATGGTGCGCCAGCTGCCTTCAAGCCCATAGCCAGCGATATAGGCGCCAAGGATGCCGAGGGTGATCGCCAACTGGTAGAACGACACCAGCATGCCGCGATGCCGGGCCGGCGCGTTTTCCGAAATGTAGAGCGGAGCCGCCACGGCCGCCAGACCAATGGCCAGGCCAATCGCCAGCCGCGCGGTTGTCAGCGACGTGCAGTCCCAGGCCAGTGACGAAACCGCCGCGCCGGCGGAAAACAGGATTCCCGCGAGAATCAGGGCGCCGCGTCGCCCGTAGCGGTCAGCGAGCCACCCCCCGGCCAGCGAACCAAACAGGGCGCCGAATGGCACCGCCGCGGTCATGCACCCCTCCAGCAGGGGCGAAACCGTGAATTCATGGCGGAGCCCGCTTAGCGCCCCCGCAATAACGCCTTCGTCATATCCAAATAGAAAGCCGGAAATTCCGGCGATAATTGCGACAATATACGGCATGTTGCCCCATTCATAATAATTGTCACTAACAATTCATAATATTTTGTAATATATTACATGATTAATTCATAAGCGTTGCATGCGACCTGGGTCAAGCGTCGCATGCGCCCGCGCCGCCAGAGGGACAGGCGCGCGGGCGCGGCGGGCATTGACCGCGCGGAAGCGGCGGGGCATGGGGAGGAAACAACAGACAGGAAACGCCCGTGACCGAGCAGGAAATTCTTCAGACCTTCCGCAATAACGTGAATCCGTGCCTGCGCACCCTTGGCGGCGGCATTGCCGGTTTCGATGTGGGAACTGACACCACAACCATGGAATGGACCGCCACCCGGGATCACTGCCACTCGGTGGTCGGGCATCCGCGCGGCGGCGTCGTGCAGGGCGGCATCGTCACCGGCTGGATCGACGCGGCCATGGCCCACGCCTGCATCGCCAAATCGCGCTTCACCGTTGTCGTGCCCAGCCTCGAGATCAAGGTGAGCTTCCTGCTCGCCGCCCATCCCGGCAAATATCGCTCCACCGGCTGGATTACCCGCTGGGGCAAGTCGATCGCCTTCCTGGAGGGCGAGCTGCGCGACATGGACGGCGAACTCATCGCCCGCGCCAGCTCCACCGCCGCGCTGCGGCCGCTGAAGCCCCCGGAGGCGTGACGCTCGCCGCGTTCCTCCTCACCCGCGTCATGGATGGACTGTTCCGGTCATGACGGTTGGGGGGCGGCCGGACGCGGGGCCCCGGCATGGCAGGGGTGCAAAAATATTTCCTGTAACAGATGGGCGGGCGCCGTATACAGGCGGCCATGTCGACGATTCTGTCCATCTCCGATCTTTCGAAGACCTACAAGGGCGGTTTCACCGCCCTGCATCCGCTCAGTCTCGATATTGAGCGGGGCGAGATCTTCGCCCTGCTCGGGCCCAATGGCGCCGGCAAGACGACGCTGATCTCGATCATCTGCGGACTGGTCAACGCCTCCACTGGTCGGGTGGCGGTCGATGGCCACGACAGCATCGCCGGATTCCGCCGGGCGCGGGAGCAGATCGGCCTGGTGCCGCAGGAACTGGCCACCGAGTCGTTCGAAACCGTCTGGGCCACCGTCAGCTTCAGCCGCGGCCTGTTTGGCAAACCGCCCAATCCGGCGCTGATCGAGAAGCTGCTGCGCGACCTGTCCCTGTGGGACAAGAAGGACAACAAGATCCTGACGTTGAGCGGCGGCATGAAGCGGCGCGTGATGATCGCCAAGGCGCTGTCGCATGAGCCGCGCATCCTGTTCCTCGATGAGCCGACCGCCGGCGTCGACGTCGACCTGCGCCGCGACATGTGGCGACTGGTGCGCCGCCTGAAGGAATCTGGCGTCACCATCATTCTCACCACCCACTACATCGAGGAAGCCGAGGAGATGGCCGACCGCATTGGCGTCATCAATCGCGGCCGCCTGATGCTGGTGGAGGAAAAGGACGCCCTGATGCGCAAGCTGGGGCGCAAGCAGGTGACCGTGACCCTGGCCTCGCAACTGGCGGCGCTGCCGCCGCGGCTGGCGGAGCGCGGCGCGCGCCTCGGCGACGACGGCAGGGCGCTCACCTGGATCTATGAGCCGGCGCGGGTGCAGGCGGGCATGCCCGGCCTGCTGGCCGATATCGCCGCCGAAGGGTTGACTGTCGCCGACATCGACACGCGGCGCAGCTCGCTCGAGGATATTTTTGTCGACCTGGTGAAGGGCGCCCAATGAACCTGCGCGCAATCGCGGCGATCTATCGCTATGAAATGGACCGGACGCGCCGCACCATTCTGCAGAGCGTTGTGGCGCCGGTGATTTCGACCGCCCTGTATTTCGTGGTGTTCGGGGCCGCCATCGGCGGCCACATGGGCGCGGTCAATGGCGTGCCATACGGCGCCTTCATCGTGCCGGGCCTGATGATGATGTCGCTGCTGACGCAGAGCATCTCCAACGCGTCGTTCGGCATCTATTTTCCGCGCTTCGTCGGCACGTTCTATGAGCAGCTCTCGGCCCCCATTTCGGTGGTCGAGATCGTCGCCGCCTATGTGGGCGCGGCGGCGACAAAATCGGTGATTCTTGGCCTGATTATCCTGGCCACCGCTGCGCTCTTCACGCCGCTGACCGTGCAGCATCCGTTCTGGATGCTGGGCTTCCTGGTGCTCACCGCCGTCACCTTCAGCCTGTTCGGCTTCGCCATCGGCATCTGGGCCGACAATTTCGAAAAGCTGCAGCTGATGCCGATGCTGGTGGTGACGCCGCTGGCGTTCCTTGGCGGCAGTTTCTATTCCATCGACATGCTGCCGCCATTCTGGCGTTCGGTGTCGCTGTTCAATCCGGTGGTTTACCTGATCAGCGGCTTCCGCTGGAGTTTCTTCGGAACCTCGGACGTCAACATCGTCGTCAGCCTTTTGATGACGCTTGGCTTCATGGCCGCCTGCCTCGCCGTCATCGGCTGGATGTTCCGCACCGGCTACCGTCTGAAGGCCTGACGCATGACGGGAGTCAGGCTTCGGGCCGGCTCTCGTGCATGACGTCGATCATGCGGCGGAAGTGCTGCTGGGTGACGGCGCGGGCGTTTTGCGCGTCGCCGGCGAGAACGGCGCGGGCGATCACGGCGTAGTCCTGGTGCCGCAGTTCGTCGTAACGCGCCACCTGGACGCGGAACTGGATGCGCAGCAGATGCGACTGCACCCGCGGCATGACGCGGGCCAGTTCGGCGTTGTTGGCGAGGTCGACCAGCGCGCCATAGAAGCGGTCACGCGCCAGGGCGTAACCCGGCGTGAGCGCGGCGTGATCAAAGGCGGCGAGCTGGTTCGCCGCCGCTTCCAGACGCGCGGCCCCCGCGGCGTCGCTGGCGGCGCGGCGCGCGGCTCCGGCGGCGGCCAGGCCGACAAGCGCTTCCAGCAATTCCAGCAGATCGATGGCTTCTCGCCACGCCAGCTTGCGGATGGCGGCGCCGCGCCCCGGCGACAGGGTGACGATGCCTTCGGCGGCGAGGCGGCTGAGGGTTTCGCGCACCGGGCCGCGACTGACGCCATATTCCGCCGTCAGATCGGCTTCCACCAGCCGCTGCCCTGGCGCGTAGCGACCTTCATAGAGGCCGCGCACGATGGCGCTGAACAGGCTCTCACGAAAGCCGGCGGCGGTATGTGCGGCGGGTGCGCCGGTATGTGACGGTGCGTTTGCCATGTAGGATGTCAGCGTGCTGATGGAGGAGCCCAATGCTGGAGCTGCGCCCCAATTGCGAATGCTGCGACCGCGACCTGCCGCCGTCCAGCCCCGATGCGCGGATTTGTTCGTTCGAATGTACGTTTTGCGCCAGTTGCGCGGACCAGACGCTGGGCGGGGTTTGCCCCAATTGCGGCGGCGGGCTTGTCGCCCGTCCCATCCGTCCGGCGCATCTGTTGCCACGGGCGCCGGCGTCGACACAGCGCGTCGTCAAGCCGGCGGGCTGTGCGCCCGCCAGCAGGTCAGGGACGGCGCCCTGACGGGTGGCCCGGCGCGGTGGGCGCCGGGCGCTGTCGCGGTTTACTCGGCCCAGTCGGCCGGGCGCGGCCACAGGCCGGCGTCAGCGAACTCCTGGGCCTCCTGGCGGGTGAAGCCAAGGCCGCGGCCGCCGGTGACGTCCGGATCGGTGTTGCGGTGGCGCTTCAGCTCCAGACGGGCGATCTGGTTGCGATGCACCTCGTCCGGGCCGTCGGCCAGACGCAGGGCGCGGGCCAGCGAGTAGCAGACGGTGAGGTAGTGGTCGTTGTTGGTGCCGCCGCCGCCAAAGACCTGGATGGCCCAGTCGACGATCTTGCAGGCCATGTTCGGAGCCGCCACCTTGATCATGGCGATTTCCTGCTTGGCTTCCTTGTTGCCGACCGTGTCCATCATATACGCGGCCTTCATGGTCAGCAGGCGGCACTGCTCGATCATGATGCGGGCCTCGGCAATGCGCTCCAGGGTGACGGTCTGCTCGGAAACCGGCTTGCCGAAAGCGACGCGGGCGTCGGCGCGCCGGCACATGCGCTCCAGGATGCGCTCGCTCATGCCGATCAGGCGCATGCAGTGGTGAATGCGGCCCGGGCCAAGGCGTCCCTGGGCGATCTCAAAGCCACGGCCTTCGCCAAGCAGCATGTTCGAGACCGGCACGCGGACGTTGTCGAACCACACTTCCGACGCGCGGTCGGGCACGCCATAGAAGCCGAACACCGGCAGCGGGCGGATGACCTTCACGCCAGGGGTGTTCTTCGGCACGAGGATCTGCGACTGGATCGAATGCGCGCTGGCGCCCGGCTCGAAGTTGCTGCGCCCCATGACGATGAAGATCTTGCAGCGCGGGTCAGTGCCGCCGGTGGTGTACCACTTGCGGCCGTTCAGCACGTATTCGTCGCCATCGCGGCGGATTTCGAGCTGGACGTTGGTGGCGTCGGAGGAGGCGACGTCGGCTTCGGTCATGCAGAAGGCCGAGCGGATCTCGCCCGCCAGCAACGGCTCCAGCCACCGCTTCTGCTGCTCTGGCGTGCCATAGCGGACCAGAACTTCCATGTTGCCGGTGTCAGGCGCGCTACAGTTGAATATTTCCGGGGCCATGACCGAGCGGCCCATGATCTCGCACAGCGTGGCGTACTGCTGGTTGTTGAGGCCGGCGCCGCGCGGATCATCCGGCAGGAACAGGTTCCACAGCCCTTCGGCCTTTGCGATCTTCTTCAGTTCCTCAACGACAGGGATCACCCGCCACGGACCGAGCTTCTCGCCTTCCGTGTAATAGCGCTGCTCGTTGGGGTAGATGTGCTTCGCCATGAAATCCTTCAGGCGGGCCTGAAGTTCGGCGAGCTGGGTTTCGGTCACGGCCACGGTGCTCTCCTCCTGTTGTCCGTGTTTTGTAGCGCAGGATTGTCCTACAATTAAGTCGGGCAATTTGTCGCCCCATGGAGGACCGGTCCGCTGCCGGGCGGGACGGGGGGCGGAAAATCACGGAAATGTCATTGAGGGGAGTGTGGCTTCGCGGCAATGGCCGCGATGGATTGCGCCTGCCCGCCGCCGGCCCCGTTTGAGCATCCCCCATCAGCCAAATGGTTGATGAAAAGTAAATCTGGCCAGTCGTCCGCCCCCTGGCGGCGACGGCGGGGCGTCGTCATGGGTGGATGGCTCCAATTCTCTCCCGGCAGGCGCGTGGTTCATATATGGCGACAATGCAGCTGAATCGTGAAAGTCAGCGAAATATTTTGCCTGATTTTTGTATTTCGAAAAATTATTTGTAAATTTCCATAAACAATTATGTTTCGACTACCTATGTGATGCGGCCGTTGATGTAATGGAGGCTTGATCGTGGCTGTTCTTCATACGAACTGAAGCGAACCTGCATTGACAAGTGGCCCGGGATATTGTTTGCGGAGGTATCGAATTTATTTTTTAACGGGGAAGCGCATGTCGTCATTTCGTTGGTCTCTCGCCGCTGCGGCCGTTGGCGTCGCTGCGATGCTGGCTGGCTGTCAGAGCGCCCAGGAATCGGCGGTGACCGCCGAGATGACCTGCCGCCAGACGGGTCTGCGCCCTGGCACCGCCACCTATGACCGCTGCGTCGCGGCTGCTTATGACCAGAGCCGTCGCCAGTCCGACCAGGCCGCCACCGCCGTCGCCGTTGGCGCGGCCGCCGGCGTCGTGGGCGGCGCCATTCTCGGCGCCAACTCCGGTCCCCGTTATGGCTACTACGGCTACCGCCGTTGCAACGCCTGGGGCTGCTGGTAAGCATCTCCCGCCGCTCCACGCCGGAGCGGCCCCGGTTTGACAGGCCCCGCCTTCCCCTGGAAGGCG
>NZ_BNCG01000001.1:166672-315183 GCF_014656355.1 Camelimonas fluminis
GCGGCGGCAGGCGCGGCGTTATCGGCAGGCGGCCTGAGAAAAGGGCGGCCCGCAGGCCGCCCCATTCCGTGTCGCCAGACGCGGGAGCCGGGCCCGGGCGATGTCCGGCCTATCTGGCCGCGCCCGCGCCCGCATCCGGGCTTTGGCGGGCGACGGCTTTCGCCTTCGCCTGATCGTCCATCAGCTCGTACCACATGGCGTTGAGCACGGCGAAAGCGGCTGCGAGCGGCAGTCCGAGCATCCAGGAAAAATACCACATGCGATCGTCCTTCCTTTCTCAGTAAGCGTGACCGTCGCCGGATTCGATGGCTTTGGCGTCGACCTTGCCCCACAGCACCCGGTAAACGAAGGCGGTGTAGGCGAGGATGAGCGGCAGGAAAATCACCGTCGCCACCAGCATGATGAACAGGGTGAGGTGGCTCGACGAGGAGTCCCACACCGTCAGCGAGACGTTCGGATCGGCCGAGGACGGCAGGATGAACGGGAACATCGAGACGCCGACCGTGGCGATGACGCCGAAGATGGCGATGTTGCTGCACAGAAGGGCCGAAACCTCGCCCCGGGCCCGCATGGCGATGAAAGTCGCCAGCGCGCCGAGGACGCCGAGAACAGGCGCGATCAGTGTCCAGGGCGCCGCCTGGTAGTTGGCGAACCAGGCCAGCGGCGCCAGCGCCACTGTTTTGGCGTGCGGGTTGGAGGCGCCGCCGCGCACGATTTCGCTGGTGAAGCGGTAGCCGTCGATTCCGTAATACAGCCAGACGCCGGCCAGCACGAACAGCGCCAGCGTCAACAACGCCGTGACCGAGCCGATGCTCCGGGCCCGGTCGCGCACCACGCCTTCAGTCTTCACCTCGAGCCACGCCGCCCCATGGGTGAGCAACATGCAGACGGAGAGGACGCCGCACAGCAGCGCGAACGGATTGAGCAGGCCGAAGAAGGTTCCGTCGTAGAAAATCCGCATGGTGTCGTCGAGCCGGAAGGGCACGCCCTGCAACACGTTGCCAACGGCGACGCCGAAGATCAGCGACGGCACGAAACCGCCGATGAACAGCGCCCAGTCCCAGCCATTGCGCCAGCGCGCGCTGTCGATTTTGGAGCGGTACTTGAAGCCGACCGGCCGCAGGATCAGCGCCATCAATATGGCGAACATCGCCAGATAAAACCCTGAGAACGATACGGCGTAGAGCTGGGGCCAGGCGGCGAAAATCGCGCCGCCGCCAAGGATCAGCCACACCTGGTTGCCTTCCCACACCGGCCCGATGGAGTTGATGGCGACGCGTCGCTCCACATCGGTCCGCGCCACGAAGGGCAGCAGCGCGCCGACGCCAAGATCAAAGCCGTCGGTCATGGCGAAGCCGATCAGCAGCACGCCGAGCAGCACCCACCAGATCAGGCGCAGATGTTCGTAAGAGATCAGTTCGTGAAGGATCATGACTTACTCCGCAGGCGCGAGGGCGGCCGGAACGAGGGCGGCTTCCGGATCGTGATCCGGCTCCGGCCCCTTGCGGATGGCGCGCAGCATCAGCTTCATCTCGATGACGATCAGGACAAGATAAAGCGCCGTGAAGCCAATGATGGTCATCAACACGGTGTGCGCGCCAAGGCTCGACACCGCGAGGGCCGTCGGCAGCACGCCTTCGATCACCCACGGCTGACGGCCCAGCTCCGCCACCATCCAGCCCGCCTCGATGGCGATCCAGGGCAGCGGAATGGCCAGCACCGCCAGCCACAGCAGCCAGCGCGGCCCTTCCAGGCGGCGCCGGGCCGACTGGACGAAGAACACGGCGGTGAGCGCGATGAAGATCAGGCCGCAGCCGACCATGATGCGGAACAGCCAGAAGATCGGCGCCACCATGGGAACCGTGTCATTGGCCGCCCTGAGGATCTGCTCCGGCGTCGCCTGACGCGGATCGTCCACATAACGCTTCAGCAGCAGGGCGTAGCCGAGATCCTTGCCATTCTCCTCGAAGGTCTTGCGCAGATCCTCCGGGATGGCCGAGCCGCGCGGCAGGCCGCGGATCTTCTGCAGGGCGTCATAGGCGATAACGCCCTTCCTGATGAAACCTTCGGCGCGCTGCGTCAGTTCGTTGATGCCCATGATCGGGGTGTCGAGCGAACGGGTGCCGATCAGGCCCATCACCCAGGGAATGTGGATGGCGTAATGGGTCTCGCGCGCCGCCTGATCGGGGAAACCGACGATGGTGAAGGAGGCCGGCGGCGGCTCCGTCCGCCACATGGCCTCGATCGCCGCCAGCTTCATCTTCTGGTGTTCGCTGGTGAGGTAGCCGCTCTCGTCGCCAAGCACCACGACGGAGAGGGAGGCCGCCAGGCCAAAGGAGGCGGCCACGGTCATCGAACGCTTCGCCAGTTCCAGATGACGGCCCTTGAGCACGTACCAGGCCGAGACGCCGAGCACGAAAATGGCGCCGCAGACATACCCGGCGGAGACGGTGTGAACGAACTTGGCCTGGGCGACCGGGTTCATCAGCACGTCGTAGAAGCTGGAAACCTCCATGCGCATGGTTTCCGGGTTGAACACGGCGCCAGCCGGATTTTGCATCCAGCCGTTGGCGATCAGAATCCACAGCGCCGAGAAATTGGTGCCGAGCGCCATCAACCAGGTGACCGTCAGGTGGCCGACGCGGGACAGGCGGTCCCAACCGAAGAAAAACAGGCCGACGAACGTCGCTTCCAGAAAGAACGCCATCAGGCCTTCAATGGCCAGCGGCGCGCCGAAGACGTCGCCGACATAGTGGCTGTAGTAGCTCCAGTTCATGCCGAACTGGAACTCCATGACGATGCCGGTGGACACGCCAATGGCGAAGTTGATGCCGAACAGCACGCCCCAGAATTTGGTCATCTGTCGCCAGATGGGCCGACCGGTCATCACATAGACGGTCTCCATGATGGCGACGAGAATGGAGAGCCCGAGCGTCAGCGGCACGAACAGAAAGTGATACAACGCCGTTAACGCGAACTGCAGTCGCGACAACGCGACGATGTCCAGTTCCATCTGTTTCGCCAGGACGTCCGCCCTGGCCCCCTGGTTGATCCGCCCCGTGGGGGGCGAATGTCAGCGCCTCACCGGGTAGAACCCGGCGTGAGGCAATGCGGTCCCGCGTCTCGCCGGAAATTCTTGCCGGCGCGGTTGTCTGCGACGGCAAGGTTCTGGCTGGAGCGCCGCTCCATGGTTCCCGGAGCTGTCGCCGGAACGCGTGACCTTGCGTGTGCGGCGTTCGCCCGGACCGGGTTCAAGGCCCGGCGTTTCTGCCCCTGAGCGGTTCCGGTCCACAGACCAGAATTCGCTCAAGGGTTTGTTGTTCAGGGCGAATTCTGATCGACCAGACGATCCGGCCGGGTCAGAAAGCGCTCTGGCGCGACAACCTCCGCCGTCGCCGCCCCCGCCAATCCTCTCAAGGCGCAGCACGGGCTGCACGCCGGGCGCCGCCAGTCAGTCCGGCCGCAGCCCCGCCAGCAGGACGTCGAACGCCGGTTCGCCGCGCCGCGCCTCAGCCGTCAAACGGCCATGGTTCATCACCAGCAGCCGGTCGGCCAGGTCGGCCTCGCGGCGCAGATGGGTGGCGATGACCACGGCGCGCCCCTCCGCCAGTCGCGCCGCGCATCCCAGCACGTCGCGGGCGGTGGCGGCGTCCAGCGCCTCGGTTGGCTCATCCAGCAGCCAGAGCGGCGCATCGCGAAGCAGCAGACGGGCAAGCGCCAGCCGCCGGCCCTGGCCTCCCGAGAGGCCGGCTCCGCCTTCGCCCAGGGGGGCGTCAAGCGGTGATGTCATAGCCCCGGTGGACCGCCCCCGTATGACGTCGTCGAGGCTTGCCGCCGTCAGCGCCGCCATCAGCGTGGCGTCGTTGGCCTGGGGCGCCGCCAGTTGCAGATTGCCGCGCCAACTGTCCTGAAACAGTTCGGTGCGCTGGGTCAGCAGGCTGGCGGGACGATTGCGGACCTCCCCGGTGGTCGCTTCCAGTTCCCCGGCCAGCAACGCCAGCAGCGTGGATTTTCCGGCTCCGCTGGCGCCGATGATGGCGATGCGTTCGCCAGCGCCGACCGTCAGGTCGACATCGGCAAATACGGGGCGGGCGGCGCCTGGATGGCGCACGCTGACCTGGCGCAACGTCGCGACGACCTGGTCGTCCGCTGGCGCCTGCCGGACCGGCGCCGCGGACTGATCGACGAGGCGGGGGGCCAACCGGCCCACGGCCAGCAGGGCGCGGCCCAGTTCCATGGCGCCGCGCCGCAGGGCGGCGAAGGGTTCAAGCGCCGCGAGCGCCACCAGCACCGCCATGGCGGCGACGGGCGCGCCGATCGCGCCGCTTTCGGCAAGGGCGGCGACCGTCAGCAGGGCGGCGGTGAGCAGGAGCGCTGTCGCCACGCTGAACGCCGCCGTCACCCGGGCCTCGATGCGGTTCAGCGCATTGTCCGCGTCGGCGAGGCGCGCGTCGGCGGCGGCGAGGCCGGCCTGCGCCGCAGCCATGCGGCCGGTCATGACCAGGTCTGTCTGGCCAGCCGTGAGGTCGATGATGCGCTGCCGCAAGGTTTCCAGGCCACTGCTGCGGCGGCGCGACGGCGTCAGCGCGCGGCGGGCCGCGAGCGCCGGCACGCCAAGGCCGGCAAGCAACAGCCAGAGGCCGGCGAGCAGGCCAAACCAGCCGTTAACCAGCCCCAGGGACACGCCGGCCGCCAGGGCCGCCCCCAGCGCGGCGGCGGCGGGAACCAGAATGCGCAGGTAGAGCGAATCCAGCGCGTCAATGTCGCTGGTCAGGCGGAACAGCAGGCGGGCGGGGCGAAGCAACAGCCGCCGCGCCGCGCCGGGCTGGGCCCAGCCGCGAAACGCCCGTTCCCGCAATGCGGCCAGCACCGCGAAGGTCGCGTCATGGGTGACCAGGCGCTCGCCATAACGGGCGGCGGTGCGGGTGAGGGCGAGGAAACGGATGCCGGCCGATGGCGCGAACACGTCGAAGGCGAGGGCTGTCGCCGCCGACAGGCCCGCGATGGCGGTGGCGGTGATGAACCAGCCGGAAAGCCCGAGCAGGGCGATGCCAGCCAGCACGGTGAAGGCGGCCAGCGCCGCGCCCAGCAGCAGGTGGTTGCGCTGACCTGTCCAGAACAGCTTCAGCACGGCGCCAAGACTGCGGGGGAGACTGCGTGAAAGGCTGCGTTGAAGGGCGGGGCTGCGCGAGCCGGCCGGGTTGCCCGGCGGGGCGGGGCGCGGCGTGGTGGGCGCTGGAGCTGTCATGTCCGCTCCTCCGGCGCGTCTGTCGCCGCCAGGCGAATGGTCCTGTCCATGCGTGCGGCCAGCTCCGGGTCATGGGTGGCGACGATCAGCGTGCGCCCTTCCGCCAGATCCAGCAGGCTTTCCGTGACCGCGCTGGCGGTGGCGCGGTCAAGATGCGCCGTCGGCTCATCGGCAAGCACGAGGCCGGCGTTGTGGTTGAACGCGGCGCGGGCGAGGGCGAGCCGCAGCGCCTCGCCGCCGGAGAGGCCAACGCCGCCCTCGCCGATGATGGCGCCGCCACGGTTGGCGGCGACGTCGGCGAGATTGGCCCAGCGCAAGGCCTGCCGGGCGCTCGCGCCAACGTCCGGCGCGGGGCGGCCAAGACTGACATTGGCTTCAAGGGCGCCAGTGAAAATGTGCGGTTGCTGGCCGATCCAGGCCATGCGCTGGCGCAGCCCCGCGACGTTTGCGTCATTGAGTGGCTGGCCGCCGATGGCGATGACGCCGTGTTGCGGCGCGGCGAGGCCGGCCAGCAGCGCCAGCAGCGTGGACTTGCCGTCGCCGCTCGGGCCGAGCAGCGCTACGCGTTCGCCCGCGGCGATGTCGATGCTGAAGGCCTCCGGCAGGGCATGGGCCGTTGCGCCCGGATAGCGAAAGCCGAGGTCATGCGCCGCCACCGCCAGCGGACCCGCGGGCAGGGAGATCTCCAGGGGCGGGCCCATGGGGAAGGGGCTGGCCGCCGCGTCGGCTGGCGTTTCCGGTTGCCGCGCGCCGGGCAGGGGCAGCGCTTCGCCTGCCGTGTCTGGCGTCGACAGCCTGTCCAGCGCCGCCATGGCCGCTTCGCCGGCCGCCTTGTCGTGCCAGACGGCGGAAAGCTCGCGCAGCGGGTCGAAAAACGCCGGCGCCAGCAGCAGGATGAACAGACCCTGGGCGAGCGTCAGCTTGCCGCCCCAGGCGCCGAATGGCAGTTGGCCGAGCAGGTGAAAACCGATGTAGACGGCGACAAGCGCCACGCCGAGCGCCGAGAACAGCTCCAGCACCGCGGAAGACAGAAAGGCGATGCGCAGCACCGCCATGGTTTTGCGGCGCACGGTTTCGGCGTTGGCGCGCAGGCGCGTCGCTGTGGCTTCCACGGCCCCGAGGGTGCGAATGGTGGCGAGTCCGCGCAGGCGGTCGAGCAGAAAGGCGTTCATCGCGCCCATTTCCACCAGTTGCGCTTCGCTTGCGGCCTTGGCCCGCCAGCCGATCAAAGCCATGAACAGCGGAATGAGCGGCGCGGCGACAAGCAGGATCAGGCCCGCCACCCAGGAAAACGGAACGACGCAGGCGAGGATGACCAGCGGAACAATGCTGGCTTTCATGCGCGCCGGCTGGAAGCGCGAGAGCCAAGCCTGCACCGCCTCGGCCTGCTCGCCAACAATGGCGGCGGCTTCGCCGGAGGCGACCCGGTTCATGTCGAGCGGCGAGCGCGCCGCAATGGCTTCGCAGGCGGCGCGGCGGCGCGCCGTGAGCGTCGGGCGCGCGCCCCTGAAGGCCTGGCGCACGCCCAGTGCGTCGAGCGCGGCGCGCAACAGGCCAAGCCCCAGCACGCCAGCCGCCGGCGCGAGCATGGCGCTGGCTGGCGCGCCATGGGCGAGACCGCCGATCGCCCAGGCGATCAGCGCCGCCTGCGGCAGCCAGATGAGCGTCGCCGCAGCCTGGATCAGCGCGGCCTTGCGCGCGGCGTCCCGATCCTCGCGGCCGTGCTGGCGCTTGCGGGCTGGCTGTCTCGCGGGCGCGGCCCCAACCGCCAGTTGCCTGGCGGCAAAACGATCCGCGGCGACAGCGGCAGGGAAAGCGGCTGCGGCGTCGTCGGCGGCGGAAGCGACGCGTCCGGTCGCCGTCATCGTTTCGCGCTGTTGCAGGGGGGCGGGCGCGCCGCCAGTTTCCGCTGGCCAGGGATTGCCTCGCATGGCCTCAGCCCTTTGTGGTTGGGCGCCGTTTCCGGCCGAGGGACACGATCCTGTCTGTGGTTTCAAGCAGTCTGGTGACCCGCGACCCCAGGGTCAACAATGTCGCAAGCCTTTCCTGATCAAGCTGCTTCACATCATCGTACCAGGTGGTCAGCCGTTCGATCATGTTGTGCATTTCGGCCATGCGTTGCTGGGCGTGCCGTTCGATGTCGCTGGCCGGTTGCTCCATGAGAATTTCGCGCAATACCGAAAGGGTGGGATCGACTTCCCGTTTTTTGCGCTCTTCTGCGAGGGTGCGGAGAATGAGCCAGATATCGTCCGGCGTGGTGAAGAAATCCCGACGGTCGTCAGGCAGGTGCTTCAGCAGCACCAGACTCCAGGCTTGCAATTCGCGCAGGCCCATGGAGACGTTGGAGCGGGAAATGCCAAGCGCCGCGACAATCTCATCGGCGCACAGGGGCCCGGGCGAGACATAGAGCAGGGCGTAGATCTGGCCGACGGTGCGATTGATGCCCCAGCGGCTGCCCATTTCGCCGAAATGAAGCACGAAGGACTGGACAAGCGGCGGCAGGTTCATGGACATGACGGACCAAACGGTAGTTTCAGAAATTTCTGAAATTACCATACAGCCTGACGTCGAAATTTCAACGCCTGACCCAGGCGCGCGCCAGCGCGGGGGTTGTGGCCGGAGGTCGCGGCGGCTGTTGACGGACGTCAGACGGACGCGGAGCCGCCATGGCGTCGCCCCGATTGGGCGATTGCAATGAAACGCAGCCTGTGTATCCGCTTTTGTGGAAAAGGCGGCGGGGGCTGGCTACCAGGCCCGGCAAACCGGAATGTATGATGAGGCTGCGGCTGGCCGGGATCGCCCGGCAATGTCGGGACGCAGCGCCTCTGGCAAAGGGAGACTATATGTCGAGCGCCATCAGCCCGCTGGCGGGCAAACAGGTCGAGCCGTCGCAGCTGATCAATACGCCACGGCTGGTCACCGACTATTTCGTCCTGAAACCCGACGTGAACATCCCTGCCCAGCGCGTGGCCTTCGGCACCTCGGGCCATCGCGGCTCGGCGTTCGACGCCGCGTTCAACGAAGCGCACATCCTCGCGATCTCCCAGGCCATCTGCGAACACCGCAAGGCGGCTGGCGTCGATGGGCCGCTGTTCATCGGCAAGGACACCCACGCCCTGTCGGAACCGGCCTTCGCCAGCGCCATCGAGGTGTTCGCGGCCAATGGCGTGGATGTGCGCGTCGACGCTGATCTGGCCTGGACGCCGACGCCGGTGATTTCCCACGCCATCCTGTGCTGGAACCGGGGGCGCGACAGCGGTCTGGCCGACGGCGTGGTCATCACGCCGTCGCACAATCCGCCGGAGGACGGCGGCTTCAAGTATAATCCCCCCCACGGCGGCCCGGCCGGCGCCGACATCACCGACCTGATCCAGAACCGCGCCAACGACATCATCCGCGGCGGCCTCGCCGACGTGCGGCGCATGCCTTTTGCCCGCGCCATGGCCAGCGGCCACGTGCAGCGCCATGATTACGTGACGCCTTACGTGGCGGATCTTGGCGCCATCATCGACCTGGAGGCGGTGCGCAATGCCGGCGTGCGCATTGGCGTTGATCCGCTGGGCGGCGCCGCCGTGCGTTATTGGGGGCCGATCTTCGAGCGCTACGGCCTGAACGGAACCGTGACCAACGACGCGGTCGATCCGACGTTCCGCTTCATGACCGTCGACCACGACGGCAAGGTGCGGATGGACTGCTCCTCGCCCTGGGCCATGGCCCGGCTGATCGACCTGCGCGAGCGCTTCGACGTCGCCTTCGCCAATGACACCGATGCGGACCGCCACGGCATTGTCGCGCCGTCGGTTGGCCTGCTCAATCCCAACCATTATCTCACCGTGGCCATCGCCTGGCTGTTCGCCAACAGGCCGCAATGGGGCGCGCATGTCGGCGTCGGCAAAACGGTGGTGTCGAGCAGCGCCATCGACCGCGCCGTGGCGCGCCTCGGCCGCCGGCTGGTCGAGACGCCCGTGGGCTTCAAATGGTTCGTCGACGGACTGATCGACGGCTCGCTCGGCTTTGTGGGCGAGGAAAGCGCCGGCGCCTCGTTCCTGCGCCGCGATGGCGGCGTCTGGGCCACCGACAAGGACGGGCTGATCGCCGGCCTGCTGGCGGCGGAAATGACGGCGCGTTCGGGGAAGGACCCGGGCGAACTGTACCGCGATCTGACCCGGGAAATTGGCGAGCCGGTCTACGCCCGCATCGACGCCCCGGCCAACGCGGCGCAGAAGGCCGTGCTGAAGGCGATCACCCCGGAGCAGATCACCCGCGATACGCTTGGGGGCGAGCCGGTTACCGCCCGCCTGTCGCGCGCGCCCGGCAACAATGAAGCGATTGGCGGCGTCAAGGTGACGACGGAAAACGGCTGGTTCGCCGCGCGCCCGTCCGGCACCGAGGACGTTTACAAGATTTACGCCGAAAGCTTCCTGGGCGAAGACCATCTGAAGCAGATCCAGGCCGAAGCCCAGGATATCGTCTCCGCCTGCTTCAAAGCCGGCGGCGCAGCCTGAGGGGGGCTGGTCCCGTCAAACGGGGCGTTCTCGCCCCGGGGGCGGCCTGCGCATCAGGCCATGTCGCCAGACATCCGTGTGTTGGCCAGCCGCCTCCTTGGCCAGCCGGCCCTTGGCCCGCCGCCTTTTGGCCAGCCCGCTGCTCAACGCCGCGTTCGTGAATGGCGGGGCATGCCCGGGCATGAATGCGGCGGGCGGGGGATAGCCGTCCTGTCTGGCCAGAACGTGCGGCCGCGTAACCAGCCGGGGGCCGCCTGCCTGACGGCCCGTCCAGTCGCCGCGCGCTTCAGCTACCCGCCGCCGCCGAGACGGGTAGCTGTTTCGGATCCTGTGCCCACGCGTTCTGTCCTGTCTGTTCCTCGGACTTTTCCGCGGACGGAGCGATGGAAGCGGTTTCCGCCGGGGGCGTAGCGCTTCCCGCGCCACGGGCTTCCGCGCCATTGTCTCCCGCACTGACCGGCTGGCCCACTGGCCTTTCCGGCGCTTCAACACCAGGCGCGGGGCGCGGCGGCAGCGGGGCGGGATGGGGATTGGCGATTCCCTCCGGGAACAGCGGCAGGCGTTTTTCCGCCTCGAACATGTAATCGCGGGTCAGCGGAACCGTGTCCACCTTCTTCGCCATCTGGATCTGGAACACCATGTGGCCGCCGTAGCGGAAGGTGACTTCCGAGCCGGCCAGATAGAACTCCCACATCCGGCAGAATTTTTCGTCGTACAGCGAACGGATGGCCGCGCGATTGGCGTTAAAACGTTCGCGCCAGGCTTTCAGCGTCTCCGCATAGTGCAGGCGCAGGATTTCGATATCGGTGACGATGAGGCCGGCGCGTTCGATGGCCGGCAATACTTCCGACAGGGCGGGAGAATAGCCGCCGGGGAAGATGTATTTCTGGATCCAGGCGTTGGTGGCGCCGGGCCCGTCGGAGCGGCCGATGGCGTGCAGCACCGCGACGCCGTCGCCGGTCAGCAGATCGCGCACCTTGCGGAAAAAGCCGTCGTAATGGTTGATGCCGACGTGCTCGAACATGCCGACCGAGATGATGCGGTCGTAGCGTCCCCGCTCGTTGCGATAGTCGCAATGGCGGAAGTCGACGCGGTCGGCGAGGCCGCTCTCGGCCGCCCGCTCGCGCGCCACCAGCAACTGCTCGTCGGAGAGGGTGATGCCGCTGACCGAAACATCGGCGGCGCGGGCGAGGTAAAGCCCGAGGCCGCCCCAGCCGCAGCCGATGTCCAGCACCTTCTGCCCCGGCTCCAGCATCAGCTTGGCGGCGAGGTGGCGCTTCTTCTGCGCCTGGGCCAGCTCGATGCTGTCGTCGGGCCTGGCGAAATAAGCGCAGGAATACTGGCGGTCCGGATCAAGAAAATTATCGAACAGGGCGGCGGACAGATCGTAGTGGTGCGCCACCTGACGACGCGACGCGCCGACCGGGTTGAACTGCTGGGCGCGGCGAATGAGCCGCCGCCAGGTCTGGTTCAGGAGTTCGGTGGGCGGCGTGCGACCGCTGGCCCAGAGGTTCTTCGCCGCCAGTTCGAGCAGATCGTAGATGTCGCCTTCGACAATCTCCAGATCGCCGTCCATGAACGCTTCGCCGATCAGCAGGTCGGCGTTCAGCAGCAGGCCGGGGCGCGACAGCTTCTCGCTGACGCGGATGACGACGGGCCTGCCTTGACCATCGCCCCACATTGTCTCGACGCCGTCGGGGTTGATGAGTTTGAGTGAACCCGTTTTCACAAGCGATTTGAGCAGAAACGCAACGTAATCCATGAGACTGCCGCTCCACCTCGTCCTGGGACCAGCGGCAGGCGCAGGCCTGTCGCCACGGCGCAGCGCCTGAAGCAGCGGTGGGCGAAACCAGAACTGGCGTCGCCAGGGTCGCGCCCCAGGCTCTGGAAAAGAGGCGGTTCCCGGCTCAGGTCGCGACGCGGCGCGTTCTGGCATGAGGGGACCGGCTCCGGCGCGCCCGCTTCATGGGCGTCGCTATGGCCCAGCCTATGACTGCCGCGCGGCGGCGGCAATCCTTGCCGCCGGCATTTTTCCATTGCCAAATTGAGGCGATGCATGGGCTCCTCGGTGCGGCGAGCTGTCGCATGAACGGCCGGGGCCCAGCCGGGGGGCAGCCGTTGGCGTCGCCGGCTCGCGGCGCGATTCTTGACGCATCATGTATCTGCACATTAGCTTCCCGTCCGGTTGCTCCGCTGGCCGGTTGCGCTTCATAAAGAGGCGGCTTCCCCCGGGAGCGCGCGATGCCTGGAGCAGGCCCCCGGTCAAACCGGACCGGGATCTTGCTCCATCTCTTTGAACGAATGCATTTTCCTCACTTGCAGCGGCCTTCGCTCCGGTGGGAATACGCCAGGGCAGGTTTTTACGGATGACGCCTTTTTCGACGCTGATGGCGGGCATGACGCCCGCCGGCGATGGTTTTTCGACGTTTGTGAGTGAGGACTGGCAACAGGGGCGCACCACTTATGGCGGCATGTCGGCCGCCCTGTGCGCCCAGGCCGCGGCGCTGATGGACCCGGAGTTGCCGCCGCTGCGCTCGGCGCAGTTCAGCTTCATCGGCCCGGCCAGCGGCGCGCTGGAAGCCCGTCCGGCGCTGCTGCGCCGGGGCAAATCCGCCGCCTGCATCGGCGTTGATCTGGTCAGCGATCAGGGCGTCGCCACCCGCGCCATGCTGACCTATGGGGCAGCGCGTGAATCGCGCCTGCGATACCACGGCAAGCCCTATCCCCGCGCCGCCGCTGTGGAAGATTCGGCGGATTTCTTCGGTGGGCGTCAGGGGCCGGCGTTCTCCCGGCATTTCGAATTCCGCACCGCCGGCGGCGTCATGCCCATGTCCGGTTCGGCCGAGCCGGAATATCTGATCTGGCTGCGGCATCGCGATGAAGCCGCCGGCAGTTCCGCCGCCTCCCTGCTGGCGCTGACCGACGCGCCGCCGCCCACCGCGATGGCGCTGTTGCGTGAATTCGGTCCGATCAGCACCATGACGTGGATGGTGGATTTCACGGCCGAGGCGCACCAGGACACGCATGAGTGGCGGCTGTTGCGCATGTTCGCCGAGGATATCGGCGAGGGCTACTCCACCCAGGAGACCGCGGTCTGGTCGCCCTCCGGCAAATTGCTGGCGATTGCCCGGCAGACCATCGCGCTGTTCGTCTAAGGCAACCGGACGGCGGCGCCTCCGGGACGGGCGCGCCGCGCCGGATCCCGGCGCCGTTGTCGATCCGTATGGATCGGCAGCGGTTGTCGCCTTCTTTCGCTTTGAGCGAATTCCCGTCGACCAGCCAATGCGGTCTGGCGGCAAAGCGCCCTGGTCCCGCCGTTCTGAATTGACGCATTTTGCGCACGCGAGGCGGTATCCACTTCGCTGGCAAAATGCTTTAGGGATATGGGCGCGGCGGGCGTCGCCGTCCGGGATTGTGAACGCGTGTGGCGCTGTGACCTCCGACCTGACGGCCGGTTTTCTCCAGATCTGGGGTCTTCTCCAGATCTGGCCTGCACGGATCTGGTCTGGGCCGCGGCCTGCCTGTCGGCCGGCGATGCGCCGGGACTGGTGTTGCTCGACACCGCTGCGCCGGCGCCGGATGCGGGCGCCTTCCCCGTGGCGCGCTGGTCGTTTCTGGCGGCTGAGCCGTTCGGAATATTCCGGGTGCGCGAAGGGCAGGCGTTCTGGAACGAAGCGCCGCTCGCCGACGCCCCGCTTGTCGCCTTGCGCCGTCTCATCAACCGTTATCGTCTGCCGCCTGATCCTGCTGATCCGGCGCCGTTCCGGGGCGGGCTCGCCGGATACATTGCCTATGATTTCGGCCGTCGGCTGGAGCGGCTCGCGGAGCCGCGACGGCCAGCATGCGTCGACGACATGGCGCTCGGGTTCTACGATGTGGTCGTGGCGCTGGATCACGCCACTGGCCAGGCGGCGATCTATTCCTCGGGTTTTCCGGAAACCGGCGCCGCCGGCCAGCAGCGCGCGCGGCGACGGGGCGAGGCCATGCGCGCCCGGTTGCTGGACGCGGCGCTGCGGCCGGGGGCGCTGCCGCCTGGGGGGCTGCCGGCTGATCCGGAAGCCGGAGCGCCCGGCGATGCAACCGCAGCCGCGCCCGGCCAGCCAGAAAACGCGAGGGCGTTTCACCCCTCGACGGGGCGTCGCGCGGGTTTCCCGGCGGCCTTCCCCGAAAGCTTCCAGGCGAGTCATGATCGCGACGCCTGGCTCGCGGCAGTTGAGCGCGTGCGGGATTACATTCGCGCTGGCGACATCTTTCAGGCCAATATCGCCCGCCGCTTCAGCGTCGCGCTGCCGTCCGGCTTTGATCCGTTCGCCTTTTACCGCGCGTTGCGCATGGAGAATCCGGCTCCGTTCGCCGCGTTCGCGGATTTCGGCGACGTCGCCATCGCTTCCAGTTCGCCGGAACGTTTCCTGACCTTGCGCGGCGGAATGGTGGAAACCCGGCCTATCAAGGGCACGGCGCCGCGCGGCGCCGACGCCGCCGCCGACGCGGCGGCCGCCGCTGCCCTGCAGGCTTCGGAGAAAGACCGGGCCGAGAACGTGATGATCGTTGATCTGCTGCGCAATGATCTCTCCCGGATCTGCGCCCCGCACAGCGTGCAGGTCGATTCGTTGTGCGACCTGGAGACCTACGCCAACGTGCACCATCTGGTTTCGGGCGTGCACGGCCGCCTGCGGGAGGGGCGCGACGCCGTCGATCTGATCGCCGCCACCTTTCCCGGCGGCTCGATCACCGGCGCGCCGAAAATCCGCGCCATGGACATCATCACGGAGATCGAGGGCGTGGCGCGCGGCGTTTATTGCGGCGCCATCGGCTATATTGGTTTCGACGGCGACATGGATCTGAACATCGCCATCCGCACCGTGGCGTTCCAGCATGGCGAAGCCGTGTTCCAGGCTGGCGGCGGCGTCACCCTGCTGTCCGATCCGTCGCAGGAGTTCGATGAGACGGAAACCAAGGCGGCGCGGCTGTTTTCGGCCTTCGCCCGTTACCGGAGCGGCGCATGCTCCTGATCATCGACAATTACGATTCGTTTGTCTTCAACATTGCCCGTTATTGCGAGGAACTGGGAACGCCGACGCGGATTGTCCGCAACGATGCGATCGCGCCCGGCGAGATCGCCGCCATGCACGCCGCCGGGGCCATTGACGGGGTGCTGCTGTCGCCGGGGCCATGCACGCCGGACGAAGCGGGGGTTTCGCTGGCGGTGGCGCGCGAACTGTCGGGGCGGACGCCGATCCTTGGCGTCTGCCTGGGTCACCAGTGCATCGGCGCGGCGTTCGGCGGCGTCATCGCCCGGGCGCGCGAGCCGTTGCACGGACGGGCCACCGCCATCCGGCACAGGGGCCAGGGGCTGTTTGCGGGATTGCCGACGCCGCTGACTGTCGGTCGTTACCATTCCCTGGTGGTGGAGGAGCGCCCGGCCATGGCGGAGCATCTGCGGGTCGACGCCCGCAGCCCGCAGGGGGAAATCATGGCTCTGTCGCATGTGCGGCATCCGACATTCGGCGTGCAGTTTCATCCCGAATCGGTGCTGACCCGGCATGGTCATGCGTTGCTGGCCAATTTTATCCGCCTCGCTGCCGCATGGAGGCGCGCATGATCTGGCTCAACGGCGAACCGCTTGCCGGAACGCGCGCCGGCTTTGACCTGACCGACCGGGGGCTGCTGCTGGGCGACGGCGTGTTCGATACGGCGCTGGTGATTGACGGCGCGCCGGTGTGGCGGGATGCGCATTTGCGGCGGCTGTGCGACGCCTGCGCCGTCATCGGTCTGGACGTGCGCGAGCGTGACCTGGAACGGCGGATCGACGCGGCGATGACGCTGGCCTCCGCCGGGCTGGCGGCTGGCTCCCTGCGGGTGACGGTGACGCGCGGGCCGGGGCCGCGCGGCGTCGCGCCGCCGGAGCAAACGGCGCCGACGGTCATTGCTTCCCACGCCGCGCTGACGGCGTTGCCG
The DNA here is from genome assembly GCF_014656355.1 of Camelimonas fluminis. Taxonomy (GTDB): domain Bacteria; phylum Pseudomonadota; class Alphaproteobacteria; order Rhizobiales; family Beijerinckiaceae; genus Camelimonas; species Camelimonas fluminis. The sequence continues at coordinate 182,384 of NZ_BNCG01000001.1, forward strand.
GCCTTCCAGCCGCTCAGCCTGTGGCTGTCGCCGGTTCGGCGCAACGAAACCTCGGTGACGTCGCGAATCAAGACGCTCGCCTATCTGGACAATGTTCTGGAAACCGGACGGGCGCGGGCCGCCGGCTGCGACGAGCCGCTTTTTCTCAATACGCGCGGCGATGTCGCCTGCAGCGGCGTCGGCAATATTTTTGCCTTGTCTGGCGGACAACTGTTAACGCCGCCGCTGGCCGCCGGCGTGCTGCCTGGCATCGCCCGCGCCGCCCTGCTGCGGCTGGCGCCTGCCGCGCGCCTCGTCGCCGGCGAGCAGACGCTGGGGCTGGACGATCTGAACCGCGCTGACGCGGTGTTCGTCAGCAACAGCCTGCGATTGCTGGCGCCGGTGACGCGCATGGGCGACGCCCGGTTGCGCCAGGCGCCGGAGGTGTTCGCCCGTCTCCGCGCCGTACTGGCGGAGGCGGCGGGCGTCGGCGCGCATGCCGGCGAAGCGGGCGCGACTTCAAGCCAGAGCACGCCCGGGAGACCCACGCCCGGCCTTTCGTGAAAAAGGCGGGCGTGTCGCGAGCAAAATGCGTCAGGCCAAAGCGGCGGGTGTTGTCTGTGATCCATCTTCATCAACGGCCCCCTGGCGGAAGCGCGCGGGCGATGCGCGCAACGCCAGCTCCATCATCCGGCGCTGCGGGCCGGGGCCAGCAAGGCCATGACCACTTGCTGGCTTCTTCGCGGGACTGATGAGTTTGGCATTTGCGCGCGGCGAGACGTGAGGCCGGAGCAAACGCCCGAACTGTTCCTGTGGAACAGAACTCGTTCATTCTGAACCAGGTTTTCGCCAGATCTCTTTAATTCGACGCGTTTTCTTCACGCAAATTGGGCGCTATTTTTGCCGAAACTGCTTTAACCGCCGGCCTGGTCCGACAGGCGGCAGACGGCCTGCTTTGGCCGGTCGTCGACAATCAGCTGGAAGATGTCCGGTCGCGCATAATGTCCGGTTACGTCGAAGTCATATTTGCCGCGGGCGATCGCCGCCGGATCAATATCGGCGTAGAGCAGGGTTTCGCTGTCGAAGGCCGGTCCGGCCAGCACCTCGCCCAGCGGATCGACGATGCAGCTTCCGCCACGCAACAGCACCGTCTCTGGGGCGTCGCCGAGGGCGCAGGCATAGTCCTCGGGCCAGGCCTCGCGACGGATGTACTGGCATGAGGACAGCACGAAACAGCGCCCTTCGCGCGCGATGTGGCGCATCGAGGGCAGCCAGGTTTCACGGTCGTCCGCCGTGGGGGCGCAATAGATCGAGACGCCCTGGCTATACATGTGCATGCGCAGGGCGGGCATGTAATTTTCCCAGCAGATCACCGCGCCAATGCGGCCGATGGGCGTCTCGAACACCGGCATGGTCGAACCGTCGCCAAAACCCCAGATCAGCCGCTCGGCGGCGGTGGGCATCAGTTTGCGGTGCTTGCCGATGAGACCGCGGGCGCCGTCGAAGAACAGGGCGGTGCAATAAAGGGTGCCGAGGTCGCGCTCGATGCAGCCGATGACCACGAACATGCCGGTGGCGGCGGTCGCCTCGGCGATGATCGCCGTCTCGTCGCCGTCCAGATCGATGGCTGCGTCATAGTATTTGCGCCAGGCCTCCCGCCCTTCGGGCGTGCGCATGCCGACGGGGGCGCCAAAGGAGTTGCCCTTGGGGTAACCGCCAAGAAAGGCTTCTGGAAAAACGATCAACCGCACGCTTTTGCGAGCTGCCTCCCGGATCAGGGTCGCGGCCTTGCGGGCCGTCGCAACCGTGTCGGTGGGCAGGGACGCCGCCTGGGCGACGGCGACGCGAACCGGTCCTGCTGTGTTCCCTGACATGACGCTCCTCGCCTGATGCGTTTCCATTCGCCATGCGGGCGCCGGCGCATGGCTGGACGTCCTGGCGCAAGGCGCGGAAATCCACGCCTGACGGGGCGCGTTCAAGCAGGGCGTCGGGAGCATGGCCCGGCTGGCGGCGCGGATCAAGGCTCGGTGGCGTGCGGCCGGGTGAGGGGCTGTAAAGAATATTTCATGTATTAATTGTATATTCTCAGCAATTAATCAATAATAATTTTAAATGAATCATGTGTATCTGGCGCGGGGGTGGGTAATGAAGCTGACCGGCTATGTTCTTGAGGGGCAGACCATCAGCGTCCGGCCGGCTCCGCTGGAACGGGCGTGGATGGACGCCACGCCAAACCGTTTCGCCTATCGCTGTCTGCCGCTCAATATCGCCAACTGCCATGGCTGGGAGGTGTTATGTCGACGGCGCCTCGCTGCGGTGTGGGACGGGGGCGTGGGACCTGAGGCGATCCAGGTAAGTTGCGATGGCGACAGCATGGCGGTCAGCCATTTTGGTAGCGGCGTCCTGACCTTTCACGTGCCGGTGCTGTTCCGCACCGAGCCGGGTCACGACATTTTCGTCACCGGACCGCTCAACCGGCCGAAGGACGGGATCGCGCCGCTGACTGGCGTGATCGAGACGGACTGGGCGCCTTACACCTTCACCATGAACTGGCTGTTCACCCGGCCTGGCCATCCGGTGGTCTTCGAGGTCGACGAGCCGGTGTGCCACTTCTTTCCCGTGGCGCGCGGCGCGCTGGAGGCGGTGTGTCCGGCGTTCGAGGCGATCCAGCAAGACGGCGATCTCAACAGCTCATACCGGCGCTGGGCGCGCGAGCGGGACGCCTTTAACGATGGCCTGAAACAGGGAGATCCGGATATGGCCCGCGCTGGCTGGCAGAAGGCTTACTTTCGTGGCCACATGCCCGATGGCCAGCACGGCGCCGGCGACCATCGCAGCAAATTGCGGCTACGGGCCTTCACGGTCGGGCAGGGGGAACTGGTCAGGGAGTCTGAGTAACACCCAAACCCGACTGGCTCGGCTCACCGGATTTGGGTAAAACTTGGGGTGGCCTTTGAGGTTTTCAGGTCATGGATGCGTTTGCGGTTTCGTAATCTGACGTAAGGCCGGGCGCCTTGCGAAATGACGCCCGCGTCGCGCATGACAATGGCATGATCATCCGTGCGGGTTGTTCGGGACAGTTTCAGATCCAGGTGGATTGGAGACTGCGCATACCCCCGTTCGTTCTGAGCGAATGCAGGTCGGCCAGGCTGCTGTTCAGGCAGGACCGCGCCATGACTGCACAGCAACGGGCCAAATGGCGAAAGGGCGCATCATGCGCTGGATGGACTGGTTCAGGAAACGGCCCGCGCCACGTCCGTTCAGCGGGGCCGCGTGGCCCGGGCGCCAGACGCCGCGCATGGTGTTCCACGCGATATCGGATGGAGAGACCGACGCTTTCGGCTTCGTCGGCTGGGACCATGGCGAGCCCTGGCTGAACCTGACGGCGCATGGAGCGCCCGGTGGGGACGGCGTTTCCCTGGGCATGGTAGTGGGCGGGCGGTTGCTGGACGCCGGGGACATTGCGACGCTTGTTGATGGTCTGCGGCGGGAGACGTGGTTTCGGGGCGTTCACCTCGTTTCCTGTCACGGCGGATCGGATGCGCTGCTGCGGCGTTCCTTTGCCCAGGAGGTCTCGGAAAAACTGGGGGACATGCCTGTGCTGGCCTATCGCGGGGTCGTGCGGAGCGCGAATTTCTCATCGCTTCCCCCCATTCCCCCTTGACGAGATTGAGGGCAGCGTCCCGGTCCGGCGCTGGCTGCGGGCGTATATGGTGAACGGGCCTGTCATTCAGTCAGGGCGCGTCGCCGCGCCGGTCCGGTTCCATGGACCGATTGCCGAGCACGAAGTCCGGGACGATTTGCCGGTGGCTGGAGCGCGCGAGAGGGCAAAGCTCTCAAATCTCTATGAGAAATTATTGCACGATGGCGCGGTAGAGGCTGTTTAGGGCATATGTATAGTGTTTATGCAACCCCAAGGTTGCTGGAGGATAACTCATAATTGTGCATTTATAGCTGTCAGCGTGCTGGAGTGGTCGCGTCAATGAAAGACTATGGTCTGATGTTTTATCCAGGGCGCGGGGCGGGTAGCTATCTCGATTTCGAGAACTTCTCCCTTGAATTTCGCTGGAACGCCAGGACGAAGCAGTGGGACCTGATTACGCATCTGCCGTTTCCCGGCGGCGGCGGGCTCCAGCATTTCTGTGGCGGCCTGTTCAGGCTCGACGGGCCGGCCCTGTCCGTCGATCTCTTTAATCGTCAGGTTGGGGGCCGCAACGGAGCCGCTGTCGGCTACGGTTTCCATCCCTATGCCTTCAACTGGATCTCGGGCCTGGGCGGCGGGGGGATTGGCCGGACGGCCTCGGTGCGTCTGAGTGGGAAGGGCCTTGTCAACGGTTCCGGCGAAGGCGCGCTGGACGCGGCCATGAGTTACGTTTCTCACGACGCCGGCATACCGCTGATGGATCTGGGTCCGGTCGGGCCGATTGCGCGGGAGATGCTCGGCCCCGGCGACCAGGCCAGCGACGGCGGTGCGGATCGCGCAGCGGCCAGCCGGCCGCCTGCGCGATCCGGGGTGGGCGCGGCGGGGCGCTTTGGTGGCGATGACAGGGCGGGCTCCTGGCCCGCTGCGATGCCGGCGCCTGCCGATATGGGCGCCGGGCGCATCCGGCGCCTTTCCGTTGGCAGGGGCGACGCCCTGATCGACGGGCTTGAGCGGGAGGTTCGCGCCGGGCTCATCTGCTGATGCAACCGCATCGCCCCGCAGATATGGCCTGGGGCGTTCGCGAGTTGGAGCGCCTGTAACCTGAAGCCCCACGATCTGTAGCGCCATGCGCAAGCCGGAGCGTGACGGGCAGGGTGTCCGGCGGCGCTACATGGCGCTGGTGTCGACGTGATCCTGCCAGGCGGCGCGGACGATTTCATCGGCCAGCACCCGGGCCATGCAGGCGTAGCCGCGATCGCTCATGTGGAACTCGTCCGACGACAACATGGCGCGCAGTGTGTCGGCGGAGTCCTCGCCCCATTGCCGCATCAGGGCGTAGCGGTTGAAGACGCAGGCGCGCTTCTTCAGGCCGGCGTCCTGCACCATGCGGACGAAGCGTTCGTAGCGGGCCTTGTGACGGATGGACGGGAAAAACTGCTGGTTCATCAGCACCAGGTCGGCCTGGGTGGCGTTCACCGAAGCAATGCCTTTGTCCAGCAGGGTTTTGAAGGTCTCTTCGCCGACGTCCGAGAGGGCGTCGTTGGTGCCGACCTGCCAGATCACCAGGTCCGGATTGTGCGCCGCCAGCTCACGCTCCAGCCGGGCCAGGGTCTGCACGGCGGTTTCGCCGCCGACGCCAGAAATGCGCATGTCCACTCTGGCGTGCGGCAGCAGCCGCTCGATCTCTTTTTCAAGCTGGACTGGATAGGTCCGGTCCGGCGCCGTGGCGCCGACGCCCTCGGTCGTGGAGGAGCCGATGGCGAGAATGCGCAGCGGCCTGCCTTCGGCCAGCCGCTGGCCGGTGTGCCGCAACGTGCCGGACGTCGCCAGCAACGGGCGGGCCGAGACGCAATCCGGCGCGCTGAGGCGGGGGCGCATCATGGGGCGCGCCGGCGCGTCGCCATGGGACATCTCCGGAATCTTCCGCTCAATGCCTCCGCGCTCCTGTGATTCACCGGATTTCAGGGCGTCGCCTCCAGGCGCCGACGGCGCCAGGGCGGCGGGCTTCGGCGGCGCCATCATGGCGTCGCCGGCCGCGGCCGTCATCACCGGCGGCCCCGCACCTGCTTCGCCGGCGCGCGCACACGACAGCGCCGTGAATGTCATCAGATAGCCTGCGGAGAGGGCGAGAATCAGGCTTCGGCGCCATTGTGCTGGCTGGCGTCGCCGGGTGCATGGGACTGACGGGCGCTGCCCCGCTGTGAGCGTGCGGTTGAAAACCATTCAAGACAACTTGCAAAGGTCACGAGACCGGCAATACCCGCGACGACATAGACGACGCCCACAATGGGCGAACCATGGCTGACTGCAAGCAGAATCTGTCCGAGCGCGCTGGCCAGCGAACCGGCGGCGAACACCGCCAGGCCGTGACGCCCCATCAGGGTGAGCTTGTCGGCGCCAGGCAGGCGCAGGATGGCTTCGCCAACCCGCATCTGGGACAGCACATAGGCCAGAGCCAGGAAGTGGAACATGCGGCCGAGGCCGAGATCGGTCTTGCTGAGATCGGCCCAGGCGCGCGCCTCATCATATAGTCCAGGGGACTGGCCGAAGCCGTTGGTGACCACGATCAGGCTGATCAGCAGCCAGGCGATCGAGAGGCCGAACAGGGTGGGCGAGAATGGCAGCTTGCGGCCGCGCCACACCACGCCGCAAACGATGCCAACGGTGAACAGCAGTTGCCAGCCCAGCGGATCGAAAAACCAGCGGCCTTCAATGGGCCAGGTTGGCAGGCCGAAATCGCTGAAACGCGACCAGGCGTAAACCGCGATGGAGATCGCCAGCGCCAGTACGGGCCGCACCCAGGCCAGCATCAGTAGCGGAACCGCCACCAGCATCAGCAGGATGTACAGCGGCAGGATATTGAAGTAGCCGATCTGGTGACTGAGCAGCGCCAGTCCGGCCAGGGCCCGCGCCGGCTCCATGAAGCTGATGTCGCGACCATGGTTGGTGGCCAGTTCGGTGATGCCGGTGGCGAGGAATGCCTGGCCGAACATCACCAGCGCCGCCAGCGTGAGCAGCAGGTGCACGCCATAGAGCTTGACGGCGCGTTTGACGCAGCGTCGCGCCGTGCCGAACCAGTCGCCAGCGTTCAGTTTCGGGAAGTAGGCGAGGGCGACGGCCAGACCGGAGACGAAGACGAAGGCTTCGGCGGAATCGGAGAAGCCGAAGTTCTTCATGGTCAGGTGTTCGAGCAGATTGCCGGGCACGTGATTGATGAAAATCACCACCAGCACGAGCCCGCGCCACATGTCGATGGTTTCAACCCGCCTGGAGGCGGGAGGCGCGGCGGCCTCCAGCTGCGCGTCGGCGCGCGCCTGCAACTCAACCGGCGAAGCCCCTGTTGCCTGCCGCCGCATGCCAGTGGTGTCGGAGGTTTCCGGGCGCATTGCTGGGTCCCTGTGATTCCGGCGTTGGCGTCAGGCCTGACAGGCCCAGGCGTCGACCGATCCCGAAAAAATGCGATCCAGCCCGAGGCGAGAAAGCGCATCGTCACAACCTGACCCGGATTTGGGTCGGTAATTGGGCGTTTGTTTGAGCAAATTGCATGCCAACGCTGGTCGTGATGCGTCGCGGACATATCATTGTCCCGCAGTCATGCAAAATTGGGCGATGCGCCCAATATGTCATTGCCGGGCCGTAGCGTCGGGGTTAGAGCGCTGTCCGGCTAGGCAGCGCTGTCTGGTCGATCAGAATTCGTTCGAAACAGGAAAATCTGGACCGGTTGCCGATCCAGCCAGCCTGCAGTTTCCTTCAACAAGATGTGACGACAGTCCGTCCGCGCCGGGACGGTCGTCACACGTGGCCGCGACCGCTGTCAGGTCATCCGCCCAGGTCTTTCCATGAATATCCGCGATTTTGTCCTTCTCGTGCTGATTTGCCTGGCCTGGGCGTTCAGCACGGTGCTCAGCAAGGTGGTGATCTCGGAGTTGAACGCGCCGCCGCTGTTCTATGCCGCCGCGCGTTTCATGGTGGTGGCGCTGGTGTGCGCGCCCTGGCTGCTGCCTGTTCCAAAACCATTGTGGCGCATCATTCTTGTCGGGCTGTGCATGGGCGCGGGCAGCTTCGCGCTGGTGTTCATCGGCCTGGAGACTGCGACGCCTTCGGCCACCGCCATCGTCAGCCAGCTTGGCGTGCCGATCACCACCATCCTGTCCGTCATTGTGCTCGGCGAGGTTATCGGCTGGCGGCGCAGGCTGGGCATTCTGCTGGCGTTTAGCGGCACCATGCTGGTGATGTGGGACCCGCGCGGCGTCAGCGCCTCGACGGGACTGGCCTTCGTCGCCGCGGCGGCGGTGTGCTCCTCCGTCGGCGCCATCATGATGCGGCAGATGTCCAGGGTGCGGCCGCTGCAGTTCCAGGCGTGGGTGGGGCTGGTCAGCGCCATTCCGCTGGCGTTCGGCACGCTGCTGCTCGAGGATCAGGTGATGCCGCGGGCGATCAATGGCGGCTGGATGCTTTTCTTCGCCGTGATGTTCGCCGCCCTTGTCGTCTCGGTCTGCGCTCACACCACCTATTATGGCCTCATCAAGAAGTACGAGGCCAGCCTGATCGCGCCGCTCACCCTGATGTGCCCGCTGTTCACCATCGCCCTCGGCATGGCGATGACGGGCGACCGGCTCACCGTCAGCACGGTGCTGGGCTCGTCCATCGCCCTTGGCGGCGTGCTGCTGATCGCCGTGCGCCGCAACAGCAAGCTGCCGATTTCGCGAACGGCGGCGGCGACGCGATAGCGCATTTTCCGGTCCATGCGGATCGGAAAATGCCCATGATTTCCCGTTTTGCGCGAATTCTGACCGATCAGGCTTCTGTCTGGTGAAATAACCGCCCCAGGCTCGGGCGCATTTGTCGCTTGACCATATAAAGATATGTTTATATCTATTCGGCAACGCTGATTTCAGCGCCGGGGCCGTGTGCGCGTCCCGGTTTCCTTCGTGGGGTTGCGCGTGTCCGTCGTCGACAACGTCTCGTTTGACGCCATTCTGGCCGCGCTGAAGGCGGCGGCGGAAGAAACGCGCCTGCGCATTCTGTATCTGCTCGCCCGGGGCGAGTTCAGCGTCTCCGATCTCACCGACATTCTCGGCCAGTCGCAGCCGCGCATTTCCCGCCATTTGCGCCTGTTGTGCGAGGCTGGCCTGGTGGAGCGGCGGCGCGAGGGCGCCTGGGCATTTTTCCGCCTCGCCGGCGGCGGCGGCCTGCCTGCGCCGCTGCGGGCGCTGGTCGACGCCCTGCCACAGGACGACGCGCTGCTCGCCCGCGATCTCGAACGTCTCGCCCAGGTGCGCGAGGAGCGCGCCCGCGCCGCCGGCGCCTGGTTTGCGCGCATCGCGCCGGAATGGGACCAGTTGCGCTCGTTGCACGCGCCGGAAGCGGCGGTGGAGCAGGCGATCCGCGATCTGGTCGGCCCGGCGCCGGTGCGCGCCCTGCTCGACCTTGGCGCGGGCACCGGGCGCATGTTGCAATTGCTGGCGCCGCAGGCGCAACGTCTCGTCGGCGTCGACGCCAGCCCGGCCATGTTGCAGGTGGCGCGCGCCAATCTGGAGCGGGCGGGCGTTACCCGCGCCGAACTGCGCCAGGGCGACATCAACGCCCTTGATGTGGAGCGCGGCGCCTTCGACCTGGTGGTGGTGCACCAGGTGCTGCATTTTCTCGACGACCCCGGCCGCGCCCTGCGCGAGGCCGCCTCGGCGCTGGCGCCGGGCGGGCGGCTGCTCGCGGTCGATTTCGCCACGCACGAGCACGAGTTTCTCCGCACCGGGCACCAGCACCGGCGGTTGGGATTTGACGATGCGCAGATGGCGGCGTGGTTCACCGCCGCCGGGCTTGAGCCGCGACAGAGCGTGCGTTTGCCCACCGATGGGCCAGACGCGGCGAAGGCAGGCTGCGCCGGAAGCGGCGGGGACGGCCTGACGGTCGTGCTGTGGCTGGCCCGCGATCCGCGCGTCATTACCGACTGGTCGCCGGACGGCCAGAATTCAGGGGTTGCATGATGATTGCCCAGGGAACACGAGAAGAGACGCGCGACGTGGTTCGCCAGGGGTTCCGTCCGAGCCGCGACAGCCTCCGCGTCCCGCGCGCCTCATTCGAGTTCTTTCCGCCGAAAACGCCGGCCATGGAGGAGCAGCTGTGGAGCGCCATCCGGCGGCTGGAGCCGATGCAGCCGCATTTCGTTTCCGTCACCTATGGCGCCGGCGGCTCCACCCGTGAGCGCACCCACGCCACGGTGAAGCGCATCGTCGATGAAACGGCGCTGACGCCGGCCGCGCATCTCACCTGCGTCGCGGCCTCGCGCGATGAGGTGGATGAGGTGATCCGCGGCTATCACGCCGCCGGCGTGCGCCACATCGTGGCGCTGCGCGGCGACGCCATCGAGGGGCCTGGTCACGCCTTCCACGCCCATCCGCAGGGATATCAGTCTTCAGCAGATCTGGTGGCTGGCATCCGCGCCATCGGCGACTTTGAGGTGTCGGTGTCGGCCTATCCGGAAAAGCATCCGGAAAGCCCTGATCTCGACGCTGACATCGACATGCTGAAGCGCAAGATCGACGCGGGCGCCACGCGGGCCATCACCCAGTTCTTCTTCGATAACGACGTCTACTTCCGCTTCCTCGACCGGGCGCGGGCGCGCGGCGTCGATATTCCGATCGTGCCCGGGCTGCTGCCGGTGCAGAACTTCACCCAGGCGGCCAGCTTCGCCGCCCGCACCGGCGCCAGCGTGCCGGGCTGGCTGGCGCAGCGCTTCGAGGGACTGGACGATGACCCGGAAACCCGGCGGCTGATCGCCTCCGCCGTGGTGAGCGAGCAGGCGGCGGAGCTGATTGATCGCGGCGTCGCCGATCTCCATTTCTACACCATGAACCGGGCCGACCTGGTTTATGCGGTTTGCCATCTGCTGGGCTTGCGCCCGGCCGCCGGAGCACCCGGCCAGCAGGCGGACTGACGCCAGCCCTGTCCCCGGGCGACCGGCCGGCTGCCGGGGGCGATTGATGCCAGGGCGAAACCGGTTCATGCTGAACCGGAGTGTCGCCCTATCTATTTGAGTAAATGCACTTTTTCACGCCGGGCGATGTTCGCCTCGCTGGAAAGGTGCGCCAGCCCGACGGCGCGGCCGGCCTCCGGCAGCCTGCCGGTGTTTGCCCGTTGCTCCAGCCGGCGCTTTTCGCGCAACCGGATCAAGCCATGACCCAGACCACGACCCTGCCGATCAATTCCACCGCCGCCAGCCCGGCCGATGGCGACGCCGTGCGCGCCGCCCTGGACGCCGCCGCCCGCGAGCGCATCCTGGTGCTCGACGGCGCCATGGGCACGATGATCCAGGGACGGAAGTTCTCGGAGGAGGATTTTCGCGGCGATCGGTTCCGCGACCATGGCCACGATCTGCGCGGCAACAACGACCTGCTGATCCTGACCCAGCCCGACGCCATTCGTGAGATTCACCTCGAATATTTCATGGCCGGCGCCGACATCGTCGAGACCAACACCTTCTCGGGCACGGCGATCGCCCAGGCCGATTATGGCCTTGAAGCCATCGTCTATGAGCTGAACCGCGAAGGCGCGCGGCTGGCGCGCGAGGCGGCTCAGGAGGCGGAGCGCCGCGATGGCCGCCCGCGCTTCGTCGCCGGCGCCGTGGGGCCGACCAACCGCACCCTGTCGATCTCGCCGGACGTCAACAATCCGGGTTACCGGGCCGTCAGCTTCGACGAGGTGCGCGACGCCTACGCCGAGCAGATCCGGGGGCTGGTCGACGGCGGGTCGCACATCATCCTGATCGAGACAATCTTCGACACGCTGAACGCCAAGGCGGCGGTGGTGGCGGCGGGGCAGGTCTTTGCGGAGAAGGGCGTGCGCCTGCCGCTGATGATCTCCGGCACCATCACCGATCTCTCTGGCCGCACCCTGTCCGGCCAGACGCCGGAGGCCTTCTGGAATTCGCTGCACCACGCCCGGCCTTTCAGCATCGGTCTCAACTGCGCCCTTGGCGCCCGGGAAATGCGCGCCCACATCCAGGAGCTGTCGCGGGTCGCCGATACGCTGGTCTGCGCCTATCCCAACGCTGGCCTGCCCAACGAATTCGGCCTGTATGACGAGAGCCCTGAGGCCATGGCGACGCTGGTCGGCGAGTTCGCCGCCTCCGGCCTGGTCAACGTGGTGGGCGGCTGCTGCGGCACGACGCCGGCGCATATCGCCGCCATCGCCGGAGCGGTGGCCGGCAAGGCGCCGCGCGTCGCGCCGGAGGTGGAGCCGCGCCTGCGGCTGTCGGGGCTGGAGCCATTCACCCTCACCGACGACATTCCGTTCGTGAACATCGGCGAGCGCACCAATGTCACCGGCTCGGCGAAGTTCCGCAAACTGATCACCGCCGGCGACTACGCCGCCGCGCTCGACGTGGCGCGCGATCAGGTGGCCAATGGCGCCCAGATCATCGACGTCAACATGGACGAGGGCCTGCTCGATTCGCAGCAGGTGATGACCGACTTCCTCAATCTGGTCGCCGCCGAGCCGGACATCGCCCGCGTGCCGGTGATGGTCGATTCCTCCAAGTTCGAGGTGATCGAAGCCGGACTGAAGTGCCTGCAGGGCAAGGGCATCGTCAACTCGATCTCGCTGAAGGAAGGCGAGGAGAAGTTCATTCACGAGGCGCGCATCGTCCGCGCCTATGGCGCCGCCGTGGTGGTGATGGCCTTCGACGAGCAGGGCCAGGCCGATACGGCGCAGCGCAAGGTGGAGATCACCGCGCGCGCCTACAAAATCCTCACCGAACAGGTCGGCTTCCCGCCCGAGGACATCATCTTCGATCCCAACATCTTCGCCGTGGCGACGGGCATCGAGGAGCACAACAACTACGGCGTCGACTTCATCCAGGCGACGCAGCGCATCCGTCAGACCCTGCCGCACGCCCATATTTCCGGGGGCGTTTCCAATCTGTCGTTCTCCTTCCGCGGCAACGAGCCGGTGCGCGAGGCGATGCATGCGGTGTTCCTGCTGCACGCCATCCGCGCCGGTATGGACATGGGCATCGTCAACGCCGGCCAGCTCGCCGTCTACGACGAGATCGATCCGGACTTGCGCGAGGCCTGCGAGGACGTGGTGCTGAACCGCCGTCCTGACGCCACCGAACGGCTGATGGACGTGGCGGAGAAGTTCCGTGGCGGCGCCGGCCGCCAGGCGCGTGAGGCCGATCTGACCTGGCGCACCTGGCCGGTGGAGAAGCGGCTGGAGCACGCCCTCGTCAACGGCGTCACTGAATATATCGACGCCGACACCGAGGAGGCGCGCCTCGGCGCCGCCCGCCCGCTCGACGTGATCGAGGGGCCGCTGATGGCCGGCATGGGGGTGGTTGGCGACCTGTTCGGCGCCGGCAAGATGTTCCTGCCCCAGGTGGTGAAGTCTGCCCGTGTCATGAAGCAGGCGGTGGCTTGGCTGATGCCGTTCATGGACGCGGAGAAGGCGGCGGGCGGCGATGGCCACAGCAGCGCCGGCAAGGTGCTGATGGCCACCGTGAAGGGCGACGTGCATGACATCGGCAAGAACATCGTCGGCGTCGTGCTGGCCTGCAACAATTACGAGGTGATCGACCTCGGCGTCATGGTGCCGGCAGCCAAGATCCTTGATGTCGCCCGCAAGGAGCGGGTGGACGTCATCGGCCTCTCCGGGCTGATCACCCCCTCGCTTGACGAGATGGTGCATGTGGCTTCGGAGATGGAGCGCGAGGGGTTTGACATTCCGCTGCTGATCGGCGGAGCGACCACCAGCCGCGTGCATACGGCGGTGAAGATCCATCCCAATTACCATCGCAACCAGGCGGTCTATGTCGCTGACGCCAGCCGCGCCGTCGGCGTGGTCTCCAGCCTGCTCTCTGACATGCAGGCGACGGACTATGTGGCGGGCGTGCGGGCCGAGTACGAGAAGGTGGCGGCCGGGCACGCCCGGGCCGAGGCGGAGAAGCAGCGCCTGCCGCTGGCGAAGGCGCGCGACAACGCCATGAAGGTCGATTGGGCGGCGCTGACGCCGCCGAAGCCGACGTTCCTCGGCGAACGGGTGTTCCGCAGCTACGACGTGGCCGAGCTGGTTCCCTATATCGACTGGACGCCGTTCTTCCAGACCTGGGAGCTGAAGGGGCGCTTCCCGGCGATCCTGGAGGACGCCAGACAAGGCGAGGCGGCGCGTCAGCTCTATGCGGACGCCCAGGCCATGCTGAAGCGCATTGTCGATGAGCGCTGGTTCACGCCGAGGGCGGTGATCGGCTTCTGGCCGGCCAACGCGGTGGGCGACGACATCCGCCTTTATACCGGCGAGAGCCGTCAGGAGACGCTGGCGACCTTCTTCACCTTGCGTCAGCAACTCAGCAAGCGCGATGGCCGCCCCAACCTGGCGCTGGCCGATTTTGTCGCGCCGGAAGGCGTCGGCAAGCCGGATTATGTGGGCGGATTCGTCGTCACCGCCGGCCCGGAGGAAGATCGCATCGCCAGACGCTTCGAGGGCGCCAACGACGATTATTCGTCGATCATGGTCAAGGCGCTGGCCGACCGCATCGCCGAAGCCTTCGCCGAGCGCATGCACCAGCGGGTGCGCGCCGAGTTCTGGGGCTATGCGCCGGGCGAGAACCTGAGCAATGACGAGCTGATCGCCGAGACATACGACGGCATCCGCCCCGCGCCGGGCTATCCGGCCCAGCCGGACCATACCGAGAAGGCGACGCTGTTCGACCTGTTGCAGGTGGAGAAGCGCATTGGCGTGAAGCTCACCGAGAGCTACGCCATGTGGCCAGGCGCCTCGGTGTCGGGGCTCTATCTGTCGTGCCCTGAGGCCTATTATTTCGGCGTCGCCAAGGTGGAGCGCGATCAGGCCGAGGACTACGCCCGGCGCAAGGGCATGGACCTCGCGGAAGTGGAGCGCTGGTTGGCGCCGGTGCTGAATTACGACCCGGCCGCCTACGCGAAAAGCGCCGCCTGAACAGCTTCCGGCCAGACACATCTTCGGGTCGCCGCGCATCCGCCAGGCGGACGCCCGCGGTCCATGAATCGAAACGCCGCCCTCAAGCAACACGCGGGCGGCGTTTTCGCGTCTGGATTCCGTGTGCGCCGGAGGGGCGCGGGGAACAAAATCCGGATGTTAACGGTTGGATGTCTGGGCTTCGTTGGCGGCGGTGCGGACCACCGGCGTCACCACGACAGGCGCGACGCCGCCCATTCCGAGGGCGCGGGCCGCAGCGGCGGACAGATCAATCACCCGGCCGCGCTTGAAGGGGCCGCGGTCATTGATGCGGACCACGATGGAACGGCCGGAACGCTTGTCGGTGACGCGAACCATGGAGCCGAAGGGAAGGGTGCGATGCGCGGCGGTGAGGGCCTTGCCCGTGAAACGCTCGCCGCTGGCGGTCTTGCGACCGTAGAAGCCGGGTCCATACCAGCTGGCGACGCCATGCTGGCCGGATTGGCTGGATGAAGGTGTATCTGCGAATGCTGCTGATGTGGTGAAAGCTGCGAACCCGACCAGGGTGGCGGCAAATACTTGTTTCCTGGATAGCAACGATCCGTCCTTTGTTGTTGCGGATCGCGCCAGAAAATGGCGGGTCGTGACCACAATGTGGCGCACGGTTTCACCTGCAACGGTGAAGCTGTGGCATGAATGCACATTGCTTGACTATATTCCTCCAGGCGCGGGTTCGGCTGTGCTGGAGGGGGTATTTCATGTGAGCGCATGAATACTTGATAATGCAATATTGGTCGGCTGCGGCCCGCATCTCCCATGATCTGGGGACGTTATGGGCAAGCAACGCGCAGCAATCCGGCGCGCCGCCAAAATGCGCTGTGGATACCGGAGTCGTGCGACAATCCGTCGTCGTGAAAAATACAAACGATTCATACGCGGGTAATGATTTGCCGATTTGGCTCCCCGGCTCCCCGGACCTCCAGGGGCGGAATGTGCTCCGACCGAATCGGGTTCGCTCCTGCGCCCCTGCGTCTGGACACACGTCCGCTGAATGGACGCGTCCCGCGCGTCAGCCGCCGCCCTGGAAAACGCTCAGGGCCGGCAAACGTTGCCGATGTCCAGGATCAGAATGCCGGCCCATGCGCCGCGGAGAGCCAGCCGCAGCCCGGCTGGTCCGTTTCGTCCAGTGCGGGGCGGACGCGTCAGGCGCCGTGACCGGCAAACGCCAGCCAGGCGGCGACGCGCGCTTCCGGATCGGCGTTCATGGTGACGTCGCTGACCACGGCGATGGAGTCGGCGCCGGCGGCGAAAACGTCCGGGGCGCGCTCCAGGGTGACGCCGCCGATGGCGATCAGCGGCGTCGCGCCAAGCCTGCGTTTCCACTCGCTGATCCGCTCCAGCCCCTGTGGTGCAAAGCGCATGACTTTCAGGGTGGTGGGCCAGATCGGGCCGAGCGCCACATAGTCGGGCCTTGCCGCGAGCGCCGTCTCCAGCTCCGCTTCGTCATGGGTGGAGACGCCCAGCGTCAGCCCGGCGTTGCGAATGGCGGTGAGGTCGGCCTCGGCCAGGTCTTCCTGGCCCAGGTGCAAATGGCCGGCGCCGGCGTCGATGGCCGCCTGCCAGTAGTCGTTGACGATCAGCTGCACGTCGGCGGGCAGGGTGATCGCCAGCGCGGCGCGGATCATCGCCACCGCGTCGGCGTGATCCAGCTCCTTGGCGCGGAGCTGCACCGTGCGCACGCCGCAGCGCACGAGGCGATCGACCCAGGCGACGCTGTCGACGATGGGATAAAAACGGTCAGGAGTTTGCAGCATGCCAGAACGGCGTCCCTGGAACAGGCGTTGACGGAGAGGCGAAATCGCGCGGGGGCATCAGGCCGGCTTCCCACGCGGCGCGGCCGGCCTCCACCGCCTGGCCGAAGGCGCGGGCCATGGCCACCGGGTCGCCGGCCTTCGCCACCGCCGTGTTGAGCAGCACCGCGTCATAACCCAGCTCCATGGCGTGGGCGGCGTGTGAGGGCGCGCCGAGGCCGGCGTCGACCACCAGGGCGATATCCGGAAAACGGTTGCGCAGCAGGGTCAGCGGGCCCGGGTTGACGATGCCTTTGGCGCTGCCGATAGGCGCGGCCCAGGGCATCACCACCTGGCAGCCGGCGTCGACCAGCCGGGTCGCAACGGTCAGGTCCTCGGTGCAATAGGGAAACACCTGGAAACCGTCGCGGATCAGGATGTCGGCGGCCTCGACCAGCGCCACCACGTCCGGTTGCAGGGTGTCGTCGTCGCCGACAACCTCCAGCTTGATCCAGGGAGTTCCGAACAGTTCGCGGGCGAGCCGGGCGGTGGTGACCGCCTCGCGCACCGTGCGACAGCCGGCGGTGTTGGGCAGGATTTTCAGCCCCAGCTCGCGGATCAGCGCCCAGAAACTGTCGCCGGTGGCTCCGCCCGCCGTCTCGCGCCGCACCGACACGGTGAGGATGCCGGCGCCCGAGGCGCGCACCGCCGCCTGCATGACGGCGGGGGAGGGATACAGCGCCGTGCCGATCATCAGTCGGGAGGCGATGTCCTCGCCATACAGTTTCAGCATGCTGGTCATCCACCCTGTCGCGGCGAGACGATTTCGATGTCGTCGCCGTCGCGCAGCAAATCCTCACCCCACCGTCCGCGCGAAACCACCGACTGGTTGACGGCGACGGCGATGAATTCGCCGTCATAGCCCAGGGCCTCGAGCAGCGCCCGCACGCTGGCGGCGGCCACCTGCTGGCCTTCGCCATTGACGGTGAGCCTGAGGACGGGCGCGTCGGTCATCAGGTTGTCGTTCATGGCGTCGCCTCCTCAAGCGCCGGGGCCGCGGTCGCGCGGCCCGCCATATGAAACAGTTCGTCATCCCGCACGCCGTCGACGATCCAGCGGGTCACAGCTTCAGCGATGGCCGGGGCCATCAGGAAGCCGTGCCGGTAGAGGCCGTTGACGCGGGCGATGCGGCCGGCGACGGTGACGCGCGGCGCATGGTCCGGAAACGCCGGCCGGAGTCCCGCGCCCATTTCGACGATGCGCGCCTCGCCGAAGGCCGGATGGATGGCGAAGGCGGCGCTCATCAATTCGAGCGCCGAGCGGACGGAGATGCGGTCATCCTCGCTCTCGATGGTGGAGGCGCCGATGACGAATCGGTTGTTGGGGCGCGGGATCACATAGAGCGGCCAGCGCGGATGCAGCAGGCGCACCGGGCGGGTGAGGCTGATTTCCGGCGTCTCGATGGTGACCACCTCGCCCTTGACGCCGCGCAGGGCGGGCAGGGCGTCGCGCGCCGCCATGCCCCGGCAATCGATCACCAGGCCGTCCAGGCTGTCCGGGTCGACCGGCGCGCCGAGGCGCAGGCTGACGCCCAGCGCCCGCAGCCGCTCGTGGATCGCCGGCACCACCCGGCGCGGCTCCACATGCCCTTCCGCAGGGAAGAACAGACCATCGCGAAACCGGCCTTCCAGCGCCGGCTCCAGCGCGGCGATCTCCGCAGCGTCAACCCGCTCGTGACCGGGGGTGATGCGGGCGAAGCGCTCGAAATCGGCGCGGTCGCGCGGGTGGGCGACAATCAGCGAGCCGTGGAACGCCGCATCGGGAAACGCCGCGCGCCACAGGGCGAGGGAGCGGTGGCCAAGGCGCATCACCAGCGGCTCGGAAACCTCGGCCTCGCAATCGGGCGCCAGCATGCCGCCAGCCCAGTAGCTGGTGGCGCCGGCCAGATCGCCGGCCCCCTGATCATACAGGGCGACGGCGCAGCCCGCCTGCGCCAGCGCCAGCGCGCACCAGCTTCCGGCGACGCCGGCGCCGACCACCGAGACGGTGGGCGCATCACGGAGCGTGTCTGGAAGGTGGGTGTTCGCTGTGGTCATGCCGTCCCTCCGCCGATGCGGGACATTCCTGGACGCCGGGAAAGCGTCCAGGAATGTCCCGTGCCTTGAGTCGGCGCCGGATCAGCCCGGAAAGCGGTCTCCACTCTCCGGCCCGGCGCCAGCCGGATCAGGTTCAAAGGATTTGGCGTCGCGCCATCTCAGCCCTGACCATCAGGCAGGGCACTCCCCGGACTGTCGTGAGTTAGCGCTAACTCACAAAATGTAGATACGCCCCGGCCGCCAGCTCCGCAAGGCGAGGGCCGGTCAGGCCACCAGCGGACCCTGCCGGCTGGCGATGAGGTCGCGCAGGGTGGTGATGGTGGATGCGTCTGCGACGCCGTCCACCAGCTCTGGCCGGAAATGCCGCTGGAAGGCGCGCACCGCCGCCTCGGTGCTGGCGTCATAGTCGCCGTTCATGTCAACGCCATAGCCGTAAAGCGCCAGCATTGCCTGCAGCGCCTCGACCGGCGGGCCGCTCTCGCCAGGGCTGAGGAAACGTCCGCCGCTGACCGGGGCCGGGCGGACCCAGTGGCCGACGCCAGCCTGGGCGAGGCGCTCCCACGGAAACAGCTCGCCGGGGTCTTCCTTGCGCAGGGGCGCCACGTCCGAGTGGGCCAGCACGTTCCCGGGCAGGATCGACCAGCGCTGGATGATGTCCTGGGCAAGGCGCGTCACCGCGGCGATCTGCGCGTCCGGGTAGGGCGGCAGGCCGCCTGGATGGCCGGCGTTGGCGATCTCGACGCCGATGGAGGCGGAGTTCACGTCGGTCACGCCATTCCAGAAGCTGGCGCCGGCGTGCCAGGCCCGCCGCGCCTCAGGAACCATCTGGACCACATGGCCGTTTTCGAAAACGAAATAATGCGCCGAGACTTCCGCCACCGGATTGCACAGCCGTTGCAGCGCCTCGCCGGCGTCCGGCATGCCGGTGTAGTGCAGGATCAGCAGGCGCGGCGCCTGGCCGCCCGTGCGTTCACCGTGGTTTGGCGAGGGAAACACCCTGGCGGCGACCGGGCTGTCAGGTTCCAGTCGGGACATGAACACTCCTGCAAACAAGGCCTCTGCAAACAAGGCTGCTGCAAACAAGACCCCTGCCAATCCGCCGTGCGCGGCGAGCCGCGGCGCGACCGGCGGCCCGCAGAGGTTGCGCCTGTTTCACCTGAACGCCGGCAAAGCTCAACCCGTTGCCGGCGATGTCAGGCGGCGTCAGCGCTTTTGCCGCCGCGCAGGGCGCGGATGCGGGCGAAGGCGTCATTGATGGCGGCGGCGCGGTCGTTGGCGACGACGATCGCCTCCTGCGGCATGCCGGCGGCGATCAGCCGGTCCGGGTGATGCTCGGCGATCTGCCGGCGGTAGCACTGCAGCAGTTCCGCGTCGCTCATGTCGCGGCGGGCGCCGAGGATGCGCCAGGGATCGTCCGGCATGGCCATGTGATTGGCCTGGATGGCGACGAACTCGTCGTGGCTGAAGCCGAAAATGCGCCCCACTTCCTCCAGAAACGCCAGTTCCGCTTCATGGATGGCGTGGTCGGCGCGGGCAATCTCGAACAGCGCGTCCAGCACGCTTTCCAGCAACGGCCGGTTGTCGGCGAAATGGTCGGCGAGCTGGCGGGCGTAAGCGTCGAAACCGTGGATGGTCTGGCGGGCGAGATTGAACAGGCGCTCGACGCGCGGCAGATCCTCCGCCGGCACGTCGATGATGCGGCGGAAGGCGGCGATTTCGTTGTGGGTAACCACCCCGTCGACCCGCGCCATCTTCGCGCACAGGGCGACGAGGCCGGTGGCGTAAACCACCTCCGGCGGCGGCGGCCCGAAAATTCCGCCCGGTGCGAACAGCCCGGTGCTCTCCAGAAACCGTCCGGTGGCGGCCCAGGCCTGGGCGCCGGGGCTGTCGCTCCGGTCGAGCAGCACGTGGCCCGTGGCGGCGCCAACCAGCGCCCCAAGCGGTCCGCCGAGCACCGCGCCAAGCCCCAGGCCGCCCAATTTGCCCCAGACGCTCATCGGCCGCTCCCGCAGCCGGATGCGTCCGTCCGGTCGCCGGGAAACCGGGACGGGCAGGAGGCGCTGGGGCATGAGGCGGAAGGGCGCGAAAGGGAATCAGGCGTCATCGAACGCGCATCGGAACATCAGAACGCGTATTTTTCGAGGCGCCTCAGGCAGGTTTCGCGCAAAAAAAAAGCGACGCCGTCACCGCCGTCGCCACCCGTCGTCAGCGAGAGCAAAACCCGCCATTGCGGCGGCGTCTTGCCCTGACTGTCCGTTGCCCTGCGTTCTTCCAGCGCGTGGCAGGCCGGGCCACGCCAAAAAACGCTTCAGGCGAGGTTCAGTAGCATTCCTGGTAGCGGCGGCCGCCGTAGTAGTAGCTGCGGCAATTGGCCGTTCCGGCGCCGACAATCGCGCCCGCGCCCGCGCCCAGGGCCGCGCCGGCAAGAGCGCCGCCGCCCGTTCCCGTGGCCGCGCCGCCGACCGCAGCGCCGGCGAGGCCGCCAATGGCGGCGCCGCCCACAGCGCGCTCGCCGGGGGTTTGGCAAGCAGCCAGTCCAACCGTCACCAGTCCGATAGCCAGCAGTTTTTTCATGGATCCTCTCCCTCGGAGTTGCAGCATGACCTGTGCCGGGAATGCGCCCCGAAACGGTTTGGTTCCCGGCAATGCGCCGGGAATGGGGCGGGCGGGCGGGGCCGCCGGCCAGAGCCCGGACGCTCACCAGGCTGACGGTGAAGCGTGGCGCAGGAATGGCGAAATTGTCCCGGTCAACACCCGGGTTCAGACGGGAAAAATTCGGGCCGCTATCCCAGGTGAGACAAGGGTTTTCACCGCGAGTTTCATGGCTCAAAATCCAGGGTTGATCGCGAAATCGTTGAAAAAATGCCTGTTTGCTGCAACAGTGCGGAAATTGATAACCTTAAAACGCTGCGGCGATTGCATCAGTCCTTGCCTGATCCCTGCCGCATTTTGAGGAAAATTTGCGCCGTCATCTCTCGCGGGGCGAAGCCGCGTCGGCAGGGGTGATGCGTGACAATGAATGGGTGGAGCGGGCGCCGGCTGGATCGATCACAGCGTTGATCCCCGCCGCTCGGGGGCGCCCACGCCTGGTGGCGGAGCCTGCTCCGCCAGGGTGTTGCGAAAACGGAATTCGCTGCGCCTGGAAGCAGGTTCAGGGCCGGATTCCGGATAGCTGCGACCGCGCCGCCCGTTTGCCGGGCCTGGCGCGGTTTGCGGATATCGGGTCGCCGGATGGGGCGTCGCGAGACGCCATTCCAGCGCCGGGAGTCCCCGGGCGTTTTTGGGCGGAGCGGACGCCGCTTTGCGTTGAGAACGCGCGTAAACCCAAAAGGATAGTGCAAAATCCGCTCAAGACTTGAGGGGACTTTGCCCTAGAACATTTTCAAGGGAAGTGGACCCACTTTTCGTGGAGAAAATGTTTCAAACCAAAGAGATAGAGCGCTTCCGCCGAGCCTGGGTTCGGAGGGCGCGCTCCCGGTCCACCACCATCTGGGGGTAACGCGGTTTGAATTTGAAAACGACAACAGCCCTGTCGCTGGCGTGCTTCCTGGCTTGTGGAAGCGCCGCGATGGCGCAGGCGCCGTCTGGCGAAGTCGTGGCCCAGGGGCCCGGGCCACTCGGCGGTTTCGGCGGTCACGGATATTCCAAGGGCACGCCCTGGGGCAAAGCCGGCGATACGTCTGGCAAGGAGGGCGGCGTTCCAGCCGCCGCGCCGTCAGGCGGCAAGCCTTCAGGCAAAAAGTCTGGCTCCGGAAAAGCGGCTCCCAAAAGCGGCTCCCAGAAGAAGTCCGGACACGAGGCTGGCGGCCCGGCGCATGCGGCTGCGGGCGGCGCGAGCGTGGTGCAGGCGTCGCTTCATGTGGATGACGGGGCAGGCGAAGCGCCCGGCGCCGGCGCGGAGCCGCAGGCGGCGGAAGGCGCCGCGCCCGGCGCAGCGCCCAAACCGCGCCACGCCGTCGTGCGCGCGCCATTGCCGCCGCAGCGACCGGCCGATCTCGACAGCGCGCCGCAGACAGCCGCGGCCCCGGCGACACAGACGCAGGCAACGGCGCCGGCCCAGCCGCAGGAAGCTGCGCCGCAAACGGCGGAAGCCCAGCCGCCGGCGAACGAAACGCCCATGAAGGCGGATACGCGTCTCGCGGCCCGCGCGCCGCTGCCCCCCGCGCGTCCCGATGATCTCGATAGCGGCGCCTCCCAGGTGGCGATGACGGCGCCGGCCCAGCCCGCGGAAGTCGCCGATCAGGCCCGGCAGGCCGCGTTGCAGGCGCCGGCCGCGCCAGCCCCCGCCCCTGGCGGTGGTTTCGACCTGTTCAAATTCCTTGCAGGAAAGCCGCAGGGTGGGACGACCCCGACTGCTGGCGTCGCTGAGGACGAGCCCCGGCGTGGCCGTCGCCATGCGCGCGGCGCGGCGCGCGACGCCGCCGCGCGCGCCAACATCGCGCCGCTGATCGAGCGGCACGCCCGCGCCTATGGCATTCCGGTGGCGCTTGCTGACGCGGTGGTGCGTGTGGAGAGCCGCTACAATCCGTCGGCGCGCAACGGCCCCTACCTTGGTCTGTCGCAGATTCATCTCAACACCGCCCGCGCCGTGGGCTACGGCGGCGGCGCCCAGGGCCTGATGGATGCGGACACCAATCTGCGCTACGGCATGAAGTATCTGGCGATGGCCTACCGGCTGGCCGGCGGCGACACCTGCCGCACGATCCTGAAGTATCAGGCTGGCCACCGGGCCGAGCGCATGACCTCCCACGCGGCGCGCTATTGCTCGCGGGTGCGGACCATGATGGCGGCGTTCTGAGCCTGACGGGTAGCGCCCGGCTTCGCTGAACCGCGCTGGCGAGGCGCCTGCCTTCCATACGCTCCCCGTTGGCGACGGGGAGCGTTTTTTATTGACTGTCTGCCCGTTCGGCGGCACACCACCCCCCGCCAGTTGGCCGGACGACCGCTGCCCCGCAGAGGAAAGTCCGGGCTCCACGGAAAAACGGCGCCGGATAACGTCCGGCGGGGGTGACCCCAGGGAAAGCGCCACAGAAAGCAAACCGCCGCCGGTCCGCCGGCGGTAAGGGTGAAAGGGTGCGGTAAGAGCGCACCGCGGATGCGGCGACGCAGACGGCATGGCAAGCCCCGCCGGGAGCAAAACCAAATAGGGGCGACGTGCGCGCAAGCGCGGGCTTTTCCGGCCAGATCGCCCGGGTTGGTTGCTTGAGGCGATCGGTAACGGTCGTCCCAGAGGAATGGTCGTCACGTCCTGCGCCGCTTGCGGCGTGGGGCCTTACAGAACCCGGCTTACAGGCTGACTGGCGCTTTTTCCCCATCTGATGCGCGCGGGATGGGCTGGGCTCCCCGCAACGGCGGGACCTCGGCGCGCCGCGCATCCGCGCATGAATGGCGCGCCGCCGCGTCAGGAGGCTGTTGGCAGGCAGCCATGGCGCATGCGCACATAACGCGTTGCGTCCGCAAATCGCGTTACATCAAATCCGGGCATGGTGTGTTGATGGCCAGGCTTCGTCCGGCCATCCAGCGCTTGCCTTGCCTTGCCTTGCCTTGCCTTGCCTTGCCTTTCCTTGCCTTTCCTTCCCTTTCCTGGCCTCCTGGCCCGCCAGCGCAGCACGCCCTCTGGGGCACCTGCTGGCGCATCGCCCGGGGTCTGGATCGGGCGGCGCGCTCGCTGACGATCCGCCCGGGCCGCTCCCTGTCCCCTTCAAAATCGATCCGTCTTTTTCGTCAGCTGCGACGGCCGGAAAACCGCGTCCAAACCGTGTGCGATAGCAGATTCATTAACCTTGTCAGGATGACAATGCGTGACGGGGCCGTGCGTTTCCGAATCGGCGACGCCAGGCTCAGAAGCCCTTGATTCCATTGACGCCCAAGATATCCCATGGTATCCCAAATCATCCCGCATGAAGATGTGGCGCCAGTGCTGGCGTCAGCCGGGCTGCGGCTCCCCGGTGGGGAGCGCGCGGACATGCGCGGAACGACGCCCGCCGCCAGCTCCGGCGCGGGTTTCGGCGTTGCGGGGAGCTGCAAGGTCAGGGCGGCTGGCGGCGATGGACCGGTTCGTGTCCAACTTCACCAACCGGCTCGATTCCAAGGGCCGGGTATCGATCCCGGCGCCGTTCCGGGCTGTGCTGGCGCGCGACGGTTTCGAGGGGCTTTATGTGCATCCGGGGCTGGACGCTCCGGCGCTGGATGCTGGCGGCAACGCCTTGCTGGCGGAGATCAACGCGCTGCTGGAGACGCTGTCTCCCTACTCGGAAGAGCGGGATTTCCTGTCGACGGCGCTGCTTGGCACGAGCGAAATCCTGAAGGTCGATCCGGAGGGCCGGGTGACCTTCTCAGACGCGCTGAAGGCCCACGCGGGCATCACGGATACGGTGACCTTTGTGGGGCATGGACACAAGTTTCAGGTCTGGGAGCCGGAGCGTTTCCGGGCTCATCTGGACGAGGCGCGGGCGCGGGTGCGCGAACTGAAGAAGAATCTGGGCCGGTCTGGGGCGAATGGCTCCCCTGTCCGGTCTGCGACGTCTCTCTCCCCAGGGGCGTCAGGCGCATGACGGGTCACGGCGACGGCAATGCCGACGCCGATGGCGGACCGGCCCGGCATGTTCCTGTGCTCCTGGGGGAGGTGCTCGAAGCTCTCCAGCCAGCGCGCGGCGGCGCATTCCTCGACGGCACCTTCGGCGCGGGCGGTTACGCCGCGGCAATCCTCAAATCCCATCCCGACGTTCGGCTGACGGCGCTGGATCGTGATCCGTCGGCGATTGCCGGCGGGCAGGCGCTGGTTGCTGCTTCGGGCGGGCGGCTGCAACTGGTCGAGGCCTGCTTCGGCGACATGGAGCAGGCGGCGCGCGACCTGGCGCTGCCACCGCTGGACGGCGTTGTCCTCGATATTGGCGTGTCATCGATGCAGCTCGATCAGGCGGAGCGGGGCTTTTCGTTCCGCTTTGATGGCCCGCTCGACATGCGCATGGCCTCGTCCGGCGAGAGCGCCGCCGATCTGGTCAATGGCGAGAGTGAGGAACGCCTCGCCGACATCATCTATCATTTTGGCGAGGAGCGTCGCGCGCGCGCGGTGGCCCGCGCCATCGTCGCGGCGCGCAAGGAAGCGCCCATCCTCACCACGCGCGCCCTGGCCGATCTGGTGGCGCGGGTGGTGCGCGCTGATCCCAATGGTCCGCACCCGGCGACCCGCACTTTTCAGGCGCTGCGCATCGCGGTGAACGATGAACTGGGCGAGCTTGTCCGCGCCCTGCATGCGGCCGAGCGTTTGCTGGCGCCGGGCGGCCGCCTGGTGGTGGTGACGTTCCATTCGCTGGAAGACCGCATCGTCAAGCAGTTCTTCGCCCGCCGCCAGGGACGGGGCGGCGGCAACCGCTTCGCGCCCTCGCTGGCCCCGGTCGCGGCGGCGACCTTCACGGCGGTGACGCGCAACCCGGTGACCGCCTCGCAAAACGAGTTGCGCGCCAATCCGCGCGCCCGCTCGGCCAAGCTGCGCGCCGCGACGCGCACGGATGCGCCCGCCCAGGACGAGGATGGCGACGTGACCAGCCTGGCGATGCTGCCAGCCCCGACGGGACGGAGAGCGCGATGATCCTTCGCATTTTCCACATCGCAGCTATCGGCGCGCTGATCGCTTCGGCGGTCTACGCGTACTCGATCAAATACGACACCATCTATCTGGCCGAGCAGGTCGCGAAGCTGAAGCACCAGATCAAGCGCGAGAAAGACACGAACGCGGTGCTGGCCGCGGAGTGGCAGCGCCTGACCCGGCCGGACCGCCTGCAGATCCTGGCGGAGCGGCATCTGGACCTGAAGCCGATGGCGATTGACCAGCTGGTGCGCGCCAGCGATCTGCCGCAGCGCCAGGAGAAAATTGACGCTATCGGGCGCAAGCTGGCGGATCTGGGGCTCTCGGAGCCCACCACCACGCCATCGGCCGGAGCCGAAAGCGCGACGGCGGCGCCGGAACAGCGCGCCGCGCCGCGCACGCCCGCGTCCGCCCGTACGCCAGGGAGGTAATGTTGCAGGATCGCTCCACGCCCCCCGGCGGCAAATCTCCTGATCGCGCTGGCCCCCGGCTGCCCGGGGCTTCGCCGCGCCCGCCGCAGGCGGGGGGCAATGCGCCCCAGCCCAAAGGCGCAACGTCGCAAAAGCCCGCAATGCAAAAACCCGCCATGTCTGGCGCGAGGGCCGCGGGGCAAGCCGGCCAGCCTTCAGGCCGGGGCGCGGGTCTGTGGCGGGGGCTGCAGGCGTCGGCTGCGCGCATTTTCTCCCGGGCTGGCGCGCCCCCGGGCAAAGCCACTTCCGGTAAAGCCACGCCCGGCGGAACCTCCTCGGGTCAAACGCCGTCTTCAGGCCAATCTGGCGGGGCGCCGCGTCCCAGCGTGGCCAGCGTGGGCGCCAGCGCCCTGGCGATGCTGGCCGCCGGCGCCGGCAAGACGAAAGCCGCACTCACGCGCGGCGGGGCGATGACCTGGCGCAGCTTCTTCCGCGCCGCCCGCACCATGATTGGCGACATGTTCCGCATGCGCGCCGACAAGGCCAATGGCCGCATCATGCTGGTGGGCGCCGGCTTCGTCTTCATTTTCGGCGCGGTGATCGTGCGGCTGGCGACCTTCGCCATCATGCCGCCGCCTGTTTCGGAACGTTACGTGGCGGGAAACACCGTCGGCGTGGCGCGCCCGGACATCGTCGATCGCAACGGGCTGCTGCTGGCCACCGACATCAAGACCTATTCGGCCTTCGCGGAGCCACGCAATATTCTGGACGCCGATGAGGCGACAGAACTGCTGACGGCGGTGCTGCCGGATCTGAACGCCCGTGAGTTGCGCGAGAAGCTGTCGACCAAAAAGGGCTTCGTCTGGATCAAGCGCGAGATGACGCCGAAGCAGCGCGCCGAGGTGCATCGTCTGGGCATTCCGGGCGTCGGCTTCCTGCCCGAGAACAAACGCGTCTATCCCAATGGTCCGGTGGGCGCCCATATTCTCGGCTTCGCCAATGTGGACAACCAGGGCATTGCCGGTATTGAAAAATACATCGACAATCAGGGGCTGAAGGATCTGGCCGGCCTTGGCTTCGCCAACAGCGCCGCTGACCTGAAGCCGGTGAAGCTGTCGCTGGATTTGCGCGCCACCCACGCGGTGCGCGACGAGCTGGTGAAGGGCATGGCCCACTTCAAGGCCAAGGCCGCGGCCGCCATGATCATGGACGTCAACACCGGCGAGGTGATCGCCCTGACGTCCCTGCCGGACTATGACCCGAACAATCCCGTCGACGCCCTCGAGAAGGATCGCATCAACCGGATGATGGTCGGCGTCTATGAAATGGGCTCGACCTTCAAGGCGCTGACCACAGCAATGGCGCTCGATTCGGGCAAGGTGAACATCAACTCCAGCTTTGATGCGCGCGGCGGCCTTCACTATGGCCGCTTCACCATTCGCGACTACCACGGCACCAATCGCGTCCTGACCGTGCCGGAAATCTTCCTGCATTCGTCCAACATCGGCACGGCGCGCATGGCGCTGGCGATCGGCGTGGAAGGGCACAAGGCCTTCCTGCGCAAAATGGGCCAGTTGACCCGCATGCAGACGGAGCTGCCGGAAAGCGCTGCGCCGATCGTTCCGGCCCGCTGGGGCGAACTCAACACCATGACCATCGCCTTCGGTCACGGTCTCGCCGTGGCGCCCATCCAGGCGACGGCGGCGGTGGCGGCGCTGGTCAACGGCGGCAAGCTGATGGCCCCGACTTTCCTGAAGCGCACCGAAGAGGAAGCCGCCAACGTTGGCAAGCAGGTGGTCTCGCCCCAGACCAGCGAGGCCATGCGCTACATCATGCGCCTCAATGGCTACAAGGGCTCGGCCAGGAAGTCGCTGGTGCAGGGCTATTACGTGGGCGGCAAGACCGGCACAGCCGAGAAGGTGATCGGCGGGCGCTATGCGCGCAACCGGCTGTTCACAACCTTCATGTCGGTGGCGCCGGCCAACAAGCCGAAATACCTGTTCCTCACCATCTATGACGAGCCGCAGGGCCTGCCGGAAACCTACGGCTACGCCACGGCGGCGTGGAACTCCGGCGTGACCACCGGCAAGATCATCGCCAGGGTGGCGCCGCTGCTGGGATTGCCGCCGATCTTCGAAGAGCCCAGGAATCCGTTCCCCAACATGGTTCGGCTTGGCGCCTGGGGCACGCGGTGAGGGCGTCGCGCCGCTGAACGCCGTCATCCCGGCAGGCTGGGCCTGGCGGCGCATGCGGCGTGCGTCGCCCGCCCGCGCGCGGCTCTTCACGCGCGATGGCCCCCACTTCGCTATCCACTTCGCCGGGAAACGCTCTATGTTGTCGCCTTGATGCAGACGCGCCGGCTTGCGCCCGGCGGATCAGGAGCAGTTTTTCCATGACCGATGCGCCAGTCGCCAGCGCCCCGCCGGTTCCGGCGAGGCTGGAGAAAGTTTTTCCCGGCCTGTTCACTGGCGAAATGGCGGCGCGCACCACAGCCGAGGTCACGGCCGACAGCCGGGCCGTGGTTCCGGGCGCCGTATTCGTGGCCGTGGCCGGCGCGAAGGACGATGGCCGGCGTTTCGTCGCTGACGCAGCGGCGCGAGGCGCCATCGCCATTGTCGGCGAGGGACCGCGACCAGAAGATCTGCCGCAGGAGATTGCCTGGGGGCAGGCGCCCAATGCCCGTCACGCGCTCGCGCTGGCCGCCGCCGCCCTGTATCCGGCCCAACCGGCCTGCATTGTCGCGGTGACCGGCACTGCCGGCAAAAGCTCCGTGGTGGATTTCGCCCGGCAGCTGTTCGCCGCTTGCGGCCGCGCGGCGGCGTCGCTCGGCACGGTGGGCGTCATTGGCCCATCCGGCGCCGCGTATGGTTCGCTGACAACGCCCGACCCGGTGACGCTGCACCGGACCCTGGCCAGCCTTGCTGCGGACGGCGTCACGCATCTCGCCATGGAGGCCTCGTCGCATGGCCTCGACCAGCACCGGCTCGACGGCGTGCGGCTGCAGGCGGCGGCCTTCACCAATCTGGGGCGCGACCATCTCGACTATCATCCTGACGAAGAGAGCTATTTCGACGCCAAGGCCCGCCTGTTCTCGGAGGTCGCCCCGGCTTCGGCGGCCGCGGTGGTCAACGCTGACTCCAGTCACGGCCAGGAAATTCTCGTCATCGCCAGCACGCGCGGCATGCGCACCCTGACGGTGGGCGAGAGCGGGGCCGACATTCAGTTGCTGAAGCATCGACCGGAGGGTTTTGACCAGCAATTGTGCGTCAGCGTCGAGGGGGTGACGTACGATATTCGCCTGCCGCTGTGCGGTGGTTTTCAGGCGCAGAACGCCCTGATCGCCGCCGGATTGTGCATCGCCACCGGCGAGGAGCCTGACGTGGTGATGCCGGCGCTGGCCAATCTGCGCGGCGTGCCGGGGCGCATGGAGCGCGTCGCCGAGGTCAATGGCGGTCTGGTGATCGTCGATTACGCCCACAAGCCCGACGCCCTGCGCGAGGTGCTGAAGGCGTTGCGCCCCTTCGCCAGCGGCCAGCTGGTTTGCGTGTTTGGCGCCGGCGGCGACCGCGATCCTGGCAAGCGGAAAATCATGGGCGAGATCGCCGCCAGATATGCGGACCAGGCGATCGTCACCGACGACAATCCCCGTTCCGAAGATCCGGCGGCGATTCGCGCCGCTATCCTCGCCGGCGCCCCGGGGGCGCGGGAAATTGGCGACCGGGGCGAGGCGATCGCCACAGCCATCGCGGAATTGCGCGCCGGCGACGTGCTGGTGATCGCTGGCAAGGGCCATGAAACCGGGCAGATCGTCGGCCAGAACGTGTTGCCGTTTTCGGATCACGAGGCGGTGCGCGCCGCCGTGCAGAAGGCCCCGGCGTAAAGGGCGTTCTCCACGCACAGGCGGATTTGTTAAGACCGCCGGGCTATGGTCAGGGTCAAAGTTTCTGATGGCGCGCGCCCGGCCTGTTCCGCCGGACGACGTATTTTACCGATTCGCTCCCCTGAGCGCGATCCAGCTCCCATGAAGCGCCTTGCCGTTCATGGGAGCTGGCCAATCGCCCTCTAATTTTGGACAGAGACGGATTCACCGTTCATATGGCGTCGCTGATGCGTCGGCATATGAACGGAGCCGGCTCCTGGAGAATGCAGGGCATGACATCGAAGGCATCGCCGCTCTGGACTGGCGAGGAACTGCGGCGGGCGATGGGCGCCCGGGTGATCGGCGCGCTTCCCGACGCCATCGGCGGCGCATCGATCGATACGCGCACCCTCCAGCCTGGCGATGCGTTCTTCGCCATCACCGGCCTTGCGCGCGACGGGCATGAATTTGCCGCCGCGGCGCTGGCGGCTGGCGCCGCCGCCGTGGTGATCGACGAGGCCCACGCCGCCGCACTGGCGCCGCTGGTCGCGGACAAAGGCGCGTTGCTGGTGGTTCCGGACGTGCTGGGCGGGCTGGAGGCGGCCGGGCGGGCCAGCCGGGCGCGCTCTCGTGCGCGCATCGTCGCCGTCACCGGTTCGGTGGGTAAAACCAGCACCAAGGAAGCGTTGCGGCTGGCCCTGGTCGGTCAGGGCCGCACCCACGCTTCGGTCGCCAGCTACAACAACCATTGGGGCGTGCCGCTGACCCTGACCCGCATGCCGCGGGAGACGGAGTTCGGCGTTCTCGAAATTGGCATGAGCGCCCCTGGCGAAATCCGCGCCTTGACCGCAATGGTGCGGCCGCATGTGGCGATCGTGACCACCGTGGCGCCGGTGCATCTGGAGTTCTTTCCTTCCGTCGAGGCCATCGCCGACGCCAAGGGCGAGATCTTCGAGGGGCTGGAGCCGGAGGGCGTCGCCATCATCAACGCCGACAATCCGCACGCGCCGCGTCTGCGCGCCCTGGCGGAGCGGGCCGGAGCCGCGCGCATCCTGACATTTGGAGAAACCGCTGGCGCGGACGTGCGCCTGACCCGGGAGATTCTCCAGCCGGACCTGTCCATCGTCGAGGCCAATGTTTTCGGTGAGGCGGCGACATGGCGCGTCGGCGCGCCGGGCCATCACATGGTGATCAACAGTCTCGGCGTGCTGGCGGCCGTGCATGCGCTGGGCGCGGATGTCGCCCTGGCCGCCCTGGCGCTTGGCCGGATGAGCGCGCCGCAGGGACGCGGCGAGCGCACCCGGCTTGCCGCCCATGGCGGCGCGTTCCTGCTGATCGATGAAAGCTACAACGCCAATCCGGCCTCGATGCGCGCCGCCATCGCCGCGCTGGGCAAGGTGGAGCCGGGGCCGCGCGGCCGCCGCATCGCCGTGCTGGCCGACATGCTGGAGCTGGGTGAACAGGGGGGCGCGCTGCACGCCGGCCTCGCTGGCGATCTTGAGGCGCATGACATTGATCTGGTCTACGCCGCCGGCCCGATGATGCAGGTTTTGTGGGAGGCGCTGCCGCCGGCGCGCCGGGCGCTGCATTGCGCCGCGCCCGCCGGACTGGAAGACGCCATTGTCGCCGCCGTTCACGCCGGCGACGTGGTGATGGTCAAGGGCTCCAACAGCACGCGGATCTCGCGCATCGTGACGGCGCTGAAGGCGCGGTTCCCGGCCGCCGGCTCCTCCAGGGACTGAACAGAGAAAGCTTCACCATGTTGTACTGGCTCGCCGACTATTCGACGTCGTTCAGCGCCCTGAATGTTTTCCGCTACATCACCTTCCGCACCGGCGGGGCCATCGCCACCGGGCTGTTCTTCGTGTTCCTGTTCGGCCCGGCGATCATCGCCAGCCTGCGCATCCGCCAGGGCAAGGGGCAGCCGATCCGCACCGACGGTCCGCTGTCGCACCTGTCGAAAAAGGGCACGCCGACCATGGGCGGCCTGATGATCCTCTCCGGCGTCATCGTTTCCACGTTGCTGTGGGCGAACCTGGCCAACCCTTATGTCTGGATCGTGCTGCTGGTTACGGTCGGCTTCGGCGCCATCGGCTTCTATGACGACTACCTGAAGGTGACCAAGCAGAGCCACGCCGGTCTCTCCGGCAAGGCGCGCCTCGCCATCGAGTTCATCATCGCCGCCTCCGCCTGCTTCGCCATCGTTACCGTTGAGCGCAACGCCGGCGGCGGCGCGACGGCGCATATGGCCACCTCGCTGGCGATCCCCTTCGCCAAGGACGTGATGCTCGATCTCGGCTGGTTCTTCATCGTCTTCGGCGCCTTCGTGGTCGTTGCCGCCGGCAACGCCGTCAACCTCACCGATGGCCTCGACGGCCTCGCCATCGTGCCGGTGATGATCGCCGCCGCCGCCTTCGGCCTGATCGTCTATCTGGTTGGCAACGTGAAATTCGCCGACTATCTGCAGATCAATTTCGTGCCCGGCTCCGGCGAGATGGCGGTGATCTGCGGCGCGCTGATCGGCGCTGGCATCGGCTTCCTCTGGTTCAACGCGCCGCCAGCGCAGATCTTCATGGGCGACACCGGCTCGCTGGCCCTCGGCGGCCTGCTCGGCACCATGGCGGTGGCCGCAAAGCACGAGATCGTGCTGGCGATCATCGGTGGTCTGTTCGTTCTGGAGGCCCTGTCGGTCATCATCCAGGTGGCGTCGTTCAAGCTCACCGGCAAGCGCGTGTTCAAGATGGCGCCGATCCATCACCATTTCGAACAACTGGGCTGGACGGAGCCGCAGGTGGTGATCCGCTTCTGGATCGTCGCCGTGGTGCTGGCGCTGATCGGCCTGTCCTCGCTCAAGCTGCGTTGAGGCGCATTCTTTCATGACCACGACCCAGGAGAGCACGAACCAGGAGGCCGGGATCCAGGGCGCGATGACGCCTGTCGCGACCTTCGCCGGCCGCGCCGTGGCGCTGTTCGGCCTGGGCGGCTCGGGCCTCGCCACCGCCCGCGCCCTGCTGGCCGGCGGCGCCGACGTCACCGCCTTCGACGACAGCGCCGCCTCGCGCGAGCGGGCGGAGGCGGCGGGCGTGCGCGTCGCCGATCTGCGCGACGTCGACTGGAGCGCATTCGCCGCCCTGATCCTGTCGCCAGGCGTGCCGCTGACCCACCCGGAGCCGCACTGGACGGTGAAGCTGGCCCAGGCAGCCTCTGTCCCTGTCATCGGCGACATCGAGTTGTTCTGCCGGGAGCGGACGGCCCGTGCGCCTCTGGCGCCGTTCGTCGCCATCACCGGCACCAACGGCAAATCCACCACGACGGCGCTGATCGCCCATCTGCTGACCCACGCCGGCCGCGAGGTCGCGCTGGGCGGCAATATCGGCACGGCGATCCTGTCGCTGCCGCCGCCGGACGTGGCGCGGGTGCATGTGGTGGAGTGCTCCTCCTACCAGATCGATCTGACGCCGTCGCTTAACCCGACCGTCGGCGTCTTCCTCAACGTTACGCCGGATCATCTCGACCGTCACGGCGACATGACCCATTACGCCGCCGTCAAGGAACGGCTGGTCGCCGGCGCCGACATAGCTGTGATCGCCGTGGAGGACGACTGGACCCGCGCAGTCGCCGCCCGGCTCGAAGCGGACTGCAAGCCGGTTGAACGCGTGCGCAGCGACGCCGCGGAAGCGAATGGCTGGTCGTGCGAGGGCGCGAAACTGCTGCGCCATGGCGTGGTTTTCGCTGATCTGACCGGTTCGTCGTCGCTGCGCGGCCGTCACAACGTCCAGAACGCCCTTGCCGCCAGCGCCGCCGTCGCCGCCCTTGGCGTCGGGCTGCCGGTGATCGCGGCGGGGCTCGCCACGTTTCCGGGCCTCGCCCACCGCATGGAGCAACTGGCCCGACGCGGTCCTGTGGCGTTCATCAACGATTCGAAGGCTACCAACGCCGATTCGGTGGAAAAGGCGCTGGCGGCGTTTCCCTCCGGCGTGTTCTGGATCGCCGGCGGCAAGGCCAAGGCGGGCGGGATCGCTTCTCTTAACGGTTTGTTTGCCAGGATCAGCAAAGCCTATCTCATCGGCGAAGCAACCGAATCATTCGCCGCGACCCTCGACGGGAAAGTGGAATACGCCCGCTGCGACACCCTTGACCGGGCGCTCGCGGCGGCCGCGGACGACGCCGCCGCCTCCGGCCTGCCGGAAGCGATCGTGCTGCTGTCGCCCGCCTGCGCGTCATTCGACCAGTATCCGAACTTCGAGGCGCGCGGCGATCATTTCCGGCGGCTCGTCGCCGCGTGGCTGGCGGCCCATCCGGGCTGACGCCGGCCGTTCCTGACGTTGCAAAGGCTTCGGGAACGGTCGACCAGGACGCGGTTTCGCATTGAGAGGCATGTTTCGCGGATGGCAGCCGCCGTCCGCCGCATGCGCCGGAACAGAAAGACACGTCCATGGCGTCGCGCGCCGAACGCACCTATCTGGGGCAGTGGTGGTGGACCGTCGACCGGGTTCTGCTGGTCGCGCTCGGAGCCGTCATGGTCAGCGGCCTGGTGCTGCTGATGGCCGGCGGCCCGCCGGTCGCCGAGCGCCTCGGCCTCAGCACCTTCCACTTCGTCAATCGCCAGGTGTTCTTCCTGGCCCCGGCGCTGATCGTGCTGGTGGCCACGTCGTTCCTGTCGCCGCGCCACGTGCGGCGTCTCGCCCTGTTCATCTATCTGGTCTCGATGCTGCTGGTGTTCGCGGCGCTGCAGTTCGGGCCGGAAGTGAAAGGCGCGCACCGCTGGCTCAACATCGGCAGCGTCACGCTGCAGCCGTCCGAGTTCGTCAAGCCGGCTTTCGTCATCCTCGCGGCCTGGGCCTTTTCGGAGGGGTCGCACCGGCGCGATGCGCCCGGCACGCTGCTGGCCATCATGATCCTGCCGGCGACGATCATTCCGCTGATCCTGCAGCCGGATTTCGGCCAGACCATGCTGATCACCATCGTCTGGGCCGGTCTGTTCTTCGTCGCCGGCCTGCACATGATGTGGATGATCGGCCTCGCCGGCGTCGGCGGCGTCGGCATCATCATCGCTTACACCTTCGTGCCGCACGTGCGCGCCCGCGTCGAACGCTTCATGGACAAATCGTCCGGCGACACCTTCCAGGTGGATACGGCGCTGGAGTCGTTCTACCAGGGCGGCTGGCTGGGCAAGGGGCCGGGCGAGGGCACGGTGAAGCGCATCCTGCCCGACGCGCACACCGACTTCATCTTCGCCGTCACCGGCGAGGAACTGGGCGTCGTCGCCTGCATGGTGCTGGTGCTGCTGTTCATGCTGATCGTGCTGCGCGGCCTGGTGCTGGCGCGCCGGCTGGAAGATCCGTTCTGCCGCTTCGCCGCCACTGGCCTGGTGTTGCTGTTCGGCATCCAGGCCTGCATCAACATGGCGGTGAACGTGCATCTGATGCCGGCGAAGGGCATGACCCTGCCATTCATCAGCTATGGCGGCTCGTCGCTGATCTCGCTGGCGCTCGGCATGGGCTTCCTGATCGCGATCACCCGCAAGCGGCCGACAGCGCCCCTGTATGACCGGATTTCCCCCCTCCATCGCAGTGACGCCTGACATGAGCGCCCGTCCCGTTATCCTTCTCGCCGCCGGCGGCACCGGCGGCCACCTGTTCCCCGCCGAGGCGCTGGCCCGCGAACTGAACGCGCGCGGCCTGCGCGTGGCGCTGGCCACGGACAGCCGCGTCACGGGCCATGTGGCGGAATTTCCGGCGGAAAAGATCTATGAGATCCCTTCCGCCACCCCGTCGCGAAAATCCCTGCCGGTGATGGCCAAAGCCGCGCTGACCCTGGCGCGCGGTTTCTGGCGCGCCCGCGGGCTGATGCGCAAGGAGCTGCGGCCGGCCGTGGTCGTCGGCTTCGGCGGCTATCCCAGCGTGCCGCCGCTGGTGGCGGCGGCCTCCGCCGGGGCCCGCAGCATCATTCACGAACAGAACGCCGTGCTGGGGCGCGCCAACAAGTTTCTAGCCGGCCATGTGACGGCCCTGGCCACCGGCTTCGCCGAGGTCGGCGGCGTGCCCGACAGCGTGCGGGGACGCATGCACCATGTGGGCAATCCGGTGCGGCCGGCGGTGCTGGAGGCGGCGCAAACGCCAATGCCGGCCTTCGCCGCTGGCGGAACCTTGCGGCTGCTGGCTTTCGGCGGCAGTCAGGGCGCCCGGGTGATGAGCGATATCGTTCCGGCCGCCGTGGCGCTGCTGTCGCCGGCGCAGCGAGCGCGGCTGCACGTGACCCAGCAGGCGCGTCCGGAGGATCTGGAGCGCGTGCGCGCCCGCTACGCCGAGATGAACGTCGACGTCACGGTGGAGCCGTTTTTCAGCGATCTGCCGGCCCGGATCGCCGCCAGCCATCTGGTGGTGGCGCGCTCCGGCGCGTCCACGGTGGCGGAACTGGGGGTGATCGGCCGGCCGTCGATCCTCGTGCCGCTGCCCGGTTCACTGGACCAGGACCAGGCCGCCAACGCCGCCACCCTGGCGGCCATCGGCGCCGCCGTGGTCATACCCCAGCCAGAATTCACCGCCACGCGTCTGCACGACGAGATCGCCGCCCGGCTGGCCGACCCGGCGCTGCTGGCGGCGGCGGCGGAAGCAGCCCGCGGCGCCGGCATTCCCGATGCGGCCAGCCGGCTGGCCGATCTGGTGATGCAGATCGGCGGTCTCACGGCCTGAAACGCCGTCACATAACAATTGGCAGGATGGGCGTCGCCGTTTGAGACGTCTGGTCCGGACTGGAGAGCACTGATGAAACTGCCGCGCGAGATCGGCCCCATCCACTTCATCGGCATTGGCGGCATCGGCATGTCCGGCATTGCTGAAGTGCTGCACAATCTCGGCTATCGCGTGCAGGGCTCGGACGCCAGCGAGAACGCCAATGTGAAGCGCCTCGCCGGGCTTGGCGTGCGCACCTTCGTCGGCCATGACGCGGCCCATGTCGGCGACGCCGGCGTCGTCGTGATCTCCACCGCGATCAAACCGGACAATCCGGAGCTGAAGGCGGCGCGCGAGGCGCGCATTCCGGTGGTGCGCCGCGCCGAGATGCTGGCGGAGCTGATGCGGCTGAAGACCTGCGTCGCCATCGCCGGCACCCATGGCAAGACCACCACCACCTCGCTGGTGGCCACGCTGCTCGACGCCGCCAATTTTGATCCGACGGTCATCAATGGCGGCATCATCAACGCCTATGGCACCAACGCCCGGCTCGGCGCCGGCGACTGGATGGTGGTGGAGGCGGACGAGTCCGACGGCACCTTCCTCAAGCTGCCAGCCGACGTCGCCGTGGTCACCAATATTGACCCGGAGCACCTCGACCACTTCAAGACCTATGACGCGGTGAAGCAGGCGTTTCGCTCGTTCATCGACAATCTGCCGTTCTATGGCTTCGGCGTGATGTGCATCGACCATCCGGCGGTGCAGGACCTGGTCGGCCACGCGCTCGACCGGCGCGTCATCACCTATGGCGAGAATCCCCAGGCCGACGTGCGCCTCATCGACGTGGACCTGCGCGGCGGCCGCTGCCGCTTCTCGGTGCAGGTGCGCGAGCCCAAGGGCGGCGACGAACTGCTGATCCCGGACCTGGAAATGCCCATGCCGGGCCTGCACAACGCGCTCAACGCCACCGCCGCCATCGCCGTGGCGCTGGAACTGGGCGTGACGCCGGACCTCATCCGCAAGGGGCTCGCCGGTTTCGGCGGCGTCAAGCGCCGCTTCACGCGCACTGGCGAGTGGAACGGCGTCGCCGTGTTCGACGACTATGGTCACCATCCTGTGGAAATCGCCGCGGTGTTGCGCGCCGCCCGCGCCTCCACCGACGGGCAGGTGATCGCCGTGGTGCAGCCGCACCGCTACACGCGTCTGTCGGCGCTGTTCAACGATTTCTGCACCTGCTTCAACGACGCCGACGCCGTGGTGGTCGCGCCGGTCTATGCGGCGGGCGAGCAGCCGATACCGGGCGCCGGGCAGCAGGACCTGGTCGACGGTCTGAAGGCGCGCGGCCACCGCAAGGTCGTCGCCATCGCCGGACCGGAAGAGCTGGCCGGCGTGGTGAAGGACCTGGCGAAGCCGGGCGACTATGTGGTGTGCCTCGGAGCCGGCAGCATCAGCCAGTGGGCCTACGCCCTGCCGGAACAACTGGGCGCGGCCTGACGCATTCCCGGGACGAAGCGCGATTGCCTTTCCGGCAAGCCCCCTGATTGGGCGTTTCCGGGCAGGCTTTTCCGGGGAAACCCGCTTCGCCGGAAAGCGATATCAGTTTGATTTGACGCATTTCATTCACAAAAAGTGGCCCACTTTCCTCGAAAACGCCTCAGGAGAAGGCAATGAGCGCCATCAGCGGCAATCCGGTTGCGGATATCGTCGCCGGCCTTGACGGCATTCGCGGCGACCTGGAAGCGAACGCGCCCATGGCGCCGCTGTCGTGGTTTCGCGCCGGGGGACCGGCCGACGTGCTGTTCACGCCGGCGGACGAGGACGATCTGGCCAATTTTCTGCGCCAGTTGCCGGCTTCGGTCCCGGTGCTGGTGGTTGGCCTCGGCTCCAACCTGCTGGTGCGCGATGGCGGCTTCCCCGGCGTCGTTATCCGGCTGGGCCGGCCGTTCGCGGCCATCGCGGCGCTGGATGGCCATCGCGTCAGCGCCGGCGCAGGCGCGCCCGACGTCAAGGTGGCCAATGTCGCCGCCAAGGCGGGCGTTGCCGGCCTCAGCTTCATGCGCGGCATCCCCGGCGCCATTGGCGGGGCCTTGCGGATGAACGGCGGCGCCTATGGCGGCGAGACCTCTGACGTGCTGGTGGAGGCGCAGGGCGTCGACCGCAGCGGCGCGCTGCGTGTGTTCAGTCACGCCGATATGGGCTTTTCCTACCGCCACAGCGACGTTGCTGAAGATGTGATCTTCACTCACGCCCTGTTCCAGGGGCGCCCGGGCGATCCGGCGGACATCGCCAGGGAGATGGCGCAGATCACTGACGCGCGCAGCGCCACGCAGCCGGTGAACACCCGCACCGGCGGGTCGACCTTCAAGAACCCGCCTGGACGCAAGGCCTGGGAGCTGGTGGACGCCGCCGGCTGTCGCGGCCTGCGGCGCGGCGCCGCCCAGGTGTCGGAGATGCACTGCAATTTCCTGATCAATCACGGCGGCGCCAGCGCCGCCGACATCGAGGAACTGGGGGAGGAGGTGCGCCGGCGCGTGCTGGAAACCTCGGGCGTGCAGCTTGCATGGGAAATTCGTCGTGTTGGCCGGGCGCTTTCGCCTGATCGACCAGGGCCCGGCGTCTGAAGCGCGGGGAAAGGCGATCGCCCATATCCTGACGCGGTTATTTTGAGTTTACGCATTTTCTTTACGGAAAGTGGGGCCGCTTTCCTGAAGATGCTCTTGCGATTTCATTCCTGCCAGGGCGCGACGTGTCGCGACCTGCAAAGCCTGGAGCAAAACCCGTTCATCCTGAACCGGAGTTTCGCTCCATCATTTTGAATGAACGCGTTTTCCTTACGCGAAATGGCAACCGCTTCGCTGGAAAACGCTCCAGGCGCCGCTCTGGCGTCGGGACGCTGCGGCGTCCGGAAGGAACATGGACATGACAGCGCGGGACACGAGGCATGTGGCGGTTCTGATGGGCGGCTGGGCGGCCGAACGCGAGGTGTCGCTGCGCTCGGGCGCGGCGTGCGCCGCTGCGCTGGAAGGCGAGGGGTTTCGCGTCACCCGCGTCGACGTGGACCATGATGTCGCCGCGCGGCTGGCGGACCTGAAGCCCGACGTGGCGCTGAACGCCCTGCACGGGCGCGGCGGCGAGGACGGCGTCATCCAGGGCGTTCTGGAGACCCTGCGCATTCCCTACACCCACTCCGGCGTGCTGGCCTCGGCGCTCGCCATGGACAAGGGGCGCGCCAAGACGGTGATGGCCGCCGCCGGGATTCCGGTGGCGGTGGACCGGGTGGTGACCCGCCAGGAGGCCGCAGCCGGTCACATCCTGCCGCCGCCTTACGTGGTGAAGCCGGTGGCGGAAGGCTCATCGTTCGGCGTGATTATCGTCCGTGAAGGGCAGTCGCACCCGTCCCAGGAGCTGTTGCGTCCCGACTGGCCGTATGGCGAACGGGTCATGGTGGAAAAATATGTGGCGGGGCGGGAGCTTACCTGCGCCGTGATGGGCGACAGGGCGCTCGACGTCATCGACATCCGCACCAGCGGCCAGGCGTTCTACGACTATGAATCAAAGTACGCCAAAGGCGGCTCCACCCACATCCTGCCGGCGGACGTTAAACCAAATATTTACCGTCTTGTACAAGAGTTGTCCCTCAGGGCGCATCAGGCGCTCGGCTGCCGCGGCGTAAGTCGCGCGGACTTCCGGTGGGACGATACGCCCGGTGGAACCGGGGATCTGATCTGCCTGGAAGTCAATACGCAACCAGGCATGACCGAGACGTCCCTTGTTCCCGAGATGGCGGCTTACGCCGGGTTCTCTTTCGGTGAGTTGATGCGATGGATGGTGGAGGACGCCTCCTGCGATCGGTAACGTCGGGACTGCCCGGCGCCGGCATGTCGGCGATGGCGATGAGCCACGACGGCCGCACGGTTCCGGTCGACCTCGACGCACTGTCGGGCCTGCGTCGCAACCGCCTGCCATTCCTGCGCAAACTGACGCGCCGCGGCGTCTCCAGGCCGCTTGGCGCGCGCATTCCCCGCTTCGCCGGCACGGCCCTGCTGGCCGGCTTCATGACGCTGGTCGGCGTTGGCGGCTATTACATGGGTGGCCATGACGTCGCCTTCCGCGAAGCCTGGGGTGAGCCGCGCGACGCCTTCGCCCGCGCGGTCGGCCTCGGCGTCGACCGGGTGCAGATCACCGGCCTGGTGGAGCTGCATCAGGAAGAGGCGCTCAAGGCCGCCGGCGTCACCGATCGCACTTCACTGCTGTTTCTCGACGTGACCGCGGTGCGCGAGGCGCTGGAAAAACTGCCGCTGGTGAAAGAAGCGGCGGTGCGCAAGCTGTATCCGGACGAGCTGTCGATCACCATTACCGAGCGCAAGCCCGCCGCCCTCTGGCAGAAAAATGGCGAGCTGTTCGTGGTCGCCGCCGACGGCACGCCGATCGATCGCGTCACTGACATGCGCTTCGCGCGGCTGCCGTTCGTGGTGGGCGAGGGCGCCAATCTGCGCGCCGGCGAATACGCCGCGCTGCTCGACGCCGCCGGGGCGCTGCGCGAACGCATCCGCGCCGGCTCGCTGGAAGCTGGCGAGAACTGGACCCTGACCATGGACAACCGCGTGCGGGTGAAGCTGCCGTCGGCGGAGGCCGCCCGCGAGGCGCTGGCCCGCCTGGCCGCGCTGGAGCGCGAAAGCCGGATTCTTGAAAAGGACATCCTGCTGGTGGACATGCGCGTGCCTGATCGCGTCATCGCCCGCCAGAGCGTGGAAGCGGCCGCCGCCCGGGCGGAAATGTTGAAGAACAAGGCGAAACAGAAGGGGGGCGTCGTCCTGTGAACCACCATATCATCACCCCCCGGATGAAGCCGCTGTCGGCGCGTCGCAGCATGACGCTGTCGGTGCTCGACGTTGGCACGTCCAAGATCGTCTGCATCATCGCCGAGCTGAAGCCGGTGGCGGACGGCGAGGCGCTGCCGGGCCGCACCCATATCGCCCGCGTGCTTGGCATCGGCCACACGCGCTCGGCTGGCCTCAAGGGCGGCGCCGTCGTCAATCTCGAGGCGGTCGAGCAGTCGATCCGTCACGCGGTCGACGCGGCCGAGCGCATGGCCCGCGTCGAGGTGCAGTCGGTCATCGTCAATCTGACCGGCGGCCGTCTTGGTTCGCTGAAGCAGAGCGCTGAAGTCGACGTGCGCAGCGGCTCCGTGGGGCTGCGCGACGTGGAGCGGGCGCTCTCGGCGGCGGCCCAGCAGGGCATGCGTCAGGGGCGCGCCGTGCTGCACACCCTGCCGACGGGCTTTTCCGTTGACGGACAAAGCGGCGTTGTCGATCCGGGCGGGCTGCTTGGCCAGCGCCTCGGCGTCAACATGCATATCGTTTCGGCGGACGCTTCCGCCGCGCGCAACCTGATGCTCGCGGTCGAGCGCTGCCATCTCGACGTCGAGGCGGTGGTCTCCACCCCTTATGCCTCGGGGCTGTCCAGCCTGGTCGACGACGAGGCGGACATGGGCGTGGCGCTCATCGACATGGGCGGGTCAACCACCTCATTCGCGGTGTTCGCAGGCGGGGCGATCGTTCACACCGACGCCATCGCGGTCGGCGGTCACCACGTCACCATGGACGTGGCGCGGGGCCTGTCCACCCGCATCGCCGCCGCTGAACGCCTGAAGACCCTGTACGGTTCCACGGTGATGACCCCGGCGGACGAGCGCGAACTGATCGCCGTGCCGCTGGTGGACGAGTTCGAGCGCGACATTCCCAATCACGCGCCCAAGTCGCAACTGACGCGGATTATCCAGCCGCGCGTCGAGGAAATCCTTGAACTGGTGCGCGATCGCCTGCGTCACGCGGGGCTGGGGGCGGAAGCCGCGCGTCGCGTGGTGCTCACCGGCGGCGCCAGCCAGCTGAACGGCATGCACAACGCCGCCCAGCGCATTCTTTCCGCCGGCGTCGCGCCGGCCAGGGTTCGCACTGGCCGTCCACTGGGCGTGAAAGGCTTGCCGGAAGCAGCCAAGGGTCCGGCTTTCGCTGCGGCAGTGGGGCTGCTGGTTTATCCCCAGGTCGCGCATGTGGAGCATTTCGAGCCGCGCGCCAGCCACAGTTACGCGAGAACGGGCTCGGATAACTATTTTGCGCGCGTCGGACGGTGGATCAAAGAGAGTTTCTGAAGCATGATTATGGTTACCAATCCTGCTTCGCGATTGAAAAAATAATCAAATCAAACACTTGTGGGCAAATCAGCTGATTCGCCCCCGGTGTGGGATCTCAGGATGAATCCGCGTTTTCGGTGCGGCGGCCGAAGACCATTCACATTCCGAAGGGGGCGCGCAGCCGGCGCCGTTCTGGAAAGAGGCAATTTCAAATGGCGATCCAGCTGCAGGTTCCGGACATCCGCGAACTGAAGCCCCACATCACGGTGTTTGGCGTCGGCGGGGCCGGCGGCAACGCCGTCAACAACATGATCGAAGCAGGCCTTGAGGGCGTGGAGTTCGTTTGCGCCAACACCGACGCCCAGGCTCTGGCGTCGGCGCGGGCCGAACGCATCATCCAGATGGGCATCCAGGCGACCGAGGGATTGGGCGCCGGCTCCCAGCCGGATGTTGGCCGCGCCGCCGCTGAGGAGGTGATTGACGAGATCCGCGATCAGCTTTCCGGCGCACACATGGTGTTCATCACCGCTGGCATGGGCGGCGGCACCGGCACCGGCGCGGCGCCGGTTATTGCCCGCGCCGCCCGTGATCTGGGCATCCTGACCGTTGGCGTCGTCACCAAGCCGTTCCAGTTCGAGGGCTCGCGCCGCACCCGCGTCGCCGAGGCCGGCATCGCCGAGCTGCAGCAGGCCGTCGACACGCTGATCGTCATCCCCAACCAGAACCTGTTCCGCGTGGCCAATGAAAAGACCACGTTCGCCGACGCCTTCGCGATGGCCGACCAGGTGCTGTATTCCGGCGTGGCCTGCATCACCGACCTGATGGTGAAAGAAGGCCTG
This sequence comes from Camelimonas fluminis, assembly GCF_014656355.1. Classification (GTDB taxonomy): domain Bacteria; phylum Pseudomonadota; class Alphaproteobacteria; order Rhizobiales; family Beijerinckiaceae; genus Camelimonas; species Camelimonas fluminis. The sequence goes on from NZ_BNCG01000001.1 coordinate 226,324, forward strand.
ATCAATCTCGACTTCGCCGACGTGCGCTCGATCATGCGCGGCATGGGCAAGGCGATGATGGGCACCGGCGAGGCCTCTGGCGACAAGCGCGCCATCAACGCCGCTGAAGCCGCCATCGCCAACCCGCTGCTCGACGATGTCTCGATGAAGGGCGCGCGCGGCCTGCTGATCTCGATCACCGGTGGTCCCGACCTGACCCTGTATGAAGTTGACGAGGCGGCGACCCGCATCCGCGAGGAAGTCGATCCGGAAGCCAACATCATCCTGGGGGCCACCTTCGACCAGTCGATGGAAGGCCTGATCCGCGTCTCCGTCGTGGCCACCGGCATCGAGCCGGCCGCGATCTCCGAGGACGCAGACATCGTCGCCACCGAGAAGAAGATCGCCGAGGTCGCCGAGCGTCTGCGCACGGAAGCCCGCATGCGCGCCAACCAGGCGCCGCCGTCGATCCGCTCCACGGTCACCGCCCCTGCGCCGGTGTCTGAGGCCGCCGCCGCCTTCGCGCCGGTGCCGCCGGTTGCTGCTCCTGTCGCGCCGGTCGAGGCCGTGGCTCCGGCTCCGGAAGTCGCCGCAGCGCCCGCGCCGGTTCCGCCGGTCGCTGCTCCGGCTCCTGTCCAGGCTCCCGTGATGGCTGCTCCGGCCCCGCAGCAGGCTCCGATGGTTCGCCCGGCGGCGCCCGCGCCAAGAATGGCCCAGCCCCAGATGGCCCAGCCCCAGATGGCGCAGCCTCAGGCTCCGCAGCCGCAGATGGCGCAGCCGCACGCGCCTGAGCCCGAGTTGCACCAGAATCACTTCATCCCGCCGCAGGCCGAGCGGGTTGTCCGTCCCGCCCGCATGCCCCGCGTCGACGAGCTGCCGCTGCCGGCCCAGAACCAGCTTCGCGCCAGCCGGCCGGAGCATGAGTACGAGCCCGAGCACGAGACGCGCCGCATGTCGCTGCTGCAGCGCATCGCCTCTGTCGGCCTTGGACGCCGTGAAGAGCATCACGTGGCTCCGCACGCCGCCGCGCCGGCTCCCCAGGCTCCGCGTCAGCCGGCCGCCGAGAACCCCTCGTCGGTTCACGCCGAGTACGGCCGTCGTCCGGCCCCGGCGCCGCAGCATCGTCCCGAGCAGCCGGCTCCGGCGCCGCAGGGTCGCGGCTTCGAGGATGACCAACTGGAGATTCCGGCCTTCCTGCGTCGCCAGGCGAACTGATTTGACCTGACGTGAGCACGGCTGTAACAGGCTGTTAACAATAGTGGCGACCCCGGCTTTGGCCGGGGTTGTTTCGTTTTGAAAACCATTTGTTAATCAATTGGTTGGGCATGGCTCGCATGCGAATTTTTTCGTAACAGAACGTAAGAAAGCGTGATTTGGCCGACGGGGTCCACCGGACTATGTTCCTGCTCAGAAAACGGGGTTCCGGCAGCGCTGCTGCCTTAACGGCGCCCCGGTGGCAGACAGCAACGGACAGACGCCGGCGCGGCGGATCGCAGCGCCCGGAAGTCAGGAACGCCAGATGAAAGCCAGCCGGCAAACCACGCTTCGCTCCCCCATCGTCATCACCGGAAACGGCGTGCATGGCGGGCAGCCTGTCCGGATGACCCTTCATCCGGCCCCGGCCTCCAACGGCGTGACTTTCCTCCGCACGAATCTGGCCAATGGCCACGAACGTCTTCTCGAGGCCCGTCACCTGGCCGTCTCGGCCACCGCGCTCTGCACCGTGATCGGCGATGATGAATCCGGCTCCGTCGCCACCATCGAACATGTGATGTCCGCGCTTGCCGGCCTCGGCGTTGATAACGTCTGCATCGAGATCGACGGTCCCGAAGTTCCGATTCTTGATGGCAGCGCCGCCGAGTACGTCGATGCGATCGCCCAGGTTGGCGTCGTCGAGCAGGCGGCCTTCCGTCGCGTTATCCGCGTGCTGCGCCCGGTGCGCGTCGAGATGGGTCGCGCCTTTGCCGAGATGCGTCCGTACGAGCGTGGTTTCCGCCTCGACGTGGAGATCGATTTCGACACGGCGGTCATCGGTCGCCAGCGCATGGTGTTTGATATGTCGCCGGCTGCTTATCGCCGCGAGATCTCCCGCGCCCGCACCTTCGGTTTCATGCGCGACGTTGAAGCGCTGTGGAAGGCTGGCTTCGCGCGCGGCGCCTCGCTGGACAACACGGTGGCTCTCGGCGACGACGGCGTCCTCAACCCGGAAGGCACGCGTTGGCCGGATGAGTTCGTTCGCCACAAGATTCTCGACGCCATCGGCGACCTGTCGCTGGCCGGCGGGCAGATTCTTGGCTCCTATCACTCTTTCTGCGGCGGCCACCGCCTCAATTTCATGATGCTGGAAGCGCTGTTCGCTGATCGCGCCAACTACGCGATTGTCGACGCCGCGCCGCGCCGTGAGGTTGGCCACGCGGAAGCGGCTGTCGCAGCCGTCGCCTTCGCGCCGACCGTCAGCTAGGACTTTTTCGCGAAAAGTGGCTTCCGTCATTCGCGACGGGATGGATGCGGACAGGGTGCGCGACGCGCGGCGCCAAAAACACCGGGCGCCGCTGGTGAGCTGGATCTGGCCGCAAACGGTCCACAGCATTCCGGCAGCGCTTCAGCCGACCGTCACGTTGGCGGATGACGCGCCCCTGTCCTGAGGCAGGACTGTTCCAGGCGCGGGTCGTCCAGATTCGATTGGTTGTCCCCCGGTGGTTGTCCCCCCGGCGTCGGTTTGTGGTCCCGCCTTGGGGGCGTGTGTTCCGGTTTTGGTTGCGACGCGCCTGGCAGGCTTGCTGAAAGCTTGCCAGGCGTTTGTTTAGCCCAATGCGCGATGCTGTGGCTGAAGTTGCAGTTGCGCTGCGCACGCGCTCGTGTCCGGCGCGGCGCCGGCGCCACGCTCTGGTAATTCGCAACGGCGAGCCGTTCGCGGGGTTGGCGCGGCCGGCGAGTTCAGGATAAAAGCGTTGGCAGAAAGCGTAGCCAGGCGGCTATGTCCATGTCGCCCAGCGGGCGTTGTACAGGTAACAGATGGTTCCGGCTTGTGATCGCCGGGCCAGGCGCGCCGGGCCGGCGCGAAAAATGGCTGAAGGGAACGTCGCGGCATGCGTCTCGGATATTCGTTCAGGGCAGCTTCCATGGTGAGCGCTCGGGTCTTGCTCGCCGCCGTCGCCGTCACAAGCCTGGCTGCTTGCAGCGAGGGTCTCGACAAGTTCAATCCGTTCGCTGACGAAAAGTACAAGCCGGAGAAGGTGGTCGATACGCCGCCGGACCAGCTTTACAACGACGGTCTGGCCCGTGCGGCCAATGGTAATTTCGTTGGTGCGGCGAAGAAGTTCGATGAGGTCATCAAGATCCATCCGCATTCGCCCTACGCCAAGCAGGCGCTGCTGATGTCGGCCTACGCCAACTACGAAGGCGGCGCCTACGACGACGCCATCGGATCGGCGAAGCGTTACGTCACCCTGTACCCATCCGACAAGGACGCCGCCTACGCCCAGTATCTTCTGGCCATGTCGCACTACTCCATGGCACCAGACGTGTCGCGCGACCAGGAGCAGGCCGAGAAGGCCGGCCAGGCCCTGAACGACCTGGTGACCCGTTATCCGAACTCCGAGTACGTCAAGGACTCGAAGTGGAAGATTCAGGTCATCCGCGACCAGCTCGCCGGCAAGGAAATGGAAGTCGGCCGCTATTATCTGAACCGCCGCAACTACGGCGCCGCGATCAACCGCTTCCGCGTGGTGATCAGCCGCTACCAGACGACCCGCCACGTCGAGGAGGCGCTCGAGCGCCTGGTCGAGGCCTATATGGCCATGGGCATCGTCAACGAAGCGCAGACCGCCGCCGCCGTGCTTGGCCACAACTTCCCGGACAGCCAGTGGTATCAGGATGCCCACGCCCTGCTGACCAAGGGCGGCCTTACGCCGCGTGAGGACAAGGGCTCGTGGATCAGCCAGGCTTTCGGCAAGGCCATCAGCCTGAACTGAGGCATCATGCTCGCCCAGCTGTCGGTCCGAGACATTGTCCTGATCGACCGGCTTGACCTGACTTTCACATCGGGTCTGAGCGTGCTGACGGGTGAGACGGGCGCCGGCAAGTCCATTTTGCTCGACGCCTTTTCGCTCGCCCTGGGCGGGCGGGGAGACGGCGGCCTGGTCCGGCACGGACAGGCTCAGGGGCAGGTGACGGCGGCGTTCGATCTGCCACTCGCGCATCCGGCGCGCGCCGTCGCAGCGGCGCAGCAGCTGGAGGTCGACGGTGATCTCATCCTGCGTCGCCTGCAAATGGCGGACGGGCGCACGCGCGCGTTCGTCAACGACCAGCCGGTGAGCGTGCAGATCCTGCGCGCCGTCGGGCAGGAACTCGTTGAAATTCATGGTCAGCACGACGACCGGGCGTTGATGGACCCCGCGTCGCATCGGGCGATTCTGGACGCCTTTGGCGGTCTGGCCGGTCAGGCCGTCCGGGTGGCCGACGCCGCGCGCCGGCTGCGCGCCGCGGAGGACGAACGCGCCGCCCGCCTTGCCGCCATCGAAGCAGCGCGCAAGGAGGCGGACTACCTGCGTCATGCGGTGGATGAGCTGGGAAAGCTCGGGGCCGGGGCCGGGGAGGAGGAGCAACTCGCCGCCCGTCGCCAGGCGATGATGCAGGCGGAAAAGGTGGTGGCCGAGCTGAGCGAGGCGCATCAGGCGCTTTCCGGCCACGCCTCGCCGGTTCCCGCGTTGTCCGGCGCCATGCGACGGCTGGAGCGACGGGCTGACCAGGCCCCGCAACTCGTCGAGCCGGGCATCCGCGCCCTCGACGCGGCGCTGGTCGCGCTGGAGGAGGCGGCCAGCGTGCTGGAGCAAAGTCTGGCTGACGCTGAATTCGATCCACGCGAACTGGAGCAGGCTGAGGAGCGGTTGTTCGCCCTGCGCGCCGCTGGCCGCAAATACAGCGTGACCGCGGATGACCTGCCGGCGGTGCTGGCGCGTTTCGAAACCGAGCTGGACAATCTGGACGCGGGGGAAAAACACCTGGACGCGCTGGGCGCGGCCGTGGCCCAGGCTGAGGCTGACTATATCGCAGCCGCGCGCAAACTGTCCGATGGACGTCGCAAGGCCGCCGCCGCGCTGGACCGGGCGGTGTCGGCGGAGTTGCCGCCGTTGAAACTGGAGCGGGCCAAATTCATCACCGAGGTTGAAAGCGACGCCAGCGTGCGCGGGCCGGATGGCTTCGACCGGGTGTCGTTCGTGGTGCAGACCAACCCCGGGGCGCGGCCTGGACCGCTGATGAAGGTGGCCTCCGGCGGCGAGCTGTCGCGGTTCATGCTGGCGCTGAAGGTGGTTCTGGCCGACAAGGGCTCGGCTCCGACCCTGGTGTTCGACGAAATCGACACCGGCGTCGGCGGCGCTGTGGCCGACGCCATCGGCCAGCGGCTGGCGCGGCTGGCCGGCAAGGTGCAGGTTATCTGCGTCACCCACGCGCCGCAGGTTGCCGCACGGGCTGGCCACCATTACCTGATCGCCAAGGAGCCGGTGGCGAAATCCGGCGCCATCGCCACCCGCGTGGCGGCGCTGGAGGCGCGCCGCCGCCAGGAGGAGATAGCCCGCATGCTGGCGGGCTCAACCATCACCGAGGAAGCCCGCGCCGCCGCCGCCCGCCTGCTCGACGGGACGGGTTGAACGGCATAGATTTGTGCGGTGCATCGGATCATGGACATATCTGAGAGACGCAACGAGTTAAATTCACAGAGTTGAGTGAAATAGGTAGTCAATGATCACTGCCCTTCGCAATTTGACGCGAAATGAAAAAATCAACCTAATGGCGGATGATCTTTTGCTGCTCGATATGCATGCGGCAAAAGCTGATATTGTTTCCGGGCTTGGCCGCCTGAGTGATCTTACAATAGATAATTTATTTGATTATATTCACGTGCCTCTCTTCGGAATGGTTAAAGATGAGAAGATTGTCCAACTTAAGCGGGCTGATTCTATAGTTCTTGCAAAAATTGCTTTGGCAATTCGCCGAATCAATGCATTGGTTCGGGAAGCGAACCAACAGTATGAGCTGAGGGGGAGCAGTTTTCTTACCGATGCTGAATTTGATACGTTTAAGAGGATACTGAGAAATCTATCTGGCCAAGCTTTCTCTCTGCGGAAACTCGCTAGCTCGCTCTACAAAGTGGGGGCGTCACCTTCTGGTGAGTTTGCCAAGGTGCGTCACGCCGTGCCGATGCTGTCGCTGGGCAATGCTTTCAGCGATGCTGACGTTGAGGACTTCGTCGCCCGGGTGCGGCGGTTTCTTGGCGTTGACGATAACGCGCCGCTGCTTGTTACCGCCGAGCCGAAGATTGACGGCCTGTCGATCAACCTGCGTTATGAGCAGGGCGAACTGGTCAACGCCGCCACGCGCGGCGACGGCGAGGAGGGCGAGGACGTCACCGCCAACGTGCGGACCATCGCCGGCATTCCCCAGCGCATCACGGCGGACGACATGCCGGCGGTGTTTGAGGTGCGTGGCGAAATCTACATGCGCCACGCCGATTTCGCGGCGTTGAACGAACGGCAGCAGGCAGTGGGGCGGCCGGTGTTCGCCAATCCGCGCAACGCCGCCGCCGGCTCGCTGCGCCAGAAAGACCCGGCGATCACCGCCAGCCGGCCGCTGGCGTTTTTTGCCTATGCGTGGGGCGAGGCGCCCGTGTTGCCGGCTGACACGCAGATGGGCGTGATCGATGCATTCGCGCGCTGGGGCCTGCCGGTCAATCCGTTGACCGTGGTCTGCGATGGCGCCGCTGACCTGCTGGCGCATTACCGCGATATCGAGGCGCAGCGCGCCACGCTCGGCTACGACATCGACGGCGTGGTCTACAAGGTCAACGATCTGGCCATGCAGCGCCGGCTCGGTTTCGTGGCGCGTTCGCCGCGCTGGGCCATCGCCCACAAATTTCCGGCGGAGCGGGCCACCACGGTGCTGCACGATATCGACATTCAGGTCGGCCGCACCGGCGCGCTGACGCCGGTGGCCAAATTGCAGCCGGTGACGGTGGGCGGCGTCGTGGTTTCCAACGCCACCCTGCACAATGAGGACGAAATCGTCCGCAAGGACGTGCGCATCGGCGACACGGTCGAGGTGCAGCGCGCCGGCGACGTGATTCCGCAAGTGGTCGGCGTCGTGCTGGACAAGCGGCCCGATGGAGCAAAGCCGTTTGTGTTCCCCGACCATTGTCCCGCCTGCGGCAGCCACGCGGTGCGGGAGATCAATCCGCGCACCGGCAAGCAGGATGTGGTGCGTCGCTGCACAGGCGGCCTGATCTGCCCGGCCCAGGCGCGCGAGCGGCTGAAGCATTTCGTCTCGCGCAACGCCATGGATATCGATGGCCTTGGCGACAAGCAGATCGACATGCTGTTCGACGAGGACATGGTCCACAGCCCGGCGGACATTTTCCGCCTTGATGGCGAGGCGGTGAAGGCGGCGGAATTCCGCCGTCGCCAGGAGTTGTCGGCGAAGCGGACTGGCGATGACGCCGATGTGGTTGAGGGCGAAAAGCTATCTTCCCGCAAGGCGAAGGCTGCGCCCGAATACAAATCCATCGACAAACTGCTGGAAGCGATCGATGCGCGGCGTGAGCCGCCGCTCGACCGTTTCCTCTTCGCTCTGGGCATCCGCCACATCGGCGAGGCGACCAGCCGGGCGTTGGCGCGCAAATATGGCTCCATGGCTGCGCTGCTCGCCCGCATCGATGAAGCCATCGCTGGCCGGCCAGGCCTGGCGCTGCACCGGTTGCAGGCGGTGGAGGGCGTTGGCGCGACCTCGCAGCAACGGCTGTTGCAGATGGCGGCGGAGGGCGGCCTGCCCATGGAGGGCCTGCGCCGGGCGCCGGCTGGCGGCCTCAAGGCCGCCGGGCTGAACAAAAAGGCCGTGGACGCCATGCTGGCCGAATATGGCGACGGCGAAGCGCTTCACGCCGCGCTTCAGGAGGCGGCGGCGCACCAGCCAGGCGCGGCCTGGACGGAGATGGCCGGGTTGCAGGACGTGGGGCCGGTGGCGCTCGACGCGTTGCTCGACTTCTTCTCCGACGAACATAGCCGGGCCGCCGTCGCGGATCTGCTGACCCAGGCAACGCCGAAGCCGCTGGAAATCGCCGCGGCCGCCGCCAGCTCATCCATCGCCGGCAAGACCCTGGTGTTCACCGGGACGCTGGAGCATATGACCCGCTCCGAGGCGAAAGCCACGGCGGTGCGCCTTGGCGCCCGCGTCGCCAGCTCGGTGAGCCGCAGCACCGATCTGGTGGTTGCCGGGCCGGGCGCCGGCTCCAAGCTGGCCGAGGCGCAGAAGCTGGGGGTGGCGGTGATGAGCGAAGCCGAGTGGCTGGCGAGCCTGCCGCCGGACGTTGCCGGTTGAGGAAATATTTCGCGCCATGAAAGCCGTCGCCATCGACTTTGAAACCGCCAACGAGCGCCGTGACAGCGCTTGCGCCATCGGCCTCGCGTGGATCGACGACGGGGCGGTGACGCGGCGTGAATACCGGCTGATCCGGCCGCCGGAGATGCGCTTTCATCCGGGCAATATCCGGGTGCATGGCATCTGGCCGGAGCAGGTGGCGGATGAGCCGGAGTTTCCCGAGATCTGGGCCGCCTTCGCCGATGACGTGCGCGATCGCCTGTTCATCGCTCACAACGCGGCGTTCGACAGCGCGGTGCTCGCCGGCATGCTGGCGCGCTATGGCATGTCGACGCCGCAGTTCCGCTTCGCCTGTTCGCTGCAGATGGCGCGGCGGGCCTGGCCGGAGCTGCCGGGCCATCGCCTGAACCTGGTCAGCGAGTTTCTCGGCGTCAGTTTCCAGCATCATCATGCGGGCGAGGATGCTTTCGCCTGCGCCCAGATCGCCCTGGCGGCGCTGCGCAAGGTTGGCGAGGCGGCGTTTGAACCGGCGCGGGCGCGGGCGCCGCGTCGTGGATCAAGCGCGCCGGCGTTCACGCCGGGCCGCAAGTCACGTATCGACAGGCTGGCCGGCGGGCGTGGCCATCCGGTGATCACCGTGCGCGGCAGCCGGGGCGACGCCTGGCGGGTGCGGGTGGCCATGGAGGCCGGGGCGCGCACGTCCTGTGATTGTCCCGCGGGACGCTTCGGCAGACTTTGCCGCCACGTTCAGGCGCTGGCCGACGGGGTGATCGATCATGTCATCACCTGCGAGAACGTGGAGCTTGCCGAAGCGGTCCAGCGCATCAGCCGCCAGATCAGGCGGTGAGGGTGAGGCGGCGGTAGCCCGTGCATTTTCGAGGAAAGTGGCGTCCACTTTTCCCGGAAATGTCTCAAACGAAAGAGGTGGGGCGTTTTCTGTGAACCGGTTTTCACCGAAAGGGCTCTGGACGGAAGAACGCCGCAGTTCCGCTCAGTCGCCGCTCAGGTGCAGCACGATTTCGCGCCTGTGGGGCGCGCGGCGGTGCTCAAACAGATAGATCCCCTGCCAGGTTCCCAGCAGCATCCGTCCGTCCGCCACTGGGACCGACAGATGCGTCTGGGTCAGCGCCGTGCGGATGTGAGCCGGCATGTCGTCCGGGCCTTCGCTGTCATGCACGTAAAGTCCGCGTCCCTCTGGCGCGACATGCCGGAAAAACGTCAGCAGGTCGGTCTGCACGTCCGGGTCGGCGTTCTCCTGGATCAGCAATGACGCGGAGGTGTGGCGGCAGAACAGGGTGAGCAGGCCGCAAGACAGGTTCCGGCTGGTCGAAGCCTCGCGCACGAAGGCGGCGGCTTCGCCGGTGAACTCGTAGAAACCCTGGCCTTTGGTGGCCAGGGTCAGGCGATGCTGGACATGGGCCATGGCTGGCTCAGCCCGTGGCGGCGATGACGCCGGCCACCCTGTCGACCAGCGCGGCGATGTCATCCTCGCTGGCGATCAGCGGCGGCGACAGGGCGATGGTGTCGCCGCCGAGGCGCAGCAGCACGTCATGATCGTGGAAGCCGCTTTCGATGGCGGCGAGGCCACGCTTGCCTGGCGCGTCCTTGCCGGCGTCGTCCTTCGCCGGCGCCAGGTCAATGCCGGCCGCCAGGCCGATGTTGCGGATGTCCAGCACCCCCGGCAGCCCTTTCAGCGCCTGCACGGCGTCGCCAAACGCTTTCTCCAGTTTCCGGGCGCGGGCAAACAGGTCCTCGTCGCGATACAGGTCGAGGGCGGCGAGGCCGGCGGCGCAGGCCAGCGGGTGGGCGGAATAGGTGTAGCCGTGGAACAGTTCGATCATGTGCGGCGGCCCCTGCATGAAGGCCTCGAACACGCCGGCGCGGGCGATGACGCCGCCCATGGGCACCGTTCCTGAGGTAACGCCCTTGGCGAAGGTCAGCATGTCCGGAACCACGCCAAAGCGCTCCGCCGCAAAGGGTGCGCCGAGGCGGCCGAAACCGGTGATGACTTCATCGTAGATCAGCAGGATATCGTGGCGGTCGCACAGGGCGCGCAGGCGCTCCAGATAGCCCTGCGGCGGCGGCAGCACGCCGGTGGAGCCCGCCATGGGCTCGACAATGACGGCGGCGATGGTGGAGGCGTCGTGCAGCGCGACCAGCCGCTCCAGCTCGTCGGCCAGATGCGCGCCCCACGCGGGCTGGCCGTGCGTGAAGGCCTGCTCCGCCCGGTTATACGTGTGGGGCAAATGGTCGACGCCGGCCAGCAGCGTCCCGAAACTCTTGCGGTTGCCGGAGATGCCGCCAACGGAAATGCCGCCGAAGCCGACGCCGTGGTAACCGCGCTCGCGACCGATCAGCCGCGTCTTGGTCGCCTTGCCTCGGGCCTGCCAGTAGGCGATGGCGATTTTCAGCGCCGTGTCGGCCGCTTCCGAGCCGGAATTGGCGAAGAACACATGGTTGAGATCGCCTGGGGCCAGCTCGGCGAGGCGGCTGGCCAGGGTGAAGGCGGCCGGGTGGCCGTACTGGAAGGTTGGTGAGAAATCCAGTTGCGCCGCCTGGGCCTGGATGGCCCGGACAATTGGCTCGCGGCCGTGGCCGGCGTTGCAGCACCACAGGCCGGCGGCGCCGTCGAGAATGCGGCGGCCGTCCACCGTGACGTAGTGCATGCCCTCGGCCCCGGCGATGAGCCGTGGGCGCGCCCGGAAGGCGCGATTGGCGGTGAACGGCATCCAGAAGGCGTCGAGATCGTTGGGGGCAAGACTGGTGGATTGGGATGTGCTGGCGGCGTGCGGGTTATGCTCGTTCATGTCGCCTCCTGCGCGGCTGGCTGGTTGCCTAGCAGGCCGCGTTTCTGACTGGATGATCGGCGTCACTATAGCGCGTCGGGGCGCGCGGCGTCTTGTTGTTGCGGCATTGCCTGGCCATAAGGGGCCGCGTCGGCCATGGGGTCGGTCTGGATTCTGAATCATGTCTGCCACGCCAGGGCCCGATTGCGGCGGCGCGTGCATGCAGCGTGCTTCGGGCGGCTCATGGGCGCCGCCAGCAGGAAAGGCATGCGGATGAACGCAACGCAGGGGTCGGCGGGCGCCGGCGTTCAACTGGTCAGGGGGCTGTCGGAGCTTGCTGTCGGCAAGGATCTGCTGGTCTGCGATATCTGGGGCGTCATTCACAATGGTGTTGAGGCCTTCGCTGATTCCTGCGCCGCCCTGGCCCGGTTTCGTGCTGGCGGCGGCGTGGTGGTGCTGGTGTCGAACGCGCCGCGCCCTTTCCACCTGGTGCGCGACATGCTCGACCGGCTGGGCGCCCCACGCGACGCCTATGACGCCATCGTCACCTCTGGCGACATCACCCGCGGCGCCATCGCCGAACGGGCCAATCTGCCGGTGTTCATGATTGGGCCAGGGCGGGATCGTCCGATCTTTGAAGGCCTGGGGGCGGATTTCGTCTCGGTGGACGAAGCCGGTTACGTGGTTTGCACCGGCCTGTTCGACGATGAAACCGAGACCGCCGAAACCTATCGCGCAACCCTGGAAGGGCTGCTGGCGCGCGATGTGGAGATGATCTGCGCCAATCCAGACCTGGTGGTGGAGCGCGGCGACCGGCTGATTCCCTGCGCGGGCGCCGTGGCGGCGCTGTATGAGCAGATGGGCGGCCGGGTGCTCTACGCCGGCAAGCCGCATGGTCCGATCTACGCCGCGGCGTTCGATATGGGCGAGCGGCTGAAGGATGCGACCATCGCCCACAACCGCATTCTCGCCATCGGTGATTCGATCCACACCGACGTCGCCGGCGCCGTCGCCGCCGGCATCGACGTGCTGTTCGTGGCGCGGGGCATTCATGCGCACGAAGTGATGACGCCCGACAAACTGACGGCTGCCTCCGTCAATGAATGGGCGTCGCGTCAGCGCGTGCGGCCGACGGCGCTCATTGATCATCTGCGCTGGTGACGCCGGCGGTGCGGGTTTGACGCCCGCATCCGGCTTCAACGCGCTGCGCGCAGGTTACATTCACAAGTTCCGCCAGACATTCAACAGGTGCCAGTGGTCTTTTTGCTTCCTGCATTCGCTCCACCTCTCTTTACGGAAGGAGGCGAACGCCAAAGCCAGACCGCTGGAACGCTCCGGCCAGAGGGCATCGCCCGGTCGATCGGAGTTCGCTCAAAACAGGAAACTTTGGGGGTGCTTCCGATCAGTATGGGGCGGAAGCAGCGACAGGCCGGGCCCGGGCTTTGCAGCTTGCGGACGTAGGGACGTTTCCGCGACCTGATGCGCCCCATCTGGAATGCCGGGCGGCGTCCACGACCCGTGCTGTCGCGCGGCGTGACCAAAGTCCAATTGGCCGCGCCCATCTTCGGCGGCACTCTGGCGACTGGCCCTGCGGGGGACAGCGGCCGGGGCGTGGGTGGGCGCATGTTGACCCCGTATGGGACACGCTGGAGCGCGGTCCCCGTCTGCCAGTCGCGGAGCGGCTGCGCAGCCGGGATAAATCGCCCTCCAGGAATTGGATGGAGACGGATGCGCCGCTCACATGGAGTCGCTGAAGCGATCTCTTGTGACGGCTCCGGCTCCAGGAGACTGGAGGCGTCATGGGATCGGCATTGCAGGCCTATGCGTTTGACGACCTGCGGCTCGGAATGCGCGAGACGTTGATGCGCACCATCATGGAAACGCACATCAGCGACTTCGCCGCCATTACCGGCGACCGCAATCCCCTGCTGCTGGACGAAGCGTTCGCGGCGCAGTCGCTGTTCGGCCAGCGCATCGCCCATGGCATGTTCACCGCCGGCATGATCTCGGCGCTGATCGGCACGCGGTTGCCGGGTCCAGGCTCGGTCTATCTGTCCCAGACCCTGCAGTTCCTGGCGCCCGTGCGCATCGGCGACGTGGTGACCGCCGCCGTCGAGGTGGTGGAACTGGTGCCGGCTCGCCAGCGCGTGCGGCTGTTTTGCGAATGTGTGGCCGATGGACGCGGCGTTCTGGAAGGCGAAGCCTGGGTCGCGATGCCCGAAAACGCGTCGGGACTTCCTCCAGTCTGATGGCGGCGTGCAAATATTTCCGCGTCGCCAAAATCGTTCGTCGCCAAGCTGTGAAATAATCACGCCGCCGCCATGAAGTCGTCGCCCGTTATGTGTCATATCGATCCGCCGGATACATCAACTGTTCCGGCGTTAATTCCATATTTTACATATTGGATATCGATAGAACGCATACGAAGCGATGTGTGGCCGGATTGCTGGCCGGCATGATCGTGATGGGCGCTGGCGCGGCCAGCGCGGCCCCCGCCGCCCCTGCCGCGCGCGGAGCAGGGCGCCGGGTGATGCTGGAATGCGTGTATCCTGACGCATCCATTCCAGACAATATTCAGGCGTTGCCATAAGTTATCCCGTCCGCGCCAGGCTTGCCTGAAGTGAGCGAATGCTGATCGGCCAGACAATTCCGTCCGGGTGGGGAGCGCTCCCGCCGGACCGCGGATGGGGTGGCCGACGATCTGAAATCCTGACCGTTCCCCGGCATGGGCGCTGCCCCGCCGAACATGGCGGGGCGCTTCCTGGCTCCGCGCCCATGACATTGACGGCTGGGCAACGTCTGCTTCGCCCTTGACCTGACCCGCAGGATGTTGGCAGGTTTCGCCGGCCGTCGCTCGGACGGCTGGTTGACGGGTTCATGGCGCAGACACCGCAATCCGGTTCAGGACCGGCTCTGGATTTTTTTCCCCCTCCGGCGCAACCGCGCGCCTTTGCGGTGCAGCGCTGCATCGATGACGCAGCCGCGGCCGCGCTCGCTGGCGCCGCCATCGGCTGTGGCGAGGCGGCGCTGGCGCGGCCGGTCGTCGCCATCGGCAATTTCGACGGCGTGCATGCTGGCCACAGGGCGGTGATCGCCGCCTGCCGCGCCCTGGCCGATGAACTGGGCCGGCCCGCCGCCATGCTGACCTTCGCGCCGCATCCGCGCTCGTTCTTCAATCCTGACAAGCCGGTGTTCCGCATCACTCCCGACGGAGTGGAGGAGACGCTGCTCGCCCGCCTCGGCCTCGACGGCATGATCGTCCTGCCGTTCAACGCCGCGCTCGCCGCCATGACGGCGCAGTCGTTCTTCGATGATCTGCTGGTGCGTGGGCTGGGCGTTTCCGGCATCGTCGTCGGCCATGATTTTCATTTCGGCAAGGGCCGGGAAGGCTCACCGGCCTTCCTGCAGGCGCGCGGCGCCGCCGCCGGCGCGCCAGTGCGCATCGTCGACAAGGTGACCGGCGACGGAGACGACGCCGCGGTGTCCTCAAGCCGTATTCGCGCGGCGTTGCGTCAGGGCGATATCGCCGCCGCCAATGCGCTGCTTGGCTATCGCTGGTTCGTGCGCGGCGAGGTGCGGCATGGCCAGAAGATTGGCCGCACCCTGAACTACCCGACCGCCAATATCCGCTTGCCGGATGACTGCCAGCTTGCCCACGGCATCTATGCGGTGCGGGTGCTGGTCGACGGCGTGGTGCGCGGCGGCGTCGCCAGTTTCGGCCGCCGCCCCACCTTCGACAATGGCGCGCCCCTGCTGGAAAGCTTCCTGTTCGATTTCAGCGGCGATCTGTACGGCAAGACGCTGGACGTGGAGTTCCTCGGCTTCCTGCGCGGCGAAGCGAAGTTTGACAGCATCGAGGCCCTGGTCGAGCAGATGGATCGCGACAGCGCCGAAGCGCGCCGCATCCTGGCGGCTGATCCGTCGCCGCCGTCGGTGCTTGGCTGAAGCGCCGACGATCCGCAGCGACTTCCTTTCGTCTGGAAATGCTCTATGTTGCCGGCATGACGCGCCGGAGCAGCCTTTTCAGTTTGCGAATTACCGGCCCGGCTTCCGCGTAACCGGAGCGCGGACGCCGGGATGCGCCCCTTTGCGACGCCCGCCAGAGCGCTTGCCGACCAGATGGAATTGTCGGGTCGACCAGAATTCGCTCAAAACAGGAAAACCTGAAGCCGGCGGAATTGATGAGGGCCTGTCGCCAGCCGCGCCGGGCAGGGGATGTCGCTCCGGATCACCCCGATCAGCGAATGGTTCGCCGTCGACGACGCCAGGATCTTTTCCAGCGGTGCGCTGCGCCAACCGCATCTGGCCGCCGGTTTTGCCCGTCGCTCTTGATTGATGGCGCGGGGCATGTCACGGCGTGAACTCCGGTTTTTCCATTCGCCAGTTTCGGGCGATGTCCGCGTTTCCAGCGGCATGTCGCCAATCCATTTGACGCGGTTCCCCAGGCGCGCGCCTTTGCCGGAACCGCTCCACGGGAATGAGCCAGTTCGATGAACGACAGCAGCAAGGCCGGGGCGGCCAACGCCAGCCAGAAAAACGCCGCCTCCAAAGCCGGGGACAAGGCCGACTATTCGAAGACGCTGTTTCTGCCGCAGACGGATTTCCCCATGCGCGCCGGCCTGCCGGAGCGCGAGCCGCTGCTGCTGGAGCGCTGGAACGACCTCGATCTCTACCGGCGGCTGCGCGAGCAGGCGAAGAGCGCGCCGCGCTTCACGCTGCATGACGGCCCACCTTACGCCAACGGCAACATCCACATCGGCCACGCGCTGAACAAGATCCTGAAGGATCTCGTGACCCGCTCCCAGCAGATGCTCGGCTATGACAGCAATTACGTGCCGGGCTGGGACTGCCACGGCCTGCCGATCGAATGGAAGATCGAGGAACAGTACCGGGCGAAGGGCCTCGACAAGGACGATGTTCCGGTTCTGGAGTTCCGCTCCGAATGCCGCGCCTTCGCCGACAAATGGGTCGACGTGCAGCGCGAGGAGTTCAAGCGCCTTGGCGTCACCGGCGACTGGGACAATCCCTATCTCACCATGTCCTATCCGGCCGAGGCGCAGATCGCCCGCGAACTGATGACGTTCGCCATGACCGGCCAGCTCTACCAGGGCTCCAAGCCGGTGATGTGGTCGATCGTCGAGCGCACGGCGCTGGCGGAAGCCGAGGTGGAGTACAAGGACCACGTCTCCAGCACCATCTTCGTCAAGTTCCCGGTGGCGGCCTCCGACAATGCGGCGCTGGCCGGCGCTTCGGTGGTGATCTGGACCACCACGCCGTGGACCATTCCGGCCAACCGCGCCATCGCCTGGTCGCCGGACATCGCCTATGGCCTCTATGAGGTGACGGAGGCGCCGGAGGACAATTGGGCGAAGCCGGGCGACCG
Source organism: Camelimonas fluminis (assembly GCF_014656355.1). Classification (GTDB taxonomy): domain Bacteria; phylum Pseudomonadota; class Alphaproteobacteria; order Rhizobiales; family Beijerinckiaceae; genus Camelimonas; species Camelimonas fluminis. The sequence goes on from NZ_BNCG01000001.1 coordinate 242,842, forward strand.
CTTCCTGCTGGCCGACGCGCTGGCGGAGACCGTGCTGGGCGTGGCCAAGGTCGCCGGTTTCCGGCGCGTCGCCGACGTCAATGGCGTCGACCTCGCCGGCGTGCTCGCCCACCATCCGTTGCACGGCCAAGGCTATGACTTCGGCGTGCCGCTGCTGCCGGCGGACTATGTCACCGCCGACGCCGGCACGGGCTTCGTGCACACCGCCCCCGGCCACGGCGCCGACGACTATATGACCTGGGTGCGCCACCGCGCCGCTTTCGAGGCGGCCGGCACGCCGGAAGTGCCGCACACGGTGCAGCCGGACGGCAGCTATTTCCCGCACGTGCCGCTGTTCGCCGGCGCCCGTGTGCTGGACGACAATGGCAAGGAGGGCGACGCCAACGCCCGCGTCATCGCCGCTCTGGCCGACGCCGGGGCGTTGATTGCCCGTGGCCGCCTGCGCCACAGCTATCCGCACTCCTGGCGTTCGCGCGCGCCGCTGATCTTCCGCAATACGCCGCAATGGTTCATCGCCATGGACCGCGACATCGACGGCGGCGGCGACACCCTGCGCGCGCGTTCGCTGACCGCCATCGCCGACACCCAATGGGTTCCGGCCGCCGGCGAGAACCGCATCACCGCCATGGTCTCCGGCCGTCCGGACTGGGTGATCTCGCGCCAGCGCGCCTGGGGCGTGCCGATCACCGTGTTTGTCGATCGCGAAACTGGCGCGCTGCTGTGCGACGAAAAGGTCAACGGCCGCATCGCTGACGCCTTCGAGGCCGAGGGCGCCGACGCCTGGTTCGCCGATGCCGACGGGGCGCGGTTCCTGGCCCCCGACTACGATCCGGCCCGCTTCGAGAAGGTGACCGACGTGCTCGACGTCTGGTTCGATTCCGGCTCGAGCCATGCCTTCACCCTGGAGCCGCGCGCCGATCTGCGTCCACGCAAGCGCCGGCCCGAGGGTGAGAAGCTGCCGCTTGCGGACCGGACGCCAGATTTCGACACCGTGATGTATCTGGAAGGCTCCGACCAGCACCGCGGCTTCTTCCAGTCGTCGCTGCTGGAAGCCTGCGGCACGCGCGGCCGCGCGCCCTATGACGTGGTGGTGACGCACGGCTTCACCCTCGATGAGCAGGGCCGCAAGATGTCCAAGTCGCTGGGCAACACCCTGGCACCGCAGGATGTCATCCGCCAGTCGGGCGCCGATATCCTGCGCCTGTGGACTGCTTCGGTCGACTATTGGGATGACCAGCGCATCGGGTCGGAAGTGCTGAAGGGCGTCACCGACCAGTATCGCAAGATCCGCAACACCCTGCGCTGGATGCTGGGCTCGCTGCACCACTTCTCCGGCGCCGATCTGGTGGCGGCGGAGCGGATGCCGGAGCTGGAGCGGCTGATGCTGCACCGGCTGGTCGAGCTTGACCAGACCGTGCGGCAGGCCTACGCCGCTTACGACTACAAGCGCGTGCTGGCGGCGCTGTCCCCGTTCCTCACCACCGAGCTGTCGGCGTTCTACTTCGATATCCGCAAGGACACGCTGTATTGCGACCCGGCTTCCAGCGTCCCGCGCCGGGCGGCGCTGACGGTGATTGACCAGATCTTCCGTTGCGTGACGACGTGGCTGGCCCCCGTGCTCGCCTTCACGGCGGAAGAGGCGTGGCTGAGCCGCTTCCCCTCCGAAGCCGGCTCGGTGCATCTGGAGCGCTTCCCGGAACTGTTGCCGACCTGGCGTGACGACGCCCTGGCGGCGCGCTGGGCGAAGATCCGCAAGGTGCGCCGCGTGGTCACTGGCGCGCTGGAACTGGAGCGGGCCCGGAAGAACATTGGCTCCAGCCTGGAGGCGGCGCCGGTGGTCCATGTGTCGGACGCTGATCTGCTCGACGCGCTGAAGGGCGTTGATTTCGCTGAGGTCTGCATTACGTCGGCCATCAGCATCCGCGACGGCGAGACCCATGAAGAGGCGTTCCGGCTGGACGACGTTCCTGGCGTCGCCGTGGTGTTCGCCCGGGCGGAAGGGCGCAAATGCGCCCGCTCGTGGAAGGTTCTGCCGGACGTCGGCGCGGATCCGGAATGGCCGGATCTCAGCCCGCGCGACGCCGCCGCCATGCGGGAGTGGACCAAAGCGCACCCGGGAGCGCTGTGATGGCGGCTGGCGACGGCCCCGCCAGCCAGCCTGACCAGGCAGACCGGACCGGCGGAACGCAGGGGCGGGCGGGCTTGGGCCCGGTCCGCCTTGGCGTCGCGCTCGCCATCATCGTGCTGGCGCTGGATCAGGCCAGCAAGCTCTGGCTGATGTTCGGCGCCGATATCGCCAACCGGCCCCCGATGGTGCTGGCGCCGTTTCTGGAGTTCGTGCTGGTCTGGAACCGGGGCATTTCGTACGGCCTGTTCCAGATGCCCCACGCCGTGGGGCGCTGGGCGCTGGTGATCGGCTCGGTGATCGCCACGGTGCTGCTGGGCGTCTGGCTGGCGCGAGCCAGGACCCGCATGCTGGCGTTGGGGCTTGGGCTGATCATCGGCGGCGCCGTCGGCAATCTGATCGACCGGATCTATTGGGGCGCGGTTGTCGATTTCGTCCACTTTCATGTGGGCGATTTCAGCTGGTACGTTTTCAACGTGGCTGACGCGGCCATTGTTTTTGGCGTGATCGCGCTGCTGTACGACTCGTTTTTCGGCTCTGGCGCTGGCCAAAAGAGCGCGGATTCACCCTGAGGCGTCATGACCGGTGGCCATACTGGCGCCGCATATGTAGGCTTCAAAAATGCTGGATCTGCGCGCGCGCCGGATCTGGTGGGGCGGAGTTTCGGTCAAAACGGCTCGGAGCTTTGCCGTATGTCTTTGGTCTTGCTATCATTGATCTTGCGCGTTTTCCTGACGCAAGGCGGCGTTCGCCCCGTCGGGGCATGCGGTGGCGGAAGCATCAATTATCGACCTGTCGGAGCGCCCGGACGGCTGGCGCGCCCCGGCGAGCATATTGTTGACGGCGGCGACCCAGGGGAGGCAGCCGCAGGGGGATAAAGAACCAATGGCGCTCAAGTTTTCCAAACGCGTCGCGCGCCCGGCCAGGGCCGTGGCCATGTCGCGCCGCGCGCCGCTGGCGTTCGGTTTCGCCGCTGTGATCGGTTTTTCGACGCTCGCCGTTTCCGCCGCCCATGCGCAAGAGGGCGTGTTCATGAAGAACCTGCTCGGCAAGATGGGCGTGATTGACGAAGAGCGCGATCCGATCAGCTATCATGAGCGCGCGCCGCTGGCGCTGCCGCCCTCCACCGGCAAGCTGCCGACGCCGTTGCCTCCGGCCGCCAGGCGGGCCGAATCCTGGCCGGATGACGCCGATCTGCAACGTCGCCGTCGCGAGGCCGCCGAGCGGCAGAAGCCGGTGCCGTTCCCGAGCGACAACCGCGTGCAGGACGGTGGTCGCCTCAGCGTCTATGAGATGGAGCGGATTTCGCGCAAGCCAAAGCATGCGGCGGAAGACAACCAGCCGCGCAAGGTGCTGGGCGATGGCCGCGCGGCGACGTGGGTCGATCCCGATGAGCTGCGGGCGACCGCGACCGACGGGGACGGCAAGAAACTTGACCCGAACTACGAGCCCAGGCGTGAAACCCTGCTGCAGCCGCCGACAGGCTATCGCAAGCCGGCCGGCACCGCGCCGATGCGCGCGACCAAGGATGACCCGGTTCCTTATAACAAGGACGGCACGCCGGAACGTGACTTCCTGAAGCCCAGCGAAGACTGATCCGGCGCGGGTCTGGCTGGACCCGCGGTGATGGACGTTTGATCGATGATTTTGCCCGGCGGCCCTGTGGTTCGCCGGGTTTCGTTTTGGGTGGGAGGAGGCCCGACTGATGGGACCATGCTCCGCCGCTCATCGGCGGTCACGGCGCCGCTTCCATGTGAATGGAGCCATCGCCGGCGCGGCGGTTCGCCATGCCGCTTACAAAGCGCGGCGCCAGGGACTATGTTGCGAAGCATATGCGCGTCGCGGATGCGACGCATGAAGGTCAGGAGCAAGCATGAGCAGCGCCACAGACGCCGCGCGTCGTGTTGAGGAGCAGGCGCAGGCCGGCGCGGACGGTCCGGTCGTGTGCGCCAGCACGCTGGACAACGGGCTGGACGTGGTGGTGATTCCGGACCGACGCGCCCCGGTCGTCACGCATATGGTGTGGTACCGCAACGGCTCGGCCGATGATCCGGTCGGCAAATCCGGCATCGCCCATTTCCTCGAACACCTGATGTTCAAGGGCACGACGCAGCACCCGGAAGGCGAATTCTCCGACGCAGTCGCCGCCATCGGCGGCCAGGAGAATGCCTTCACTTCCTACGATTACACCGCCTATTTCCAGCGCGTCGCCAAAGAGCATCTGGGCGAGATGATGCACTTCGAGGCGGACCGGATGACCAATCTGTCATTCGATGAAGCGGTTGTCGGGCCGGAGCGCGACGTGGTCATCGAGGAGCGGCGCATGCGCACCGATTCCGATCCGGACCAGCAACTCTCCGAGGCCATGGACGCGGCGCTGTTCACGCACCACCCTTATGGCTTGCCGATCATCGGCTGGATGCACGAGATCGAGGGGCTGAGCCGCGACGACGCCTTCAATTATTACCAGCGCTTCTACACGCCCTCCAACGCCATTCTGGTGGTCGCCGGCGACGTGGAGGCGGAGGCGGTGCAGGCCCTGGCCCAGGAGCACTATGGCCGCATCGCTTCGGCGGCGCGACCGCAGCGGCTGCGCCCGCAGGAGCCGCCGCCGCGCGCGGCGCGCCGGGTGACGGTCTCCGACGCCCGCGTCGAGCAGCCGTTGCTGCGCCGGCTGTATCTGGCGCCGTCGACGCTGACGGGCGGTCACGAGGTCGCCTGCGCGCTGGACGTGCTGGCCGAGGTGCTCGGTGGCGGCGCGACTTCGGTGCTGTATCGCAAGCTGGTGCTGGAGAAGGCCAAGGCTGTCTCCGCCGGCGCGTGGTATTTCGGCTCGGCCGTCGACCAGACCCGCTTCGGCGTCACCGCCGCGCCGGCCCAGGATGTCTCCCTGGATGACCTGGAAAAGCACATCGACGACGCCGTGGCGGATTTCATCGCCAGGGGCGTCGACGAAGCGGATTTCCGCCGGGCGACAACGCGGCTGGTGGCCGACATGGTCTACGCCCAGGACAGCCAGGCGACGCTCGCCCGGGTCTACGGTTCGGCGCTGGCCATCGGTGAGAGCATCGCCGACGTGCAGCAATGGCCGGCGCGCATCGCCGCCGTGACGCCGGAGGGCGTGATGGACGCCGCCCGCGCATGGCTGAACGCCCGCACGGCGGTGACGGGTCGTCTCGAGCCGCAATAGTTCGCATTTTCAGGCGCGGCGCGGCGGCTTTCGCTTGCGCCGTCGCCCTGAACCTGTTGTCCGCCCCGGCGCGTCCGCGCCCTACGGAATGAACATGACAGATACTCTCGACAGAGCCGCCGTCGGGGCGGAGCGCAAGAAATCGCCCGCCAGCGTGCAGGTCGTCGCCTCGCCAGGCGGGGTTCACGCCTGGCTGGTGGAAGAGCACGCCGTGCCGCTGCTGGCGCTGGAGTTCGCCTTTGTCGGCGGCGCCTCGCAGGATCCGGCGGAACGACCAGGCGTCGCCAACATGCTGTCCGGCATGCTGGATGAGGGCGCCGGGCCGTATGATTCCGACGCCTTCCAGACGCAATTGGCCGACCACGCCATCGAACTGCGCTTCAGCGCCGATCGCGATGCGTTCCGTGGTTCGCTGAAGACCCTGGTCAGCCATCTGCCCAAGGCGGTGGAGTTGTTGCGCCTGGCGCTGAACGAAGCGCGGCTGGAGCCGGAGGCCATCGCCCGGGTGCGCGGCCAGATCGAAGCCGGGCTGCGCCATGACGCCAGCAATCCGGACGTGCTGGCCATGCGCGCTTTCAATGAAACGGCCTTCGCTGGCCATCCCTACGGCCGGTCGGTGCGCGGCTCGCTCGACAGCGTCGCCGCCATCAATCGCGACGATCTTTCGGCCTTCCGGGCCGGCGTGCTGGCGCGCGACAATCTGCACGTGGCGGCGGTGGGCGCGGTGAGCGCCGACGTGCTCGGCACCCTGCTGGACGATGCGTTCGGCGATCTGCCGCAGGCCAGCGATCTGACGCAGGTGTCGCAGATCGAACTGCAGGGGCAGGGCGTGCGCCGCGTGGTCGAGGTGGATACGCCGCAATCGGTGGTGCGCTTTGGCGCGCCTGGCGTCGCCCGGCATGATCCTGACTACATGGCCGCCTACATCGCCAACCACATTCTGGGCGGCGGGGTGTTTTCGGCCCGCCTGTTCAGGGAGGTGCGCGAGAAGCGTGGCCTGGCCTATGGCGTCTCCAGCGCGCTGTATCCGATGCGCCATGCGGCGATGTTCTTCGGCGGCACCGCCACCAAGAATGAGCGCGTGGCCGAATCGATCGAGGTCATCTCCGCCGAGATCGCCCGCATGGGCGCCGAGGGACCGGACGAGGACGAGGTGCGGCTGGCCAGGCAGTATCTGATCGGCTCCTACGCGCTGCATTTCGACACGTCGTCAAAGATCGCCGGCCAGTTGCTGCATCTGTCGCTGGAGAAGATGGGCGTCGATTACATCGACCGCCGCAACGATCTGGTGGCCTCGGTGACGCGCGAGGACGTGCGGCGCGCCGCCGCCCGCATCTTCGACGCCAGCAAATTGCTGGTGGTGACGGCAGGCAAGCCGGTTGGCCTGACGGGCCAGGGCTAGTTCGTTCATATTGACCGGAGCCTGCCAGACCCCGCAGGTTTGACGCGTTTGCCCGCTGATTGAGCGCCTTCCCCTACGTGAGGCGGCGTGTGCTTCGCCGGGAAACGCTTTGAGGAGTATCCAGAATGGCGGTTCGGCGCCTCGACCCGGTTCTGGTTGACCGCATCGCCGCTGGCGAGGTGGTGGAGCGCCCGGCCGCCGCCGTGAAGGAACTGGTGGAGAACGCGCTCGACGCCGGGGCGACGGCGATCGAGGTAGTGGTTGAGGCCGGCGGCCGCCGGCTGATCCGCGTCACCGACGATGGCTGCGGCATGGGGCCGGAGGATCTGGCCCTGGCGGTCGAGCGCCACGCCACCTCAAAAATTCCCGATGGCGACCTGTTCGCCATCGCCACCCTGGGGTTTCGCGGCGAGGCGCTGCCATCGATTGGCGCGGTGTCGCGGCTCAGCATCGTCACGCGCACGGCCGATGCGGACGCCGCCAGCCAGATCGTGGTGGAGGCGGGCGTCAAGGGACCCGTGCGGCCAGCCTCCGGGGTGCGCGGCTCCCGGGTGGAAATCGCCGACCTGTTCATGGCGACGCCGGCGCGGCTGAAGTTTCTCAAGACCGACCGGGCCGAGGCCCAGGCCGTCGCCGACGTGGTGAAGCGTCTTGCCATGGCGCATCCTGGCGTGGCTTTCACCCTTGCCGGCGATCACCTCACCCCCATCACGCTGCCCCGCGAAACCGGCGCCAATGCGCTGCTGGCGCGCCTGACCCGACTGTTGGGCAGCGACTTCGCCCCCAACGCCATCGCCATCAACGCCGCGCGCGAAGGCGTGGAGCTGAGCGGCTTCGCTGGTCTGCCCACATGGCATCGTGGCAGCCCGAGCCATATCCACGTCATGGTCAACGGGCGGCCGGTGCGCGACAAGCTGGTGCAGGGCGCGGTTCGGGCCGCCTACATGGACGTGCTGCCCGCCGGGCGCCATCCGGCGCTGGCGCTGCTGATCGCCTGCGATCCGCGCCACGTGGACGTCAACGTGCATCCGGCCAAGACGGAGGTGCGGTTTCGCGATCCCGGCCTGGTGCGCGGCCTGATGATCGGCGCCCTGAAGGAGGCCATCCATCGCGCCGGCCACCGTTCATCCACCACCGGCGGCTCGCGCACGCTGGAGGCGTTGCAGGCCGGCCGGCCGCTGGGCGGCGACGCCTGGTCCGGCTCCGATCGCGCTTCCGGCCGGGTGACCTCCGGCCCGCAACCGGCCGCCGCCCGGGTGGTGAATGCGTGGGACCAGCGCTGGCGCGAGGCGCCGCGCCACGCGCCGCCGCCGGCAAACTGGCAAGCTCCTGTTGATGCTGGGGCGGGACCTGATCACACCGCTGCACGCAACGGTGCGCCGCACACCGACCTTTCATATGAGGCGGCCGCCCGGGATTGGGCGGGCGATGGCGCCGTAGCCGGTTTCTCCGATGGCGCTCAGGGCGTGTTCAGCGATCTGGTCGCTCCCTCCGCCGATGCGCGGGCGTCAACGCCGGCTGGCGTGGATGGCGATGATCCGCAGGCTCAGGGGGCGGCTTTCGATCAGGATCTGGCGCGACAGGAACAGCCGCTGGGCGCCGCCCGCGCCCAGGTGCACGGCACTTATGTCATCGCCCAGACCACTGACGGCGTGGTCATCGTCGACCAGCACGCGGCGCATGAGCGGCTGGTGTATGAGCGGCTGAAGGCCCAGCGCGCCGTACAGGGCGTCGCCCGGCAATTGCTGCTGGTGCCGGAAGTGGTCGAACTCGATCCGGTGGACGCCGACCGGGTGCTGGCGGCGGCGGAGCAACTGGAAGCGCTGGGGCTGGTGGTGGAAGGGTTTGGCGCCGGCGCCCTGTGCGTGCGCGAAACGCCGGCGCTGCTGAGCAAATGCGATCTGCGCCGGCTGGTGCGCGATGTGGCCGACGCTTTGGCCGAATGGGACCATGTGGGGGCTCTGGAGGAAAAGCTGGATCACGTGCTGGCGACCATGGCCTGCCACGGCTCGATCCGCGCCGGGCGCCGCCTGCGGCCAGAGGAAATGAACGCTTTGCTGCGTGAAATGGAAGCGACGCCGCTGTCCGGCCAGTGCAATCACGGTCGCCCCACCTGGGTGGAGCTGAAGCTGACGGATATCGAGAAGCTGTTCGGGCGGCGCTGAGGCGGGAACCCGTGTCAGGCCGCCGGGTTCGCGCTGCCGCGCGCTCTCACTATGCTGACGTTCACCTGACCGGACAGGACGCCAGGCGTAAGCCGCGCCACCAACCTCCGCCCCGTTGCCGGATCTGTTCCTGTCAGCCACGGAGAGCTGCGAGGCTCATTGCCGGCTCTGGCGCGTCGCATCCGGCCCAGCGCCGGGCAACTCAGCGGAGGCCTGCCGGCGAAGCAGGCGCGGCTGCCCGAAACGCGCGCGGCGTGATGCGTTTTGGGATGCGGGCGGTTATGTGGATCGCGGCGGCGGCCAGCCGTGGAGCATGGTCCCTTAAACGCCGCCAAAATAGACGGTGGTGTCGCCGTAGCTGCGTTCCTCATAAGCGGTGAAGCCGTCGGGCCAGGTGAAATTGGCGTCGCTGGCTTCCTCGACGACGATCAGCGCGTCGCCGGTCAGCCAGCCGCCCGTGCGGGCGCTCGCGAGCGCCTGCTCAGCCAGCCCCTTGCCATAGGGCGGATCGCAGAAAACCATCGAAAATGGCGGCATGCCGCTGATCGCGCCGAGTTTTGTCGCGTCGCGGCGGAACAGCCGGCTGGTTCCGCCAAGACCCAGTGCATCGACATTGGCGCGGATCAGGCCGCGCGCTTCAGCGGAATCATCGACGAACAGGGCGAAGGCGGCGCCGCGCGACAGCCCTTCGATCGCCAGCGCGCCCGTGCCGGCGAACAGATCCAGCACCCGGGCGTCGCGCAGCGGGTCGTCATAGGCGTGGCTGAGCACGTTGAACACCGCCTCTCGCAGCCGGTCCGAGGTGGGACGCACCGCCTGGGTTTTGGGCGAGGCCAGCGCGCGGCCCCGGAACTTGCCGGCGACAATCCTCAAGGGGAGACGTCCTGTGTTCGAAGGTTGCCCGCTCGAGCGCTCTCCGATCAACCGGAAACGGCGGATCGATCAGAATTCGCTCAAAACAAAAAGAACTGGAGCAGTTCGCGATCCAGATTGATCGAAGCCTGCTTTAAAGCATTTTCCGGAAAAGCGGAAACCAACTTTTCATAAAGAAAATGCGTTGAATGAAAGCGGTCGAGCATTTTATGCGACCTGGCTTTCACTGGAAATGCTCAAGCGTTTTCAAGCTGGGTCAATGCCGGTTCGCGTGAAGAACCCGTGTTCGTTCAAACGGATGAAGCGAAAACCTGCTTCTGTATGAACGGATTTCTGCTCCAGGGGGGGCTCAGGTCCACATTCGTATCCCGCATAAAACGGTGGAATGAGGATGCCCGCGACACGTGCGGGCATGAGGTGTTGATGCAGCGGGGCGCCATCCGGAGCGGACGTCGCACCGCTGCAAGTGCTTTGGCAAGTACCTTGGCAAGTACTTTGGCAAGTGCTTTGGCGGCCTGGCGGCGGCGGCTCAGCGGCCAGGGCGACCGCGACCACCGCCTGGCTTGCCTCCAAACGGCTTGCCCCCAAGGGGTTTGCCGCCCGGTTTGCCAAACGGCCTGCCGCCTGAGGGGCGCTCGCCAAACGGCTTGCCGCCGGGCTTTCCAGCGAAAGGCCTGCCGCCGGACGGTTTGCCGCCGAAGCTCTTTCTGTCGCCAAATTCCCGCCTGTCGCCACCGTCCTGCCGACCGCGCCCATCGCGCCGATCGTCAGCGAAACGGTCGCGGCCTGGGCCAGGCGCGCGCTCGCCGCGCGGCGGCCTGTCGCCGAAACCGCTGTCACGGGCGCCGAAACCGCCGGAGCGTCCCTTGCCGCCAAATGGCCTGTCGTTGCTGCGGAAGGGACGGTCGCCAGATGGGCTCCTGTCGCCGAACGCGCGCTCGCCAAAGTCGCCGCCGCGACCCCGGGCATTGCGCCGCGGCTCATCCACCGGCTTTTCGCGAACCACCTTTTCCACCAGCACGCGGCGGCCGCCAGGGCTGGCGACGGCGCCAGCGCGGACATGGGCGCGTTGGCCGCTTTCGGCGCGGGCGGCCAGCGGATCATCGCCGCGACGCGGCTTGCGGCTGCCGGCGCCAGCGCGCGCCGCTTCCGTATCGGCGTCGCGCCAGGTGCTGCGCTTCAGGCCGACGCGCGAGCCGACGGCCTTCTGCGGCGCCGGATCGTCAGGGGAGGGGCGCCAGGGGTCCGGCGTGCCGCGCGGCGCCGGCGGGGCGGCTGCGGGCGCGGTCCGGGCGTAAGTTTCGCCCTCAGCCGCGCGCATCGCCGCCCTGCGGCCGCCAGGCTCGAACCAGCCGTCCTCATGGTCGAACGGCGCGTTGTCCTTCCACGGCTTGCCCTTGATGGCCTCGCGGAACTCTTCCTCCACGCCTTCGTCAAACGACGCATCGACCGCCTCTTGCTCGGGCAGGCGGTGCGGAATGCGCGGCGGCAGCAGCGACGCCGGGCGGCCTTCGCCAGGATCGCGCTCATGCGCCGGAGATTCAAAGTCAACGCCGGCGCGGCGGGCTAGGTCGTCGCCAAGCTGACTTTTCAGCACGGCGAGGCGCACCTCGTCGGCGGCGCCCTCCGGAATGTCGCCAAGCTGGAACGGGCCGAAGGAGATGCGGATCAGGCGGTTCACCCTGAGGCCAAGGTGCTCAAGAATGCGCTTGACCTCACGGTTCTTGCCTTCACGCAGGCCGAGCATCAGCCACACATTGTGGCCTTGCTGGCGCTGGATGCTGGCCTGCACCGGACCGTAGTGAACCCCGTCGATGGTGACCCCGTCCTCAAGCGCCAGCAGCGCGTCGGGCGTGATCTGACCATAGGCGCGGACGCGATAGCGGCGCAGCCAGCCAGTTTCGGGGTGCGACAGCACCCGCGCCAGACCGCCGTCGTTGGTGAGCAGCAGCAGGCCTTCGGTGTTGATGTCGAGACGACCGATCGAGATCACATGCGGCAGGTCGCCCGGCAGGTGCTGGAACACCGTGGGGCGGCCTTCCGGATCGAACTGCGTCGTCACCAGCCCTGCGGGCTTGTTGTAGAGCCACAGCCGGGTGCGCTCGCGCGCCGGCATCGGCTTGCCGTCGATCAGGATGTGATCGGCCGGGCCGACGTTGATGGCCGGCGACTGGATGACCTGGCCGTTCACGCTGACGCGGCCGGCGGTGATGATGATCTCGGCGTCGCGGCGTGAGGCCACGCCAGAGCGGGCCATCACCTTCGCCAGACGCTCGCGGCCATCGGGACGCTCGACGCGCTCGGTCTGCGGACGCGGACGGTTGCGATCGGGGCGATCTCGCTCCTGACGCCCGGCCGGGCGATCGCTGAAACGTTCGCTGTAGCTGCCGCGACCGCTCTCCGGGCGCGGGCGACCGGAAAAGGCTGGCCTGGCGTCGCCATAGTGGCCGGCGTCGCGCCGGGGCGCGCCGTCGCGCTTGCCGAAGCCCCGCTTCTCAAAGCCTCTGTTTTCGCCGCCATGGCGGCTGAAGTCGCGCTCGCCGCCGAAGCGACGGTCGCCGTCACGCCCGTCCTGACGCCCGGCGAAGCCACGCGGACGCTCTTGTCCCCCGCGTTCCTGCCCACCGCGTTCCTGCCAGTGGCGTTTCTGCCCGTCGCGCTCTGGTCTGCCGCGCGCCGGTCCGCCACGCTCCTGGTGCGGACGATCCTGACGCGGACGGTCCTGGCCGAAGCGCGGGTTGTCGGGACGCTCGCCGCGGAATGGCCGGGGGCCGCGATCCGGCCGGCCTGGGCCGCCTTCCGGCCGGCGTTCGCCGAAACCGCGCTTCTCGCCGAAGGGGCGCTTCTCGCCGAAGGGCGGCCTGTCGCCGCCGCGACCGCCGCGCGCGCCAAAGCCGCCGCCTGCGGGCTTGCCGCCAGCGGGTCTGTCGCCGCGCGAGTCCCGGTCGCGTCCGCCACCGAAGCCGCCAGTTCTGGATCCGCGCGCGCCGCCGCCGTCACGGCCGCCGCCATTGCCATTGCCGCCGCGTCCTGGGCGGGGCGGGCGCCTGTTATCCGTTTTGTCCGTCATTGCGGCGTGATAGCAGAGGCGGGGCCGCTTAGCGAGAAGATCAATGCAGGATGATCGCATGGAAAATGCGCGATGGACGCGGGGCGCCGGCTCGATGATGGATGCGGCCCTGGGCGAGGCCCGCGCCGCCGGGGCGCGCGGCGAGACGCCGATCGGCGCCGTGGTGGTGCGCGATGGGGTTGTGATCGCCAGCGCCGGCAACCGTCCGCGTGAGTTGAAGGACCCCACCGCCCACGCGGAAATCCTTGCAATCCGCGCCGCCGCCGCTGTTCTGGGCAACGAGCGGCTGATCGGTTGTGATCTTTATGTGACCCTTGAGCCGTGTCCGATGTGCGCGGCGGCGATTTCCTTCGCCCGCATCCGGCGGCTGTATTACGGCGCCGCCGACCCCAAGGGCGGGGCCGTTGACAGCGGCGTGCGCCTTTACGCCTCACCCACCTGTCATCATGCGCCGGAAGTCTATGGCGGCATCAGCGAGACAGCCTCAGCGACGCTGTTGCGGGATTTCTTCGCCGCAAAGCGCTGAAACAGGGCGCGAATCAGTTCCGGCCGGGCGAGGGCAATCCCGGCGCGCGGCGAGGCTGGCGTTTGCGATCAGACCTTGCTCGCCAGCACCTTGTCGACGCGCCTTCCGTCCATGTCGATTACCTCGAAGCGCCAGCCGAGCGCCTCGACGGCTTCCCCGGTTTGCGGCAGACGGCGCATGGCGTCGATCACCAGGCCGGCGACGGTGTCGTAGTCGCGTTCCTCAGGCAGATCGAGACCGAGCAGATCGCCGAGTTCATCCACATACATGGAGCCTGAGAGCAGCCAGGAGCCGTCCTGCCGCTGCACCGCGTCCTCATCGTCCGGCTCGTCGGAAATGAAGGCGCCGACAATGGCCTCCAGTGCGTCGGCGGGCGTGACCACGCCTTCGAAATGGCCGTATTCGTCATAGACCAGCGCCATGGGCACGGCCGACTTCTGCAGGGCCTCAAGCACATCAAGGGCGCTGAGCGTGTCCGGCGCCACCGGGGCCGCCCGCACATGGCTGCGGATGTCGAGGGGCGCGCCGGCGCGCAGGCCGCGCAGCAGGTCGCGCGCCACCACCACGCCGATGACATTGTCGGCGTCGCCCTCAATCACCGGGAAGCGCGAGTGCGGACTCTCGGCGATCTGGGCGTAGATGGCGGCGTCATCGTCATCGACATTGATCCAGTCCACCTCCATGCGCGGCGTCATCAGGCCGCGCACCGAGCGGTCGCCGAGGCGCAGCACGCCGCCGATCATGCGGTGCTCGGCCGGCTCGATCACGCCGGCGGTGCGGGCTTCGGCGACGATGGTGCGGATTTCATCGTCGGTGATGGAGCTGCCGCCGTCGTCGCGGGCGCCCAGCAGCCACATCAGGGCGCGGGTGGTGACATTGAGAAACCACACCAGCGGCGCCGCCGCCTTCGACAACGCCGCCATGGGCGGAGCCATGACGCATGCGATAGGCTCCGGATGGCGCAGGGCGAACTGCTTGGGGACCAGCTCGCCGATAACCACCGACATGAAGGTGATCACGGCGACGACGCCGCCATAGCCCAGGGCGTCGGACATCTGGCGGCTGAAGCCGAACCCGGAGAGGATCTCTGAAACCCGGCCGCCCAGCGCGGCGCCCGACACGGCGCCGGCGAGGATGCCGATCAGCGTGATGCCGATCTGCACGGTGGGCAGGAAGCGGCCGGGCTCTTCCGACAGCGCCAGCGCCGCCTCGGCGCCGCGTTGGCCGCGTTCAGCCATCACGCGCAGGCGGGAGGCGCGGGAGGAGACGATTGCGAGTTCGGAAAGCGCGAAAAGGCCGTTAAGAACGATAAGCAGAAAGGCGATTAAAAGTTCAAGCACCGGTTACAGGCAAGCTTGCTCAGCCGCCTCTCCCTCAGAAGGCAAGGGAGGATGAGGTTTCTGCTTCTGCAAATCAATAGGCGCAAATCAACAAGCCATGGCGAGAGGTTGAGGAGCGCGTTCGGGCGTTCGCGGCCTGGCGCGATGCGGAATACGAGGCCGTCGCGCACCCGCGACGCATGTCGGGTTTGGCGCCGCGTCACCCCTTTGTCATAGTTCGGTAACCGGCGGGTTTGATATGGTAAAAGCCCGGCGAACCTGCTCTATGGTGCGCCAGCCAGCCCCATTCGCACGTCTCCTCCGGGCTGGGCTTTTTTGCAGAAGGCCGCGCAGGTTCCCGCCAGATGATCACGCAACCGTTCCTGGGCCGTCGATGGTTTCCAAATGTTTGGGATATCGTCGCTTTCGCCCTGCTGGTCGCGATCATGGTCAGCATCGCCATGGGCGCGCGCGACGCCGCGGCGCCGCTGGAGGCGTTGCGTTCTCCGCCGGTCACCACTGATCCGGCGCATCTGCCTTATTACGCGCTGCGCACCACTTTGCGCATGCTCGCCGCCATGGCGGCGTCGCTGGCCTTCACCATGGCTTTTGGCGCGTTGTGCATCCGCAGCCGCAAGCTGGCGATGGTGCTGGAGCCGGCGGTCGACATCCTGCAATCGGTGCCGGTGCTGGGCTTTCTCACCTTCACCATCACGTTCTTCCTGGGGCTGTTTCCCGGCCAGATCATCGGCGCGGAATTCGCCGCCGTGTTCGCCATTTTCACCAGCCAGGCGTGGAACATGGCGCTGAGCTTCCTGCAGTCGGCGCGCAATACGCCGCGCGACCTGGAGGAGGCGGCGGCCAGCCTGCAACTGTCCGCCTGGCAGAAATTCTGGCGCCTGACCGTGCCCTTCGCCATGCCCGGGCTGGTGTGGAACATGATGATGTCCATGTCGGGCGGCTGGTTCTTCATCGTCGCATCGGAGGCGCTGACGGTTGGCGACCAGCACATCATCCTGCCTGGCGTTGGCTCCTATCTGGCCAGGGCGGTGGATGAAGGCAATCTGCACGCGGTCGGCTACGCCACGCTGACCATGATCGTCGTCATTCTCATCTATGACCAGGTTCTGTTCAGGCCGCTGACAGCCTGGGCCGACAAGTTCCGCATGACGGGCGACGGCGGCGACGCCGCCGAGGCGCCTGGCGCGTGGCTGCTGGATTTTTTCCGCCGCACCCGGGTGCTGCGGGCGATCGTGGCGCCGGCGGGGGGCCTGCTGCGCCAGCTCGGGCAGTTGCGGCTGGATGGCGGACCAGGCCGGCGCCGGCGCATCATGCCGCAGCTGCCGCCCGGGATCGCCCGGATGCTCGACCTGTTGTGGATGGTGGTCGTGGTCGTCGGGGCGCTGTGGGCGTCGTGGCTGATCATCTCCTTCATTCGCGTCACACTTGCTCCGGCGGATTTTGTCGAGGCGATCCGGCTCGGCTGCTTCACTTTCCTGCGGGTGATGGCGGTGGTGATCCTCGCCAGCATTTTCTGGACGCCAATTGGCGTGTGGATCGGCATGCGGCCGTGGGTGGCGGTGCGGGCGCAGCCCATTGTCCAGTTCGCCGCCGCGTTCCCCGCCAACCTGCTGTTTCCCGTGGTGGTGGCGGGCATCGTCGCCTTTCACGGCAATCCCAATATCTGGCTGACCGTGCTGATGGCTCTTGGCGCCCAGTGGTACATCCTGTTCAACGTGATCGCTGGGGCCAGCGCCATTCCGGGCGATCTGCGCGAAGCCGGTCGCAGCCTGAGCCTGAGGGGAGCGCTGCGCTGGCGCACGCTCATCCTGCCGGGGATTTTGCCCTATTATGTCACCGGCGCGCTCACCGCCGCCGGCGGAGCCTGGAACGCCAGCATCGTGGCGGAAATCGCCCAATGGGGCAGCGTGAAGCTGGTGGCGGCCGGGCTTGGCTCCTACATCGCCCAGGCGTCGGAGGCGGGGGATCTGCCGCGCGTGGTGCTCGGCGTCACCGTCATGTCGCTGTTCGTGCTGGCGCTGAACCGGGTGCTGTGGTTGCCATTGCGCGGCTGGATCGAGCGCCGGTTCCGGCTGTGAAACCCATTTGACGCATTCTTCCGGCGGCCGGTTGTCTTCCCGCCGGGAAATGCCGCAAGAGCCCTGAAATCGACGCGCCCGGCTTTGGCGCGCAAGCGGAGTGCAAGCGGATGTCGCGCGATACAGCCTGGCCGCAGCAGGAGCGCACCGGGCGGCCAACCCTGCTGGAAGTCCGCCACGTCAAGCGTGATTTCGCCAAGGCGAGCGGCGAGGCCCTGGCCGTGCTCGACGGCGTGAATTTTGAGGTGCGCCAGGGCGAGATCATCGGCCTGCTTGGCCGCTCGGGCTCAGGCAAGTCGACGCTGCTGCGCATCGCCGCCGGGCTGCTGCCGCCGACCTCGGGCGAGGTGCTGTTCCATGGCCAGCCGGTGGACGGTCCGCCGCGCGGCGTTTCCATGGTGTTTCAGAGCTTCGCCCTGTTCCCGTGGCTGACGGTGCAGGAAAACGTTGAACTGGGGCTGGAAGCGCTGGGCGTCGACACGCCGGAGCGGCGCCGGCGCGCCCTGCAGGCCATCGACCTCATCGGCCTTGACGGTTTCGAGAACGCCTATCCACGCGAGCTGTCCGGAGGCATGCGCCAGCGCGTCGGTTTTGCCCGCGCGCTGGTGATGCATCCGGATCTGCTGCTGATGGACGAGCCGTTCTCGGCCCTCGACGTGCTGACCGCCGAGACCCTGCGCACCGACCTCGTCGATCTGTGGATGGAAGACCGCCTGCCGGTGGGCGCGGTGCTCATCGTCACCCACAACATCGAGGAAGCGGTGCTGTTGTGCGACCGCATCCTGATCTTCTCGTCCAACCCCGGCCGGGTGGCGGCGCAGGTGCGCATCACCCTGCCGCACCCGCGCAATCGCCAGGACCCGCGTTTCCGCAAGGTGGTGGACGACGTTTACGCCCGCATGACCCGGCGGTCCCCGGCGCAGCTGGAGGGCGAAGGCGAGGGCGGCGCCTCGCCGCTGGCGTTGCAGCCGGTTTCCACCAATATCATGGCCGGCATGCTGGAAGCGGTGGCCGGCGAGCCATGGAACGGTCGCGCCGACCTGCCAGACCTTGCCCGCGACCACCAGCTGGAGGCCGACGAGATGGTGCAGTTGGGCGAGGCGCTGCAACTGCTCGGTTTCGCCGACATGAAGGACGGCGATCTGCATCTGACGGACGCCGGCATGGCGTTCGCCGGCATGGAGACCGATGCGCGCAAGGATCTGTTCGCCCAGCAACTGATCGAGCACGTGCCGCTGGTGCGGATGATTCACCAGGAGCTTGAGCAGCGCGCCGACCATCGCGTTCCCGCCGCCAAATTCCGCGCCGAGCTGGAGGACGCCATGTCCGAAAACTACGCGGAGCAGACCTTGAACACGGCGGTGTCATGGGGCCGCTACGCCGAACTTTTCTCATATGATGAGCAGGCAGAATTTTTCAGTCTAGATGATCCTGAGTGAGGCATTCGACAGGTTGTTGTAATGCTCAATTTTTGACATATTGTTTTGAATATTTAATGATTACGCAAGCGCGCTTCAGGGCGCGGAGCAGAGACGCCGCGATGTGGCGCGCCAGATGAAGGCGTCGTCCCTGATGTAGAGAGGTTGCGCCGACAGGATAGAGCCGGGAGGTTGTCGTCGTTCGTTCCGGGCGCGCGAGTCCCACGAGATGGAATGGGCGATTTTTGCTCTTGAACAGGTTCCTGCCAGACTGAAACGGGAATGTGTTCAGCCCCTTCGAAGCAGCTTATCTTTCTGTTTCGGAAAAAGGCATGCGCTTTACTGGAAGGCGCCCGGACCCGGACAACGCCCGGGCCTCATGGACTGCGGAGCCGAGGCCTTCGCAATCCGTTGTGAGATCGTCAATTTGTGCTGAGCGGCAGTTGATCGGGGCGGGGAACACTGCTGTTCTGTTCGCATCAACCAGGGGTCAGACTGATGGCGTATCATATTTCCCGCACAAGATTTCCGGCATCGCGGACAGGCGTCGACACTGGAGCGTTTCCGGCGCCGGCGTGGCGCGCGATGGCGCTGGGCGGCCTGGCGGCGTTGGGCGCCAGCCTGTTGATGGCGGCTCCGGCCAGCGCCCTCACCATGCAGGAGTGTAGCGCGAAGTATAAGGCGGCCCAGGCCGCTGGAACGCTGGGCTCCATGAAATGGAACGACTTCCGCAAGGCCCAGTGTGGAGAAGGCGGAGCCGCCGCTGCTGCTCCGGCGGCGCCTGCGGCAAGCCAGGGCGCCGCGCCAGCTACAGGCCAGACGGCGCCGGCGCGACCGGGCCAGCAGGCGGCGCCGGCCCAGCCGGCCCAACCAGCGGCCGCCGGATCCGCGGTGTTCCCGCGCGCGATCGCGCCCAAGTATTCGGCCGAAAAACCGGCGAAGCAGCGCATGCATACCTGCCTGGACCAGTACAACGCCAACAAAACCACCAACGGCAATGGCGGGCTCAAGTGGATCCAGAAGGGCGGCGGCTACTACAGCGAATGCAACAAGCGCCTGAAGAGCTGAGACAGGCGGCGAACGCCCTTGCCCGGGTGCGATGGCCTTTTGTCTGATATGCGGGACAGGGACGATCCTTGCTCCAGAGCAGGGCTGTTGGGCTTGGGCTGCGTGATTCCGGATTGACAGGACAGCCGGGCTGGCCGGTTCGCCTTTGTCGGCCGCGCGGTTTTTGCCGCGCGGCTTTTTCGCCTGTCCGGAGCACTTTCCGGCCAGGCCAGGTCGGGCTCCGGAGCTTGGTGACGGCGCAAAAAGCGCTGGGGCAGGACATGGGCGGCGCCGGTTCGGAAGCACCCCATGAAGGAAAAAGGCTGGGCGGAAAAGCCGCTTGGGCGGATCTGCCCCGTTCGGGCAGGCAGGCGCCGGTCGGCGCCTGGGGCACAGGGGGGCGCTGGTCTGCGCCCGACTTGGCCCCGGGCGCCAGGCGCGGTAAAACCGCTCGGTCAGGTTTGGCCTGAATGGGGCGCCGGCGCTTGCCGGCGCGGGTGTTGGCGTGGTCGATCTGGCGGCGCGCTGGCGGGCCGGACGGGAGCAAATATGGTCAGCGGAAGCTGAATTTGCTCCGGCGGTTTGAATTGACGCATTTTCTTCAGCGCGAAATGCTATTTACTCCGTCTGAAAATGTATCAGAACAGGCAGGAAACGAGTGAGAACGATGGCTGAGGGCGATCAGGCGACGGCCTGGAACCGGGTGTTAACTTACGACGCAATCGTCAATTTTCGTGATTTCGGCGGCTATTCCACCGGGGCTGGCGGCCGTGTCGTGACGGGTCGGCTGTTCCGCGCCGCGCACCAGAATCTGGCGACCGACGCGGATCTGGAGCGCATGGCGGGGCTCAATCTGGCCCTCGTCGTCGATCTGCGCCGGCCAACGGAGCGCCAGAACCAGCCCTCCCGCCGCCCGGCAAACTGGGCTGGCTCGGTCATTGACAATGACATCGGCGATGAGGCCGAAACGCCGCATCTGGCCTTCCTGCGCAAATCCGACGTGACTCCGGCCTCCATCGAGGCCTATCTGCAGGGCTACTACAGCAAGGCGTTGCATGAGGAGCGTCATCAGGATCTGTTCAGCCGGGCATTGCGGGCCTTGCCAGAGCTGGACGGCGGCGTGCTGGTGCACTGTGCGGCGGGCAAGGACCGGACCGGCCTGCTGGTCGCGCTGATTCATTCCATCCTCGGCGTGCATCGCGATGACATCATCGCCGACTATCTGCTGACCAACGAACTGACGATGACTGACGCCCGTCGCGAACAGGTGCAGCAGACCCTCTCCGAGGCGCTCGGCCGGCCGGTTCCTGAGGAAGCGGTGCAGGCGTTCCTTGGCGTCGCTGGCCACCATCTGGATATCGCCCTGACGTCGGTCAACGAGGAGTACGGCTCCGTCGAGGGCTACCTGCGCCATCTCGGCTTCGGCGACGCTGACCGCGACGCGGTGATCGCCCGCTACACCGCTTGAGAGCGTAACATCGACAAGGCCAGAACCCGATGCGCCTGGCTCATGGGGTTCTGTCTGCTTCATGCCTGAGGTCGGCGGCGCGCCGCCCCTCGCATCGCCTGAGGCCGGGCGCTGGAATGTCAGAACCGGCGTTTTGGCAATCTGTTGATTTTATGATGGAATTTATGAGTTTTTCATTGGCGCGTCGCCAGATGTGACAGCGGCTGCCCATGCCTGGGCGCGCTCCACGCGCGCGCCCGGCGTAACGCCTTGCGGTGAAGGGCGCGCCGGACCTCGGGCGCCGGAAAACATCCGTTTCAGCCCGGATGAATTTTGTTCTGGCTTCAGCGCGGTTCCTGATGCAAGGACAGCCTGCATCCTGCATGCGCCATCTCATCTGCCTCTGCTGACAGCAGACCGTTGCCGCGGATATATCGTCATGTCGTTCCTGACCCGGAAAACCCTGTTCACCGTCGCCACCGGCGTATTCGTCGCCGGCATCGCCGCCATGGTCTTCATGCAGGACGCGGCGGATATTTTCTGGGTGGACAACAGCCTCGTTTCCGATACGCCGACCCGCGATCTGCATGCTTCGGAGCAGGCGGCGCTGGCCAAATCCCTGTCGCCGGGCCTGAACGATCCGGAGAGCGTGCAATGGCGTTGGCTGCCGCTGAACATGCAGACTTTCGAGAAGGGCCAGGGGCGTTATTGCGCTTACCTGAACGCCAAGGACGGGTCTGGCAACTATCTGGGCTTCCAGCCGTTCCTCGCCGCGGTGCGCACCGCCCGCAAGGAAATCCGCTCCGGCGAGCTTGCCCTGGTTGCGACCGACGCGGAGGCTTTGCAGGTGGTGAAGCGCATGTGCGCCCAGTCTGGCTATAATCTTCCCTGAAACGCAGCGGGCGCCCTGGAACAGCAGGGCCATCCGTTCCATCGTTCCGGAAAACGGCGCCGCCCGTTTTCCGGTTTGCGTCTTCCGGCCAGGGCATCTTCCGGCCAAGGCATCTTCCGGCCACTGCGCGTCTGGCGCGCTCCGGTCAGGCTGAAGCGCCCCGCGTTTCTTCCTGCGTTCCCTGTCTGACCAGAAAACACCACAGGCAGGATTCGCTTCGCCGGAGCGGCGGCAGCTTCCACGCGGATTGCTCCGTCGTCCAGATCCGATGGATCTGGCCCGACGTTTCCATGTCCCTTCAGGGGGACGTCCGGCTGCTTTGCCTGGGCCTGTTCAGTTCGTCCGGATCACGTCCTGCAGCAACGACAGCAGATGCTGCGCCACCGGCTTGCTGATATTGCGCCGGTATTTGGAATGGACGAGCTGGCCATTGTGGTAGACGTCGCATTCCATATACAGCCGCACGCCGTCCCAGCGGACAATGTTGTCGCTCTCGATGGTTTCGATCACCCCGAGGTTATCGAGAAAACGGCCTTCCTGCGGCTTGTCGTGCATATGGTGTCTCCTGAACCGCGTGCTGCGCTCCGGCCGCGTGACGGCCGGAGGTTCATTGTAGAGCCAATTCCGTCGCGGCTGGAATGCCCATCCGACAGGAAGTTACAGAGCTTCTACAAAAGTTGCAGACGGGCGCGGATAACCGCAGCTCAGAACACGCATTCAGTAAAAGTTGGCAGCACCGATTCGCGCCAATCCCCGTGGTAACGCGCCAGCAGCCGCGCGGCGTTGCTGCGGCCTTCCGCCACGATGGTCTGGAGCGGCGCCAGCCAGATGCGCTCGTCGGCGCCAGCGGCGTTGCTGCGCGCCCGGCGGGCCAGCCCCTGCTCCGACAGGGCGAGCACGTCGGCGGCCAGTTCCCGCATGCTCCGCCCGTCAATGCGGGCGTCAAAGCCCTGGGCGGGAACGTCGTCGCGCAATTGCTGACGCTGCTCCGCCGTCCAGCCCTTCGCCAGCTCCCAGGCGGCGTCGAGGGCGACGCTGTCATAGAGCAGGCCGGTCCAGAAGGCGGACAAGGCGACGATCATGTCGCGGTCGCCCACGTCGGCGCCGCGCATTTCCAGGAAGCGCTTCAACCGCACTTCGGGGAAGATGGTGGAGAGATGGTTGGCCCAGTCGGCCAGCGAGGCGGTTTCGCCCGGCAGCGCTGGCAGCCTGCCGTCGAGAAAGTCCCTGAACGAGGCGCCCGCGACGTCGATATAGGTCTCGCCGCGCTTGACGAAATACATTGGCACGTCGAGCGCATAGTCGACATAGCGCTGGAAACCCATGCCGTCTTCGAAAGCGAAGGCCAGCATGCCGGTGCGGTCGGCGTCGGTGTCGCTCCAGATATGCGAGCGCATCGACAGCAGGCCGTTGGGCTTGCCTTCCGTGAACGGCGAATTGGCGAACAGCGCCGTGGCCACCGGCTGCAGGGCCAGCGAAACCCGCAGCTTGCGCACCATGTCGGCTTCACTGCCGAAGTCCAGGTTCACCTGAACCGTGGAGGTGCGGAACATCATGTCGAGGCCGAGCGATCCGACCTTCGGCATGTAGCGCCGCATGATGCCATAGCGCTGCTTGGGCATCACCGGCGTTTCGGCGCGGCTCCACAGCGGGCTCATGCCCAGGGTCAGGAAGCGGATGCCCAGCGGCCCGGCGACCGCCTTCACGTCGGCCAGGTGGGCGTCAAGTTCTGCGGCGGTGTCGTGCAGCGTGGCGAGCGGCGCGCCGGACAGTTCGAACTGGCCGCCGGGCTCCAGCGAGATGGCGCCGCCGTCTTCGCTGTACAGCCCGATCGGGTGGTCGTCCTCCATGATCGGCGCCCAGCCGGTGCGGGCGGCCAGGCCGTCGAGCAGCGCGCGGATGCCGGCGGGATGATCGTACGGAACCGGGCTGTGATCGGCGACGTGGAAGGGAATCTTCTCGTGCTCGGTGCCCAGGCGCCAGTCATCCGCCGGCCGGCAGCCGCTTTCCAGCCAGCTGACCAGCTCGTCACGGGAACCGATCGGCGTGGCATCGGAAACATCGCGCGCCATGTGTGTCTTTCCGGAAATCGCCAGGAGCATGTTGCGTCGGCCCGGCGCCCGAAATTGGCTCCGTCCCGGCGCACCGCCAGACTCGTCGATGAGAGACGGCTGTGCGGTTTACAACGGCGCGCAGCGCGCATCCGTGTAAACGCATCCGGCTCCCGGACCGATCGCCGCGGGAACGAATCCCGGCGGCGGGGGAGGGCCGCGCGGGGACGCGCAGCCTGCCTTCCGCCATGTTCATAAGGGCCCTGAAGGTCGCCTGCAATCTCTGCCGTCGCCGCGTCGCCATGCGCGGAACGCCAGCAGTCAGGGCAGGTTGCGCGGGGCTGATGTCATTCCACGTCGTGAAAGCGCGATAAATCAGAATGATAGCGTAAAATTCGCCGCCCATAAG
This sequence comes from Camelimonas fluminis, assembly GCF_014656355.1. Classification (GTDB taxonomy): domain Bacteria; phylum Pseudomonadota; class Alphaproteobacteria; order Rhizobiales; family Beijerinckiaceae; genus Camelimonas; species Camelimonas fluminis. Next base: position 266,875 of record NZ_BNCG01000001.1, read on the forward strand.
GACGTATTTTCTTCGTGAAAAACGCGCCGGGGCTGCTGCTGCCCGCCTCAGTCCGTCAGTTGGCCCCAGTCGCCAAGCGTGGCCTGAACCACGGCCAGGGCGGCGATGGCGGCGGTGTCCGCCCGCAGGATGCGGGGGCCGAGGGAGATGCGCGCGACGTTGGACCGTCGACCGATCAATGCGCGCTCGGCGTCGGAAAAACCGCCTTCTGGCCCAATCAGCAACGCCAGCGGCTGGCCGGCCGGCAGGGCGCGCAGCGCCTCCACGGGATTGGCGCACGGCGCGTCCTCGTCGCAGAAGATCAGCGCGCGGGCTGGCTCCAGCCGCTCAAGGGCGGCGGCAAGGCGCTCTTCGCTGGCGATGTCGGGAATCGCCAGCAACTCGCACTGCTCCGCAGCTTCCACGGCGTTGGCGCGCATGCGGTCGAGATTGACGCGGCGGGCCTCGGTGCGTTCGGTGATGACGGGCGCCAGGCGACTGACGCCCATTTCGACCGCCTTCTGCACCATGTAATCGAGGCGGGCGTGCTTGAGCGGCGCGAACAGATAATGCAGATCCGGACAGAAGACTTGCGGGCGGGTGCGATCATCAGGCGCCAGGGTGACCACGCCGCGCGCCGCCCCGACGATCCGGGCGCTCCATTCGCCGTCCATGCCATTGAACAGCAGCACCCGCGCGCCCACGCCCAGCCGCAGCACATGGGTGAGGTAGTGCGACTGCTGCTTCTCCAGGGTCACGGTTTCGACTGGCGTCTCGCCGGTCGCCAGGGACTGGCTGACGAACAGCCGCGGCGCGCGGCGGTCGCGCTGGCGGGGCGGAGAGGCGTCATGGCCGGAGACATCGTTCTGGCGCAAATCGGGCATCCCTGTCATTCGTCCCTGCTGTTCGTCCCGGTTGTTCGTGCTGTCATTCACGGCGCACAGGCCGCGCCGTCAGGCCGGATAGCGTGGGCGGCGCTCCCAAAACAGCCCCCCGGTCACCTCCGCCGGCGTCGCCATGGCTCGTCGCGGCGCGAAAATGGCGATGTTGAACCCATAATAAACCATATTGATAAACACTTGTGGTTAGCGCTAGTTGTGTCGGAGTGATCGCAGCCCGTGATCCTGGTCCAATGGGGGCCATAATTCACTGGCATGTTGCGGTTTTACATTTTTGGCTGGGCGTGACGTGAGGTCGTTGTTGCGGCGACGGCGTTGCGAATCTGCGACGCGGCAGGCAGCCAGACGGTCGCCGCGACAGCGCTGGCCGGACCTGGCGGGCAAGGTGGTTTGCAGCGTGGTTTGATGGCGTCGTGGACAGAAAACGGGGAATGTTAATGAGTTTGCCAGTTCGGCGTATGTCGCTCGCCATGTCGATCGCGACGGGAATCGTCAGCCTGGGCGTTATGGCGTCTGCGCCAGCCCTGGCGCAGACGCCGCCGCCTGGATGCGAAAAGATGCAGACGCTGCTGCTCCAGCGTAAATCGCTTGTGGACGGCATTCAGAAGCTGAGCAAGGGCGGCAAGAAAATGGACGCCCGCGCCGCTTGCGGCGCTTTTGGCAAGCTGGTGTCCAACGGCGCCGAAACCGTCAAGTGGATGGAAGCCAACAAGGCGTGGTGCCAGATCCCCGAGAATTTCCTTGGTGGCCTCAAGTCGGATCACGAGAAGGCGATTGGCATCCGGGGCCAGGCCTGCAAGGTGGCGGCGCAGATCCAGCAGATGGAGAAGCGCGCTCGCGCCCAGGCGGCGCAGGGCGGCGCTGGCGGCGGCGGCGGCCCCTTGGGCGGCCCTGGTCTGACCGGACAGCGCAGCATCCCTGCCGGCGCGCTCTGAGCCGCTGGCGCCAGACGCGGCGCGTGCTGGCCTGATGGCGACCCCCGTCAGGGCGGAGACCGGCCTGGCGCCGGGTCTGACAATTCTGGAATTGTTGGCGGCGGCGCGATCTGATCGCGCCGCATTGCCTTGTCGGGGGCCTGTTGAGGCGGCGCTCGCGCCGCCGGCTGCCCGCCGGCCCCCGGATCATGGTTCGCCGTAACGCGCCTCGCCAGAACGGTGAAACCGTCTCCGTTCAATGGTAGAGGGCGAAATACCAGATCTGGATCAGGTTTCAGGGGGCAAAGCCATGAACGACGCCATCGACAGGCAGGCGGCCGACCCGTTGACGTTGCCAGACGCGGATCGCGGCAATTGGGTGGACCGGCGCGCGCCGGCGTCCGCGCGGCCTTTCCTCAAGATGGCCCGCGTCGACCGGCCGATCGGCTGGTGGCTGTTGCTGCTGCCCTGCTGGTGGTCGGCGACCCTGGCGGCCATCGCCGCAGGACATCCGTGGCCCAATCTGGCCCACATGGCGCTATTTTTCGTCGGCGCCGTGGCGATGCGCGGCGCCGGCTCAACCTGGAACGACATCACCGACCGCAACCTTGACGGCAAGGTGGCCCGCACCCGCATGCGGCCGCTGCCTTCTGGCCAGATCACGGTGCGTCAGGCGCTGGCCTCGATGGCGCTGCAATGCCTGATCGGTCTCGCGGTCCTGTTGTGCTTCAACGGCTTCACCATCTGGCTGGGGATCAGCTCCCTGGCGATCGTGGCTGTTTATCCGTTCATGAAGCGCATCACCCATATGCCGCAGTTCGTGCTGGGGCTGGCGTTTTCGTGGGGCGCGCTGGTGGGGTGGGCGGCGGCGTCCGGCTCGCTGGCCTGGCCGCCCGTGGTCATGTACGCGGCGGCTGTGCTGTGGACCATCGGCTATGACACCATCTACGCCATTCAGGATCTGGAAGACGACGAGATCGCCGGCATCAAATCCTCGGCCCGGTTGTTCGGCGCCCATGTGCGGACGGCGGTCGGCGTGCTGTACGCAGCCGTCGTGGTTCTGCTGGCGCTTGCCCTGTGGGGCGTGGGCGTCGGTCTCGCTGGCTGGCTGGGCCTCGCCGGTTTCGCCGCTCACCTGGCCTGGCAGACCAGAAGCATTTCCCGGGACGAGCCAGCCCGGTCGCTGAGGCTGTTCCGCTCCAACCGCGACGCCGGGCTGATTCTGCTCGCCGGCCTGCTCGCCGATGCGTTGACAGCGATGGCCTGACCGCGGCGGGGCGCAACAGGGCAAGGCGCGCGAAACGCCTTGTGAGCGAGCCAGCGCAGGCGTATGTATCTGGCGTTCCGCGTATTCTTCACGCGGGGCAGACAGACGATCATGCCAGATTGGCGTTTTGCTCCGTCTTTTTAAGTCGACATTTTTTGACGCGGGGCGGCGTCCGCTTCGCTGAAATGCTCCAGGGAGCCTGTCCGATCTCCGCGCGCATTCCCCCAGCCCGTACGCCCATCATCAGCACGGCCGGCAGCGGCGCCGACGCCGAGGCCCTGCGCGTGGTCATGCGCCAGGCGGCGATTGCCGGCGGCGACATCGCCATGGCCTCGTTCCGTCCAGGCCAGCAGACCAGCGCCAGGGTGCGTTACAAGACCGGCAATTCGCCGGTGTCCGACGCAGACGAAGCGGTTGACGCATATCTGAAGGAGACCCTGACGGCGGCGTTTCCCTCCGCAGGATGGCTCTCCGAGGAAACCCGCGACGACCGCGCCCGTCTCGACCATGACCTGTGTTGGGTCGTCGATCCGATCGACGGCACGCGCGCCTATTGCGCCGGCGACAGTAACTGGACCGTGGCGATCGCCCTGGTGGAGAAGGGCCGGCCTCTGGCGGGCGTGGTTTATGCGCCAGCCCTGGGCGAGCACTACAGCGCCGTGCGCGGCGCCGGGGCCGAAATGAACGGCGCGCCCATCGCCGCTTCGCTGCGCGAGCAGGCGGGGGGCGCCCGCACCGCCGGCCCGGGGCCGATGATCGACAAGCTTGAGCGTTACACCGGCGCGCTGACCAGGATGCCCCGATTGCCGTCGCTGGCGTTGCGGCTGGCGCGGGTGGCCAGCAACGACCTTGATATCGCCCTGGTGTCGGCGCATGCGCGCGACTGGGACATCGCGGCCGCCGATCTGCTCATAGAAGAGGCGGGAGGACTGTTGACGGGGCTGGACGGCTTCCGGCCAGTGTATAATTTGCGGGATCCGCAGCACGAGACCCTGGTTTCGACCGGCGCGCCGCTGCATGGCGAAGTGCTGGAAGGCGTGCAGGATCTCATGCGCCGTAATGGCTGGACCTGACCGGCGCTGCCTGGCGCAACTGTCATGGTGACCAGATAAACAGGTGAGGAAGCGCTGCAGGCCGGGCGGGTTTGCCGGAGTCCCCGGTTCCTGCCTGTGCCATCGGCCTGATGCGTCGGCGCCCGGGGCGGCGGCGGCCATCAGGCCGGAGATGCGCGGGCAGGGCGGCGTCGCGGCGGTTGAAGCAGTCAGTTACAGAGGCTTTCATGGCAAACGGATCGTCAAAACAGCTTCTTCACCTTGTGTTTGGCGGAGAACTCACCGACCTGGAGCACATCGAGTTCCGGGATCTCAAGAAGCTGGATATTGTCGGCATGTACCCCGACTACGCCAGCGCCTACGCGGCGTGGAAGGGCAAGGCGCAGGGCAGCGTCGACAACGCCCTGATGCGTTATTTCATCGTCCACCTGCATCGCCTCATCGATCCCGAGACCGCCGGCCCGTAATGCCAAAACCCCAGGGAGCCCGACACACTGGGGTTTTTGGTGGGGGGGCCAGACCCAGGCGGCGCAAGGCGCGCCCTGGCGGGGCATGCGGCGCGCCGACCTGAGTTTTGTGGATCGTGGGATGCGCCCGCCTGTTCGCGATCTGGCGCCAGGCTGGAGCGCCGCGCGCGGATGCGGCGTCGCCGAAACGCCCGGCGCGAGGGGCAAGGCGCCAGACGGCGGTTTTCCCCGCAACCCGCCTGGCAGGGTTAACCCGCGCGTTGATGGCGCGAATCTGCGCAAAGCCCTTGCATTTCATGCAATTTTCGGCGATCTGGAGCCGCGCACCATCACGCGATGCGTGAGAGGCGGCGTTTGCGTCCGGGCAGGATCTTCGCGCGACCCACCGCGGGTTGAGCAGCTTCGGCGCGCGCCGACGGAGCGCGCTCGCCCGTGGGCGCCGCCATGGCTGGCGGCGTTCGCAAACAGATCGGCAGGTCCGGACATCGCTCCAGGCTCCTGATTGCCCCGCGCGTTCGGACGTGGCGACGCCAGTTGCGTCTGATAATGCGCTATCCTGCTGATTCGATGCGGCTTGCGCGACTGTCTGCGCGCCCATCCTCAGACGCCAGCAAGGCCGGAAGCCGGTCGGAAATTACGGAATGGGTCTCATCAAACGCATTGGGCGGTCGCGGGCGGTGCAGGAAACGCTTGGGTTCCTGCTTGCGCGCTATCTCGACCTTGTCCAGGCGACGACCCGTTTCCAGATGGACCCGCCGGACATCTATGATCGTATTGGCCCCCAGATGCCGGTGATCGCCGCCATGTGGCACGGGCAGCATTTCATGATCACCTTCGCCAAACGCCGGCAGGATCCGGCGGCGGCGCTGGTGTCGCGCTCCGGCGACGGCGAGTTTAACGCCATTGCCCTCCGCCACCTGGGCGTGCGGGCCATTCGCGGCTCTGGCGCGCGCAAGGCCAGCCAGATCCGTGACAAGGGCGGCGTGCGGGCGCTGATCGCCATGAGCCGGGCGCTGGCCAACGGCGAAATGGTGGTGATGACAGCCGACGTGCCCAAGGTTTCCCGTATCTGTGGACCGGGCGTCGTGGCGTTGGCCCGCATGTCTGGCCGGCCGGTGTGCCCGGTGGCGGTGGTGAGCAGCCGGCGCATTGATTTCAGGAGCTGGGATCACGCCTCGATCGGTCTGCCGTTCGGGCGCGGCGCCATCGTCATCGGCGAGCCCGTGCATGTGCCGGCGGACGCCGGCGAAGCCGCCATGGAGGCGGCCCGGCTTGCCGTCGAACAGGGGTTGGATGCAGTCCACGCGCGCGCCTACGCTCTGGTGGGAACGCCAGATCCTGGCGCCAAAAAGCCGTTGGAAAATCAGCCGGCAGCCCCGGATGCGGGATCCCGCGCAGGAGAGTCGCCATGACCGATACGCCGCTGACCCTGCGCCTGTATCGCGCCGCCATGTCCCTGGCGGAGCCTTTCGCGCCGTTGCTGCTGGCGGCGCGCCGGCGGCGCGGCAAGGAGGACGGCGATCGCATCGCGGAGCGGCGCGGCGTCGCCAACACGCCGCGCCCAGCCGGTCGTCTGGCATGGCTGCATGGGGCCAGCGTTGGCGAAACCATCTCCATCCTGCCGATCATCGAGCGGCTGACCCAGCGCGGCTTTACCGTGCTTGTCACCTCCGGCACCGTGACCTCGGCCGGCGTGCTGGCCGAACGGTTGCCGCCCGGGGCTTTCCACCAGTTCGCGCCGCTGGATACCCCGCGCTACATCCGCCGCTTTCTCGATCACTGGCAGCCGGACCTGGCGCTGGTGGCCGAATCCGAGCTGTGGCCGAACATGATCGTAGCGCTGGAAAAACGGGGCGTGCCGCTGATCCTCGTCAACGGTCGCATGTCGGAGCGGTCGTTCCGGCGCTGGCAACGGGCGCCGAAGACGGCGCGGGCGCTGCTTGGCTGCATCGACGTCGCCCTGACCCAGACGCCAGCCGACGCCGAGCGTCTCGCCCGCCTTGGCGCGCCGCGCGTCACCATCGCCGGCAATCTGAAATTCGACGCGCCGGCGCCGCCCGCCGACACCCAGACGCTGGCGTTGATGCAGGGGCAGGTGAGCGGCCGCCCGGTCTGGCTGGCGGCAAGCACCCACGGCGTGGAAGATGAAATCGCCTGCTACGTGCACATGACGCTGAAGGAACGCTGGCCCGATCTGCTGACCTTCATCGCTCCCCGCCATCCCCATCGCGCCGAGGATGTGGCGCGCATGGCCGAGGAGGAGGGGCTGGAGGCGATGTTGCGCTCTGAAGGCTATGCCCCGGGCTCGGCCACGGAGATTTACATTATTGATGTGATGGGTGAACTCGGCCTGTATTTCCGCCTCGCCCAGGCCGCCTTCATTGGCGGTTCGCTGGTCAATCATGGCGGGCACAATCCGATCGAGCCGGCCAAGCTGCGCACGCCAATCCTGCATGGCCCGCATGTGCACAATTTCAGCGACGTTTATGCGGCTTTCGACGGCGCCGGCGGCGCCGTGCCGGTGACCGACGCCGAGGAACTGGCGGAGGCGATATCGACGCTGTTGCAGGACGCGGCGCGCGGGCGCGACATGACGCGGGCCGCTGCCGGTGTGGTCGATCGCTATGGCGGGGCGCTGGAACGCACCTTGCAGGCCATCGAACCCTATATCCTGCAAATGGAGCTGGAGCGGCTCTGATGCGCGCGCCGGGCTTCTGGCAGCAGCGCAATCCCGGCTTGCCAGCGCGCCTCGCCATGGCCCTGCTGGCCCCGGTCGCCGCCATCTATGGCGGCGTGACGGCGCGGCGCATGGCCAGGCCTGGCGGTCACGCCGGCATTCCGGTGATCTGCGTTGGCAATTTTGTCGCCGGCGGCGCCGGCAAAACGCCCACCGCCCTCAGCATCGCCGCCCATCTGGCGCGGCGCGGTTTGCGGCCCGCCTTCGTCAGTCGCGGCTATGGCGGCGCGCTATCGGGCCACAACAGCGTTACGCGCATCGACCCGGCCGTGCATGACGCGCGCCTCGCCGGCGACGAGCCGCTGCTGCTGGCGGCGTCGGCGGCGACCTTCGTGGCCCGTGACCGCCTCGCCGGCGCTTTGGCCGCTGCCCAGGCGGGCGCAGATGTGATCATTCTCGACGACGGCCTGCAGAACCCGGCGTTGCACAAGGATCTGGTCCTGGCTGTGGTCGATGGCGCCGTCGGCGTCGGCAATGGTCGCGTCGTGCCGGCGGGGCCGTTGCGGGCGCCGTTGCCGGCGCAATGGCCGTCTGTGCATGCTGTGGTGGTGATCGGGCCCGGCGAGGCGGGAGAGGCGCTTGCCCGGGGGGCGCAGGCGCGCGGCAAGCCGGTGCTGCGGGCGGCGTTGCGGCCGGATGCGGATGTCGCCGCTCATCTGGCCGGCCGGCGGGTGCTGGCGCTGGCCGGCATCGGCCGCCCCGAAAAATTTGTCGCCACCCTGCGGGAGGTTGGCGCGGAGGTGGTCGATCTCGCCGCCTTTGGCGACCACCATCCTTACAGCGTCGCCGATCTGGCGCCGCTGGCGGCCCGCGCCGCCCGCGAGGGCCTCGCGCTGGTCACCACCGCCAAGGACGGGGCGCGCATGGCCGGCGATCTTGGCCTGGCGCCGATGCTGACGCAGATGACCGTGCTGCCGGTGACGCTGGCGTTCGCGGATGACGCGGCGCTGGACGCCTTGCTTGCGGGGGTGTTGGGCGGATAGGCGCGGCTGTGTCATGCCCAGCGTGCTGCGGGCATTCACGCGGGAGGCAGGCGCAGGCGCGCCGCCTGGAAGGGCCGGCGGCCTTGTGGGTGGCCGGGCCAGGCGCCGCCATGAGGCCCGGAAGCATGGCGGGCTGGCGGACGCCAGCGGACGGCTGGACCGTCGCCGGCGCGCGCCGGCGCCCTGGCCTTACTGCTGCGGACCGAGCTTGAGCTTGTGGGCCTTCAGCACCTCGGCGGGCGACAGATAGGCCTCCTGGCGCTCAGCGCTCCAGTAGTGCAGTTCGTCCAGCGGAATTGGGGTTCCCGTCACGGCGCAACGGACAAAATCGCCGGCGCGGATCACGCGATAGTCGCCAGATTCATAGTGCAGCTTCGCTTCGTTCTGGCCGGCGTTCAACCTGTCCATGTCCTGCTCCGTGCGGCCGCCTGGCCGCGTTAAAAATCGCTCGCGCCTTCCTGACGCCAGATCGCGAAGCTGCTGACGCATCCACGACCTGCAACGCCCGGGCGCCGCTCTGGCGGCGTCAAACCCCCATGAGCCTGACTCATTGGGGGTTGGTCTTACAGGTCCAGCAGCGGCGTGTCATCGTCCTGAGTCTTGCGGGGGCGCGCGCGGCGTCTGGCGGATGGCGGGTCTTTGGCCGTCGCGGGCGTGGCGTCGCCGTCGGGAACTGTGGCCCGCACGGCGCCGTCGACGAACTGCAATTCCAGGCGCGCCCCCGGCGGGGCGCCGCTGACGCTGCGCACCGGGGCGCCTTCCAGGGTGCGCACCAGGGCAAAACCGCGCGCCAGCACGCCCTTGTAGCTGAGGCTGCGCAGCATCTGCTCCAGCGTTTCCAGCCTGGCGCGGCGCTGACGCTCCACCACGCTCCAGGCAGGCATGAGCCGGCCCGAGAAGGCGTCGAACCGCGCCCGGCGCGCCCGCAACTCCGCCCATGGCGAGTGGCGGGCGAGAGCGGTGGCGGCGCGGCCCAGCCGACGACTGGCGGCTTCGAACTGGCGGGCGCTGGCGGAGGTCAGCCGGGTCGCGGCCAGATCGAGCCGTTGCCGCGGCCCTTCCAGCGCCGCATGGGGGCGCGGCAGGGCGCGGGCGAGCGCGCGCAGGGCGTCGTGACGCTGGCGGGACAGCCGGCCGGCCGCGCCGTGATGACGGCGGGCGAGGTCGCCCAACTGGGCCAGCAGCTCCATGCGCACTGGCACAACCTTTTCGGCGGCGGCCGTAGGGGTGGGCGCGCGCAGGTCGGCGGCGTGGTCGATCAGCGTCCAGTCGGTTTCGTGGCCGACGGCCGAGACCAGCGGAATCATGCTGTCGGCGGCGGCGCGCACCACCGCTTCGTCGTTGAAGCCCCACAGATCTTCCAGCGAGCCGCCGCCCCGGGCGACGATCAGCACGTCCGGTCGCGGCAGGGCTGCGTCCGGCGGACCTTCCGGCAAGGCGTTGAAGCCATGGATGGCGGCGGCGACCTCGGCGGCGCTGCCTTCGCCCTGCACCCGCACGGGCCAGACGATGACGCGGCGGGGGAAGCGATCTTCCAGCCGGTGCAGGATGTCGCGGATCACCGCGCCGGTGGGCGAGGTGATGACGCCGATCACCCGGGGCAGGAACGGCGGGATCTGTTTGCGCGCTTCATCGAACAGCCCCTCCGCCGCCAGCTTGCGCCGCCGTTCCTCCAGCAGGGCCATGAGCGCGCCGACGCCGGCCGGCTCCAGATGCTCCACGACGATCTGGTATTTGGACTGGCCGGGGAAGGTGGTGACGCGCCCGGTGGCGATCACCTCCATGCCTTCCTCCGGACGCACGCGCAGTCGCCCGAACACGCCTTTCCAGATCACGGCGTCGATGCGGGCCCCATCGTCCTTGAGAGCGAAATAGCAATGGCCAGACGAATGCGGGCCGCGATAGCCGCTGACCTCGCCGCGCAGCCGCACGTGACCGAACTGGTCCTCCAGCGTCCGCTTCATGGCGCCGGACAGGCTGGAGACGCTCCATTCGTGCGCGTTGGAGCCGTTGTCCGCCGTGGAGGCCACGCCAAACAGACCATCGTCGGCCGGCGGGCTGGAGCGGGTGGCGCGGGAGGAGGTTCTGGGGATGCGGGGCGGGGCCATGGCGGCCATTGTAGCTGGCCTGCCGGCGCCCTGAACAGTCCGCAAACGCCGCCACGCCGGCCTTGCCCCCGACTGGCGGATGCGCCGGGGTCGTGGCCGTGACAAATTTCCGGGAATTTTTGTCGTCAGGGTGCTATTCAGCCAGCGCGCCCCGATGGCGCGCCTTTTTTCGCGTCGCTCACGCACCGCCCAGGAGACGAGCCCATGTCCCGCCAGTTGTCCCTCGCCAAAGACAAGATTCGCGTCCTGTTGCTGGAGGGGATCAGCGATACGGCGGTCGATCTGATGCGCGCCGCCGGCTACACCAACCTGGAGCGCCTGACCACGGCGCTGGATGGCGAGGATCTGCGCAAGGCGCTGGAAGGCGTGCGCCTCGTCGGCGTCCGTTCGCGCACCCAGCTCACCGCCGAGGTGATTGGCGCCGCCGACCGCCTGATCGCCATCGGTTGCTTCAGCGTCGGCACCAACCAGGTGAACCTGCCGGCCGCCGCCGCCCGGGGCGTGCCGGTGTTCAACGCGCCGTTCTCCAATACGCGCTCGGTGGCCGAGCTGACCATCGGCGAAATCATCATGCTGATGCGCCGCATCCCCGAGCGCTCCACGGGCGCGCACGCCGCCAAATGGGACAAGTCGGCCACCGGCAGCTATGAGGTGCGCGGCAAGACCCTGGGCATCGTCGGCTACGGCAACATCGGCAGCCAGCTGTCGCAGCTTGGCGAAGCGCTCGGCATGCGGGTGATCTACCACGACCAGACCGACCGCCTGCGCTACGGCAACACCGAGCCGGTGGAGACCCTGCAGGAACTGCTGGCCCAGAGCGACGTGGTTTCTCTGCATGTGCCCGACACCCCGGCCACCCGCAACATGATCGGCGAGGCGGAAATCCGCGCCATGAAGCCAGGCGCCTATCTCATCAACAATGCGCGCGGCAAGGTGGTGGACATCGACGCTTTGGCCGCCGCGCTGCGCGATGAGCATCTGGCCGGCGCCGCCATCGACGTGTTCCCGGTGGAGCCAGGCTCCAACAAGGAGGCGTTCGTCTCGCCGCTGCAGGGGCTGCCCAACGTCATCCTGACGCCGCACATCGGCGGCTCGACCCAGGAGGCGCAGGAGCGCATCGGCGCAGAAGTGGCGCGCAAGCTGGTGGAATATTCCGACGTGGGCTCGACGCTCGGGGCCGTGAATTTCCCGCAGGTGCAACTGCCGCCAACGCCGCGCGGCGCGCGCTTCATCCACGTGCACCGCAACGTTCCCGGCGTGATGCTGCGAATCAACGAGGTGTTCTCCAGCCACAAGCTGAACCTCTCGGCCCAGTATCTGCAGACCGCGGGCGATATCGGCTATGTGGTGCTCGACGCGGAAGGCGATGGCGAGCACGCGGCGGCGGCGCTGGGCGACCTGCGCGGCATTGACGGCACCATCCGGGCGCGGCTGCTGTACTGAGGTCGGCCCTGGCGTTTCGGGGAGGCCCCGCGACGTTGTGGACGGCGGCGGCCCTGGCCGGAACAGGTTGAGCTGCCGTGCTGAGAGGTCGCGCGGCGTGGAAAAACGTGGATGGCCGGGTCAAGCCCGGCCATGAGGCGTTGGGGGCATGGCGCGTTGTGGCGTGGGCCTGATGGCGGTCGCCAGGGCGTCGCCCCGACGCAGCCTCCTGGGATGGATTTGCCCTATCCAGGCTCGCCCAGCATGGCGAACAGGGGCAGCGCCGACAGGGGCGCTTCGATTTTTTTATCGCCGCGTTTTGGCTTGTCGTTGAAGTCCGCGCCTTCGTGGGTCAACAGCCAGCGCTTGCGGGCGAGGCCGCCAGCGTAGCCGGTGAGCGTGCCGTCGGCGCCGATCACCCGGTGGCAGGGCACGACGACGCCAATGGGGTTGGCGCCATTGGCCAGGCCCACCGCCCGGACCGCCGTGGGCGGGGCGCCAATCGCCGCCGTCAACTGGCCGTAGCTGAGGGTTGTCCCGGCGGGGATCCGGCGCAGGCCCGCCCACACCCGGCGCTGGAACGCCGTGCCGTTGGTGGCGACGGGGATGGCGTCGATAGCTGCGATGTCGCCGCCGAAATAGGCGTCGAGCGCGTGGGCGAGGTCAGCCGGCGTTGCGCCGGTTTCGGGCTCGACAGGGCCGTAATGTCGCGCCAGCAGCCGGCGCATGCGCTCGTCATAACCTTCCCAGTCGAACACCCGCAGGGCGCCGGTTTCATCGCAGATCAGCAGCGCCATGCCGGCAGGCGTCGGCCACTGCGAGAGAACCAGGCGTTGCGGCGCCGGCGCGGCGGGCGGCGGTTCCAGGGCTGGCAGCATGGCGGGTGTCTCCAGATTGGCGCGCCTCCAGATCAGGCAGGGACACAACAACAGACACGGATGGCGGGAGCAAGTCGCGTCGTCGTGCGTGCGCGGGCTGTCGTCCCGACCCGCGGCCCGACCGTTGGGAGCGGCCGGCTTCCGGCAGTCGCGGGCGCCTCAGAATTTCGGCGCGCCGACATCCGGCGGGCCGCCAAAGCCGCCGGGGGCGGCCGGAGCCCCGGGCGCGCCGGGAAGGCCGGGGGCGCCTGGGAGGCCAGGGGCGGGAGCGCCGCCCAGATTGCGGAACTGCTCTTCCACCGCCTTGTCGTCGATCTTCTTCACGTCCTCCAGCCAGTAGGTGACGGAGTTGGGCCAGAAGATCACGATGGCCACCAGGATCAACTGCATGACCACCCAGGGGATCGAACCCCAGTAGATGTCGGAGCTTTTCACCGCCTTGGGCGCGATGCCGCGCAGATAGAACAGGGCGAAGCCGAAGGGCGGGTGCATGAAGCTGGTCTGCATGTTGACGCAGATCAGCACGCCGAACCAGATCAGGTTGATGTCCAGCTTGGCGGCCACGGGCGCCAGCAGCGGAATGACGATGAAGGCGATCTCGAAGAAGTCGAGGAAGAACGCCAGAATGAAGATGAAGATATTGACGAAGATCAGGAAGCCGATCTGACCGCCAGGCAGGTGCGACAGCATGTGCTCGATCCAGCGACCGCCGTCCATGCCCTGGAAAACAAGGCTGAAGCAGGTGGAGCCAATCAGGATGAACACCACCATGGCGGTGAGGCGCATGGTGTTCTCCATGCCCTCCCAGCACAATTTCCAGGTGAGCCGCCGGTGTAGCGCCGCCAGAACCAGCGCGCCGACCGCGCCCATGGCGCCGGCTTCCGTCGGCGTGGCGAGGCCGAGGAAGATGGTGCCCAGCACCAGGAAGATCAGCACGATCGACGGAATCATGCCCCACAGCACCCTGAAAACCAGGGCGCGGTTCAGCTCGCCGCGCGCTTCCGGCGGCAGCGGCGGCATGGCGCCGGGGCGCAGGAACGACAGCGCCACGATGTAGAGGATGAAGATCGCCACCTGGAGCAGCGAGGGGCCGATGGCGCCCAGATACATGTCGCCGACTGATTTGCCGAGCTGGTCGGCGAGGATCACCAGCACCAGCGACGGCGGGATCAGCTGGGTGATGGTGCCGGAGGCGGCGATGACGCCGGTGGCCACGCGCATGTCGTAGCCGTAGCGCATCATTACCGGCAGCGAGATGACGCCCATGGCGATCACCGAGGCGGCCACGGTGCCGGTGATGGCGCCGAGAATGGCGCCGACAATGATCACCGCATAGGCGAGGCCGCCAGGAATGGCGCCGAACAGTTTGCCGGTGCCCTCCAGCAAATCCTCCGCCAGACCGCAGCGCTCCAGGATCGCGCCCATGAAGGTGAAGAACGGGATGGCCAGCAGCAGGTCGTTGGAGATGATGCCGAAGAACCGCAGCGGCAAGGCGGTGAGGAAGTCAGGCGTGAAATGTCCGGTGAAGATCCCCAGCACGCCGAACGCCAGTCCGACGGCGGACAACGAGAACGCCACCGGGAAACCAAGCAGCATGAAACAGATCATGCCGGCGAACATCAGCGGCGGCAGCACCCCGTATGCGAACATGGTTCGGACCTCCCTGACCCCGCCTTGCCGGCATCGGTTGCGCTGTTATTGCAGCGGTTTTTCGTAATTGGTGTCGATGTCCGTCAGGCCGCGCAGCGCCGCCACGCGTTTGATCAGCTCTGAAACGCCCTGCAGCGTCAGCAGAAAGAAGCCGGCGGGCAAAACCAGCTTGGCCGGCCACAGGATCAGGCCGCCGGCGTTCAGCGAATATTCGCCCGAGAACCACGAGGTGAGGAAAAACCGCCAGCAGATAATGGTGAGGAATATGGTGACCGGCAGCAGGAACACCGTCAGGCCGATGGCGTCGATCCAGAGCCGCTTCCGCTCCGACACCGAGCCGTAAATCACGTCGACGCGCACATGCTCGTTGCAGGCCAGGGTCCATGAGGCGCCGAACAGCACCATGGCGCCGAACATGTACCACTGGATTTCGAGCCAGCCGTTCGAGCTGTAGTGAAACAGGTAGCGCACCGTGGCGTTGCCGGCGCTGATGAGCACGGTGAGCAGCACCAGCCAGCTCGCCACGTAGCCCAGCCAGCGGCTGAGCTGATCGATGCCCCTGCTCAGAACCAACAGGCCCTGCATGGTCGTCTCCCTGAACGAGGCTCCGGTCAAAACAGGCCGGAGACGGGCGTCAAGCTATTGTATTTGTGTGCATTTCCTCAACGCAACGAGCGCGGGTCGCGTCAGGGGCGTGGCGGAAGCGTCCGGGAGCCGGAGCTGGAGCTACCGATTCTGGAGTAGCGGATTCCCTTGCGATCGCAACCAAGACTTTTGGCATAGGGGGCGTGAGGCAGGTATTCAGAGCACGAATACGCTGTGCGCGGAGGCCAATACCTGGTCAGCTCTTTGCCGCCCGTGCGCCGGTTCAGCAAGGGGCGCCCGGCCAATCGATCTGGCAAATCAGCTTGGCAATGCGGGCCGGGACGCGTCATGGTTGGGCAACCGGGCGCGCCCGGAAAACAGCCGGGAGAAACGCCGTGAACTTCGCCGGATTGCCGTTCGACGCCGAAACCATGCTGCAGGGCCTGATTCCCTGGGTGATGTGCGAGAGCCCCACCCATGACGTCGCCGCCGTCAACGCCATGCTGGATCTGGCCAGCATTGATCTGGCGGCGATGGGGGCGACCATTGAGCGAATTCCCGGCCGGATGGGGTTCGCCGGTTGCGTCCGGGCGCGGTTTCCGCATCCGCGCTTTGGTGAGCCAGGCATTCTGATCGCTGGCCATTTCGACACGGTGCATCCGGTGGGAACGTTGCAGCGCCTGCCGGTGCGGCGCGAAGGCGACCTGTGCTACGGCCCCGGCATCATGGACATGAAGAGCGGCAACTACCTGGCGCTGGAGGCGATTCGCCAGATCGCCCGCGCCGGCTGGCAGACGCCGCTGCCGGTGACGGTGTTGTTCACGCCGGATGAGGAAGTTGGCACGCCCAGCGCCCGTGAGCTGATCGAGCAGGAGGCGGGGCGCAACCGTTACGTGCTGGTGCCGGAGCCATCGCTGACCGACAATGGCGTGGTGACCGGGCGTTACGCCATCGCCCGGTTCAATCTGCGCGCCGAGGGGCGGCCCAGCCATGCTGGCGCCCAGCTTTCCGCCGGTCGTTCGGCGATTCGTGAAATGGCCCGGCGGATTCTCGATATCGAAGCCATGACCACGCGCAATTGCACCTTCAGCGTCGGCATTATCAACGGCGGCGAATGGGTGAATTGCGTGCCGTCCACCTGCACAGGCCAGGCGCTGAGCATGGCGCGCCGCCAGGAGGATCTGGACGCCGGCGTCGCCGCCATGCTGGCGATGAGCGGGGAGAGCGACGGCGCCCGTTTCACCGTGACACGCGGCGTCACCCGGCCGGTGTGGGAGCCGGACGCCTGCGGCATGGCGCTGTACGAACGGGCGAAAGCCATCGCCACGGAACTCGGCTTCGACCTGCCGCACGCCAGCCAGGGCGGCGGCTCGGACGGCAATTTCACCGGCGCCATGGGCGTTCCCACCCTCGACGGTCTCGGCGCGCTGGGCGCCAACGCCCATACGCTGAACGAACACATCGTGGTGAATTCGCTGGCGGACCGGGGACGGCTGTTCGCCGGACTGTTGGCGACGCTGGACTGACCCCGTCGCCAGTCACAGGGAGCTTCAACGCGTCTCCGGTTGGACGCGGCGGCTCCCGGAGGCAACGCGCCGGCAAAGGGCGTTACCGCCGCGCCCGGCAGAACCCGGCAGGAATGGCGCTGATCTTAAGGCGCTGGTCTTCAGGCGCTGGTCTTGGCCGCGTCGGCCGGCGCATGTATGGGTCAGGGCGTGGCGCGGAGTCAGCTTCCGGTTCCGCGCCCGTCAGCCCTGCATTGAGGAAACGCGGCCATGACTGGCGAAGAACGCCTGACCGAGCTTGAAATCCGCATAGCCGAGCAGGACAAAACCATCGAGGACCTGTCGTCGGTGCTGGCTGAGCAGTGGAAAACCATTGATCAGATGGGCAAAAAATTGAACGCGCTGACCAGCCGCTTCCTGCTGCTGGAAGAGCAGACCGCGCCGGATACGCCGGTAACGAAGCCGCCGCACTGGTAGGCGGCGGCGATCATCGGGTTGTGACAGCCACGCCGGCGCGCGTTGCGCCAGTCAGGTCGGGGACCAGACGGCGAATTCGGTTCCGCCAGGTTCGCGGAACTGGAAACGACGGCCGCCGGGGAAGTCAAAGATATCCGCGGTGACGACGCCGCCGGCGGCTTTTACCCGGGCCAGGGCGGCTTCGAGAACGTCGGTTTTCAGGATCACCAGCGGCGGCGCAAGGCTGGCCCGGGCGACGCCGCCGTCAAGGCCCGCGCCATCAAGCGCCTGATAATCCGGACCATAATCGACGAAATTCCAACCGAAGGCGTTGGTGAAGAAAGCCGTGGTGGCGGCGACGTCGGGCGAGGAAAACTCCACATAGTCGATGGCGAGTTTCGCCGGCGTGGCGTCTGGCATGGAAACCTCCAGAGTTTGGGCGGCGGCCGCCGCCTGTTGCGCAACTGGAAACCATGATGACCGGCCATGGTTGTGCGCGACACGACCACGCCGCATTGTCCTGTGCATAGACGTTTTGTGGATCGACCGGGCGATTGGGCGTGCTGGAAGGGTTTGACGTGATGATGTGGGTGAGCCGGCGGACAGCGTTGCTCGGGGGGCTGGGGGCGCTTTTCGCTGTGGGCGCGGGTGTCCAGGCAAGCGGCCAGACAGGCGGCCAGGGGGCGGATCACTGGTACGACCTGAAGGACCGGGATGGCGCGCCATTGCCCAACATGCGGCTGCCGGTGGAGTTGACCTCGGAGATTGAGCGTCTGCCCGGCGTGTTCTGGATGGGCGCCGCCCAGCCGGACGTCACCATCATCGAAGTCTATGATTACAACTGCCCCTGGTGCCACGCGACGGCGCGCGACCTGCACGCCTTGATGGCGGATGCGGGCGACGTGCGCATCGGTTTCATGAACAATCCGATTCTCTCCCCCGCGTCCGCACAGGCGGCCAAGGTCGAAATGGCGCTGTTGCGCACCATGGGCCCGCAGATTGCCTATGATTTTTACCGGGCGATGTTTTCCCGCAAGGGCCGCGCCGATGGAGCCGCCGCGCTGGCCGCCGCCAGGGTGGTGATGGACGGACGGCGGAGCGACGCCGCCGAAGGCAAGAAAACCGGCGCGACCTTCGCTGACGTCCAGCGCGTCGCTGACGATGAAAAAACCGCCATGGCCCTGAAGGCGCAGATGAAACTGGCCGCGTCGCTCGGCATGTCGGCGACGCCGTCGTTCATCACCGGCGGCGTCAGCATCCAAGGATATCCTGGCCCGAAAACCCTCGGCGGCATTGTCGCCGCCATGCGCGACTGCGAGGAGCCGGTCTGCAAGGGCTGAAATGGGCAAAGAGCGCGGGCAAGCGGCGCGAGCATGCCCAGGTCAAAGTCCAGGTCAAAGTCCAGGCTCAGGTCGAAGCCCCGGCCCAGGTCACAGCCCGTGTTCTTCCCCAGGCCCAGGGGGCTGGGGAAAACGCATTCAGCCAAAATGAGTCGGCGCTCCCGTTCAACTCGGGCTATCCGCCCCGCCAGGCCCCCGACCGACGCATCAGTTCAGGGGCGGGCCAGCCGGCAAGGGGAGGGGGCCGGTTCGCCGCCAGGCGTGAATCGCGCCTGCTTCAGGCGCCGGGGCGCTATCCATGACCCGGCAGTTTCTTTATAAGCGCGGCCATGAATATCCTGCTCATTGGCTCGGGCGGCCGCGAACATGCGCTGGCGTGGAAGTTGGCTGCATCTCCCTCATGCGACAAGCTTTTCATCGCGCCCGGCAACCCGGGCACGGCGACGCTTGGCGAGAACGTCGCGCTCGACGCGAGCGACCACGCGGCGGTGATCGATTTTTGCCGCGCCCGCGCCATCGGCCTGGTGGTCGTTGGCCCCGAGGCGCCGCTGGTGGCTGGCCTCGTTGATGATCTCGCCGCAGCGGGCCTCAAGGCTTTCGGCCCACGCAAGACGGCCGCGCAACTGGAGGGCTCCAAGGGCTTCACCAAGGAGCTGTGCGCCGAATACGGCATTCCCACCGCGGCGTTCGCCCGGTTTGAGGACCTGGCCGCGGCCCGCGCGTATGTGCGCGAAAAAGGCGCGCCGATCGTCATCAAGGCCGATGGCCTTGCCGCCGGCAAGGGCGTGGTGGTGGCCGAGACGCTGGCCCAGGCCGAAGAGGCGCTGGACATGATGTTCGGCGGCGGACTGGGGCAGGCTGGCGCCGCCGTCGTCGTCGAGGAATTCATGAGCGGCGAGGAGGCCAGCGTCTTCGCCATCACCGACGGCAAATCGTTCATTCCCTTCGGCGACGCCCAGGACCACAAGCGGGTGTTCGACGGCGATCGCGGCCCGAACACGGGCGGCATGGGCGCCTATTCGCCGGCGCCGGTGGTGACGTCTGAGGTCCACCAGCAGATCATGGACCGCATCATCGCGCCGACGGTGGCGGGCATGGCCCAGCGCGGCGCGCCCTATGTGGGCGTGCTCTACGCCGGGGTGATCCTCACCGCCGAGGGGCCCAAGCTGATCGAGTACAACGCGCGCTTCGGCGACCCGGAATGCCAAGTGCTGATGCTGCGTTTCCGCGGCGACCTGGTGCAGGTGATGCTGGCCGCCATCGATGGCGGCCTCGACGCGCTGCCGCCGGAGCAGCTTGCCTGGTCGGATGAGGCGGCGTTGACGGTGGTGATGGCGGCGGACGGCTATCCGGGCGCGGTGAGGGCCGGTTCGGTGATCCGTGGCGTCGACGAAGCCGCTGGCCCGGACGTGATGGTGTTTCACGCCGGCACGAAGACCGTCGACGGCGCCCTGACGGCGGCCGGCGGGCGCGTGCTGGCGGTGACGGCGCGCGGCGCTTCGGTGATCGAGGCCCAGCGCCGCGCCTATGAGGCGGTGGACCAGATCAACTGGCCGCAGGGTTTTTGCCGTCGCGATATTGGCTACCGGGCGGTGGCGCGCGAGCAGCAGGGCGGCTGAAGGCCGGATCGTCCTGACAGAGCGCTGAAGATGATGGCCGCCTGGATGTTCCGGGCGGCTTTTTCTTTGTCGTCAGCAAACCGGCGTCGCGCTGGACCAGGCTGGCGCGACGTTTGGCTCCACGGGCGATCCCGCATCGGTCCAGTCCTGGTCCTGGCTGATTCCAGAGCTGGTTACAGAGGCTTGCCTCAGATCCCGAGTGAGCCGCGTGAACCCAGCAGGGAGGGATCGTCGCCGCCGCCCCTGTCGTCGTCAGCGTCGCTGGCGTCCAGCAGGCCCCGGGTTTCGGCGTTCAGGGCCCGGGAGCGTTTGCGGGGGCGCGACAGCGGCTCCGGGCGGATCGATGAGCCGTGCAGCAGCTCCAGACCGCTCATGAAACCCTGTTCGCTTTGCAGCACCAGGCGGGCGACGTCGCGCTTGCGCACGTCTTCCTGCACGGTTTCGGCCTGCTCGAAATCCATCCCCAGAGTTTCCAGCGTCGCCCGGCCAAAGGTGAGCGCCGATTTGAAAGTGTCGCGGATCTGGTAGTCCACCGGCAACTTCATCAGGGCGATGGCGTGCTCGCGATCAATGGCGCGGACGATGGTGCGGGCGCGCGGAAACTCGTTGTGCACCAGCTCGGCGATCAGCGTTCCGGTCTCGGCGTGATCGACGCAGATGCAGATGACGGCGGCCCGCTCGGCGCCGGCGGCGTGCAGCACGTCGGTGCGGGCGCCGTCGCCGTAAAACACCTTGAAGCCGAAGCTGCTGGCCTGGCGGATGCGCTCGACATTGTGGTCGATGACCGTCACGTCGACATTGCCGGCGAGCAGCACCTGATTGACCACCTGACCGAAACGGCCAAAACCGATGACGATGACGCCGCCGCTTGTGGTTTCGCCATTGTCCAGATCCGGGGCACCGGCGTCTTCGGTGGCGGCGGAGCGGCGCAGCAGCGCCGCGTCGATGGCTTTGGCGGCGATCGGAGCCAGCAACATCGACAGCGCGGCGAGCGAAATCAGCATCTGGGCGTGATCGGGCGTCAGCAGCCCCAGCCCCTGGGCCGTGGGGAACAGGACGAAGGCGAATTCGCCAGCCGTGGCCAGCAGGGCGCCGATGCGTAGCGAATCACGCCAGGGCGAACCTGAGACGCGGGCGAGGCCGGAGACCAGGCCGATCTTCACCGCCACCATGGCGATGGCGGCCAGGGCCAGCGGCAGGGCGTTCTCACCCACCAGGCCGAGGTTGATCGACATGCCGACGCTCATGAAGAACAGGCCAAGCAGCAGGCCGCGGAACGGTTCGATGTCGGCTTCGAGCTGGTGGCGGAAATTCGATTCAGCCAGCAGCACGCCCGCCAGAAACGCGCCCATGGCCATGGAGAGTCCGACGCGCTCCATCAACACCGCCGCGCCCAGCGCCACCAGCAGGGCGGCGGCGGTCATCACTTCACGGGCGCCGCTGGCGGCCAGAACGCGGAAGATCGGGTTCAGCAGGTAACGGCCCACCAGCACGATGACGATGACGCCGCCAAGCGCCATGCCGATTGACGCCATCTGCGACGCCATGGAGTGGGTTTCAGACGATGTGACGTTGGCCATCAGCGGCACGATGGCGAGGATGGGGACGATCGACAGGTCCTGGAACAGCAGCACGGCGAAGGTGCGCTGGCCATAGGGAGAGCGGGTTTCGCCGCGTTCGCCGAGGATGCCGAGGGCAATGGCGGTGGCCGACAGGCCAAGCGCCATGCCGGCGACGGTCGCCTCCTTCGGTCCGTAGCCGACAAACCAGGCGCCCGCCGCGAGGGCGGCGCCGCATAACAGCAGCTGCGCCGCGCCGAGGCCAAAGATATCGCGCCGCATCGACCACAGGCTGGAGATTTTCAGCTCCAGCCCGATAATGAACAGCAGCAGCACGACGCCGAACTCGGCGACGCCGCGGATGGCCTCCGGCTCGGACACCAGCTGCAGGCCCCAGGGGCCGATGACCACGCCGGCCACCAGATAACCGATGATGGAGCCGAGGCCGATGCGCCGGAACAGCGGCACGGCGACGGCGGCCGCGCCGCAGAAGACGAGAATGGGCTCAATGAAGCTGGTGTGGCTGGCGGGGTCGGTCATCAGATCCGTTCTGTCGTCCGGGGCGTATGGCGAAGCAGGAGGCTTCAGCAGCTGTAGCCGGCTTTGGAGCGTTTTCCTGACGCAAAGTGGACGTCTCTTTGCGTCTGGAAAACGCACCAACCCAAAAGACGGCGTGCAAAACGGCGCATATGCGCGGATCTGGCTCCAGCCGGGTTTATGTTATGCCACCGCATTTCCCTCGCGCCCAACACCAAAAGCACGACGCGTTGCAAAAGCCGGCCCCACGCGCCCGGCGCCGTTCTTGACAGGCCGGGACTGGGCGGCCACATCGCTTGGGACAGGGTGACCGCGCGCCGGCGATGGGATAGAGCCTGTCAGCAGATGCACGGGGCCGGGTTTCTGGCCCGCCGCTTCGGCTCTGTCGCTTCACGGCGCATATCGCTTCAGGGACTGCACATCATGACCGGCCCCAAACCGGACGATCGCGCCGCCGCCAGGCAGGACGTTGACCAGAGGAGCGGCCAGTTGGTCGACTGGGTGAAGGCATGACGGCGAAACCGCGCCTTGACGTGTTGATCTGCGCGCCGCGTGGCTTCTGCGCTGGCGTGGTGCGGGCCATCGACGCCGTGGAGAAAGCGCTGGCCGTCTATGGTCCGCCGGTCTATGTGCGGCACGAGATCGTCCACAACAAGTATGTGGTGGAGAGCCTGCGTCGCAAGGGCGCAATCTTCGTCGACGAACTGTCTGAAATTCCCGACACCAGGGCGCCGGTGATTTTCTCCGCCCATGGCGTGCCGAAATCGGTGCCGGACGAAGCGGCGACGCGCAATTTCTTCGCCATCGACGCCACCTGTCCGCTGGTCACCAAGGTGCATCGCGAAGCCGAGGTGCACCGGCGGCGCGGCCGGCACATCATCCTGATCGGCCACGCCGGCCACCCCGAGGTGATTGGCACCATGGGGCAATTGCCCCCAGGCAGCATCACCCTGGTGGAGACGGTGGAGGACGTGGCGCGGATCGATCCGGCGCTCGCCGCCATCCTGGCCTATGTCACCCAGACGACCCTCTCCGTCGATGACACCCAGCAGATCGTCGAGGCGCTGAAGGCGCGCTTCCCCGAGGTGGTGGGGCCGCACAAGGAAGACATCTGCTACGCCACCACCAACCGCCAGGAAGCTGTGAAGCGCGTCGCGCCCCAGGTGGAGGCGATGATCGTCGTTGGATCGCCCAATTCCTCCAACTCACAGCGGTTGCGGGAGGTGGCGGAGCGCGCCGGCTGCCGCGTCTCGCGGCTGATCCTGCGGGCGGAGGACATCGACTGGGCGTTGTTCGGCAATATTTCCAGCCTCGGCGTCACCGCCGGCGCCTCGGCGCCCGAGGTGCTGGTTGAGGAAATCATCGACGCCTTCGCCGAGCGCTATGACGTGCATGTCGAGAGCGTCTCCACCGCCGACGAAAGCGTCTTCTTCCCGCTGCCGCGCGAGTTGCGCGCCGAACCCGCGGAGTAATCGTGGCCGTTTACACCGAGATTGCCGATGAAGAGCTCGCGGCCTTCATCGATGGCTATGACATGGGCGCGGTGCTGTCGCTGAAGGGCATTGCCGAGGGGGTGGAGAACTCCAATTTCCTGCTGCGCACGGAGGCCGGATCCTTCATCCTCACCCTGTACGAAAAGCGGGTGAACCCGGACGACCTGCCGTTCTTCATCGGGCTGATGGAGCATCTTGCGGCGCGCGGCGTGAACTGCCCGCTGCCGGTCAAGAATCGCAATGGTGAGGCGCTGGGCCAACTGGCTGGCCGTCCCGCCTGCATCGTCACTTTCCTCGACGGCGTCTCGGTGCGCAAACCCGGCGTCGGTCATTGCCGGGAACTCGGCGTTGCGCTGGCCGGCCTGCATGAAGCGGCACGGGGTTTTGCCCTGAGCCGTCCGAATGCTCTCGGGGTTGCTGGCTGGCGACCGTTGTCCGACACGGTGGACGGGCGCGCCGACGATATCGCGCCGGGGCTTGGCGCGCGTATCAGCGCGGCGCTGGCGGACGTGGAGGCGAACTGGCCGCAGGGGTTGCCGTCCGGCGTCATCCACGCCGACCTGTTCACCGACAATGTGTTCTTCATCGGGCCAAAGCTTTCCGGCGTCATCGACTTCTACTTCGCCTGCAATGACGCGCTGGCCTATGACGTGGCCATCTGCCTCAACGCGTGGTGCTTCGAGGCCGACGGCTCCTTCAACCTCACCAAGGGCCAGGCCCTGCTCGCCGGCTACCAGAGCGTGCGCCGGCTGACGCCGGAGGAGGTCGCCGCCCTGCCGCTGCTGTGCCGGGGCGCGGCGTTGCGCTTCCTGCTGACCCGGCTGGTCGACTGGCTCAACGTGCCGCCGGGCGTGCTGGTGAAACCGAAAGATCCGCTGGAGTACGACCGCAAGCTGGCCTTCCACCGCAGCGTGACCGCCGCTTCCGACTATGGACTGTCAGCGTGAGCGAACGCGTGACGATCTATACGGATGGCGCGTGCAGCGGCAACCCGGGCCCGGGCGGCTGGGGCGTGCTGCTGATGTTCCGTGGCGTGGAGAAGGAGCTGAGCGGCGGCGAGGCGCTCACCACCAACAACCGCATGGAGCTGATGGCCGCCATCATGGCGCTGGAGACGCTGAACCGGTCCTGCGCCGTCGACCTATGGACCGACAGCCAGTATGTGCGCAACGGCATTACCTCGTGGCTGCGCGGCTGGAAGGCGAAGGGCTGGAAGACCGCTGACCGCAAACCAGTGAAGAACGAGGATTTGTGGCGGCGGCTCGACGCGGCGCAGGAGCGTCACGACGTGGCCTGGCACTGGGTCAAGGGCCATGCCGGCCATGCGGAAAACGAGCGCGTCGACGCTTTGGCCCGCCAGGGCATGGCGCCTTACAAGGCGGCCTGACGCCAGGGCGCCGTCAGGCAGGCGAGGCGGCGTTCCGCCCCGCCTGACATGGTCTTACAGATTGTTGAGCAGATGCTCGGCGGTCGAGACGTCGGCCTTGCCGGAGACAGCCTCCACATTGAGCTGCTCGACCACGCC
This sequence comes from Camelimonas fluminis, assembly GCF_014656355.1. Taxonomy (GTDB): domain Bacteria; phylum Pseudomonadota; class Alphaproteobacteria; order Rhizobiales; family Beijerinckiaceae; genus Camelimonas; species Camelimonas fluminis. Next base: position 291,850 of record NZ_BNCG01000001.1, read on the forward strand.
GTCCTTCACCACCATGGAATAGCGCTGCGAGCGGACGCCGAGGCCAAAACCTGAACCGTCCATGGTCAGGCCGATAGCCTTGGCGAAATCAGCGTTGCCGTCCGACAGGCCTTCAACCTTGCCCTCCGCGCCGCTGGCCTTCAGCCAGGCGTCCATGACGAACACGTCGTTGACGGCGGTGACGTAAATGGCGTCCACGCCCTTCGCCTTGAGTTCGCTGGCGTGGGTGACGAAGCCGGGCATGTGATTGCGATGGCAGGTTGGCGTGAAGGCGCCCGGAACGGCGAACAGGATGACACGGCGGCCCGCGAACAGGTCATCCGTCGATTTGGCTGCCGGACCTTCGGCGGTCATGACGCGGAACGTGGCTTGCGGAAGGCGGTCGCCGACTTGGATCGTCATGGTAACTCCCGGATAGTCTTTGTCATCAGAGGTTTGTGTCGTTCTGGCGCATGCGTCACAACAGGCTGCGAACACGCTTCTGGCGATGCGCTCGCCTGAAAAAGCCTTGCTCCCTTGTCCTGTTCCCCCAAAAGGGCGGCCAACGGGCCGCTGACAGACGCAGTGCATGAATAGGACGGGACGGGCGTGATGTCATCCGCGCCGGTTCCCGGGTCGCGTTTCATCGCAATGATCGCCACAGCCGGGACGGGCCACAATCCCCTGTAGGCGAAAGCGGTCGCGCCCTTTACAATGGCGTCATGCCTATACCGTTCGCTCCATCACCTGCTGATTCAGATGTCTGGCTCGACGGCCAGATGCTGGTGGCCATGCCATCCATGGAGGACGAGCGCTTCGCCCGCTCGGTGATCTATATTTGCGCCCATTCGGAGGAGGGGGCGATGGGCATCGTCATCAACAAACCGGCGACGGATCTCTCCCTCGCGGATCTGCTGCTGCAACTCGACATCATCGAGGACGCCAGCATCCGTCTGCCTTCAGCCTCGGAGCGGGTGCGGGTGGTGCGTGGCGGCCCCGTCGACGCAGGCCGCGGCTTCGTGCTGCACACCTCGGATTTTTCCATCGACAATTCGACCTTGCCGATTGATGACGACATCTGTCTGACGGCGACGGTCGACATCCTGCGCGCCATCGCCAGGGGCGATGGCCCCGGCAACGCGCTGGTGGCGCTGGGTTATGCTGGCTGGGCCGCCGGCCAGCTCGAAAACGAAATTCAGGCCAACGGCTGGCTCAACTGCCCGGCCGATCCGTCGCTGATCTTTGGCGGCGGCGAGCATACCTATGAACGGGCGCTGAAGCTGATCGGCGTCGATCCGGCGCGGCTGTCTGGAGACGCCGGCCACGCCTGAAGGCGGGCCCCGGGACGCGCGAAGCCGCGTGCGACGCGACGTTCGCGCATGGCTGGGTTAATGCATGGCTGGGCGCCCGCGCTTGTTGCGGGCGTGACGCGCGGCAGGTCGGGGCAACTGGCGGCGGAAGCGGACTGGCGTTGCGGCGGGCGCCATTTCCGTCCGCGTCGACGCGCAACAACCTGTATGCGCTCGCCACCTCGCAGCGTCATGCCCTACAGGCGTCCGCGAGCCTGTGTTGCGGTCCTGAGGTTGCGGAAGCCAGGTTAGCCTGACCGCAGCCGTGGTTCTGGCCATTCGTGCAAACGCCTGGCGACCAGCTTTTCCGGAAAACGCGCCATGGTCCGGTAATCCGCACAGGGGCGTGGCCTCACAGACTGTCGGCGTTTCCGCTTTGCCGCCCGGTTTCAGGCGGCTTCCTGGGTCGAGCCGACCAGGCGGCGGGCGTCGTAGGCGCTCATGGGGTCGCCGAACACGCTGCCCTGGGCGAAGTCGAAGCCGAGCTGGGCCAGCTCCACCGAATCCGACTCATCCTCGGCCCCTTCCGCGCAGATTTCGGCGCCGAGGTCGTGGGCGAAGGAGGCGATCGAGCGCAGGATGGCGACGCGGGCCGGCATGCCGCGCGCTTTCACCAGTGACGAATCAACCTTCACCATGTCGATGTCAGCGTGCTGCAGGCTTGTGAGCGGCGACTGGCTCGAACCGAAGCGCGACAGGCACAGGCCCACGCCGGTTTCGCGCAGGCGCGGCAGCGTCCGCAGCATGAATTCCGGATCTTCCTGCAAATGCCGCTCGGACAGTTCGATCAGCAGCGTGCCGGGCTTGACGCCGGAGCGCTCGACCAGGTTGCGCAACTGCGCCAGCAGATCGGCGCGCAGGACGTGGACGCCGGTGAGCGCCACGGTGGCGAACATCGGCGGGTCGACGTCCAGCGCGTCCTGCCATGCCGCCAGTTCGCGGGCGCCGCGCTCGACAGCGAACAGGAACAGCTCGCCGAGCAGGCCGTTGGCGGAGGCGATCTCGCGGAAATCCTCGTAGGCGAGCCGGCCCTGGCGCGGGTGGTCCCAGCGCAGGATGGTCTCGAAGCCGGCCACGGTGCGGTCTTCCAGCCGGACGATGGGGTGGAAGAACAGCTTGATCTCGCCGCGCTCCAGCGCCCCCCGCAGATCAGCGCCCAGGGCCAGCGGCTCGCTGCGCTCATTGCGCATCATCGGCCTGAACGCCTCGACCTGGTCGCCGCCCTGACGTTTCGCCCAGGCGGCGGCGATTTCGGCGTTGGCCAGTATTTCCTCGGCGCCGGAGCGCACGGACGGATCATAGAGCGCGATGCCGATCGAGCCGGTGAGATAGGCCTCCAGTTCGCCGAGCGGGGCCGGCGTGCCGAGCACGGCGCGCACCTGTTCGGTGAAGGCCCGGATCGCTTCGAGTTCCGGCTCGGAGAACAGCACCACGGCGAATTCGTCGCCGCCCAGCCGCGCCAGGGTGTCCTGCGGCTTCAGCAACCGGGCGAGACGGCGGGCGACCATCTGCAGCACCGCGTCGCCGGCGGCCGGGCCGGCTTCCTCATTGATGGTGCGGAAACGGTCGATGTCGATGACCACAACGGTGGGGCGCACCGCCTCGTCGCGGCGGGCGAGCAGGATCGCGGTGTTCAGGCGGTCGACCAGCAGTTGCCGGTTGGGCAGGCCCGTGAGCCGGTCGTGGATCGAATCCTGCAGCAACCGTTCTTCAGCGGTCTTCGAATCGGTGACGTCTGCGAGCGTGCCGACGATGCGGATCACTTCGCCGTCGCTGCCGACGACAGGCCGCGCCTTCAGGCGCTGCCAGACATAGTGGCCGCGCGCCGAGCGCAGGCGGAAATCCAGATTGATGCGGCCGCGGCGCTGTTCAAGAATCGAATCAAGCGTGACCCGGTAGCGGTCGCGGTCCAGCGGGTGCATCAGCGCCAGCCAGTCGGCGGCGCCGCCGCTGAGGGCGTCGCGCTTCAGGCCGAGCTGTTGCTCCAGTTCCGGGCTGACGGCGATGCGGTCGGTCTGCACGTCCCAGTCGAACACCACGTCGCCGGAGCCGGCGAGGGCGAGGGCGCGCCGCTCCGTGTCGCTGACGAGCCCCTGGGCGATAGCCCCGCCGGCGAAGGCGTGCTGCAACACGGTGAAGCCGATCAGCATCACCACCAGCACCAGGCCGCCGATCAGGACCGAGGGAACGATATCCTTGTTCAGGTAGCCGGTGACCGCCATGCCGGCGGCGCCGACCCAGGCGAGCAGGAGCGTCCAGGTGGGAATCAGCATCACCGCGCGGTCATAGCCGTGCATGGCCAGATTGAGCACCAGCACGAAGCCGATGGCGGCGATGGCGGCGATGGAGATGCGGGCGACGCCGGAGGCGACCGGCGGATCGATGACGGCCAGGCCGACGAGTGCGCCGAGGAACACCAGCCAGATGGCGGTGACATGGCTGTAGCGCACGTGCCAGCGGTTGAGATTGAGATAGGCGAACAGGAAAACCAGCAGCGTCGCCGCCAGCACGGTTTCCGCCCCGGCGCGATAGATGGCGTCCGCGCCGATGGTGAACGGGAACAGTCGCTGGATGAAGCCGAAATCGATGCAGGCCCATGCCAGCACGGCCCAGGCCAGCGCCGCGGCGGCGGGGAAGATCACCGCGCCCTTGACCACGAAAACAATGGTGAGGAACAGCGCCAGCAGGCCGCAGATGCCGAGAATGATGCCCTTGTAGAGGGTTAGGCCGTTGGTCTTGGCCTTGTAGGTCTCCGGATCGAGCAGCAGCACCTGGGGCAGCTTGTCGGAGGTCAGCTCGGCGATGAAGGTGACGGTGGCGCCGGGATCAAGGGTGATGGCGAAAACGTCGGCGTCGGGGCTGTCCTCGCGCTCCGGCTTCAGGCCCTGGCTGGCGGTGATGGCGGCGATGCGGGCGCTGCCAAGATCAGGCCAGACCACGCCGGAGCCAACCAGCTTGTAATGCGGCGCCACCAGCAACCGGTCGATCTGCTCGTCGCCGGGGTTGGTGAGGGCGAAGACGATCCAGTCCGGCCGTGAACCGGTCTCGCGCGCCTTGACGGCGATGCGGCGGACGATGCCGTCGGGGCCGGGGGCGGTGGAAATCTGGATGACGTCGCCCTGGGAACGGTAGCGTTCGATGATCCGCGTCAGGTCCAGCGCCGGTCGCTCAGGGGTGACGCGCACGGCCTCGACAGCCATCGCGCCCGCCGTGGACAGGCACAGGAGAACCAGCGCTGCGAGGAGGGCGCCGATGCGTGACAACAGGGCTGCTGGCGTGGCTGGCAAATCGAACTCTGCAAAGGCCGCCGGGCCGGAAGGCGCGGCGATGTTCCGGTGGCGAAGTGGTAACGGCGGCGGCTCGCAAGGGCAACCGTCTGTTCGCGGGCGCGGCGTCAATTGGTAAACCCGCTGAACCTTGTGCTGGCCAACCCGCCCGGACCGTGGAAGCGGCGGGGAAGGTGGCGATCCGATGCGTCGGGACATGCGATATTGCGGCAATGCTCCGGTCCCGTGCGACGCTTCTTTCCACCGCGTGAACATGGCGCGAATATGTTGGCCCGCCGCTGACGGCGCGACGAAGGGCGCCGCCGGTTGTCACCCCCCTGCGGGCTCACCCATCGCTGGCCAGTCGCGCATAGGTGACGTGATCCGCCCAGACCCCGGCGATGCACAGATATTCGCGCGCCAGTCCCTCAAGCTGAAAGCCGTTCTTTTCCAGCACCCGTCGTGAACGGTGATTGTGCGGCAGACAGGCGGCTTCAATGCGGCGCAGGCGAAGGTGGCTGAAGGCGTGCCGGCAGACGGTGTCGACAGCGTCGGACATCAGCCCCTTTCCCGCCCAGGCCGCGCCCATCCAGTAGCCAAGCGTGCAGGTCTGGGCGACGCCGCGCCGGACAAGGCCCAGGGTCAGGCCGCCCACCATGATGTCATGAGCGCGGCTGAAAACCAGATAGCCGTAGGCGGCGTCCAGACGGGCGTCGTTGCGGGAGGCCAGCACCTTGCGCCGCCAGGCCGCCCGGTCGAACTCGTCGCCCGTGCGCAGCGGCTCCCAGGGGGCCAGAAACGCCTCGCTGGCGTGACGCAAGGCGACCCACTCGTCAAAATCGTCCATGCGCATCGGGCGCAGGTAAACCCGCTCGCCAACGACAGGAGCTGGCTCCGTCTGGCGCGGGGCAAACCGAAACAGGGCCAAAGCACGCCCTCCCGGATCATCTGTATGGCGTGGCGACGCAGGACGCCGCGACGATGCTCAACTACGCCGGACAAAACCCGCCGGGTCAATCAAAACAGCGATGGCCGGGCAAAGCCGGCCATCGTCTCATCATATGTAGCCCGGAACGCTGGCGCGACGGGCTGGACTCAGCCCTTGCTGGCGTTGGCGCGGATGAAGGTCGCCACGGCCGCCTGGTCGTTGGCCATGACCGTGAAGCGTTCCTTCCGGTCGAAAAGATCAGCGAGGTGGGCTGGCAGCGGCGGCCGTTTGCCGGTGGCTTTCTCCACCGCGTCCGGGAATTTGGCCGGGTGAGCCGTGGCGAGGGCGATGACCGGCGTCGCCGGATCCTGGGAGATCTCGGCGCGGGCGCCCGCGACAGCCACCGCCGTATGCGGATCAATGATGTAGTCGCATTCACGGTAAACGCGGGCGATCTCGGCCAGGGTGGCGTCCTCACCGGCGGTGTGGGCGCTGAAGCCGGCGCGAATCGCCGCCAGCGACACGGGCTCGATTTCAAAGGAGCCCGACTGGCCAAGCGAGGCCATCATGCCGCGAATCGCGGCGGCGTCGCGACCGCATGATTCAAACAGCAACCGTTCGAAGTTCGACGAGATTTCGATGTCCATCGACGGCGACGAGGTGGCGGCGACGCCGCGCTTCTCGTAGCGGCCCGAGGCCAGCGTGCGGGCGAGGATGTCGTTGGCGTTGGTGGCGATGGCCAGATTCGCTACCGGCAGGCCCATGCGGCGGGCGATGTCGCCGGCGAGGATGTCGCCGAAATTGCCGGTGGGCACCGAGAAGGCGATTGGCCGGTGCGGCGCGCCAAGCGCCACGGCCGAAGTGAAATAGTACACCGTCTGCGCCGCGATGCGGGCCCAGTTGATCGAATTGACGCCGGACAGGCCAAGCTCGTCGCGGAAGCGGTGATCGTTGAACAGGCCCTTCACGATGGCCTGACAGTCGTCGAACGTGCCTTCCACGGCGATGGCGTGCACGTTCGGGGCGTTGACGCCGGTCATCTGGCGACGCTGCACCTCGGAGACCCGGCCGTGGGGATAGAGTATGAAGACGTCAACCTGATCCAGCCCGCGGAACGCCTCGATGGCGGCCGAGCCGGTGTCGCCGGAGGTGGCCCCGATAATGGTGGCGCGCTGGCCCCGCGCCTGCAGCGCGTGGTTCATCAGCCGCCCCAGCAACTGCATGGCCACGTCCTTGAACGCCAGGGTCGGGCCGTGGAACAGTTCGAGCACGAAGATGTTGTCGGCGATCTGGGTCAGCGGGCAAACGGCGGGGTGGCGGAAGGCGCTGTAGGCGTCATCGATCATTGCGCCGAGATCGGCGGCGGGAATGTCGCCGTCAACCAGCGCGCCAAGCACCCGGCGGGCGACCTGGGCGTAGCTCCGGCCAGCCATGGCGGCGATGTCCGTCCGCGAAATCTGCGGCCAGCTCTGCGGCGCATAGAGGCCGCCGTCGCGCGCCAGACCTGCAAGCAGGGCGTCCGTGAAGCCGATCGCGGGCGCTTCGCCCCTGGTAGACACGTGCAGCAAAGTTCTCTCCGAGCCTGGCCTGGAGCATCGTGCGGAAAGGTGTGAGCCGGTTTTCCGCAAAACCGATGCGATAACAAAAGTTTGGGACCGGATTGCGATCCGGCGTGGAAGCGGTCCGCCTGGGTCCGGCTTCCATGAACGCGTTTCTGGAAAAGCCGCTTCACTTCTCGCAGGAAGAGCGCGTCAATTCAAAACAATGGAGCAAACCCCGCTGTCAGGGCGACGGGGTTTTGTCCGGGGCGCTCCGCCGCTCGCGCAGCCGCCGCCAGACAAACACGCCGTACACGCCCAGCAAGGTCGCCGCCAGCCCGAACCAGGTCATGGCGTACTCCAGGTGCCGGTTGGGAAAGCTGATGACCGTCAGCCCGCCGCGCGGTCCTTCCGTGTAACGGGCTGGCGCATCCGCATCAATAATGAACGGCGCCACGCGTTGCAGGCCCTGCGCGGCGGCGATGGCGGCGATGTCGCGGGTGAACCATTCGCCCGTCGCCGGGTCGTCGGCCGGCACGAACGGGTCGCGAATCTGCGAGGCGCGCAGCAGGCCGGTCACGGTCGCGTCAGCCGGGGTGCGGGCGTCGACGCCAGCCAGCGCGGCGCGCATTTCCATCGGAACGAAGCCGCGATTGACCAGGATCACGCCGCCGTCCGCGAGCCGCAACGGCGTGAGCACCACATAGCCGGCCCGCACCAGGCCATTTTCCTTGGGCGCGTTGGCGTGCACCAGGGTCTGGCGGGCGAAATCGTAGCGCCCTGACGCCGTGACGCGGCGATACTCATCTGCATGAACGTCGAGGGCGGGCCAGCCGCCTTCAGCCGGGGCTGGCGTGGGCGGGGCGCCGACGCGAGCGGTGATCTTGCCGATCAGATCTTCCTTCCAGGCCAGACGGTCGAGCTGCCATTTGCCCAGCGCCAGCAGCACGGCCAACGCCGCCAGGGTGCAGACCGTCAGCAGGATGAGGCCGCTTGCGCCGGGCGCGCGCCCTTGCTGCGTCTTCCGCGGCGTCGACGACGTCATGACGAAATCCGGCCTTCCTCAGCTTTGTTGGCGTATTGCAGCGCGATCATCAGGCCCTTGAGCGGTCGCAGCGGCGCCACGCACAGCAGGATGGCGAGGGGCAGGGTGGTCACCAGATGCAGGAACAGCGCAGGCTCGAAAGTCAGTTCGAGCCACAGGGCGAAGCCGACGACCGCGAAGCCGCTGATCAGCATGATGAACACGGCCGGGCCGTCAGCCGAGTCGGCGAAGCTGTAATCGAGCCCACAGTTCTCGCAGCGCGGCGCCACCTTCAGGAAGCCGCTGAACAGCTTGCCCTCGCCGCAACGCGGACACCGGCAACCCAGACCCGTGGCGGCCGGAGAGAGAGGCGGCCAGTAACCCTGCTGGTCATCGTTCTGGCTCATGACGCCTCCTGCTGTCGCCAGACCGCAGAACCATCCAGGTCCTGTCTGGCTATCTTTCAATTACAAAAAAAGAGGGCGGCCAGAAGGCCGCCCCCGGACATCGCGCCTTCCGGATCAGTGGAAGTAGCGGACATTCGAACCCCAGACGTAGATGGCGACGAACAGGAACAGCCACACGACGTCAACGAAGTGCCAGTACCAGGCCGAGAACTCGAAGCCCAGATGTTGCTGGGGCGTGAAGTGGTTCCGGTACACCCGCATCAGGACCACGGCCAGGAAGATGGTGCCGACCAGCACGTGGAAGCCGTGGAAGCCGGTGGCCATCACGAAGGTCGAGCCATAGATATTGCCGCTGAAAGCGAAATGGGCGTGGCTGTACTCGTAAGCCTGCACGAAGCTGAACAGCACGCCAAGGACGATGGTGAGCCACAGGCCCTGCTTCACGCCAGCGCGATCATTGTGCAGCATCGCGTGGTGGGCCCAGGTCAGCGTGGTGCCCGAGGTCAGCAGGATCAGGGTGTTGAGCAGCGGCAGGTGCCACGGATCAAGCGTCTCGATGCCCTTCGGCGGCCACTGACCGCCGGTGAACTCCGTGCGGGTGTACTGGATGGCCTCGGCGGGGAACAGCGCCGCATCGAAATACGCCCAGAACCAGGCGACGAAGAACATCACCTCGGAGGCGATGAACAGCAGCATGCCGTAGCGGTGGTGCAACTGGACGACGCGGGTGTGATGGCCTTCGTGCTGGGCCTCGCGGATCACGTCCGCCCACCAGGAAATCATCACGTAGATGATGCCGATGATACCGGCGCCAAGCAGGTAGGGACCGACCTTCATGCCGCCCCAGCTCAGCCCCTTCATGGACATGACCAGGCCAACCGCCAGGACGAAGAAGGAGACCGAAGCGACAAGCGGCCACGGGCTTGGTTCCAGAAGGTGATAGTCGTGCTCGGGCTTCGCGTGCGCGTCGGCCATTGATCCAGTCTCCTGCCTCGGGGCGTGAGTCTTTATAACGTCACAGGTTGTTCTTGTCCGCATTCACTGCGGTTGCTGCCACAGGGCTGCCATTCTTTGACCGAAAAACCGTGTACGACAAGGTGATGCTCGACAGGTCTTTCGTTTCCGGCTGCTTCAGCAGGTCGGGGTCCACATAAAAAACCACCGGCGCGTGGATTGTCTCGCCAGGCTTGAGGGTCTGCTCCTCGAAGCAGAAGCACTGGATCTTGACGAAGAACTGGCCGGCAAGGTCCGGCTGGACATTGAAGGTGGCCACGCCTGTCGCCGGCGCGTCGCCGACGTTGGTGATCTTGTAAAACACCGTTCTGGTTTCGCCGAGCTTCACGCTGACGCGCGGCTGCTCGGGCTCAAACTTCCAGGTGACGCCCGGCGCCACATTGGCGTCAAAGCGCACTTCGATGGCGTGATCGACCACGCGCGCGTTCGCTTCCTGGCCAATGAGCGGCGTGCCGCCAAAGCCCGTGGTCTGGCAGAACAGACGGTACAGCGGCACGGCGGCGAACGAGGCTCCCACCATCAGCCCCACCACCGCCACACAGGCGAGCGCCACGCCAGCGCCGGACTTGCGGCGCGGCGCCGCGTTCGTCGGGGCGGGGGATTGCTTGAGGCCGTGGTCAGACATGATGCGTCTCTCAGATGGGGCGCTTCAGGACATTGACGCCAAGCTTGGCGACGGTGACCGCATAGATGATGGCGACAAACGCCGCCAGCGCAACCGCGATGGCGATATTGCGCGTGCGCCGCATTTTCTTTTGCTGCGGCGTCAGTTCAACCCCGTCATCGATGTTCTTGTCGTCTGGCATGTCAGATAATTCCCGAAACAAGGCGGGGCCCCACGTCAAAGCCGCTGCCGAGGCCGAAGGCGTGCTCGGCGAGCAGCGTGGCGAACAGCAGGAACAGGTACAGGATCGAGAAACCGAACAGCGCCTGTTCGGCCTTCGTGGCGGCCGCGCCCTCGCGGCGGCGGTAAACCTGCACGGCCAGAGCAATCATCAGCAGGCCGGACGCCACCGAGACAACGGCGTAGGTCCAGCCTCCCAGACCCATGAAGAAGGGGACGACGCCGAGCGGCGCCAGCAGCAGGGTGTAGACGAGAATCTGCGTGCGGGTGGAATCCGGGCCCGCCACATTCGGCATCATCGGCACGCCGGCCTTCTCGTAGTCGCCGGACTTGCTCAGCGCCAGGGCCCAGAAGTGAGGCGGCGTCCACATGAAGATGATAAGGAACAGGATGAAGCTGTCCCAGCTCACCGAGCCGGTGACCGTGGCCTCCGCCACCATGGGCGGGAAAGCGCCAGCGGCGCCGCCAATGACGATGTTCTGGGCGGTCCAGCGCTTCAGCCACATCGAGTAGACGACGGCGTAAAAGAAGATGGTGAAGGCCAGGAAGCCGGCCGCGAACCAGTTGGCGATCAGGCCAAGGAACACCACCGAGGCGACCGAGAGCGACAGGCCGAGCGACAGGGCTTCGCTGCCCGTCACCTGGCCGGCCGGGATCGGCCGCTTCGCGGTGCGGGACATGCGCGCGTCGATGTCCTGGTCCCACCACATGTTGAGCGCGCCCGAGGCGCCGGCGCCAACTGCGATCAATCCCAGCGAGACGGCGGCGATGACCGGGTGCAGGTGCCCTTTGGCGACGACCATTCCCACCAAAGCGGTGAAAATGACAAGCGACATGACGCGCGGCTTGAACAGCTCAAGGTAGTCGCGGACCGAACCGCTATAGACGCGTGCGTCTTCGCCGGACGACGGGGCGCCTGGCTGCCCTGACATGTGGTCGCTGATCATGGACATCGGACTTCTGTCTTTCACCTGCCTGCGGACCTCACGGCGCGAAGGCCCCGAACGTTCCCCCGGACATCCCCGTCTGGCGTCGCGTCGGTCTGCTGAATGCTCGCCGTCCCCGCCTGCAGGCGTGGTTGCGCGGCGACAACCCGCGTTCACACGGGGCGCGCCAGCCCAGGACGGACTTCCGCCAGTCTGAAACGATTCAGAACTGCCTGCCGTTCTTCTAGCGGCTCACCGCGTAAACTCAATAGGAGGCGGACGTCGCCGCATGTGGCGCATTGTCGTCAACAACGTGGCGGGGGGAAGGGGCCAAAACAAAACCGCCGGCCCATGGGGCCGGCGGCGAACTCGCGGTTCTGGCGGCGAAACAGCGGACCGTTTCGCCATGTCCGGATCAGTGATCCGAAGAACCGGTGATGCGCGGCAGCTTCTCGAACTGGTGGAACGGCGGAGGCGAGCTCAGCGTCCATTCGAGAGTCGGCGAACCCATGCCCCACGGATCGTTGGCCGCGCGCTCCTTGCGGCGCCATGCGACGTAAACGCCGTAGAAGAACACCAGAAGGCTGAACGCGAAGATGTACGAGCCGTACGAGGCGATGCGGTGCCAGCCGGCGTAGGCGTTCGGGTAGTCCACATAGTGGCGCGGCATGCCGGCGAGACCGAGGAAGTGCATCGGGAAGAACAGCACGTTGGCACCGATGAAGGCCAGCCAGAAGTGCAGCTTTCCGATCCAGTCCGGCACGATGTAGCCGAACATTTTCGGGAACCAGTAGTACCAGCCCGCAAAGATGCCGAACACGGCGCCCAGCGACAGCACGTAGTGGAAGTGGGCGATCACGTAATAGGTGTTGTGCAACTCGCGGTCGATGCCGGCGTTGGCCAGCACGACGCCGGTGACGCCGCCAACCGTGAACAGGAACACGAAGCCCACCGCCCACAGCATCGGCGCGGTCATGCGGATGGAGCCGCCCCACATCGTGGCGATCCACGAGAAGATCTTGATGCCCGTCGGCACGGCGATGACCATCGTGGCGAACACGAAGTAGCGCTGCGTGTCGAGCGACAGGCCGACGGTGTACATGTGGTGAGCCCACACGATGAAGCCGACGGCGCCAATCGCGACCATGGCGTAGGCCATGCCCAGGTAGCCGAAGATCGGCTTGCGCGAGAACGTCGAGATGATGTGGCTGATGATGCCGAAGGCCGGCAGGATCATGATGTACACTTCGGGGTGACCGAAGAACCAGAACAGGTGCTGGTAGAGCACCGGATCGCCGCCGCCGGCCGGATCGAAGAACGTGGTGCCGAAGTTGCGGTCGGTCAGCAGCATGGTGATCGCGCCAGCGAGAACCGGCAGCGAGATCAGCAGCAGGAAGGCGGTGACCAGCATGCCCCATGCGAACAGCGGCATCTTGTGCAGGGTCATGCCCGGCGCGCGCATGTTCAGGATGGTGGTGATGAAGTTGATCGCGCCAAGGATCGACGAGGCGCCCGCCGCGTGCAGGGCCAGAATGCCGAAGTCAAGCGCCGGACCCGGGTGACCGGAGGTCGACAGCGGCGGATATACCGTCCAGCCGCCGCCAAAACCCGTGGCCCCAGGCGCGCCGCTGACGAACAGCGACACCACCAGCAGCAGGAAGGCGCAGATGGTCAGCCACAACGAGATGTTGTTGAGGCGCGGGAACGCCATGTCAGGCGCGCCGATCATCAGCGGCACGAACCAGTTGCCGAAGCCGCCGATCAGCGCCGGCATCACGACGAAGAACACCATGATCAGGCCGTGGCCGGTGACGACCACGTTGAACATCTGGCCGTTGGAGAACAGCTGGAGGCCTGGCTCCTGCAACTCGATGCGCATGAGAATCGACAGGAAGCCGCCGATCAGGCCCGCCATGAGGGCCGACAGCAGGTACATCGTGCCGATGTCTTTGTGGTTTGTGGAAAACAGCCAGCGACGCAGACCCGTGGGGTGATCCGCGTGATCAGCGTGGGCCGCCGTTGATGATGAAGCCATGACTCAGCTCCCGATACTGTTCGCCGGCTGGACCGCATCCGGGATGCGGGCCAGGTCCGGCAGGAAATGACGATGCCGCGGCGCGCGCGAGGCGCCCGCCATGCGGCGCTGGGTCAGCGAACGGCGGCTTCGGTCGCCAGCTGGCCATTGTCATTGGCGGCGTAGTTCTGGCCGGCGCCATTGGCGGCGAATTTCTTCTTCGCCTGCTCCAGCCATGTCTTGTAGGCGTCTTTGCTGACAATGCGGATGGCGATCGGCATGTAAGCGTGGTTCTGGCCGCAGATCAGCGAGCACTGACCGTAGAAGACGCCTTCCTTCTCCGCATGGAACCAGGTCTCGTTCAGACGGCCAGGAATGGCGTCGATCTTCAGACCAAAGGACGGCATGGCGAAGGCGTGGATCACGTCGGACGACGTCACCTGCACGCGGATGGTGGTGTCGACCGGCAGCACGACCTCGTTATCGACGGCGAGGAGGCGGGGCTCCTTGTCCTGGGCCAGGTTGCTGTCGAACGAGAAGCCGCCCTGATCCTTCGGATATTCGTAGGACCAGTACCACTGGTGGCCGGTCGCCTTGATGACGATGTCAGCCTTGGGCAGCGTCAGCTGGTCCTTGAGCAGGCGGAACGACGGCACGGCGATGACCACGAGAATCAACACCGGAATCAGCGTCCATGCGACCTCGAGCAGGGAATTGTGCGTGGTCTTCGACGGCGTGGGATTGCGGCGCTCGCCAAAGCGGAAGACGACCCAAAGGATCAGCGCCAGAACCAGAACGACGATGGCGCCGATGATCCACAACAGCATGTCGTGGAAGCTGTGCATCCGCTCGGCGATAGGCGTCACCGGCGTTTGCAGGGTCATCTGCCATGGGGAAGGCTGGCCAGTGCCGGCCATCACATTGCCTGTCGCGGCGGCCAGAACGCCGCTTGCCGCCACAAGCCTGAGGGGCAACGTTTTCATTAGCATCAGAGAATCGGAGCTCCCGTACTCGCTAGGCGTATTATTGCGGCGAAGCCCTTCGCTTCAGGCCTGACTCACGCCAAAACCTGGCCACAAGCCTGCCACGTTGCCTGTGAAAGACCACAATGTGGCGGAGGGCGCAATGTTCGGACCCACGCCCCCTGTGCGGCATTTGTGCACAAGAATAGTTCCAGACTGCACAGGCGTCACCTGGGGGCGGTCATGATGGCGTGTCCTGGCTTTTCCCTGGCTTTTCCTTGACAGGGCCTTAACGGCGTGGCCCAAACGCCAACTGCTGCTGCCCGGCGCCGCCGGACGGCCTAGCCCGCGACGCCGCGGGCCCCGAAAAACCTGACCGCACCAGCATGTTATAGACGCTGGCGTGGTTTACGGATCTGAGATGTCCGCCGGCTCAATTCCGCCGACCCTGGCGCCGGCCTGGCGGCGATGCTTGCGGGAATTTCAGATCCGTAAACCATACTGGCGGCGGAACAAGAGGTTGAGCATGATGGACGCCTTCGTCGGCAGAAGAGATATGGGCCCGCTACGCGCGACCGTCGGCCGGATCGGGCGGGCGCTTTTCGCAGGCGCGGGCGTGACGGCGCTGGCCGTGGCCGGCGTCGGACCCGTCCAGGCCCAGGGGGTGGTGAAGCAGAGTTTCGGCGACTGGCAGTTGCGCTGTGAGAAGCCGGCCGGCGCCAGCGCCGAGCAGTGCGCCCTGGTGCAGAACGTCGCCGCCTCGGACCGGCCGAACGTGACGCTGCTGGTGATCGTGCTGAACACGGCTGACGGCAAGGGGCGGCTTCTGCGCGTGCTGGCGCCGCTCGGGGTGCTGTTGCCGGCGGGACTGGGACTCAAGATTGACCAGAGCGACGTGGGGCGCGCCGGCTTCGTGCGCTGCCTGCCCACGGGTTGCGTCGCGGAGGTCGTCATGGACGACAATCTTGTCAACCGTCTCAAGGCAGGCAAGATCGGCACGTTCGTCGTCTTCCAGACGCCGGAAGAGGGAATTGGCGTTCCGGTGACGCTGAACGGCCTGGACAAGGGGCTGGAAGCCCTGAAATGAGGGGTGGCATGACTACTGCGGGGCACAAGGCAGCAAAAACCATGGTCGCTGGCGGCGCGCCGGCGCGCCGGCGTTGGTTCGGCGCCCTGGCGGCGACGGCGGCGGTGGGCTTCGCTGTCATGGCCAGCGCCACGACGGCGCGGGCGGATCTGGTCAAGGATCTTCTCGGCGTTAATCCGTTCGCCAGCGAATCGTCGCGCGATGGTCTGCGCCCTGGCGTGATCGTCGATGAATCGGGCGAGGAGATTTTCTGCCCGCGGGTCGACGTGTTCGATAACGGCGCCACCGTGCGCCGGGGCGAGGGAGCCGGCCTTTCTTACCAGATGACCATCGCCAATCTGGCGCGCGAATGCCAGCGGACGCAGGATGGTCGCATCGAGGTCAACGTCGGCGTGGACATCCGGGCGCTGTTGGGTCCCTCAGGACGGCCAGGCCGCTTCTCCTCGCCGGTGACCATTCAGGTGCGTCGGGGCGACGCCATTATCTCGCGCGTTACCCGGCAGATTTCAGTCGCCATTCCCGCTGGCGAGGCCAACGCCATGGCCACTATCGTCGAGCGGGGCATCCAGCTACCCGAGAACACCAACGATTTGCTGATCGAGGTCGGTTTCGGCGGAGCCGCGCCCAAGGCGCGCAAGCGGGGACGCTAAAGCCGCCCCGCGTGCATGACGCAGCCGCGCGCATCGCTGTCCGCCCTTGCTGTTGACGCCGCCCCGACCCCGCCGGTCGGGGCGGCGTTTTTTTGAGGCGTGTGTGATCACTCTTTGAGCACGGCCGCCTTGCAGACGATTGACAGGCCCCTGGCCGGCGTCGCACCCTCAGGGCAGCCGATGATCCCCGCGGGAGAGATCGGAGTGGGCTGGATCGGTGGTTTGACCCCCCTGGTTCCAGCCCCGGCCCGACGCCGAAGGCGCAACCGCCCCGGAAACGCTCAGGCAAAAGGACCGCGCGGGAGCTGGCGCTCTGGAAAGCGGATGGTTCGCCATCCCACCGAAGGGCGTAACCCGCGCCGGGCAACGCGTCGCAAGAACGCGAAGCGCCGGCGCAGATCGTCAGGAAGCCACGACGGTTTCCGGCGGGGGGAAATCTCTCAGGTTCGGGGACAGAGGGGGCGCAATGGGTCCGTCACTGGCGGAGCCGCGCCCTGTTGTCCGCAAGGAGCCTGTTACACATGACGTCGGCGTCACCCGAAAACCCAAATCCCGCCCACCCCCTGCCTGGCGCCTCAGGCGAGGCGCCGTTGCTGCGCACGCCGTTGTATCTGCGGCATCAGGCGCTGGGCGCGCGCATGGTCCCCTTCGCCGGCTACGCCATGCCGGTGCAATATCCCGAGGGAATCATCGCCGAACATCTGCACGTGCGCGCGGCGGCCGGGCTGTTTGATGTCTCGCACATGGGCCAGGCCTGGCTGACCGGACCCGGACATGAGGCCACGGCGCGCGCCCTGGAGGCGCTGGTTCCCGCCGATATCCTTGGCCTGGCGCCTGGCCAGCAGCGTTACGCGCTGCTGCTCAACGCCCAGGGCGGCGTTCGCGACGACCTGATGGTGGCGCGGCCTGCCGATCCCATGGCCGACGGCCGGCTGTTTCTCGTCGTTAACGCGGCCTGCAAGGAGCAGGACTGGCTGCATATCGCCGGCGCCTTGCCCGAGGGCGTGTCGCTGGAGGTCGAAGACCGGGCGTTGCTGGCCCTGCAGGGCCCGCAAGCCGCGGCAGTCATGGCTGGTCTCGCCCCGGACGTTGTGGAGCTGCGCTTCATGGACGTGACCGAGACGCGGATCGCCGGCATCGACATTCGCGTCAGCCGCTCCGGCTACACCGGCGAGGACGGCTTCGAAATCTCCGTCGCCAATGACGACGCCGGCGCCCTGTGGGATCTGCTGCTGACGGCGGCGCAGGTGAAGCCGGCCGGGCTGGGGGCCCGGGATTCGCTGCGGCTTGAGGCCGGGCTTTGTCTCTATGGTCATGACCTCAATCAGGAAATCTCGCCCGTCGAAGCGGCGCTGACCTGGTCGATCGGCAAGCGCCGCCGCGCTGACAAGGATTTTCCCGGCGCCATCCGCGTCACGGAGGAGATCGCTCGCGGTCCGCTGCGCAAACGCGTCGGTCTGCTGCCAGAAGGGCGGGCGCCCGTGCGCGAGGGCGCGCAGATCTTTGACGACGCGGGCGAACTGGTCGGCGAGGTGACCTCCGGCGGCTTCGGCCCCAGCGTCGGCGCGCCGGTGGCCATGGGCTATGTGGTCAGCGAGTTCGCCAGGCCTGGCGCGCGGGTGCATGTGGCGCTGCGCGGACGCAAGGTGCCGGCGGCTGTCACGCCGATGCCGTTCACGCCGCATCGCTACCGGCGGTGATGGCGGGCGCCGGCAGGCGCCTCCCCTGCTTCATGTTCCTGACGCGGAGCCGCGTCAGTTTTGCCCGGGACCACGACAGACATGCCTTCCAGGCGGGGCTCCAGGCGCGGAGCCTGGTCTGGCGGGCGACGGATGAACGCATTCGCCGCGGCCAACGCGCGTCTGGCGGAATGCTTGCAGAAACAATGCTTGAGGGAGCAGCAGCATGGCGGATACGCGCTACACAAAGGATCACGAATATATCCGCGTCGCGGACGGGATCGGCGTCGTCGGCATCACCGACTACGCCCAGCAGCAGCTTGGCGACATCGTCTTTGTCGAACTGCCTGAGGTGGGGCGGAGCTTTGGCCAGGGCGACGAGGCGGCGGTGGTCGAAAGCGTCAAGGCCGCCAGTGAGATCTATGCGCCCGTCGGCGGCGAGGTGGTCGAGGTCAACGCCGCCATCGAGGGCGAGCCGGCGGTGGTCAATGAGGACCCGGCGGGGCGCGGCTGGTTCCTGAAGCTGCGCATCGCTGACGCCGCCGAACTGGGCGGGCTGATGGATGAAGGCGCCTACCGGGAATATGTGGCGACCCTGGGCTGAAGGCCGGGGCGCAAACCAGAACAGGGTCAGGGTCGGGTCGGAAAGGACTGATGATGCGATATCTGCCGTTATCCGGGGCGGATCGGGAAATCATGCTGGAGCGCGTTGGCGTCCGCGCCGTCGATGCGCTGTTCGCTGACGCGCCGGCGGATCGCCTGCTTGACGAAGCGCCGGATCTGCCGCGCCGCAAGGGCGAGATGGCGGTGGAGCGGGAATTGGGCGGCCTCGCCGCCCGTAATCTCAGCGCCGGTTCGGTTCCGTTTTTCCTCGGGGCCGGGGCCTACCGCCACCATGTGCCGGCGACCGTTGATCACCTGATCCAGCGGTCGGAATTCCTGACCAGCTACACGCCCTACCAGCCGGAGATAGCCCAGGGCACGTTGCAATATCTGTTCGAGTTCCAGACCCAGGTGGCGGCGCTCACCGGCATGGAGGTCGCCAACGCCTCCATGTACGACGGCTCCACCGCCTGCGCCGAGGCGGTGCTGATGGCGCAGCGCATCACCCGGCGCAAGCGGGCGGTGCTCTCCGGCGGTCTGCATCCGCATTACGCCGATGTGACCCGCACCGTCTGCGGCTTCGCCGGCGACAGCATCACGAGTCTGCCGCCGGATGTCGCCGCCAGCGAGGACATCATCAGCCAGATCGGCCCCGACGCCTCGTGCGTGGTGGTGCAGAGCCCGGACGCGTTCGGCAATCTGCGCGACCTGGCGCCGATCGCCGACGCGGCGCACAGGGCAGGGGCGCTGCTGGTGGTCGTCGTGACGGAAGCGGTGTCGTTCGGTTTGCTGCAATCGCCGGGCGCGCAGGGCGCCGATATCGTCGTGGCCGAGGGCCAGTCGATCGGCAATGCGCTCAATTTCGGCGGACCCTATGTGGGCCTGTTCGCCGCCCGGTCGAAATTCGTGCGCCAGATGCCTGGCCGCCTGTGCGGCGAGACCGTGGACGCTGAAGGCCGGCGCGGCTTCGTGCTGACCCTGTCGGCGCGCGAGCAGCATATCCGCCGTGACAAGGCCACCTCGAACATCTGCACCAATTCGGGCCTGTGCTGCCTGGCCTTCACCATTCACATGACGTTGCTCGGCGGCCACGGCCTGCACCAGCTCGCCCGCATCAACCACGCCAACGCCGTGGCTCTGGCCGACAGGCTGGCGGCGCTGCCAGGCGTGACGGTGCTGAACCGCAGCTTCTTCAACGAATTCACCGTGAAGCTGGCCGGGCGCGACGCCGCGGAGGTGGTGGAGCGGCTGGCGGCGCGGGGCATACTCGGCGGCGTCCCGGTTTCACGCCTGCTGCCGGGCGCCGGACTTGACGACCTGCTGCTGGTCGCCAGCACGGAAGTGAACACGGATGAAGATCGCGCCGCCCTTGCCGACGCGCTTGCCGCTGTCCTTGGGGAGATCGTCTCATGCTGAGCCGTCAGGGTCGTCCCACCATTCCGGACGCCGCCGCTCCGGACGCCGCCAGCGCGGCGGAGCATCACACCTTTACCGGCAATCGCGCCCTGCAACAGATTGAGCCGTTGCTGTTCGAGATCGGCTCGACCGAACGCTGCGGCGTCGATCTGGACGAGCCGGCGCCGTTCACCGCGCGGCTCGGCGGACTGGAGGCGGCTGCGCCGGTCGATCTGCCGGCGCTGTCCGAGCCGGAGACCATGCGCCATTTCGTGCGCCTGTCGCAGAAGAACTATGGCATCGACACCGGCATGTTTCCGCTGGGCTCCTGCACCATGAAGCACAATCCGCGCCTCAATGAGCGGATGGCGCGACTGCCAGGTTTCGCCGACGTGCATCCGTTGCAGCCGGTCGCCACCGTGCAGGGGGCGCTGGCGGTGATGGACCAGCTGGCGCATTGGCTGCTGACGCTGACCGGCATGCCGGCGGTGGCGTTGTCGCCCAAGGCAGGCGCGCATGGCGAACTGCTTGGGCTGATGGCGATCAAGGCCGCCATCGCGGCGCGGGGCGAGGGGAAAACGCGCGACGTCGTGCTGGTTCCCGAATCCGCCCACGGCACCAATCCGGCCACCGCCGCACTGCTGGGCTTCAGGGTGAAATCCGTGCCGGCGCGCGCCGACGGCGCCGTGCATCTGGATGACGTCGCCGGCCTGCTCGGGCCAGACGTCGCCGCCATCATGCTGACCAACCCCAACACCTGCGGTCTGTTCGAGCCGCAGATTGTTGAGATCGCGGCGGCGCTGCACGCGGCGGGCGGCTACTTCTATTGCGACGGCGCCAATTTCAACGCCATCGTCGGCAAGGTTCGCCCCGGCGACCTCGGCGTCGACGCCATGCACATCAACCTGCACAAGACCTTTTCAACGCCGCACGGCGGCGGCGGCCCCGGGGCCGGGCCGGTGGTTCTGTCGGAGCGGCTGGCCCCGTTCGCGCCGGTTCCGTTCGTCCGCAAGGGCGCTGACGGCCAGCTTGCGCTGGTGGAGCAGGCGGGAGAGGGAAGTGCGGCGCAGGCGTTTGGCCGCCTGACCGCATTCCATGGCCAGATGGGCATGTATGTGCGGGCGCTGTCGTTCATGCTGTCGCACGGCGGCGAGGGACTGCGTCAGGCGTCGGAGGACGCGGTGCTCAACGCCAATTACGTGCGCGCTTCCCTGGCCGACCTGCTGACCGCGCCTTTCGGCGACCGGCCCTGCATGCATGAGGCGCTGTTTGACGACGCCTGGCTGAAGGACACCGGCGTGACGACCCTGGACATCGCCAAGGCGTTGATCGACGAGGGGTTCCACCCGATGACGGTGTATTTCCCGCTCGTGGTCCATGGGGCGATGCTGATCGAGCCGACCGAATCGGAATCGAAGGTCTCGCTGGACCTGTTCATCGCGGCGATGCGCGATCTGGCGATGGCGGCGAAGCGGGGCGACGTCGCCCGTTTCACCGGGGCGCCGCGCCATGCGCCGCTGCGACGGCTGGACGAGACCCGCGCCGCGCGCCAGCCTGTTCTGCGCTGGACGCGGCCGCTACCGGTTGCCTGACGGCGCGCCCTGTCGGTAAGCCAGCGGCGATGCGAAGGTTCGCGCCTTCGCGCCCCTTTCATGGCGCGCGGCATGGCGCCAAACTTGGGCGCCTTCCGGCCAGGCGGCATCGTCTGGTTGACCAGAACGCGCTCAAAGCAGGAAAACTGGAATGTTTTCGGATCCATATGATCGGAACGCGCTCCAGTGAGGACATGTGGGCGCCGTCCGTCGCCGTTGTTGCTTCCTGGTGGGAGCGCCGCGTTGGCGAGGCCGGGGCCAAATGGACAATATGGGGAAGGCCCGGTCAGACCGGGCATTTGCTCCGAGGTGGGAGAGAAACAGATGACAGGCCAGTCAGCCGAATTGCTGGCGCGCGATTTCAGCCTGATTACCGATCTGGTCAGGGCGCATGCGCAGGAACGTCCGGAAGCGCGGGCGGTGGTCCACAAGGACCGTAGCCTGACCTACGCACAGTTCGACGCCGAGATCGATCGCGTCGCCGCCACCCTGCAACAGGCCGGGCTGACGGTGGGCGACCGCATCGCCGTCTGCGCCATGTCGTCGATTCCTTACGCCGTGACTTTCCTTGGCGCCCTGCGCGCTGGCGTGGTGGTGACGCCGCTGGCCCCATCCTCCACCCGCGAACAGCTGCAGGGCATGGTCGCCGACTCCGGCGCCAGGATCTTCTTCGTCGATACGCCGATCACCGGGCAGCTTGGCCCATTTGACTGGTTCGGCGGCCAGCTGGTGGCGCTGGACGACGCCGCCCCGGGCAAGCCCTGGTCGTCATGGCTGGCGGCGGAGGGCGCGCGTCCCGCTCCGGTGGAAATTCCGCCAGCGACGCCGTTCAACATCATCTATTCGTCCGGCACCACCGGCCTGCCCAAGGGCATCGTCCAGTCGCATCGCATGCGCTGGGCCCACGTGCAGCGCGGCGCCAATTTTGGCTATGGCCCGGATTCAATCACCATCGTCTCCACGCCGCTGTATTCCAACACGACGCTGGTGAGCTTTTTGCCGACCCTGACGCTGGGCGGAACCGTGGTGCTGATGGAGAAGTTCGACGCGCACGGCCTGCTGGAGCTGGCGCAGCGCGAGCGCGCCACCCACGCCATGCTGGTGCCGGTGCAATACAAGCGCATCATGGCGTTGCCGGATTTCGACAGCTTCGACCTGTCGTCGTTTGTCATGAAGTTCTGCACCAGCGCGCCGTTCCACGCCGACATCAAGGCCGATGTGCTGAAGCGCTGGCCCGGCGGGCTGATCGAGTTTTATGGCATGACCGAAGGCGGCGGCGGCTGCTCGCTGGCGGCGCACCTGTTCCCGGACAAACTGCACACGGTTGGCCGCCCGAATGAAGGCCACACCATTCTGCTGCTCGATGACAACGGCCAGGCGGTGGGGCCGGGCGAGATCGGCGAAATCGTCGGCCATTCGCCCACGGCGGTGATGAACGAGTATCACAACCAGCCAGGCAAGACGCAGGAAGCCGAGTGGATCCACCCGGACGGCCGCCGCTTCATCCGCACCGGAGACGTGGGCCGGTTCGACGAGGACGGCTTCCTGACGCTCATGGACCGCAAGAAGGACATGATCATCACCGGCGGCTTCAACGTCTACCCGAGCGATATCGAAGCCTTGCTGCACGCTCACCCGGATCTGACCGACGTGGCCGTGGTCGGCGTGCCGTCCGACGCCTGGGGCGAAACGCCTGTGGCCTTCGTGGTCGCCGCGCCGGGCAAGACCGTGCAGGGCGCCGATATCCGCGCCTGGGCCAACGAGCGGCTTGGCAAGGTGCAGCGCATCGCCGACGTGGTGGTGACCGACGCCCTGCCGCGCAGCGCCATCGGCAAGATCCTGAAGCGCGAATTGCGCGACGGCTGGGTGGCGCAGCAGCCCGCCGCCTGAAACGCGAGGCGAGGTCTGTCCGCTTCGGAGCGGTCCTGGTTCCTGTTCAACCGGAAACCTGCTCCGTCGCGGCGACTGATCCGCCTCCTTCGCGCTGGCGCATTGACGGGCCAGCCAGACAGTCGCCCCGGAACCGCCGTCGCCCCGGAATGCCGGGCGACGGCTTTTTTGTGCGCGTCCCTGTCAG
>NZ_BNCG01000001.1:315220-363159 GCF_014656355.1 Camelimonas fluminis
ATAATGCGGCTGCGCGGACCCACGTAGATCGGGCCGGTGTTCTGCGTTGACATGACGCCCTGCACGCCCATGGAGACGGTGACATCGCCGATCTCGGTGGGCGTGACCACGTCAGCCTGGATGCGACCGTAAGTGAAGGCCCCCGACTGGCCCTTGCCGCCGATCTGTACGCCGGCGCCGACGCGCCCGCCCACGTGAATGCAGGCTGCGGTTCCCTTCACCCGATAGAAGCCGGGGCCGCGCTCGGGGCAGGGCTCCGCGCCCCACAGATCCGGGATATACGGCCGGCGCGGAAACGCCGCGGGCGAATCATAGCTGGCGAGGCGCGGCAGCTCGGGCGTCGCCGGAGGCTGGCGGAACAGATCAGGCGAGCGATCAAGGCCGAAGGCCTTGACGACATCCGGCGCTGCGCCGAGGCGCGGGGCGGGCGTGGACGTTGGCTGTTGCGAGAAGCTGAAAAAGCTGGGCGGCTCGGGCGGACTGGCCAGCGCCGGTGAGAGAAGGACGATGAGCGCCCCTGCGGCGAGCGCCGGCAGCGGGAGCTTGCGCGTGATTGCCCGTCGGGCAGGGGCCGTCCGGCTGATGGTCATGATTGGCATCTGCTACCCCGCATTTCCGGCTGGCGCTCCGTTAACGGCAACGTCAGCAGTAACAGGCGCGGGCAGGATAACCGGGACCAGGCGCGGGCTCAAATGGCTATTTCACGCAGCAGGTTGAGGCGGGCGCGCCGTGCGCCGGCCCCTGGCGTCATGTCCGCGCGAGCGGTGCGGGGCCAATCTAACAAGCGATCAATTGCCATCAACAGGCCAGGCCGCTGGCGCAAAAGATAATTCTGCCCTGAAGCCAGGAATGTCAGCCAGAATCGTTCAAAAATCATCTGGCGCCAAAAATAACATGTTGCACCGCTCCGAACGTGGTCGTATGAATCAGGTACGACGCAGTATCCGAACGGAACGCGTGTTCCGGAGCAACGGTTTGCGATCAGGCCGGTGAGTAGGCCAAAAAAAAGGCCACGTCAGAGACGCGGCCATAAAGTCTAGGGAGGAAACGCCCAAGGAGGGCTGCAGCATCGCTGCTGCAAAGTCTCTATACGCGTTCTCCCGATTCCTCGCAAGCTATTTGCGACAGGAACGCTGTCCTTTTTCGCTGGGCGCCTATGTGTCCGGTGCATGACGCTTTGGCCAGGCAATATCGGCCGACTTCATTCTGAAATTCGCGTGTTGGATGGGCCTGCTGATGGCGGCGGGGCCTTGCCGTGCTTCGTTGGAGGACGCCTCCGCCCACCCTGGCAATGATGGGACATGCCATGACGCCAGGGCCCAATCAGCCTGCCGCGCCAGGCCTGCCTGAAGGGGCGGGAGGCGGCCCCTGCGGCGCTGGCTTTTCCCGCAAGGACATCCGTCATACGAATTCGCGCGCCGATCGCGGACGCATCAGCGCCCTGGCAATCAGTGAGCCGCGAATTGCTGGCGCGCCGTCCGGCACCCGGTCCGGGGGGACGGACGGCGGCTGTGGTGTTAACGCCCATTCGGGGAAAGCGGAAACCACGCCAACAAAAAGCGCCAGATCAACAAGTGGGGCATTCCAACCGGCGTTTATCGGAATGCGCCTGCGTGAGAGGCCGCTGTGGTCGCGGCGACCGCCGCTGTGGGCCGCGGGATGCCCTGATATGGAAGGCAGGGGCGTCCGTTGCCCCTGAAGACCGATAACTCGCCCGTCTCGGGACTGCATGAACGGGGAGGTCGGCTGGCCATCTGGGCCGGTTCCAGTCCGCGGGAGCCTGGCCCGTTCTGTCTTGCCACAACCGGCGTGCATCAATCAACTGTATTCCGGACAAAAGAAAAGCCGCCCGGAGGCGGCTTGTCTGGTGCGTCTGCACTGTAAGGGCCCGGTTGCCCGGCGCGTCAGTGCGTGAACGCGCCCCGGATCTGGCTGACGCCGCTGCGGACCAGCGCTTCGGCGGTCTCGCCCTGGGTGCGCTGGCGCAGGATGACCTCGGCGGCGCGCAGGCCAGCGTCGGCGGCGGCGGAGCGGACCTCAGACGTCGCCTGGGCTTCAGCCTGAGCGATTTTGGCTTCGGCGGCGGCGGTGCGGCCGGCCACGAACTCGGCCAGACGGTTGTGCGCCTCCTGGGAGACGCGCGCGGCCTCATCGCGGGCGGCGGCGACGATCTCGCCAGCTTCCTTCTCGGCTTCACGACGCTTGGTCATGTACTCGTCGCGCAGGGCGCGGGCCTCGGCCGACAGGCGACGGGCTTCCTCAAGCTCGGTGGCGATCCGCTGGCCGCGCTTGTCGAGCAGATTGCCGATCGTCTTGAAGCCACCCATCCACGCCGCAATGCCGAGGAGGATGAAGAACGCGACGGCGACCCAGAATTCGGGCGTATTCCACATCGCTTTTACTCCTGAAAAGCGCCCGTTCAGCTGATCAGCAGCGAGCGCCCGAATTCCGGTAAATGTTGAAACCCACGTCAGGCGAAGGGCAGTGAAGCCCTCCGGCCATTGTGGGTCAGACCGCCGCGCTGTCCAGGGCGGCGTCGACTTCCGCGCGAGCCGGAGCGGCGCCGGTCAGACGCTCGACAATGGTCGAGGCGGCTTCCGCGGCGATGTCGCGGACATTGGCCATGGCGGCGGCGGCGTTGACGCGGATGGTTTCTTCCGCCGAAGCAATCTTCTGGTTCAGATCGGCTTCAAGCGCCTTGCGGCGGGCTTCGAACTCCGCGGCCATTTCCTCGCGGGCCTGATGGGCGATGGCCTGCGCGTTGGCGCGGGCGTCGGCGAGGGCCTTTTCATAAGCCGTGACGGCTTCCTCTGACTCGGCGCGCAGCCTCTGCGCTTCGGCCAGATCGCCGGTAATCTTGCTGTGACGCTCGTCAAGCACCCTGGCAATGCGCGGCAGGGCGATGCGGGACATCAGGAAATAGAGCACGGCGAAGGAGATCAGCACCCAGAAAATCTGCGACGCGAAGGTCGCGCTTTCGAAGGGCGGAAATGCGATCGCGCCGTGGACCTCATTGGCCACTGCCGTCGAGGCGGTATGGGTAGGGCTAGCCATGCGACCTAATCCTCAGGCGGAACCGGCTGGTTCGCTGCCCGCACAGGCGGGATTGCTTTTGTCGGCTCAGGATCACCGTGTCGCCAGGGCGTCCTGTTCGCCAGGGCGTCTTGGCCGAAATCCTGTCCGTATATTGGCCAGAGCCTCCGCGCCGGGCGTCGCCGCCTGCATGGGAACCTCCAGCCTGTCCAACGCCTGGCGCCGTCGCCGCCCGGTCCCTGTGGTTCCGGACGACGCCTTGGCTCCAACGCGCCAGGTAGACTGGCCCGGGAATGGACGCTGGGCGACCACTCCCGATGCGTCAATCAGACTGCGAACAGCAGCAGCAGCGCGATCAGCAGCGAGAAGATGCCCAGGGCTTCGGTCAGCGCGAAGCCGAGGAGCAGGGTGCCCTGCTGGCCGGCGGCAGCCGACGGATTGCGCAGCGCGCCCGAGAGGAACTGGCCGAACAGGTTGCCGAGGGCGAGAGCAGCGCCTGCCATGCCGAAGCAAGCGAGACCAGCGCCGATGTACTTGGCTGCAACGGGATCCATTTGAAAACTCCTGGTCGAAAAAGTTGGAGAGACTGGGATCAATGATGGCCCGGATGGAGCGCATCGTTGAGGTAGATCGTTGTCAGGGTGGCGAACACATAGGCTTGCAGCGCCGCGACAAGGAACTCGAGAGCGGTCAGAGCGATGGCCAGCGCCAGCGGCAGCGGCGACAGCACCGCCCACGCGCCGGCCGTCAGCAGGGTCACCACGAAACCGGCGAAGATCTTCAGGGCGATGTGGCCGGCCAGCATGTTGGCGAAGAGACGAACAGACAGGCTGATCGGACGCGACACAAACGAGACAATCTCGACAGCCACCAGCAGCGGCAGCAGCCAGCCCGGCACGCCCGACGGCACGAACAGCCTCAGGAAGCCAAAGCCATGGCGGTAGAAGCCGTAAATGATGACAGTGCCGATCACCAGGGCCGCAAGGCAGAAGGTGACGATGATGTGGCTGGTGACGGTGAAGCCGTACGGCAGCATGCCGAGCATGTTGAGAACCAGCACGAACATGAACAGCGAGAACACGAAGGGGAAAAACTTCATCCCTTCCGTTCCGGCGCTATTTCGCACCGTTGTCGCCACAAATTCGTACAGACTTTCGACGATGGACTGCATGCGACCGGGCACGACGGCGGCGCGACCGATGCCGCCGATCATCAGGACAGCGGTCAGCGCGACGGCGACCCACATGTAAATCGCCGAATTCGTCACAGCGATCTCATGGGCGCCGGCGTGGCCAAGCGTCACGATATTCTTGATCTGGAACTGATGGATCGGATCAGCCATGGCCCGTCAGGTCCCCTTCCTGTCGCCTCGCAACGCCCCGCCAGGCCCAAACGCCTTACGGTCCGTTCATAATGTCAATCGATCAGCGCTCGTTAGCCTATCCAGACTTCAAGCGCCAGACCGTGCGGTTCACACAATCGGTTTTTATTGCCCGGCGCCGTCTTTTTTATCTGACGGAACCTGCAGTTGTCCGGTTGCGCGCATAACGTTGTAGACGCCGGTCAAGAAGCCCAGCATCAAAAATACAATCAGTCCCCAGGGGGACACGCCCAGAAAGCGGTCCATCGACCAGCCAATGAGCCCGCCGGCGGCGACGCCAGCGATGAATTCAGCGGAGAGGCGAAAAGCCCGCCCCAGCGGCGATGGGCCAGAAGCAGCCTGTTTCGCCGCGTCCGCAGCCGCCTTGCGCGTCTCTACCTCATGAACAGCATCGAGCTTCGCGCCGAGGCGTTTCATCCGGAGGGCAAGATCGGAATCCGCCGCAGGCTGCTCGCCCGCGTGTGTGTTCCGCCTGTCCGGCCCGTCGTTGCTCATGGAGAAGCCGCCCTCTGTCCGCAAGGCCTGAGTCCAGAATTTCCCCATAAGCCGGCGGCACCATAATTTTTGCACTTTCCGGTGTCAAGGCTCGGAAAATCTATGCAAGTTATTGTAAATAAATAAATAAATTCATTTGGTGAATTGTGGCGGGGCAGCGGCTTGCGACATCGCTGCGACTCTTTGCGCCCCTGGGGAATGCCGGTGACGGCGCGACATGGACGAAAATGCGGTGAAACAGATTCGGGATTTCGCCGCATCCGGTTGATTTGGCGCGCCTTTCCACCTTTGGCCGCGTGATCGACGGCTGGGGCGGCGGTTGCCGGTCACATTTCCCGGCGGATCGCGGCGAATCTTCCGGGTCCGGGCATGGCGCTCGTTGGTGGAGGCGATCAGCCGACAAAAAAGCCGGCTCCCGCGGGAGCCGGCCGTCTCTTTGCGCCCGCGGGCAGAATCACTCGCCGAGCAGCGGCTTCAGTTCCTTGTCCAGGTCGGACATGGACAGGGCGCCGCGAACCATCTTGCCGTTGATGAAGAAGGTTGGCGTGGAGCCAACGCCCAGCTTTTGGGCGCGTTCGCGAACCGCGTTCACCCCGTCCAGCAGCTTCTGGTCCGCCAGGCAGCTTTCCACCTTCTCCCGGGTGAAGCCCGCCTGCCTGAGGAGGTTGACCAGTCCATCCAGAGGCTTGTCGGTGGCCGCCCAGTCGTTCTGGCGGGAGAACAGCAGGTCGGTGACCGGATAGTATTTGTCATTGCCCTCGCAGCGGGCGAGCACGAAGCCGCCGGCGGCGAGGGGATCGAGCGGGAATTCACGCAGGGTGAAGCGCACCTTGCCGGTGTCGATGTATTTCTTCTTGAATTCCGGGAAGGTGTTGTTGTGGAAGTCAGCGCAATGCGAGCAGGTCAGCGAGGCGTATTCGATGACATGAACTTTGGCGCTCTTGTCCCCCAGCGTCACGTCGCCGAGCGGGCCGGCCTCGGCAAGGTCCTGGGCGCTGACGGTTTGCGCCATCGCCGGGGCGAGTCCCAGGCCGCCGGCTACGGCAAGGGCTGAACCAACGGCCATGGTTTCCAGCAGTCGGCGGCGTGTGATCATCTCATGCTCCTGGCCGGGGCTGCCGGCTTTACAAAATTCACGAGGGACGATCGCGGCCAGATCTCCGCCGCGTCGGTTCGGTTGGTCGTCCACGCGCGGCTGGCGTTCGCGACGCTGGCGCATGGACCCTGGGCGAAGGTAATTCCCGCCAGAATTCAGGCGGAAGCATGTCTGAAGCGCAGGCCTGGATCAATCATTGACCTGGCGAATGGACGGGGACCCCGCAGCGCCGTCGTGCTGTCAACAGCCGAAGCGGCCAGAGCGCGGGGCCAGGCGTCAGGGCCTGGCTCAGCCGGGGCCTGGCTGGCTGAGGACGGCGGCGCCAAGTCGGGTCAGGGCGCCGCGCAGGCGTTCGTCTTCAACGCGGGCGGTTAGCGATTCGGCCTGTTGCTGCGCCTGCGGATCAATGGCCGGAGCCGGTGGCGGCGGGGCCGGGCGCGGCGGCGACCCCTGACGAATGAGGATTTTGCCGATGCAGCGCCAGCCGAAGTGGGCGTTGATGCGCTCGATGATCACGGGCGCGGTGTGCTGCAGCTCAAGGGCAAAGGCGCTGCTCGCCAGCACCTCGAGCGTCGCCGGAGTTTTTGGGGCGTCGCCATGGCGGGGCTGGCGCGGCCAGTTGATGCGCAGGGGCCGCGCATATTGCGCCAGGCGCGGGCCGACGATGTCCTCCCACGCCAGCAGGATATCGCTGGCGGCAAACCCTTGAGCCGCCAGCGCCTTGTCGAGACAGCGGTCGAGCAGGTCGGCAAGGGGAACCGGGCGGGAGGAGCGGGCGGGAGGGCTCATGACATGATGCTCATGGCGTTGTCGCGCGTCCCGGCGCGGGGCCGACCGTGCGCTACACGACGTATTTGTATATGCCTGCGACGGCGCGCTGGATAGCGCTATCGGCGCGGGAGAGCGTTTTCGGACAGCGACGACGCCGGTCCGGCTGGGCCGGGGCGGTTTGTCGGGTCGCCCGACGCGGTTTGCATCGGCAGTTTTCATGCGGGAATTTTCATGACGGCGGATTGTTCGTGACGCGTACGCCCCGGTTGCCATCCCCCGGACGTGGCCAGAATGGCGCGCGGGCCTTTGCCGCCCGGCGACGCGGCGCCGCGAAGCCGGCGCCGGTCGATGCGGCGGCCGCGCCCGCGCCGCCGGATCAGGAATCGTTGCTCCATATGGCGGCTGGGCAGACGTCCCAGGAGCCGGATCGGGGTGCGGCGGTTCCGGAAGCCGGCCCGGATCCGGCGGCGTTGCTGGGCTGGTATGACGCCCACCGGCGCACCCTGCCATGGCGGGCGCCGCCTGGCGCGCCGGCCGATCCGTATCGGGTTTGGCTTTCCGAAATCATGTTGCAGCAGACCACCGTCACGGCGGTGCAGCCTTTCTATGCGCGGTTTCTGGCGCGGTTTCCGGATGTGAACAGCCTGGCGTCGGCTCCGGCCGAGGCGGTGATGCAGGCCTGGGCCGGGCTTGGCTATTACTCCCGGGCGCGCAACCTGCACGCCTGCGCCCGCACCGTTGTGGCGGAGCATGGCGGCGCTTTCCCCGCCTCGCTGGACGGGTTGCTGGCCCTGCCAGGCGTCGGCCCCTACACGGCGGCGGCGGTTGGCGCCATTGCCTTCGACCTGCCGGCGGCGGCGGTGGACGGCAATGTCGAGCGGGTGATCAGCCGCATTTACCGGGTGGAGGAGCCGCTGCCGGGCGCCAAGCCGCGCATCCGCGCCCTGACCCAGGCGCTGGTTCCAGCATTGCGCCCAGGCGATTTCGCCCAGGCGATGATGGATCTGGGCGCGATGATCTGCACGCCGCGTCGGCCTGCCTGCGGCGTGTGTCCCTGGATGGGGTCTTGCGCAGCGCGGGCGGCGGGCGATGCGGAGACCTTTCCGCGCAAGGCGCCGAAAAAGGCGGTTCCCTCGCGATTCGGCGCGGCGTTCGTCGGCGTGCGCGCCGACGGGGCCGTGCTGTTGCGAACCCGGCCGCCGGAAGGATTGCTAGGCGGCATGGACGAACCGCCAGGCGGGGCCTGGCGGGAGGGCGACGCCATGCCGGCGTTGGCGGATTTGCTGCAGGAAGCGCCGTTTGCCGCCCCGTGGCGGCCCGCCCCAGGCGGGGTGCGGCACGTGTTCACGCATTTCCGGCTGGAACTTGTGGTGTTCGTGGCGATCGTCGCGACAGATTACGCCGCGCCGGCCGGCATGCGCTGGGTCCGTCGGGCCGATCTGGCGCGCTCGGCCCTGCCCAATGTCATGCGCAAGGTGGTGGCGCACGGGCTGGAGTTCGCCGGTCGCGCCCGATCCGGCGTGGAATGAAAAAAGCCGGCGCGTGGCCGGCTTTCATTTTTGCAGTGAGCCGTCGGTCGCTGCGGTTCAGGCGGCGGCGCGGTGTGTCTGGCGGTACTCGCCGCGCAGGGCGTCGATGTGCAGGCGCTGGCCGTTGCGTTCGATCATCCAGTAGGTCCAGCCGTTGCAGGACGGCAGGCCCTGGGACAGGGCGCCAATCTTGTGGATGGAGCCCACGGCCGGGCCGAGTTGCAGGGTTCCGTCGGCCCGCACCAGCGCCTTGTGGCGACGGCGCTCGTCTTCCAGCATCTCGCCAGGGGCGATCAGGCCGGCCTCGATCAGCGACAGGAAGGCGACGCGGGGCTCCGAGCGTTTGGCTGGCGCCGCGGCGAAGGCTTGCGGGTCGACCGGCGCCGCAGCGTCCACCCGCTGTTGCGCCGCCCTGGCGTAAACCGGATCTCGCTCGATGCCGATAAAGCGGCGGCCGAGTTTTTTCGCCACGGCGGCGCTGGTGCCGGAGCCAAGGAACGGATCGAGCACCACGTCGCCTGGATTGGACGACGATAGCAGAACGCGGGCCAGCAGCGCCTCGGGCTTCTGGGTCGGGTGCACCTTGCGTCCCCCGGCGTCCTTCAGCCGCTCGTCGCCGGTGCACAGGGGGATGAACCAGTCCGAGCGCATCTGCAGGTCGTCGTTGCCGCCCTTCAGCGCCTCATAATGGAAGGTGTAGCGCTTCGAGCGCGTCGGCGTCGCCCAGATCAGGGTTTCGTGGGCGTTGGTGAAACGGCGGCCACGGAAGTTCGGCATCGGATTGGCCTTGCGCCAGACGATGTCGTTGAGAATCCAGTAGCCGAGATCCTGAAGGATCGCGCCGACGCGAAACACATTGTGATAGGAGCCGATGACCCACAGGGCCCCGTCCGGCTTCAGCACGCGGCGGCACTCGGCCAGCCATGCACGGGTGAAGGCGTCGTATTCAGCGAAGCTGTCGAATTTGTCCCAGTCGTCGTCCACCGCGTCCACATGGGAGTGGTCCGGGCGGGTCAGGGCGCCTTCCAGCTGCAAATTGTAGGGGGGATCGGCGAAGACCAGGTCGACGCTCTGCGACGGCAGCCGTTGCAGCTCGGCGAGGCAATCGCCAAGAATGATCCGGTCCAGCGCCAGCTCGCTGGCGGCGCGCTGGTCTGGGGGGGAGCCCGGCAGGGCGGCCGACGCGGTCAGCCCGGTACGCACAACCTTGATCCGGGAATTGACGCCAGCGATCCTGGCTCGTGAAACTTCCATATCGCCCTGCCGGTTACGCAACTCACAGGACGGCATGGTGAACATACGAGGTAAAGGCGACGTTTCCGGTTTTGGAGGCGTGTCCCGATCCGGCACAGATGGGCTGGGGGACAGCCTGCGGCGCGGCGCGCTTAACCGTTGGCTAACCAGGGCGCGTCAGGCCGGAACGTCAGCGCGGGTTCAGTGCAAAATCCTGCCATACTGAATCTGGATCAAATTTTATCTCTTTGAATCAGAATATTACGCTGATCCGGCCGTTTGCCGGCGCCGCGCCAGTTCTTCGGCGTGCTCCGGCATCAGGCGGAACGGCGCGAAGCTGAGGCGGTGCCAGGGGGAGGCGCCATGGCTTTCGATGGCGGCGCGATGGGCGGCGCTGCCATAGCCCATGTGTTTGCCAAAGCCATAGTGCGGGCAACTGGCGTCCAGCCGCGCCATCATCCGGTCGCGCGCCACCTTCGCGACGATCGAGGCGGCGGCGATGGAGGCGACCAGGGCGTCGCCGCCGATAATGGCGTCGGCGCCGCAGGGCAGGGCCGGCCGGTCGCGGCCATCAACCAGCACGTGGGCCGGCAGAGCAGGCAGGGCGGCGACGGCGCGGCTCATGGCGGTGAGCGACGCCTTGCGGATGTCGGTGGCGTCGATCTCCCAGACCGAGGCGCTGGCGACGCTGACGTGCAGGGCCCGGGCCATGATCTCGTCATGCAACCGGTCGCGCGCCGCTTTCGTCAGCTTCTTGCTATCATTGAGGCCGTCCGGCACGTCCGCGGGATTGAGAATCACCGCGGCAGCCACCACCGGGCCGGCGAGGGGGCCGCGCCCGACCTCATCGATGCCCGCCACTGGCCAGACGCCGCGCGCCCGCAGCCGTTCCTCCCGGTCGAACACCGGGCCTTCCGGAAACAGGATCAGCGAATCAGCCTGGGCTTCAGTCTTCAGTTTGCGCGCCATGGCCTATAGGTGAACCGGGCGCGACGGACGATCAACCCTGGCGGCGTTCCAGCCGTCGTCGCGCCGGCTTCAGGCATGGGCGGCGTTGTCGAGAAAAGCGATGCCATTGGCGTCCGCTCGCGTTCGGATGCGGCGCACGGGATCAATGTGGCGGCGGGCGGGGCGCGCGGCGGGGGCGTCGTCGGTTCCGAATAGCGACAGTTGTCCCTCCGCCACGGCGCTGTTGGGCGCGCGAAACTGGTTGATGTCCAGCCGTCGCCTTTCCTTGTTGAAGCCGATCCGGGCGCAGGCGAGCTGGAAGCGGCGGCCCGTCATCCAGGCGTAGGGGCCAGAGCCGACCATGCGATCCCCCCATGCGGCGTCGTAGTCCTTGCCGCCGCGCGACTGGCGCATCAGTGCGCGGGCGCGGCGGGCCTTGTCCGGCCATTCGGTCTCCAGCCAGGTCCACATGGCGTCGCGCACCTCATGGGGCAGGCGCAGCATCACATAGCCGGCTTCGCGTGCGCCGTGGGCGTGCGCGGCCTCAAGAATGCGTTCGATCTCGTCGTCATTCACGGCGGGAATCACCGGCGCGACCATCACTGAGGCCGGCACGCCGGCGTCAGCCAGCTTGCGGATGGCGTCGAGGCGGCGCGACGGGGTGGCGGCCCGCGGCTCCATGGAGCGCGCCAGCTTCGGATCGAGCGTTGTGATCGACAGGGCGACCTTGGCCAGGTTCTTCGCCGCCATGCGCGACAGGATGTCGATGTCGCGGGTGATCAGCGCCGATTTGGTGACGATGCCGACGGGATGATTGAAGCGCTCCAGCACCTCAAGAATCTCGCGGGTGATGCGGTAGCGCTGTTCGATCGGCTGGTATGGATCAGTGTTGGTGCCCATGGCGATGACGCGTGGCTCATAGCCCCGGGCCGACAGCTCCTTCTCCAGCAACCGCGCGGCGTCCGGCTTGGCGAACAGCTTCGTTTCGAAATCGAGGCCTGGCGACAGGCCCATGTAGGCGTGGCTGGGGCGTGCGAAGCAGTAGACGCAGCCGTGCTCGCAACCGCGATAGGGATTGATGGAGCGATCGAACGAGATATCCGGCGAAGCGTTGCGGGTGATGATGGTCTTCGGCTTCTCGACGGTGACTTCCGTGCGGAACGGCGGCAGGTCGTCCAGCGAGTTCCAGCCGTCGTCCACGTCCTCGCGGGTATGCTTTTCGAAGCGGCCGGTGGGATTGATGAGGACGCCGCGGCCGCGTCGCCGCTCCGGCGCGATGCGCTGGCGCGCCCCCCAGGGCTCGCCGCCGCCATGAGCCATGGCGGGCATGTGGGCCATGGCGGGCATCAGGTCCACGTCCTGACAGGCGACAGGGGCCTGATTTTCCAGGGTTTTGCGGGATGCTTCGCTCATGTCCGCGCCTCCGTTCCGGATCCCGGCCAGACTCACCCGGCCTGTGGATATCATAAGAACAAAATAGGAACATTGACAAGCGGGGCGGTGATGCGCGCAGACGTGGTCGCGAGGTCGGCAATTCACATTCCTCGCGTTTTGCATAAACAATGCGGCTGCTGCTGCGTTGTATGCAGGGGCTTGTTGAGCAGGGGACACGGCATGCGGTGGGAAGATTTCCGGACCTCGGAGAATGTCGATGACCGGCGCGGCGATGGTCCCTCGGGCGGCGGCATGCTGCCGGGTGGTCGTGGCGGCCTCGGGATCGGCACGATCGTGGTGCTCGGACTGGTCGGCTGGGCGCTGGGCATTGATCCGCGCCTGCTGATTTCTGGCGCTGAAATTCTGTCCGGCGGCGGAGGTCCCGCCTACGAACAGCAGGCGCCGCGTCCGCAGCAGGGCAAACCCTCGGCGCCGCCGCAGGACCAGACCGGCCGGTTCGCTGCAGCGGTGCTCGGCAATACCGAGGACGTGTGGAAGGTGGTGCTGCCGCAACAGCTGAACGTGCGCTACCAGGAGCCGCGGATGGTGCTGTTCTCCGGTTCCACCCGGTCCGCCTGCGGCGCCGCCCAGGCGGCCATGGGTCCGTTCTACTGCCCGGTGGACCGCACGGTTTACATCGACCTGTCGTTCTTCCAGGAAATGAAGCAGCGCTTCCGGGCCGGCGGCGATTTCGCCTACGCTTATGTGTTGGCCCATGAGGTGGGACACCATGTGCAGAACCAGCTCGGCATTCTGGACAAGGTGGAAGGGGCCAAGCGCTCGATGTCGGCGGCCGAGCGCAACGCCCTGTCCGTCCGGGTGGAGCTGATGGCCGACTGCCTCGCGGGCGTCTGGGCCAACAACAGCAACCAGAAATACAATTCCCTTGAAGAAGGCGATGTGGAGCAGGCGATGAACGCCGCCGCGGCCATCGGCGACGACCGCCTGCAGAAGCAGTCCCAGGGCTTCGCCGTTCCGGACAGCTTCACCCATGGCACCTCGGCCCAGCGCACGCGCTGGTTCATGACCGGGCTGAAATCAGGCAAGGTTCAGTCGTGCAACACGCTCAGCCAGAACGCGCAGCTTTGATGGGCGCGTTTGGCGCAGGACGCTGAAAAGCGCTCGACGCCATGTCAGCTTGCGGCGCTTTCATCGAGCGCCGCGCGGATGGCGCGGAAGTCGCGCCAGGCCAGGCGTTTTTGCAGGGGTGAGCGCAACAGATAGGCGGGATGCAGGGTCGGCAGCGCCCTGATCCCGGCGTCGCCCACATTGTAGGTGGACCAGCGGCCGCGCAGACGCAGGATGCCTTCGCGCACGCCGAGCAGGGCCTGGGCCGAGGGGCCACCGAGACAGACCAGCACGTCAGGATTCACCAAGGCGATCTGCCGTTCAATGAACGGGCGGCAGATGGCGGATTCCTGTGGCGTTGGCGTGCGGTTGCCCGGAGGCCGCCATGGCACGGTGTTGGCGATGTAGACCTGGCTGCGGTCAAGGCCGATGGCCGCCAGCATGCGGTCCAGCAACTGGCCGGAGCGTCCAACGAACGGCCTGCCGATGCGGTCCTCTTCCGCTCCGGGCGCTTCGCCAACGAACATGATCCGTGCATCAGGGGCGCCGTCGCCGAACACCAGCTGGCGCGCGGTGCGCTTCAGCGAGCAGCCGTCGAAGTCCGCCATGGCTTCCCGCAGGGCGTCAAGGGTTGTGGCGGCGCGGGCGATCTCGCCGGCCTGGAGCGCCACGTCGTCCGCCGCGCTGGCGAAGTTTGCCGGCGGCGCGGGCGCTAGGGGAGGCGGCGTTGCGGGGCTGGCGACCGGTAGCGGCGGGCGCGCGGCGGGCGGGGCTTCCACAGCGGCGGCGCGGCTGGCCGCTCCGGTCCGATCAGCGTTCTGCGCCCAGGCGGGAGCAAAACGGGGCGCCGGCGCGTTGACCTCTGCGAAGCGGTCGTGCGGCGTCTCGTCCAGCACCCAGTCAGCGCCGGCTTCCATATGGAACGCCAGCAGCGTTTCGAGGTCAGCAAGACTGTATTCCGCTGGATCAGGAGGCGGCCCGTCCGCCGTATCGCCGTTCATTCCGCGACCTTACGACAGCGCGCGGCGCGGCGCGACTGGCGCGACCGGGGAATGGGCGAGGGCAATGGGCGAAACGCCAGTTTCCCACTGGCCCAGAATTTCCGCTGGGCCGGAAACGCATTGGCTCAGGAGCGCGCCGGAGAAAGGGCGCATCCGGTCGCGCCAGGGGACAAGGCGCTGTTTCCCATGCGGCCGGGCGGGGGCGCCGGTCGGCGGAATTGACGCAGGCAGGCGTGGAAAGGGAGCGTTGATCCACATCAGTTCTTGTGAGACTGCCTCGAATGGTTCAAAAGTGAACGGTTTCTGGCCGCTTGCCCCATGGTCACAGTCCATCCGGTCGTGGCCGTGGCGAAGCGCCGTTTAACCGATTTGTCCGGTTCCGTCCCAGTGACGGCCGGAGCGCGTTGCGCCAGTCCGGCAAGGGCTGTCCGGGCGCGCCATGTGTAGCAGGCTTTTTGGGTTTCGCCACGCGGACGCGCCCCCCGGCCCCGCATCGCGGCGAAACGCAACAGGGACGACGTCCGGAGGAGCAAGGGGATGGAACTGCCTGAACGCGAGGGTATGGATTACGATGTCGTGATCGTCGGCGGCGGGCCCGCCGGCCTGTCGGCAGCGATCCGCCTGAAACAGCTCGCGAACGAGGCCGGAACGGACATCTCTGTCGTGCTGGTGGAGAAGGGCTCGGAAGTCGGCGCCCACATTCTCTCCGGCGCCGTGATCGACCCGATTGGCCTTGACCGCCTGCTGCCGGAATGGCGCGAGGATCCGGAGCGTCCGCTGAAGACGGAAGTGACGGACGACCGCTTCTATTACCTGGGCCCGGCCGGCGGCATTCGCCTTCCCAACTTCGGCATGCCGAAGTTGATGAACAACCACGGTAATTTTATTGGCTCGCTGGGCAACGTGGCGCGCTATCTCGCAACGCAGGCCGAAGCGCTCGGCGTGGAGATCTATCCGGGCTTCCCGGCCGCCGAAGTGCTCTATAACGACGCTGGCGCCGTCATCGGCATCGCTACCGGCGACATGGGCGTCGCCCGTGACGGCGAGCACAAGGGCGACTACACGCGCGGCATGGAGCTGCGCGGCAAGTACACCCTGTTCGCCGAGGGCGCGCGCGGCAGCCTGACCAAGGAAATCGCGAAGAAATTCAACCTGCGCGAGAAGTCTGACTACGACAAATACGGCATCGGCCTGAAGGAGCTGTGGCAGATCGATCCGGCCAAACACAAGCCGGGCCTGGTGCAGCATTCGTTCGGCTGGCCGCTGGACAACACCACGGGCGGCGGCTCGTTCCTCTATCATTTCGAGGACAATCTGGTCGCCATCGGCTTCGTGGTGCACCTGAACTACCAGAACCCCACCCTGTCGCCGTTCGACGAATTCCAGCGGATGAAGCAGCATCCGTACATCCGGGAGACGCTGGAAGGGGGCAAGCGCCTCAGCTACGGCGCCCGCGCCATCACCGAAGGCGGCTATCAGTCGGTGCCGAAGCTGTGCTTCCCGGGCGGCGCGCTGATCGGCTGCGCGGCCGGCTTCGTCAATGTGCCGCGCATCAAGGGCTCGCACAACGCCATGCTGTCCGGCATGCTGGCGGCGGAGAAGCTCGCAAAGGCGCTCGCCGCTGGCCGCGAGCATGACGAGCTGATGGAATACGAGCAGGCGTGGCGCGCCTCCGACGTTGGCCAGGACCTCAAGAAGGTGCGCAACGTCAAGCCGCTGTGGTCGCGCTTCGGCACGCGCATCGGCGTGGTGCTTGGCGGCCTCGACATGTGGACCAACGAGCTGTTCGGCTTCTCGTTCTTCGGGACGCTGAAGCATGGCAAGCCCGATTACGCCACGCTGAAGCCGATCGACCAGGTGAAGCAGATCGCCTACCCGAAGCCGGATGGCGTCATCTCCTTCGACAAGCTGTCGTCGGTGTTCCTCTCCAACACCAACCACGAGGAGGACCAGCCGGTCCACCTGAAGCTGAAGGATCCGTCGATCCCGGTGAAGGAGAACCTGCCGAAATATGGCGAGCCGGCGCGGCTGTACTGCCCGGCCGGCGTGTACGAGGTGATGTATGACGACGAGGCGGCGAAAACCAATCCGCGCTTCGTGATCAACGCCCAGAACTGCGTGCACTGCAAGACCTGCGACATCAAGGATCCGGCCCAGAACATCAACTGGACCACGCCGGAAGGCGGCGGCGGGCCGAACTACCCGAACATGTAAGACAGCGCGGCGGCCCATGGGCCGCCGTCCTGCTTTTGGGGGCTGGTGTTTTGATCCGCCGGCGGCGCCGTAACCGGATATTGGCTGCCGGTCATGCGCTGGCGGCGCGATGGTCGTCTGGTCCGCTCGCGTCGCGAGCGCCGCGCCTCCGGTGATCGGGAGAGGCTGCTTGCCGGGATGGCTCAAAACGGCCATTGTCTGGCGCCATAACGGCTGCCTTCCGCCAGAGTCGGTTACGGCCAGGGCGAATCGCCTGGCGATCGTCCTGTCACGCTAACCGGCTTCAGCCCTGAAGCCTGGGCCTGTGATGTTTCTGCGTGGGGCCGGATCCGGCTTCTGGCGGGGGCGACGGGCGCCGGCGCGTCAATGCGCGGGCAGGCGGTTCTGGAGCACGACTCTCTTCAAACAGAATGGGAGTTTGGCTCCTTCATTGTGAGTTGACGCGTTTTCCTGGCGCGGATGGCGCCCATTTCGCCGGAAAACCCTTCAGCAGGGGGCTGAAACAAATACCGTTTTGCTTCAGCTCCCGGCATGCTCCGGTTCGGGAGAATCGCCTTCGGGAAGATTTTTCGCCGGATGCGTCCAGAGGTTCAGCGCGGCCGGGCGCCCTCCACGGCCAGATATCAGCGAGAAGCCAGTGATACGTCTGTTTCGGCAACCATCGGGAATCGTGCGTTCTGTGGGCGTGATGGCTTTGGCCGTCGCGCTGGGCTGGACCGGGCCGGCGCTGGCCAGCCGCGACGCGGGGCAGGCTGGAGCGGATGAGCCGTCCGTCGCCGCAAGTCTCGAAGGGAACTATCTGGCGGCGGTCGTCGCGGGCGCTTCGCGGGACGCCAGCGCGGCGGCGCGTTACTTCGGCGAAGCCCTGCGTAGCGATCCGCGCAATCGCGACCTTCAGGAGCGCGCCTTCATCGCCTTCCTCGCCAGCGGCGAGATGAAGGAAGCCTTCGCCGCCGCGCAGAAA
Source organism: Camelimonas fluminis (assembly GCF_014656355.1). Taxonomy (GTDB): domain Bacteria; phylum Pseudomonadota; class Alphaproteobacteria; order Rhizobiales; family Beijerinckiaceae; genus Camelimonas; species Camelimonas fluminis. The sequence continues at coordinate 332,388 of NZ_BNCG01000001.1, forward strand.
ATTCTCGCCCGAGACCCCGGCAACGCCCTGGCCCGTCTCGCCATTGGCGTGCGCGACCTGAAGGCCGGGCAATACGTCAAGGCGCGCGCCCAGTTCCAGCGCGGCGGCGCCGCCGCCAGCGATGTGACCGCCACCCTGCTCACCGCCTGGAGCTGGGCTGGCTCCGGCAACTTCAAGAAGGCGCTGGAAACCGTCGACAAGCTGCGGAGCGTCAACGCCTTCACCCTGTTTCGCGAGTATCATGGCGGCCTGATCGCCGCGCTTGGCGGGCCGAAGTTTCGCTCCGAGGCCGACCGGCGGATGAACGCTGCTTACGCCATGGAGCGCACGACGCTGCGCGTGGTGGACGCCTATGGACGCTATCTGTCCGGCGTGGGTGACCGCGACGCCGCGACCGCCGCTTACGACGCTTTCCTGAAGCTGGCGCCGCGCCAGCCGATCGCGGCCGCGTCGCTGGGCGCGCTCAAGGATGGCAAGACCCTGGCGCCGCTGGTTAGCGGGGCCCAGCAGGGCGCCGCAGAGGTGCTCTATGGTCTGGGCGCCGCCGGCAACCAGCAGGGCGATGAACTCGCCGCCATGATCTATCTTCAGCTTTCGCTCTATCTGGAGCCGAAAAACGAGATGGCGCTGATCACCCTGGCGGATATCTACGAGCGGCTGCGCAAGCCCGAGGACGCCATCGCTGTCTACCGGGCCATTCCGGAGACGTCGCCGATGCGCGCCTCCGCCGATATCCAGATCGGCGTTGGGCTCGAGGCGCTCGGCCGCGGCGACGAGGCGATCGCCCATCTTGAGAAGCTGGTGAAGGAGCGGCCGGACGACGTGGACGCCCCGTCCGCGCTTGGCGCCCTCTATCGCAGCAAGAAAGAGTGGGTGAAGGCCGCTGACGCCTACACCGCCGCCATCGCCCGCACCGGCAAGCCCGAGCCGCGGTTCTGGTCGCTGTATTATTTCAGGGGCATGTCTTACGAGCGCGCCAGGCAATGGGCGAAGGCGGAGGCGGACCTGAAGCAGGCGCTGGAGCTGGCGCCCGATGGCGACGGGCGCGAGCGGGCCGTGGTGCTTAACTATCTCGGCTATTCCTGGGTCGATCAGGGGATCAACCTGAAGGAAGCCTTCGACATGCTGCACAAGGCCGTGGCCCTGCGGCCGCGCGACGGCTACATCGTCGACAGCCTGGGCTGGGCCTATTATCGCCTCGGACGTTACGACGACGCGGTGCGCGAACTGGAGCGGGCCATCGCCCTGAAACCATCCGACCCGACGATCAACGATCACCTCGGCGACGCCTACTGGAAAACGGGCCGCAAGCTGGAGGCGCGTTTTCAGTGGAACCACGCCCGTGATCTCGAGCCGGAGCCGGATGAGCTGCCGAAGATCCTCGCCAAGATCGCCAATGGCATGACGGATGACGGCAAGCCCGCTGAAGGCAAAGACGCGGCGAACAGGCCGGCGGACGGCAACGGCGCGACCGCGCCGAAGCCGGCCGACAGGCGGCAGGAAGGCGATCAGCCCTCCGGCAAGTCGCAGCCAGACGGCGCCGCGCCTGGCAAGGGGGAGGACGCGCAACCGTCGCCGAAGGGCGAGCCGGGCAAAGACGCTCCCGTGAAGGAGCCGGCCGACGGGTCGGGCAAGGATGCGCCTGCCGCGCCTGAGCAGCGCAAGCCTGATCAGCCTGCGCCGGGTTCCGCGCCTGCGCCTGGTCCTGCGCCTGCGCCTGGCAAAGGCCTGACGCCGGATGACCGGGGCGAAGCGCCTGTGGGGCGTGGCGGCGCGGTTTCCGGCGAGGCGCGGGATGGCGCCGGCAGCCAGACGCCGGCGCAGACGCCGTCTCCGGCGTCGCGGCCGGCAGAAAAGAAGCTGGACTGAAGCAGCGCGGCGTCCGCAACGCCGTGGATGGCGCCGGCAGAGGCAGGCGTCTTCCGCAAGGCGGACGCTGCTCCTTGCCAGGAAACGGTCTTCAACCGCAACGATGGGCAAATTCGGCGTGACCGGATTTTGCTCCAGGGCGTTTTTGGTGAAAAACCGTTCACCTGAAGTGCTCCATCCCTTTGATTTGACGCTTTTCCCGAAAAGTGGCCTCCACTTTTTTCAGAAATGCTCTGGCGGCCTGTTTCCGATATTTGCTCCGCCGCCCTGTATCCAGGGCTGCGAATGTCGGAAGTGGATTGTAAATGTTGAATTCGTTCCAATACCCCCGGTTGCATTGAAAATGCCGTGACGGATGGCGGATGGACCAGACCGACCTGCCTTTGACGACGCGCGCCCCGGCCAAGGTCAATCTGACCTTGCGGGTCGCTGGCCGGCGACCTGACGGTTATCATGAACTCGACAGCCTGACGGCCTTCACGGCCGGCGAGGGCGATGGCGTGGCCGATGGGCTGTCGCTGCTGCCAGGGGCGTCGCTTTCCTTGACGGTGACTGGCGATACGGCGGTGGAGGCCGGGCCAGACGACGACAATCTGGTGCTGCGCGCCGCGCGCGCGCTGCAACAATTGTGCCCGGGGCTGCAGACCGGGCGGTTTACGCTGGAAAAACGCCTGCCGGTCGCCGCCGGGCTGGGCGGCGGCTCATCTGACGCCGCCGCCGCCCTGCGTCTCCTGGCGCGGCTCAATGGTCTGGCGGCGGATGATGCGCGTCTGCGCGAGGCCGCCGCCGCGACCGGGGCCGATGTTCCGGTTTGCCTTGCCGCCAGGGCGCGGGTGATGGCCGGGCTGGGGGAGGTTCTCGGGCCGCAACTGACCCTGCCCGCGCTGCCGGCGCTGCTGGTCAATCCGCGCGTCGCGGTTTCGACGCCGGCGGTGTTCCGGGCGTTGGCCGCATCGCCGCTGCAAGCTGGCTCACCGCCCGCCATGCTGACGCCGGACGTTGCGACGGAAGCCGGGTTGCGGCGTTACTTGCTGGCGGGCTGGAACGATCTGGAGGCGCCCGCGCGAAGCCTCTGCCCTGAAATCAGCGAGGCGCTGGAGCTGGTGCAGCGGATGTCTGGATGCTGGCTGGCGCGCATGTCCGGCTCCGGCGCGACGGTTTTTGGGCTGTTTGACGATCAGGCCCAGGCCGAGGTCGCGGCGGGACGCATACATGCGACCTGGCCGGCGTGGTGGGCGCGCCCGGTCATGCTGGCCTGAGCCTCAGGGCGCGCGGGCGTCGCCCGCCTGGGCAATGCGTGACTTTCACGCCAGGTCGCAAAAGATGCGCACGCCTCCGCTACCGGCAAGGCCCAGGTCAGCTGCCGGCAAGGTTAAAGTCAGCGTGACGCATGTGCTTGCAAGACATTGCCGTGCGCACCTTGGACCTTCCCAAAACGCCATGAGCCAGGCTCATGGCGTTTTGGCATCGGTCAGTGCGCGCGCGAAATGCAGAAATCCACCGTGTCGAGCAACGCCGTCTTCAGCGGGCCGGCCGGGTAGCGGTCAAGCGCGGCGCGGGCGGCGTCGCCATAGCTTTCGGCGCGGGCAATGGTTTCGCGCAAGGCGCCGTTGCCGCGCATCATGGCGATGGCGCGCTTGAGGGCGTCGTCGTCGGTTGCGCCTTCCTCCAGCGCCTGGCGCCAGAACTCCCGGTCGGCGGCGTCGCCGCGCTGCAGCGACAGCACCACCGGCAGGGTCAGCTTGCCCTCGCGAAAGTCATCGCCGACGTTCTTGCCGAGGGCGTCGGCGGTCCCGCCGTAATCGAGCGCATCGTCGATGAGCTGGAAGGCGACGCCGAGGTTCATGCCATAGTCGCGACAGGCGGCGCGGTCGTCCGGGTTATTGCCGGCAAGGATCGGGCCGACCTCGCAGGCGGCCGCGAACAGGGTCGCGGTCTTGGCGCGGATAACGGCGAGATATTCGTCCTCGGTGGTGCCGAGGCTGCGGGCGGCCGAAAGCTGCATCACCTCGCCCTCGGCGATGACCGCGGCGGCGGTGGACAGCACGTCGAGCGCGTCGAGCGAGCCGACCTCAACCATCATGCGGAAGGCCTGGCCGAGCAGGAAGTCGCCGACCAGAACGCTGGCTTCGTTGCCCCACACCTTGCGGGCCGCCGGCTTGCCGCGGCGCATGTCGCTCTCGTCGACCACATCGTCATGAAGCAGGGTGGCGGTGTGCATGAACTCGACGCTGGCCGCCAGCTTGATGTGGCCTTCGCCCTCGTAGTTGCACAGCGCGGCGGCGGAGAGGGTGAGCATGGGCCGCAGCCGCTTGCCGCCGGACGAGATCAGGTGGTTGGCGACCTCGGGAATCATCAGCACGTCGGATCCCGTGCGCGACAGGATCATCTGGTTCACCCGCTCCATGTCGGCGGCGACCAGCTTCACCAGGCCTTCGATGCTGGCCTGCCTGCCCTTGTCCCTGTCCAGTGCAACGGCGATACCCAACCTGATCTCCTTCCGGTCCACGGTCCGGCGCGGCGAGGGCCTCAAGACGGCCAGCATCCGCAGGCCCGACTTGTCCAATGTTTCAACCGGATTTGCAAATGAAACCGCGATGCGAAACGCATCGGAAAGGGGCGGCGGATTGCCCCTGTAACAGTGTTGGCGTCTTCACAATGCAAGCGCGCCTGGCGGCGTTTTGGGCTTCTTGAACGCTCGCGCGTACGCCATCGGCGTGAACGCGACGCCGGCGGACTGGCGCTGCCTGCAGGCGGCGGCCAGAAAAGCCGCCGTTCCTGCCCGCGCGCATTCCTGCCCGCATGCAAATGCGCTATTCCTGCAGGCATGGAAGAATTGCTGCGCACCAATGACGTCGTCGCCCTCGGCTATATGACAGGCCTGCTGGATCAGGCCGGCATTCTCAATATGGTGGCTGACAGCCAGGTCAGCGCCATTGAGGGCTCGATTGGCGCCTTTCCCCGGCGGCTGATGGTCGCCGGCGACGCCCTGGCGGCGGCGCGCGCGCTGCTCGCGGAAGCCGGCTTGGCGGAATATCTGCCGCGCTCGCCGGATTGAACCGTGGTTGATGCGGAGCAAAGCCTCGACGCTTTCTTCAATGGCGGGCTGCAACTGGCGCAGTTCCGCAGCGGGCACCATCGCGGCGGCACCGACGGCGTACTCGCCGCCATGGCCGGCGCGACCATGGCGGAGGCGCTGTCACGGCGGCTGCGGCGGACAGTTGACGTGCTCGACATGGGGGCGGGCAGCGGGCTGATTGGTCTGGGGGTGGCCCTGGCCGCGCTAGAAACGCAGGTGACGTTGGCTGAGCGTGACGCCGGTCTGGCGGGGCTGTGCGCCGGCAATATCGCCCGCAACGGCATGGATAAACGCGTTCGCGTCCTCAACGTCGATCTGCTGGCGCGGCCGGGCGCGCTGGCGGCTGCGGGCCTTGCCGCGGAAAGCCAGGACCTGGTGGTGACCAACCCGCCCTGGTTCGCGCCGGAGGCGGTGCGCGCCTCGCCAGGCGCTGGCCGGCGGGCGGCGCACGTGTTCGATGCGACCGGGAGTGAGGTCCAGGCGCCGTTGCGGGAGGACGCCCTGCAGGCCTGGTTGCGGTGCGCCTGCCGGCTGCTGCGGCCGGGCGGGGCGCTGCTGGTGATCCACCGGGCTGAAGCCCTGCCGGCGATTCTCGCAGGAATGGCGCGGCGCTTTGGCGACGTGCGGGTGCGGCCGGTGGCGGCGCGGGCCGGCGATCCGGCGATCCGGGTGATGGTGGGCGGGGCGCGCGGCCGGCGCGGCCCGTTCGTGCTCGATGCGCCGCTCCCGCTGCACGAACGGGATGGGGCCTTCACCGCCGAAGCGGCCCGCGCGCATGCCGGCGAACGCCTGCCATGGGGCGGTTGATCGCTGGACACGGCTGCGTCCGGACGAATTCCAACTGTTTCCGTTGGCTTTTCGTTGTATAGGGACCTGCGTCGGCGCGCCGCCGCAGCGACAGAAGCACGCGATATCAGAAGAATGCGATCATGACCGGCTCCGATCAGTCCAGCCCGAAGCGCTCCTTTCAGGGGCTTATCCTGACGCTCCACGATTTCTGGGCGAAGCAGGGCTGCGTCATTCTCCAGCCCTATGACATGGAGGTGGGCGCCGGCACCTTTCACCCGGCCACCACCCTGAGGGCGCTGGGGCCGAAGCCGTGGAAAGCCGCCTATGTGCAGCCCTCGCGCCGCCCCACCGACGGGCGCTATGGCGAGAACCCCAACCGGCTGCAGCATTATTACCAGTATCAGGTCATCCTGAAGCCGAACCCGCCGAACCTGCAGGAGTTGTATCTGGCGTCGCTGGAGGCCATCGGCGTCGACCTTGCGCTGCATGACGTGCGCTTCGTCGAGGACGACTGGGAGAGCCCGACCCTCGGCGCGTGGGGCCTTGGCTGGGAGTGCTGGTGCGACGGCATGGAAGTGTCGCAGTTCACTTATTTCCAACAGGTGGCGGGCGTGGAGTGCGCGCCGGTAGCCGGCGAACTGACCTATGGCCTTGAGCGCCTCGCCATGTATGTGCAGGGCGTGGAGCGCGTCTACGACCTCAATTTCAACGGCGGCGAAGGCGACGACAAGGTGACCTATGGCGACGTGTTCCTTCAGGCCGAGCAGGAGTTTTCCGCGTTCAATTTCGAATACGCCGACACGGAAATCCTGTTCCGTCATTTTGCCGACGCCGAGAAGGAGTGCAAACGCCTTCTCGAAGCCGGTGAGCGCGCCGACGGCCGCCACGGCCTCGCCATGCCGGCTTATGACCAGTGCATCAAGGCCAGCCACGCCTTCAATCTGCTGGATGCGCGCGGCGTGATCTCGGTCACCGAGCGGCAGAGCTACATCCTGCGCGTGCGCGAACTGGCCAAGGCCTGCGGCGCCGCGTGGCTGCGCACCGAGGGCGGCGGCGCGGCGGCCTGAGTTGATCCAGGCCTCCGCAACCGTTTCGCCGCACGCCCGTTTGACGCTTTTCAGGCCCACCGGGGCCGATGGAACCTCCGATGCCCGACCTTCTGCTTGAACTGTTCAGTGAAGAAATCCCCGCCCGCATGCAGCGCAAGGCGGCGCAGGACCTGCAGAGCCTGGTGACCAACGCCCTCGTCGAGCGCGGCCTGCTGTATGAAGGCGCCGGCGCCTGGGCGACGCCGCGTCGCATCGCCCTGCACGTCGCCGGCCTGCCGGCGGTGGGCCAGGACGTGCGCGAGGAGCGCAAGGGACCGCGCGTCGGCGCGCCGGAGGGGGCGATCCAGGGCTTCCTGAAGAGCGCCGGCCTGACCTCTGTCGACCAGGCGCAAATCGTGTCCGATCCGAAAAAGGGCGAGTTCTATGTGGCGGTGATCGAGAAGTCCGGCCAGCCGACGCTGGACGTGCTGGCCGAGGTGCTGCCGCGCATCATCCAGAACTTCCCATGGCCGAAGTCGATGCGCTGGGGCGCCGCCTCCGCCCAGCCGGGCGCGATGCGCTGGGTGCGGCCGCTGCATTCCATCGTCGCCACCTTCGGGCCTGAAACCGAGGAGCCGCAGATCGTGCGGTTCAGCGTCGGCGGCGTGACGGCGGGCGACGAAACGCGCGGCCACCGCTTCATGGCGAAGGGCGCCGGGTTCCCCGGTCCGATCCAGGTGAAGCGCTTCGACGATTACGTCGCCGTGCTGGAGAAGGCGAAGGTGATCCTCGACATCGACCGCCGCAAGGACATCATTCTGGCCGAGGCGCGCAATCTGGCCTTCGCCCAGGGGCTGGAGCTGGTGGAAGACGAAGGCCTGCTCGAAGAGGTCGCCGGCCTGGTGGAATGGCCGGTGGTGCTGATGGGCGCCTTCGGGGAGGAGTTCCTGGCGATACCGCCGGAGGTGATCCGCGCCACCATCCGCGCCAACCAGAAGTGCTTCGTGCTGAAGAAGGCTGACGGCGCGCTGGCCAACAGATTCATCCTCGTGTCCAACATCGTCGCGCCGGATCGCGGCGCCGCCATCATCGCCGGCAACGAACGCGTGGTGCGCGCCCGCCTCTCCGACGCCCGCCACTTCTGGCAGACCGACCAGCGGCCGATGCCGGACTATCGCGAGCGTGAGGACACCAGGCATCTGAAGCCGCTGGAGCAGCGTCTGCAGAAGTTGATCGACTCCCGCTCCGTGTTCCACGAGAAGCTGGGAACCCAGGGCGAGCGCGTCGAGCGGCTGGTGGAGCTGGCCGGCAAGATCGCGCTGGCGATCGGCGCTGACGGCGGCTTGGCGACCCGCGCCGCCCGCCTGGCCAAGGCCGACCTCACCACCGAAATGGTGGGCGAGTTCCCGGAATTGCAGGGCCTCATGGGCCGTTACTACGCGGTGGCCGAGGGCGAGGACCCGCATGTGGCGGCGGCGCTTGAGGACCATTACAAGCCGCTCGGCCCGTCCGATCGCACGCCGACGGCGCCGATCTCGGTCACCGTGGCCCTGGCCGACAAGCTGGATACGCTGGCCGGTTTTTGGGCTATCGACGAGAAGCCGACCGGCTCCAAGGACCCTTACGCCCTGCGCCGCGCGGCGCTCGGCGTCATCCGTCTGGTGCTGGAGAACGACCTGCGGCTGCCGCTGGTGGAAATCTGCCAGGAGGCGGAGCCGGAAGGGGCGAAGCGCGCCGCGCCGCGCATGCCGGAAGAATTCGCCGGTCGCGTCGTGTCGTCCGACGCGGTGTCGCTGCTGGAGTTCTTCCACGACCGCCTGAAGGTCTTCCTGCGCGATCAGGGCTACAGCCACGATCTGATCGACGCGGTGCTGTCGCTGGGCGATCAGGACGATCTGCTGCTGGTGGTGCGCCGGGTTGAGGCGCTGAAGCAGTTCCTCGACGCCGCCGACGGCAAGTCGCTGCTGGCCGGCGTCAGGCGCGCCGCCAACATCCTGCGCATCGAGGAGAAGAAGGACGGCGCGGCATGGGACGCCGCCGCCGACGCCGCCCTGTTGCAGGCCGACGAAGAGAAGGCGTTGTTCACGGCGCTGGCCACCGCCCGCGAAGCGGCGGAAGCGGCGGTGAAGCGGGAAGACTACCAGGGCGCCATGACGGCGCTGGCGGCGCTGCGCGGCCCGGTGGACGCCTTTTTCGAGGCGGTGACGGTGAATGCCGACGACGCGGCCCTGCGCGCCAATCGCCTGCGCCTGCTCGCCGGTATCCGCGAAGCGACGCGCGCCATCGCCGATTTCTCGCGCATTGAAGGCTGAAATCGTCGCAGCCGACTGATGCAACAATGGCCCGGCAGACGATGTCCGCCGGGTTTTTCTTGAGCGCCGCTGCCTGATGACGCTGATCCCCGGATCAGCCAGCGTGACGGGGAAACACCGGAATGGGGCGTTGTCACCAACCGGGCTGCCGCCATGCAAGGATCGCTTGCCGGCTTCTGTCACCGCTCCTGGAGCGGCGCCCCGTTCTCAACGTGCGGGGCCAAGCCGCGCCATGATGAAGGCGACGCGCTCCGCCACCGGCGCTTTCGGCAGCCAGACCAGTTCATAGCCCAGCGCCGGCCAGACCCGGGCCATGACCGCGCAGGTGGCTTCCGCCTCGGCGAGGTCCTGCCTGCGTTCGGCGTCGTTGACGTAAATGTCCGGCCAGAACGGCGCGATGAAGACCTGGGAATGATAGCGGCGGGACTGCGCCGCCTGCCGGCAGCGATGCGCGATCGCATCGTCCCTGAGGCCAACCAGCTCCAGATAGCCCAGCACGTCGCCGATGCCCCGGTCGAAGAACACCGGCCCCCGGGCGCCGTCTGTTGCATGGAACGCCGCGACGGCGTGCCCGAGCATGGCCTCTGCGAAACGCGCCGGATTGCGCCACGGCAGGGCGTCGCCGCCGCCGGCCTGCTGCTGCAGGATCACGTCCCGTCCTGCTTCTGGCATCGTGGCGTGGCCGTGGCTGGCGAGGGCCTGCAGCAGCGTGGTTTTTCCCGATCCGGGGCCGCCGGTCAGGACAATCCGCAGGGGCGGGCGATGCATGGCTCTCTTTCAGGGGTGATCCGGGCTACAGCCACTTTTTCCAGCGGAAAAAGAAGTAGGGCGCGATGGCGGCGATGACCATGCCGACCAGGGCCAGCGGGTAGCCGAGCTTCCAGTCGAGCTCCGGCATCGCCTTGAAGTTCATGCCGTAGATGGAGGCGATCAGGGTTGGCGGCATGAACACCACCGCCATAACCGAAAACAGCTTGATGATGTTGTTCTGCTCGATGTTGACGAGACCGAGCGTGGCGTCGAGCAGGAACTGGATCTTGCCGCTCTGGAAGGTGGCGTGCTCCTCCAGCGATTGCAGGTCGCGCAGGTTGGTGCGCACCTGTTCGCGCAGTTCCATGGGCACGCGGGCGGTGCGATAGGCGACGGTGAGGAACAGCATGACCCGCTCGATCGACAGCAGGCTTTCGCGGCTTTTGGAGATCAGGTCGCCGTGATGGCCCAGGGTCTGGACGATGTCCTGGAACTCGGCGTTGCGCTTGCCGGGGTCGTGCTTGGTCTCGAACACCTGGCGGGACAGGGTGTTGATCTCCTCGCCGATGTTCTGGAGCACTTCGGCGGCGCGGTCGATGATGGTTTCGATGAGGCCGGCCATCACCTGCTCGGCGGTGAGGCCGCCGCTGCCCGGCCTTCCGGCGCGATGGGCGAACATGATGAACGCCTTCGGTTCATCGTAACGCACGGTGATCAACGTGTTGCGGGCGAGAATGAAGCTGACGCTGGCGAGCTGTGCGTCGTGGGCGACGTTGAACAGCAGCTGCGTGGTCATGTAGCGGGCGCCGTTCTCGTTGTAGAGCAACTCGGACGGCTCGATGTAGTCGGTGTCCTCGCGCGTGGGGACGCTGACGCCATAGTGCGCCTCCGCCAGGCGCGCCTCGGCGCGCGACGGCTCGATCAGATCAACCCAGATTGCGTCGGCCGGAAACAGCTCGCCGGGAACGAGCATGCGCCGCTCCAGGAAACCCTCGCCTTCAGGCGTTGTCGCTGGCCGGTGAACAATGATCATGGTCTGGTCTCCCGCCGGGCAGCATTGCCACCGGGATCATGTCACTGGCGTGACGGCTGGACGTGTTCGGTTGCGCTGTTGACGACGCGGACGGCCTTCGCCTCTTGCGGGGCCCGGGCCGATGGCGGTTCGTTCACAGGCAATGGGTTTTACGGCGCGTTCCGGAATTGCGCTCCAGGCATGATCAGGAACGATTACGTCTGAATACGGGCCATGAACAACCCCGGCGTGGTTGGGATGCGCCACAGGCGCCGGCGCGGCGACGTCAACCGCTCCCGCTCCGCCGTCCCGGTTCTAGCCAGGCGGGCGCAATACATTCTATCTGTTTGAATTGTCGCGGCTACAGGCGCAAAAACCGTGTCCGCAGGAGATGCTCTAGCGACTTTCGCTGGCGCTGACAACCAGCGATGCGCTGTCGGATTTCAGCCCCGCCGCCGTAGGCTGCCGGGCCGGCGACAGGGACGCTTCAGGTCAGGACGGCGCCGGCGCATCCGGGACCCGCAGGCTCATACGGGCGGAACGCATGCGCTTGTTGCACATGCCCTGCGCCCGCGGGCTTCACCAACGCGTCAGACGCTATCGAAGCTGGGGTGATATGTGATCTCGCCGGCAGGAGGCGGTCCGCGAAACACGATGCGCTGAAAGTATTCCTGAGGGACATCGCCATAGCGCAGGGCCGGATCGCATGCGAAGCCGAAGCGTCCATAATAGCGCGGATCGCCCAGCACCACGCAGCCGGCGGCGCCCTGATCGCGTAGCGTCGCCAGCCCCGTGCGGATCAGCGCCTGGCCGACGCCGGCGCGCTGGCGGTCAGGGCGCGCGGAAACCGGCCCCAGCCCGAACCACCCGGACGCGCCGGAACTGCATGTCACAGGCGAGAACGCCGCATGGCCGACAATGCCGCCAGCCTCCGCCGCAACGAGCGACAGGGTCAACGCTCCGGCTGCGCGCAGCGCGTCGATGATGGCCGCTTCCGTTCCTGAGCTGTGAGGCGCGCCCGCGAAAGCCGCGGCGGTCAGCGCGCGAATGGCGTCTGTGTCGGCTGCCGTTTCAGGCCGGATATGGAACATGCGCTGTTTCCCCAATCCATGGCGGGCGTCGCGCCGCCCAGTTCAGACAACGCCGTTTCATCCTCCTGCCGGCTGTGCGTCGCGCGCCGGCGAAAGGAGTGCAAATGGGCGGCCGGCGCCAAGCCGTCGTCTGACTGAGGCGCCGGTTCGGCTTCAGGCGACCAGCGCGTCCTGCGCGTCCAGAACGGCGTCGCCGCCGCGCAGCACGATCTGCTCCAGAGCCTGGGCTTCTGGAGCGATATTGCTGGCGAAGAAGCGGGCGATCTGAATGCGGCTGGCATGGGCCGGGTTGGCGTCGCCGGCCTCAATGGCCCTGGCGGCGGCGAGGGCGATATTCAGCAGGGCGTCGAGACCCTCGGCGATGCCAAACAGCCGCAGATAGGGCGTGGCGACAGCCAGCGCCGCGTCGGGGTTATTGCCAGCCTGCTGCTGCAACAGGAAGGCGGTGGCGCGATCCAGCGATTCCGCGGCGTCGCGCAGGCGGGCTCCGGCGTCGCCAAACGCCGCGCCGGCCGAAACCTGGGCGTTGGCGGCCTGCGTCGCCGTCTGGCGCATGGCGGCGATGGCGGCCTGCGCCACCGCGCCGCCGTTCATCGGCAGCTTGCGGGTGACAAGATCGATGGCCTGGATGCCGTTGGTGCCCTCATAAATCGGAGCGATGCGGGCGTCGCGCAGGTGCTGCGCCGCGCCAGTCTCCTCGATGAAGCCCATGCCGCCGTGAATCTGCACGCCGATGGACGCCGCCTCGACGCCGATATCCGTGGACCAGGCTTTTGCCACCGGGGTCAGCAGCGAGGCATGCGCCGCGCCGCGCGCCCGCTCGGCCGGATCGGCGGCCAGATGGGCGCGATCAAGCGCGGCGGCGGTGCGGTAGCAGATGGCGCGGGCGGCGGCGGCCAGCGCCTTCATGGTCAGCAGTTTGCGCTGGATATTGGGGTGCTGGATGATCGGGCTCATCTCGCCAGCCGGCGCGCCATTGGCGCGGCCCTGACGGCGCTCATGCGCATAGGCCAGCGCCTGCTGGTAGGCCCGATCGGCGATGGCGACGCCCTGCAGGCCAACGGCCAGACGGGCGGCGTTCATCATCGTGAACATGCAGTTGAGGCCGCGATTTTCCTCACCGATCAACCAGCCGGTAGCGCCGCCTTCGTCGCCATAGACCATGACGCAGGTGGGCGAACCGTGGATGCCGAGCTTGTGCTCGATGCTGGCGCAGCGCACGTCGTTGCGTTGCCCCGGATTGCCGTTGGCGTCCGGGATGAACTTTGGCGCCAGGAACAGCGAGATGCCGCGGGTGCCAGCCGGCGCGTCCGGCAGGCGGGCCAGCACGAGATGGACAATATTGTCCGCCATGTCGTGCTCGCCATAGGTGATGAAGATCTTCTGGCCGGTGATGCGATAGCTGCCGTCGCCGTTGGGAACCGCCTTCGTGCGCAGCGCCGCCAGGTCGGAGCCGGCCTGCGGCTCGGTCAGGTTCATGGTGCCGGTCCATTCGCCGGCCACCAGTTTCGCCAGATAGGTCTGTTTCAGCTCCTCGGAGCCGTGGGCGATCAGAGCCTCCACGGCGCCAGCGCTCAGCAGCGGGGCCAGGGCGAAGGACATGGCCGAGGCGTTCCACATTTCGGCGCAGGCGGCCTGCACGATCGCCGGCAGGCCCTGGCCGCCCCACTGTTCCGGCGCGGGCAGGGCGTTCCAGCCCGCCGCGGTCCAGTCGCGGTAGGTTTCCTTCCAGCCGGGCGGCGTGGTGACGACGCCATCGCTCCAGCGGGAGCCGATTTCGTCGCCGACGCGATTCAGCGGCGCGATGCGCTCGCTGGCGAAACGGCCGGCTTCTTCCAGCACCGAGGCGACCAGATCCAGCGACAGGTCGCCATAAACCCCGTCCGCCACAGCTTGCTCGAAGCCGGCGGCCGAGCGGATGGTCTCGACCATGTCGTTGACGGGAGCGGCGTAGGTCATGGTTATCATCTCCGGACTGCGCATCGCCCGGCGACCGTGACGCCGGCGCATGTATAGACGAAGGTTTAATGTCATCGCCGTCAATTTGCCAGCGGCCTGTTTGCTCCTGGCGGGCGATTTCGGAAACGACTTCCGTAACTTGTTGCGTCCGGGCCTTTTGGCGGGACTTTTTATCCGGACCCTGACATGCGAACTGTGACGGACAGCGCCCGCGCGACAAAAGGGATACAAAAGGATACCAAAGCCGCTACACAGGCGCGGGCGCCGGATGCCCGGATACAGGAACGGATGATGACGCGGCGCACCCTGCGACTCGACGCCAGCGCGGACGGCCTTGCCACCGCGGCGCAACTGCTGCGCGACGGCGGCCTTGTCGCCTTTCCCACCGAGACGGTTTACGGGCTGGGCGGCGATGCGACCAACGGGCGGGCGGTGGCCGGCATCTACGCCGCCAAGGGGCGGCCCTCGTTCAATCCGCTGATTTCACACGTGCCGGACCTCGCCGCCGCCCGTGCTTTTGGCGCGTTCGACGCGGTGGCGTTGCGGCTGGCGGAGCGGTTCTGGCCGGGGCCCCTGACCCTGGTGGTTCCGGCCGTGGCCGGCTCCGGCGTCAGCGATCTGGCGGTGGCGGGACTGCCGACCATCGCCCTGCGCGTCCCGGCCACCAGCGCGGCGCGGGAGTTGCTGCGCCAGGTCGGGCGGCCGGTGACGGCGCCTTCCGCCAATGCTTCCGGCCATGTCAGCCCGACCACAGCCGCCCATGTGCTGGCCGATCTCGATGGTCGCATCGACGCGGTGGTGGATGGCGGACCGACGCAGGTGGGGGTCGAATCGACGGTGGTGGCGGTTGTTGACGGCGTCGCCACGCTGCTGCGCCCGGGCGGCGTCACGCGGAGCACCCTGGAGGCTGTGTTGGGAGGCAAGCTGGTTGAGAACGCTGACGCCGACCCGGCGCGTCCCGCCTCGCCCGGCATGCTGGCGTCGCACTATGCGCCGAACGCCCAGGTTCGGCTCAATGTCGATGAGGTGCGGGTGGGGGAGGCGCTGCTGACCTTCGGCGGCGCCCGGCCGCCTGGCAGCGAGCACGCCGTGATGACGCTGGATCTCAGCGAAAGCGGCGACCTGGCGGAGGCCGCCGCCGGCCTGTTCGGCGCCTTGCGTCGGCTCGACGCCGCTGGCGTGACCGCGATTGCGACGACGCCCGTGCCGGACCGGGATCTCGGCGAGGCGATCAACGACCGCCTGCGCCGCGCCGCCGCGCCGAAGTAGGACAAACCGCTTCAGGTCGGGCCGGAATGAACCCGGCCCCGACGTTCTTCCCCGCTACGGACCCAGATGCGGGATGGCGCCAGCCCTGCATCGGGAGCGCGAGCGCTTGTCAGGAAGCCAGCTTCGCGGCGATCTTCGCCACATGCGCGCCCTGGTAGCGGGCGCCGGCCAGGTCTGCTTCGGACGGCTGGCGGCTGCCGTCGCCATCGGCAATGGTGCTGGCGCCGTAGGGCGAGCCGCCCTTGATCTGGTCCACGCCCATCTGGCCGGCGAAGGCGTAAGGCAGGCCGACCACAACCATGCCGTGGTGCAGCAGCGTCGGATGGAAGGTGAGGATGGTCGATTCCTGGCCGCCATGCTGCGTGGCGCTGGAGGTGAAGGCGCTGCCGACCTTGCCGACCAGCTTGCCCTGGGCCCACAGGCCGCCGGTCTGGTCGAGGAAGGCGCGCATTTGCGAGGCGAAGACGCCGAAGCGTGTTGGCGCGCCGAAGATAATGGCGTCGTATTCCGGCAGTTCGGCGACGGTGGCCACCGGCGCGGCCTGGTCGAGCTTGAAATGGGAGCTGCGGGCCAGATCTTCCGGAACCGTTTCCGGCACGCGCTTCACCGTCACGTCCGCGCCAGCGCTACGCGCGCCTTCCGCAACGGCTTCGGCCATTTTCTCGATGTGGCCGTAGCTGGAATAATAGAGAACCAGAACCTTGGTCATTGTCATTCTCCGCGTCCTGCAACCAGGCCGGCGAAACGCTTCGCAGCGGCGTGGCGTGGATCAAAAAAAACGGGGTCAGAAACGGATGCACAGGGCATGTGCTGCGCCGGTTCCCGCCGGCGCGCCGTCTTGCCGCCCCTTCAAACTGACCATTCTTTTCGCGCAGGACCAGAGCCGATGACGCAATTGTTTTATTGCAAATTTGCAATCTGAAGTCATGCTCCTGTCATGACTGAAGCAACCGCCGCCAACCGCGCCCGAACGCGACTGACCAATACCGCCGTGCCGCTGGATGATTTCCGCCTGGTGCGCGCCATCGCCTCAGCGCGCGGTCTGGCCGGAGCGGCGGCGACGCTTGGCGTCAACAATTCAACTGTCTTCCGCCGGCTGGCGCAACTGGAGGCCACGCTGGACTGCACCCTGTTCGAGCGACGACGCGGCGGCTATGCGCTCACCGCCGCCGGCGAGGAAATGGTGGCCGTGGCCGACGCCATGGAGGATGCGGCCAGCGGCTTCCTGCGCAGGGTCGAGGGCAAGGATCTGGCTCCCTCCGGCGAGTTGCGCGTCACCACCAATGACGGCCTCATGGGGACGCTGCTGACCCGGATCATTGGCGAGTTTCGCCAGAGGCATCCGCAAATCCGCCTCGACGTGGTGGTGGACAACGCGCAGCTCAATCTGTCGCGCCGCGACGCCGACATCGCCATCCGCGCCACGGACAAGCCAGGCGAAACCCTGGTGGGACGTCGCATCGGCCGCATCGCCTGGGCGATTTATGGCCGCCGCGTTGATTTCGCGGACAGCACTGGCGGCCATGCGCCCGAGATTTGCGCCAGGGCAAGCTGGGTGGGGCTGGGCGGCGAACTAAGCGAGATCCGGGCGGCGCGCTTTGTGCGCGACCAGGCTGGCGGTCACGAGCAGGTCGGGTTTCGCGTCAACACCGTGCGCTCACTGATGGATGCGGTTGTCGCGGGTCTGGGCATCGGCCCGTTGCCATGCATGGCCGCAGACCTGAATGGCGATCTGGTGCGGCTGTCGCCGCCGCACAATGACATTTCCAGCAGCCTGTGGCTGCTGACCCATCAGGATTTGCGCCACGCGCCGCGCGTGCGCGCCTTTATGGATTTCGTTGGGGGCGAGCTCAACCGTTGCCGCCCGGTAATCGAGGGCGAGGCGCCCTGGACGCCGCAGGATTGACCGGATCGGGCCCAAAGGGGGCGCTCCAGCGCTGATATCGACGCCAGGCCTTGCACGGCGCAGGGGTAAATGTCCGGTCCCCAGGTTTCGCCAGGACGCCAGTTCCACCAGAACATCAATATGTTGCTGGCGGCCCTCCCATTCCGGCGCCTGCTCTGTCCGTCGCGTTGTTTCCAGGCGAAGCGGCGCGCTTCGCCTGGAAACCTTCTCATGGTCTGCTTCCGACATGCGCATGCCGCGATGCGAAGCGCCGGAGTGAATGCCGGCGGCAAAAGGCCGACAGCGAACTATTTTACAGTTGATCTTATGAATTTAACATTTGCGCGCCGCCTGAGAAGGCGGTGGCAAATGTTAAATTCTTTCAACTTGAGCATTTCGGCGAACGCCAGTTCACACAAATGCTCAATCTCGCCAATCTGACGCATTTTCTTCACGAAAAGTGGGCTCCACTTTTCCCGAACATGCTCTAGCCGATGTTCACGACGAGGCGGCCGCGTACGCGACCCGCGAGGATGTCGCGGGCGGCGCCCTCCACATCGTCGAGACCGATGGTCGACGTCATGTCGCCAAGCTTGCGCAGGTCCAGTTCTTTCGCCAGCCGCGTCCAGGCCTCGCGACGGTCGGCGACCGGACACATGACGCTGTCGACGCCGAGCAGGGCGATGTTGCGCAGGATGAACGGCGCGACCGAGCCCGGCAGGTCCATGCCCTGGGCAAGGCCACAGGCGGCGACGGCGCCGCGATATTTCGTCGAGGCCAGCACATTGGCGAGGGTGTGGGAGCCGACCGAATCGATGGCGGCCGCCCAGCGCTCCTTGCCCAGCGGCTTGCCGGGGGCGGAGAGCTCTTCGCGGTTCATGACCGTGGTGGCGCCGAGGCCCTGCAGATAGGCGGCTTCCTCAGGGCGTCCGGTGGAGGCTATCACCTCCCAGCCGGCCGCCGCCATCAGCGCCACCGCGACCGATCCGACGCCGCCGGAGGCGCCGGTGACCAGCACCGGCCCCTGGTCCGGCGTGGCTCCATGGCGCTCCAGCGCCATGCGGCACAGCATCGCCGTATAGCCGGCCGTGCCGATCGCCATGGCCTGCGCCGCCGTCAGGCCGGCCGGCAGCGGCACGAGCCAGTCGCTTTTGACGCGGGCGCGCTGGGCGTAGCCGCCTGGATGACCCTCGCCGACGCCCCAGCCGTTGAGCACCACTTCAGAGCCAACAGGAAAGGCGGAACTGTCCGACTGTTCGACCACGCCAGCGAAATCGATGCCGGGAATCATCGGCCAGCGGCGGATAATCGGCGAGCGGCCGGTGATGGCGAGGCCATCCTTGAAATTGACGGTGGAGTGGGTGACCCGCACCGTGACGTCGCCCTCGCCCAGGATCGTATCGTCGACAGTTTCCAGGCTGACGCGCTGGGTCTTGTCATCGGGATTGTCAGATTTGCGCACCACCAGCGCGCGGAAACTGCCTGTCGCCATGGGTTCTCTCCCTTGCGGCGGCCCGGGTCTCGCCCGGCTCCGCCATTGCGTCCGATCCCGGGCCGCGACGACATCGCCACATCGGCAACCCGCCAGGTCCGGGCTTTTCCAAAATCCCCTGAGCCTGGCCCGTGGGATTTTGGCGTGCTGTCTGGTTCAACCTGATTGCGACGCATCGGGCAACAGGGAAGCTGTATTTGATGGATGTTGATCGGCCAGGCCGCCCGGGGGCCCGGGCGCCGGGCGCCGGGCGGCGTCTGGCTGGCGCGCGGCCAGGCAGGTTGGGGGCCGAACCTGCATCTGTTCAGCGCAACCCGGCTTTTGCTGATGCAAATCCCTGGCGGTTTTGCGGGGGAGCCCCGGTCGTTGGCGGGCTGGCGAACGTCTGTCTGAGGCAGCGGGAAAGGCCCGGCGGCGCATGGCGTTCCTTGCGAGGGATATGCGCCCCATCGATCTGGGTCTTGCAGATTGCGGATGCGTGGGCGCAGTCCTGAAATGGCGTCAGACGCGGGTTGGCGCGTCATTCAAGTATTAATTCATGTTATATTATTTTTGCCGGATTTGAATTTGTGTATTTGCCATTGCAAAAAGTATTTATCTGCTGTAATTCTTGTTCATCAGGTTGTCGTTCCATCTGATGGCGTCTGGGGAGATGCAGGCGCGTCTGTCCTGAGGTGAAAGCGCTGCAGGCAATATGTTCCTCTATTGGGCGCATATCCGCGAATTGGGGTTGTATTTGCTGTGCTGCGCGTAACACTTGTCCCATTCCGTCAGCTTTCTTGAGAGGAGAGCGGCTGTGTCTGAAGACATCATCGAAGATAATATTATCAGCCTTACGACCAGTATTGTTTCTGCTTACGTCAAAAATAATCAAATCGACAGCGATCAGCTGTCCGATGTGATCAATTCAGTTCATGGTTCGTTGACCCGGCTTAGTGGGTCCGTGGCTGAAGCGGCCAGCAAGCTGAAGCCAGCGGTTCCAGTTAAAAAATCAGTTACGCCAGAGTATATTGTCTGTCTGGAAGACGGAAAGCGCTTCAAGTTTCTGAAGCGGCATCTGAGCGCGGCGTTTGGCATGACGCCGGCGGACTACAGGGCCAAGTGGAATTTGCCTCCCACTTACCCGATGATCGCGCCCAATTATGCTTCGCCGCGCACACGTGGACCATATGGCTACAACGATGTGTTTACGCCGGAGGGTGGTGAACGCTCCCCCGCAGCCAACACCGGCGGACGGCGGCTGGCGCGCTCCTGAACCTGCAGGCGCGGCTGCCCCATAAAAGCGCCCTGACGTTGGTTGACGTCAGGGCGCGAAGTCACAGGCGCATCCGTGATCTGCAGGGTTCAAATCGGTGTGGCGCACGTTCCTGCGCGGTGTGGCGTGCGCTGCTCCAGCCCCCCAGAATTCAATGAAACGTACTCATCGGGTCTGGCATGAGGCCAGGCGACTGGTTTTGCCGTCAGATCATTGTTGACCGTTTTGCAGGTCAGTTCAGGTCAACTCAGGTCAGGTCTGGCCTGGACGCAACTGATAGAAGATATGGCGGCCGATCACGTCGTTTTTCTTCAGCTTCCTTGCCCAGCGCGGCCGGACATAGTCGGCGTGATAGTGCGTGGCGCCGCCAACTTCTGCGACGTAGGTCTGGCCTTCATAGACCGCGCGGGCGATCTGCGTCGCCTGACGCCAGGAGGCGGTTTCGTTGGTGACCAGACGCTTGCCTTCACAGGCGAAGGAGAACTGGCAGGCGTTGTGGCGGTGGCGGTTCTGGTAGACGACGCCACAGACCGTGGTTGGATACAGCCCGCTCTTGACGCGGTTCAGCACCACCTGGGCCACGGCGGCCTGGCCGGCGGCCGGCTCGCTGCGGGCTTCGAAATACACCGCCTCAGCAAGGCAGCGCTGTTCACGCGCCATGTGGTCGGGGCTGATCAGGCCGGCGTAGCTTTGACGCCCTGGACTGAGGCGGGCCACGACGGACATGCTCTGGCCTGGGGCGACAATCACCGGCGCGGCGGCGATTTCCATGGGCGTGGCCTCAGGTGGGGCCGGCGTGGCGGAGGCCAGCGCCATGGCGCGCGGGGTCGCTGGCGTGCCGCCGTCGCGCGCATCACTGGGCCGGCGCCACGAGAACGTGGCGGCGCGACGGGCGCTGCCAAACAGCTTCTCCGCCGCTTCCTTTTCAGGCGCCTCCGGCGCGTCGGCCGGGTCCGTGGGGCCGGTGGCGATGGCGGAAGGGGCGACAGGCGACGATTCAGCGCTCTGCTGCGCCGTGGCGCCGTCGTACTCGTCGTCAGCGGCTTCGAAGCGCAGCACGTCTTCCAGCGCCGGCACTTCCACCGGGCCTTCCATCATGATGGTGCGTGGCAGCAGCCGGTCGTCGCGGGTGAAGAGCAGCTTGCCGGCGTGGGTGGCTGGTCGCGTCCAGCCGGAATCGCGTCCGGCCCGGCTGAGTGTCGAACGGAGCGCCACCTGTGGGTCGCCCTTGCGCTGGCGCTGCACTTCCGGGAAGCGCGGATCAGGCAGGCGGCGGGCCTGTTGCTTCAGGTCGTCGCGTGGAGCCTGGCCGACTTCGTCGGGTCCGGGAAACAGCCGCAGGTCGGCGTCATTGGTGTAGGACGCGAGGCGGATCGCCGCGCCAGCCTGGGAAGGCCCGAGGCTCGCAAGGCCAGAATTGCCACCGGCAAGTCCAAGCGTCGCCGCGACGAGGCCAGGCGCCTGCGGCACCAGATTGTCCTGATCGAGGATCGCGTATTTGACGGGCGCGGGACCAGCGCTGACGCCGACGCTCAGATCCTGCCCGGCGCTGGCGGTGAACGACACGAGCATGCCGGCCCCGAGGGCCCATGGCGTGGTCGTGGCGCAGAGCCATTTCATCCTGTTGCGACGCAAACGCATGGTTTCGCTGCCATTTATCCAGTCGTGCCGACGGGAGCCCGGGCCGGAGAATCTGATCCGGCGACAACGAAAGAATCACGCAACAGCGTTTAGAAACGGTAAAGCCGGCTGCACAAGTGTGCCCGGGCGAAACAGCGGGGGCGGCGGCGGCGACGCAAACGAAACAGGCCGGCGCGATTGCGCCGGCCTGTTTCCGTTCTTCAGGGCTCCGCTGAAGCCTTACTGCACGCCCTTGAGGCGGATGGCGGCCTGCGCGGCGGCAAGGCGGGCGATCGGCACGCGGTAGGGCGAGCAGGAGACGTAGTCGAGGCCGGTTTCCTCACAGAAGGCGACGGAAGCGGGATCGCCGCCGTGCTCGCCACAGATGCCGACCTTCAGGCCGGCGCGGGTCTTGCGGCCGCGCTCGACGCCGATGCGCACAAGTTCGCCGACGCCGTCCTGATCGATGGTGACAAACGGATCAGCCGGCAGCAGCCCGGCAGCCGTATAGGTCCCGAGGAACGAGCCGGCGTCGTCGCGGCTGATGCCAAGGGTGGTCTGGGTCAGGTCGTTGGTGCCGAAGGAGAAGAACTCAGCCGATTCGGCGATCTCGCCAGCGCGCAAGGCGGCGCGCGGCAGCTCGATCATGGTGCCGACCTGGTAGGTGAAGCTGGCGCCGGTCTCCTGTTGCACGGCGGCGGCCATGGCGTCGATGCGGGCCTTGACCAGGTCCAACTCGGCGCGGGTCATGACCAGCGGCACCATCACTTCCGGGATCACCGGCTGGCCGGTCTTCTTCGACGCCTCGACGGCGGCCTCAAAGATGGCCCGCGCCTGCATTTCGGCGATTTCCGGATAGGCGACCGCCAGACGGCAGCCACGGAAGCCGAGCATCGGGTTGAACTCGTGCAGCTCCTGGGCGCGGCGGCGCACCTTCTCGGGCGAGGCGTCGATAGCCTTCGCCACCTCTTCGATGTCCGCCTCGGTATGGGGCAGGAACTCGTGCAGCGGTGGGTCGAGCAGGCGGATGGTGACCGGCAGACCAGCCATCAACGTGAACAGCTCGGCGAAGTCCGAACGCTGCATGGGCAGCAGGCGGGCCAGCGCGGCGCGGCGGCCGTCCGCGTCCTCGGCGAGAATCATCTCGCGCATGGTCATGATGCGGTCCGCGTCGAAGAACATGTGCTCGGTGCGGCACAGGCCGATGCCTTCGGCGCCGAAGGTGCGCGCGGTGCTGGCGTCGCGGGGGGTATCGGCGTTGGCGCGCACCTTGAGGCGGCGGCCCGCGTCGGCCCACCCCATCAGCGTCGCGAACTCGCCCGACAGTTCCGGCTCGATGGTCGGCACCGCGCCGGCGAACACCTCGCCGGTGCCGCCGTCCAGGGTGATGACGTCGCCGCGATTGAAGACATGGCCGCCGACCGTCATGGTCTGGGCCCTGTAGTCAACGCGGATGGAGCCGGCGCCGGAGACGCAGGGCTTGCCCATGCCGCGGGCCACCACGGCGGCGTGCGAGGTCATGCCGCCGCGCGTCGTCAGGATGCCTTCGGCGGCGTGCATGCCGTGGATGTCTTCAGGGCTGGTTTCGATGCGAACCAGAATGACGCGGCGGCCAGCCTTGCGGGCGTCTTCCGCCTCATCGGAGGAGAACACGATCTCGCCGCAGGCCGCGCCAGGGGAGGCCGGCAGGCCGCTGGCGACGAGGGTGCGGGCGGCCTTGGGATCAAGGGTCGGGTGCAGCAGCTGGTCGAGCGCCTGGGGCTCGACGCGCAACACCGCTTCTTCCTTGGTCAGCAGACCTTCGCTGGCCAGATCGACGGCGATGCGCAGCGCGGCGCGCGCCGTGCGCTTGCCGTTGCGGGTCTGCAGCATCCACAGCTTGCCTTCCTCGACCGTGAACTCCATGTCCTGCATGTCGCGGTAGTGCTTTTCCAGCAGGCCATAGATACGGACGAGTTCGGCGTAGACCTCCGGCATTTCCTGCTCGAGCGAGGGCTTGTCGGAGCCGGCGTGGATCCGCGCCTTTTCCGTGATGTCCTGCGGCGTGCGGATGCCGGCCACCACGTCCTCGCCCTGGGCGTTGATCAGGTATTCGCCGTACAGCTCCTTCTCGCCCGTCGAGGGGTTGCGCGTGAAGGCGACGCCGGTGGCGGACGTCACGCCGCGATTGCCGAACACCATGGCCTGGATGTTGACCGCCGTGCCCCAACTGGCCGGAATGCCATGCAGCTCACGGTATTTGTTGGCGCGGGCGTTCATCCACGAGCCGAACACGGCGCCCATGGCGCCCCAGAGCTGCTCCTTCGCGTCCTGCGGGAAGGGGCGGCCAAGCTCGCGATTGACGATGTCCTTGTAGACGCCGACCAGGCCCTTCCAGTCCTCGGCGGACAGATCGGTGTCGAGGCCATAGCCCTTGCGGTTCTTCACCTGGTCAAGGGCGTCTTCGAAATGGTGGTGCTCAACGCCCAGCACCACGTCGGAATACATGGTGATGAAGCGGCGGTAGCTGTCCCAGGCGAACCGCGGGTCGCCGGACAGGCGGGAGATGGTCTCTACAGTCTCATCATTGAGCCCGAGATTGAGAACCGTATCCATCATGCCCGGCATGGAGGCGCGGGCGCCGGAGCGCACGGAAACCAGCAGCGGGTTTTCCCGGTCGCCGAAGGTCTTGCCGGTGATGGCGCCGACGTGATCCAGCGCGGCGTTCACCTGTGCTTCCAGGTCGGCGGGATATGTCTTGCCGTTGGCGTAATACCAGGTGCAAACCTCGGTGGTCACGGTAAAACCGGGGGGCACGGGGAGGCCGAGATTGGCCATTTCGGCAAGGTTCGCGCCCTTGCCGCCCAGGAGGTTCTTCATGCCCGCTTCGCCTTCGGCGCGTCCGTCGCCAAAGGTGTAGACCCACTTCGTCATGATTGGCGCCACTCTCTTGGTTAGAGCCAGCCCGCCTGCGGGAGGAAGCGCCATGGCGGTTCCTTCAGGAGCGTCAGACTGTCCCTTTCATGGAGCCGGAGCGTGAGCCACCCATTGATCGGGAACCGCAATGGTCCCGGATGGGCGCCTCGCGCGCCAGCCTGCCAGGTCCGGGAGGGTGTACGGATAGAATCGCAAAAGGCAATGCTGCTTGAGCGTCGATTGATCAGATTCTGCGACCGCCAGCTGTATTTTGACGGCATTCTTTGCGCCTTGAGACCGTCAAACGCCGATGTCGAGGACAGAACGCCGCCGCAACCCGCGTCAAAACGCATCGCGCCACATCCGCACGCAGGCGCAGGAAGACGGACCGGGGGGCGGCCCCCGACCTCGCATCTGGGACGTTACATTTTGCGGCCGATCAGCAAACCAACCAGCACGGCGGCCAGGGTGGCGTTGATGATGGTCTTGCGCGCCACGGGCTGCTTGCGCTCGCCAGCGATGTCGGCGGAAAGCGCCTCGCCGATTGACCTGATTCTTTCGCCAGCGGAGCGGGCCGCGTCGAAAGCCTGGGCCGCGGCGGCGCCGGCGGCTTTGGCGCCGATGTCGGTCGCCGCGTCCACGGCGGCGGAGCCGAGGCTGGCGGCGTTGACTGCCGGCAGCGGCGCGGGTTTGCGGCGCGGGCGGGCGAACGCGTAGATCAGGGCGATGACGGCGATGAGCAGCGCCGCGCCGGCCACCGCCAGATGGCCCGCCACCGGCCCCCAGTAAAAGGCGACCGCCAGGAACAGCGCGCTGAGCAGGGCCGAGATCAGCATGATGGAAGCCGCCACGGCGATCGTCACGCCAATGACCAGCCTGACGATGCTCTGGCGGGTTTCCGCGATCCGCGCCGACGCTGCGGCCATCAGCGCGCCAAACATCAGCGACTCCGGGTCATGAGGCCAATAAGGACGCCGACGCCGAGGGAGGTCAGAATGGCCCCCAACGGATTGCGGCGCACGGTGTCCTCCACGTCGCCTGCAAAGGAGGCGGCGTGTTGCCTGGCCGAACCGGCGATATCGGCGCCCGCGCTACAGGCGTCGGCCGCCGTGGCGAAGACATTGTCCTTCATGGCGCGCACGCTGTCGCCCACGGCTGACGCCGCCGCCGATCCCCGGCTGGCCGCGATCGCGGTGACGGTTTCGCTCAGCCTGGCTATATCCTCGCGGAGTTGGCGCAGATCATCGGCGATGTCGTCCCTGGCCTGGTCCGCGGCCTGCCGGATCTCAGCCGCGCCCTTCTTCACTTCATCGGTCGCGTTGCCGCCAGCTCCGCCGGGCGTCGCATCGTCTTTCTGGGCCATGCCAATCCGCTCCTGTTGCTTTGCGTTGCGCCGCACGGCCCGCCGACGGTCTGGCGGGAGACGGGCGCCGTTCATGCCAGGGCGCGGAAGCCGTTCAGCGTGAACGGATCCGGGTCCCGGGCGCGGTTTTTCGGCAGGCTGGACCACACGGGAACATGCATCGCATCGGCGACAATCCACCAGCCAGGCGCTTGCGCCCAAGCTTGCGCCGGTTGGCTACGCTGCGCAATCAACATCGTCCACAGTGGTAAATTCCGCCGGAGCGGCCCGCCTGCACTGGGACAACTGTCTGGGCGCCGCCTTGTTCCCTGGCCCTGTCCGCTCCCGCCGCAAGCGGGCGGGCCCGGGCCGGGTTGGCGATCAGGCGGCGTGCTGCGTACGGGCGGTCCGCGCGCATCGTCTCAGGGGCAGGCGGGTTCCGTCAAAGCACTGCGCCGGGGTTCAGCAACCCGTCGGGGTCGATGGCGCGCTTGACGGCCCGCATCAGGTCGAGGGCGACCGGATCCTTGAAGCCGGGCAGCAGGTCGCGCTTCAGCCGGCCGACGCCATGCTCGGCCGAAATCGAGCCGCCGTGGCGGGCGACAATGGCGTGCACGGCCTCGTTCATGGCGTCCCACTGGTCCAGATAGGCCGCCTTTTCGGCGGGGTCGCCGCTGCCTGCCGGCTGGTTGACGTTGAAGTGAATGTTGCCGTCGCCCATGTGGCCGAACGGCACCGGCCGGCAACCGGGAACCATGGCGGTGACGCAGGCGATGGCCTCGTCGAGAAATTGCGGGATCAGCGCCACCGGCACCGAGACGTCGTGCTTGATCGAGCCGCCCTCGTGCTTCTGCACCTCGGAGAGCGCCTCGCGCAGGGTCCAGAAGCCGGCGCGCTGGTCCAGCGAGGCCGCAATGGCGGCGTCAGAAACCAGGCCGTTCTCAATCGCCGCTTCCAGCAGACCTTCCATGATCTCGTCAAGGCCGCTCTCCCCTGGCGAGGACAGCTCCAGCAGCACGTACCAGGGGGAGGCGTCGCTGAGTGGATCGCGCGCGCCAGGAATGTGCTTCACCACGAATTCGACGCCGATGCGCGGCACCAGTTCGAAGGTGGTGAGGGCGGAGCCGGCCTGACGTTTGGCCAGCATCAACAGGTCCAGCGCAGCCGTCGGCGTTGCCACGGCGCAGAAGGCGGTGGCCCGGCTGCGCGGGCGCGGAAACAGTTTGAGCACCGCGGCGGTGACGATGCCGAGGGTGCCTTCCGAGCCGACGAACAGATCCTTCAGATCGTAGCCGGTGTTGTCCTTGCGCAGCTTGTTGAGGCCATGCCAGACGCGGCCGTCGGCCAGCACCACCTCCAGCCCCAGCACCAGATCGCGGGTGTTGCCATAGGCCAGCACCGCCGTGCCGCCAGCGTTGGCGGCGATGTTGCCGCCGATGGTGCATGAGCCCTCTGAAGCCAGCGACAGGGGGAACAGCCGGTCGGCCTGTTCGGCCAGTTCCTGCACTTTCAACAATGTGAGGCCGGCTTCCACGGTCATCGTGTCGGTGAGTGGGTCGATGTCGCGCACCCGGTCCATGCGGGTCAGCGACAGCACGATGGCGTCGATCTCGCCACCCGGAATCTGGCCGCCGACGAGGCCGGTGTTGCCGCCCTGGGGCACCACGACCAGCCCCAGCTGCCGCGCCAGCCGCACCACGGCGGCGACCTCCCCGGTGGTCGCCGGTTTCACCACGGCGCGGGCGACGCCCTGATACAGGTCGCGGGCCTCGCGCAGGTGCGGCTCCATGTCGGCCGGAGCGGTGATGACGTGGCGCTCGCCGACGATGGCGGTGAAACCGCCGAGATCGACGGCGGGACGGGCGATGGGAGTGGTGACTGCGACGGGCTTGCTCATCGTTTCGCCTTTGGCGCGCGGGCGCGCTCGAATACGCCGATCACTTCCGTGTGGGCGGAATAACGGAACTGGTCCACCGGGGTGACGCTCGCGAGCGTGAAGCCGCCGCCGGTGAGAATGGCGGCGTCACGGGCGAAGGTGACCGGATCACAGGACACATACGCCACCTTGCCAATTTTGGCGGCGGCGATCTGCTGGGCGAGCGCTTCGGCTCCGGCGCGCGGCGGATCGAGCACCAGGGCGTCGAAACGGTCAATCTCCTGCGGAAACAGGGGGCGGCGGAACAGGTCGCGTTTTTCGGTGGTGACGCGCTTCAGTCCCTGGGCGGCGCGGAAAGCGCGGTCGAGCGCCGCCAGCGCCGGCGCCTCCAGTT
Organism: Camelimonas fluminis; assembly: GCF_014656355.1. Classification (GTDB taxonomy): domain Bacteria; phylum Pseudomonadota; class Alphaproteobacteria; order Rhizobiales; family Beijerinckiaceae; genus Camelimonas; species Camelimonas fluminis. Next base: position 360,305 of record NZ_BNCG01000001.1, read on the forward strand.
CAACGGCGTGAACCTCGGCCTGCCCGGCGAGGCGCAGGGCGAAAGGGCCACAACCGGAAAAGCAGTCAACGACGCGTTTCACCTTGCCGACGGCCGCGAGCATGAGTTCGGCGAGAACCTGCTCGCCGGCGGCTGTCGCCTGGAGGAAGCCGCCGGGGGCCGGAACCACCTGGGCTTTGCCCATGGCGATCAACGGCGGCCGGCGTTCCACCAGCACGTCGCCGTGCAGCGACAGGCGGGCGAGGTCAAGCTTTTCCGCCATTTCCACCAGGCGCAACCGGGTGGCGTCGGCCTGCTTGCCAAGGTTTTTCTGGCCAAGACCGCGAATGTCGACGTCAAGGCCGGCCTGGGTGGCGGTGAGCTGGATGTCGAGCGGCTTGCCAAAGCTGGCGAGCATGCGCGTCAGGGCTGTGGCCACGGCGGGGGCCCGGTCAAGGCCCGGCTCCAGTTCAAGGCAGCGGTCGATGGCGATGAGATCGTGACTGCGCGGGGCCATGAAGCCAGCGGCGGGCTTTCCGGGCGAAACCCGGCCGTGCAGGGTGACGCGGCGCCGACCCAGGCCACGGGCGTCGACCATGGGGCGCAGCGCGTCGGCGACGCCGCCGCGTTGCAGGGCGGCCCGCACGGCGCCCGTCTTCCAGGTCGCATACAGGTCCGGGGCCATATGGCGGGCGACGCAACCGCCGCACTTGTCGTACCATGCGCAATCCTGCGCCTGACGCTGGGGCGACGCCTGCGCCACCGACAGCAGCCGGCCGCGATTGCCGCTGATCTCGACGTCAACCACCTCGCCTGGCAGGACGCGGTCGACATAGATGGGGCCATCCGGCGTCAGCGCCACGCCGTCGCCGCGCGCGCCAAGATGGTCGATGGTGAGTTGCTCCGCCACGCGCGGACCCTTTCTGACATTCAGAGCCAGGATCAGTTGATGTCGAACCTGAGCTTCGCCGTATCTCTTCGCTTCATTCCGTTTTGCAGGCTGCTCGCGCGCGCCCCACGCCCACCGGGCGGCGTCCACCTGGAGCGCTTTCCGTGAAGCCCGGTTCGCCGAAGCGCGCTATCTGTCTGATATAACGCATTTTATTCATGAAAAGTGGAGTTCACTTTGTCCAAAAATGCTCGAATGACCTGATTCCGACGCTCGCATCCCTCCATACAGGGCGGCGCCGAAAAGTTGTCAGGCGGCGTGTGCGGCCGCCACAAGAAACTCCTGGTTGCCGTCGCCGCCGGCAATGGGCGAGGGGATGACGCCGTGGACCGTGAAGCCCAACTGCGCCAGCAGCGCCGTGACGTCGTCGCAGGCGCGTTGTCGCGCCGCGGCGTCGCGCACCAGGCCCTTGTCGACCAGCGCCCGCCCGACCTCGAACTGCGGCTTGATCAGCGCCACCAGATCCCCGCCAGCCTTCAGCAGCGGTGGAACCGCCGGCAGCACCAGACGCAGGGAAATGAAGCTCAGATCCATCACGGCCATATCGGCCGGCCCGCCCAGCGCTTCCGGCGTCACCGTGCGGGCGTCCTGGCCCTCAAAGGCCACAACCCGTGGATCGGCGGCGATGCGGGGGTGCAACTGGCCGTGGCCCACATCCACCGCCAGCACCCTGGCGGCGCCGCGCGTGAGCAAGACGTCGGTGAAGCCACCGGTTGAAGCCCCCAGATCAACGCAGGTTCTTCCGGCCGGATCGAGGCCGAAATGGTCCAGCGCCGCCGCCAGTTTGACGCCCCCGCGCGAGGCCCACGGATAGGGCGCTCCGGCGACGATGTCCGCATCGGCGTCGATCTGCTCGGACGGTTTGGCGAGGATCTTGCCGTTGACCTGCACCAGGCCGGCGGCAATCGCCTCCTGCGCCTTGGCCCGGCTGTCGAAGAATCCGCGCGCCGCCAGCACCCGATCGGCGCGATCGCGCGCGGCTTTCGTATCGGCGCGATCGCGCGCCATGATCCGTCAGCCCGCCCGGCGCGGCGCGGAACGCGCGTCGGCGGAGGCTGGCCCGAGGGTGGACAGCGCCTTTTCGACGATGCCTGCGGCGTCGAGGCCCGCGTCGGCGTACATGCGCTCCGGCTTGTCATGATCCTGGTAAGCGTCGGGCAGCGTCATGGCGCGCACCTTGAGGCCGCCGTCGAGCGCGCCATGATCTGACAGCGCCTGCAATACCCATGAGCCAAAACCGCCGACGGAGCCCTCTTCAATGGTGATGAGCACCTCGTGCGTGCGCGCCAGGCCCAGGATCAGCTCCAGATCCAGCGGCTTGGCGAAACGGGCGTCGGCCACGGTGGTCGGCAGGCCGCGCGCCTCCAGCTCCTCAGCCGCCTTCAGCGCTTCTGCGAGGCGCGTGCCCAGCGACAGCAGCGCGACGCGGGAGCCTTCGCGCACGATGCGGCCCTTGCCGATGGGCAGCGGAACGCCGCGCTCGGGCATGTCGACGCCAACGCCCTCGCCGCGCGGATAACGGAAGGCAATGGGGCCGTCTTCATAGGCCGCCGCGGTGGCGACCATGTGAACCAGCTCCGCCTCATCGGAGGCGGCCATCACCACCATGTTGGGCAGGCAGGCGAGATAGGCGATGTCGAAGGCGCCGGCGTGGGTCGGGCCATCGGCGCCGACGAGGCCAGCGCGGTCGAGGGCGAAACGCACCGGCAGATTCTGCAACGCCACGTCATGCACCACCTGATCATAGGCGCGCTGCAGGAACGTGGAGTAAATGGCGCAGAACGGCTTGTAGCCTTCCGTCGCCATGCCGGCGGCGAAGGTGACGGCGTGTTGCTCGGCGATGCCCACGTCGAAGGTGCGGGTCGGAAATTCCTTGCCGAACAGATCGAGCCCGGTGCCTGAGGGCATGGCGGCGGTGACGGGGAAG
>NZ_BNCG01000001.1:363261-481622 GCF_014656355.1 Camelimonas fluminis
GTTTGCTCTGGGCGCCGGTGACCACGTCGAAGGTGACGACGCCGTGATATTTGTCGGCGGAGGCTTCAGCCGGAGCGTAGCCCTTGCCCTTCTGGGTCACCACATGCACCAGGATCGGGCCATTTTCGGCGTCACGCACATTCTTCAGCACCGGCAGCAGGTGCTCCAGATTGTGGCCGTCGATCGGGCCGACGTAGAAGAAGCCCAATTCCTCGAACAGGGTGCCGCCGGTCAGCATGCCGCGGGCGTACTCCTCGGCGCGCTGGGCGTTGCGGTAGAAGAAACGCGGCAGCTTGCTGGCGAGCTGCTTGCCGATTTCGCGCAGGGAGCGGTAGGCGCCCCCTGACACCAGCCGGGCCAGGTAGGCCGACATGGCGCCCACCGGCGGGGCGATCGACATGTCGTTGTCGTTGAGAATGACAATGAGCCGCTCGCCGCGCGCGCCAGCGTTGTTCATGGCCTCGTAGGCCATGCCGGCGGACATGGCGCCGTCGCCAATGACGCACACCACGTTGCGCCGCTCGCCCTTCAGCTCGCTGGCCACCGCCATGCCGAGGCCGGCGGAAATCGAAGTGGACGAGTGGGCGGCGCCGAAGGGGTCGTATTCGCTCTCGGACCGTTTGGTGAAGCCGGAGAGGCCATTAACCTGGCGCAGGGTGCGGATGCGGTCGCGCCGTCCGGTCAGGATTTTGTGCGGATAGGCCTGGTGGCCGACGTCCCAGATAATGCGGTCGTCCGGCGTGTTGAAGACATAATGGAGGGCGACGGTCAGCTCGACCACGCCAAGCCCGGCGCCAAGATGGCCGCCGGTGACCGAGACCGCATCAATGGTTTCGGCGCGCAGTTCGTCGGCGATCTGCGGCAGATCGCTTTCGGGGAACGCCCGCAGGTCGGCGGGGATGCGCACTTGATCGAGGAGCGGGGTCTCGACTGCCAAAGTAGATACCTTCAACCGTTTGCCGCGTTACGGATTCTGCAGAAACGGGGGAACCCGCGCGCCCCCAGGACATAAGCCTTCACGAGCCGCAGGTCAAAGCCCGCGCGACGCGGCGTCACGCCGCCCGAGGCCGGGCCTGCCGTTCCGGCTCCTGTCCTATTCCTGCGGATCCAGCGGAACCACGCCCGTTGGGGCGCCGTCCGGACCAAGCGCGATCTTCTCGATCCGGGCTTCAGCGTTGCGCAGCAGCGTTTCGCAATGGCGCTTCAGCGCCTCGCCGCGTTCGAAGATGGCGATCGATTCCTCCAGCTCGACCCGCCCTTCCTCCAGCCGGCGCACGATGGCCTCCAGCTCGGACATGGCGGCCTCGAACGGCAGCGTGGCAATGTCGCTGACGCGGGCTTCTCCGGATTTTCCGGGCACTGGTTCGGTCATCTCGGCCTGTTTCCTTCGCGCCTTCCAAAGACGGCCCTTTTACGCGGAAACGTCGTCGTCCGCACCCCCGGCGCGCTCCTGGCGCGACGACGGGGGATACAGCAGCAACTGATAGGCTCGGGCGATGCCGATCAGCACCAGGCCAAGCCCGATGAACGACAGGGCGCGCCAGACGCCGTCGAGATTGGCCATGTCGAACAGGAAGGCCTTGAGCACCGCCGCGACGATGAAGGGCGCCGATGCAAGGCGCGCCAGACGCCGCTGGCGCAACAGGCCCCAAGCCAGCAGGCCGACGCCGATGACCAGCAGGGCGGCGGTGTAGCACCACCACTCCGCCTCGCCGGCATTCCGCCATATGGAGAGCACGGGCCCCTGGAAATAACGGCGGATGGCCAGCATCACCCATGCGGTGAACAGCGCGAGGCCGAGCACGGCGGTCGCCAGGGTGCGCCAGCGCGGCCAGCAGGCCCGGTTCAGCGCTGCGAGGCTGCCGGCGATGAGCGCCGGGATGAGGTAAGCCGGGATCAGCGAATTGAACAGGGCGCCGCCAATCACGACTTCACCCGTGAACAGCGGATTGACGAGCACGAACAGGCCCATGACGATCAGCCCCGTCGAAACGGCCATGAACGCCAGGCTGGCGACGCGATAGACTGGATCGGACCTTCGCCGGTTCATGCGCGACAGGGCCAGCGAGAACAGCAGGGAACTGCTGGCCAGCAGTCCGGTTTCGAGGTGATCGGACGCGACGCGGAACGGATCGCCGCCGTTGAGGGCGTGGCGGATCTCGAACAGGACGAGCAGCGCCGAGAAGATGATGGCGAGGCTTTCGCACAGGCCGGTGATCCGGTCGCGGCGGTGGCGCGCCAGCAACGTGGACGCGGCCCAAAAGGCCAGGGCCGGGACGCCATAGCCCCAGAGCAGCCAGTTGAACACCGGCGTCGTTCCCATGGCGCCATGGGCGGCGATGGCCGGGTTCCAGGCCAGACGGCCGAGGATCAGCAGGCCAAGGGCGCCCACCGCGTAGCGCAGGGCGGGAAGCTCAAGCCGCGCCGCCACCCAGGCCGCGCCCGCCGCCGCGAGGGCGAAGGCCACGGTCAGCATGCCCTTGTCGAGCGCGAAGGTGAGGCCCAGGGCAACGGCGGCGACAACCCCGGAGGCGATGGCGCCGACAGCAAGCCGCCAGTTGGGCGATGCGCTTTCCGGCCCGGCGCGCAGCCGCGCCGTTAGCGCCACGCCGGCGAGGGCCAGAGCGGCGGCGACAATGGCGAAAGGAATGCTGACCGCGAAACCGGCGATCTTCATCCACACCACGGTCATGACGCCGAGCGGCGTCAGCGTCGCCGCGGCGGCGTAGCTGGCGGCGGCGAACAGGGGCAGTTCACGCCCGGCCAGCAGCCGGCGCAGGGCGCCGGCGGCGATGGCGAGGCCGGCGACGATGGCGAAGCCAAGGTAGACCGTCAGGTTCTCCGGCATCGGATGGGAGCCGACGCCGCCGGGGGCGAGGGTTTGCGGCTCCTCCATGGCGAGCGCCACGACGCGCCAGTTCCACAAGGCGCCGGCGGCCGCCACGCCGGCCAGCGCCGTTGCTGGCGCCACGGCGGCGACGCGCCAGCCAGCAGCAAACAGCAGGCCGGCCATGGCGCCGCCAGTAAGCATGCGCGCCGCCGGCGTCAGCGGCAGGTCGGATGCTGCGAAGCCCAACGCCGTGAACGTGACCAGCACCGTGAGCGCGAACCAGTCCGGCCGCGCCTCTGCGTCCGGCGTGCGCCAGTGCGGCTCCACCGCCAGCACGGCGGCGGCCAGCAGCAACTGGATGATGACGTGGGCATTGATGGCGAGCGGCGCGTCATGGCCGGCGGCGACCAGCGCCAGACCCCACAGCCACGCGCCGACAGCGGCGGCGATGGCCAGCCAGCGCCAGCGCCGGATGCGGGCAAGAGCGTAGGCGGCGCTAACCACAACAGCGAGATAAAGCGTCAGCGCCCAGTGATTGGGCTGGTTCGACGAGACCAGCAACGGCGCCGCGAGGGCGGCCGGCAGACCGAGCGCGGCCAGCGCCGGGCCCTGTAGCGCCGCGCTGAACATGGCGAGCACCGCAACGACGCCGAGAGTGACGAAGGCCAGCGCCGGTCCGATGAAAGCGTAGAGCGCGTAAGCGGCGTAGACCGAGCCGAATATGGTCGCGGCGCCGGCGGCGGTAAGGGCGGCGGGCGCGCCGGGCGCGGCGAAGGGATGATCGGCGACAGCCACAGCCCGGCCGGCGCGCAGGTCGCGGCGCCGCAGCCATTCGCCGGCGCCGGTCAGTCCAAGGCCAAGCGCCAGCCCGAGCAGCACGCGCGCCGCAGGCCCGAAATAGCCCTCCTCGATGCTGAAGCGAACCAGCATCAGGCCGCCGACCGCAAGGGCAAGGGCGCCGACCCAGACGCTCCAGCGTGCGCCCAGCTTTTCTTCGAGACTGCGGCCTTCGCCTTTTGGCTTGCGGGATGCAGGAGATGCGGGGGCGGCGCCCTGGCTCTGGCCGGCCGTCGCAGGTTTTGGCGGCGCGGCGGCGGGAGCGTCCGACGGCGCAGCGGAGCCTGGATCGATGGCGGGTTTCTGGAGGCTGGCGGCGCCTGGGGTTGGGAGGGCTTCAGCGGGCGGCGCGGTGGGCGTCTGTTGCGGGGCGGCCCGGGCTGCGGTGGTTTCGGGCGCGGCCCTGAGCTGGGTGATGGTCTGCTCAAGCCGCATCACCCGGGCTTCCAGCAGGGAGGCGCGGTTGCGGGCGCCGATGCTCAGGGCCAGAGCGACAATGGCAATGACCGGAATGGACAATACGAGCAGGACGAGAAGTGTCAGTTCGCTGTCCAAGATTGTTTCCCTTCGCGGTCATCTGTCGGTTTGGGGGATTTCTTATCCGCAAATGGCCTGGATTGTGAAATCTGGCGGGCGGGCGTTTGGCGTCCGTTCCGTGACGGCGGCGGGGTTTGGTGGCGATCCGGCGGAAAACCTGATTCAGCCGGGGCGGCTATGACGTTGGTGATGCGGGGTTTTTGCGCGATCCTGTTGCCCGCCCCCGTCGCCCGGCGCCTTGCTGGCGCCGCCCGCTCACAAAATGGTCAGGGGGCGCGACCCGCAGCATACAAGGGCAGGCCGCCAGGTTCCGGGGTGCATTGGCGATATTTTACTCACTCCGGTCCAGGTTCTTCATAGCGATGGAGCGTCGCGCCGGATCAGGCGCGACCCATTTGCGCGCAATCCCTCATGTTCTGATTCAGAATCGCTGTTCGCCGACAAGTCATTGGCGGCGGCGGGAAAACGTCGTCCGGGTTCTGTCGCCCATGGCCCGGTTGCGTCTGGGAAAACTGCGAATTCGTCCGGGGAGCCTGGCAGGCCAGGGCGTCCCCTTGGGAAATGAATCGGGATTTTCCACTATCCCATTGAATATATGCGCTTTCATGGCGTGGCGCGGGCACTGTCCGGTTGGTCGGCGTCGTGAACTTCGGCCAGGGCCGCCGCCTCGCACAGGCCGCCAAAACGTTGCAGAAAGCGCTGGCTGGCGTCGTCGGCGCTCCACGGGGCGAGAAAATCGTCGATGGCGAAGGACAGGGGTAGCGGCGGGCCGAACAGGGCGCTGGCTTCCTCCGCGTCGAAGCCCGCCAGCCGGACCGCTTCATGCCAGGCCGACTGGCGGTCAGCCTGTTTGACGATGCGATGGATCAGCGGCGCGGTCCGCGCTGGCAGGCCGAAGCGGCGATGCACCGCCTCCTGAAGCCGTAGTTCGACCCGGCCATAGTCGTCGCCGAGCACGGCCTTGAACGGCGAGATCATATCGCCGATGACATATTCCGGCGCGTCATGCAGCAGCACCGTCAGCCGGCCCTTGCGCGACAGGTGTGGGTGCAGGTCGGCGGCGATGGCCTCGACGAACACGCAATGCTGGGCGACTGAAAAAATCGCCGGCCCCAGGGTTTGACCATTCCAGCGCGCCACCCTGGCCAGGCCGTGGGCGATGTCGGCGATCTCGATATCCAGCGGCGACGGATCGAGCAGATCGAGCCGGCGACCGGACAGCATGCGTTGCCAAGCGCGTGAGGGAGCCGGAGTGTGTTTGCGCGTCAAGGGCGGTGTTCCTGAGCAGCTTTTCCTGGACAAATTTGCCAGCGCTGGAAAATCATCAAGACGACGGCCGTGTGGCCGGAGGCCAGGTAAAGCCCATTCATGTAAAGCCCATTCATGCCGAACCGGCATTTTCCCGGATCTGGCGTGTTTGGGCGCATGCGCGTTCCGGCGCGGAGCCCGACGCGCTTGCCCGGATCCGGCCAGAGCAAAATCCGTCATGCTGAACCGGGGATTTGCTCTATCTTTTTGAAATAACGCACTATTTCATTTCAGGCGTCGTCCGTTCCGCCGGGAATGCTTCAAGCGGACGCCACGCCGCTGTCGCAACGCAGTGATCCTGCACTGGCGTTTCCAGCGCAGGCGGCGCATTCGCCGTGGCGGTAACAATCCACCAGATGGTCGTTGACCATGCCCACCGCCTGCATGAAGGCGTAGGTGATGGTGGGGCCGCAGAACTTGAAACCGCGCGCCTTCAGCTCTTTCGACATGCGCCGGGAGGCCTCGCTTTCCGTTGGCGCATCGGCGCGGGAGCGCAGGCCGTTCTGCACCGGAACGCCATCGACAAAATCCCACAAGAATTGTGAAAAGCCCTGACGTTCCTGAATGTCGAGCCAGACGCGGGCGCTGGCGATGGTTCCAGCGATCTTGGCGCGATTGCGCACGATGCCCGCATCGTTCATCAACCGGGCCACGTCGTCGTCGTCAAAACGGGCGATGGCCTCCGGCTCGAAACTGGCGAAGGCGCTGCGGAAACCGTCGCGCTTGCGCAGGATGGTGATCCACGACAGGCCAGCCTGGAAACCGTCGAGAATCAGCTTTTCAAACAGGGCGCGGTCGTCGTGCTCCGGCACGCCCCATTCCTCATCGTGGTAAGCAACGTAAAGCGGATCGGTTCCGGGCCACCAGCAACGGGCGCGGCCGTCGCCGTGGATGATCAGATCATTGCCGGTGGAGGCTTCGCCGGTTTCCGCCACGATCCATTCCCTTGCATCAGAAGTTATCGTCCGCCATTGAAGAACATATAAGGAACAAATGCAAGGCCCGACGCCTCGCTTCCGCTGCTCAGTCCCCGGCCATGTCGAAGCTGGCCCAGGTTGGCCTTGTCAGGGCCACAGGCGCGCCGCCGACGGTGGGCGTTACATTGTCGGCCAGGGCGTCGGCGTAACGGTCGAGCCGCACCATGGCGATGGCGCCGGCTCCGGCGCGGGCGCGAATGTCGCCGATGCGTTTTTCGCCGGCCATGATGTCGTCGCCCTGGCTGACGGCGGCGGCTTCTTCCAGGCGGGCCGCGACCATGCGGGTGCGGGCCGTGCCGCGGTGGTGCATGCGCGACACCACCTCCTGGCCGACATAGCAGCCCTTGTCGAAGGCGACGCCGCCGAGCTGGTCGAGATCAGCCTCGTGCGGGAACACCTCGCCACAGGCATAGTCCGCGCCGCCTTCGGGCACGGCCAGGGCGATGCGGTGGGCGCGCCACGCCGCCATATGGGCCGTATTCGCGTCGACGTCCGCGATCCCGGCCATGGCCGCGGCCGGCGCGATGGCGCGCTGGCCGAGGGCGGCGAGGCGGGGATCCGTCCAGTCAAGGCCTGGCAGTTGCGGGCCGTCGTCGCTCCAGCGCACGGCGATGGCGAAATCGCCGCTACGATCGGCGACAACCACTTTGGCGCGGAGCTTGTAGAAATTCAGCCGTTTGGCCAGGTCGGCGGCGCTGGCGGCCGCGACATCGAACAGGAAGCCGCCCTCGTCCAGCCCGGGCAGGCTTCCCGCCGGGGCGTGCACGACGAGAAAGTCGAACAGGATCTTGCCCTGAGGCGTCAGCAGCGCGCCCAGGCTGGCGTCGCCGGGCTGCAGATGGTCGATATCGCAGGTCACCAGGCCCTGCAGCAGGCCGGCTGCGTCGGCGCCTGTAACGGAAACGACTCCGCGATCTGACAGATGGGCGACCGGCATCGGCGTTCTCCTGGAGCGTTTTCCAGGGAGGCGGGCGCCGCTTCTCGTCTGGAAAACGCGTTAATTCAAAGACGTATAGCGAAAATCCGCTTCAGCCAGGACGGATTCGGCGCTGCGTGAGCGGCGCTTGCGCGCCTGTGCAGGCTGACATAATCCCACCTTGCGCCGGTTCCAACATACCGGAATGGTATGGTTCCGGAATGGGCGGACACGACGCAGGCAGGAGAGCAAGGCTGATGGCCGATATTTACGATCTCGTTCTCGCGGGCGGCAATGTCGTCAACCAGGATGGCGAGGGCGTGCGCGACGTCGCGGTGCGCGACGGCCGCATCGTGCATATCGGCTCGGTTGACCCGTCGCGGGCCGGGCGCGTCATTGATTGCCGTGGCCTGACGATTCTGCCTGGGGTCATCGACACCCAGGTGCACTTCCGTGAGCCGGGGCTCGACCACAAGGAAGACCTGGAAACGGGTTCGCGCGCCGCTGTCATGGGCGGCGTCACGGCGGTGTTCGAGATGCCGAACACCAATCCGCAGACGGTGACGGCGGAGGCGCTGGCCGACAAGGTGCGACGCGGCCATCACCGCATGCACTGTGATTTCGCCTTCTGGGTCGGCGGCACGCACGATAACGCCGCCGACATTCCGGAACTGGAGCGTCTGCCCGGCGCCGCCGGCATCAAGGTGTTCATGGGCTCGTCCACCGGCGATCTGCTGGTGGAGGACGATGAGGGGGTTGGCCGCATCCTGCGCCAGACGCGCCGCCGCGCCGCCTTCCACTCCGAGGACGAGATGATGCTGCGCGAGCGCAAGGACCTGCGCGTCCCGGGCGATCCGTCGAGTCATCCGGTGTGGCGCTCGGCCGAAGTGGCGTTGCGTTGCACCAGGCGGCTGGTGCGCATAGCCCGCAATGAGGGCGCGGCGATCCACGTGCTGCACATTTCGACCGCTGATGAGATGCGGTTTCTCGCCGGTTGCAAGGACGTCGCCTCGTGCGAGGTGACGCCGCATCACCTGACGCTGGCCGGACCGGAAGCCTACGAAAAGCTGGGAACCCTGGTGCAGATGAACCCGCCGGTGCGCGACGGCGCCCACCGCGCCGGCATCTGGGAGGGCGTGGCCCAGGGCGTGGCCGACATCCTCGGCTCCGACCACGCCCCCCATACGCTTGAAGAAAAGGCGAAGGCCTATCCGGATTCCCCCTCGGGCATGACCGGGGTGCAGACGCTGGTTCCGACCATGCTCAACCATGTCGCCGCGGGACGCATGACCCTGGCGCGCTTCGTCGACATGACCAGCGCCGGCCCGGCCCGGCTGTTTGGCGTCGCCCGCAAGGGGCGCATCGCCGTCGGCTATGATGCGGATTTCACCGTCGTCGACCTGAAGCGCACGGAAACCATCCGCAACGGCTGGATTGCCTCGCGCTGCGCCTGGACGCCCTATGACGGCGTTTCCGTCACGGGCTGGCCCGTGGGCACGGTGGTGCGCGGCCATGTGGTGATGTGGGAGGGCGATCTGACGACGCCGTCCCAGGGCGAGACGGTGCGCTTCACCCAGGCGCTGCCGCACTGACAGGCAGGCGCCGTCACACGCCGCACGCCAGTGAGGCCGCGCGGCCTGCGCGAGTTGCTGCCCGGCCCGGCGCCGTCTGTCATTGTGGCGGCGTACGGGAATGGAGCGGGCGATGGGCGGTTCATCTGACCAGCAACAGAATTCGCAGCAGGGGAACGGCGCTGTGCTGGCCTTGCTGGCGTTCATGCTCTGGGGGGGCGGCGGCGGCGGTCAGGCACTCCCGCAGGCGCGGCGGCCGCGTTCGGTTGGCAATCCCAGTTATGCGGGGGAGCCGCCGCCGGAGCCGCCGGATCTGCCTGTCGCGCGGCATGCTGGCTATCGCGACGTGCAGGGCGAACTGAAGGCGCATTTCAGCCAGGGCCGCACGCGCCCTGGGGACATTGTGGCCTGGAACCGGGAAGTTCCACGAGAGGTGAGGGTGCTTGCAGATCCCAATGAGTGGGCTGCCTTCCAGGACTTGTGCGCCCAATTCGCGCAACCTGCCGGCGTTACCGCCGCCCTGGGCGCTGGCGGACAGTCCGCCGGATTCATGTCCGCCGGATTCATGCCGGCGCTGAGTGCCGAAGAACTGGCGGGGCTGCATGGCGCCATGCGGGGCGCCAATGACGCGTTGCGGCGGTTGAATGGGCTGGGTGGCGGCGTCAGATCGCCGGCGGGCTTTGAGCGGGATGTCCGCATGGTTGAAGGCCGCGTGCGCCGGTCCGGTTCAATCCCGTCCGCAGGCAGCGTCGCCTCCCTGCCGCGATCGGCTTTCCGCATTGAGGTAGACGAGGGCATGGGGGCAATGGCGAGGGGGCTTTTGGCGTAGTGACGCCGTCACTCCGGATCGCCGGAGCGAGGCCCGTCTTGCCGTCCCCCGCCGGGACACCCTGTCAGAACGCCTGGTTCTGTATTGCCTGGCCCGATGCTACTTGACGATCACCTTCGCCCCGGACTGCACGCGATTGTACAGATCAATAACGTCGATATTACGCATGCGGATGCAGCCGGACGATTCGGCCCGGCCGATCTTCTCTGGCTCATTGGTGCCGTGGATGCGGTACAAGGTGTCCTTGCCGTTCTGATAAAGATACAGCGCCCGCGCGCCCAGCGGATTGCCGGGGCCGCCCTTCGTGTCGCGCACATGCGGCCAACGCTGCTTCATTTCCGCCGGCGGATGCCAGTCCGGCCATTCCGCCTTGCGCTGCACCACGGCGGTTCCCGTCCAGCCAAAGGCTTCATTGCCGACGGCGACGCCGTAACGCATCATCTTGCCGCCCGGCAGCACGTAGTAGAGCTGGCGCGCTTTGGTGTCGACGATGATGGTTCCCGGCTCTTCGCCAGTGTCGTCCTTCATCATGTAACGGGCGTAGATCGGGTCCTGTTCGGCTTTCGGAACTTGCGCCAGCCATTCGGCGTCGCGGCTGGAAACCTCCGGGTCAGGCGTCGCCGTGTAGCAGCCGGCGAGCAAAATTGCGGTCGCGGCCGCTATAACGACCCTTGAAAGATACGGCATTGTCAGTCCCTGAGCCGGCGGCGGCGCCAGCCGGGCCGCGAATCGTCATGCAAATCAACGAATGTCAGCGATATCCGACCGGCGTTCGCGGTACAATGATCAGCAGGCTCAACCAAATGAGAGTATGCCTGCTCTGGCATGCGCCATGGACAAGCCGGCGCCAGCTTGCAAGACTGCCGCTTCATATATGTTTTACAGGGCCCTCCATTGACGACGCTCTTTCTGTCGCATCCTGCCTGTCTCCTGCATGAGACGTTTCCTGGCCACCCCGAATGCCCCGATCGCCTGCGCGCCGTTGAACGGGCGCTGGAAGACGAGAAATTCGCGCTGCTGGCGCGGGAGCCGGCGCCGCTGGGCACGGAGGCAGACGTTCTGCGTTGTCATGGCCGGCAATATGTAGAGCAACTGCGCGCGCTGGCTCCCACCGACAACCGCCTGGTCGAAGTCGATGGCGACACCACCATGAGCATGGGCACGTGGGAGGCGGCGTTGCGCGGCGTCGGCGGCGCCGTGCGGGCGGTGGACGAAGTGCTGGGCGGGCAGGCGACCAACGCTTTTGTCGCCACGCGGCCTCCGGGGCACCACGCCGAGCGCGATCGCGCCATGGGGTTCTGCTTCTTCAACAACGCCGCCATCGCCGCCCGGCACGCCATCGAGGCGCATGGACTGGAGCGGGTGGCCATCGTTGATTGGGACGTCCACCACGGCAACGGCACCCAGAATATCTTCTGGGACGACCCGGCCGTGCTGTACTGCTCGACGCACGAGGCGCCGCTGTTCCCCCACACGGGCGACATGGGCGAGCGCGGCGAGCACGGCAATATCGTCAATATCCCGCTGACGCCGGGAACCAACGGCCGCACCTATCGCGAGATTTTCGACCTGATGGCGCTGCCGCGCGTCGACTCGTTCAAACCCGATCTGGTGATCATCTCGGCGGGCTTCGACGCCCACTGGCGCGATCCGCTGGCCAATATCAATCTCACCGAGAATGACTTCGCCTGGGCGACGCGACGCCTGCTCGATCTGGCCGACCGGCGCAGCAAGCGCCGCGTGGTTTCGGTGCTGGAGGGCGGCTATGACCTGGAGGCGCTGCAACGTTCGACCGCGGCGCATGTCGAGGCGCTAATGGCTGGCTAGAGGGCTTTCCGATCAGCCGGAATCGGCGGGTCGATCAGAATTCGCTCCAAACAAAGTGAACTGGAGCAGTTTGCGATCCAGATTGATCGAAAACTGCTCCAGTGGTCTGTGTCCGACACTCGCATGCCGCGATACAGGGCGGTGGAGCGAATGCCGGAACACCTGGAAAGGCGTGGCCATTCAAAAAGTCAGGGCGAAATCTGGTTCAGGATGAACGGATTCGGCTCCAGGATGCCTCCGGCGGCCTGCTGCGCTTGAGGCGTTCGACCTGTCTGGTTCGACGCGGTCCGTTGGCGGGCCACGCGCTGTCGTTCACGCGCAGTGGCGTCTGCGCCGCGAGAAAATCGCTCTGTTTCCGTTTCGCAGGAGGCCCGTATGTATACGCCGCCGGCTTTCCGTCAGGATGATCCAGCTTGGGCGCACCAGTTCATCCGGGCGGCGCGCCTGTGCACGCTGGTGACGGCGACCCCGGATGGGCTGGCGGCAACGCCGCTGCCGATGATCCTTGATGCGCCTGAGGGCGGCGAGGCGACGCTGCTCGGCCATCTGTCGCGCGCCAACGACCAGTGGAAGCGCCCGCCTGTCGGCGAGGCGCTGGCGATTTTCACCGGACCCGACGCCTATGTGACGCCGTCTTGGTATCCGTCGAAGCAGTAGGCCGGCAAGGTGGTTCCCACCTGGAACTACCAGGCGGTGCATGTCTATGGCGAGGCGACGTTTTTCGACGATCCGGACGCCCTGCGCGCGGCGGTGACGCGATTGACCGACCTGCATGAGGCTGAGCGGGCTGAAGCGGGCATGGAGACATGGCGGGTGAGCGATGCGCCAGAGCCTTTTGTGGCGGCGCAATTGCGCGGCATTGTCGGCGTGCGGCTGCGCATCACCCGCATCGACGCGAAATCAAAGATGAGCCAGAACCGCAGCGCCGAAGACCGGGCTGGCGTCGTCGCCGGGCTCTCACAGGGCGCGCGCCCTGGCGACCGCGTGGTCGCCGCCATTGTCGCGGGCGAGGGCAAGCCGTAGCCCTCAAGCTCTATGAGCCCGGGCGTCGGCTCTGAATGAAGCCGGAGCAGCGCACGGGGGTTGTTGCAGGGACACGCGCGCCAAATTGTCCACGAAGCTTTTATCCATAGTCTGGCAGGCTTCTGGAGAACTCTCTGGGACAGCTTCCGTTGCCACGCCCCTGGCGCGTCAGCATCTGCGCGACCAGGCGCAAGGACCAACCATCTTTCAGGGCTATCCGTCTTCCAGCTTCGCGCGGTTGGTGAAGCGGGCGTTGCCGAGGCCGGTGCCGATGGTCAGCACGCCCCAGTGGGTCACGTCCTGCATGAACGGGGCCTGGCTCAGGCCCTGCACGACGGCGTCGTTGTGGATGACCACCGCGGTCTCATGTCCGCCGATTTCCGGGATGGCCGCGCGCAGGCAATCGGCCAGATTGAAGCGCGAACTTTCCCAGTTTCCTGGCAGGTTCTGGCCGCCGCGGGCGATGGCGCCGTCGGGGCCGATGACGCCCGGAACGCCAACGCCGATCAGCGGACACAGGCGGCGGCCGTCGCTGTCTGACATGGCGATCAGCTCCGCCAGCATGTCGGTGAGGCGGGCTACCGCCTCATCGCGCTTCGGATCGTCGTCGCGATGGCGCCAGAGGGTGGATTTCCAGACCCGGGCCTTCGACAGATCCTTTTTCTTCTTCAGGTTTACGTCGATCACACCGCAGCGGATGTTGGAGCCGCCAACATCCACGGCCAGAATGGCGTCGCGGCCTTCGTAGATCCACGCCGGGGCCAGATGGGCGCAGCCGATCAGCCCGGCTTCGTCCGGGTGATGGCGGATCATCTCCATGTCGATGTCGACGCCCTGGCTTTTCAGCAGCACCATGGCCCGGCCCACGGCGAGTTCGCCCACGCGGCTCTGTTTCAGGCCGCCGCCGACGACGATCCGCTCCGTGCCCTTCCAGGCCGGGTCGTTGAGGAAGCGCCGCGCCACATGCGCCAGTTCGCCGGCAAAATGCTCGATGGCTCCAAGCACGACGCCCGCCGCTTCCAGATCGCCTTTGGTGAGAAGCCGGTCGAGGGTGGATTTGCTGATGTCCGAACTGGGGTCGTCGCCGAGGGGATCGCCGTCGCGGTCGTTCTGGCGCAGCGCCTTGCGGATTTCATCGAGCGTGGCGCGAAACGCCCGGCCGCTGGCGCGGTCGCCGACAAAGCCTTCCCTGTCGCGAACTTCCAGGTTGTAGCTGTCGACCAGGACCGAGGACAGCCGTCCCGCGCCGTGGGCGGCGATGCCGCCGGCGGGCTGCTGGTCGTCGCCATTCGCCACGGGCTTCCGGCCCTTGCCGGTTGCTGTCGACGCGGTCTTTCCGGATTTTCCGGACGCAGATTTCTTGCCCGATCTGGATGACGCGGATCTGGCCATTTATCCCCCGGTTTGGGACGCGATCATCGCGTCCAGCGTCTGCTGAACAGGCCTGAAGCGCGTTACGCCGTTCAGACCTCGCCAGTCAGGAAAACCACCGGGAGCCGGTTTTCGTTCCGCCGGGTCAGGGGATCGGAGGTTCTGCAGCCAGGCGGATGGCCGCCTGGCTGCAGGGATAGCGCGTCAACGAGAGGGAAGCCGCAGGTTCGGAATGAACCGGGTTTGCCCGGCGCTCAGCCGTCAACCGGCTCGGTGCGGACAATCTCGATGCCGAAGCCGGCGAGACCGACAAAGGCGCGCGGCGTTGACGACAGATTGACGATCGACGAGACGCCGAGGTCGCGCAGGATTTGCGCCCCGAGGCCGATCTCGCGCCATTCGCGCACGCGGCTTTCCTCGGCGCTGACCGGGTGCTTGTCCTCATCCTGGCGGTGCAGGGGCACGCCGGCGGAGCCGTCGCGCAGATAGATCAGCACGCCGCGACCGTCGCGGGCAAACCGGGCCAGGGCCTGATCGACGGCGGAAGGGCCGAACAGGTCAGCCACCACGTCGGCGCGGTGCAGGCGGGCTGGCACCGCTTCGCCATTGCCGATGGGGCCCATGACGAAGGCGAAGTGCTGCACGGTGTCGAGGTTGGTTTCGTAAGCGTAGCCGGTGAGGTCGCCATGCCGGGTGTGCACCGGAAACGTTCCCACGCGCTCCACCAGCTTCTCGCGGGAGCGGCGGAAGGCGATCAGATCGGCCACCGAGATGCGCTTCAGATTGTGCGTGGCGGCAAAGGCGTCGATCTGCTCGCCCTTCATCACCGTGCCGTCGTCGTTGGCCAGTTCGCAGATCACGCCGACTGGCGGCAAGCCGGCGAGGCGGCACAGGTCCACCGCCGCTTCCGTATGGCCGGAGCGCATCAGCACGCCGCCGTCACGGGCGATCAGCGGAAAAACGTGGCCCGGGCGGACGAAATCGTCCGGCCCCATATTGCCGTTGGCCAGGGCGCGCACGGTGTTGGCGCGTTGCTCGGCGGAAATGCCGGTGGTGAGGCCGTGGCGCACGTCCACGGTGACCGTGAAGGCGGTGCCGAGCGGCGCATCGTTGGCGGCGACCATCGGATCAAGCCGCAGGCGCTGGGCTTCCTCGCGAGATGTCGGGGCGCAGACGATGCCGCAGGTGTTGCGGATGATGAACGCCATCTTCTCCGTGGTGCACAGGGAGGCGGCGCAGATCAGGTCGCCTTCGTTCTCGCGGTCGTCGTCATCGGTGACGATGATGATCTCGCCGCGGGCGATGGCTTCGATGGCTTCGTTGACGTTATGCGACATGGGGTTTCCGTCCGGACGTTTTCGAGTGGCCGTCTTGCTGGTTCTGCGCCAGGGCAACATCCGTTCACCCTGGACCGGATGTTGCGCCGCCGCCTTGATCGGACGCATTTTTTCACGAAAAAGCGGCGCCCACTTTCCGTGAAAATGCTCTACGCGCCCGGCCAGTGGCGGACGCCGCCAGTCTGGGCGCGGTCGCGCAGGTAGTGATCGGCGATGGCGCAGGCGACCATGGCCTCGCCCACCGGCACGGCGCGCAGGCCGACGCAGGGATCATGACGACCCTTGGTCAGAATGTCCGCTTCGTGGCCGGCGCGGTCAATGGTCTGGCGCGGCGTCAGGATTGAAGAGGTCGGTTTCACCGCGAACCGGGCGATGACCGCCTGGCCGGTGGAAATGCCGCCGACAACGCCGCCCGCGTGGTTGGACAGGAACAGCGGTCGCCCGTCGTTGCCCATGCGCAGTTCGTCAGCGTTCTGTTCGCCGGTCAGTTCAGCAGCGGCGAAGCCGTCGCCGATCTCGACGCCCTTCACCGCGTTGATGCTCATCAGATTGGCCGCGATGTCCGTGTCGAGCTTGCCGTAGATCGGCGCGCCGAGACCCGCCGGAACGCCTTCCGCCACCACCTCGATAACCGCGCCGATGGACGAGCCGCTTTTGCGGACGCCGTCCAGATAGGCGGCGAACACGTCAACCATGGCCGCGTCCGGGCAGAAGAACGGGTTATCGTTGATGATCGACCAGTCCCAGTTGGCGCGGTTGATCCTGTGCGGGCCGATCTGCACGACGGCGCCGCGCACCACGAGGCCGGGAACCACCTTGCGGGCGATGGCGCCGGCGGCGACGCGCATGGCGGTTTCGCGCGCTGACGAGCGGCCGCCGCCGCGATAGTCGCGCAGGCCGTATTTCACGTCATAGGCGAAGTCGGCGTGGCCAGGGCGGTACTTGTCCTTGATGTCCCCGTAGTCCTTCGAGCGCTGGTCGGTGTTCTCGATCAGCAGGCCGATGGACGTGCCGGTGGTGACCTGCTCGCCGCTTTCCGGGTGCGGAAACACGCCGGAGAGGATTTTGACCTCGTCGGCCTCGCGACGCTGGGTGGTGAAGCGCGACTGGCCAGGTTTGCGCCGGTCGAGATCATGCTGGATGTCGGCTTCCGTCAGCGCAATGCCCGGAGGGCAACCGTCGACGACGCAGCCAATGGCCGGACCGTGGCTCTCGCCGAAGGTGGTGACGCGGAACAGGTGGCCGAATGAGTTGTGCGACATGGACTTCCTCTGCCGTCTGCATAGGGCCGCCGCCGCGCGCGGTCAAACAGCGGCGGGGATTTTCCGGCGGGCGATCCCCGCGAACGCCAAAACAGGAAAGGCCGGCGTCGCCGCCGGCCCTTCCATTCATCCGTTGCGCTGGCGGCGGGCGACCGGCTAGGCCGCCGCGTCGCTCAGGCCGCGATGCGCAGGGCCCCGCCCTTCGTCTGGGCGGCTGCGTCGCCCAGGGCCCGGCGAACCGGCACGGCGGGGGCGCCCGCCCATTCGGAGTGAGCCGGGAGGCTTTCGCCCTTCATCACCACGGTGGTCTGGCCGATGCGGGCGAAGTCGCCGACATGGGTGTCGTAGAGCACGGTGGAGCCGGCGCCGACTGTCACGCCCTTGCCAAGCTCGACCCGGCCCACCTTCATCACCCGGTCTTCGTACAGGTGGGTCTGCAGGGTCGAGGTCATGTTGATGGCGCAGTAGTCGCCGATCTTGACACAGTCGAACTCGGTCAGATCGGTCCAGTCCATCCACACGCCCTTGCCGATCTTCGCGCCATAAAGACGCAACAGCCAGGGCAGGAACGGCGTGCCGCGGAAGTACTCAAGCGACGCCTTGCCGACGAGGCCGCCATAGATCACCGCCACGGCCTCGGTGCGCATGGCCCACCACGACCACATGGGATGGGCGGTGGGCTTGTAGGCGCCCATCATCACCCATTTGACGATGGCGGCGAAGGCCACCAGCGCCAGGGCGATGACCACGCCGGCGGCGAGGAAGACGCCGGTGGCGGTCAGCCAGTCGCCACGGCCGATCGGGTTGGCGATGACATCGGCGGTCATGTAGCCGCAGGTGATGAACAGCGCCGTGGGCAGCGAGGTGTGGACCGCCTCGAACAGGCCGCGACCCAACAGTTTCAGCTTCGGCGGCTGGTAGGTGAAGTTGGCCGCCACGTCGAACTTCTGCCGCACCGGCAGCTTGATGGCCGGGCTGCCGAACCAGGTTTCGTTCTCGCCGATATGCAGGTCTTCCGGCATGCGCGACTTGATGCCGAGCAGCGCGCCGTCTTCGATCACCGAGCCGCCGGGGACGATGGCGTCGTTGCCGAGGAACACCCGGTCGCCGGTCTTCACCGTGCGCAGCTCCATATAACCGCGGCGGATTTCCTCGTCGCCGAAGATCACCTCGTCGCCGAGGAAATTGCCGTCGCCGATGTCGACCAGGTCGTAGCGGCCGGCGAGGTTGGTGGAAATCTCCGAGCCCTTGCCGATCTTCGCGCCCATCAGGCGATACCAGATGCGCATGAACAGCGTGGCGTAGAGCGAGTTCAGGGTCTCCAGCGTCACCTCGGTGGCGAGGCCCATCAGCCATTTGCGCACATAGGTCCAGGAGTGGATCGAATACACGCCAGGGCGGACGCGCGGCAGGATGACCCAGCGGCAGACGATGATCACCGCCATGGAAACGAGGATCAGCGCCAGCGCCGTCGGGATCGTGAGCAGCGGCAGCATCGACCAGGACACTTCATGGTCGTTCACGCCGCTGAACAGCCGGTCGAGGTTGTAGAGAATGTAAAAGGCCGGGAAGATCGGCAGCAGGCCAAGCATCAGCATGACGATGTAGCCGACGCCATAGACCGCGCCCTGGACGGCGCGCCGGGCCGGGCCGGCTTCCGCCTGCGGTGGCAGGGCGGCGAGATCGACCATGCCGGTCTTGCGGGCGGGCGAACCCTCCCACTTTTCCCCGTCGCCGACGACGCCGTTCTCCGGGATCGCCGTCAGGTCGGCCAGTTCGGCGCTGCGGCCGACGCGGCTGTTGGGGCCGAACGAGCAGGTGTTGCCGGTATAGGCGTCGGCGCCGATCTCGATCGCGCCGATAATCAGCTCATTGCCCACCACCTGGACGTTGGCGAAGCGGGTCTTGGCGCCAGTGGAGGCGCCGTCGCCGATCGAGATCAGGTCGATGGCGCCAGCCTCGAAGTCGCCGATGATGGCGTCGCGGCCGACCTTGGCGCCGAGCATGCGCAGATAGACACGCATCAGCGGTGAGTTCTGCAGGAACTTCAGCGACGTGGCCTGGATCATGCGCTGCACGAACCAGACGCGGAAGTAATAGACGCCCCACAGCGGGTAGCGGCCGGGTTTCGTGCGGCCGAGGACGGCCCATTTCAGGCCGGCGATCAACAGCTTGGCGCCGATGTTCAGGATGACATAGACGGTGAACAGCGCCGCCATCTCAGCCCAGATCGAGGCGTCCTCGCGCAGCAGCGCGATGGAAGCCAGGAACAGGCCAAGCCACTGGATGGTCACCACGCCGAGAATCACCGGCAGGGCGACGGCCTGGGCGACGCCGCACCAGAAGCGCCGCATCAGGGGCGGGGGGTCAAACGACAGGTCCAGGGCTTCGCCGCCGCCATTGGCCTCCACCAGCGCCGCCATGGCGCGCAGGGTGCGGGCGGCGTAGACGTCCTGCATGGTCAGGGTGGCGTAGGCCGGGTGCCGGCGCACTTCGGAGACGAAGCGCGCCGCCAGCAGCGAATGGCCGCCCAGATCAAGGAAGAAATCGGCGTCAAACGGGATGGCCTGGCCGGGGAAGACATGCTTCGCCGCCGCCAGCAACACGGCCTCGGCGTCGCTCTGCGGCGCTTCCTCTTCAGCCGCCTCACGAGCGGTGAGTGCGACGCCTTTCAGCGTCTTGCGGTCGATCTTGCCGGAGGTGAGGCGGGGCAGCGTCGTCGCCAGCTCGAAGTGCGACGGGCACATGTAGGACGGCAGGCGCTCGCGCAGGCCAGCGCGCAGGGCCATGCGGTCGATGCTCTCGCCCGGCTGGGCGACGAGGAAGGCGACAAGCCGGTCGACGCCGTCATCCTGGCGCACCACCACCGCGGCCTGGGCGACGTTGGGGAAGTCGGCCAGCGCCGCTTCGATCTCGCCCAGTTCGACGCGAAAACCACGAATCTTGACCTGGTCATCGATGCGCCCGTGGAAAACGATGTTGCCGCTGGCGTCGAGGCTGACGGCGTCGCCGGAGCGGTACAACACCGGGTCGATCGGCTTTTTATCGGTGGCGAACGGATTGGCGATGAACTTCTCCGCCGTCAGCTCCGGGCGGCGCAGATAGCCCTGGGCGACGCCCGGGCCGCCGATCAGCAGTTCGCCTTCCACGCCGGGAGCGACGGGGTTCAACTGCTCGTCGACCACATAGCAGGTGTAGTTGGGAATCGGTTTGCCGATGGTGACGGTTTCGCCGGGCACAACTTCAGCCACGGTGGCGACAACCGTCGCCTCGGTCGGGCCATAGGTGTTGAAAATGCGCCGGTCCTGGCGGGCCCAGCGGGCGATCAGCGGCGCCGGCAGCGCCTCGCCGCCGAGCAGGATCACCCGCAGGGCCGGGACGTCGCGCGGCAACAGGGCCAGCAGGGTCGGCACCGTATCGAGCACGGTGACGCCAGCGGCCTCCAGCAGGTCGGGCAGACGCTCGATGTCGCTCATCACCTCGGGCGTCGCGACCGTCAGCGTCGCGCCAACCAGGTACGGGACCCAGATTTCCTCCATCGACAGGTCAAAGGCGACGGAGGCGCCCTGGAACACAACGTCGTCGGAGGTCAGGCCGTAGACGTCATTGGCCGAACGCAGGAAGTGGCAGATATTGCGCTGGCTGATGACGATGCCCTTGGGCGTGCCCGTGGAGCCCGAGGTATAGATCATGTAGGCGGGGCTGTCGGCGCTCTGGCCGCGCGTGCGCGGGTCGGGCAGCTCCGGCAGGTCGCCTGCGGCGGCTTCCGCCTGGAGCGCCTCGACGGTCCAGACGGCGAATTTGGTCTCGCGCGCCCGGGCGGCGAAGCTGTCGCAGGTCAGCAGACCCTTGGCGCCAGCGTCGGCGAGGCAGACGGCGATGCGGTCAACC
Organism: Camelimonas fluminis; assembly: GCF_014656355.1. GTDB lineage: Bacteria > Pseudomonadota > Alphaproteobacteria > Rhizobiales > Beijerinckiaceae > Camelimonas > Camelimonas fluminis. Next base: position 383,778 of record NZ_BNCG01000001.1, read on the forward strand.
GGGGCGTCGGCGTCGAACGGCAGCCAGGCGGCGCCGGTGCGGGTGACGGCGATCTGGGCCATCAGCAGGGCGACGCCGCGCGGCGCCCACAGGCCGACCACATCGCCCGGGCCGATGCCCTTCGCCGCCAGCGCCCGGGCCATCTGTGCGGTCAGTTCGTTGACCTGCGCATAAGTCCAGACCTGGTCGCCGCTGGCGTAGGCGATGCGGTAGCCGCGCAGACGGACCGTAGCGGCGAAAATCTCGGCCAGGGTTTCGTCGCGCGCGAATTCCGGTCGCACAGGACCAGCCAGCATGAATGGCGACGCCGTATGGCCGGCGGTCGCTCCCACATTCATGTCTTCGCCTGGTATTCTCATCTTGCCCCTCGCCCGGACGGCCTTCCGCCCATGGATGCTGTGGCAAAGCCCGGATTCCACACGGAAGGGGCTTGCATGGGCGGATCATTGCGCCTGGCTGCCTGAACCGTGCATGAACGAAAATGAACGGGCCGGTTGCAGGGGGCTGCAGCGGGCCGGGCGCGCGAGATCAGGCTCGTGGAGGGGCGCCTCCAGCCGTTGCAGCGTCATGGGTTGCGGGTCATGCATTGCCGGCCAGGGGCTTGCCAGCAAGGCGCCTGCCGTCATGTGCGCCCTGGCCCAACCACCGCGCGACATCCTCCGCATGGTTTTTCCACACGTCATGGCGGGCTGGTCCCGGCCATCCACGGAGCCAGCGCCATTCAGTCATGCGAGGCGGTGGACGCCTCTCAGCTGTGGGTGGCGCGGGTGGGATGAGTATGGCGCGGTGAAGAGCGGGGGAGCAGCCGGGCGGCGACGCAGGCGCAGGCTTCCCGCCGCGTATGGCGCAGGAAACTCAAAGCGCGCCGGAAAATTCAGCCCGAAAATTCAGCCATGGCCCGGCGGAACATCTTCCGGCAGCCAGCGCCAGCCGCTGGCGTCGATGCGGAGCACCCGACCCTGCCAGACAGGAAAACGGACGACCTCGACCGGATCAAGATCGCAGGTCAGGGCCAGCAGCGCCCGGGCGACGCCGCCGTGGGACACGATGACCGCATCGCCCTCCAGCGCCGCAATGGCGGGTGCCAGCCGGGCGGCGACGTCGGCGTAGCTTTCACCGTCCGGCGGCGCATAGGTCCACGGCGCCGCCTTGCGGGCGGCGTGGGCGGCCGGATGCCGCGCTTTGATGTCTTTCCATGGATGGCCTTCCCAGCGGCCGAAGGAAATTTCGGCCAGCCGTTCGTCGGCCAGATAACCATCGGGCTCAAGCCCCATGGTCTGGCGCAGGATTTCCATGGTGCGGGAAGCGCGGGCCAGAGGGCTGGCCAGCCAGAGCGGGCGAGCAGGATCGGGAAGCAGGCCGCCAAGGAGCCGGCCCGCGACCGCCGCCTGGCGTTTGCCGGTGCGGTTCAGTCCGGTGTCGCGCCGGCCCTGCAAACGTCCGGCGGCGTTCCAGTCAGTCTCGCCATGGCGAATGAACCAGATGACGCCGCGCGGGCGGGTTCGGGGAACCGGCGGCGCGCCCGCAGGCGATGTGTCCTGCGGTTTGGCGTCCTGTTGCCCGGCGTCTTCGGCCTGCGTCCGGATGGCGTCCACGGCGCGGCTTATTCCTTGTTGAGAACGATGTCGGGGGCGTCGGGATTCTTCATGCCAACCACATGGTAGCCGGCGTCGACATGGTGCACTTCGCCGGTGACGCCCTTCGACATGTCGGAGAGGAAATAGGCGGCGCTCTCGCCGACGTCCTCGATGGTCACCGAACGACGCATGGGCGAGTTGTATTCGTTCCACTTCAGGATGTAGCGGAAATCGCCGATGCCGGAGGCGGCCAGGGTCTTGATCGGGCCAGCGGAAATGGCGTTGACGCGGATGCGCTGCGGGCCGAGATCGGCGGCGAGGTAGCGCACGCTGGCTTCCAGCGCGGCCTTGGCGACGCCCATCACGTTGTAATGGGGCATCCATTTCTCGGCGCCGTAATAGGTCAGCGTCAGGATAGCGCCGCCCTCGGTCATCAGCTTCTCGGCGCGCTGGGCGATCGCCGTGAGCGAATAGCACGAAATCAGCATCGACTTCGTGAAATTGGCCTCGCTGGTGTCGAGATAGCGGCCGGTCAACTCATCCTTGTCGGAAAAGGCGATGGCGTGAACGAGGAAGTCGATCTTGCCCCAGAGCTTCTCCACCTCGGCGAACACCGCGTCGATGGTGCTGGCGTCGGTGACGTCGCAATGGCCGACGACGGCGGCGCCAAGTTCGGCTGCCAGCGGCTCGACGCGCTTCTTGAGCGCGTCGCCCTGATAGGTCAGGGCGATTTCAGCGCCGTGCTGGCGCGCCGCTTTGGCAATGCCCCAGGCAATCGATTTGTTGTTGGCCAACCCCATGATAACGCCGCGCTTGCCGGCCATGAGGGAACTGATTTGCGCAACGTTGCCTGCCATGGTGAAACTGGGACCCTGGTGCTCGCCGGAACCGCCGACGCTTCTTCCGTTGCATCATTAGCCGACGCGGGCGGGTGACGGAAGCCCGGATTGTTCCACTGTTTCACAAGGGCGCGCGGCGGTGACGACGCGGCGCCGCCATCCATGCCCGCCGCCGCGGGTCGGGGCGCCGCGAGGCCACGGCTGAGCTTGCGTCAGATTCTGGATGGTTTATACCGCCGGCCGCTGTGTGCGCGGCGCTTCAATGGCGCCGACGCAGCATTGATCCGCTTTCCGGATATTGTCGCCGAACTTTGACAAGCTGGTGAGAGAATGACGTCCGGCCATTGCGCAAAACCGATTTGCACGCCTCAATGATGGCGGTTGTCTGACAACGCGATGGCAATCCGCGAACGCCGGCAAACGGATCGACCGATCACATTGCCGGCGCCGCCATAAATCGGGCGTTGCGTCCAGAGGCAGAATTTTGATGTCAGCAATGCAAGGCCGGGAAGAAACGGGCGGCGCGGCCGGTTCCCACGACGGCGCCGCGCCTGGCGGGCACGATCCGAAAACCGGCTTCTGGACGCTGGTGGTTGGCGCCGCCGGCGTCGTGTTCGGCGATATCGGCACCAGCCCGCTGTACGCGTTCCGTGAAGCCGCCAAGGTGGGCATGGAAGGCGGCCTCGACGCCCGCGCGTCGGTTATCGGCGTGCTGTCGCTGATTCTCTGGGCGCTGATGCTCGTGGTGACGGTGAAGTACGTCTTCATCCTGCTGCGCGCCGACAACAACGGCGAAGGCGGCATTCTCTCGCTGATGGCGCTGGCGCAGCGGGCGATGGGGCACGCCAACGGCCGCCTCATTATCTTTCTTGGCATGCTCGGCGCGGCGTTGTTTTATGGCGACGCCATCATTTCCCCGGCCATCTCGGTGCTGTCGGCGGTCGAGGGCCTGAAGCTGGTGACGCCGGCGCTTGACGATTATGTGCCGCAGATCACCACAGCCATCCTGCTGTTGCTGTTCCTCGTGCAGAGCCGGGGCACGGCGCAGGTCGCGCGGCTTTTCGGCCCGATCATGATGCTGTGGTTTTTCCTGATGGCCGTTGGCGGCCTCTACCACATCAAGGATGATCTTGGCGTGTTCTGGGCGCTGAATCCCAAATACGCGGTGGATTTCATCCTCCATAATGGAGCCATCGGCCTGGCGATTCTGGGCGCCGTGTTTCTCGCCGTCACAGGCGCTGAAGCCCTGTACGCCGATCTTGGCCATTTTGGCCGCAGCCCGATCCGCTTCACCTGGTTCATGGCCTTGCCGGCGCTGGCGCTGAACTATCTCGGGCAGGGCGCGCTGGTGCTGGCGCATCCCGAGAAGATCGAGAACCCGTTCTTCCTGCTGTTTCCGGAGTGGGCGCTGGCGCCCATGGTGGCGATGGCGACGCTGGCGACCATCATCGCTGGCCAAGCGGTGATCACCGGCGCCTACTCCCTCAGCCGCCAGGCCATCCAGCTCGGCCTGCTGCCCCGCCTTGAGATCCGCTACACCTCTGACGTGCACGCGGGGCAGATCTACATGCCGCGCATCAACTATTTGCTGCTGGCCGGCGTGCTGCTGTCGGTGGGCCTGTTCCGCAATTCCAGCAATCTGGCGGCGGCCTATGGCGTGGCGGTGACCGGCACCATGGTGGTGACCGCCATTCTCGCCTTCGTGGTGATCTGGAAGGACTGGAAGCGTCCGCTGTGGCTGGCCGCGGTCATCATGCTGCCGTTCCTGATCATCGACAGCACCTTCCTCCTCGCCAACCTGCTGAAGGCGCTGCACGGCGGCCTGTTCCCCATCATCGTCGCGGCGATCATCATGACCATGATGCTGGTGTGGCGGCGCGGCACCCGCATCGTGCTGGAAAAAACCCGCAAGGCCGAAATGCCGATGGAGGAGCTGGTCGACATCCTGGCCAAGAGCAACCCGCACCGGGTGCGCGGCACGGCGGTGTTCCTCACCAGCGACCCGGATTTCGCGCCAGCGGCCCTGTTGCACAACGTGAAGCACAACAAGGTGCTGCACGAAAAGAACGTCATGCTGACGGTGATCACCGACGACAGGCCCCGGGTGCCGGACAGCGAGCGGGTGTCGATCGAGCCGATCCGCGATGGCTTCAGCCGCGTCACCATGGCGTTCGGCTATGCGGAGACGCCGAACGTGCCGCGTGGCCTCGCCATCGCCCGCAGCCAGGGCTGGCGTTTCGACATCATGTCCACGTCGTTTTTTGTGTCGCGCCGTTCAATCCGCATCGGCGCCAATCCGCGCATGCGGCTGTGGCAGTCGAAAATGTACATGTTCCTGGCGCGGAACGCCTCGGACGCCACGGACTTCTTCCAGATTCCCACCGGCCGCGTCGTCGAGGTGGGCACCCAGGTAACGCTTTGAGCAACACTGTAGCGTGTCGCTGCAGGCCACGCCGCGGGATGGCCCGGGCGGCCTGTCCTTGACGGCCGGCGATGGCCGTCCGTTAAGGGGAAGTTAGTCATGTCCATGAAAATTCAATAAAATCTGCCAGAAAAGGCCCCATTGTTGACGTGCTTCGTCGTCTCCATAGGGGGCTATCGCGCCATGGGGGCGCGTTTTGGGAGCTTGCAGGGCAGGACAATGACTGAGAGAGCGCATGGACGCGGCCCCCGCCGCGCGGGAGTGAGCCACGAAGAGCGGCGGCGTGACGCCGGCCTGACATTCAGGGCTGTCGCCATTCCGGCATTGGCTGGGGCGCTGGCTTCGGCGCCGCGCAAATCTTCGGACTCCAGGACGGCGCGTCAGCCATGCGAGGCGACCTTGCAGCACGACGCCGACGACGCGGTGGCGCTGCGCTCCGGCAACTGAGCGCCTGATCCGCGAAGGCTCCCGGCAGGGAATGTGGTCAGGGCGATAGCGCGGTCAGGGCAGGGCTTTGGCCTCGCGGATGCTGGCCCTTGCCTGTCTGACCGGGACGCGGGGCTGTCTGGCCGGTTAAGGCCGCGGGGCAGCCGTGCGGGCGGGACAGCCATATTTGTCCGCCACAGACGACAACGGGGCCGCCGGGTTGCTCCTGTCGCCGACGCCGGAAAGCGCCGGCCGGCAGTGTCTTGCCTTTTCCGGGAAGGGGGGCGGCGGGCGCCGCGAATCAGTGCCGGCGCGCGGTGGAAAAACCGCCGCCACGCAGACGCGCGGGCAGGCTTTCAGCGAAAGTGGCGACAGCCTCTTCGCCATAGGCGTCGACGAGCTCACGGAAAGCCGTGAACAGCGCCGCATGGGCGACGCAATCGCCGTCCAGCCCATCAAGCTGCGCCTCGGCGAAAGCCTCGGAAAGGTAGCTCAACGCCGCCCGCTTTTCATCGCTGGCATCGCCAAGATCGTAGTCAAAATTCGAGTCGTTCATCACGCGCCTGAATACCGGGGCTGGATGTGGATGGACATGGGCAAGACCGGCCATCCCTGAACACGGTCGCCTGATATCTGATTGGGTTATCTGGCGCGCTGTCGCCCGCTTCGTTCGCGAAGCGGAAACCTGCTCGCCTGATGTGTCCTCTGACGTGGGCAGAATAGCGTCTGGAGATCGCAGCGCCAGGAGGTTCTTGCCAAACAGTTAACACGCCTGCGAAGCCCGGTAAATTTCTCCAGTGACCGCAAATGCAGGCAATTTGACGGCGTGGGTCGCCAAAAGCGCAAATTCTAGCGGGCGATGCGGGCGGACAGGGCGCGGGAGAGCGAAGCGCCCTCGGTCAGATAGCGCTGCACCGCCAGTTCGGCGGAGGGCGTGCAGCGTTTGTATGACAGGCTCCAGGCGCGATAGCTGTCGTTCCATGCGGCGGCGAGGCGTTGCCGGCGTTCGGGCGGCGTCGTTTCAGCCTCGATCAGCGCATTCATGCGATCGCGCCACAATTGCCCGTCACTGGCGCCGCACAGGCCGCGTAGCCAGGCCAGCGAGCCCATGATTTCAGCGAGCCGCAGCATGCTTTTTTCAGTGGTGGGCGCGGCGCCGGCCGGTCCGGGAGCCGCGACGGGCGGCGCCGGAACTGATGGCGCGGCTTTCCGGGCCGCCTGGGCCTGCGCGGTCTGGGCGCCCCCCAGGGCGAGGCCCAGCCCCGCCAGAACGGCCAACGCCATCGCGAGGCGCGCCCGGTGGAGGCGGGGGCAGGCAGGTGGCCGTAAAGTGAGTGGGCCGGCGTGGGATTCGATCAACCGGTTTCGCAATTTTTCCTGCCCGTCAGTTCTGACGACTGCCGGCCCGGATGCCCGGCTCCGGCCGTATCCACATGAGACGCCACGCGAAACGCCTGATCGAGAATGGTCAGCAGATGATCCGTGACCGGCAGGCCGCGCGCTTCGTCCGGCGTTACCCATGCCAAAGCGGGCGCTTCGGCGCTGACCGTCGCGGCGCCGCCTGTCCAGATCGCGGCGAAGCACATGATAACATAATGGCGCAGCACACGGTCAGCTGAATCGGCCGGCGTGCGGCCGCCCCGGGCGAAGGCGACGTGCTCAAGATAGCCGGCGAGGCCGATGATGCGGGCCGACACGCCGGTTTCTTCGGCCAGTTCGCGCAGGGCGGCGGCCTCCAGGGTTTCGCCAGCTTCCACGACGCCGCCCGGAAAGCTCCAGACCAGGGGCGGCGCGGCCCGCTGCGCCAGCAGGACGCGGCCGTCGTGGATGACGGCGCAACTGGCTGCAACAAACGGCCGGGTGGGGAAGCGCCTGTCAGGCGCCTCCGCTGCTTCGGGCGGCGCCCCCTGAATTTCACTGTCCGCGCGCGTTTCAGCCACGCCTGGTCTCCTTATGGGAACAGGCGCTGCCGCGACCACGACGTAGTTTCGTCGGGTCGGGTGAATGTCACCCGGTCATGCAGACGGAAGGGACGGTCGTGCCAGAACTCGATGGCGAGAGGCGTCAGCCGGTAACCGGTCCAGTGCGGCGGACGCGGCAGTTCGGAGCCCTCCGGATAGCGTTTTTCCACGTCGGCGACGCGGGCGACAAGGTCCTCGCGGGAGGCGAGGGGGCGCGACTGGTCGCTGGCCCAGGCGCCAATGCGGCTGCCCCAGGGGCGGCTGAGGTAATAGGCGTCGGCCTCGGCGTCGGAGACGCGGCTGATCAGGCCGCGGGCGCGCACCTGGCGGCGGAGGCTTTTCCAGTGGAAGACGATGGCCGCCTTGCCGGCGCCATCAAGCTCCTGACCCTTGGCGCTGCGGGTGTTGGTGAAGAAGCAGAAGCCGCGTTCGTCCAGGCCTTTGAGCAGGACGATGCGGGCGTTCGGCAGACCGTCGGCGTCCACCGTCGCCAGGGTCATGGCGTTGGGGTCGTTGGGCTCCGAGGCGGAGGCGTCGGCCATCCACACGCGGAACAGCGCAAACGGATCGGTTGTCTCCGTGAAGTCACCGGTAATTAACGGTTCCAAGGCCAATCTCCTTTAGCCATCCTGGCGGAGTGGAATTCTGATTTCTGAAGCCCCCGGTTCGCATCGGGCGTCGCATCAAGCGTCAAATTCCCGGTCCGCCGGAATTCCTGTCTTTCTGAAACCGGCCTTTGTCCCCTGGCAAAAGCCGGAGCCTGAAGCCCTGGAGAGATGGCCGGTCACGCTGGGCCGGCGCTTTCTCCACATTTGAACCCGCGTTCTCCCGGCGCAAGCAGCGCCCGTCTTGCCGGGAAACGTCCTGTTGGAGACCCCTGCGTTGGAGTGTTCCGCGACATCCAGGGCGCGTGCGCCCGGTCAGGCGCTTTATATGCGCCATCCGGCGTTTCGCGAAGGACGTGATCGTCGCGCATCGGGGAAGCGTGGATATTTTGGGGGCGCGCGAATGGTTTTTTTCCAGCCTCTGGCTGCCTTCTTCCGCCTGGGGCGCTCCGCCCGCGCTGGCGCGGCCATCGCCGTTTGCCTGGCGTTGCCTGGGTGTGGCTTCAGCATTCCCATCAAGCCGCTGGCCCGGGATGAAGTGGTGACCGGCTCGATCACGCCGGTTGACGTCGAAACCCGCCTGACTCCTGGTCTGACCGAAGAGGACTGGCGGCGCGCCAGCAACGCCATGTCGGTGGCGCTTGATCCGCTTGGCAATGGTGAGCGCGCCGGGTGGGACAATCCGGAAACCGGACACTCCGGCGCCTTCCGGTCGGCGGGCCTGCCCTTCGTTCGCGCCGGCGAGGTGTGCCGGTCGTGGGTCGCTGACGTGAAAACCAGAATCATCACCCGCCGCCAGGAGGGAACCTCCTGCCGGGCGCCAGGCGAGGACTGGCGCATCGCTTCCAACCAGCAGGTCGCTGACGCGCGTTAGCGGAGCTAATTTGGGATTTTCCTGCACTTTCACATCACGCGGCGCGGAAAAGCCAGATTGATGAATTTATCTATAATATCAATAAGTTGTTTGTGATTTTTTGATCTTGATATTCGCCCGCGGCCTTGTATCGAGGGATGAGAATGTCGAAATCCGAAAAGGCAGGGCTTCCCGACCAGGCGGCTCCGCCCGATTGTTCAAAGTTCGCGTGGGGCAAGGCGTGGTGGAGCTCCCTTCAGTCGCACGACGGTGCAACATGGCCGGCTCTGGCTCTTCGACAATTTCTGCAGAAATCGCGCTTCACCGGCATTCTGGTAGTTGCATAATGGCAACATGCGCCCATATGCGATGAGGCGCCCATTCGCGCGCCTTTGCGGTCTTCCAACGTACGCCTTCCCCAGGCCGGAAAATCCGGCGTATGTCTGACCCCGCCGTGTCTGCGGCCGGGTTCGACGTGGTAACTTTCAGCGCAGGATGGATTGCGGGGCGGATTGACTGTATGCGCGTCAATGGGGTTGCTTGGGACATTAACGCCCTGCCGGGCGCTGGAGCAGACAGGTAATGCGTGATCCTTATCAGGTTCTTGGCGTAGCGCGGGATGCCAGCGAGGCGGACGTCAAGAAGGCGTTCCGCAAGGCCGCCAAGACATGGCATCCGGACCACAACAAGGACCCGAAGGCCAAGGAACGCTTCGCGGAAATCAACGCGGCCTATGAAATCGTTGGCGACAAGGAAAAGCGCGGTCAGTTCGATCGCGGCGAGATCGACGCCGAAGGCAAGCCGAAGTTTCAGGGGTTCGAGGGCTTTCACCCGGGCGCTGGCGGGCGCAGCGGCTTTGGCGGCGGTCAGGGCTTCGAGGGTTTCTCCTTCGGCTTTGGCCAGGACGGCCGGGTCGATCCGTCGGATATTTTCGGCGACGCCTTTCGTGACGCCATGGGCGGGCGGGCGCGGGGGCGGCGGGCGCCGCCGCGCGGCGCCGACATCGAGGCCGAAATCATCATCAGCCTGCGCGACGCCGCCGAAGGCGGGCAGAAGCGCCTGCATCTGCCCAGCGGCAGCGACGTCAACATGAATATTCCAGCCGGCATTCGCGACGGCAAGGTGATGCGGCTGAAGGGGCAGGGCGACCCGAGCCCGTTCGGCGGCGAGCATGGCGACGCGCTGCTCACCGTGCGCATTGCCCCGGACGAGCGGTTCACGCTGGATGGCGACACCCTGCGGGCTCGCCTGCCGGTGGATCTGGAGGACGCGGTGCTTGGCGGCAAGGTGCGCGTGCCGACGCTCGATGGCGAAGTGGCGATGACCATTCCGCCGATGACCAGCAGCGGTCGCAACCTACGGTTGCGCGGCAAGGGTTTTCCGACAGGCAAGGGCGATGCGCGCGGCGATCTGATCGTCACCGTGGACGTGCGCCTGCCGGACGAAGCGGATCCGGAGCTGACGGCGCTGATGCAGAAGCGGCGCGACGCCAGCGTCTGAGCAGCGTTAGTTCCCGACGGAAACGCCTTCACGCCGGGCTGCGTGAAGGCGTTCCTTTTTGGGGCGTTTTCCTCATGCAAAGCGGCGTCCACCTTGCGGGAAAATGCTAGCGCGCGCTGTTCACCCAGACCGTGGTGCGATCGAGGGCGATGGCGAGGCGCTCGAACAGCAGGTCGATTTCCGATTCGGTGATGATCAGGGGCGGGCACAGGGCCATGGAATCGCCGAGACTGCGGGCGATCAGCCCTTCCTCCGCCGCATAGCGCGTGAACATGGCGCCGACGCCGGCCTGAGCCGGGAAGGCGGCTTTGGTTTTCCGGTCGGCCACCAGCTCCAGGGCCCCCATCAGTCCCATGCCTCTGGCTTCGCCGACGAGGGGGTGCTCGCTGAATTCACGCAAACGCTGCTGGAACAGGGGCGCGACCTTGCGCACATGGCCGACAATGTCGTCGCGCTCGTAAATCTCTATTGTTTTCAGCGCCACCGCGGCCGCCACCGGATGCCCCGAGTAAGTGAAGCCATGGTAGAAGGCGCCGTTCTTGCGGCTCTCGTCGACCATGGCCTGATACATGCGCTCGGGGATCAGCACGGCGCTGATCGGCATGTAGGCGGCGGAGAGCGCCTTGGCCAGCGACATGCTGTCTGGCCGCATGCCCAGCGCCTGCGAGCCAAACATCTCGCCAAGACGGCCGAAGCCGCAGATCACTTCGTCGGCGATCATGTAAACGTCGTAGCGGTCGAGCACCGCCTGGATTTTCTCGAAATAGCCGGCAGGCGGGACAATGACGCCGCCGGCGCCCATCACGGGCTCGGCGATGAAGGCCGCCACGGTGTCCGGGCCCTCGCGCAGGATCATTTCCTCCAGCTCATTGGCCAGGCGGGTGGCGAAATCTTCCTCGCTCTCGCCCTCATGGGCGTAGCGGTAATGGTGCGGGCAGGCGGTGTGCAGGATGCCGGCGATGGGCAGATCAAAATCGGCGTGGTTGCCAGGCAGGCCAGTGAGCGAAGCGCTGGCGATGGTGACGCCGTGATAGGCGCGCTGGCGGCTGATGATCTTTTTCTTGTTGGGGCGGCCCAGCGCGTTGTTCATGTACCAGACCAGCTTGATCTGGGTGTCGTTGGCCTCCGAGCCCGAATTGCAGAAGAACACGCGCGAGACCGGAATCGGCGCCATGTCCTTCAACTTTTCCGCCAGTGCGATGGCCGGGTCGTGACTGCGGCCGGCGAACAGGTGGTTGAACGGCAGACGCGCCATCTGCTCGCGCGCCGCTTCGACGAGTTCGGCGTTGCTGAAGCCGAGCGAGGCGCACCACAGGCCGGACATACCCTCCAGATAAGGCTTGCCGGCGCTGTCGTAGACATAAACGCCGTCGCCGCGCTCCATCACCACCGGCCCCTGGTCGGGTAACGTCGCCAGATTGGCGTAGGGGTGGGCGATGGTCGCCAGATCACGGGCGGCGTAATTGTCGGTCATGCGGCTCCTCCCTGCTCACGGCTGTGGCGGCCGGGGCTTTTGTCCCAGTCTGCCACAGTTCTCGGCGGAGGCCACCGAAGGCGCTGCAGTTACTTCGTCCAGGCAGCCGCCTTGCGCAAGCAGCCGCCTTGCCGGGCGGCAACAGGCTCACGTGTTTTGGGCCTGCCTGCGGCGAAAGGGGATGGGGGTGACAGGGGCGCGGAGAGTGGGGCGGCCTGGCGGCGCCCCGCTCGCGCAGGCGCGTTTCAGCGCGCCATGGGCGGCGCGCGAAAACCGCCGTTGAGCTTCTCGAGCATGCCGGCGACCGCGATGGTGGTGCGGTCTGCGCCTTCCGCGCCGACAATCTGCACGCCCGCCGGCAGCGCGCCGTCGGCCTGCGGCACAGGCGCGACCGTCGCCGGAAGATGCGCCACGGTGGCCAGGGCGGCCCAGTGCAGCAGGTTGAAATAGGGGGCCTGCACGCCCCCGCCCATGTCGATGCGGCGACCGTGGATGTCCTTGCCATGGTCATGGGCAATGGCGGTGACCGAGGCCGGCGGCATCAGCACCACGTCATAATTCTCGAAGAAGCGGTTCCAGGCCTGCTTCAGCTTCTCGCGACGGGCCACAAGTTCGCGCCATTCGGCGGCGCCGAGGCCGGCGGCCCGGCATTGCTGCGCCTGGTGGCTGTGATCGTCGGCGGCAAACGAAGCGGCGTTGTCGGCGAGGCGTTGACGCGCCTTCTCCGGCACGGCGGAGAGCGCGATGGCGTGGTTCATCAGGGCGTAGACCTCAAACGCCTCGAAGAAATCGAAGTCCGGCCGGGCGTTGTCATCAACGATTGCCCCTGCGCCAGCAAGGCTGCGCGCTGCTGTCCCGACGGCTTCCGCCACCGCGGCGGAGACCGGAGCTTCGGCCTCATTCAGCCACACGGCCACGCGCAGGCCCTCTGGCGTCGTGCGGCGCGGCGGCTCCAGCCGGGCCAGCGCGCCATCGGGCGAGTCAGAGCCGGCGGTCAGCGACAGAATCAGGTCAAGATCGGCGGCCGAGCGGGCGATCGGGCCGCCGACGCCGAGGTCCGGGTTATGGTTGACGGTTCCCGGCGCTGGCGGAATGTGGCCGCGCATCGGGACCAGGTCCCAGGTGGATTTGTGACCGAACACGCCGCAGCAATGGGCGGGCCAGCGGATCGAACCGCCAATATCCGAGCCCCATTCAAACGACGACATGCCGGTGGCGGTGGCCGCCGCGGCGCCGCCTGACGAACCGCCGGGGCTGCGGGCAACGTCCCACGGGTTGTTGGTGGTTCCATAGACGGCGTTGAACGCCTGCCAGTCGCTGGTGAAGGCCGGAACGTTGCTCTTGCCGAAAATCACCGCTCCGGCATTGCGGAGCCGGGCGATTGCGGCGGCGTCTTCTTCCGGAACGTAGTCCTTCAGCGCCGGCGCGCCCGCGGTGGCCGGCATGCCTTTGACAGCGAACGAATCCTTGATGGTGACCGGCAGGCCATCGAGCGGCAGCGCCTTGCCGGCGGCGCGGCGCGCGTCGCTGGCGCGGGCGGCGGCGCGGGCGCCTTCCACATCCATGGCGACCACGGCGTTGAGCCCGGGGTTGAGGGCCGCCACGCGATTCAGGGTCAGTTCCAGCAGGTCAACCGCCGTGGTCTCGCCGCGCGCCAGCGCCGCAAGCTGTTCACTGGCGGATTGTGTCAGCAGATCCATGGCGTGCTCCCCTTGCCGTATTCTGTTGGCCCAAGGTGTGGGCGGCGCGGGTATGGATACATTCACAAGAAATTTGCGCAACTGTTGGCGCCAGGGGCTGGATGCGGGCTGACCGGGGCGGAATTCCGCCTTGTTGCCTTTCGGCCGCATGTCCAGGAGGACGCCAACGACATGAGCAAAACATGTTCAACAACCGCCTTTCATTGTTCTTGCTGATTATCGCCGGGCTTGTCGCTGCGCCGCTGGCGCTGGGGTTCGCCGGCGGGCTACATCCGGCCTTTGACTCGTTCGCGCATTTCCGGGCGCATCTGGCCGTGCTGACGGCGCTGCTGGCCCTGCCGCCGCTGTTCACGGCCAGGCGGCGCGGCGGAGCGGCGCTCGTGTTGCTGGCCGCGGCGGCGTTCGCGACCACGTTCTGGGCGTTCAGTCACCCGGGCGGGCAGGATGCGCAGGCCGCGCCGGGCTCCCGTTACCGGCTTGTCCAGATCAATCTGCGTTTCGATAACCGGACGCCGGAGCGCGTTCTCGACATGATCACGCGCGAGAAGCCGGACGTTATTGCCTATCAGGAGGGCGGCGCGCACTGGGCGCCGTGGCTCGACAGGCTGGCGGCGGCGTATCCCCATCGCCTGCATTGCCCCAAGGGAGTGGGGCTTCTGTCCCGCCATCCATTCCGCTGGGAGAACGCCTGGGTTCAGCAAAGTGGCGCGGACAAAGCTACTCCCAAGACTGCCGGCTGCACCGGTGATGGCCTGATGGCGATCGCGCCGTTCAATCTCGGCGGCGTGGTCGTGCGCGTGGCGTCGCTGCATCTCGAATGGCCGTGGCCTTTCGCACAGCAACGGAACCTGCGCCAGATCGGGCCAGAACTGGAAAAACTGCGCGGCCCGCGCATCGTCGCCGGTGATTTTAACGCCACGCCATGGAGCCATACGGTGCGACAGGTGGAAACTGCCGCCGGCGCGCGCGCCATGAACGGCGCGGGAGCCACCTGGTTTATCGGGACGCTGCCGGCGGCGTGGCGGCCATATCTTGGTCTGCCCATCGACCAGATTCTTGTCAGCCGCGACATTGCCGCGCCGCGCCTCTCCACGCTGGAACATGTCGGCTCGGACCATTTGCCGGTGCGACTCGATTTCTCGACGCTCCCGGCCAGATCGCAAGCCGCTGCTTTCTAGTCAGGCAGCGTATTGCGCCATGCCCGCTGGATGCGATCAAGGACTGCGATGTCGGCGGCGGAGAGGCGGCCGAGCGTCTGGTCGACATATGCGCGCTGAATGGCGAGACCGCGCGCGACCACGTCGCGCCCCTGCCCGGTGAGGTAGAGCGCATGGCTTCGCCTGTCGCCAGGCAGGGCGCGACGTTCGGCGAAACCGCCGCGCACCAGACGATCGACCAGGCCAGACACGTTGCCCTTGGTGACATAAAGGCGGTCGGCCAGCTCCTGCTGGCTCAAGCCTTCGCGTTCCGACAGGGTGGAGAGCACGTCGAACTGGGGGACCGACAGGGCGATGTCGCGCAGTTCGGCGGTGATCGCCGCGTACAGCCGCCGGTTGAGGCGCACGAAGCGCAGCCAGACCTTCATGACATCCGCCGCTTCATCCGCGCTCGCCGCGCCGGGAAGCGGTTCGATTGACGCGTTCACTGTCGCCTCCAGGTCCTGCCAAATGCCGCCGCCGCGATCGGCGCCGCCAGCGCCTTCTTATCAGCACACATGTTTACACATAAACCATTGCAATCGGGCGCGCGTGGACGATGATCGGTTCTGTCGGGCGCGAACCAGAACCTGTGGCGGGCGCGCGGCCGGGACAACGCCAACGGGAGGATAAACGTGCTGGGTCTGATGCAGGATTGGCCGCTGTTGATACACCGGATCATTGATCACGCGGCGATACAACATGCGAACCGCGAAGTGATCACGCGCTCGATCGAGGGACCGTTCCACACGACGACCTATGCGGATATCCGCGCCCGCTCGCTCAAGGTCGCCAAACGCCTGGCGAAAGAAGGCGTGAATCCCGGCGACCGCATCGCGACGCTGGCCTGGAATACATGGCGCCATATGGAAGTCTGGTATGGCGTCACCGGCGTTGGCGCGGTTTATCACACGCTCAATCCCCGCCTGTTCGAGGACCAGCTCGCCTACATCGCCAATCACGCCGAAGACCGGCTGATGTTCCTGGATCTGACCTTCGTCGGTCTGATGGAGGCGCTGCAGGATCGTATTCCGACGGTGCGGCGTTTCATTGTGCTAACCGACGCCGCCCACATGCCGCAGACCAGCCTGCGGGGCGCGATCGCTTATGAAGACTGGATCAATGAGGTCGACGGCGACTTCGCCTGGGTCCGTCTTGACGAGAACACGGCCGCTGGCATGTGCTACACCTCCGGCACCACGGGCAATCCCAAGGGCGTGGTCTATTCTCACCGTTCCAACGTGCTGCACGGCATGATGTGCATGGCGCCTGACGTGCTCGGCCTGTCGTCGCGCGACACGGTGCTGCCGATCGTGCCCATGTTCCACGCCAACAGCTGGTCCCTGGCTTTCTCGGGCCCGATGTCGGGCGCGCGCATGGTCATGCCCGGCATGAAGCTGGACGGCGCTTCGGTTTATGAACTGCTGGAGCACGGCAAGGTGACCATTACCGCAGCCGTGCCAACGGTCTGGCTGATGCTGTTGCAGCATATGGAGGCCAATGACCTGCGGCCCACGACCCTCGAGCGCGTGGTGATTGGCGGTTCGGCCTGCCCGCGTTCGATGATCGAGACGTTCGAGAGCCGCTATGGCGTTTCGGTTCGCCACGCCTGGGGCATGACCGAGATGAGCCCGATCGGCAGCAGCGGCATGGTCAAGCCGGATTACGGCGAGCTCGACCGCGAGGCCCTGTTCGACCTGAAGGTGAAGCAGGGCGCCGCCCCGTTTGGCGTGGAGATGAAGATCACCAATGACGCCGGCGAGGATCTGCCCTGGGACGGCAAGACCTTTGGCCGGCTGAAGACCCGTGGCCCGGCGGTGGCGAGCGCTTACTTCCGCAACGAGGGCGGCGAAATTCTTGACGCCGATGGCTATTTCGACACCGGCGACGTCGCGACCATTGATCCGTACGGGTCCATGCAAATCACCGACCGCGCCAAGGACGTCATCAAATCTGGCGGCGAATGGATTTCCTCCATCGACATCGAGAACCTTGCCGTGGGTCACCCGGATGTCGCCGAGGCGGCGGTGATCGGCGTCGCCCATCCCAAATGGGACGAGCGGCCGCTGCTGGTGATTGTGCGCAAGGAGGGGCGGGCGCCGGACAGGGCGGAGATCCTCGCCTGGATGGAGGGCAAGATCGCCAAATGGTGGATGCCTGACGACGTGGTGTTCGTGGACGAAATTCCACATACCGCCACCGGCAAGATCCAGAAAATGGAGCTGCGAGGGCAGTTCGCGAACTACCGTTTGCCTACGGCCTGACGCCAGGAGTTCGGGGAGCCAACAATTCATGGCGACGCGCCGGTCCCGCCGCCGGTTGACAGGCGGCGGACGACGCAGCAACCCTGCGAGGCGCCGCGGAGGGCCAGCGTTCGCTGGAGCGCCCCGCCATGGTGGCCCAGTCCGGGGTTGCCTCTGGAGCGGTTCAGATCAATCTGGATCAGAAACCGCTCCGGTTTTCTCGTTTGAGCGAATTCTGATTGGCCGGACGCTTCCGTCTGGTTGATATGGCTCCGGACGCGAAGCCCGCGTCGTGCGGGGTGGAGCCGGTGCGGACGATTGTTTGAGACAATGGAGCGAATGGCTTGAAGCGGATGCGTCTGACGGAAGCGCGGACGCGCGCTGGTGGGTTCTCGCCAAAGCTGGCCTGGTTTGGCCTGTTCGTGACAATTGGCGGCGTTCTGGCGGCGCGCTTCGGCGATGTGGGATCCTGGCCGGTGATCGCGGTGATCTGCACGGGCTGGATGCTGTCAGCCATCGCCCTGTTGCTGGCGATCACGGGCCTTGTCGTGGTGTGGCGGCAGGGATTGCGTGGCGCCACGGCCGCCATGCATGGCTTTGTCATCAGTTGTCTGGCCCTGGCCTGGCCGGCGATTCTCGCCGCGCAGATCTGGCGTTCGCCAGACCAGACAGACCTTTCGACTGATACGTTTTCGCCCCCGGCCTTCGCCACGACAGCAAGGGCGGCGGCGGGGCGGAGCGGCTTTGTTCCGCCGCCGGCTCCGCCGGTTCAACGGGCGGCGGCTGATCAGGCGCGCCTCATGGCCCTGCCGCTATTTCTGGACCAGCAGCCGGCTGATGCGCTGAAGGCGGCGGAAACGGCGGCGCTCTCTCTCGGCTGGACCCTGACGGACACGGTGGATGCGCCGGATGGCGGAGGTCAGTTCGAGGCTGTCGCCAGGAGCGATCTGCTGCGCTTTCCACAATATGTCGCCGTTCGCGTGCGTCCGACAGCGGATGGGGCGCAACTGGACGTGCGCGTGGTGTCCGTGTTCGGCCGCTACAGTCCAGGTTCAGGCGTGCAGCGGATACTGGATCTGCACGAGGCGGTTCAGGCGGTCGACGAGGGGTAAGCATTTCCAGTGACGTGCGGTTGCCCGATGCGCCCTGTCTCACCGGATGAAAAGCGGAGTCCAATTTGCCTGGAAGGCTCCAGGCCACGACAATGCGCCGCGACGCCGGGGCATCCGCGACCTGCGGGGGCGGACGTCGCGCGACGCCCGGACCCATGCCCGCACTTCCGCCGCCTGGGGCATCATGACGCCAGACGATAGTGCCCCTTGAGCTTCGGCGCACCGTCGGTGACGACCTTGCCGCGATTGGTCAGGTCTTCCAGGTGAGCGAAAACCGACAGGCCCGCGGCGCCGATCAGCTCTGGCGGCAGCCCGTCGTAGAGGCGCGGGACAATCTGGTCGATGGTTTCGTCACCTTCGGCCAGTCGCGCCAGGATGGCGTTTTCCCGCTGCCGACGGTGGACGAGCAGGCCCCGCACCAGCCGCTGCGGATCGGCGATCGGCGCGCCGTGTCCCGGCCAGTAAACGTTTTCCGACCGTCCGCGCAGTTTTTCCAGCGAAGCCATGTAGTCGGACATGGAGCCGTCTGGCGGGGCCACGATGGTGGTTGACCAGCCCATGACGTGGTCGCCAGAAAACAGGCCGTTTTCCTCTGGCAAGGCGAAGGCCAGATGGTTGAGACAATGACCGGGCGTCCCGATGGCGGTCAGGGTCCAGCCAGGCCCGGAAATGGAGTCGCCGTCAGCGAGGATGAGGTCCGGCGCGTATTCCAGATCAGCACTGGCGTCGAGGCTGGCGCCTTCGCCTTCGCCCAGGGGGCGGGAGGGCCGGTGCGGGCCGCAGCCAACCAGGCGCGCGCCAGTGGCGGCAACCAGTGGTCCAGCTCCCGGGGAATGATCCCTGTGCGTGTGGGTGATCACCACATCGGTGATGGTCTCGCCCTGCGTTGCCGCGAGGATGGCCTGCAAATGCGCATCATTCACGGGGCCGGGATCAATGACGGCGATGCGTCCGCGCCCCACGATATACGTGTTGGTGCCCCGAAAGGTGTAGGGACCTGGATTGTCGACAAGAATCCGGCGAACGAGGGGGCTGAGCTCCATGGCGACGCCGGCAGGAACATCGAACTCCTTGATAAAGGGCGCTTCCCCTTGCGTCTGCTGGGCCATCTCGTTGTCTCCCGGAGCGCTTTCCCGGATGCTGGTGGCGAAGGCGCTCTGTCCTGTTGGTTTTGTCACGGTCCGCCGTGCAAAAGTCCATGACTTTTGCCGGAGCCGCGCCGCTGTCTATCAACTAGCGCAGCCTTGCGATGATCGCCAGAGCCAGAAAGGACAGGGGGGCAGGAGAGGGGCGGGATGGTGCGGTCTTGCGTTCTGGGCGCAGGAGCGGCGCACCGTGTCCAAGGAGAGGCCGGGCATTGGCGATCCGTGGCGTTATGTCGTGCAGTGTTGAGAACGCATTCCAGGCAGACGCCGCTGCATGCTTCCCGCGAACACGCACCGCGGCGCCTTTGCGGAGCCAGCCCGATGTGTGAGTAGGGGGGTATTTTGGATTTAAATCCATATTGGAGCGGGATATATTATATATAATATCCATTTCATGTGATTTGCAATGTATAGATCATAAGATTTACCGAGGAACGGGAAATTGTTGGCGGTCTTTTTTGTGCTTGTATTCGCAGCGCCCGCACCGTTTCAGTCGATCCGAGCGCCAGGAGCAGGCCGCCAGTCGCGGGAGTGTTGAATGCAGCCGCGATGGGCAAAGCTCAACCCAGCGTGACGCATGACCCCGCTGGACATACTTTGCGCGACCTCGATCTAACCAGGGCCCAATGAGCGCCCCAATTGAGGGAAGCATTGGATTTTGGCGTCATGGCACTCTGTGTAAGGTATAGTTTTCTGAAAGCCATGGAATATATGGTGAGCGCAAATTGTAATTAGTAATTTTGCAAAAATTTGTAATTTCATGCTAAAATTATGTATAATTTAAGATTGGCATAATCATTTATGTATTTAGAGTTGATATATATGAAAATTAATTCCAAAAATTCGCGTACTGGAATTTGCTGGAAATTCGGTCGTCGCATGCCCTGTTTGCGATTTTGTCTGGTTGGGTGATCCCGAGGTCTCCAAGTCTCCAAGTCTCCAAGTCTCCAAATCTCCCGGCTGCTGGCGCCCGTGATGCGCCTTCTGCCCGAACAGCCGGCATTGATCCGGTTGTTCGGGCCAGCCCAGTTTGACGTAAGAGAATATCAGGGCGCCAGGATAGGTCGTCTGGCTTGCATGTAAGCAATATCAGCCAGGCCTGACGATGACCGGCAAGCTATGCTCGCGCGCGAGAGCTCTTCCCCTGGCTCGCGTTCCCGTTTTGAGATTGTGAATGACCGCCGTGTGGCGCTGTTTTTCCCGTGCATATTCAGATCGCGATTTTGCGTAGTTTGGCGCGACCATCGGGTAATCAGGCGGTAAATTCCACTTCCTTCTGTATTCGGCCGGAGTCATGCCGTACACTGTCGTGAGATGGCGTTTCATGATCTTGAATTTTTTGCCGTCCTCAAGGCAAATAATATAGTCTGGCGTGATCGAATTTCGGATGGAAATGGCTGGTTTTTGCTGTTCTTGGGCCTCAACTTTGGCGCCAGATATCTTGTTGAGCGACGCATGAACTGAGCTAATGATTTCTGTAACTTGTGATCGGTCAATAGCATTGTTTTGAATATAGGCGGCCACGATACGTGCTGTAAGATTGATGAGGCTTGTTTCAGCTTCTGCTTGTGACATGAGTTTGCTCCAAAAAACACAGACGCCACGAACGCCCGAAATTGCACCGGTATACGGATCGGGGGGGCTTGAATGATTTAATTGTTGCAACTTTTTGAAAGCTAGTGGGTTTTCTGGGGGGCTGCAACAAGGATTTTGTCTAATTTTGAATTTTATTTGTTTTTTATGTGAAGCGATGAATATTTGATAATCTGATTTACGCGCGTAAATTTTATTACGTAAATTATATTACGTGCGTAATGTTCTTGGTGCGTCCGGTTATTCAGGTCGACGCCTGGCAACTGTGTGTCTCGTCCGGCGGCGCGCCTGCCCCCTGGGAGCAGGGCGAGACGGGGCCAACGTTTGCAAGAGCCCTTTGGCAAGATCCTGCAGGCTGCGCCCGATCTGCTGCGCTTGATCGCGGGCCTCTTGTAAAAGCCCGGGTGAGGCATGGCGACAGGAAAACGCGTCACGCTGATTGAGCGATGCAGATCGTGGATGCGTCAGCGTCTTCATGATCTGGTTTCAATCTGTGGGGTGGACGTCTTATGTTTGCGGGGCGCCGCCGGCAGGCGCCGCGCAGGTGGTGGAAGCGCAAGAAAACACAAGACAGCGTTTCCGTCGAATGGGGAGGAATGATCATGAACCAGTGGTTGCGCATGGGAGCGCTGTCCGGGGCGGCAGGGCTTGCCGTATTGTTTGGGTCCGCGTTCGCCAGCGCCGAAAAGTTCACCGGGCCGGGTGTGACTGACAAGGAAATTCGCATTGGCAACACCATGCCTTACAGCGGGCCGGCGTCAGCGCTCGGCAATACGGGCAAGGTCATTTCCGCGTACTTCAAGATGATCAATGACGCGGGCGGCGTGAATGGCCGCAAGATTGACCTGCGTTCCATGGACGATGGTTTCTCGCCGCCAAAGACAGTGGAGCAGACGCGAAAGCTGGTCGAAGATGACCAGGTTGCTTTCATGTTCGCGACCATGGGCACGGCGCCCAGCTCGGCTATCCAGCGGTATCTCAGCGGCAAGGGCGTGCCGCTGATCTTTCTGATCAGCTCCGCGGGGAAATGGAACGATCCAAAGAACTTCCCGCTGACCATGGCTTTCCCCTGGCAGCCGCCATACAGCACCGAGGGCCGGATCTACCTCGACTACATGCGCAAGAACGACCCGAAGGCGCGCGTAGCGGTGCTTTACCAGAATGATGACAGCGGCAAGGAATACATTCGCGGGCTGCGCGAGGCGCTCGGGGCCGACGCGGACAAGGTAATCGCCGCGGCCATGCCGTTTGAGGTGACCGAGCCGACAGTCGACTCCCAGGTGCTGGCGCTGGCCGCCACGAAGGCGGAAGCCTTCATGATTCTTGGCGTCACGCCGCGCGCCTGCTCCCAGGCCATCCGCAAGGCTTGGGAAATTGGCTGGCGGCCCATGCGGTTTCTCGCCAGCAGCTGTATCAATCCTGACCAGATCCTGAAGCCGGCTGGCCTCGACAAGGCGGAAGGCATCATCACCATGCTGTCATTCAGGACCGTGAGCGCGGACACGCAGAATGACAGCAAGGTTTCCGGTTACCTCGACTTCATGAAGAAGTACGCGCCCGGCATCGATCCCACGGACTTCTACGCCGTCTACGGCTACACTGTCGCCGGCGCCATGACCGAGGTGCTCAAGGCGGCCGGCGATAACCCGTCGCGTGAGAATGTCATGAAGCAGGCGGCGACAATGAAGGGCGTGGCGCTGCCGATGTTGCTGGACGGCATTACGCTCAACACGACGCCGGATGACTATCGCCCCCTGCGCTCCGGCTATCTGGCCCGCTTCACCGGCGGCCAGTGGAAACCGTTTGGGTCGCTGCTCTCGGGGCAGTAACCGGACGTACGCCCGGAACCCGTTGCCCCCCGTCGCTGGCGGGCAACGAAAGGGACCCGGGCGTTTTCCTTCCACCGTTGCCGGCGCCGCCATGGACCGGGGCGAGGGGATCCAGCCGGATCTCGCGGGGCCGCGGGAAGGGGAGGGCGTCTGAAAAAAATCCGCGCCTCCGCAATCCGGGCGCCGGCGCCGGGGACGAAGCTCGCGCATTTGTGAGCCAATGCGATCCTGTTCATCCTGTGTGAACCATAAGTCTAACGTGTGGCGCCGGACGGCGGACATTTTGGTTGCTAACGCGGGAAAGAAACCTCTCGCTCATACCTCGGCTTTCATGGTCGGAATGCGCAATGGGTGCGACTGTTGCGCATGGGACGCTGCAGAATGGCGACAAAAATGGCAGGAAGGACAGGCAAGTCGACCTGCCGCTGCTGTTCAGGATCCGTTGCCGGATCCGCCATGCCGCGCAGATGCGAACTGAATCTTCTGTGACGCGGTTCACAGGCCGGAGATATGTATGACGAGGCGGCCGCGGGGGCGGTGGCGCAACCCCCTGTGTAAGGAACTGTTTTTTGGCGCGGCCCTGGCTTCGGCCGCCGCGCCTGTCGCGACCCTCGGGCTGACCGCTGCGGCGTCGGATGCGCGCGCCTTCGATTTCTTCGGGCTGTTCGGTGACAAAAAGCCGGAGCCGGTCGCTGACGCCGTGACCTATGAGGTCAAATTCAAGGCGGATGACCACAGGTCGCTGGCCAACGCCATGCAAAGCGCTTCGACGCTTTACCGCTTGCGGAAGGATGCGCCGCCGGACGGCATGGCGCTGGCGCAGCGCGCCGCCATCGATCTGGCGCCGATTGTCGACGCCATGTGGGCCGAGGGCTTTTACGACGCCGCTGTCAGCATCGACATCGCAGGCGTGAAGCTGCAATTGCCGGTGAGCGAGGCGACGTTGCAGGCGGCCTGCCGCGCCGCCGGCGCCATGCGCGGCCGTCAGGTTGTTCCCGTTACGGTCAGCGTCAATCCGGGCGAGCAATTCACCCTGTCGTCAGTGGACGTGAAAGACGCCCGAGGGCAGAGTCTGACGCGCGCCGGGCTGCCCGCAAACGTGCTGAAAATTGGCGATGGCGGCCCTGCGCGGGCCGGCGATCTGCGCGCCGCCAGCGCCCGCGCCGTCGACTGGTATCGCGGCCAGTCGTATCCGCTGGCAAAGGGCGTCGACATCGCAGCGACCGTCAATCACGACACCCGCACCATGGCGGCGACGATTGTCGTCTCGCCAGGGCAGAAAGCCCCGATCGGCGAGGTCGAGGTGCGCAACGCCGGCGGCGCCAGACCTGGGGATGGCCCCACGGTTGATCCGCGCGTCATCCGCTCCTTCATTTATCTGGAGCCGGGCGAGCCCTATTCGCCGAAGAAACTGGCGGACACGCGCCGTTCGCTCACCCAGCTTCCCATACTCGGCGGCGTGCGGGTCACCACGCCGGACCGGCTCGACGCTGAGGGGCGCATCCCGGTTTTCGTCGACGTAACGGAGCGGCTGCCCCGCGTCATTGGTTTTTCCGCCGGCTACTCCACGGTGGACGGTCCGAACCTGCGCGCCTATTGGGAGCACCGCAACCTGTTCGGCGGCGCCGAGCAACTGCGACTTGAAGGCAGCATCTTCGTCGCGCCGCGCAATGACGGCACCCGTCGCAAGGGCGTCGCGGATCTCAATGAAGGCGATTTCGGCGGCCGTTTTCGCGCGACTTTCATCAAGCCGGCGCTGGGCGGCACGCGCAACGACCTGATCGTCGAGGCCATGGCCGAGCGCGACCGCACTGGCGGCGACCGCTATGGCGGCTATACCGTGCGCGACGTGCAGGCGACGGCGTCGATCCGGCATCGCATCAGCGACGTGTTTTCCGTTCAGGGCGGCCTGAAGGTCGAGCGCGGCCAGACCAGCGACGTGCTGTCGTCAATCGACTACACCCTGGTCGGAACGCCGGTGTCGGTGACCTATGACTCCACGGACAACCCGCTTGACGCCACCCGGGGCTTCAAGGTCGTGGCTTCGGCGACGCCATACCCGTCGTTCCTCGGCT
Organism: Camelimonas fluminis; assembly: GCF_014656355.1. Lineage (GTDB taxonomy): Bacteria > Pseudomonadota > Alphaproteobacteria > Rhizobiales > Beijerinckiaceae > Camelimonas > Camelimonas fluminis. Next base: position 408,328 of record NZ_BNCG01000001.1, read on the forward strand.
CGACGGTGAATTTCACCGAAGGAAAGCTGTCGGCCTCCACCTACTATGCGGTCGATGAAGATGCGCGCATCGTGCTCGCCGGGCGGGTGACCATCGGCATGCTCGGCGGTCCCAGGCTCAGCGAAATTCCTGCGAACCACCGTTTTTATGCTGGCGGCGCCTCATCGGTGCGCGGCTACCGGTTGAACTCGCTTGGTCCCCAGGACGGCAGGTTTGGCTTTGTTGTCGGCGGGCGCAGCCTGCTGACGATGAATCTGGAGGCGCGCATCAAGGTGACCGACACCATCGGCGTCGTGCCATTTTTCGACGCGGGCAATGCCTTTGACAGCACCACGCCGCACCTGAAGGACAGGCTTTACAAATCGGCGGGCATCGGCCTGCGATATTACACGCCAATCGGCCCGATCCGCGCCGATTTCGCCTTCCCGCTCGACCGGCGCAAGGGTGACAGGCCGGTCAGCATGTACATCAGCATAGGGCAGTCGTTCTGATGATCCGGTTCATCAAAATCCGGTCGTTTCGCCAGGCCCTTTTTCTGGTTCCGGTGGTGCTGCTGGCGCTGGGCGCGCTGGCGTGGGTGCTGGCGCCGGAAGATGTCCGTTCGGACGATTCCGAGCGCACCGTGCTGGGCGACCTGATTTCCCGCGTGCTGTCGACCGATAACGCCACCGTCTCGGTGGGAGCGGTGGAGGGCGCGCTCTCGTCTGACGCGACGATCCGTAACGTGGTGATTTCCGATCGCCAGGGGCCGTGGCTGCGTCTGAACGAGGCCCGGCTGATCTGGCGGCGGCTGGCGTTGCTGTCGGGCCGGCTGGAGATTGACCGCCTGGAGATTGGCAAGCTGGAGCTGATCCGCCGGCCTGTTCCCCCCGAGCGCGAGGTTGCGCCGGCCAGCGATGAGCCGCTGTTGCCGCAACTGCCGGTGGAAGTGATTGTCAGGGCGTTCCAGCTCAAGGATCTGTCCCTGGGCGAAGCCTTCGCGGGCGTCGCGGCGCAGATCGGCGCCGATGGCGAGGCGCGGCTTGGCGATCCGGCCCAGGGCCTGAACTTCCGGCTGGAAGCGAAGCGTCTCGACGCGCCGGGGCAATTCAACGCGCGGGTGACGTTCACGCCCGCCGACAAGAACCTGAAAGTGCAGTTGCACGCCAACGAGCCGGCGGGCGGCCTGGTGGCGCGGCTGGCCTCCATCCCCGGCCTGCCGCCGATGAAACTTGATGTGGATGGCGCGGGTCCGCTGGACGGCTTCACGGCCAATCTGAACTTTGACGGCGGTCCGGACCTGTCCGCGCGCGGTTCGGCAAAGCTGACGCAGCAGGATCCTGATCAGCAAAAGGTTTCAGGTGGTGGTCGCGTGCTGGCGCTGGACATGGACGCGCGTGTTTCGGGGGTGCTTCCGGCGCCGGTGGCGCCGGTGTTCGCCGGCGACACCAGGCTCGGTGGGCGCATCTTCCTCAATAGCGACGGCGCCTTCTGGCTTGACGACCTGGCGGTGCAGGCCGAGGCGGCCCGCCTGTCGATCACTGGCGGCATGACCTCCGGCAAGCAGCTCGACGTCAAGGTGTTGGCTGGCGCCGTCCCCAATGACGGCGGCGTGCTGCGCACCGGCAACGCCGAGATCGGCAAGCTGGATTTCACCGCGCGCATTACCGGCCAGCCCTCCATGCCGACGGTGAAGGCAAGCCTTGAACTGGCCAAAGCCAAATTGCCGACAGGCAGCATCGCCTCCGCCAGGGCAACGCTGGACGCCGAGCCCACCGGCGTGATTGGCGAACGCGGCACGCGCCTCAACGTACAGGCCGACGCCACTGCGGCCGGCGTCGCCCTGGCCGACAAGGGGCTCGACGCGGCGATCGGCGACAAGGTCACCCTGACGTTGCGGGCGGCGCTTGGGCGTTACGGCACGGCTCACGTGGACGTGTTCAACGTGGCCACCGCCTCCGGCGCGGTCGATTTCAAGGGCGTCGCCGGCAGTCGCCGGCTGGATGGCCTGCTGTCGGCGAAAGTTCCAGATCTGGCCCGCCTGCGCCTGCTCACCGGCATGCGGCTCAGCGGCGCGCTTGATCTGGGCGCCAAACTCACCGGCGAGCCGCGCTTCAACCGCATTCGCGCCGAACTGAATGGCGGCGCGCGCGATCTGGGCACGGGCATCGAGGCCGTTGACGGGCTGAGCGGCGGCCGCGTGACGCTCACAGGCGCGGTGGAGATGGCGCCGCGCGGCGGCTTCGGTTTCGACAACCTGACGCTTGCGGGGGCGCACGCGACCATGCGCGTCAATGGTCAGGCGCGGGAAGACCAGTCCGCCATCGAGGCAATGGCGAGCATCGCCGACCTGCGCTACGCCGACCGTCGCATGACCGGCAAGGGCGAGCTTCAGGCCAGCCTGACCGGACCGCTGACCCGGCCTGACGCCGCCGCGACGCTCAGCATCCGCGACGGCTCCATGCTGGGGCGTCCGGCGCCGCTGCTGCAACTGGTGGTGAAGGCCACGGATCTCACCGGCAATCTGGTCGCCAACGCCAGCCTCAGCGGCGAGCTTGATCGCAAGCCGCTGAAGGGCGCCGTCGAGGCGGCGCGTCTTGCCGCCGGCGGCTGGGACATCCGGGGGCTGGATTTCGCCATGGGATCCGTCACCGCCCAGGGCGCGGTCGCGATCGACGCCGCCAATCTGGCGAAGGGGCGGCTCACCGTGCGCGCCGCCAACCTGGATGATGTTTCAGCCCTCGCCCTGCGCCAGCTCGCCGGACAGTTCAACGCCGACCTGACCCTGGAGAGCGTCGATGGCGGCCAGAATGTCGCCGTGCGGGCGGATGGCGCGCGCATGCGCATTGGCGACATCAGGGCGGATCGCCTGAACGCCGATCTGCGGGCCAATGACGTTCTGCGCCGGCCCTCTGCGGATGGCTTCGTCAATATCGACAATGCCGTCGTCGGCGGCCAGCCCATGTCCCGCGCCCGGCTGGAGGCGCGCGGCGCCGGCGCCGCCACCGACATCACCCTGGCGGCGGTGGCCGCAGGCTTCGATCTGGACGCGAAGGCGCGGTTGACGCCGGGGGACCAGACGCGCGTCGACGTATCCAGTTTCACCGCGCGTCGTGGCGCGCACCGCATCGCCCTGGCCGGGCCGGCGAGCCTCGTCGTCGTGGATGGCGGCGTCGATATCCGCCAGCTGGCTGTGGCGCTGGGCAGTGGGCGGCTGACAGCCCAGGGCAGGGTGGGCAGGACGCTGGACCTCAACATTGGCGCCAGGGCCGTGCCGCTGTCCGTCGCCGAGATTTTCTCGCCAGGCCTTGGCCTCGCAGGCGTGCTGGAGGGCGAGGCGACAGTCAAGGGAACGTCGCTGGCGCCTTCCGGGCGGTGGCGGATCAATCTGACTGGCGTCTCGGCCGCAGCGGCGCGCTCGGCCGGCCTGCCGGCGGCGACAATGACCGCCAGCGGCGTCCTGGACGGCGCCGGGCGCACCTCGCTGAATGCGACGGTGACAGCCGGCCGGGTCGCTGATCTGCGTATATCCGGTAGCGCCCCGCTTGATCCGGGCGGCCGCCTTGACGTGGGCGTCCGCGGGCGGGTGGATCTGGGCGTGGCCAACGTCCAGCTCGCGCCGGCTGGCCGGCGTCTCACGGGCGCGGCCAACCTCGACATCCGGGTGGGCGGCTCGGCGACGCACCCGCAGATAACCGGCGGCGGCGGGTTGTCTGGCGGAGCTTTCTCCGACGCTGTCACCGGCGTGCGCCTGACCAATATCAACGGCCAGATTACCGCGCGTGGCCAGGAAATCGTCGTGCAGCGCATCGCCGCCTCCACGCCCAATGGCGGCTCCCTGTCCGTCACCGGCAATGTGCGGGTGGACCCGGCCGCCGGTTTTCCCGGCTCGTTCCGGATTACCGGCTCCAACGCCCTGCTGATGAACGATGGCATGGCGCGCGCCGCTGTCGACCTGAACATGACCGCAGCCGGGCCGCTGGCCTCCCGGCCGCGCATTGGCGGAACCATCAGCATCCGCTCGCTCAATATCAGTGTCCCCAACCAGTTGCCCGGTTCGCTGCGTCCGCTGGCCAACGTCTGGCAAATCGCGCCGACCCCACAGGCGAAGGCGCGCCTCGCGCTCGAGCAGCGCGTCCGCGTCCAGGGCGCCCGCTCCGCTCCGTTTGACGCGGTTCTCGATCTGGTTGTGACGTCGCAGAACACGATTCAGGTGAGCGGGCGGGGCATCAACGCGGTGCTGGGCGGCCAGTTGCGCATCGCCGGAACCATGTCGGCGCCGGCGCCGACGGGCGGCTTCACCATGCGCAGCGGCAGCTTCGATCTTGGCTCGCAGACGCTCGATTTCACCCGGGGCCAGGTCACATTCAGCGGCTCGCTGAGCCCGGAACTGGATTTCATCGCCGAGACCATCGCCGGCGGCGTGACGGCGCGGATCCAGATATCCGGTCCGGCCAGCGATCCGGCGTTTGATTTCAGCTCCAGCCCGGCGATGTCCAGGGAAGAGGTGATCTCGCGCATCCTGTTCGGTCAGTCGGCTGGCGAACTGTCCGGTCTTGAGGCGCTGCAACTGGCGCAGATCGCCGCCCAGTTCTCGGGCGACGGCGACAGCGCATTCGACAGTCTGCGCCGGACCCTTGGCCTCGGCGGCTCGGACATGGACGGCGACAGCAACCAGGGCTTCCTGGCCAGGGCGAGCCGGGCGCTCGGCAAGCGCATCCGTTTCAGCGTCAAGCCGGGCACCTCGCCGGAAACCACTGGCCTTGGCGTCAATGTCAACGTCACGCGTCACATCCGCGTTCAGGGTCTCGTTGGGGCGACCGGCAACACCTCGGTGAATATCGGCGCCGAGTGGGAATACTGATCGCCGCGACGGCGGCTGCCGGGGCGCCATCGCGTTTTGCATGCGGCGACCTTCCGCCGGCGTCGGGCTTCCGGGCAGGAGGCTCACGTAAGGAGCGGGTCCCCAGGTCATGGGTTCGCCAGTTTTGCGTTCAGAAATTTCTGGCGGCCGGCAATAAATGTTGCCGGTCCGTTGACGCGCTACTATTGTCCCCAGGTTTTCACAATTTGGTGAAGCGCTGATTTGCCAGCCGCGTGATTGCGGGAAGCGCCGTCAGAGGCGGCGCTTCGGGAAAATCGGCGGGCAAACCGGCCAGCTTCCGGCGCTCGCGGCCGAAGCAGGGACCCGGATTGTTATCCTGCCCGCAGGGAGCGTCCGACGCCTGCAGGCAGTTGGAAACATGGCGCGGTGTTTGGGGAGCGACGGATGAAGCGTTGGGCGATCTTCTGTGTGGTCGCGGGCATGGCGGTCCCGGTCGCTTCTGCGGCTTCGGCGCAGTCGCTTCCCGCATACCAGGCCAATGCGACCTGGAATTTTCCCGGGGCGATCACCCGGTACAATGACCCGCTCGGCGCGCCGCGCAACGTCTGTTTCAGCGCGGCGGCGTTGCATCGCTGGTGCCGCGTGTTCGTGACGGCGTCCGCCGGACCGTGCGTTTGTGGCGCCGCAGCCGATGGCCGCGGGGTTTTCGCCGGTACGCTGATCACCGACGCGCAGCTTTACGAGTTGATTGGCGAGGACGTGAAGCAGGCCGAGGTTGGAGCCAATGGCCGCCGCGTCGCCAATTCCCGGAATTACAACGGCTACTAACGCCGCTGCCCGGAGCGCTTTCCGACCAGATGGAATCGTCTGGTCGATCAGAATTCGCTCAAAACAAGGGAAACTGGAGCCATCCCCGATCCATGTAGATCGGGGATGGCTCCAGGGGAATGTAAGCGTTTTCGGTCATCGCTGACGCATTGGGCCCGCGCGTGTCGCGGGCATTCGCGTATTTGCGCCTGGCTGGCCGTGGACCGTTCGGGGGCGGACCGCTGCGTCACTGGCCGGAGCGGGCCTGACGTCAGGCGCGCGGCCACAATGATGAGCGCGCGCCACCTGTTGGCAAGAGGCGGCGCGGCTCAGGAGGCCGGGCTCAGGAAGCGGCTTGAGGGGCCAGTTCCGGCGTCGCCGGGAAGGTCGGCAGCGCCGTGTGGATGACGCCGTAGACCTTGGATTTTTCGCCGCGCGTCACCGCTCCGGCGAGGGCGTCCAGACAACGTTCCAGCTCATTGATATCCGGGAAGCTTGGGTCGGCGGCGATAATGCCTGGCAGGTTGACGTCGCGGGTGGCTTCGCCGTCGTCGAGCACGATTTCCTCAAGACGCTCGCCGGGGCGCATGCCGCTGAACACGATGTCGATGTCGACGTTGGGTCGCAAGCCGGCCATCTCGATCATGCGCGTGGCCAGATCGAGGATTTTGACCGGCCGGCCCATGTTGAGCACATAGATCGAGGTGCCCTTGTCCGGGTCGTCGATGGCGTGGAACGACGCCACAACCACCAGATCGCAGGCCTCCGGGATGGTCATGAAAAACCGCACCATGTCCGGATGGGTGACGGTGACTGGCCCGCCCTTGTCGATCTGCTCGCGAAACTTGGGCACGACCGAACCGTTTGAGCCCAGCACATTGCCGAAGCGCACCACGACAAGACGCGTCAGGCGCGCCGCCTCCGGATCGCTGGTCGCGCCGTTGCGCGCCGCCAGTTCAGCGTCCTTGGCCTGAACGTACATTTCCGCCAGACGCTTGGTGGCGCCGAGGATCGACACCGGCTTCACCGCCTTGTCGGTGGAGATCATCACAAAGGCTTCGGCGCCGCAGGCAATGGCGGCGTCGGCGGCGTTCATGGCGCCGAAGACGTTGGTGCGCACGCCCTCGCTCCAGTCCTTCTCCAGGTAATGGACATGCTTGAGCGCGGCGGCGTGATAGACGATCTGCGGCCGGTATTCACCGAGAATGGCGAACAGCCGGTCGCGATCGCGGACGTCGCAGATGCGGCCGACCGGGTTGCAGCCCGGGACCCGGCCCAGGTCTTCGAGAATCGCGTGCAGCGCCGGTTCGGAATTTTCCAGGATCAGGATATCCGTGGCGCCGAAGCGGGCGAGGCGACGGGCCAGTTCGCCGCCGATGGAGCCGCCGCCGCCGGTGATGGCGATGCGCCGGTGCGCCGCCAGCGAGGTGATGGTGGCCTCGTCAATGCTGATCGCCGGGCGCAACAGCAGGTCTTCCATGGAGATGGGCGCGAGCCGGGCGGAAACGTTCTGCGCGCCTTCGTCCAGTCCCTGGGTGCGCAGCACCTCCACGCCAAAGCGGCGGGCGGTGGTGAGGATGGTCCCCGGGTTGACCTCGTCGGCGAGGGCCGAGGGGGCCATGACCACGATGGCGGGGGCCTGGTCGCGGGCGGCGAGGCCCTGCATGACGCTGGCCAGGTCGTTGAAACCGCCGAGCACCCGAATGTCGCGGATCGACTGGCCGGCGTCCGCGCCGTGGCGGCTGAGGGCGCCGACCGGGCGCAGCCGCGACAGGGCGCCCTGCTCGATGCCGCGCAGGATCGCTTCGATCTCGATGCCGGTTCCCAAAATCAGCGCGGCGTCGCGCTTGCTGGCCGGGGAGGCCGAGGTGAGCTGTCGCTGCTTAAGGGCCCGGTAGGCGACGCGCGGCGCAGCCAGCAGCAGCATTTCCAGCAGGCAGAACAGCAGAATCCAGCCGCGCCCGAAAAAGTTTTTGCCGAGCAGATCGGGGTGCGACACCACGGTGTCGAACACCAGCAGCACCAGCGAGAGGGCCAGCGACGCCTTGGCGATCTTGATGATGTCCGGCAGCGAGGTGAAGCGCCACTTCGACTGGGGCAGGCGCACCGCGAGAAACACCAGCGCCGCCACCGGCAGCACGCCGGCCAGAATCAGCGGCAGATCATGCAGATAGACGCCAAGACGCTGGTCCTGAAACCGCAGAAAGAAGGCAAGCGCCGTCGCGCCAGCGGTGACGACGAGATCCGCCGTCAGGTTCAGCAGGATGGTCCTGATCGCGCGTCGCGACGCCATGGTGCTCCCCGGATGCGCCGACAAACGGCGAAACTGTGCTGTACGACATAGAACATGATGCGCGCGCACGAAACCGGCGATGGCGCCCGGCGCACGTCAAATCACGCGTCCACCCGGTGAGAAATGGTTTTCGCGGCCATACCAGGGCGGATGCAGGGCTTGCGGGCGATGCTGGTCAAAGGTTGCGCCAGCGGCGGAACCACGCGACGAAATGGGCGACGCCAGTTTCCAGCGGCGTCGCCGGCACATAACCGATCGCCGCCTGCAGGGCGTCGGTGTCGGCCCATGTCGCGGGCACGTCGCCTGGTTGCATTGGCTCCAGCACGATCTGGGCCTTTCGGCCCAGGCCCTCTTCCAGCAGCGCGATGAGGCGCGGCACCGCAGTCGGACTGTTGGCTCCAATATTGTAGACGCGCCAGGGGGCAGAGGAGCTGCCAGGCCCAGGCGCCGCGCCGCTCCACTGCGGATCAGGCCGGGCGGGTCGGTCGAGCAGGCGCACGACGCCTTCAACGATGTCGTCGACATAGGTGAAGTCGCGGCTCAGGTCGCCGTTATTGAACAGACGCAGCGGCTTGCCGGTGGCGATGGCCTCGGCGAACAGCCACGTCGCCATGTCAGGACGCCCCCACGGCCCATAAACTGTGAAAAATCGCAGCCCCGTGGTCGGTAACCCGAACAGGTGGCTGTAGGCATGGGCGGAAAGCTCGTTGGCCTTTTTGGTGGCGGCGTACAGGCTGAGCGGATGATCGACGTTCTGGCTGACCGAGAACGGCATTGTGCGATTGGCGCCGTAAACCGAGCTGGACGAGGCGTAAACCAGGTGGCGCACGCCGTTATGCCGGCAGCACTCCAGGAGGTTCTGGAAGCCGACGAGGTTCGATCTCGTGTATGCGTCGGGGTTCAGCAGCGAATAGCGCACGCCGGGCTGCGCCGCCAGATTGACGACGATGGCCGGTTTGCCGGCGCGAAACACATCGGTCAACGCCGCCGCGTCGGCGATATCGGTCTGGCTGAAGCTGAAATTGCCGGACGGCGTCAGTTGCTCCAGCCTGGCCCGCTTGAGCGCCGGATCATAATAATCGTTGAGCGTATCCAGCCCCACCACGCGCCGGCCTTCCGCCAGCAGGCGTTGGCACAGGTGAAAACCAATAAAGCCGGCGGCTCCGGTGACCAGAACCGTTTCCTGGCTGTCCATGTTCCCGCGCTCCATTCCGGATGCGCGCGATTTCCCTCCGGCGCGCGCTGCTGTGATGCCATTGCTGGCCCCGGTTGGCCAGCCCCCCGGGTGCGCTCGCTCACACGGCGCGCTGGATGAAGGCCGCCGCTCGTTGCGGGCTGGTTGACGCCGGCCAGGCCCCCGGCGACATTCAACCGCCGGTTCTGGCGCACAAACGCCTGGAACAGACGTCTGGAACTGGCTTCGCTTGTGCGTGGCGACGGCCCACGCGTATGCGGCTGGCTGCGAAGCCGGCGTTCTCCATGAAGATTGAAATGGAGATCAGGCGCCATCAGACCGATGGGCGGCGGGGCAGTCCGGCCTTGTGGACCAGCCCCGGCGCAGGACGGACACGGAGGTCAAGTTGTCGAAATTTGCGCGAAACCTTTTAAGCCGTCGCGATCTGTCCCTCGGGGCGCTGGTCGCCGGGGTGGCGCTGCTGTCGGGGGAGGCGTCCGCGGCGCCGGTCACGCTGCGCGGCGAGGTGGTCTATCGCGAGCGCATGGCTCTGCCGCGCGGCGTTCGCGTTGAGGTGCAACTGGTCGACATTTCGCTGGCTGACGCGCCCGCCCGCGTGCTGGCCACGGCCCAGGTCGGCAAATTCGCCGGCAGCCCGATACCCTTCACCCTGCGCGTCGATAGCCGCAGGCTGGGGCGGGGACGGCGCTACGCCCTGCAGGCGCGCATCAGCGACAATCGCGGCAAGCTGATGTTCATTAACGACACGGTTCATGCCTGGACGCCTGGCGACGCCGGGCCCTTCACCATCCAGGTCGTGCGCGCCGGCGCCGCCGGCAAACCGCGCGCGCCGGCTGAGCCGTGGGGCCGCTGGGTGGCGGAGGACATTCTTGGCGGGGGCGTGGCGGAGCGGGTGCAGTCGGTGCTGGAGATCGCCCCGGATGGTCGCGTCTCCGGACATGGCGGCTGCAATGGCATGGGCGGTTCGGCGCGGGTGAAAGGCAAACGCATTGTGTTCAGCCGCATGGCGTCCACCATGATGGCCTGTCCGCCGGCGCAAATGAATCAGGAGCGCCGTTTCCATGAGGCGCTTGGTCTGGTTCGCGGTTTTCGGGTGGAGGATGAGCCGCGAAAGCTGCTCCTGCTCGATGGCTCCAACCGCGTGGTGATGCGATTGACTGCGGATGAGACCAAAAACCGGTGAGTCCGGCTCATTGGGTTATGGCCCGGGCAGATGGGGATGCATCAGTGTCTTCGCGTGGCGTGAGGGATTCTCAGACGACCACGACGCCGCAGTGTTTGGCCTTGTGCTCGGGTTCGATGTGGATGGTGATCTGGGCTCCCGGCACCTCGTCTTTCAGGGCGGCCTCGATCCGGTCGCAAATGCTGTGAGCGGCTTCAACCGTGGAGTCGCCAGGCACCACCAGGTGAAAATCGATGAAGGTGACGCGCCCGGCGACCCGGGTGCGCACGTCATGGGCTTCCAGCGCGCCGATCGCCTCGCGGGAGATGACGCCGCGAATGGCGGCCAGCATGTCGTTGGGCGCGGCTTCGTCCATGAGGCCGCTCATGGATTCCTTTGTCACCTTCCAGCCTGACCACAGGATGTTGAGCGCCACCAGCGCTGCGAGCAGTGGATCAAGCACCAGCCAGCCGGTGACCACGGCCAGCGCCACGCCAGCGATGACGCCGAGGGATGACACGACGTCGGTGAACAGATGGCGGCCATCCGCCTCCAGAGCCGGGGAGCGCAGCTTGCGGCCCTCACGGATCAGCACCCAGCACCAGATGGCGTTGAGGACGCCGGCTGCGGCGTTGATCGCCAGACCTTCCAGGGGAGCGTCCAGCGGCTGCGGCGCGAGGAACCCCTGCCAGGCCTTGTGCAGGATCAGCAGGGCGGCGACGACAATCATCACCCCTTCCATCACAGCGCTGAAATATTCCGCCTTGTGATGCCCATAAGGGTGGTTGGCGTCCGCTGGCCGCAAGGCGATGCGCACGGCCGCCAGCGCCGCCAGCGCCGTCGCCACATTGACGATGCTCTCCATGGCGTCAGAGTAAAGCGCCACGGAGCCGGTCACGCGCCAGGCAAGCAGCTTCAGCGCCAGAACCACCAGCCCCACGGCCAGGCTGCCGATCGCGATCTGCAGGGTTCTGTTCATATCCATTCCGACGGCGTTGCTGGAGCCCTGGGGTTTAGGCGATCGGATGACGGACGGCAACTCCATGGTTTTTAAATGCAAATTGCTTGCAGTTGCGACATGTGGACAGACATGCTGGACTTCATCCAGGGGCCGGGTTCACCCTGTTTTCCGGACCATGCGGGTGTTGGGGAGATCGTCATGCCGCCAGATATTCGGCTCAAGCGCATCTACGAACCCGCCAGCGAGGCGGACGGAGCGCGCATCCTGGTCGATCGCTTGTGGCCGCGCGGCGTCCGCAAGGAGGATGCGCATCTCACCCTGTGGATGAAAGAGATCGCGCCCAGCCCGGAATTGCGCAAGTGGTTCTGCCACGATCCGGCGTTGTTCGGTGAATTCACCTTCCGCTACCAGGCCGAACTCGACGCCAATCACGCCGCCGTGGCGCAGATCGCCGATTACCTGAAACATGGGCCGGTGACGCTGCTCTACGCCGCGCATGATCCGGCGCACAATCAGGCGGTGGTGCTGGCGGATTATTTGCGGACCAGTCTCATGGGCGTTGCCGCAGGCGACGGAGGCAAACAGGCTGACTGAACCGGGCTGCGGATGGCGTTGGCAAACCACTGTCCGGATGAACGGGGCGCTCACAGTCGTTGATGTTTCAGGGATATTTGACGTTCCATAGCCAGTGCCGGGCGCTTCCCATGAGCCCCGGATTTTCTTGCGTCCGGATTGTCCACCGGCTTCGCGGCGCCGTTTCACAACCATGTGACGGAGTGCCGCCGGCGCGCGTCGGACGCCATGCTGGTGCTAGGCTGTAAGCCGACGTTCGGGCCGGAGCCTGGCGCATGTATTCCATGTGACCAGACCGCTGGCTGTGAAGTCCGCGGGGCGCGTGGGCAGTGGGGTCACGCCTTGTGTGGTCGCGTTCAGATGAGGCTTTCGTGACATTTCAGGATATTGGTCTGCAGCCGTTGGGCGACGCTGTGGAGCGGCGGGGCTGGAGCGCCGCCGAACTGGCGGCCGGGATGGGCGGCCAATGGGCGGAAAATGGTCCGGGGCCTGGCTGGAGGACCATGGGCGTCTGCATCTACCCGCCGGAAATGCAGCCGGGCGACGTCGTTGTCGTGCGGGGCAAGGGGGCCACGGGCGTTGCTCCATCTTCTGTGCCCCGTCTGCCCTACATCCCGCAGGCCGTGGTGCTTGAACGGGACGCGCCTTCCGTGCCCGGCGTCGGGTATGAATTGCGGGTGGATGATCTGCGGGCGGCCGTGCTCGCCATGGGCCGCTACGCCCGTCAGACAACGTCAGCCAGGATCGTTGGCGTCACCGGCAGCGCCGGCAAGACCACCATGGTCGCCATGCTCTCCCACGTCCTGGGTCTCTGGGGCGTGACAGGCAGCTCCCGCGCCAGCGCCAATTTGCAAATTGGCATTGCATGGAACCTTGCCTCCATGCCGCGCAACGCATCGTCCCTGGTGGTGGAAATGGCCATTGGCGGCATGAGCCGCAATGCGGCGCTGGTCCGGCCAGACGTGGCGATCATCACCAACATCGCGCCGGCGCATCTGGAATATCACGACAATGTCGATGAAATCGCCCGACGCAAGGCGCTGATTTTCGGCGGCATGGAGCAGGGCGGCGTGGCGGTTATTTTCACCGACATGCCGCAGTATGATATTTTCGCCAACGCGGCGCGGGCGGCGGGACTGCGTATTGTCGGTTACGGTCGCCACCCGGGCGCCGATATCCGCCTGCTCAACTATATCCCCACGGAGAAGCTGGTTGAACTGTCGGTGAGAGGGCGGCCGCTGCTGTTCAGAAATGGCGCGCCAGGCGAACATATGGCTCTCAACGCCGCTGGATGCATCGCGGTGCTGGACGCCCTTGGCGCGTCGGCCGAAGCAGCGGGGCCATTCTTCTCCCTGTTCAGACCGATGCGCGGACGCGGCGAAGTCACTGACGTGCCAGCGGGCGATGGCCTGGTCCGCGTGATAGACGAAGCCTACAACGCCAATCCCGCCTCCATGGCCGCCGCCCTGCAACTTGTGCGGGAAATCAGCCCGCCGGTCGCGGGCGGGCGGCGCGTGCTCGCCCTTGGCGACATGCTGGAGCTTGGGCCTGACAGCGCCGCCCTTCATGCGCGTCTGAAGCCGTACGTGGAGGCCTGCTCCGCCGATTTGATCATGTTATGCGGCGAGCAGATGGCCGCTCTGCGCGATGTCCTGGAAAACAAGGCGGAGATCGTCTGGGCGCCGACCGCACCTGAACTGCTGACAAGGGCTGGGGAGTTGCTTCGGAGCGGCGATGTGCTGCTGGTGAAGAGTTCGGCGGGCACAAAGCTCAGTGAGCTGGTGCGGGCGCTCAGGGAGCGTCGGATTTCCATCGGCGCGTGAGCGCCAGGGCGTCATCGGGATTGGCGACCATGCAGGAACGGAGGCGTTGGCATGGCCTGGCGCTGGAATGGCAGGCGCTGTTTCATCGCGCTTGTGGTCACATCGGCGGTCGCCGCGTCTGGCTCCATGTCCCTTGGGCGCGAAGCGACGCCCTCTTATCGGACCAGTGTGGAAGCGGGCTGCAGGGAGTTGCTCCCGGCGCGCTACGCCCTGCTGGATCGGGAACTGGTTCGCGGTGATCTGCGGATACGCTGGGCTTCGGCTGGCGTTCATGCGCTGGCCGACCAGCGAGATGGGGCGCGCAATGGCGTTCCCGATGTGATCGACGATCTGATGACGCAACTTGTCGCGGCGCGCGCGGTTTATGGGCGCGGGCTGGGACTGGCCGATCCCCTGGCGCAGAAGCGCTACCAGGCCGCGCGCGCGATCACGTTTTTCGTGATGGATCTGCCTCGCGGCAATGGTCTGGCGTTCGACGAGATAACGCGGCTGCCCGATGATAAAGGCGACGGCGCGCCATGCTCACTGGCGGCGGTTGTCAGCAACCGCCTCGATTTTTCTCACAATGTCACGGGAGCCCATGAACTGTTCCACCTGTTCCAGTACGGCTACGCCATGTTCAAGGCGCCCTGGCTGCTGGAGGGGATGGCGCGGTGGAGCGAAGGTTTTTTTGCAGGGGCGGCGCCACCCCGACTGGCTGGCGCCGCCCCGGCGAACTGCCAGGAAGCAACGCGATTGCGCTATGGCGCCAGCGCGTTCTGGACGGTGCGCTGGGAAACCGCGGGCGTAACCGCTTCCGTGCCTGAGGCGGCTGGCGGAGCCAGATACCGGAACGGTTTCAGGGTCATGGCCGTCAATGGCGATCGGGGCGGGGACAGGGTGCGCGCCGACCTGGAGACATTGGCGCGTCTCAGCCGCCGGACGGCGGCGGACATGGGGCTTCCCGAGCATGACTGGCCCGAAGCCTTACAGAAGTCGGACAGGTTCAATGGCGCAATCTGCGCCGCCTTGTGGTGAGTTGCAGCGGGAGGCGTCGCCGGGGCTCAGCGAAGCCATGCCAGGTCAGAAGTGGGCGCTGGATCAGCGGGAAGAGCGCTTCTGTCTCAATGGGGAAGGAGGGCCTTCCCCCTGTCACCGCTCCCGCATCGCTTCACGCGCCCGGTTAAGTGGTCGCAACAGATACTGCAGCACGGTCTTTTCTCCCGTGTGGATGTCGGCGGTGGCGATCATGCCGGGGAAGATGGGGAAACGCTTGCCGGCGCTATTGGTCAGGGCGTCGGTCTTGGTTTTGATGAACACCCGGTAGTAAAACTGGTCCGCGCGCACCTCGTCGCGGATGGTGTCCGGCGAGATGCTCGAAACCGCGCCCTCAAGGCCGCCATAAATGGCGTAGTCGTAGGCGGTGATCTTCACCACGGCGCGCTGCCCTTCGTGAATGAAGGCGATGTCGCGCGGCGAGATGCGCGCCTCGATCAGCAACTGGTCGTCCAGCGGCACGATCTCCATCAGCTTGCCATTGGGCGGGATGACGCCGCCGAGCGTCGTGACCTCGATGTTCTTGACCACGCCGCGCACCGGAGAACGGAAAACCAGCCGTGAAAGACTGTCCGTGCGCCCACGGATTTGCGATTGCAGCGCTTCAACGTCGGCATTGGCCCTGGCCAGCTCCTCGCGTGCGCGAACAATGTACTGGGACTGGAGGTCGGCGAGCTTCAGCTCCATGTCCACCATCTGGCGATTGAGCCGGATGACGTCGATGTGGCTGGCGGCGCCGACCTTCTGGAGATTCTCGCTGATCGCCAGTTCCTTGCGCACCAGGTTCATCGCGTGGCGGAGCCAGCGCGAGGACTCGTCCAGCGCCTTGCGACGGGCGTTGTAGAGCCGGGTTTCGGACTGAACCAGTTCTGGCCAGGCGTTCAGCTCCGCCGGGAAACCGAGATCGGTCAGGTTGACTTCGGCGGTGAGCCGGGCGGCGCTGGCCTGGGCCGCCCGCAGACGCGCGGCCGCTTCGCCGACATTGGCCTCGGTGCGGGTCGGGTCGAGTTGGGCGAGAATTTGCCCGGGCTTGACGACGTCATCCTGCCGTACGTTCAACGAGGCCAGAATGCCGCCTTCCAGCGACTGGATCACCTGTTCGCGCGATGACGGAGCCACCTTGCCCTGGCCAGACGCGACTTCATCCAGAACCGCCACGGACGCCCAGGCAAGGAACGCCGCCAGCAGACCCAAAACCACCCGGACTACCCGCGTGGCGCGCGTCAGCCTGAGGTCCGTCGCGTCATGTTCAGCATCAAGGCCGCCGACCACGGCCGTGGAATGGCTCGCTAGCCCGAGCGCACGGGTGATCATGCGTCTGCTCCCGCTTCAGCGCCGGCTGGCTGGCGCGCCGTGGCCGGCGTTTTCGGCGCCACGGGCTTCACGCCCGTGAGCCGCCGCAGCGCCGCTTCCTTGCCCTCGTCCAGGACGACGCGTCCGCTGTCGATGACAATGACCCGGTTGACCAGGTCCAGCGCGCGCATGCGGTGGGTTGCGATAATGACGGTGCGCCCTTCTGACCATGCGCCGAATTGCGCGATGAAGGCGCGTTCGGCAGTTTCGTCCAGGCTGGCTGTTGGCTCATCGAGAATGATGATCTGCGGGTTGCGCAGCAGGTTACGGCTGAGCAGCAACAACTGGCGCTGTCCCTGGGAAAAGCCGGCGCCGCCTTCTCCAACGGGATGATCGAGCCCCCTGGGCAGGCGTCGCACGAACGCGAGGGAGCCGGTCAGCTCCAGCACGCGCACCAGTTCGCTGTCGCTGGCCTCTGGCGCGCCCATCATCAGGTTTTCCCGCAGGGAGCCATGGAACAGGCGCGCGTCCTGCCCGACGTAGCTGACATCGCGCCTGACGTCGGCCGGATCGATATGCGACAGCGAAATGCCGTCGAGCGTGACTTCGCCGGCGGCCGCTTCGAGCTGACCGGCGAGGGCCTTGAGCAGGGTTGATTTGCCGGCGCCGTTCTTGCCAAGCACCGCGATGCGATCACCGGAGGCAATGGACAGCTTGCTGACGGACAGCGCGATGGGCGTTGTCTCGTCGCCATGGCGGAAGGCGACCTCACGCATGTCATAGGCGCCGGCGATGGCCGGCAGATGCACGCGTGCTTCTTCCGGAGCATGATCCACTGGCAGGCGCATGATCGCCTCAAGGCTGCCGGCGGCGACGCGCGCTTGCTGCAGGCGCGCCAGCACCTGGCTGAGGTGGGCCATCGGCGAAATCATGCGCGAGCCGAGCAGGGAGGCGGCGACCAGGCCGCCGGTGGTGATCTCACCAGCGATCACCATGGGCGCGCCCAGCACCACGACGCCAGCGTAGACCAGCATCTGCACCGTATGCACCCATGACGACATGCCGTTGGTCAGCGCCCGCAGCTTCAGCTGCGCCTCGGCGGTGACGGCGTTGTAGTGGTTCCACAGCCGCAGAAAGCGAGGTTCCGCCTGCAATGACTTGATGTCCTCGATGCCTTGCACGGCCTCAACCAGCATGGCGTTGCGCAGGGAGGCCTCGCGCATGGAGGTTTGCGCCAGCTTGCGCAAGCGTCCCTGCAGCAGCAGCCCTGGCGTCAGCATCAGCGCCAGTCCGATCAGCGGCGCCAGCGCCAGTTTGCCGCCGATGAAGCACATGACCGCCAGGAACATGAAGAAGAACGGCAGGTCGGCGATGGCCGACACGGTCGTCGACGTCATCAGCTCACGCACGTGCTCAAGATCGCGCAACTGGGCGATGAAGCTGCCGGTGGAGCGCGGCCGGGCCTGGTTGCGCACGTGCAGGGCGTGGCCGAACACCACGTCTGACAGGCGTCGGTCGGCGTCCTTGCCAAGCAGGTCGATGATCTCATGGCGGATGCGCCGCATGATGAAATCGAACAGCAGCGCCAGCACCACGCCGGAGAACAGCACGAACAGGGTCGACATCGACTCGGCCGGGATGACCCGGTCGTAAACCTGGCCGGAAAAGACGATGCCGGTCAGGCCCAGGGTGTTGGCGACGAGCGAGGCGATGAGCACATAACCATATGGCCGCCAGTCGCGAATCACCAGGCGGCGCAACCAGTGCGCCTCAAAGGGCCGGATGTAATCGTCAACCCGGGCGTCGCGAACGCGACGGGCCGGCCGCGCCATGGCGGCGCGCGCCGTCAGGGGCGCCAGTTCCCGGGCGGGGGTGAGAACCGGCAGGGAATCTTCGCCAGAAAAAATCACCTCTGCGACGCCGTCTGCGCCAATGCCGCTGATGACCCCGACACGGCCGTCGGTCAGCTCGATGATGAGCGGCAGGCGTTGGCTGTCAAAGATCTGCCGGCGCTCCGGCAGGACTTTCAGGCGCAGGCCCATGCTCCGCGCCAGGTTGGCGATGGCTTCGTCCTGGCTGGCGGCGCCCCGCCAGCGCGCCTCCAGCCGCGCCCGTTGCAGAGACGGCTCCAGGCCATAGTCGCGACAGACGCGGGCGAGCGCTTCGATCCATGCGTCGAGCAACGCCGTGGCGGGCGGCGGCGGGGCCGCATCTGGCTGGATGGCTTTGGTCATGGTTCAGCCTGCGAACCGAGGGCGAAGGCAGTGCGCGTCATGCCAGTGCTATAAAGGCATTCCACCTGCAACCGGCGCAGATCGTGCGTGATGTTCACGGCCTGGAAGCGGGCCGTGTACAGTTCCTGTTCGGCATTGAGCAGATCCAGCAGTGTCCGTGTGCCCAGATCGACGTATTGTTGCCGGTAAAGATCGCGTGTCTTGATCATCGCCGCGTCGCGCAGTTTCGCGGCCTTGTGCTGGGCGCCCAGGGCGCCGATGCGGCTGCGGGCCTGCGCCAGCCCCTGTCGCACCTGCAGGCGCACCGCCGCTCCGGCCGCCATCGCCGCGGTGAGGGCGTAGTCGGCGGCCCGGCGCCGCGCTTCGGTGGCGCCGCCTTCGTAAAGATTGCCGGAAACGCGCACGCCGGCGGTATAGTTGAAGCGGCGGGTGTTGGTGTTGTTGTTGTAGGACCAGGCTGGCTCGCGCTCGTAAAACGGGTCGTAATCGGCGCTGCCCGAGAGTGCGATCGTCGGAAACAGCTGGGCCTTGCTGTTATCGAGCTGGGCGATGGCCTGGCGCCGTTTCTCCTCGGCCTGGACGGCGGCGGGTATCCGGCCCCAGTCCAGTTCGCCGCTGGCGCAGGATTTGCCCAGCCATGCCGGAGCGCTGGCGGCGACCGAGCTGACAGACAGACTGGAGAGGAAAGAGACATTGCTCAGCCAGCGGCTGCGCTCGCCTTCCACTTCATAGCGGGTCGCTTCCGTCGCCAGGATGCGCGCTTCCGCCTGCTCCTTGTCCGACAGGGAACTGGCGCCCTCCTGGCTGCGCCGGCCGACCAGATCGCCGATAGCGCGCACGCCCGCCACCTGCTCCACGGCCACCGCGAACAGGGCCTGATAACGCTGGGCCTCTACGAAGGCGAGGGCGGCGTCGCGGGCGATGTTGTCGGTGGTCAGAGCGACCTGGGCGACGCTGGCCCGCGCACCGGCCGACGCGGCCTTC
This sequence comes from Camelimonas fluminis, assembly GCF_014656355.1. Classification (GTDB taxonomy): domain Bacteria; phylum Pseudomonadota; class Alphaproteobacteria; order Rhizobiales; family Beijerinckiaceae; genus Camelimonas; species Camelimonas fluminis. The sequence goes on from NZ_BNCG01000001.1 coordinate 427,492, forward strand.
ACCTCGGACGACACCTTGCCGAAATCATAGAGCATCTGTGAGGCTGAGATATTCAGCGCCGGGCGCCAGTTCTGGTTTCCGGTCGCGCTGGCGCCGCTGCCGGCGCCAGCCGAAATTTTGGGAAAATACCCGGACCGCGCCACGGCGATCTGCTCCTGCTGCTGACGCATCACGCCAGTCGCTTCGGCGATGGCGGGGTGATGTTTTGCCGCGCTGCGAACAACGGTTTCCATATCGGCGGCGCCTGCTGGCCGGGCGCGGGCTTTCTTCATCGCGGCTTCAGCCGGCAAGGGCGGGCCCAGCGCCAGGCAGGCGCTGGCGCCCAGGAGCGTCTGAAACAGCAGGGCCTGGCAAAGCGGAATTCCGCGCCGGGCAACCCGGCGCCGGGTGAAACGGAACGTCCGGCCGCCGACGACGCGTACAGCCAATTTCATTCAGGACTCCACATGGTCGACGGATCGCCATCGCCAGCGATGGTCAATCCGGAACGCGGCTCGATCTGCCGATGATCGCCAGGCGGCCAGGCCGCAGGTCGCACGACGCGGCGACGCTGGCGCATCCGCGGCCCGCAATGCCCAGACCGGCGTGACGCATGGCCTTTCTGGACATGCCTTGCGCCGCCCGGGCTCAACCGGAACCCGATGAGGCGGCGGCGCCGGGGGCGGATGACTGCGGCGCCGTCGCCCGCGAGGGGGCGGCGGCGCCATGCTTTGGTTGGGACAGGCTGAACAGTCTGGTCCGGCGATCGGGCGACACGCGCCGCCCGATCCTGGTTGGCAACGGGAGACGACCGCTCCCGGGACCCGCGCTACACGACCGGATGGTGGATCTGGTCGTCGTCCGGCGTTTCGGCGAGGTAGACCAACGGTTCCTCGACATCGACGCCGTCTTCGGCGTCTGTCGCGCCATCCGGCGTTTCGGCGAAATAGACCAGCGGCTCCGCGACATCGACGCTGCCTTCAGCCTCGGCCACGCCGTCCGGAGACTGCTCCGCAGCCGTCTCGCTCGCCGGCGCCTCGGGAATGTGGCGGAGGCCATCAAGCCCGATATCCCCGCCAGCCTCCGCCAGCGTCAGGTCCGGCATGTTGTCGTGACAGCCATTGGCGGCGTCCGCCTGGTGGTTTCCGTCTCCCAGTTCGACGGGAACCGTGTCAGGGGCGGCCGCAACCTGTGTGGCTGACGCATCAGACGCCTGGTCGCCGCCATCGTGAACGGGCTCCGGCTCCGCTGGGTTGGCTGAAGTTCCGGTCGCTTCCGGTTCAGCGCTTCTGGCCGTCCTTGCTCCGGCGGTCTCCTCCTGAGCTGGCGCGGCCATGCCAGCCGTTCGCCCGTCAAGCCCATGAACGTGCTCCCCGCCGTCGGCTGGCGCCTCGAAGCTGGCGATGGCGAGCGGCGTGTCTCCACCGCCATTGATCTTGACGGTGAGATGGGCTGCTGACTCCGCGCCGTCCGGCATGACGATCCTGTACTGGAACACGTCCGTGTAGCCGGCGGCCGTCTGCGGCAGGTTGGCGAGCGGCTGGTAGTGGTAGCCGCCATTGCTGTAGACGGTGAGGCTGCCGTAGGCGCCGGCAATGACCACGCCCGCGCTGGCGACGTCGACGAAGCCGCCGTGGTTATCTACCTGCAACTTCGCGGTGAGCGGCAGATCGCCGTCATTTTTGAACAGGTTGCCGTCAGCCGCCCTGGCAGAAGCCACCTCCCACTGGTTGGTGTGAGCGACATTGACGTCCGTGGCGATGGTTACGACGCCTGCCAGACCTGTGAGGCTGGTGTGCACGCGGTAGTTGCCAGGGCCCAGATCAAGGTCTGCGATGTTGATCGTTTTCACAGGACCAAGCAGGCCGACAACCATGTTGAAGCTGCCGTTGGAACTGACAGGCTGCCAGTTGCCGGGCGACATCTCCTTTTCAATCGTCACCGAGCCGTTTGCGGCGGCCGCCACCGTTACGGACACCACCACGGTTCCGGAGGCCGCCATGTCGCTGGTCAGGGTGAAGACGCCGCTGTTGACTGTTCGCGGCACACCCAGCAGGGCGGCGAGTGGGTCGCGATCAACGAAAAAGTCGTCGTTGACCGGATGTCGCCACGTAACCGCTGCGTCGCCCCTGTCATCGCTGGCCATGAAATCACGTACGGCTGGTTGTGACCAGTCGTTGTCATTCCACACCAGACCCTGTCCCTCACTGTTGATGCGGACATACAGATCGGCCGTGCTGTCCGTGTTCGCTGCAGCGTTGTGGAGCGTGTAGGTGAACGCGTCCACCTTGCCGACGCCGGCCGTGCTGGCGTTGGGCCTGTAAACGTACGAGCCATCCTGATGGATAACGAGCGTTCCGTATTGCCCGGCAATCTCCGTGCCCGCTGGCCCGCTTTGCACGTCCTGCGCGGCCCCTCCGTTCGCGCTGACCCTGGTCACCAGTTGACCGGGGAAGGCAGCGGATCCGTCATTCTCCATGACGTTTCCGTTGACCGGCGGCGCGTTGATGGCGCTGATCTCCCTGTAGTTCAGATCGACGCCGTCGACCGACAGCTTTCCGAGGAGGCTGATGCCCGCGACGTCCTTAACCGCCACAAAGGCGCGATATACGCCCTCTCCCAGCGACGCGCTGGCTTCTGCGCGATTGCCGAGCAGATTGAGGTTCAGGAATGTGCCGTCGCTCCCGCCATCAACAGAAGCCCATGAGCCGTCGGCCTGCTGTTTCTGGACGACGATGCTGGTCGAGCCCAGCACATCAAGGCCTATGACCTGCGAATAGACCAGCGACAGGTTCTGCTCATGCCCCTGGTCAATTGAGAAGTTGACGGCATTGACATTGAGAAGCCGCAAATCGATGCCGATCAGGCTGACAAGAGCGAGGTACGAAGCATCGCCATGATCGACGGCGGATGACGTTGGGACGAGCTCCACGTTCGCGGTCGCGTGGTCTTCGACAGCATCAGCGTCAGCATCTGCATCCGCGTCTGCGTCAGCATCTGCGTCTGCGTCAGCATCTGCGTCCGCATCTGCGTCAGCGTCCGCATCTGCATCGGCGTCGGCATCCGCATCTGCATCGGCGTCGGCATCCGCGTCAGCATCTGCGTCCGCATCTGCGTCAGCGTCAGCGTCAGCATCCGCGTCGGCATCTGCGTCAGCGTCCGCATCAGCATCAGCGTCTGCGTCAGCATCCGCGTCCGCATCTGCGTCTGCGTCCGCATCGGCGTCTGCGTCAGCATCAGCATCAGCGTCTGCGTCAGCATCCGCGTCAGCATCTGCGTCAGCGTCCGCATCGGCGTCGGCATCCGCGTCAGCATCTGCATCCGCGTCTGCGTCAGCATCAGCATCAGCATCTGCGTCCGCATCGGCGTCAGCGTCAGCGTCTGCGTCCGCATCAGCATCTGCGTCGGCATCTGCATCCGCGTCCGCGTCAGCATCTGCGTCGGCATCCGCATCCGCATCCGCGTCCGCGTCGGCATCCGCGTCAGCATCCGCGTCTGCGTCTGCGTCTGCATCAGCATCTGCGTCAGCGTCCGCATCTGCATCTGCATCTGCGTCGGCATCCGCGTCAGCATCTGCATCCGCGTCTGCGTCAGCGTCCGTATCGCCTATCGGTGTGGGTTGTGGCGATGGGCTGGGGACAAAACCGGCGCTGCCTGAGCCGCCGCCGCCGCCAGCGGCAAGAGCCAAGGCTCCGCCCGCTGCGGCAAGGCCGCCAAAAAGGGCGAGAGGGGATATGTTGTTGCTGTCGTTGTCGGCGGCTGCGTTTGCCGCGCCAACGCCGATGAGGCCAGCCGGAAGAACCGCGGCTGTTATCGCGCCAGTCTCATCGACAAAATACAGGTTGCTGCTGGCGTTTCCGTCCTTGTCAAAGAAATTCCGGATGCGAATGACAGCACCCGTCTTGAACCTGATAATGATATCGGCCCCCTCCCTGCTGTAGGAGGCGACATTGGCTGCGCTTGTGGGAACTGTAACAATACTTGCTTCTGTGAGCGTCGTGGACTCACTGTGCACGGATTGCGTAGCGCCGGTAGCTTTTGATTTGACAAAAAATTGCATAAAATACTCCAGGCGAACAAATTTTTGCTCGTCTGGGGGGAAGCCGGCGCGCGATCAAAAATGAATTTATTATTGTTTATCGGACGCAATCCTGCCCCAGGATGTCCCGCTAAACTGGATGCATGCGTCTCGTTTGCGCAACGGTCATGGCCATCACTTTTTTTTGAAACTTCCCAGTTGAATGAAACCGCATCGCGCGTTTTTTGCTAATTTTGTTGAAAAATAAGGCTTTTTAGTCGGTTAGTTGGACCAGATTTGCTCAAGACCGGGCTGTATTGGCAACCGCACAGGGCATTCACAGGTTTTGTCGTTACGCTATCGTGAGATGCAAATTGGTCCAACTTCGGGATAATTGACCGAGAAATCGCAGACATCATATGTTTGCAGGTTCATTTTGATGTAAAGTATAACTATTTTCAATAATAATTGCTTATGTCGACCAATGGGTCCCGGCGTGGGTTTCCTTGGAAATTGCGGACACATTGCGTCCGGATGAAGGGTGGCGGCCAATTGAAGCCAAGTAATGTCCGGCTGCTGTTCGCGCGTTTGCGGCGCCAGGTCGAGGAACGCGTTGGCGCTGCCGAAGGGGAAGTTCCGGCGTTTGTATTGTTCGCATCGTTGACGGACGGGGCGGCGCGCGCGCGGACTGTCACGGTGTCCGGCGCCGAGTTTGGGGCGTGCTGGCGCGACCTTGTGCAGGCAGCGGAGCGGGTGATGGGCGACGCCAGGATCAAGCCGGCGTGGTTGCGGGTAGACTGGGTCGAACGCGTGGAAAAAATGACCTGGAGTGCGCTGGAGACGCGTTTGCGCAAGGTCAAGCGCAATTATTACAGGTTCGGCATTTCTTTGGACAGCGCTTTTCATCATGCGTTTCTGGAGACCGAACTTAACGCCAACGCCATGCTGTATGGCGGGCCGGGCGCGCGCACGGCCGTGGTCAATGACAAGAACTTCCGGCGGTATGCGCGCATACGCCATGGGCTGGCGAATCTGGATCGCCGCCCTGAGGGCGAGGTGTGGCAGTTTTCGACGCGCGGCGTATTCCTTGCCCTCAACTCGCCGGCTGTCCATGAACTGCATGGAGCCGGCCGCGACGCCGGGCGTCGCGTCATCGCGCGTCTGGAAGCGTCGGATGTTCGCGCGCTCGTGGCGGCCGGGTCGGGTTATCTTGCCAGCCAGGTGGGGGAAACCGGGCGTTTTACCTACGGCTGGCACCCGTGTTTTGATCGCGAAATTCCGGCCTACAACGGCTTGCGCCATGCCAGCAGCCTGTACGCCATGATCGAAGCCTGGGGCGTGACGCGCGACGCCACGCTCGGCGCGGCCATTGAGCGGGCGCTGGCGTATCTGATGGCGGAACTGATCCGCGCCGATGGCGAGGGAGAGGGGGCGCGAGCGTTCCTTGTAGAAGAAAACGGCGAGATCAAGCTGGGCGGCAATGCGGTCGCCATTCTCGCGCTATGCAAATATTGTCAGGTCACCGGGCGCCAGGATCACCTGGAGCTGGCGCGGCGGCTGGCCGAGGGCGTGCTGTTCATGCAGGACGCCGCGACCGGACGGTTCCGCCACGTGTTCGCCTGGCCGGACATGCAACTGAAGGACGCCTTCCGCATCATTTATTACGATGGCGAGGCGGCTTTCGCACTGATGCGCATCTATGAATTGACGCGCGATGAACGGTTGCTGGACGCGGTGGAAAGCGCGTTTCGTTATTTCATCGAAGCCGGATACTGGAACACGCACGACCACTGGCTGGCGTATGCCGCGGATGCGCTGGCGCTGCACAGGCCGCGCCCGGAGTACTACGCGTTCGGCGTGCGCAATGTCGCCGGCTATCTTGATTTCGTCATCGACCGCATCACCACGTACCCCACCCTATTGGAACTGATGATGGCGGCCGAGCGCATGGTCAGCCGGATGCAGGCTGATCCGGCGCTGCGCGGCGGCCTGGCGGGGCTGGATCTGGACAAGTTCTATCATGCGCTGGAGGTCCGCGCCCACTACCTGCTCAACGGGCATTTCTGGCCCGAACTGGCGATGTTCTTCGCCAATCCACGGCGTATTTGTGGAAGTTTCTTCATCCGTCATCACGCTTTTCGCGTGCGGATCGATGATGTGGAGCACTATCTGTCGGGGCTTGTTGCATATCTTGCCTGGCGCGAGCGCCAGGCAGACGGGGAGAGACGCGATGCCTCCGTCGCCCTCGCCATGTGAAACGTCTGGGGGGTACAGGGCGGGGGCCGGCGCGACAGCGCGCTGGGGGCGGGCGTCAGCCGTTCCGGCGCAGCAACGTTCCTGCTGAATGGGCGCGTTGCTCCGGCTTGCTGGTTTGATGGGCCCGTTTTCGCAAGCCTGCTTTCATCTGGTGCAAAAGGGGCGCCCACCGGACAGCGCTAGCCAGAAATATCCAGCCGGTAGAAAGCCATGGCGGCGCCAGCGTAGAGGGCCTGCTTTTCTGTGGCGGACGCGCCCGCCGTAATGCGCTTGAAGGCGTTCCAGAGGGTGGGGTAACTGGCGCCCCAGCGGTCGACCGGGAAATTGCTTTCGAACATGCAGCGTTGCGGGCCGAAGGCCTCGATGCAGGTTTCGATCCACGGCCGCCATAACCCGGCAAGCTGTTGCGAGGACGGTTGCTTCCCCGGCCCCAGGTCCGCGAAGCCGGGGAAAGGCATGGCCAGACCGCCAAGCTTGACGTGAACATTGGGCAATGCGGCGATCTGGCGGATGCTGTCGCGCCAGATGGGGAAACGCTCGTCCCGTTTGCCAGCATGGTTGCCGACGCCCAATGGCGTGCCGGCATGGTTGAGCACGATGGCCGCGCCGGGGCAGGCCCGCGCCAGGTCCGCGATCTCTGGCAGTTGCGGCTCCAGAACCCAGGCGTCGAGCGACAGGCCGCGGGCGCCGAGACGGCGCACGGCGGCGCGCACGGCGCTGTCGCCGGCAAGACCGGCCGGCATGGCGGCGAGCGGGCCAAGCACGGTGGGATCTTCATCGTGGGCCATCATATGCCGGACGCCGCGAAAACGGCCGCCGCCGGCGGCGATGTGGGCGTCGAGGACGGCGTCCACGCCATCTCCGAGGCGCAGGTCAGCGAACCCGACCATCCCGGCGCAGGCGCGGACCGGTCCATAAAGACCGCTGGCCGACATGGCGGCGACGCCATTGATGAACTCGGTTTCGCCAACAGGGCGCAATGCTTCCGGCCCGCTGGCGCGGTAAAAGGCGCCGCACTGGACATGCACCGTGGCGATGATGTTATGGCCGGTGTTCAGGTCTGCCAGCAACTGGTCGAGCAGATACAGCGGCGTGAGCTGGATGGTTTTTTCAAAAGCGTGCAGGGGCGCGCGCATCTCTGCCACCCGCTGGCGGCGGTCCCACAGATGATGGTGGGGGTCGATGATTGGCAGGTCGGGTTCGAGGATGGGCCCGTTCATTCTGGCGTTTCTCCCATGCGACGACGCCATCCGGCATGCTCCGGCGACGCGACGCTGACGTCCAGCATAGGGTTTTCCATCTCCATCGGAAAACCATGCGCCCGGCGTCGGGGGGCTTCGCTTTCGTTCTCGACTGCCAGGCGCTTTACCCCGATTGGGTCGCAGCGCCGATGCCTCAATCTGGGCGCGCGCGCACGCAATCCGGCATTGCCGTTGGCCATGCCCCCGGCGTGCCCACCGTTTGTCCGGCGATGCATTGCTTCTCAATCTGGCGATCGGCCCTGGCCTGCCGGCGGCGCCGATCCGGCCCGACTCCGCTTCCGGCTCAGCTTTCCATGGCCAGCGCCCGGGCGTAGTGGCGCGGGGCAAGGCGGATGGTGAGCGCCGCGACGATGATGGCGCTCGCCGCATGCATCAGCCAGCCGGCGGCGTATCCGCCGGTAAGGTCATGCAGATTGGCGATGATCCACGGCGGCAGGGCCGCCAGCAGGAAGCCGCCGCCCTGCATCAGCGCCGACAGGGCGCCGGCCTGGAGCGGGTCCGGCAAATGATCAAGCGCCGTCACCATGGCCAGCGCAAACCAGCCGCCCAGACCCATGCCGACGATGATCGCCCATGCGGCGGGAGCCGCGGTTGGCCACAGGGCGAGGCCGGTGAACCCCGCGACCTGCAGGGCCAGCGTCAGCCAGAGCCAGGGGCGACGGTCGTCATGACCGCTGGCGAGAACGGGGAGCAGCAGGGCCGCCAGCGCCTGGCTGGCGGCCATCAGCGCCAGCAGGCCGCCGCTCGCGGCGCTGCCCCAGCCAAGTTCCTGCCAGGATGGCGACAGCCACGCCACCACCGACGAATAGCCGCCGTTGACCAGGCCAAAGCACGCCATCAGCAGCCAGACGCGCGGGCGTTTGATCAGACGCCAGGCCGGATTGGCTCGCGCTGACGGGCCTGTCCTGTCCGCCGGCAGGGTCGCCGCCGCCAAGGCCACAGCCGCCAAAGCCGGCAGGGCGAGGAAGGCGAGACCGGCGCGCCAGCTTCCTGTGAGCGACGCCGCCAGGGGTGAAAGTTGTGCGCCGAGCGCGCCGCCGCACATCAGCATGGATGAATAGAGGCCGGTGACGGCGCCAACCCGATCCGGAAACTGCTGTTTGATGACGCCGGGAAACACCGCCTGGACGACAGCGACGCCAAGCCCGATCAGCGCGGCGGTGGCGATCAGCAGCCAGCCTGGCCCGGGGACCAGACGCAGCAGGGAGCCAGCGCCAATGACCGCGAGAGAGACAATGACAGCCCGGCGGGCGCCGACGCCCGCCTGCAATCCTGGCCCCGCGAAGGCGACGAGGCCCATCAGCAGCATTGGCGCCAGGGTGAGCAGGGACATGCCTTGCAGGCTGAGGCCCGTGTCAGCCTGAATGGCCGGCGCCAGCGGGCCGACGCCGGTGATGAACGGACGCAGATTGAGCCCGACAATTGCCACGGCCGCGACCAGCAGCGCCCGGCTGGCGCCGGATTTTGCCCGGGAAAGGGGAGGCGTCGCGCCGTCGCCAGTATTCTCGCCCTGGAGCCGGGCGACTGTTTCAGTTGGGCGCGCGCTGGCCGTCGCGGGGTGTTTCACGCGTCAGATCCGGCGGCGGGAGGCTGGCGTTTTTTCCACGCCGCGTAAGGCTCCGGCTCCGAGCCTGGCGCCAACATCGGCTGGTGGCGGATGATCATGGACTGTTCGGCGTGCGGCAGGGACAACTCCGCCTGTAGCGCCGCCGTTGACAGGCCAAAGGAGGCGCCGTCGTCGTTGGAGAAGGCGTAGACCACTTCCCTCACGCCGGCGAGGCGCATCGCCGCCATGCACATGGGGCAAGGCTGGCCGCTGGCGTAGACCGCGCAGCCGGACAGGTCTGGCGAACCCAGTTTTTGGCTGGCCGCCCGCACGGCGAGTAATTCCGCGTGGGCGGTTGGATCGTGGCTTCGGGCGATCTCGTTGACGCCGGTGGCAAGGACGGCGCCGTCGCGCACGAGCACCGCGCCGAACGGACGTCCGCCGTTCGCGACGTTGGCGCGCGCCAGTTCAATGGCTTCGCACAGGAAGCGGCGGTCCCGCAGGTCCTTGTCGTCATTGATCATGGTTCTGTCCTGAATTATCTGGCGCCAGCCGCCGTGAGAATTTGCGCGATGGCGCGATAACCGCGCTGCCGGGCGTGGGCGAGGGGCGTGACCCCATCGTGATCGGCCAGATTGACATTGGCCCCCGCGTCCAGCAGCAAGCGGACGATCTGCTGATGCGCTGGCCCGCCGTCACTGAGGATGATGGCCTCCAGCAAGGCGGTCCAGCCCAGCCGGTTGATGTGGTCAACAGCAACGCCGGCCTCTGTCAGCAGGCGCACTGTCTCGACATGGCCGCGCTCCGCCGCCGGGATCAGGGCCGTGCCGCCGAAGCGGTTGACGCTCTTCAGGTCCGCGCCGTGCGCCAGGGCCAGCTTCAGGATCTCAAGCCGCCCCCGGGCTCCGGCATAGAGGTAGGGGCTGTCCTGGATGCTGTCCTTCGCGTTCACGTCGGCGCCAGCCGCGATGAGCGCTTCGGCGGCGGCGATGCTGTTGGCGTGCGTCGCGACCAGCAGGGACGTGGCGCCGGCCAGGTTGCGCCCGTCAACAGGCGCGCCGGCGGCCAGAAGTCTCCGGACAGCGGCGACATCGTTGTTTGCCGCGGCGTCGTGCAGGTCACTGACCATCCTGGCTACTCCCGGAGTCGTTGCTGGCGCGGCGCGGGGCGTGGTCGCGCCGGTGATCGCAACCAGCGCCAGACTGGCGCAGGCGATCGTCAGGGGCAGTTTCGACATGGAGCTCTCCCACGGCGCATCCTGGGCAATTCCCGATCTACGTGGATCGGGTATTGCGCCTGTTTCCCCTGTTTTGAGCGAATTCTGATCAACCAGACGATTCCGTCGGGTCGGAAAGCGCTTTGGCGATGGCCGCGCCGCCACGGATAGTGCCCGGAATATATGATATTTAAAAATTAAATGATTTAATCGATATTATTATATATTTGAATGATGAGCATGAGGATCGCCGCCATGCCCGATCCGCGCCTGCTGCGTGCGTTCGTCGCGATTGTTGACGCCGGGGGATTCACCCAGGCGGCCGCGCGCCTCAATGTCACCCAGTCCACCATCAGCCAGCAACTGGCCCGGCTGGAGGAGGCTGTCGGCCAGTCGTTGATTGATCGGGCGGCGCGGCCGGTCATGCCCAGTCCGGCCGGCGAGCGCCTGCTGGGACACGCGCGGCGCATCCTGGCCCTGCAGGAGGAAGCGCGAAGGCTTCTCGCCGATCCCGCAGGCGTCACCGCGATCCGCATCGGCATGGCCGAGGACATCGTCACGGCGCCGATGATGGCGCTGTTCGCGCGCTTCGCCGCCCGGCGTCGCGAAGTTCGCCTCGACGTCGCCTCTGGCCTGAGCCGGGATCTGGCCCGTCGCTATCGTGACGGTGAGTTCGATATCGTGGTGCTGAAGGAAGCGGAGCCGGGGCCCGGCAGTCGCGCCAGTTTTCCGGAGCCGCTGGCCTGGTTCGAAAGCGTCGATAGCGTCGGGGACTGGCCCGATCCGCTGCCGCTGGTGACATTTCCGGCCGGCGGACTGTATCGCGACGCCATGTTCGCGCGCGCCGAGCGGGAGGGGCTCGGCTGGTACGTCGCCTTCTCCGGCAGCAGTCTGCACAACGTGCTGGTGGCGGTGGAAGCGGGGCTTGGCGTCTCGCTCCTGCCCGTCAACGCGGCGCGGGGGCGGCGGTTGCGCCGCCATGCCGGCCTGGGGAGCGAGCCCGCCATGGTCACCACCGTCTACGTCGCGGAGCCGGTTGGTCCGGTTTCCGGGCTGGCGGACGGCATGATCGCCGTGCTGTCGGCGCGGGCGCATGCCGGAGGCGGCGACGGACCGCAGGACGGCCCGCCAGCCTGAAGGCCCGGCGCCGCGCGCGTCAGGGGTCAGTGCGTTGAAATCGGCTTGCCGATGGCGCGCCACACGGTCCCGTCGAACTCCTGCAACTGCATCTTGTTGTACATGCTGTAATTGTCAGGCGTGATGGTGAGGCTGACGTCGGGCAGCATCATCGGCGGGCGGTAGTCGCGCACCTGTTTGGCGGTGGCCATCAGGCGCTCCTGGGTGACGTCCTTGCCAGTTTTCTCGACGATGTTGCGGATCAGGTCGCCGATGACGTAGCCGAAGACGTTGCTGCCGTTGGTCTGGTCGCCGCGCGGATAGTATTTGTCCATCCAGGCCTTCCACGCCAGGGTTTCCGGATCATCTTTCCAGCGCGCGTCGGTCGGGTCCTTCAGCACCGCCGCCGTCACCACGCCCCTGGCGTTTTCCAGGCCAGCGTTCTTGAAGGTGGGGTTCACCGAGGCGGCGATGTAGCTGAGATAAATCTTCGGCTTCCAGCCCATGGCGCCCATCTTCTGCAGGGCCTGGCTGGTCTGCTTGGAGTAGGAGCCCATGATCAGCGTGTCGGCGCCGGAGGCCTTCAGCGCCAGGATCTTGGAGTCGACCGTCGGGTCAGTCAGTTCGTAGCTTTCCTTCGCCACGATCATTTTGTCGGCCTTGTCGCCAAGGCCGATCTGCACGCCCCGCAGATAATCCTTGCCGAAGTCGTCGTTCTGGTAGAACACGCCGATCCTGGCGTCCGGATTGGCCTGCAGGATCGCCTTCGCGTACAGCCTGGCCTCGCCGTAATAGGTGGGCAGGCCCGGCATGCTCAGCGGCGCGCTCTTCGGCTCCTGGAAGACATGCGAGCCGGACATGACGAACAGTTGCGGAATACCCTTCACGTGCAGGTATTTCTGGATGGCCATGCCGGTCGGGGTGCCGCTCTGGCCGAACAGGGCGAAGATATCGTCCTGCTCCACCAGCTTGCGGGTCTGTTCCACGGCTTTGGGCGGGCTGAGGGCGTCGTCGCGCAGCAACACCCTGATCTTGCGACCGTTCACGCCGCCTTCGTCGTTCACCTTGGCGAAATAGGCCTCGAAGGCATAGCCGAGAACGCCATAGGCTGAAGCCGGGCCGCTCAGGGGCTGCAGGGTTCCCAAACGGATTTCCGTATCCGAAACGCCCGGAACGCTGGCGGCGACGGCCGCGCCGCCGACGCCAATCGCCACCGACAGACCAATGACGCCCGCACAAAACCTGCGCGTGATTTTCATCGTGTTTCCTCACCTCGCGCCGGCTGCGATATGCGGTGTGCGCCGGCTTGCCCGGACGTTAGGCGCAGGCGCCGCCGGCCGTCAATTTGGGGATGCGTCGCAGCTGTGGGCGGTTTGAAAGGTCCGGGCGGCTGGGGGCTCTCCGGGCTGGCGAACCTGACGTTTGCGTGAATTTTCGGAACAAAATCCCCTGACGGCTGTTCCCCAGAAGTCATTCCCGAAGTCATTCCGGTATTTTTCCAACCTATTCTGCACTCTTGTGCAGTTTGGCGCCCGCATGCGCCGTTTTTCAGTCGGATGCGGGGAAATTCTCCGGAGTGAACGCACAACCATGGAGGCATATCGATGGGTAGGGGGATTTTGCTATGGCTGCTTGGCGTGCCGATCCCGATTATTCTGCTGCTCTGGTTGATTGGACGCTGACAATGTCAGTCAGGCGAAGCAGATGTGACGTCCTCCGGAGCAAGGCGCGCGGATCGCGCGTCAGATGCTTCGGGAATTGGGCGATTTTACTGAAACCTGGTTCAGCAGGGGCCGTCGCGGCCGCCACGGTGCATCCCGTTGCGGAGCGGCGCGTCCAGGGAGGCCGCCATGTCCCGTATCGATGAAATGTCCCGCGCCGATGACATTCTGATCGCAGCCGGCGCCGGGGCTCCGGAGCGGCCGATGAACTGGGCGGCGGCCTTTGCCGGCGCCGCCGTGGCCATCGCTGTCGCCATCATCCTGATGATGATCGCGGCGGGGCTTGGTCTTTCCGTCATCTCTCCGTGGAGCGGCGAAGGCGTTTCAGTCAAAAGCGCGCTGGTCACCGGCGGCATCGCGCTGATCGTGATCCAGTGGATCGCGTCCGCCGCCGGCGGTTACATCGCCGGCCGCATGCGCGCTGGCTGGGCGGGGCTGCGCAGCGATGAAACTTTCTTCCGCGATACCGTGCACGGTCTCGTCGCCTGGACGGTGGCGGCGCTGATCATGATGGGCGTCGCCGCTTCGTCTGCTTTTTCGGTCGCCGGAACCGGCGTCAGGGCTGCGGCTTCGGTTGCCGGAGCGGCGGTCACGACGGCCGGCGGCGTCGCCGACAGCGGCCTCGACTATTACGTCGACGGCATGCTGCGTCCAGGCCAGGCGGCCAATGTCCAGCCGATGCGCCCGGAAACGGTGAAGGAAGTCTCGCGGATCGTTGCCCGGGCCGCGGCGACCGGAAGCCTGCCGCAGGGCGACAGGACCTATATGGCCGGCGTGATCGCCAACGCCACAGGCGTGTCGCAGGCCGATGCGGAGGCGCGGATCAACAGCGCCATCCAGGGGCTGGAAAGCCTGAAGCAGGAGGCGAAGCAGCAAGCGGACGCGGCGCGCAAGGCAAGCGCCGCCACAGCCCTGGCCGCCGCTCTGGCCCTGTGCATCGGCGCATTCGTCGCCTGCGTGGCGGCGGTTCTGGGCGGCCGCGCCCGGGATGAATTCGCTTATGAGACGTAACGGCGGCTCATGTTCATCACGTCGCCACAACATAGCCGGCGCGCCCCTCGGGCGCGCCGCGTCGCCGGCGGCGCGCCTGGTAAGGTTCTGGTCGGGGAAGCGCCATATCTCGTTAATTTGAAACGGTTTCTCTGGAAAAATGGACGCTGCCTTTCCCCGGAACACTCTGGCCGGAACCATTCGGGCAGCCGTCTCATTGCTCCCCAGAAGCCGGATGCGCAACCTGGGGGCCCGCATGAGCGATGCGCTTGCCGCGGCGTTGACCGCGGATCTTGAAATTGTCCTGCGCCTGTTTTGCGGCATGCTCGCCGGCATCGTGGTGGGGTGGGAGCGCACCCTCAAACAGAGCTACGCCGGCATCCGTACGTTTGGGCTGGTCGGTCTCGGCACGGCGACAGCGGCAGCCATTTTCTCCGCCGCCACCGAAGGTGATGAGGCCAGTCGCGTGGTGCAGGGCATCCTGACCGGAGTCGGTTTTCTGGGCGCCGGGGTCATCACCATTGCCCGCACCACTGCGGAAATCAAAGCCGGGGAGAATGGCGGACCTGAGAAAAAAGACAGGGAAATGCACGCCAGGGGGCCGTCTGGCCTGACCACCGCGGCGGCTATCTGGGTGACGGCCGCCCTGGGCTGCGCGGCCGGGCTGGGTGACTTTCATCTTGCGATTATCGGCGCCGGCCTGGCGCTGGTGCTGCTCGTCGTCGATCATTCCATTGAGCGCCTGGCCGGGCGGCGGCGAAACTGAGGCCACTGGAACACGGGAATGGTCCGGCAGGCGGATTTGTCATCAGTTCCAGATGAACAAAACCGGGCTTCGCGGCGTTGTCCAATGTAGATACCCCAAAAGATGGAGCATATCCTATGGACTGGAATCGCGTTGAAGGAAACTGGAAGCAGGTCAAAGGCCAGATCAAGGAGCAGTGGGGAAAACTTACTGACGATGATCTGGATGTGATTGCCGGAAAGCGGGATCAGCTCGAAGGAAAGCTTCAGGAGCGTTATGGTTTGGCGAAAGACAAGGCGAAGGCCGATATCGACAGCTGGTATGATCGTCAGACCTGGTCGTGATCCGGGCGTCGCGCAGACAACCAGAAACCCGCCGCTATTCGCGGCGGGTTTCTGGTTTGTGAATGCGGGCGTGGCGGCCGCGCAAGCATTTCCGGTGAAACCTGTTTACAGAAAACGCTCAATGTCTTTGATCTGGCGCATTTTTTCCCGAAAAGTGGGCGTAAATTTGCCAGAAAGCGCTATTGTTGACGAATTTAATCTTTGTATCCACCGTCACATCATGCGTTGGGCAAAGGTAAAATTTATAAATTCCATCACAAAATCAACAAGTTGCTGATGTTTTTGTTTTCGGCCTGCGCTCCGCCGCCCGGCTTCGCGGGACGCGCATGTCACCGCTAGCGGCTGGCGGGCGCGACGCTTTGCTTTGCGCCGTCGCCATGCTTCCCGTCGTCGTTCTTGACAGCGTCGTTCTTGCCGGCGCCGCTCTTGCCAGCGTCGTTCTTGCTGACGTCGTTTTTGTCGTCCTGATTGATGTACACCGTCGCGGTCATGCCAGCGACGAGATTGACCCCTTCCGGCGCCGGGTCGAGCTTGATGCGCACCGGAATGCGCTGGGCGAGGCGCACCCAGCTGAAGGTGGGATTGATGTTGGCCAGCAGGCCCGACCCGATGGTGCGTTCGCGATCCTCGATGCCGGCGGCGATGCTCTCCACGCGACCATGCAGCGGCGCTGGCTGGCCCATCAGCCAGATCGTGACGCTGTCGCCGACGTGGACGCGATTGAGCTTGGTTTCCTCCAGGTAGGCTTCCACCCGCAGTGAATCCGTGTCGATCAGGGCGACCTTCGCCACGCCGGCGGCGAGATAGTCGCCGGGTCGGACTGTGAAGTTGGTGATTGTCCCGGTGACAGGCGCCCGCACTTCCGAGCGCTCCAGATTGAGCCGGGCGAGATCCCGGGCGGCGGTTGCCTGCTGCAGCGCCGCCGAGGCGCTGTCCAGCGCCAGCTGCGCCTGTTCGGTCTTTTGCTGGGACACCACGTCGCCCAACTTCTCGTAGCGTTTCAGCTCGCGCCCGGCCTGCTCCAGCGTCGCCTTGCTGCCGGCGAGGGCGGCCTCGGATTGCCGAAGGGCGATGGTGAAGCGGGCGGGATCGATGCGAAACAGCACGTCGCCGGCCTTCACCGGCTGGTTGTCCTGCACGAGCACCTCGCTCACCAGTCCGGAGACATCGGGAGCGACGCCGACGATGTCGGCGCGCACCTTGGCGTCGCGGGTCCAGGGATCGCTCATGTAATGGCCCCAGAGCGCCCGTCCGGCGAAAAAAGCCGCGACGCACATGAGCAGGGTGACGAGAATGCGCGCCAGGCCGCGCAAGGAGAAAGTCATGACAGCCACCACCGTGACAGATTGAAGACGCCCAGAAGCAGGACGACGTAAAGCGCGATGTCGAACAGGCCCCGGTGCCAGACCAGGGCGTAAAAGCCGGCCCAGGCCAGCGCCCGGCGAACGATCAGGCTGACAGCCAGCGTCGCCAGCATCAGCGCCAGCAGCGTCGGCACATAGACGCCGTAAATATCGATTTCCCCAGTCATGCGACGTCCACTTTCCGAGACGGTTCATTGTTCTGGCGCACATCGGCCGCCGCGGCGGAAATCGCGACGCCTCCCGCAACGGTCAGCGGCGGCGGCGGCGCCTCCGGGCACAGGATGCGGCGCAGGCCGACCAGCGCGTCGAGGGCGCGGCGCGACCCGGCGTCCTGATCGGTAAGGGCCCTGGCCATGGCCGCGTCGATGG
Source organism: Camelimonas fluminis (assembly GCF_014656355.1). Lineage (GTDB taxonomy): Bacteria > Pseudomonadota > Alphaproteobacteria > Rhizobiales > Beijerinckiaceae > Camelimonas > Camelimonas fluminis. Next base: position 444,418 of record NZ_BNCG01000001.1, read on the forward strand.
CCGTGGCCAGACTTTCGGGCGCGGCGACCAGCCGGTCCTCAGCCTGGCGGGCGCGATACAACGCCGCCACTCCCTGCAGCACCGCGTCATAGGCGGCGATCCTGGCCGGGGATTGCTGGCGACGGGCCTTCTGCAGCTCGATGATGTTGAAGCCAACGCGCACCTCAGAGTAGCCGTCGACCCGGGCCAGTTCGCGGTCGCCCAGCGTCGCCAGGCGCGGCACCAGCTGGCCAAGCCGGTCGAGCATGCGGCCGGCGAGCCGTTGCGGATCGTCGCGCCGGTAGCCGGCGGCGGCGTCGGCGATATCGCGCCAGCCGGCCCGCACCAGCCGCCAGGCGGCGATCTCGGAGCCAAATGGCCGGGTGGCCACATACCAGACATAGGCGAACAGCAGACCGGCGACGGCGGCGACGCCCCCATTGATGAAGCTGGCGAAGTCGGCGTCATAGCGGTTTTGCATGGCGACGAACGAAGCCGTGTTGGTCGCCAGCATCAGCCCGAGCATGGTGTATTGCGGCCGCGACATCATCAGGCCAATCATCAGGAACGGCGGGGCGAACACCAGCGCCAGCATTTCGAAATCGTGGATCGCCGGCAGAATGGCGAACAGATAAACGGCGGCGACAAGCACGCTCACAGCCGTCCAGATGGTCATGAACCTGGCCTGGGGGGCAGGCTGGTCGAGCGCGCCGAAAAAGCAGCAGGAGACCGCTGTCATCATGACCGCGCCGCCGCCGGCGGACCAGCCGGTGGCGATCCAGAAAGCGCTGGCGAGCAGGGTGGCGACGACGCAGGTCGCAGCCGAAAACAGCATCATGCCGTAGTCATAGTGACGCACCGTGCGCACCACCTGGCGGTGACGGAAGCGCGGACGCCAGGGAGCCGCCGGGCCTTCGCTGGCGATATCCCGCATTAGGTCGAGGCAATCGCCCCACAGGGCGACGATTTCGCCCAGCCGGTCGAGGGCGCTGCCCTGGATCAGATCGCGCCAGTCTTGCGGCGCTTCGCGGCGCAGCGCGTGGATGTCGGCGAGAATGTCGTCGGCCATCGCCGGATCGCCGTTGCGGCCGCTGGCGAACCACGCTGTCGCCCGCGCCAGCAGCGCTGACAACTCCGCCGGCAGTCCGGACGTGGCTTTGGCTATGGCCGGGGCCGCCGTATCCGCTGGGGCGGGCGGATCGCCGGTCCGCAGGGCGTGCATGCGGTCGGCGAGCGACGACAGCAACGGCAGCATCATCATCAGCCGGCCGCGCAGTTCGCGGGCGCGGGGCGCAAGATCGCGGGCGGTGGGATCGAAGGCAAGCTGGGTGATCAGCATATCCAGCCCGCCGATGTCGGCCGCCAGCTTCTGCCGGCGCAGCGGCGTCATGGGCAGGGCGCCTTCGCCGCGCAGGATTTCGGTCGCCCATGAGGCGGCGTCGTCGATCCAGCTGGTGACCGAGCTGGCGAGCGTTCCGCGCATGCTGGTGGGAAACACCACCGCGCCAACGATGGTGGCGCAGGTGATGCCGAGGATGATCTCCTCGCTGCGCGCCACGGCCACGTCAAAGATGGTTTCCGGCGCGCTGACGGCGGGCAGGGCGATGATTGGCAGGCTGTAGCCGGCGAGCATGAAGATGTAGCTGCGCGGCGTCCGGATCATCAGCGAAATGTAGAGCAGCGTACCGGTCCACAGGGCGACGACCAGACTCAGCAGTTCCGGCGAGTCGATCAGCAGCGGCACGAAGAATACCGAGGCGCTGGCGCCGATCAGGGTGCCCAGCGCCCGGTAAAGCCCCTTCGAGGCCGTGGCGCCCGAAAGCGGGTTCGAGACAATATAAACCGCCGCCATCGCCCAGTAGGGACGCGACAGGTCAAACGCCAGCGCGATATACAGCGCCAGCATGGCCGCGAGAAAGGCCTTGCCGGAGAACAGCCACTCGCGAAGGGTGGGCAGGTCAGCCGTCACGGGCGGCTCCGCTCTGGCTGGCGGCCGCGGCTTCGATGGCCTTGAGCACGCGCATGGTCGCCTCCAGATCGCTGGCCGGCATGCCGTCCAGCGTGGCGGCGCGGGCGCCATTGAGCGCCTTTTCAATCTTGCCGACAAGTTGCTCGCCATCCGCCGTCAGCCAGATGGCGTTGGCGCGGCGGTCCTCCGGGTGGGCGCGACGTTCAATGAGGCCGGCGTCGGCAAGCTGGTCAAGCAGACGAACCAGCGAGGCGCCTTCGATGCCGATGCGCGCGGCGAGGGTGATCTGGCGGACGCCGCCGCCAAGCCGGCTGACCCAGATCAGCGGCATGGCCAGGGCTTCCGACAGGCCCAGCGACTTCAGTTCCGCTTCGGCAATGCGCCGCCATTGCCGCCCGCTCTGGAGCAGTTGCGATGTCAGCGCCCGTCGCAGGGTGTCGTCACGGTTCATGCCAATCAGTTAGTAGGCAAATTATCAGCAGGCAAACCAATACAGCCATGCGAATAATGCATACATATGACAGTTGTGTGTAGCGCGCCATGCGCACGACGTGACAGTTGGTTGGTCAGAACAGGCAAGCCCTGGGGCAGTTGGTGGCCGGTCCTGCGGTCATGAGCCGGCGAGAGCCCCCGGGCGCGGATGATGCAGCGCTGCCCTGGCATTCGCTGGATGGCTCACGGCGGCCATGCCTGACCAGCGTACAAACAACGTTGTTACAAAACAGGTCGGGCGCCGCTCGCCGCAGGAGAAGCGTGAATGCCCGCGACTGGCGCGGGCATGAGGTTTGCAGGACGGCGTAGGGGAAACGTGGTCGGGATCGTGGGCCTGCGCGGCGGTCGTCCATGACGTTGGTGGGGCGCGCCTTTATTCCGGCGCGCCTGGGGCAATCTTCGCCAGCGACACCAGCAGGCGCTCGCGCAGATCGCGCAACTCGGCGTAGCGCTCGAAATGCGGGGTATTGTCGAGCAGGGCGCGGGTCACATCGCCAGGATCGTTGTTGAACTGCACCAGGATGGCGCGGTTGTTGGCCCGGATTTTCTCCTGGACCTCAATGGTCTCCTGGTCGATGTCCCTGAGTTCCGCCCGGAGCGCCTCTTCATCGATCATGATCTGCCTCCCTGCCGCCGCCGTCATCCTGCTGGCCATGCGCGGCGGCGACGCATGCTTCAGCGAAGGGAAACATTCCCCCTCCGGTCCGGCCTCAGAGCGGCGGGCGCCGCTTGTGCCAGTTCGTGTGACTCTGGAACGCATGCCCCGCGTTGACCAGCCGGGCTTCATCAAAATGTCGGCCAACCAGCTGGAAACCGATGCATCCGCCATTGGCTGCGGCGCCAGCGGGCAGGGTAATGGTTGGGCTGCCGGTCATGTCGAACGGGCAGTTGAAGCGCAGGACCCCCTGAAGAACGGAGGGATCGCTGGTGATGCTGGCCATTTTCGCCAACGTCGGCGCGGCGAAACCGAGCGCCGGCATGGCGATCAGGTCGACATCCTGGAACAGGGCGCGGACCTGTCCGCGAAACGCCTCCCGCCGCAGCACGATTTTCTGGTAATCCATGGCGGAGAGCTTCTGCCCCAGCTCGATAAAGCTGGCGAGGCCCGGGCCGTAAGCCTCCTTGTGAGCCGGATACAACTTTTCATGGGCGACGGCTGTTTCGACGCCGCACAGGGGCGTCCAGTCGTCAATCACCTGCGTGGGATCAGGAAAGTTGATTTCCCGGATCTCCGCTCCAAGCCGGGCCAGCGTCCGCAGCGCTTCATCAAAGGCCGCGCCGGTTTCTTCATCGACGCCCTTGCTGACAAGGCGGCTGTCGACGCCGATGATCACGCCGCGCACATCGTCGCGCAGATCCGCGAGATAATCCGGCACGGGCTCGGGCGCGGCGGTCGGATCTTTCGGGTCCGCGCCCGCGATAGCCCCGAGCATGGCCCCGCAGTCGACGGCGCTGCGCGCCATCGGGCCGATGTGATCAAGCGTCGCCGCCAGTTCGAAGGCGCCGTAGCGACTGACGCGGCCCCAGGTCGGCTTGAGCCCGGTGACGCCGTTGCAGGTGGAGGGCAGCCGGATGGAGCCGCCCGTATCGGTGCCGATGGAGCCGTAGCAGAGGCCGGCGGCGGTCGCCACGCCGGAGCCGCTGGAGGAAACGCCGGTCCAGAGATCTGGATTCCATGGGTTCACCGGCGGATCGATATCGGGATGATGCAGGCCGAGCGCGCCTTCGGTCTGCTGCAGCTTGCCCAGGATCACCGCGCCGGCGGCGCGCAGACGCGCCACGACCGCGCCGTCCTCCGCCGGCCGGTTCTCCCGCAGCAACGGCATGCCGTGGGCGGTTGGCGTGTCCTTCATCCAGCACAGGTCCTTCACCGCCACCGGAACGCCGTGCAGCGGGCCGCGCGACCTGCCTTCCGCAAGCTCCTGTTCGGCAACCTGCGCCTCGGCCAGCGCCGTCTCCGCCGTGATCGTGGAAAAACTCTTCAACGCGCCGTCAAGGCGGTTGATGCGATCCAGCGCCGCCCTGGCGACTTCCACCGGCGAAAGTCGCCGGGCCCGGATGCTTTCGCCAAGCTCGACCAGCCCCAGATATTGCGGATCGTCGCCAGCCATCGTCTCTCCCCGTCAGTCGGACTCAATTTTCAGGACGCGAGCCTGACATACCGCCGCGATGCGAACAAACCCGGGATGTTCACAGAGACGCGGTCAGGGCCGGGGCTTTCCCTGAACAGGGGCGTGCGGCAAAAGAAGAGACGTCAATCACAATGAAAACCGATGGGTGGAGACACGGTCATGGCAGGACAATTTGGGGCGCAATCCACAACAGATGAGGTGCTTGCGGGCGTTGATCTGACGGGAAAACGCTTCCTCGTCACTGGCGTATCAGCCGGTTTAGGCGTGGAAACCGCCCGGGCGCTGGCGGCGCGCGGCGCCGACGTGGTGGGGGCGGCGCGCGATCTGGCCAAAGCGGAGCGCGCGACCGCGGAGGTGCGCGCGGCTGCCGCGGCGGGGGGCGGCGGCCTGGAGCTGACCGAACTGGATCTGGCTTCGCTGGCCAGCGTTCGCGCCTGCGCCGACCGGCTGCTGGCGGATGGCCGGCCGTTTGATGTGGTGATCGCCAACGCCGGCGTGATGACCACGCCCTTCGGCCACACCGCGGACGGTTTCGAAACCCAGTTCGGCACCAACCATCTGGGCCATTTCGTGTTCGTCAATCGCATCGCCCCGCTGATCCGCGATGGCGGGCGCTTCGTCAGCCTCTCGTCATCGGCGCACCGCCTGTCGGACGTTGATCTGGACGACCCCAACTTTGCCCGGACCACGTATGACCGTTGGGGCGCCTATGGCCGCTCGAAAACCGCCAACGCCCTGTTCGCGGTGGAGTTCGATCGTCGCCACCGTGATCGCGGCGTCCGCGCCTGCTCGCTGATGCCTGGCATGATCCAGACCGAGCTGGGCCGGCATATGCGGGACGAGGACCGCGAGGCCCTGAGGGCGCGGGCCAGCGCCGCCAGCGAGGCGGGCGGTCCGCCGCCGGTCTACAAGACGGTTCCGCAAGGGGCGGCGACCTCTGTCTGGGCGGCTGTTGTCGCCAGCGCGGACCAGGTTGGCGGGCGCTACTGCGAAAATTGCCAGGTGGCCGATGTCGTTGACGACAGCCGCCGCCGGGATGGCGCCCGCTCCTGGGCGCTGGATCCCGAAAGCGCCAGGCGGTTGTGGGTCAAAAGCGAGGAAATGACCGGCGAACGTTTCTGAGGTCAGGCGCCTCCTGTCGGATGGCGGCGACAGGCCGTCGGCGGCCAGTCTGAAATGGACGCCGACGGTATCCGGGCGGTCGAGGTCTGGCTGACGCCATGCGCCCGCCCCGGCAGACAGGGGCGGGCGCACTTCCGGGCGCGATGCGATCGGACGCAACTCCGCGGGAACCGTGAAGGAGTGGCCTGCGTGTTCGCGATGGAATGCTGGTTTGGGCTCTGGCGAACGTGATCGTCCGGAAACCCGCCGTCGCTGTCACGGTGACCGGTGGGGCAGGCGACGGGGCGGTCCAACTCGTCAGGCGCCCCAATCGGCCAGAGCCGGGTCGGAAACATTTCCCGCCGGGCGACTCCAGGACGTAACGAGGCGCCGGAAACGCAAATGGCCGTGCTCATCCTGATGTTCAGACTGAACCGGCTCGGCATTCACAGCTGGAAAAGGGAGGCGGGTCAGTGATTGACCCAACGCGGGATTGCTTTAGCCGCCGCGATAGGGGGCTCTGGCTAACCCCTTGATATAATGGTCGGAGTGAGAGGATTTGAACCTCCGACCCCCTCGTCCCGAACGAGGTGCGCTACCAGGCTGCGCTACACTCCGACTTGTTGGCGTCGCCGCCAACGTGGGTGCCTTATAGCGACGCTGGCGGGTCCCTGCAAGCGGGGCCTGACAGGTTTTCGACAGCGGTGCGCCTGCCATCGGCTAGCGATTAAAAACATTGATATTTTGCCAGGCCGCGGCGTCAGCGGGCTGGGGATATCTGTCGTTTGCATGACGTTTGGGCGGCCGGCTGGCCTGGCTGTGAATGGCGGTTGTCGTCCAGGCCGCCGGCCACAGACGATGCGGGAGGGGGCATCCAGCCGGTGATATCCAGATGGGCGTGTGCGCTGCCGCACCAACAGCCGCGCCAGTAATTGGCACTGTCCCGAACGTTGGGGCGGCGCTGTCGTAACGTGTTGATGACGTTAAGAAACAGTTAACCGCTTTGACGGAACTAATACCCGCCAGGGTCGGAACAGGAAACGGGTTGCGGCGTTGAGCCATATCCGTGGTGAGTAGCGCTGCTGCGCCTCTCTGGACCAGCGCCGGACGCTGTTTGCGGGATGTACGTGGAGGTTGAACCGTGTCAGCAACGGTTTTGGGCAGTCTGATTGTTGTCGCCGCAAGCACAGGTGTTATCGCCCTGCTGATTTTCCTGCTCCCGGTTCCACGCGTGGCGCGAACCGGCATGTGCGCGCTGGCGGTGATGTGCGGTCTGGTCTGGGGAGTTGATCAGGTGCGCATGGCTTCGGTTGCCGATCCGTCGCAACTGGCGATGATGCGGCTTGCTCCTGACGCGCGCCTCTGATCGCTGGCGGTTGGCCGCCTGACGCACGCTATTCGCCGCTGCCGCGTGTTCGCTGCTCATGAAACCGCCTGCCTGGGGGTTGTGAACGGCGGTCCGTTGCGGCGCCGTCACAGAGGGCGGGCGTTATGCACAGACGCCCGAATTTGCCGGCGGTCACCGATTGCCACGATAGCGACCCCAGCTTATGTTCCGCGCGAGTTGGGGCGTAGCCAAGTGGTAAGGCAGCGGTTTTTGGTACCGCCATTCCCAGGTTCGAATCCTGGCGCCCCAGCCAGTGAATCTTCTTCATATATAATTGGGTTAAGTCAGCCCCTTATGCAGGGCGCTTTTGGTGCTGGCAGCACTGGAAGTAGCGTCGCTGGTGGCGCTGACAGCGTCGCGTCTGGCCTCTGACAGCAAAGCAAAGACAGAGGGAGATTTTTTGAGCAGGGATGGCCCCTGCCGGCTGCGTTAGTGCGCCGGTAGGCTGATCTTGGCCTGAAAGGGCCGCGCACCTGTCCTCCAGTTCCCTGACGATATCCTGCAGGCGCCTGTGGAGCAGGGCAGGCGGTCGATGCGGGGGCTGCTGATGATCTCCCGCAAGCGCTCAGGGCCTTCACCGCAACCCGCCACTGGTGACTGAGCTTTTTGCGTCGGATTGCGAAGATGAAGATGTGGACGCATCCGCGACCTGCAAAGCGCAGGGGCCGCCCGGGTTTCACCAGAACTCAATCAGCCAGGCTTGTCCGGCTCGGCGTCAGTCCCGCGTTTCAAGCTGTTTTGTGAGCCACCAGGAGCCGCCTTCGCCAATGGCGAGGGCGATGAGCCCGCCGGCGAGGAGCAGGGGCAGGTGGGGGCCGAGGATCTCCCGGAAGGCGAAAAGCCCGATGAATACGGTTGTCAGCGCCAGCGCGCCTGCCAGGGACAGCAACTTCAGGGCCAGCATCGCGGCTATCATTTTCATCGTGGCTCCACGCTGTTTGACGGAGCGCGGGGTAATTTCGAAGCGCGCCGCATACGCAGCGGGCGGCGCGCGCGTTGCCCCGCCTTCCCCAATCAGCCGGGAAGAGCGCGATTGTAATTCCAAACCGGCGAATTGTCAGTCAACAGTCTGGCGGAGGGCTGGTTTGCCTCCATAAGCGGGCGCCCTTTTTCCCGCCGGTCGCCGCTCGGCGACCCGCTGGATCATGCGATCAGATCCGTTGTGATGCGGCGGGTTTCATAGGGCAGTGCCTTGGTTCATCCTGTCAAGGGCGCGCGACCGGAACGTTATGGCCAGGCGGGCGTTGCTGAAACAAGGAGGAGCTTTGGCCATGAACACCATCCGAATTCTCATTGTCGCTTCAATGACGACGCTGGCGTCGTCTGGCATGGCGATGCTGAGTTCGCCTGCCGTCGCACAATGGACCGGACCTTCCGACACGAAACAGGCGATGCAGCCGCCTTACGCCAAAACCACGGTTTCAGCGATCAAGGCCAAACCGGTGGATGACCAGAAGGTGACGCTGGAGGGAACAATCGTTCGCAAGACCGGTGACGAGCGATATCAGTTCAAGGACGAGACCGGCGAGATTTCGGTCGAGATTGATGACAAACATTTTCCCAGGGAGCCGGTTGGAGCCGCCACCAGGATCAGGATTGAGGGCGAGGTCGACACACATCTGATGAAAGATCCGGATATCGACGCTGAGCGGGTCACTGTCCTGAAATAGCGCGCGCCGCGTCGGCGGCAACTTGCTGCAGTGGCAGCGAACTGTCTGTAAACCGGAGCATCCCGCCCGTTCGCCCGCCAGGTCGGACGGGCGTTTCGCGTGGCCGGCATGAGGATCGACCCAAGGATCGACCCACGTTCTCGCTGCTACGAAAAACAGCGTTGGGCGGCCAGGTGGCTACACTTTTTGGGTCAATGCGTTTACGTGACCCATGTATCGGGGGTGAATCTGGCCGGCGCCGCGCGCGCTGGCCTGGGGGGCGCCTCCGGAAAGATTTCCCCTCGCTGGGGAGCCTTGGGCGTGGGGTCAGTTTCCCGCGCCCGAAGACGCGGGAGATGAGATATGGCCGGACAGGTCAGGGAACCGGACGCGCTGGATGGTGAAGCGGGCCGCGACGCCTTGCGCAACTTCCTTGAGGGGTATTTCGGCGAAAGGCCCGAGCGCTTCGAGGTCGACAAGATTTCCGGTGGCCAGTCCAATCCGACTTATTTCATCGATTTCGGCGACCGTCGCATGGTGCTGCGCAAGCAGCCGCCAGGCAAGCTGCTGCCGGGCGCCCACGCCATCGATCGCGAATTCCGCGCTCTGGAGGCGCTCAACCCGGTTGACGTGCCGACCCCGCGCGCCGTGTTGCACTACAGGGAGCGGGACGTGCTCGGCACGCCGTTCTATCTCATGGACCGCCTTGACGGCCGGGTCTTCCATGATTGCGCCCTGCCAGGCATCGCGCCTGAAGAACGGCGCGCCATCTATCTTGGTCTGGCGGAGGCCATGGCGAAGCTGCACGCCGTGCAGCCGGAAAAGATCGGGCTGGGCGATTTCGGCAAGCCGGGCAACTATTTCCAGCGTCAGATTGCCCGCTGGACGCGCGCCTACAACGAAAGCCCCAGCGAGCGCATTCCCGCCCTCGACAGGCTGGTGGAGTGGCTGCCCGCCAACATGCCGGAAGACGACGGCCGCGTCGCCATCGCCCATGGCGACTTCCGCCTCGGCAACATGCTCTACCACCCCACCGAACCGCGGGTGACCGGCATCCTCGACTGGGAGTTGTCGACCCTTGGCCATCCGCTGGCGGATCTGGCCTTCGCCTGCATCCCATGGCGCACCACGCCGGATCAGTACGGCGGCATTAGCGGCCTTGATCATGCGGCGCTGGGCATCCCGACCGAGGCCGAGTTCATCGCCCATTATTATGAGCACGCCGTGCCGACGGCGAAGCTGCTGCCGTTCCATGTGGCGTTCGCGCTGTTCCGCTTTTCGGTGATTTTCCTCGGCATCAACGACCGGGTGCGCGCCGGCAACGCCGCTGGCGACGACGCGGCGAAGCTGGAGCCGCTGGCGCGCGAAATGGCGGACCGCGCCGTGGAAGCCATCGGCTGAGGCGGCGGGCGAGGGCGCTTTTCGGCCCGGCGGCATCGCCCGGTCGATCAGAATTCGCCAGGCACAGGACGCCGCCCGGGCGTCCGCTTCGGCGCGGAGCGCTTCATCCGCCTGTCAGCAACCGTTCGAAGTCGACGCGGCTGATCAGCCGCGCCGCCGTATCGGCGGTGGTCCAGGCGATGAGCAGCAGCACCGCCATGATCAGGCAGGAGCGAAGGCGATGTCGCGCGTTCCGGGGACGATCCCATGGGTCGTCTGGTGAGCGCGTGATCGCATTGGCTGTCAGGGTGCGGCGGCTGACGTATGGCGGTTGGCCGCCCTGGGAGGCGCCGCATGGCGTATGGACGCTTCTCCCGCGTTTTCGCCGCCAGAACAGCAGCGTGACATAGAGTTGCGCCCGCCAGCGCGCGCCGCCCGCGGCGGCGACGAGCGTGAAGGCGCCCGGTTTTTCCGGCGGCGGACGAAGATCCTGATCCATGCTGTCTGCCTGTTTCTGGCCAGACAGATTACCGGGTATTGGACAGGGTCCCCTGTCCGGATGGAAGTCAGGCGCTCTCGATTGCTGCGCCGATGTGCGCGACGAGCCATCCGGCGGCCGCAGGTTGGACGCCGTTGCTCGATGGTCATTCGCCTCCGGTGTAAATGTTGCGGAAGGTTGATGTTGCGCCGCCCGCGCCCCCGGATGAGGAACGGCGAAAACATCCGTGATCGGGAGTTTCCAATCAGCCGCTTTGGACCGTCGGGACGGCGGGAACGCGGGCGCTGTCCGATAACGCCGGAAACAGGAGCTTCCCATGTCCGATATTGCCGAGGCCAGGGCGATGGCCCGTCGCCTGCGCGCGGCGCTTGCCGCGCGCGATATGGCGGTGCTTCACGCCTTCGCGCTGGAGCTGGCCGCCGGTCAGCCTGCATTCCCCGACTGGAGCGCCGCATCGGCTGCGCCTTCTCGTGAGGGCGAGGCGCCCGCCGGGGAGCCGGCGTCCGTCGCCCGGGCGGAGGGCGCTGTCCGCTTCCTGCAAACCATCCCGATCCTGCGGATTTTCGATGAAGCCAGGGCGCGGGAGTTTTATTGCGGGTTCCTGGGGTTTTCCGTCCAGTTTGAGCACCGCTTCGCGCCCGATCTGCCTCTGTATATGGAGGTGGCGCGTAGCGGCGTGCGGTTGCATCTCTCGGAGCATCACGGTGACGCCAGCCCCGGTTCGACCCTGTTCGTCCCCATGCAGGGCGTGCGGGAACTTCATCGCGAACTGTTGGCCAGACATTACAACTACAACCGGCCGGGCCTGGAGACGTTGCCCTGGGGCGAGCAGGTGGAGGTGCATGACCCGTTCGGCAACCGCATCCGGTTCTGCAAGCAGAGCCAGGACGCGGGCGGGTAGGGCGTTTTCAGCGCAAAGGCCGCCGCCTTGCTGGAGATGGTCGCGCTCCTGTTTCCACCGCCACACTCATGGTGACGGGCGTCCGCGCCTTTGGGCAGGTCAGCGTGGTCCTGTTGCGGGCGCGGCGCGTTCGTGGGTGGCCGGACCAGGGCCGGCCACGCGGGCGTGAGGACTGGCAGGGGGGCGGCGTGCCGCCCGTCCCGCCGCCGGCTCAGGCCGGCTCGCCGTCGGCTTTCGGGAAATCCGTGTAGCCGTGGCTATCGCCGCCATAAAAGGTCGGGCGGTCGTAGGGAGCCAGCGGCGCGCCGGTCCGCAGGCGTTCTGGCAGGTCGGGGTTTGAGGTGAAATAGCGGCCGAAGGCGATGATGTCGGCGTGGCCGGCGGCGATGGTTTCTTCCGCCATGTCGCCGGTGTAGTTGCCGGCCGAGATCAGCACGCCCGGCCACAGCGGCCGGAACAGCTCGGCCGCCGACGGCACGCCCTTGTGGTCGACTTCACGCTGGCCGGCGCCGCTGGCGCGCGGCTCGATCAGATGCAGGTAGGCCAGGCCCATGGGCGCCAGTTGCTCCACCACGTGGCTGTACAGCGGCATCGGATCGTCCTCGCCGGAGCCGTTGGCCACGCCAAATGGCGACAGGCGCACGGCGACGCGCCCAGCGCCGCAGGCGGCGACCAGCTGCCGGGTCACTTCCAGCAGCAGGCGGGCGCGGTTGGCGATATTGCCGCCCCAGTGATCGTCGCGCAGGTTGCTGCGGCTCTGCAGGAACTGTTCAAGCAGATAGCCGTTGGCGCCGTGAATCTCGACGCCGTCGAAGCCAGCTTCGAGGGCGTTGAGGCCGGCCTGGCGGTAGACGCCGATCAGTTCGTGGATTTCCGCGTCGGTGAGGGCGCGGGGCGTCGGCATCGGCTCCGGCGTTCCGCTGGCGGTCATCACCTTGATGTCGGCGGCGACGGCCGAAGGGGCGACGGGCAGGGCGCCCCCTGGCTGATAGGACGGGTGCGACACCCGACCCATGTGCCACAATTGCAGGAAGATCTGGCCGCCACGGGCGTGAACCGCCTCCGTGATGGCTTTCCACCCGGCAATCTGCTCAGGCGTATGAATGCCCGGCGTATGAAGCGCGCCGCGCCCGGTGGGATGAATCTGGGAGGCTTCGGCGATAATCAGCCCGCCTTCGCTGGCGCGCTGGCCATAATAGACGGCGTTGAGCGACCACGGCGCTTCGCCTGGGCCGGCGCGCATGCGGGTGAGAGGGGCCATGGCCACCCGGTGGGACAGAGCGAGTGCGCCGGCGCGCAACGGCGAGAACAGGCGCGGCCGGCGCGTGGCGGCGTCGGTCTGCGCGTCAGTGGTCTGCGCGTCAATGGTCCCGGGGGCGGTTTGCCTGATGGTCTGCATCGACAAGTTGTATTTCCTCCTGCATCCGTCATGCTGGCGCGGTTGGGCCAGAGAACGGAAGGCCGCGCCTTGTTGTTGTGGCGCATGCTCCTGTGCAAAGTGATAACCGCTTTGGCGGGAAACGCCATGGAGCGATCCGGCATATGGAGCGATCCGGCATATGGGGCGGCAGCGGTCTGACCGGACCCGGTTGCGGCTGCGCGCCGGGCTCTATCTGATACACAGCCGCATGCGCGCGGCCATTTGGCGGGGATAGCGGTGAACAATGGGTGAAGCGAAGGTTGAGGCGGATCCAGGAGCCAGTCGCGTCCTGCGCATATTGGTCGACGCTGACGCCTGTCCGGTCAAGGAGGAGATCTACCGGGTCGCCGCCCGACATGGCGCGCCTTGCCTCGTGGTCGCCAACAGCTTTATCCGCACGCCGCGCGACCAGCAGGTCGAGTTTGTCCGCGTCGGCGACGGCTTCGACGCCGCCGATGACTGGATCGCCGCCCGTTCCGGCCCTGGCGCGGTAGTGGTGACCGCCGACGTGCCGCTGGCCAGCCGCTGCGTCGCCGCCGGCGCCGTGGCGCTGGGGCCAGATGGTCGGGGCTTTACGGAAAACTCCGTTGGCATGGCGCTGGCCATGCGCAATCTGATGCAGGATTTGCGCGAGGCAGGCGCTGTCACCGGCGGTCCGCGACCGTTTTCGCCCCGCGATCGGTCGGCGTTCCTCTCGGCGCTGGATCTGGCAATCGTGCGCCTGAAGCGGGCGGGTTTTGCGCCCTAGGGCGATGTCCGGCGTTGGCCGCCGCCGCCCCGTGGAAGCGGGCAACCCGGGGCGCTCGCCCGGAAAACGCTCCGGGGTCTATCCGTTCATGTTGGACAGGGGTTGCCCTGTATTTTTGCATTCGGGCGTTTTCTTCATGCGAAGCGGCGTCCGCTTCGCTGGAAAATGCTCTGAAAACCCCAATTATACCGCGCATTCGGCGCCATGTTGACCGGCGCCTGTTCTGGCCGGCGACCCGCTGTGACCCAGGTTGTGCACATCACCGGAACCTGAAGCGTTCCCGTCTGTTTTCGCCACATGCGCGCCCCGATCCGTGACCACATCTCCACTCCGCCGCGATGAACCGGTCGCCTGGTTTGGCGGCGGAGTTTCCGTCCCGTGGACAGAAATGCGCCGGCGCGCCGGCGCGGTCTATTGTCAGCGCATCCGTGTCACGGAACACTGGGGCGAATCGTCTGCGGAATGGCTGTTGCATGCCTGGTTGTGAAGATGCTGACGCATCCGCGACCGGCAAGGCCCACATCAGCGCGACGCATGTCCTTGCAGGAATGCCTTGCGCCGCCCGGGCTTCATCAAGGCCAATGAGTCAGGCCCATGGGGTTTGGGCGTCAAACAGAACTGGAGAGCAGGGCGTGAGCACATACCGTCTCGACAGATTGTTCCGGCCCGCCTCTGTCGGCGTGGTCGGCGTCAGCCGCAGGGCGGGCTCACTGGGCAGGGTGTTGCTCAACAACCTGCTGGCCGGGGGCTTCGAGGGCAAGGTTTACGCCATCAATCCAGCCTTCGCGTCCGTCGATAACCGCATCGATCTGCCGGGCGTCACATTCGCCGCCAGCCTTGAGGAGCTGCGTGAGACGCCGCCGGATCTGGTGGTGATCGTCTCTCCGTCCCTCACCATCGTCGAGAACGTGGCGGCGGCGGGGCGCATCGGCTGTTCGGCGGCCATTCTGGTGCCGCCGTCCCATGGCGTCAGCGCGCCGGAAATCCTCGCCGCCGTGCGGGCTGAAGCGCGCAAGCATGGCTTGCGACTGATCGGCCCCGGCGGCGTCGGAGTGATTTCGCCGCGCGTCCGGCTCAACGCTTCGCTTGGCGCCCGCATGCCCGGGGCCGGCGACATGGCGCTGATCTCCCAGTCCGGCGCCATCGCCAATGGTCTGGTGGAGTGGGGACGCCAGCACCAGATCGGCTTTTCCGGGGTCATTTCCATCGGCGAGCAGGCTGACGTTGATGTGGCCGACTGCCTGGACTATTTCGCCGTGGACGACCGCACCCGCGCCATCCTCGTCTATGTGGAGGACATCGCCGCCGCGCCCAAGTTCATGTCCGCCGCCCGGGCGGCGGCGCGGGGCAAGCCGGTGGTGGTGCTGCGACCGGGGCGTCACGAACGGCGCCCGCCGAGCGCCGACATGACCAGCGTCGCCGCTTTGGCGACGCGGGATGCGGTCTATGACGCCGCCTTCCGTCGCGCCGGCCTGCTGCGGGTGTTCGATCTTGACGAGATGTTTTCGGCGGCTGAAACGCTTGGCCGCCAGCGGCCGTTCCATGGCCGCCGTCTCGCCATCATGGTCAACGACCGGGGCGTTGGCATGGTGGCGGTGGACCGGCTGCTGGATTTGCAGGGGGCGCTGGCGGAGCTGACGCCGGAAACCCGCGCCAGGCTGGACACGCTGATGCCGGAGCGGGCGCCGGTCAGCAATCCGGTGGACACCACTGGCTATACAGATCCCGAATCTCTCGATGTGCTGGCGCGGACGCTGCTGCTCGACAAGACAGCCGACGCCCTGCTCGTCATCAACATTCCCAGCGCCCTGGCCGACTCCAACGAAGGCGCCCGCGCCCTGGTGGAGGCGGTGAAGACCCACCGCAAGGGGCGTGCGCTGCACAAGCCGGTGCTGGCTGTGTGGGTGTCGTCGGACGCCGAGGCGGGCCGGATCTTCGATGAAGCCGGCATCCCGCACTTCACGACCGAGGCCGAGGCGCTGGCGGGCTACATGCACCTGGTGCGCTACAGGGCGGCGCTTGATCTCCTGATGGAGACGCCCGACGCCCTGCCGCACGATTTCGCGCCTGACGTCGCGACGGCGCGGACCCTGATCGCCGACGCCATCGCCGCTGGGCGTGACTGGTTGAACCCGGTTGAGATCCAGCAATTGTTGCGCGCCTATGAGATACCGGTTGTGCCCGCGACCTTTGTGGCCAACGCGGAGGATGTGGTCGCCGCAGCGCGACCGTTGCTGGCGCAGGGCGATCAGGTCGTGGTGAAAATCGTCTCGCCCGAGGTGCCGCACCGCACGCGCATTGGCGGCGTGCGCCTGGACCTGCGCAGCGAGGCGGCGGTGCAGGCGGCGGTTGACGAACTGCTGGAGATCGCCAGAGGGCGTCAGCTCAGCGGCTTTGTGGTGCAGCCGATGGTCGACGAGCGTGACTCGCGCGCCCTGATCGCGGGCATCACCGATGATCCGCAATTTGGACCAGTCATGGTGTTCGGGCGCGGCGGCTCGGCCGTGTCGGTTATCAATGACATCGCGCTGGCGTTGCCGCCGCTCGATCTCAAGCTGGCGGAAGTGATGATCGCCCGCACCCGCGTTTCCCTGCGTCTCAAGGGGTATCGCGACACCGAGCCGGCGGATGAGCACGCCATCCGGCTCACGCTGGTGAAGCTGTCCCAGATCGCGGTGGACCTGCCGGAAGTGCGCGAACTGGAAATCAACCCGCTGCTGTCCGACAGCCAGGGCGTGGCGGCGCTCAACGCCAGGGTGCGGGTGGCGCCTGCCCCGGCCGGCGAGCGGCATGGCTCCGGGCATCCGCGCCTTTCCGTGCGGCCCTACCCCCGCGCGTGGGAGCGCACGATCACCGGCCGCAGCGGACGGGCCTACTTCGTGCGACCGGTGCGATCCGAAGACGAGCAGATGTTCATCGACTTCATGAGCCAGGCTTCGGAGGACGATCTGCGCCTGCGCTTCTTCGCGCCGGTGCGCGATTTCAATCACGCCTTCGTCGCCCGGCTGGTGCAGGTGGACTACGCCCGCGCCATTGCCTTCGTGGCTATTGAGGCGGCGACAGGCCGGATGGTGGGGGTGGTGCGTTTGCACGCCGACTCCAACCACGAGAAGGGCGAATACGCCATCATGGTCCGCTCGGAGCTCAAGGGCACCGGGTTGGGCATGGAGCTGATGCGCCTGATCATCGAATGGGCGCGCGCCGACGGCATCCGCATCGTTGAAGGTCAGGTGCTGCGTGACAACCAGGCGATGCTCGGCGTCTGTCGCAAGCTCGGGTTTTCGATCCGCGCCGACCGCGACGATCCGTCCGTCATGATCGCCACATTGCCGCTGGAGCGGGCGGCGGACGCCTGAGCGGGACACACTGCTGGAGCAAAATTCGCTGACGCCGGAGCGGCGTTTTGCTCCGATTACAAGTCAGGGGGCGATTTGCCTGATCCATTGGACCGGCTTGCGGTTCTATGGATCAGGATCGCACTCTCTCAAGTTGATTTGATGCGCTTTCCAGCGAGGCGGTCCTGCCTGCGCCGGAAAGCGCCGCCAGGGCGACGCGCGGTCTGACCGGGCTCCGCGCCGGGATGCATGACCACTTCAGGAGGAAAACCCCATGACCGATCGCACGGCGGCCGGAGCCGGAGAAACATCCCCCGCGGCGCCCGGGAATGGCTCTCCCCTGGGGTGGCGGCTCCCCGCCAGGGCCGATCTGGGGCTGCGCAGCATCGCGGCGGGGCCGCTCAGCGCCGGTCTGCTGCCGAACGGCGCGCTCTATGATCTGGTTCATGAAGCGCCACAGGGCCGCATCATGATCAACCAGGTCGCCGGTTCCGGCGTCGCATGGGGGATCGGGCGGATTGTGCTGCGCGCCGGCGATCGGGCGCCGGTGGATCTGCTGGGGCCGGGCTTCGACGGGGCTTTCGCGGCGGAAGGCGACCGCGCCGTCTGGGAGGGGCAGGTTGCGGGCGGCGCCAGCGGCGCGGCCCTGACCTGGCGCGTGACGCTGAAGCTGCACGCGGACGCCCTGTGGACCTGGCGCATCGACCTGGGCAACACGGCGGGTGAGGCGCAGGACGTCGACGTGATCCTGATCCAGGATCTGGGGCTCGGCGACCGCGGTTTCCTCATGAACAATGAAGCCTATGCCTCGCAATATATCGACCATACGGTGATCGACGACGCGGCGCGCGGCCCGGTGGTCCTGAGCCGGCAGGCGCTGGATCAGGGCGGGCGCCGGCCGTGGGTCGCCCATGGCGGCCTGCAGCGCGTGGCCGGCTTCGCCACCGACGCCGCCGATATTTTCGGGCCGGCGTTCCGGGGCGCCGGCGCGCTGGCGGGGGGCGATCTGCCGTCGCGCCGGTTGCAGCGGGAGGTCGCCTGCATTGGCCTGCAATCCGGCCGTCTCGGCATTGCGCCAGGGGCGAGCCAAAGCGTGGAATTCTTCGGGCTGTTCCGGCCGGACCATCCGCAGGCCTCCGGAGCGGACGACCTGGCCATGGTCAATGCGGCGCTGGAGAAGCTGAAGCCGGTCGCCGATGCGGCCGCGGTGCTGAAGCCTGCGCCTGTGCGTCGCTCAATCCTCCAGGCGGCGCCGGCGCTGACGGGCAAGCGGCTTGACGCGGCCGCCATCGAGGCCTTGCACCCGCAGCGCCTGTCGGAAGAGGTCATCGACGGCGCCATCGCCTCGTTCTTCGTCGCCGAGGGCGCGTATAACCGGCACGTGGCGTTGCGCGACAAGGAGCTGACCATGCAGCGCCGGCATGGGGCGCTGATCCGCAGCGGAACCGGCGTGCTGCCAGCCGACGACATTTTTTGCGCCACCTGCTGGATGCACGGTGTGTTCGGCGCTCAGCTGACCCTCGGCAACACCTCGTTCCACAAGCTGTTTTCCGTCTCCCGCGACCCGTTCAACATCACGCGCGGCAGCGGCCTGCGCATTCTGGTCGACCAGGGCGAAGGCTGGCGACTGCTCACCACGCCGTCGCTGTTCGAGAATGGCCCCAATGATTGCCGCTGGATTTACGCGGTTGAGACAGGCGGCAAGGCGGGTCGCATCGTCGTGCAGGCTTTCGCCAGCGTGCAGGAGCCGGCGCTGCGCTGGCGGGTGAAGATCGACGGTCCACCCGCCCGTCTGCTCATCGCCGGGCATTGCGTCATGGGCGAGCGTGAACTTGGCCAGAGCGCCGCCGTAGTGGTCGACGCGCCGGCCGGCCGGGCCATGCTGCGGCCAGACCCTGCCTCGCTGTGGGGCCAGCATTATCCGGAAAGCGTCTATGTCTGGCAGGCTGAACAGCCGGAACTGACGCGGCGCATTGGCGGCTCCGAACTGCTGTTCGCTGACGGGGAGGTTGCGTCGGCGGATGGCGCGGCGTCGGAACCATGGCTGGTCATCGAGACGGAGCCGACCAACAGCTTTGCTTTCGCCATCACCGGCAGTCTCAGCGACGCCGCGGCCGCGCTGAAGCTGGCCGATGAGGCCGCCGGCTGGGACGCACTGGCCGAGGCCCAGGCGGTGCGCGCGCACTGGGGACGGTTGACCCGTGGTCTTGGCGTCGCCGGCGGCGGGCGGGCCGAAGGGCTGTCCCTTGCGCTGCCGTGGCTGGTGCAGAACGCCATCATTCACGTCTCCGTTCCGCATGGGCTGGAGCAATACACCGGCGGCGCCTGGGGCACGCGCGACGTTTGCCAGGGGCCGATCGAAATGCTGCTGGCGCTGGGCCATGACGCGGCGGCCCGGCGGATCATGCTGGCGGTGTTCGCCGAGCAGTACGCCGGGCGGGGCGACTGGTCGCAATGGTTCATGCTGCCGCCCTATTCGTTTATCCGCGACCGCTCCAGCCATGGCGACGTCATCATCTGGCCGCTGAAGATGGTTTGCGATTACATCGAAGCCACCGGCGACGTGGCCTGCCTCGAGGCGCAGGTTTCCTGGCGCAACTATGACGACGCCACCGCGTCGGCGCCCACGGACAGCCTGTCGACCCATATCGACGTGCTGCTGCAAACCGTGCGGAGCCAGTATCTGCCGGGCGCGCATCTGATCCGGCTGGGCGAGGGCGACTGGAACGACTCGCTGCAACCGGCCGACGCCAGCCTGAAAGAGCGGATGGTCAGCGCCTGGACGGTGGCGCTGCTGTTCCAGCAGCTGAACCGCTACGCCGCCATTCTGGAGCGCATCGGTCAGGCCGGCCGGGCGGCGCCGCTGCGCGCCGACGCGGCGGCGATGCAGGCGGAGGTCAACGCCCTGCTGATCCGCGACGGCGTCATCGCCGGTTACGGACTGTTTCCCGAAGAGGGCGACGGCGCCCTGCCGGAACTGCTGCTGCACCCTTCCGACAGCCGCACCGGCGTGCGCTATTCCATGCTGCCGATGGTGCGGGCCATCGCCGGCGGCATGTTCACGCCGGAGCAGGCGGCGCGACATCTGGATATCATCCGCGATCATCTGGCCGATCCGGACGGCGTGCGCCTGATGGACCGGCCGCTGCCGTATCACGGCGGCGTCGAGACCATTTTCCGCCGGGCGGAATCCGCAGCTTATTTCGGGCGCGAGATCGGCCTGATGTACACCCATAGCCACCTGCAATACGCCCAGGCGCTGGCCGCCCGGCTGGAGCAGGCGCGCGACGACCAGAGTCGCGCCGCCTTGCAGGAGGCGCTGCTGGCGGCGTTGGCGCAGGTCAATCCGGTGGATGCGGGCGCGGTGGTCGGCAACGCCAGCCCGCGCCAGCGCAACGCCTATTTCAGCAGCAGCGACGCCGCCTTCGACAACCGGGCCGGGGCTGACGCGGAATGGGGCCGGGTGCGGGCGGGAACCATCGCCGTTGACGGCGGCTGGCGGGTCTATTCCAGCGGTCCTGGCCTGTTCACCAATCTGGTGGTGCGCGATCTGCTGGGCCTGCGGCGGGATTTCGGCGCCTGGCGCGGCCGCGCCGCCGCTCCACCCGCGCTGGTCGCCACGCTGGAGCGCGATCCGGAAGGCTGGGAGCCCGTGCTGGCGTGAGGGCTCCCGCCGTGGGGCCGGGCTTGACCGTTGAACCGGAAGGTGGGGCGCGGGTGTCCGCAACAAGCGGGCGTCCATGCGAATTCCGGCTCTGCGGCTTCGCCCCTGATCAGGCGGGGGCTGCGAAAGCCTTCAGGTCTGCAGCGCGCGCGCGAAGCCGAGCAGGGCGAGGCCGTTTTTGATCTCCGGGCAGCTCATGAACAGCTCCCAGAGAAGGCCGCTGCGGTGGTTCTCGATCATGCAGATGATCGGTCCCTGGTCGATGGCGATGTGGGTCGGCGAGGCCCAGTTGCGCGCGTCGCTGAATGACGAGACGAAGCCGAGATTGGTCCAGATGCGGTCGCCCTTTTCCTCGTAGAAGCAGCGCAGCGCCGCCAGCGACTCGTCGGGCGTGTAGGGCATGGAGCTGATGGCGGCGGTGGGGGAGATGACGCCCATGTCCTCCGTCGGCGACAGGGCCCGGTAGCCGGCGTCGGTTTCGGTGGCGGTGAGACCCCAGCAATTGGGGCCATAGCCGGCGAAGCCGAGCGGATTGCGCATGCACCAGGCCCGGTTGATCTGGGTGTGGCGGACGTTCTGCATCCAGTAGTCAGCGTACTGGTCAGAGAGACCGCGCGGGTCCAGGCCCATGAAGGTGTAATGGGCGAAGAACAGCGGCCCGCCCCAGTCCGGCCCCAGCGGCAGCTCCAGGCCTTCGTAGGTCCGGCGGTTATCGAACACCCGGGCTTCGGCGTAACCGCGATGATAGACACGCGGCGGGGCCGGATAGCGCGGCGCCGAGGCGGCGAGGATGTAGGTGATCAGACATTCGTTCCAGCCCCGGATCTCATGATCCAGCACCCAGCCGTGATTGGGGCTCCAGTGCCAGAACAGCACCGCCTGGTTGTCCTGGGTAAACCAGTTCCATTCGGTTTCGCCCCACAGAATGTCGGCCCAGTGACGAATTTCCGCCTCCACCGCGTCGTCGCGGTGGAAATACTGGCGCACGCACAGCAGTCCCATCATCAGGTAGGACGTCTCGACCGTGTCGGCGCCGTCGTCCTTGCGGCTGAAGGGAATGGTGGCGCCGGTGGCGCCGTTGATCCAGTGCGCGAAGGCGCCGTGGTAGGTTGGCGCGTTGATCAGGAAGCGGACGATTTTCAGCACCCGCTCAGCCGCTTCGGCCCGGGTGACGAAGCCGCGCTCAACGCCGACCAGAATGGCCATCAGACCGAAGCCGCTGCCGCCCACCGCCGCCGTGTCGGGCCGGCTATGGTAGAAATCGGTGCGCTCATAGGCGAGGCCGCTGACCGGATGGGCGAAATCCCAAAAATAACGGAAAGTGTTGCGCTGCGTTTCGTCGAGCAGGTCGTTGTCGCTCAGACCGCGCCGCACCGGCGCCATGTGGAAAAGCCCATTGGCCATTTACGCGCTCTCCTGCCTGTTCCTGCCGATTGCCTGCAAAATGCGCTTTCCGGGGCGCGCGACGTCCGCTGGGCCGGAAAGCGCGCCAGGGCATTTTCGGGAAAAGTGGAATCCATCTGTCGTTAAGAAATTGCCCCAGCTCAAAAAGTAGGAGCAGACGGCCGGTTCATTTTGACCGGGTTTTTCGCGGTTCGCCGGAATGGACTGCAGGGCTCCCGGCGCAAGCCGGCTCCTCGCGCTCCCGCCGCTCCAGCCGCACGATCCTGGTGAACATGTCCGGGTTTTCGACTTCCGGCCCCGTATAGATCAGCCCGACGTCCGACAGTTCCTCCCTGAACATGTCGAGGATCGTCTTGCGGGACGCCGGGTCCAGCTGATGCAGCGCTTCATCCATGATGATCCAGCGCGGGTGCTGCAGAACCGCGCGCACCAGGGCGACGCGCTGCTGCTCGTCCACCGGCAATTCACGATCCCATGTGCCGGTCCTGTCGAGCTGGTTCTGCAGTTTGCCAAGGCCAACCCGATCCAGCGCCGTG
Source organism: Camelimonas fluminis (assembly GCF_014656355.1). Taxonomy (GTDB): domain Bacteria; phylum Pseudomonadota; class Alphaproteobacteria; order Rhizobiales; family Beijerinckiaceae; genus Camelimonas; species Camelimonas fluminis. The sequence continues at coordinate 467,014 of NZ_BNCG01000001.1, forward strand.
ATGATGTCGTTGTCAGCCACCTTGCCGCTGCAGGCGTAAAGAATGGATTCGCGCAACGGGCCGACCGGCAGGAACGGCGAGCGGGGCAGGAAGACGATTTCCCGACGCGGCGGCGTGATGATGTCGCCGGAGCCGCGCGTCCAGAGGCCGGCGATCGCCCTGAACATGGTGCTCTTGCCGACGCCGGTCTCGCCGGTGATCAGCAACCGCTCGCCGGGGTGGACCGTCACGTCCTCGCTCATTCTGGCGACGTGATTGTTACAGTGCAGCTCCACATGGCGCAGCGACAGCTCTTCGGCGGCGCCGGTTTCCCGGTGAATGCGCGGGCGGCTGTCCGCTGGCAGGTGATCCAGCGCGATCAACGCCTGACGGAAGGAAACCACGCGGATCAGCGTGGCCTGCCAGTCGGCGATGACGGCGAAATTGTCGACAAACCAGCGTAGCGCCTGCTGCACCTGGTTGAAGGCGCCCACAGCCATCATCAGCGCGCCGAAGCTGAGCTTGCCGCTGAAATAGGCCGGCGCGGCGACGATGATCGGCGCGACCAGGGCGAACCAGCCGTAACCGGAGGTGATCCAGGTGAGCCGCGTCAACGCCGACACCAGATTGCGCATGGCCGCCAGCACGTTGTTGAGCGGCTGCTCCAGCGTGCTGCGTTCGTGCGCCTCGCCGCCCTCCAGGGTCATGGCGTCGACGTGCTGGTTGGTGCGCACCATGGCGACGCGCAGGTCAGCCTCGCGGGCGTAGCGCTCGCTATTGTAGGCGATGAGCTTTCGGCCGAAGATCCAGCTCAGCCACGAGGCCGCGCCGGAGTAGAACAGCGCCGCCCAGACCATGTAGCCTGGGATGAAGAACTCCTGCCCATCCCATGTGAACACCACCGAGCGCGACAGCATCCACAGCACGCCGACGAAGCTGAGCAGCAGCAGGGTGGACTGAAACAGGCCAATGGCGAGCTGGGCCGACAGTTCCGTGAGGTGGCGCACGTCCTCGGCCATGCGCTGGTCGGGGTTGACGCCGATATCGCCGGCGCGGCTGATGCGATAGGCCCGCCCTGGCTTCAGCCACTGGTCGAGCAGATCGCGCGTCGCCTGCTTGCGCAACACCAGCTTCAGCATTTCCTGAAGCCATGTCTGCGCCACCACTAGGCACAAAAGGATGCCGGCGATGAAGGCGAACTGGGTGAGCTGGTTCAGGAACGCGGTGAAGTTACGGGCGGACAGCGCGTCATAGAACGGCTGGTTCCAGGCGTTGAGCCTGATCTGCATGTAAGCGACGCCGCTGACCACGACGACGACGCCAAGGATGAGCAGGCCAAGCTGGTTGCGCTCGGGCGACACCAGGGCCGAGCGCAACAGCAGCATCACATCCGCGATCAGAACGCGCGTGCTGTCTTCTGGCCGCCCCGTTTCCGCTCCAGCGTGCGCGGCTTTCTCCGTCCCGTTGTGCGGGACGCCCGCCGCTCCATTGTGCGGGATTCCTGGGTCGGCGGCTTTCTCGCTGGCCTTCGCCATCCATTGCTCCCACGCCGCCAGGGCATGTCCGGTTCGTCAGGAACCAGGGCGCGGTTTCCTGACTGGGACGCAAACGCGCCCGGATTTTGACAGCAGGGAGCCGGATATCGCGTTTTGGGCGGGATCGCTTCCCGTTTTCACCCAAAACCAGCCTGCCCCAAAGACCTGCTTCAGGAACCTGCTTCGGGAACCTGTCTCAAGAACCTGCCTCAAGGCGGCTGATTCGCCCACAGGATACCCTGCGTCCGTTAACCCGCCCATTGCGGCGTAAAGCCGGCCGCCTGTCCTTTCTGTACAACTGCCGGGGAGCGATCCGGTTGCGTCGCCATTGCCTGGCCGACGGGGGGCGGGCATGCTGTCGCCGATCAGGTTGCAACGGAATCCCGGCCAGCGGGGCGCCGCTCGATACGGGAGCCGTCATGTCGCACCGCCCCGCCAGCCCTTTGGCCGGTCTCACGCCGCAGGACATTCTGGCGCGCATGACCCTGGACGAGAAAATCGGCCAGTTGCACATGGTCAGCGCCGATGCGGTGATCACCGGCCCCTCCGGGCCGCCGGACGGCCTGCGTGATCTGGATCAGGGACGCATCGGTTCGGTGCTCAACGTCTGGGGCGATGAGGCGGCGGGCCTGCAGCGCATCGCCGTGGAGCAGAGCCGGCTCGGCCTGCCCCTGCTGTTCTGTCTCGACGTGGTGCATGGGTTTCGCACGGTGTTTCCCATTCCACTGGGCGAGGCGGCGAGTTTCAGCGACGAGATCTGGCGAGACACCGCGGAGGCCGCGGCGCGCGAGGCGGCGGAAGCCGGCGTGTCGCTAACCTTCGCGCCCATGGCCGACGTATCGCGCGATCCGCGCTGGGGCCGCATCTGTGAAGGCGGCGGCGAAGACCCGCTGGTCAACGCCCGCATGGCGCGAGCGAAAATCGCCGGCTTTCAGGGCGATGATCTGCGCGATGAGGCGCGGCTCGCCGCCACGGTCAAGCATTTCGCCGCTTATGGCGCCGGCGTCGGCGGGCGCGAATACGATTCCGCCGATGTGTCGGATTACGCCATGGCGGCGGATTATCTGCCGCCGTTCCGCGCCGCCGTTGAGGCGGGCGTTGCGGCGCTGATGCCGGCGTTCCTGGATATCGCCGGCGTGCCCATGACCGCCAACCGCGCCTTGCTGACCAATGTGCTGCGCGAGGCCTGGGGGTTCGGCGGCGTCACCATCACCGATTACAACGCTGTCGCCGAACTGATCGCGCACGGCGCGGCGGACAGCGGCCTTGCGGCGGCGGCGCTGGCCTTCAACGCCGGCAATGACGTGGACATGGTCTCCGGGCTTTACCATCGCCACCTCGCAGAGGCGGCGGCGCAGGGGCTGGTGACGTTGGCCGATATCGACGCGGCGGCGCTGCGCGTGTTGCGGCTGAAGCAGGCGCTGGGGCTGTTCGAGAATCCTTATCGCGCCTGCCCGCCAGCGACGCCGGCGCAGATCGCGGCGCGGCGCGGCGCGGCGCGACGGGCGGCGCGGGAATCCCTGACCCTGCTGCGCGATCCGCAGGGCGCGCTGCCATTGCCCCGCCAGCTGGACCGTATCGCGGTGATCGGCGCGCTGGCTGGGGCCGCCGCCGACATGCGCGGCGCCTGGGCCGAAACCGGCGATGTCAGCGCCATTGTCACCATCGCTGACGGCGTGCGGGCGGCGTGGCCGCAGGCCGGCGTCAGCGTCTGCGGCGATGATCCGGCGGAGGCCGCCGCCGCCGCCCGCGCCGCTGGCGTCGCCATCCTGTGTCTTGGCGAAACGGCGGCGATGAGCGGCGAGGCGGCGGCGCGGGCCAATCCGGCGTTGCCAGATGGCCAGCAGGCGTTGCTTGAGGCGGTGCTGGCCACCGGCGCCCGGGTCATCGTGCTGCTGTCCTGCGGCCGGCCGCTGGCGGCGCCGCAGCTGTTCGCGGCGGATTGCGCCGTTCTGGTGATCTGGGGCCCGGGCAGCGAAGCGGGGCATGCCATCGCCGACGTGCTCAGCGGAGCCGCCAGTCCCTCCGGCCGTTTGCCGGTGAGCTGGCCGCGCGCCGTTGGGCAGATACCCGTGTTCTATGGCCGCCGCGCCACCGGTCGTCCGCACGAGGCCGGCAACCGCTATTCCAACGGTTACGCCGATCTGCCGCTGGCGCCGCAATTCCCCTTCGGCCATGGCCTTGGCTATGCGACATTTGTCTGGAGCGATCTGCAGGTCAGCGCCGCCAATCCCCCCGACCGTACGTCGGCGCTGACCATTAGCCTTGAGGTGCGCCGCGAAGCCGGCGGCTCGCCGGAGGGCGGGGACTGCGCCGCGATCGAGACGGTGTTTCTGTTCGCCAGCGTGCGGGTTCCGGGGCGGACGCGGCCATTGCTGCTGCTGCGCGATTTCACCCGCATCGCCTTGCGGCCAGGCGAGACGCGACGGATTTCGTTCAGCGCCAGCCCCGACTGGCTGGCGCAGGAGGGGCTGATCCCCGCGCCAGAGGTCGTGTCCTTCCTTGAGATCATCGTCGCGGCGTCGGCGGAGCCAGAGGCGGATCCGGCCCGTTGCCTACGCCGGGTCCTGACAGGGCCATGCGGGGACTGACAGCGCAGGGCGGGCCCTGACATAGCAATGATGGAGCGAACCATGGGCGGGCAGGCGGCCGAACTTCTCACCGACTGGCTCGAACGTCAGCAGCAGCGCGCGGCGGAACGCCTGTTCAGCGCCATTTCCGCTACCCATCTGGTCAAGCAGCGCGAAGGCTTTGGCCAGATCATCACGCCGGCGCCCGGTTCGGTGCTGGCCTCGCCGGTCGACGCGAACTGGGACCCGGAGCCGGACTATTTCTTTCACTGGCTGCGCGATGGCGCGCTGGCCATGGAGGCGGTGCGGCTGTTGCGGGCGGCGCCGCAGTTCAGCCGGCTGGCCGAATGGGAGCTGGAGCAATATGTCGGTTTCAGCCTGCGCCTCGCCGAACTGGATGGCGCGGCGCGGCTGGCCGAGGCGCCGCTGGAGCGAGGCGTCGCCCTGCAATTCCGCCAGTACCTTCGTGACGGCGATGAATTGCTCGGCATACGCGGCGACGTCGTGCGCGGCGACGTGCGCTTCAATCCGGATGGAACCCTCGACATCACCCGTTGGTCACGGCCGCAGTACGACGGGGTCGCCCTGCGCGCGCTCGGGTTGTTGCGCTGTGTCGAGCGCCGCCAGTTCGCCGAATGGGCGGAGCTGATTGCTGACGATCTCGACTGCGTCGCGCGCAACGCCGATCGCCCCTGCGTTGATTTATGGGAGGAGGAAGAGGGCTTTCACTGCCACACCATGCTGGCGCAATACGCCGCCTTGCGCGCCGGGGCGGCGTGGGTCGAGGCGGAGCCGGCCGGGGCGGGGGAGGCACGGCGCGCCCCGCTTGAGGGGCGGGCGCGTTTGTGGGCCGCGGCCGCGGAGCGCCTGTGGCCACAGCTGATGGCCCTGCGCCGCGATGATGGCGACGGCTGGGTGGCCAGCCGCATGGCGCCGCCCGGCGGCGCGGAGCCGTCGGCGGGCAAGCTGCTCGACGCGTCCGTGATCCTTGGGGTTGTCCACGCGGACCTTAAGGATGGTCCGTTCAGCGTCAGCGACCCGTTCGTTCATGGAACCTTGTTGCGGCTGGAGGCCTACTACGCCGCTGCTTTTCCGCTCAACCGGCGGTTGGGCGCGGATTGCGCCCCGCACCTCGGCCGCAATCCGGGCGACGTCTATTTTGACGGCGGGGCCTGGCCGCTGATTACGCTTGCGGCGGCTGAACTGCGCTTCCGGCTGGCCGCCGCCATTGCGGCCGGCCGGACGCCGGCTGAGCAGATCGCTCCGGCGCTGTGGTTTGGCGACGCCGTGCAGCAGGAGCCCTGCGCCGCGGCGCGTCTGCTGTTGCGGGCGGGCGACATGGGGCTGGCGGCGGTGCGGGCGGTGACGCCCCCCGATGGAGCCATGGCCGAGCAGGCTGATCGCGACACCGGCGCGCCGCGCTCCGCCCGCGATCTCACCTGGAGCTACGCCGCCTTCCTGACGGCGCTGGACGCGCGCGGCCAGGCCCTGGCCATGATGGGGCCGCGCGGCGACGTCGATTGAAACACGATAGAACGGCTTGGATTGAAGCGTCTGGCTTGAGACGTCGTGGCAACAGATGATTCATGATTTCAAGGCATGATTCTCTGACGCCGCAAATACTCAACTTCGCTTTGACGCGCGCCGGACTGTCTGGCTGACGGCTAAAAACCGAATCGCTTCCAGGCGATGCGCCGGATTGCTGAGGCGCGGCTCCAGGCGGATCCGGCGTCGGCATCGGCGCTGTTGAAGTTCTGGTGGAGATTCAGGAGCGAGGAAGGGCGCGAGTCATTTCATGGCGTTGCGCCAGCAAGCTGACGGGTCGATTCAGGCGCGCGATCGTCCGGTTGCAGCGCAGGGGCCGTCTTGCTGTCAAAGGGATTCCGCAGGCTGGCGCAAGGCCCTGTTATCTGAATCATTTTGCCGGAATGGCTATTCCCGCCGCCGGCTGACGTTTTGATTCTGTTTTTGCCGGCAAGCGCCTGGGAAAAGACCCGATTTGCTGCCTGGGCGCCTGGGGGCGGCCGACGACGCGTTGCGGCTCCCCGGGCCGCTCAGTCCGCTGCGGAAGGCGAGCCAGGCCGCCAGATCGTCGCCAGTTCATCAGGCGTTGGGCGGACGATTCCGGAAATTCCCGTATCGGGTTGAAATGTAGATTTTATTCCATCTCTGGGGCGGCGGCGGCGTGAGTGGCTGGCGACTATCGCGGCGGCTGCCCGCTGTTGGATCATGTCCCCGCGAGAGGCTGGCGTTCACGATCCTGCATCTGAAACAGGCGGTCGCGCCGCGTCGGGGCCCTCTGGTGGATGGCCCAAGCCGTGGGCAAACGCCGCCCAGCAAAAAGGGGCCCGCAGGCCCCTGATGCGCGCGGACCTACGTCCGCTCAGTGTTGACTGCCCCGGGAGCAACCCGGGGCTGGCGCCTCAACCCTTGGCGCGCTCCACATACGAACCGTCGGCGGTCATGACGACGATCTTCGTGCCGGTTTCGATGTGCGGCGGCACGGTGGTGCGGGCGCCGTTGGAGAGGATGGCCGGCTTGTAGGACGACGACGCCGTCTGGCCCTTGGTGGTCGGTTCGGTCTCGACCACTTCCAGCACCACGCGCTGCGGCAGGGTGATGGCGACGGCGTTGCCGTCGAACATCGACAGCTGCACGATCATGCCTTCGATCAGGTAGATGGCCTGGTCGCCGATGACGTCGGACGGCACTTCCACCTGGTCGTAGTTTTCCTGGTTCATGAAAATGTAGCGATCGCCTTCCTGGTAGAGGTAGCTGTGATCGCGATCCTCAACGAAGGCGCGCTCCACCTGCTCGGTGGTCTTGTAGCGCTGGCTGGTCTTCACGCCGTCGGAAATCCGGCGCATGTCGATCTGCGTCGTCGGCGTGCCCTTGCCGGGGAAGAAACTCTCGGCGGAAATAACCGTATAGAGCTGACCCTCAACCTCAAGGACGTTGCCCTTGCGGACGGAACTGGCGATGACCCTCACGTGTGACCTCGTATGACATTGTCGCCATGCAGCCGCGAGCGCGGCCATGACGTCTGAAGACTGGCGGACGCATGGGTCTGGCGATGCGGCCCCAGACGGCGTCTGGCGGGCGTCGCCGCCCGGGCATGCGCCCTGCGGACCTGGTTGCGAAAAACTCCGTGTCGACGCGGCCCGGGCCTGATGACGGCCTGACGGCGGCCGGGACAGAAGCGCGCCGGTGATGTAAACACCAGGCGAAACCTGCCTCCGGAGCACGGGCAACACAGGGTTATCGATGCGAATGAAAAGCCTGTACATTGTTTTGCGCCGGATGGCGAGACGCCGGAGCGCGGCGCCAGGACGCCGGAGCGCGGCGCCATGAGCGGCGAAGCTGTCTGGCGGTTGCCTGGGCGACACGCCGCGCGCCGCGCGCGCCTGCTGGCGCGTGGCCGCATCATATCCGCCATGCGGCGTTATTTTGATGATCAGGGTTTCATTGAGGTCGACCCGAACGCGCTGCAGGTTTCGCCCGGCAACGAGACGCATCTGCACGGCTTCCAGGTCAGCGACGGCGCCGGCGGCCCGCAGCCGCCGTTGTATCTGCACACCTCGCCCGAATTCGCCATGAAGAAGCTGCTGTCGGCGGGGGAGGAGCAGATCTATGCCTTCGCCCATGTGTTCAGGGCCCGCGAGATCAGCCCGTTGCATCACCCCGAATTCACCATGGTGGAGTGGTATCGCGCCGGCGAACCGCCAGCGGCGCTGATGACCGACTGCGCCCGCCTGCTGACCATTGCCGCCGCCACGGCCCGCGCCGCTGGTTGCGGGCCGGATGACGGCGTCTGGCGGTTTCGCGGTCGCAACGCCGACCCGACGCTGCCGCCGGAACGCCTGACCCTGGTGGAGGCCTTTGGCCGCCACGCCGGGCTTGATCTGGCGGCTTTCCTTCCCGCCGCCGGCGTCACGGCGGACGCGGCGTTGACCCAGGATTTCCGCGCCGCTGCGGAGGCCATTGGCGTGCGGACGGTGGCGGACGACGCCTGGTCGGACGTGTTCTCCCGCGTGTTGTCGGAGCGCGTCGAACCGCGCCTGGGGCAGGGGCGGGCGACGCTGCTGTGCGACTATCCGGCCAGCGAGGCGGCGCTGGCGCGGCGTCGGGTCAATGATCCACGTTTCGCTGAGCGCTTCGAGCTGTACGCATGCGGCGTCGAACTGGCCAACGGTTTTGGCGAACTCACCGACGCGGACGAGCAGCGCCGCCGCTTCGCGACTGACATGGACGAGAAGGCGCGCGTCTATGGCGAGCGCTATCCGCTCGATGAGGATTTCCTGGCGGCGCTGCCGCATATGCCAGAGGCGAGCGGCGTCGCCCTGGGGCTCGACCGGCTGGCGATGCTGGCGACGGGCGCTGAACGCGTCGATGACGTGATCTGGACGCCGGTGGCCCAGGACCCATAAGGATGCGCAAGAATCTGACCCGCAGTCTGACCCGCGTGGATGAACTGGTCGCGGCCGGCCTGGCCGACGGCGGAACGCGCGAGGAGCTGGAGACCGTGGCGGCGCGTTATGCGGTGGCGGTGACGCCGGCCATGGCGGACCTCATTCCCCCGCATGCGCCTGATGACCCCATGGCGCTGCAGTTTGTTCCCCGCGCCGAAGAGCTGACCATCCTGGCCGGGGAGCGGGCCGATCCGATCGGCGATGACGTTCACAGCCCGACGCCTGGCCTGGTGCATCGCTACAGGGACCGGGCGCTGCTCAAGCTGGCTTCGGTCTGCCCCGTCTACTGCCGGTTCTGCTTCCGCCGCGAAATGGTGGGGCCGGGCGGCGAGGCCATGCTGACGCCCGGGGAGCTTGACGCAGCCTTCGCCTATATCGCGGGTCACCCGGAGATCTGGGAAATCGTGATCAGCGGCGGCGACCCATTGATCCTCAGCCCGCGACGGCTGGCAGGGGTGATGCGGCGGCTGGCGGCCATCGACCACGTGCGCGTCGTGCGCTTTCATTCGCGGGTGCCGCTGGTGGCGCCGGAGCGGATCACATCTGAACTGGTCGAGACCCTGCGCGGGGCTGGCAAGGCGGCGTGGGTGGTGCTGCATGTCAATCACGCCCGTGAGTTCACGCCAGCGGGGCGGGCGGCGCTGGCTCTGCTGGCGGACGGCGGCGTGCCGCTGCTGTCGCAGAGCGTGCTGTTGCGCGGCGTCAACGACAATGCGGCGGCGCTGGAAGCCCTGCTGCGCGCCTGTGTCGAGAACCGGATCAAGCCATACTACCTGCATCAGGGCGATCTGGTCCCCGGCGCCAGTCATTTGCGCACGACCATTGCCGAAGGCCAGGCGTTGATGCGAGATTTGCGCGGTCGCCTCTCCGGGGTCGCCCAGCCAACCTATGTGCTGGATATTCCGGGCGGCTTCGGCAAGTCGCCGATTGGGCCGAACTACATCTGCGACGATCCGGACCGTGCCGGCGGCGCGCTGGTGGCCGATCCTTCCGGGCAGATCCATCGTTATCCGCCTGACGGCGCGGGCGAAGACTGATTGTCTGGAGCGCTTTGCGGTCAGGCGGAGCCGTGGATCGATCAGCATTCGTTCAAACAGGAAACACCGGCGCGTTCGCATTGATATGGCGGCGCGCCGTGGCGTCGCCGGGCGACATATCCCAGAGTGAGATGGCCCCGGGTGAATATGGCCCAGGCTGACATAACCCCGGGCGACATGGCAGGGCGGCGGGCCAGCCTCTGGCGTCGCGCCGCGCCCTCCGGCATATCTGGATCAGATCAAACGCGATAACGCGCTTCAGGAGGAAACATGGCCCGCATTCCCTATTTCGACCGCGCCGAAGCCGACGCGGACGTTGAGAAGATCTACGCCAAATTGCCGGAGCTGAACCTGTTCCGGATGATGGGCCACTCCGGCCGGCTGATGGGGCAATTCGTCAAGTTCGGCAACCAGTTGCTGATCCATTCCGATCTCGATCCGGTGCTGCGCGAGATCGCCATCGTGCGGGTCGGCGTGCTGAGCAAGGCCTCCTATGAGGTTTACCAGCACGAAGCCATCTGCCGCAGCTACGGCATGTCGGAAGAGAAGATCCGGGCCATCCATGAAGGGCCGGACGCGGCGGCGTTCAACGAGCTTGAAAAGCAGGTGATGCGTCTGACAGACGACATCGTTCACAACGTCCGCGCCTCCGACGCGACCTTCAATCCGGTGCTTGAGAAGCTGGGGCCGAAGCACACCCAGCACCTAGTGTTCTCCATTGGCTTCTACATGATGGTCAGCCGCTTCCTGGAAAATTTCGACGTCGATATCGAAGACGATGGTCGTCCTGCCGGTCTGGATCTGCCGGGCATGGAGAAGCGCTGACGAGGGGCGCAGCCCCAGGCCGCCTCTGGCCCTGGCTATCGTTCGTCACGGCTGCTGTCGCCACTGACCGTCGCCACTGACCGCCGTCACCGTTCGTCATGGCCGGACCTGTTCCGGCCATCCACGGGGCGCGGCTGTTGCGGCGCGTCATCCCCGCCGAAGGGGCAAAGGCGTGAATGCCCGCGCCGTGCTTCTGGAACAGGCGTGCGGTTCGGACGCCTTTTCAGCCTGCGGCGTTTCAGGCTCCCTGCCGTGCCCCTCTGCGGTTTGACTTTGACTGGCGGGAGGCGTATCTGGCCCGCCATGTCATGCACGATCGCATGGGGCCTCCCGCGCTCCGCCGCCAGCTTCTCGCGCTATTATACGCCGTTCCCATAACGGCGGCTGCATGACCATGTTCAACCGCTGCGACGCCGGCGGTTGATCCATTGCTTTCCAGCTTTCCGGCGCGCAGCCCTGCACAAGGGCTTTGTTATGTTCGCGCCAGACCGTCTTGCTCCCGACCAGACATCCGTCAATTCCATGGCCTCCGTCCGCTTGTGCTCCAGCCGCTCCTGCGGCCCGCGAAATATGCCGGCGGATTTCCAGCAGATTGGCCTCATCGGCTTCGGCGCCTTTGGCCGCCTGATCGCGCGTCATGCGCCAGCGGGCGTGCGCCTGCTTGCCTATGACGCGGCGTCTGACGCTGGCGAGTTGTCGCCGCCGGCGTCCTGCCGGCTGTCCCGGGTCAGCCTGGCGGAGGCCGCGTCATGTCCGCTGGTGGTGCTGGCCGCGCCGGTGACGGCGACGGCGGCGATCTGCCGGCAAATCGCCCCATGGCTGCGCCCTGGAACGCTCGTTGTCGACGTGGGTTCGGTGAAGGTGCAGCCGGTGGCGGACATGATCGCCAATCTGCCGGCGGATGTGGAGATCGCCGGGCTGCATCCGCTGTTCGGGCCGCAAAGCGCCGCGGACGGGCTGGCCGGACTGCGGCTGGTGGTGTGCCCGACGCGGGGGCGCAAGGCGTTTCGCCTGGCGGCGCTGCTGAAGGCCGGTTTTGGCCTGGAGACGCAATTCGCCACCCCGGAAGACCACGATCGCGAGATGGCCATGGTGCAGGGCGTCACCCATATGGTGGCGCGGCTGGTGGCGTCGCTCGATGAGCGTCCGACGCGCATGGCCACCCGCAGCTACGCGTTGCTGATGCAGGCGGTGGACATGGTGCGGCGCGACAATCCGGCGGTGTTCGACGCCATCGCCCTGCGCAATCCGTTTGTCGCCGGCGTGCAGGAGCAGTTCTTTGAAGCCGCTGGCGCGCTGCGCCGCGATCTGGCGGCGCGGCGCGCGGCGATGACGGATGTGGAGCCGCAGCCGTGCGCGGCGGCGTTCTGAGGCGGGAATGGAGCGCCGGCTCCCCTGGCGCTCCAGCCCTGACGATCAGGACAGCACCTTGATCCCCGTCCAGTCGTCATTCTCATAGCGCGACAGCTCGTAGTTCTTGAGCGGCGCGTAATCCTCCGGCGTTGTGCTGAAATTGACGCCGGGCAAGTTGATGGGCGCCGTCATGTTGGTGAGGTTGGTGGCGACTTTCAGCAGGTTTTCCCGGGTGAGATTGTCGCCGCAACGCTCCAGCATCTGGTGCAGCACGTTGGCCATGGAATAGCCGGCGAAACCAAGGTTATCGGTCCTGTCCAGATTGGGCAGCTGGGCGTCCAGCAGGCTGAAATAGTCAATCACCGCCGATCATTTTTCCAGCGCGGGCTGGAGATGCTGCGCACCGAGCGCAGGGCAAGCGCGCCTTCGCCGCCCTTGCCGGCGGGCTTCAGCAGCGAAATGGTGGCGGAGCCGCTGAGCAGGTACTGGTCCGGTCTCCAGCCAGTCTCCTGCACCTTGCGCAGCGATTGCGAGACGAATTTTCCGACGGTGAGATTGAGGAATACATTGGCGTTCGTGCTGGCCAGCTTCAGCACCTGGGAGTCCGCTGTGGGGTCGGCGACTTCATAGCTGGTCTCAGCCACGATCATGGTTTTCGCCTTGTCGCCCAACTCCTCCTTGAAGGCGCTCAGGTAATCCCGCCCCAGTTCGTCCACCTGGTGGAGAATGGCGATTCTGGCGTCGGGTTTGGTGGCCAGAAGATGGCGCGCCAGCACCCGCGCCTCGGTGGAGTACAGGGCGCTGCCAGGCGTCGTCCAGGGGAATTCCTTGGGGTTGTTGAAGCGCGCGGCGCCGGTGCCGATCATCAGTTGCGGGATCTTGCGGCTGTTCATGTAGCGCTGCACGGCCGCCTGGCAGGCGGTGCCGATGGAGCCGAAAGTGGCCAGCACGTGTTCGCTTTCGATCAGCCGTCGCGTCGCCTCCACCGTCTTTGGCGGGCTGTAGGCGTCGTCAAGAGCGATCAGCCGCACCTGCCGGCCCTGCACGCCGCCTTTCTTGTTGAGCCGCTCAAAGTAGGCGAGCTGGACGCGGCCGGAGACGCCGATGTAGGAGGCGGGGCCGCTGAACGGCAGGGTCTGGCCGATCCGGATTTCCCGGTCGTCGGCGCCGGTGTCGTAGTGGGCTTTTTTGGCGAGGGCCGGAGCGGCCAGGCCGCCAAGACCGGCGGCGGCGACGACGCCGCCCACAGCTGTCAGCCCGCCGAGGCGCAGCAGGTCGCGGCGGGACGGCGTGGCGAACGGGTCCTTGTTCATCTGTTTCCTCCTGGATGGACGCTCTTTGATCCGGAGAGCCGGATTCGTCGTCTCAACAGGCAGGATAGGCGGGCAAAGCCGCCGCCAGCAATATATTTTGTTATAACAAATGCGAAGGTTGCGCGGAAGCGCGACGCGCCAGCAAAGAAAAACCGGGCCATCCTCGCGGACGGCCCGGCTGGAACGGTTGTCGCTGGCGACGCGCGGATCAGGCGTTGGCCGCTTCCTTCAGCAGGTTCCGGGCAATGATGAGCTGCTGCACCTGGCTGGTGCCCTCATAGAGGCGGAAAATGCGGACGTCGCGATAGAAGCGCTCCACCGCGTAGTCACGGATGTAGCCGGAGCCGCCGTGGATCTGCACGGCGCGATCAGCGACGCGGCCGACCATTTCCGAGGCGAACAGCTTGCAACAGGAGGCTTCGGTGGCGACCGGCTGGCCGGCGTCGCGCTTCCTGGCGGCGTCGCGCACCATGCACAGGGCGGCGTAGGCTTCGGCCTTGCTGTCGGCCAGCATGGCCTGGATCAGCTGGAACTCGCCAATCGCCTGGCCGAACTGCTTGCGCTCGGAGGCGTATTTCACGCTCTCCGCGATCAGGCGGTCGGCGACGCCGCAGCACAGGGCTGCGATATGCAGACGGCCCTTCTCAAGGGTCTTCATGGCCGTCTTGAAGCCCTGGCCTTCCTTGCCGCCGATGATGTTGGCGGCCGGCACGCGGCAGTCCTCGAAGATCACGTCATGGATGTGGGCGCCCTGCTGGCCCATCTTCTTTTCGGACTTGCCGATCTTGATGCCGGGGAGATCAGCCGGAACGATGAAGGCCGAGATGCCGCCGGCGCCAGGGCCGCCGGTGCGGGCCATCAGCGTGAACATGCCGGCGCGCGCCGCATTGGTGATGAAGCGCTTGGAGCCGTTGACGACGTAATGATCGCCATCCTTGCGGGCGACGGTGCGCACCGAGGCGGAGTCCGAACCGGCTTCCGGCTCGGTGAGGGCGAATGAGGCCACGACCTCGCCGCTGGCGATCTTCGGCAGCCACTCTTTCTTCTGCTCTTCGGTGCCGTCGAGCACGATGCCCTGCGAGCCAATGCCCACATTGGTGCCGATGGCCGAGCGGAAGGCCGGTGAGGCGTGACCGAGCAGGTAAACCACCTCGGCTTCTTCAGCCATGCTGAGGCCAAGACCGCCAAACTCCTCCGGCGCCGACAGGCCATAGAGGCCAAGGTCGCGCATCTCGGCGAGGATGTCTTCCGGAATTTCATCGGTCTCAGCGACCCGCTCTTCATTGGGGATGAGGCGCTCGCGAACGAAACGCTCAACAGTGTCAAGCAGTTGCCTGAAGGTTTCCGGTTCGAGCGCCATGGTGTCCCCTCTTCGTCGCGCGGCGGGTCTGGTCAGTGGTTTCGCTGAAATTGCGAAAGCCATTTTCGCATGTTGTCCAGATAACGCATTCCAGAGCGTCGGCAAACGGATTTTCTGGTCGCCCAGGCTTTCACAGGATCCAAGGCCGCAGCGCCGGGGGGGGGGGGG
>NZ_BNCG01000001.1:481703-497251 GCF_014656355.1 Camelimonas fluminis
GCAGTCCAAATCGGGCGATATTCAAGAATTCGTTTCGGGCGCAACTGTAGTAACGTAAGAAAAATTCAAAATTTCTTATAAATGAAATTCATGATTACATGAGGTTGTGATGAAGATTGCGACTGCTCTTGCGGCGATCCTTGCGGCTCTTTGCGCTGCGGCCGCCACGGCTCCTGCGCGCGCCTGCGCTCTTTCCGGCATGTCCAGCGATTGCGATGCGGCGTGCAGCACGATCGAGCCTGGCTGGCGGCATACGGCCTGCATTATCGGCGCCACGCCGCCTGCTGAGGACGAACCCGCGCGTTGAAGCCGGGATCTGTTTTCCCTTGAGACCCCAAAAGGCGCGGCCAGAACAGACGCGGGCGCGCCGCCCCTGCGCCGGCGCTACAGCGCCCTGGCGATATTTGCGGAGAGACACATGAAGAAGCTGATGCGCGCGACGATGCTCGTGCTTGCGCTGGGTTTTGCCGCGGCTCCCTGGGCCAGCGCCCAGGCCTGCGTGATTAGCGGCGGCAGCGACGCCCAATGCATTGCGCGTTGCTACAAGATCAAGAACTTCTGGGAGCAGACGCTGTGCTCGCTGGGGGCCGCGCCGGCTCCGGCTCCAGCTCCGGAGGCGATGCGCTGACGCCTGACGCGAAATCCGTTCATGTTGAACCGGATATTGCCCGGCGGGGCGACGCCGCAACGTTGCAGCGCCGCTCCACATCCGCGCCAGCGGCGCGCGCCGCCTCGTCGCCGCGACCGCCCGTCGCGCCGCCCTTACTTTTTCCTGGCGTCGCCCTGCACGCGCTCCCACGGACCGAAATCAAACAGGCCGTCGGTTTTCGGCGCGCTCTTGAAGTCGCCGAGCTCCACCTGGAAATCGAGCATCTCGCGCGTGGTCGGCACGATGCCGTGGGGGTCGATGACGAAGGATACGGCCGGGGAGGCAAGGGCCTTCTCCAGCACCGCCGTGCTCACCAGGCCTGAGCCAAGGGCCTGCTGCACGTAAGGCGCGGCTTCCGCGGGGCGGTCGCGAACCAGGTCCGTGGCGCGGATCGCCAGCTTCAGGAACGTATCGACCGCTTCCGGCCGGGCGCGCATGAAGGCGCCGGTGGCGGCGTAGACGACGCCTGGCGCGTTGGGGAGCATCTGCGGCGCCGTGGCGATGACCCGGGCCGCTGGAATCCGCTGCTGCACGATCGTCGCCGCTGGCTCCAGCACCTGGCCGCCGTCAATGGCGTTGGCCAGCAGCGCCTGCTGCGTCGCCTCGATGCCCATGGTGACGATCTCGAGATCGGCCGGGTCCACCCGGTTCTGCTTCAGCCAGTAACGGAAGGCGGTGGTCGGCACGGCGCCAGGCGGCAGCGCACCGATGCGGGCCGGCTTGCCGCCGGCCTTGCGGAAAGCGGCGAAAGCCTGGGCCGGATTGCCCTGGGCGTCAGCGAAAGCCTTTGCCAGCGGGCCGCCGGCAAGGAACAGCGAGCCGCCGACGCCGCCAGCGGCGATCACCCGCACGTCGATGCCGCGCGCGAAGGCGACGGCCACCGGCGCGACGCCGATCGCCAGCACGTCGAGCGTGCCGGAGGCCAGGGCCGAAATGGCGGCCGGGCCGGAATCAAATTTGGTGGTGGTGATGGCGAGGCCGGCGTCTTTGGCCCAGCCGGCCTTGTCCAGCACATAAAAGGCCGAGGCGCCGATCACCGGCACATAGCCGACCCGCACCGGCGCCGGCGCGGCGGCGCCGGCGGAGACGGCGAAAGGCAGGACGCCAGCGCCGGCCAGGGCGCCGAGCGCCTGACGGCGGGAAAAGCGGGGGCCGGAAATTCTTGTGCCTTCGGACATGCTGTCTCTCCTTCCCGTCTGGGATAAACGGCGATCCGCCGCTCCCGGCGCCGTCGCCGGCGCGGCCAGTTCACAACGCAGTCACGTCACAAGGCCGCGGAATCCGCCGCCAGGTCGGCGCGCAGCCGGCGGATGATCGCCTGCAATTCCGGGTCGCTGCGGCGACGCGGGCGCGGCGCCGTCACCTCGATCGACGAGCGCACTTCGCCGGGCGCGCCGACGATGGCGATGACCCGGTCGGCCAGATAAACCGCCTCGTCCATGTCGTGGGTGACGAACAGGATGGTGCGTTCGGTCGCCTGCCAGACGCGCAGCAGCTCGTTCTGCAAATTCTCGCGGGTGATGGCGTCGAGGGCCGAGAACGGCTCGTCCATCAGCAGGATGTCCGAGCCGGCCGCCAGCGCCCGGGCGAGGGCGACGCGCTGGCGCTGGCCGCCGGAAAGCTGGTGCGGCCAGCGTTCGGCCAGATTGTCCAGGCCGACAAACTCCAGCGCTTCATGGGCGCGCTTGCGCCGGTCGGCGCGCGGGACGCCCGGATGCTCCAGGCCGAAGGCCACGTTGCTGACCACCTTGCGCCATGGCAGCAGTCGCGCATCCTGGAACACCAGCGCCGCCGGCACGGGGCCGGGCCGGGTGTGGAGCTTCACCGTGCCGCTGCTGGCCTTGGCCAGGCCGATCATGACGCGCAGCAGCGTCGATTTGCCGACGCCGGAGGGGCCGACGATGGCGACGAACTCGCCCCGGCGCACCTGCAGGTCGAGGCCGCGCAGCACTTCCGTCTTGCGGCCGTCCTGCTCGAAGGTCAGGCCGAGGCCACGGATGTCGATTATGGTTTCCATCGCAGCAGCCAGTTCTGGAGACGCATGAAGCCGGTGTCGATCAGGCCGTAGAGCACGGCCATGGTCAGCATGTAGACCACGACGATATCGGTGGCGAGCAGGCTGGAGGCCTGCATCATGCGTTGGCCGAGGCCGAAGACGCCGAAGATTTCCGCCGCGACCACGGCCATCCACGCCTGGCCAAGCGCCGTGCGCAGACCGACGAAGATACCGGGAATGGCGGCGGGCAGGATGATCTTGACGAGGCGCGACCAGGCGGAGCGGAAACCGAAGGCGTCGGCGACTTCCAGCAGGTCGCGATCCACCGATCGCACGGCGCCGAAGGTGGCGAAATAGACGATCCAGAATACGCCCATGGCGATGATGAAGATCGCCGCCGGGGCGTTGACGCCGAACCAGATGATGGCGAATGGCACCCAGGCGAGGCCGGGAATTGGCCGCAGCAGCCGCACCACCCATGCCACCGATTCCTCGGCGACGCGGAACATGCCGGTGAGCACGCCGAGGGCGACGCCGCAGGCGGAGCCGATGACGAGGCCCAGCAGATAGTGGCCGATGGAGCTGGCCATGGCGTCCTGCCACATGCCGGAGGCGATTTCGCCGCGCAGCGCCGCCGGGATGGCGCTGGGCGCCGGCAGCAGCATGGGATTGACGAAGCCAAGGCGCGGCGCAAGCTCCCACAGCCCCAGAAAGGCGACCAGCCCGGCGAGGCCGAGGATGTATGGCCTGGAATTCTTCAACGATGTTACTCCGGGCCCGCATGGCGGGACTTGCGTCCGCGCCCGGCCCACCTGGCGGGACAGGCCCGGGCAGATGGCGGCCCGGGTCTTTCGGGGGCGCGGCTGCCTCAATGCCGGCAGCCGCGCGTCCCGATGTTATTTGCCAGCTTTTGCCTTCTCATAGAAGGAGGGGTCGAACAGGCCGTCGAGCGGCGCGGCTTCCGGCACCGTGCCCAGCTCCACCTGGTAGGCCTGCATCTTGGCCGTCGGCTCGATAATGATCTTCGGATCAGCTTCCAGGCGGGTGGCCGGCGAGGCCAGCGCCTTTTGCACGACGGCGTCGGGAATCAGGCCCTTGCCGAGCACCTGGCCAATATGCGGCGACGCCTTGGCCGGCTCGTCCTTGATGAACTTGATCGCCCGCACGCTGGCGTTAACCAGCGACTGCACCGCCTCCGGATGCGCCTTCAGGAAGGCACCGGAAACGGCGATGACCGTGCCGGGCTGGGTGGGGAACATGTCGCCGCCGAGCGCCACGATCTTGATGGCCGGATTGCGGGCGGCGATGATCGAGTCGGCGGGTTCGCGCACCGTGGCGCCGTCGACAGCGCCGGCAAGCAGCGCCTGCTGGGTGGCGTCGATGCCCATGGGCACGATCTGGTAATCGGCCTTGTCGACCTTGTTCACGCGGTCAAGCCAGTGGCGCAGGGTGGTGTCCGGCACCGAGCCAGGCGGCTGGGTGGCGAGGCGGGCCGGCTTGCCCTCCCTGGCGTGGAACGCCTTGAAGGCTTCCGCCGCAGGCTTGCCGCCCTCGAAATATGGGGCCAGCTTCGGCCCGGCCATCACGGTCATTTCCTCAATGGCGGTGGCGGCGACAACCTTGACGTCGATGCCCTTGGACCGGGCGACGGCCAACGGCGCGATGCCGGCGACATAGACGTCGATGGTGCCGGAGGCGAGGGCCTGGATCATGTTCGGGCCAGACTCGAACACCGTGAAAGCCGGCTTGATGCCGTCGGCCTTCAGCCAGCCTTCCTTGTCGGCGACGACGACCGGCGCGGCGCCGATGATCGGGATATAGCCAATGCGCACCGGCGTTTCAGCCTGGGCGGAGGCGAGCATGACCGGCGTCAGCGCCGCAGCGATGGCCACGCCGCGCCCGGCCGCGGCGCCGGCCCGGAAAAAGCCGGTCAGCCGGCGACCGATTGAAGTGAAATGCTGCGAAGCCTGAAGCATGGCGACCGTTCCTCCATGGGATGCACCGGGCTAACACATTTTAGCGTCCATGTAAGGGTAAATATATAAATCACACCAATGAATGTGAATAGACGGCGCGCCATGGAGGCTGCTGGCGGCGCGGCCATCAGCCGTGGCGCGACGGCTCCGGAATGCGGGCGTTCTTGTCGCCGTCTGTTCACCGGCTGTCTGAAAGTCGGGCGTGCGTCGCTGGTAAAATGTAATAACAATTTCCACGCCGGCGTGTTTCATCGACGGCGCAATCCGCGCCGGCCGGCAAAAGCGGACAACGACAGGGAGAACATTCATGGGACGTCTTGAGGGCAAACGCGCCATTGTCACCGGCGCCGGCAGCGGCATCGGCCGGGCAAGCGCCCGCCTGTTCGCCAGCGAGGGCGCGCGGGTGGTCGCGGTGGACCGCAACGCCGCCGGGGTGAGCGAAACGGCGGAGCTGGCCCGCAAGGACGGTTTCGAAATGCTGACCCTGTCCGCCGACGGCGGATCGGAACACGAGGTCATCGATTTCATCAGCAAGGCGGTCGGCCATCTCGGCGGGCTCGACGTGCTGTTCGCCAACGCCGGCATCAGCGGCGGGCTGGTGCCGCTGTTCGAGCAGACGGTGGAGCACTGGCAGGAGGTGCTGCGGGTCAACCTGATTGGCCCGTTCCTCGCCATCAAGCATGGCGCGCCGCATATGGTGAAAGCGGGCGCGGGCTCGATCATCTGCACGGCTTCGGTGGCCGGCCTGCGCGCCAACGCTGGCGGCAATCCTTACAGTGCTTCGAAGGCGGGGGTGATTTCGCTGGTGCAGACGTCAGCGGCGTCGCTGTATGGCACCGGCGTGCGCGTTAACGCCATCTGCCCCGGCCTGATCGAGACCGGCATGACCAAACCGATCTTCGATGGGGCGAAGGAACGCGGCACCGAGGACAAGATCGGCCAGCTCAACCCGTTGCGCCGCCCTGGCCAGCCGCATGAAATCGCGGCGATGGCGCTGTTCCTGGCCAGCGACGACGCATCCTACGTCAACGGCCAGGCCTTCCCGGTTGACGGCGGCCTGTCCAGCTCGCTGCCTTACGCGGGCAGGATGCGCGTAGGCTGAGGATGCGGGCGGGCCAACCGGGGCGTTACGCCTCCGTCCCGCCACCCAGCAGGGCGTCCATGGCGGCGGCGAAGCCGTCGTCGTTATTGCTGCGGGTGATCATGTCGGCGGCGGCCAGCGCCGCCGGCGAGCCGTTGCCCATGGCGATGGCGAAGCCGGCCTTGCGGAACATGGCCACGTCATTGTCCATGTCGCCGATGACGGCGATGGATGCGGCGGGGATGGCGAAGGCCTCGCTGACGAAGGCGACGGCTGAGCCCTTGTCGACGCCGGGCGGCGTCACGTCCAGGTAGTATTTCTGCGACAGGCCGCTGTTGGCGCTGGTTCCGAGCAACGCGCCCATGCGGCGGGCGACGTCGGCGAGGTGATCGTAATCGTCGCTGGCCCCGACGATCTTGCAGCCCTGGGCCGCCCAGGGGGCGAAGTCCGCCACCACCGCCGGATCGGATTTGATGGTCCGCTGCTCATGCGCCACATGCGGGCCGTCTGGATCCAGAACCAGCCACTGGCTGTCGGTGAACAGCCAGGCGCTGATCTTTTCCGCCGCCAGCAGATCGAGCGCGGCGCGCGCCGCATCAGCCGGAATGCGGGTCTCGCGCAGCGCCTTGCCGTTCGCGTCGACCACCACGGCGCCATTGAAGCCGGCGATCGGACCATCAATTTGCAACGCTTCGGCCACATGCCTCATGCCCCACGGCGGGCGGCTGCTGGCGATGGTGAGGCCGACGCCGGCGGCGCGCAGACGCTGCGCCGCGCGGCGGCTGGCCTCCGTCACCTCCTTGTCCCGATTGACGATGGTGCCGTCCACATCCGACACCACCCATTTCAGCTGGCCGGGCGGGGCGCGGCGCTGGCTGTCATTCGTCATGTCATGCCTCCCTGGAGCGCTTTCCGGTCAGACGGAAGCGTTTGGTCGATCAGAGTTCGCTCACCACAAGAAAACCTCGAGCGGTTGCCAATCCATATGGACCGGACGCGTCTCGGGTCAGCGTTCCGTCGGGAACAGGGCGTCGACGATGCGACCGGCGATGGCCGCCGGCGTGGCGTCGACATCCACCTCCGGGACGCCTTCATCCGGCGTTGGCGCCTCCAGCGTCGCCAGCTGGCTGTCGAGCATGGCGGCCGTCATGAAATGTCCGGCGCGGGCCAGCATGCGGCTGCGGATCAGTTCGGGCGCGCCGGTCAGCCAGACGATGCGCACGTCGGGAGCGTCGCCGCTGATCGCCTGTCGATAACAACGCTTCAGCGCGGAGCAGGCTATCACCACCTGAAGACGGTCGCGCCGGGCGTCGTCAATGACGGCGCGCACCCGCGCCAGCCAGGGCGCGCGGTCGGCGTCGGTGAGCGGCAGTCCGGCGCGCATGCGGGCGACATTGGCCGGCGGGTGCAAATCGTCGGCGTCGATGAAATTCATCGCCAGCTGTTGCGCCAGCGTCCTGCCGACTGTTGTCTTGCCGGCGCCGGAAACGCCCATGACGACGATGGCCGTCACGGGGTGGGCGGAGGAGGCTGCTGACATCATCCCGCGGATCAGCCGGCGGCGGGGCCAGGGCGCGGCAGGGAGGCGGGCGCGGCCGCTTCATCCAGCAGCCAGGTCAGGCTGTCATGCGCCGTGATGCGGCGGGCCGGCAGATCCTCGCCCGCGAAAATACGGGTCAGGATATCGCGCTTGTCGGCGCCGGCGGCGAGAAACGCCGTGGCGCGGCTGTCGTTGAGCGCCCGGAAGGTCAGGCTGATGCGCGGGACAAAGGGTTCCTGGCCAGCCTCCGGCACGGCGACAGCCAGCCTGTCGCCCACCACCAGAGCCGGCTGGCCCGGAAACAGCGACGCCGTATGCCCGTCGAGGCCAACGCCGCAGATCACCGCGTCGAACAGGGGCGCGCCCGCGTCGGCGGCATGGGCCGCGCGCAGCAGGGAATCGTACGCCCGGGCGCAGACTTCGATGTCCGGACCATAGGGAATGACGTTGACGTCAGTGTCCGGCGCATGCGCGAACAGCGCTGCGTCGACCATGTGGGCGTTGCTGTCCGCGTGGTCGTGCGGCACGAAGCGGTCGTCGCCGAAATACCAGGCGATGCGATCCCACGGCAAGCGCTCCGCCCAGTGCGGCGTCGCCAGCAGCTCATAGAGACGCTTCGGCGTGGAGCCGCCAGACAGGCAGACGCGCAACTGGTGATCCGGTCCGCGCCTGGCCTCCGCCAGGGTCAGCGCATTTTCCAGCCAGCGCGCGGCGGTGTGGCTGAGGGCGTCGGCGCTGGCGACGACAGTGGTTTTCACGACAGGCATGCGGATCTCCGGTCGGCTCCATCGGGAGTTGAAGCAGGTTGCGGCCGGGTTTGAGCGGTCGCAGTAACTTCATAAACCGCGCTGTCTTCGCCATTTTGACAGTTTGACGAAATGGCGAAGCCTGATGCGCGTCGCGCGAAAATTCACAACAGCGGGCGCCAGGCCCGGCCATCCCGGGCGATGAGCCGGTCGGCTTCCTCCGGCCCGTCGGTGCCGGCCGGGTAGGTCGCAAGATTTTTGCTCCCGTCCTTGCCCCCGTCCTTGCTCCCGTCCCTGGCGTCGGCCTTCGCCCACGCCTTCTGGAACGGTTCGACCGCCGCCCAGCCCGCCTCCACCGCATCGGCGCGCTGGAACAACATGCCGTCGCCGGTCATGCAGTCATAGATCAGCGTTTCGTAGCCGGTGGTGGGGGCGGCGTCGAAGAAATCGTCGTAACGGAATGTCATGTCGACGCCGCCGATCTCCAGCTCCGGCCCGGGGACCTTGGCGTTGAAATGCAGCTTGATGGTCTCGTCCGGCTGGATGCCGAGCACGAGGAAATTCTGGGCGAGGCGATCGACCGGCGTGTTGCGAAACATGCTGAACGGCGCTTCCTTGAACTTGATCGCCACCTCGGATTTGCGCACGCCAAGCGCCTTGCCGGTGCGCAGGTAGAACGGCACGCCGGCCCAGCGCCAGGTGTCGACCATCAGTTTCATGGCCACATAGGTCTCGGTGGCGCTGTCAGGCGGGACATCCGGCGTTTCGTGATAGGCGGTCACCTTCTGGCCGCGCACCACGCCGCCCTCATAGGCGGCGCGCACCGAATTCTTCATCGCCTCGGCGGGCGTGTACTGGCCGATCGCCTGCAGGACCTCGGACTTGGCGGCGCGCACGGCGGGCGCGTCGAAGCGGGCCGGCGCCTCCATCGCCACCAGCGACAGCAGCTGGAACATGTGATTGGGCACCATGTCCCGCAGCGCCCCGGTGGCGTCGTAGAACTTGCCGCGGCGGCCAACGTCGACGGTTTCAGCCACGGTGATCTGCACATGATCGATGTGATTGCGGTTCCACAGCGGCTCGAACAGGCCGTTCGCGAAGCGCAGGATCATGATGTTCTGGACCGTCTCCTTGCCGAGATAATGGTCCATGCGGAAAATCTGGTCCTCCTGGAGCGTGTCCAGAAGCGATTCGTTCAGCTTGCGGGCTGAGGCGAGGTCCGTGCCGAACGGTTTCTCGACAATTACCCGCCGCCAGGCGTCGCGGGTCTGCTTCACCAGGCCGGACCGGCCCAGCGCCGTGACGATCGGCGCGAAGCCGGAGGGCGGCGTCGCCAGATAGAAAATACGGTTGCCGCCGGTGCCGATGTCCGCCTCGACCTTTTCGACGTGGGTCCTGAGGCGGTCGAAGCTGCCCTCCTGCTCCGGGTCAGCCTGGACGTAGCTGACGTTTTTCAGGATTCGCGCCACCGTCTTGCGGGTCAGCGGCCGCGTGGAGAACTGCTTCAGCGCCTCTTCCAGCGTGGCGCGGAAATTGTCGTCGGTATCCTCGCCGCGCGCCACGCCGACAAGGGCGAAACGCTCCGGCATCAGATCCGTCGCGGCCAGATTGTAGAGCGCCGGCAACAGCAGGCGACGGGTCAGGTCGCCGGACGCGCCGAAAATGACGAAGCAGCAGGGATCGGGATGCGCCTGCTCGGCGGGATCGGCGTTCATGCGCTGTCCCCCCCGTTGCGCGACACGGCCGCGTTGTCGGAGGCGCTCGGTTTGCCGGGCGCCTCGACATGGCCGCCGAAGCCCTTGCGCATGGCCGAGAGCATTTTCTCCGCGAAGGTGTGCTCCTGGCGGGAGCGGAAGCGGGTGTAGAGCGCCGCGGTCAGCACCTCGGCCGGGGTCGCCTGCTCGATCGCCGCCTGGATGGTCCAGCGGCCTTCGCCGGAATCGTCCACATAGCCCGAGAAGCCGTCGAGCTTGCCGTCGCCCGCGAGGGCGTCGGCGGTCAGATCAAGCAGCCAGGAGCTGACGACGCTGCCCCGGCGCCAGACCTCGGCGATGTCGGCGAGATCAAAGCTGAAGCGCTCATTGTCCGGCCGCACCGGCGCGTCGGCGGATTTCAGGATGTCAAAGCCTTCGGCGTAGGCCTGCATCATGCCGTATTCGATGCCGTTGTGGATCATCTTGACGAAATGCCCGGCGCCGTTCGGGCCGGCGTGCAGATAACCCTGCTCGACGCGCGGATCACGGCCATCGCGGCCCGGCGTGCGCGGAATGTCGCCAAGGCCCGGCGCGAGGGCGGCGAAGATCGGGTCGAGATGGTCAACCGCCTCCCGGTCGCCGCCGATCATCATGCAATAGCCGCGCTCCAGGCCCCAGACGCCGCCGCTGGTGCCCACGTCCACGTAATGGACGCCTTTTTCGCGCAACAGGCCGGCGCGGCGGATGTCGTCGCGCCAGAAGCTGTTGCCGCCATCGATGATGATGTCGCCGGGCGACAGCAGGTCGCCAAGCTGCATCACCGTGTCTTCGGTGGCGGCGCCCGCCGGCAGCATTACCCAGACGGCGCGCGGCGCCTGCAACTTCTGCACCAGATCGGCGAGGGAGCTGGCGCCGACGGCGCCTTCGCCAGCCAGGGCCGCCACCGCCGCTTCGGCGCGGTCATGGACGACGGCCTGATGGCCGCGTTGCATGAGCCGCCGGACGATATTGCCGCCCATGCGGCCGAGTCCGATCATTCCAAGCTGCATAAGACGTCGCCTTTCTCCGAAGCGTTCTCCAGCGAAGTGGATGTCCGTTCGCGTGAAGAAAACGCGTCAATTCAAATTCTGGCTTCTGGGGCATCGGAAACTGCTTCAGCCGCGGGCCCGGCGGCATCCCCATTCGGGGAGGCGGGCGCAAGGGCGCCCGCCATTTTTTTTAGCGGACCGCTTCAGCGATTTGCCGCAGGCCCCCGGCGATGTCGCCGCTGATGTGGACGCGAAGGAAGCGCCGGCCGCGCTCCTCCAGCACCGCCAGATCGCCAGCGGCCTGCGCCGCTTCGACCTGGCCGAAACTGAGCTTGCGGCCTGGCACCGGCAGGTCATCGGCGAGGTGGTCTGCGGTGATCTGCAGGAACACCCCCGTGTTGGGGCCGCCCTTGTAGGCCTGGCCGGTCGAGTGCAGGAAGCGTGGCCCGAAGCCGAGGCAGGTGGCGACGCGGCGGGTCTCCAGCAGCGCCTTGCGGGCGCCCTGCAGGATGTCGGCGTTCGCCTCGTTGCGGTTCAGATAAGCCAGCAGCGCCACATAGTCGCCTGGGACGGTCCGGTTGAAGTGGGCGTTGAGCGCACCCGCAAGGCCGCCAGAGCGGGCGGCTTCGGCGATGGCGCCAGCGCCGGCTGCGTCAGCGTAGAGCGTGAACGGCCCCACCTGCGCCGTCGGCTGCTGGGCGGGCAGGGCGCCGGTCTGCTCGATGGCGGCGCTCAGTTCGCGCGTCCTGACCTTGCTGGCCTCCACGTCCGGCTGGTCGAACGGGTTGATGCCAATGACCGAACCGGCGACCGCCGTGGCGATCTCGAAGCGGAAGAACTCCTGGATGATGCGATCCGGCGAGGCGATGTCGATGCGCGCCACCGGATGGCCAGCGCGCTCCAGCGCCGCCACGAACTCATCCTGCGCCAGGTTCGAAGCCTTGCGCAGCCGCAGGTAGATGAAGATGCGGTCGGCGCCATAGGCCGACAGGTCCGCGGCCGGCTCGTTGTCGACCGGAATCAGGCCCTTGCCCTGCTTGCCGGTGGATTCGGCGATCAGCTGCTCCGCCCAGGCGCCGAAGGTGCGGATGGCCGGGGAGGCGATCAGCGTAACCTTGTCGCGGCCGGCGCGACCAGCGGCGCCCAGCATCAGGCCAAGCTGCACGCCCGGGTTGTCGGCCGGCGGCGCGTCCGGGCCGCAGGTCCAGGCCATGGTCTGGGCGTTCTGCAGGAACATGCGCAGGTTCATGCCGGTGACGGCTGCGGGGGCAAGGCCGAAGCGCGACAGCACCGCATAGCGGCCGCCAATGGTCGGCTCGCCATGGAACGTGCGCCAGAAAGAGGCGGCCTTCGCCGCTTCCTCCATGGAGGATCCGGGATCGGTGATGGCGACGAAACGGCTGCCGACTTCGCCGCGCCCAAGGGCGGCGGCGACTTTCTCATAGAAATAATCCTTGAGAATGTTCGGTTCGAGGGTGCCGCCCGACTTGCTGGCGACGATGAACAGGGTCCGCTTCAGATTGATGCGCGATTCAATCGCGGCGATCTGTTCCGGGTCGGTGGAATCGATGACATGCAGGCGGGCGGCGCGGCCAGGGGCGCCAAAGGTCTGGGCCAGCACTTCCGGTCCAAGGCTGGAGCCGCCCATGCCGATCAGCAGGGCGTCGGCGAACTCCAGTTCAGCGACATCGCGCTGGAACTTGATGAGCTCGTCAACGCGGCCGGCTTCGGCTTCGACGACGCGCAGCCAGCCAAGCCATTTGTCCTCGCCTGAATTGGTCCACAGACTGGCGTCGCCAGCCCACAGGCGGCGGATGGCGCCGGAGGCGCGCCAGTCCTCCGCCAGGCCAGCGACGGCGTCGGCCAGGTTCTGTGGCAGGAGGAGGCTCTGGGCGTTGACCCTGTCGCCGAGGGCGGCGAGACGCTTGCGCGCCACCGAGCCCAGCAGCTTGTCGGCGGCGTCGGCGAACAGGCGCACGCCGTCGACCACCAGTTCATGGGCCACCGCTTCCATATCAACGCCGAGGTCGGCGATGGCCTGCATCACCGCGTCCGCCTCGCCGACGTCGGCCTCCAGGGTGTAGCCAACGCGACCGTGGTCGCGGAAGGCGTCCATCGTGGCCGGCGGCATGGTGTTCACCGTGTCCGGGCCGATCAGTTCGTCGATGTAGAGAACGTCGCTGTAGGCCTTGTTCTTCGTGCCGGTGGAAGCCCAGAGCAGCCGCTGCGGCCGGGCGCCGGCCGCGCGCAGGTCGTCGAACCCGGCGCCGAACAGACGCTTGTAGCGTTGGTACGCCTGCTTGCCGTTGGCGATGGCCACCTTGCCGCGCAGGGCGCCGATGCGCTCTGCATCCGCCGGGGCGGCGGCCATCTTCGCCTCAAGCAGCTTGTCCACCGCCACGTCGATGCGGCTGATGAAGAAACTGGCGACGCTGGCGATGCGGCTGATGTCGCCGCCGCCGCGCAGCCGTTCGCGCAGGCCGTCGATATAGGCGATGGCCACCTGTTCGTAGGCGGTCTGCGAGAACAGCAGGGTGACGTTGATATTGATGCCTTCGCTGATCAGCGTGCGGATCGCCGGCACGCCCGCATCGGTCGCCGGCACCTTCACCATCAGGTTGGGACGGTCCACCTCGGCCCAGAAGCGCCGGGCTTCAGCGATGGTGCCGTCCGTGTCGTTGGCGAGATAGGGCGAGACCTCCAGGCTGACGTAACCGTCCGCGCCATTGGTCGAGTCATACACCGGCCGCAGCACGTCAGCCGCCCGGCGGATGTCCTGCATCGACAGGTGGTCATAAAGTGTGGAAACCGAGGCGTCGTCGCCGGCAAGGAAGCTGCCGACCGCAGCGTCGTACTCATCGGTGTCAGCGATGGCCTTCTCGAAAATGGCGGGGTTGGAGGTCACGCCGCGCAGGTCGTCCTGGTCAACGAGCCGCTTCAGGTCGCCCTTCTCGATGAAGCTGCGGGCGAGAAAGTCCAGCCATGCAGCCTGCCCGAAATCTGACAGCGTTTTGAGTGGGTTCATGCGATCGCTTTCTTTCCGGTCTTTGCCGGGCGCGTGAGACGCTCCCGCCAGGGAGCAGGTCCGGGGAACGCGCCGTCGGGACATCGTTCAAACCATACGAGGCCCATTCCATCCGATTCCTGGCGCCAAAACATGACAATGGGAGGGCCGGGCGCACATGTCGAGGGCGCCGGCGCGATCATATTATTAGGCGCGCTCCGGTCTTCCGGCAAACGGCGTGGGGCCGCCGCCGGCTCCGTCAAGGGGCGATGTTCGCAAACGAACCGGCGGGAAGGCTTACAACGATGGTTTAAATTGACCGCCCTCTGGCTCTGCGACAGTTTGGAGAAAAAGAGGGCCGCTGGCGGTTGGTTCGCATGTATTTACCGCGCGACTGTTTTTAAGGCCTCCAGGAAATCTGGGCAACGGATGATGAAAGCTGGCTCCAGACAGTGACGGTCTTCGGGCCGCCCTTGTTTCTGGATATTGCCGGTGGCGCCACGCCACGAGGGAGTGCTGTCGTGAACAATGAGCGAAATTATTCAGGCCAGTCGCCGAAACGTTTCCACGTTTCGCGCCGCGTCGCGCTGACGGCGGCGCTGCTGGGCGCGGTGTCCCTGTCCGCCGTGGGGGCCGGCGACGCCAGCGCGCAGGGGACGATCCCGATCAAGATCGGCGTGCTCAACGACCGCGCCGGCCTGTATTCGGACGTGACCGGCGAAGGCTCCGCCGTGGCGGCCCGCATGGCTGTCGAGGATTTCAAGGCGGCGGACAAGGGCCTCAAGGTCGAGGTGCTCACCGGCGACCACCAGAACAAGCCGGACATGGGTTCGACCATCGCCCGCCAGTGGATTGATCAGGATGGCGTCGACGTCATCGCCGACGTCCCGACGTCGTCCGTCGGTCTCGCGGTCAACGAGGTCGTGCGTGAGAAAAACAAGGTTTATCTGAATTCGGGCACCGGCTCGTCGGACCTGACGGGCAAGAACTGCTCGCCCAATACGGTCCACTGGACCTATGACACCGCCGCGCTTTCAAACGGCACCGCGAAGGCGATGATCAAGCGGGGCGGCGACACCTGGTTCTTCATCACCGCTGACTACGCCTTCGGTCATGCGCTGGAGCGCGACGCCTCGAACGTCATCAAGAACTCCGGCGGCAAGGTGCTCGGGGCGGTCAAGCATCCGCTCAACAACGCCGACTTCTCATCGCAGCTTCTGCAGGCGCAGGCCTCGAAGGCCAAGGTGGTGGCGCTGGCCAACGCCGGCGGCGACACCATCAACGCCATCAAGCAGGCGGGTGAGTTTGGCCTGACCAAGGGCGGCCAGGCGCTCGCCGGCATGCTCATCTTCTCGTCGGACATCCACTCGCTGGGGACCAAGACCGCGCAGGGCCTGGTGCTAACTGAGGCGTTCTACTGGGATCTCAACGACAAGACCCGCGACTTCTCGAAGCGCTTCGCGGCGAAATTCGGCGGCAAGATGCCGACCAGCGTCCATGCCGGCGTCTATGGCTCAGTGCTGCATTATCTGAAGGCGGTCGACGCGCTGAAGAGCAAGGACCCGACGGCCGTGATGGCCAAGATGAAGGAGACGCCGATCGACGATCCGCTGGTCGGCAAGGGCTACATCCGTCCCGATGGCCGGGCGATCCACGACATGTACCTGTTCGAGGTGAAGAAGCCTGAGGAATCGAAGGGCGAGTGGGACCTGTACAAGGTTCTGGCCACCATTCCGGGCGAGCAGGCTTTCCGCCCGCTTGCCGACGGCGGCTGCGCCCTGGTGACGAAGAAATAAGACGCTCCGGCGCTTGCAGGTCGCTGGTATGACGGCGG
>NZ_BNCG01000001.1:497437-579834 GCF_014656355.1 Camelimonas fluminis
GGTTGCAATCCGGCTGCTGGACCTGGGATTTGGTATATTCTATGCAGGATTTCGGGCGGCGGGCATCGGGCGGGCGCTGGCTTCGCCGGAGGGAGGTTTCCCTCCCGGCAAGTGCGCGCTCCAGACCGCTCCGGACGCATATGCCTGTCAGATAATGCCTGTAACGGGCGAGATGACGCCCCTGGGAGGAAACAACATGACCAATGCAGCAGCCCGCACGGACAATTCAGGTGAAAACAGGGTTGAGCTGACGCCCGACGAACTGGAAGCCATGGTCGGCAAGGAAGTCGGCGTGTCGCGCTGGATCGAAGTCGACCAGAAGCGCATCGACCAGTTCGCCGACGTGACTGAGGACTGGCAGTTCATCCACGTTAATCCGGAAGCCGCGGCGAAGACGCCGTTCGGCTCGACCATCGCCCACGGTTTCCTCACCATGTCGCTGATGGTGCCGATGTCCTATGAGGTGCTGCCCGGCATCAAGGGCCGCACCATGGGCGTGAACTACGGCCTCGACAAGCTGCGCTTCCTTGCGCCGGTCAAGTCGGGCAAGCGCGTGCGCGGCCGCTTCGTGCTCAAGGAGTTCACCCGCAAGTCGCCGACCCAGGTGCTGCTGAAGCATGAGGTGACGGTGGAGATCGAGGGCGAGGACAAGCCGGCCCTGATCGCCGAGTGGCTTGGCATGAGCTTCATCGGCTGAACCACGGAAGCGCAAGGTCTGGGGCGCTTCCCTGATGATGGGTCAGGAGGCGTCCTGGCGTCGCTCCTTGACGCGTTCCTCTGGCGCGAGATGGCGCCGGCGACGCCGGGAGGCGCGTTGGCGGCGTTGCGGCCGCATCTGCATTTCCGGTCAGCAGCGCCACGAAAGCTGATACATGGAGCGTGCCGCTGGCTTTCCGGCCCGCGGCGTGAACCCGGCCGCTGGCGGCGTATGGCTATAGCAACGCCTGATGCGGCGACAGGATCAGGGATCTGAAAGAAGATGAGCATCCGTTTTGACAATCGCGTCGCCATCGTGACGGGCGCGGGCAATGGCCTTGGCCGCTCGCACGCACTGGCGCTGGCCGCCCGCGGCGCGAAGGTGATGGTGAACGACTTCGGCGGCGCCCGCGACGGCACGGGCGGCAGCACGGCGGCGGCGGAGAGCGTGGTGGCGGAAATCGTCGCCGCTGGCGGCGAGGCCATCGCCAATGGCGCCGACGTCTCCAACATGGCCCAGGTGGAGGCCATGGTCGCGGAGGCAAAGGCCAAATGGGGCCGCGTCGACATCCTGATCAACAACGCTGGCATCCTGCGCGACAAGACCTTCGTCAAGATGACCCTCGATGACTTCTGGAAGGTCATCGACGTGCATCTGATGGGCACGGTCAACTGCACCAAGGCGGTGTGGGAGATCATGCGCGAGCAGAACTACGGCCGCATTCTGGTGACGGCTTCGGCCACGGGCCTCTATGGCAATTTCGGCCAGGCCAACTACGGCGCCGCCAAGGCTTCGATGGTCGGCCTGATGAACGTGCTGCACCAGGAAGGCGCTTCGAAGAACATCCGCATCAACACCCTGGCGCCTGCGGCGGGCACCCGCATGACCGAAGAGCTGATGGCGCCGCAGATGTTCGAGCTGATGACGCCGGAGATGATTTCGCCCGGCGTGCTGTACCTCGTGAGCGAGGAAGCGCCGTCGAAGGTCATTCTGGAGGCTGCCGCGGGCGTCTACGCCCAGACGCGCATCTACCAGACCCGCGGCGCCTATCTGAAGCCGGAAGACAACACGCCGGAAGGCGTGGCGGCGCACTGGGCCCAGATCACCAGCCCGGAAGGCCAGCGCGAAGTCAGCGGCGCCGGCGAACAGTCGGCCAACTTCATCACGCTCGCCGCCGCCGCCCAGGGCATCGAGTTGCCGAAGCGCGGATGAGTTTTTCCGCGAAGTCGCCGCGGCTTCGCGGATTGAAGGCGCATCCGTTCAGGGGCAGGGACCAGGGTTCGCTCCGGAATGAACGGGTTTTGCCCTGAGCGCATGGATGCGCGGGAAGCGGGCGCCAGTTGCACAGCGCCCGCTTCACCCAAAAGTGCTATAGCGTGACAGCGGAAAAGATGGGAGACGCGCCGGACGCATCATCCCGCCCGAGATTTCAACGAACTGGAAGGAAGACGCCATGAGAGAGGCTGTAATCGTTTCAACGGCGCGCACGCCCATTGGCAAGGCCTATCGCGGCGCGTTTAACGACACCCAGTCGCAGGAACTGGGCGGGCACGCCATCAAGCACGCCGTGTCGCGGGCAAAGGTGGATCCGTCCGAGATCCAGGACGTGGTGATGGGCGCCGCCATGCAACAGGGCGCGCAGGGGCTTAACGTCGCTCGCCAGTCCGCCATGCGCGCCGGCCTGCCGGTGACGGTCGCCGGCATGTCGCTCGACCGCCAGTGCGCCTCGGGCATGATGGCCATCGCCACCGCCGCCAAGCAGATCATTTCCGACGGCATGGACGTGGTGGTCGGCGGCGGCCTCGACTCGATCTCGCTGGTGCAGAACGACAAGCAGAATCACTATCGCGCTCGCGATCCCTGGCTGGTCGAGCACCTGCCGGCCATTTACATGGGCATGCTGGAAACGGCCGAGATCGTGGGCGAGCGCTACAAGATTTCGCGTGAAGCCCAGGACCGTTACGCCGCCCAGTCGCAGGACCGCACCGCCGCCGCCCAGGCCGCCGGCAAGTTCAAGGACGAGATCGTTCCGCTCGCCTCGGTCATGAAGGTTCAGGACAAGGTCTCGGGCGAGGTCAAGGACGTCGCCGTCACCCTGGACAAGGACGAGGGCAACCG
This sequence comes from Camelimonas fluminis, assembly GCF_014656355.1. Classification (GTDB taxonomy): domain Bacteria; phylum Pseudomonadota; class Alphaproteobacteria; order Rhizobiales; family Beijerinckiaceae; genus Camelimonas; species Camelimonas fluminis. The sequence goes on from NZ_BNCG01000001.1 coordinate 500,253, forward strand.
TCCTGGCACCAGCTATGAAAACCTGGCGCAGCTGCAGCCGGTGTTCAAGGGCGGCATGGTCATCAAGGAAGGCAAGCACATCACCGCCGGCAACGCCTCGCAGCTCTCCGACGGCGCCTCCGCCGCCGTGCTGATGGAATCGCGCCTGGCCGAGAAGCGCGGCCTGCAGCCGCTCGGCATCTATCGCGGCATCGCCGTCGCCGGTTGCGAGCCGGACGAGATGGGCATTGGCCCGGTGTTCGCCGTGCCGAAGCTGCTGAAGGCTCACGGCCTGAAGGTCGAGGACATCGGCTTGTGGGAGCTGAACGAGGCTTTCGCCGTTCAGGTGCTGTATTGCCGCGACCAGCTCGGCATTCCGGATGAGCTGCTCAACGTCAACGGCGGCGCCATTTCTATTGGCCATCCTTACGGCATGTCGGGCGCCCGCATGGTCGGCCACGCGCTGATCGAGGGCAAGCGCCGCGGCGCCAAATTCGTCGTCTGCACCATGTGCGTCGGCGGCGGCATGGGCGCGGCCGGCCTGTTCGAAGTGGCCTGATTTTCCGCTTGCCGGGCGTCCCCGGGACGTCCGGCGACAGGGAATGCTTCTGGCGCCGGCCTGGCAGGGCCGGCGCCTTTTTTGTTGCCGGTTTCCACGCCTGTTTCGCTGGAGCAATTCCCGATCTACATGGATCGGGGATTGCTCCAGTTTCCCTTATTTTGAGCGCATTCTGATCGACCAGACGATTCCGTCTGGTCGATCAGAATGCGCTCCAGCCTGCTTGCCAGAGCCAGTCTGCGGTGGGATCGTCGGCGTGGAGCTGGAATGCGGGGTTTTCGCGCCGCTCCGGGTCATGACGCGCAAGGAGAGCCACCATGAGCGGAACGCCGCTGGACATCGATCCGCAGCCGACCAGGAAAGTCAGTTTCTGGGCGGCGCAGGCGCCTTATGTGATCATGCTGCTGCTGGTGTTCACGGGCATGGTGCTGACCAGCCTGACGCCGGGCTTTTCAGCGATCTACTGGCAGATCACGGCGGTGGCTTTCGCTGGCGTATGCATCGTCAGCGAGTGGGGCGCGCAGGTCTATCGCAGCGACAAGATTGGCATGGCGATCCGCCAGGGGGTGCACTGGCTGATCATCGTCATCGCCATGCGCACCCTGTTCTACCACGACGTGATGTCGGCGATGACGCCGATGGCGCTGGGCCTCGCGGTGCTGGGTCTGCTGGCCATCGGCACGCTGCTCGCGGGCGTGCATCTGGCGTCATGGCAGATCGGCCTGGTCGGCGTGCTGTTGGCGCTCGCCATCCCCGGCGTCTTCTGGCTGGAGCGGATTTCGCTGCTGCTGACCGCGGCCGCCGTGACGATAGCCTGTATCGCCGGCGTGTATTTCTGGCAGAAGCGCAAGTCAACGCGTGGAGATTTCGGACAATACTGATGGCGAATTTCCGGCGCGGCGTTCACGGTGGCGTGAAACGTCGCGTTGTGGTGGTGATTGTCCGAAGGGTATCAATGACATGCTGACTGGATTGCAGCCTGTGAATATGTCCATCCGGCGCACACGAACGGCATAATTTCGCCGGGCGCCCTGCTGTATGTTCATGGTCGCAGGCAACGTGAAAGCCCGTCTGGAGTTCGGAGCAAAGTCGAGCCGTATCGGATCAGGATTTTGCTTCGCTTTTTCCCAGGTTCGATCTTTCGTGAGTGACGTTCACTCCACGGGAGGGCGGGGGCAAGTCGGACAGTGGAGGTTTCGCCATGCGGCGGTCCTTTCCCGGACGGGAATCTTGGCGTTGCAACGCATCTGGAGGTCAGAAGATGACAGGATTTCGTACCTTGCTGGTTTCCGCCTGTGCGTCAGTTACGCTGGGCGGCGCTGCAATGGCCATGCCCGCCGCGCCGTCGCCGATGGATGGGCCGGCGCATGTGGAGCTTGCGGCGCAAGGCTGTGGGCCTGGCTGGGCTCGCGATGGATGGGGCCGTTGTCGCCCCATGGGACGCCCGGGGTACGGCTATGGTCCGCCGCCCTATGCCTATGGCGCGCCGCCCTATGGCTATGGCGCCCGGCCCTATGGCTATGGATATCGTCCGCCGCCGCCGCGCTGCTGGTGGCGCACGGACCCGTGGGGTCGCTCGGTGCGGGTGTGCCGCTAGAGCGTTTCAAACGTAGTGGATCTCGGTTCACGCAAAGAAAACGCGTTCATTCAGACGAGGAGAACGAACACCCGGTTCAGTATGAACGGATGTTGCTCCGGTGGAGCGAATTTGGCCCCCGCCTTCACATGAACGTGGGGAGCGGATGTCAAATTCACAAGCTCCCGCAGAAACACAATGGACAATAGATTGTCAGTGACCTGACGATGTCAGGAGCCGGCCAGGAGTTCCTGGCCGGCTTTTTTTTGATCCGCACATGCGGACAGCGCGGCGACGCGCAGGGGGCTTCTGGTTTGGGGCGCGCCCGTCCCAGGGCGCCGTCAGCAGCGCGGCAATGGGCGCCAGGCTTGCGGGCCGATGACGGATGACGGCGGGAACGTTTCGGGCTTATCCTCGCGTCGGCCAGACATACGGGTGAACCAGCAGGAAACGGGTGGGTGATGCAGACGATAGTTCCGGGCGTGATTCACCCCATCATTCAGGCGCCCATGGCCGGGACAGCCACGCCGGCGCTGGCCGCGGCTGTTTCCAATGCCGGCGGCCTTGGGTCGCTCGGCATTGGCGGCGTCAGCGTCGCCGATGGCGCCAGGATGATCGCGGCGACCCGCGAGCTGACCGACAGGCCATTTAATGTCAACGTGTTCTGCCACCGCCCCGCCCGTCGCGACGCCGCGCGCGAGGCGGCGTGGCTGGCATGGCTGGCGCCGCTGTTCGCGGAGTTCGGGGCCGGGCCGCCGACGACGCTGGCGGAGGTCTATCCCACATTCACCGGCAATGACGCGGCCACCGCCATGCTGCTGGAATTGCGCCCCGCAGTCGTGAGCCTGCATTTCGGTTTGCCGACGACGGCGCAACTGGCGGCGTTGCGTCAGGCCGGGATCATCATTTTCGCCACCGCCACCAGCGTCGCCGAAGCGCGGGCCCTTGCAGCGGCCGGCGTCGACGCCATCGTCGCCCAGGGCTATGAGGCCGGTGGGCATCGCGGCGTATTCGACCCGGATGGCGATGATGAACGCCTGACGACTTTCGCATTGATTGGCAAGCTGTCGGGCGCCGGTTCTCCGCCGGTGATCGCAGCAGGCGGACTGATGGACGGACGCGATATCCGCCGGGCGCTGGAAGCGGGCGCGGCGGCGGCGCAATTGGGCACGGCTTTCGTCGGCTGCCCGGAATCGGCGGCGGGCGCCGGATATCGCAAGGCGCTGGCCAATGCGGGACGCGACGCCACCACGATGACCTGCGCCATCTCGGGCCGGCCGGCGCGGGGGCTGATCAACCGTCTGGTCCGCCATGGCGCCGCGACCGGCGCGCCGCCCCCCGCCGACTACTCGCTGACCTATGACGTGACCAAAAAGCTGTTCGCTTTGGCCGCGGCTCGCCATGCCGATGGCTTCGGCGCCTGGTGGGCGGGCACGGCTGCTCACCGCGCCCGCGCTTTGCCGGCGGCGGAACTGATGCAGATGCTGCTGGCTGAAATGGAGGCGTAGGGAGCATTCGTCTATGCTGCCCGTCGCCATGCCGGAAACGGGTCTGGCAGGGCGCGCCACTGCGGATTGTCGAGCCCGCCGCTCGTGCTCGTGGCTGGCGTGAGTGCGGCGGCGAGCGCCGCGCGCATGGCGGCTTCATCCATGCCGACGCCGATGAACACAAGCTCCTGACGCCGGTCGCCATAGAGCGGATGCCAGCGCTGCTGGGCCGCGGCGCGCCATTGCGGGTCGCGCGGCCAGCGCGCCGGTGGGGTGGCGGCCCACCAGAGGCCCATGCCGGAGGTTCTGCAGACGGCGCCGGCGATCGACAGTTCGCCGCACCAGTCCGGGCGCGTCGCCAGCCAGAAATGCCCCTTGGCGCGCACGAGGCCGGGCCAGTCGCGACGCAGGAAATCATCAAGGAGCGCTGGCGCGAACGGCTCCGGGGCGCGAAAGACGAAATGGCCGACGCCATATTCCTCGGTTTCCGGCGTGTGGTCGGCGAAACCGTAGAGTTCCTTCGCCCACATGGGGTGGCCGTGAGCCTTCTCCAGATCGAACAGGCCAACGTCGAGCAGGTCGTCTGGCGCCACGACGCCATGCGACGTCTCGATGATGCGGGCGTCCGGGTTGAGCGCGCGCACGGCGGCGCGCGCCTGGCGCACCTGCGCCGGGCCCGCATCGCCGGCCTTGTTGATGATCACGATGTCGGCGAATTCGATCTGGTCGACGATCAGGTCAGCCAGGGTGCGGTCGTCGCCGCTGCCGGCGGTTTCGCCACGATCGGCCAGCAGGTCGCGGCCGCCGAGATCGCGCAGCAGGTTGAGGGCGTCGACCACCGTGACCATGGCGTCGATGCGGGCGACGTCGGCGAGGCCGCGGCCGTTCTCATCACGAAAATCGAAGGTGGCGGCGACGGGGAGGGGCTCGGCGATTCCCGTGCCCTCGATCAGCAGACAGTCGTAACGTCCATCGGCGGCGAGGCGGGCCACTTCCTGGAGCAGGTCGTCGCGCAGGGTGCAGCAGATGCAGCCGTTGCTCAGCTCGACCAGCGCCTCGTCCGTGCGGGAGAGATTGGCCCCGCCGTTCCGGACCAGGTCGGCGTCGATGTTCACTTCGGACATGTCGTTGACGATAACGGCGACGCGCCGGCCGGCGCGGTTGTTGAGAATGTGGTTGAGCACGGTGGTTTTGCCGGCTCCGAGAAATCCGGACAGAACGGTGACTGGCAGGCGGTTGTCGATCATCCCGGTTATCCAATGTATGTAATGTTATAATATTGCATAAACAGAATGACGTTAACCGTCAACGGCGGGGGGAGGCGCGGAGGCAGGCGGCGGGCAAGCAAGCGGACAAGTGGGTGAGCAAGTGGTGAGCAAGCGCGCTGGCTTTTGCCGGTGTGATGGCTCGCCAGCCTGCGGGGGCAGGCGCCGCCATGCCCACGCGCGTTGCGGCGTCCATGCTTTTTCATCATGGATGAAGGTTCAGTTTTGCGCGCGCCGTTGTCATCGATGGCCGGATCAGGTCCGGCCACGGCGGGCGGGTCGGGGAGGCCGCGCGAGGCGAAAGGCGCGCGGGATTGCGCGCCCCCCGGTCTCTTCGTCAGGCCAGGCCGCCATCGCCCTGGTCGATCAGGTCAATGGCGCCCTTGATGGGAATGTGCAGGAAGTCGGGACGGCGCTCCAGTTCGTGATTGATTTCGTGCAGCGCCTTGGCCAGCAGGCACAGGCGCAGGAGCCGCTCGCGCGCCGTCAGGTCGTGAATCCACAGCGGCGTGTCGCGGATGGCGGCGTCGTAGCTTTCGCGGAAGCTGGCGGCGGAGAGATCGCGCCAGCGCCGCGCCGCGGCGACCAGTTCGGCGTCCACATGGGCGATGCGCTGGCTAACGTTGTGGAGCACCGTTTCGGTGACATAAGAGACCGAACGCAACATGCTGGCCACGTCGCGCATGGGCGTGGTCTTGCGGCGACGCTCGGCCACTGGCCTGTCGGCGCGTCCCTCGAAATCGACGATGAAGACGTCGGCCCGCTCGATCAGGAACTGCCCCAGGTGCAGGTCGCCGTGGATGCGCGTGCAGATCCCCTGCGGCGCGGCGCTGGACAGCGCGATGATCAGCTCCAGGCACGCGCCTTCCCGTTCCAGCAGATTGCTGACCAGCAACGCGTTGTCCGCGGCGCTGGCGCGGGCCGGGCCCGCCTGCTCAAGGAGCTGGCGCAAGCCGGCGAAGGTTTTTGCGGCCTGTTCGTGCGCTTCGCGGGCGATGGCGTCGACATCGGCTCCGGTCATGGCGACCGGGGAGAAATCCTGATCGCTGGTCTGCCGCGCCAGGGCCGCGTGCATCTCGCCGACGCGCCGGCCGATGGTGTGGGCGTAGTGGCCAAACGACTCGAAGGCCTGCTCGGGCGAGGGGCGATCCTCCACCGGCAATTGCGCCAGATGCTCGATCTCGCGCTGCATCACGCTGGTGGCCACGTCCCAGGCGTCGCCCTGGTTGCGCACATAGTCCTGCAGCAGGGCCAGGGTGGTTATCGCGCCGTCGGCGGCTACATGGCGGGCGCTGCCGAGATAGCGGGGCGTATGGGTGAAGCCGGCGACCTCGGTCAGGTAGCGGCACATTTCCTCTTCAGGATGAACCCCCTGCTGCAGGCGCCGGTAGAGCTTCAGCACCATGCGCGAGCCGAGCGCCATCGAGGTGTTGCTCTGGTCCAGCCGCATGCGCGACAGGTCATGCGGATCCAGTTCCGGCGCATCCTCCAGTCCCGCGCCGCTCCGGAATTCGATGGCTCCAGCGTGCAGGGTGGGGCGGTGGGCGTTGTCGCGCATGGCCCTGACCATGCCGACGACGAACGCAGGGGCGGCTTCGGCGCCGTATAGCAGACCCATGCGGGCGCCGCGACGCAGGCGGGCGATGGCGTAGGGCAACAGCGCTTCGTTCTCGCCGCTTTCGTCCACGGCCAGGGGGATGAAAAACTCCTGTTGCTCGCCGCTGCGAAGGGTGACGTCAACCAGCGACAGCATCAGATTGCCGTCGCCGGCGCCGGGCAACATGGCGACGTCGCGCACCTCGGCGGTGTTGATGCGCCGGCGCGAGCCCGTGAACCAGCGACGGGTTCCCAGATAGCGCGGCAGGGATTCGCGGGCGAGGGCCTCGCCTTCGCGGCCTTCGAACAGCCCCTGCGGCGCGCCCGTCAGCACCAGGGTGAACAGTTCAGGCACCGGCCGGGGACCGAAACGGTCGTCGACCACCGCAGCTTCTTCCATGCGGAACCAGTAGAAGCCATAGGCTGGCAACGTGATCTGGTAGGGCAGATCGCTGACCGGCGGGAACTCCGCGCCGCCGCTCATCTCCACCAGGCGCCAGCCGGCAAATTCCGGCAATTCGATCTCGGCGGCCTGGGGCGCGCGCGACAGATTGGCGACGCACAGGATGGTCTCGTCGTCGAAAGCGCGCAGGTAGGCCAGAATCTTGCGGTTGTCTGGATAGATGAACCGCATGGAGCCGCGGCCAAAGGCGCGGGTATTGCGGCGCGCCGCCACCATCCGTTTCATCCAGTTGAGCAGGCTGGAGGGATTGCGGCGCTGGCTCTCCACATTCACCGCGTCGAAGCCATAGACCGGGTCCTGAACCGCTGGCAGCACCAGCCGGGCCGGGTCGGCGCGGCTGAAACCGCCATTGCGGTCCGGCGACCATTGCATGGGCGTGCGGACGCCGTCGCGATCGCCGAGATAGATATTGTCTCCCATGCCGATCTCGTCGCCGTAGTACATCACCGGCGTACCGGGCATGGAGAGCAGCAGGCTGGTCAGCAGTTCAATCTTGCGCCGGTCATTCTCCAGCAGCGGCGCGAGGCGGCGGCGGATGCCGAGGTTGAGGCGCGCCCGGGCGTCGGCCGCGTAAATGGTCCAGAGGTAGTCGCGCTCCTGCTGCGTCACCATTTCCAGCGTCAGCTCGTCATGGTTGCGCAGGAAAATCGCCCACTGGCAGTTTTCCGGGATGTCTGGCGTCTGGCGCAGGATGTCGGTGATCGGGCGGCGCTCTTCACTGGCGACGGCCATGTACATGCGCGGCATGAGCGGAAAGTGGAAGGCCATCTGGCACTCGTCGCCATCGCCGAAATATTTGGCGATGCCTTCTGGCCAGAGGTTGGCTTCCGCCAGAAGCATGCGGTCGGGATAGCGGGCGTCGATGAAGCTGCGGATGCGCCGGATGACCTCATGGGTGCCGGGCAGGTTGTCGCAACTGGTCCCCTCGGCCTCCACCAGATAGGAGATGGCGTCGAGCCGCAGGCCGTCGACGCCCATCTCGAACCAGTATTCCATGATCTCGATCACCGCTTCGAGCACGCGGGGATTCTCGAAGTTGAGGTCTGGCTGGTGCGAATAGAAGCGATGCCAGTAATAGGCGCCGGCGGTGGCGTCCCAGGTCCAGTTGGATTTCTCCACGTCGCAGAAAATGATGCGCGCGTCCTTGTAGCGGTCCTCCGTATCCGACCAGACATAGAAATCCCGCCAGGGCGAGCCGGGTTTCGCGGTGCGGGCGCGCTGGAACCAGGGGTGCTGGTCCGAGGTGTGGTTGATGACCAGTTCGGTGATGACCCGGAGGCCGCGGGCCTGCGCCTCACGGATGAAGCGGCGGAAATCGCGCATCTGGCCAAAGGCGGGATTGATGCCGCGATAGTCGGCGATGTCATAGCCGTCGTCGCGCAGGGGCGAGGGGTAGAACGGCATGACCCAGATCGCCGTGGCGCCCAACTCGCGGATGTAGTCGAGCCGCTCCGTCAGGCCGGCGAAATCGCCGACGCCGTCGTTGTCTGAATCGAAGAATGACTTGACGTGCACCTGATAGATGATGGCGTCACGGTACCAGTGGATGTCATTGCGATCGATCATGTCGTCCTCACGGCTGGCCCTGGCCCAAAGTCCGGCCAGGGCGGGCCTGGGCCGCCGGGCCCAGACCTGCGTTACCCTGGAGACCTGCGTTGCCCCCAAAGGCCTGCGTTGCCCCCAAAGGCCTGCGTTGCCCCCAAAGGCCTGCGTTGCTCCCGGCGCTTGTGTTGCCCCGAAAGCCTGCGGGCGCGCTGTCGCCAGGCGGATGCGGCCTGGGGAGAGCCCGCTGCAAACCAAAAAGATGGAGCATTCCCGGGAGCCAGATCATGAACCTGATCATGGCTGGAAACGCTCCATTCATTCCACCGAGGCTGGCTGCGTCCGGCCAGGGGAAACCTGCGCCGGACGTGTCGGCGTCAAACGTTGCTGTTATGGCGAACGCCGCGCGTCCGCCCCGGTTCCAGCCGCGCGATCGCCCGGAGGTCGCGCGACGTCATCTGCGCCTTCCCTTCGTTTCCCGCCAGTCGCAGCATCAATCCGGATGGCGTCAACCTGGATACATGCAGCCCAAATATGGCGAAACATTCAAGCCAGGTTTTGGAGACGAGAAATAATTGACGCTGACATTTCTGCTGGTTTCGCAGGCGGATGCGGCGCATGTTTGGGCAGCCGCAGCCCTGATGGCGTCGGATGGGGAACAAAACTGTTGTCACAATGTTGGCGTATGGTCATGATTGCGCCGGACAGAACATGGTTCGGATCTGGCGTTATTTGGCCGCGCCAGTCCGCCATAAAGCGGATGCTGCGCTGCAATATGCGCGTCAAATCGTGCGTCTTTCTTCGCCCGTTTCGGGGCGCGAACCCGTCATGTGGAGCATGACTGCTCCGCGAACGTCGCCAGAGCCCGGGATGGGCAGACGCCGGGGCATGCCGTCCCGCGACGCTTCAGGCGGCGTACAGGTCTGCCTGATCCGCGGCGTGTGACGCCCCGACGCGGACTGGTGCAACAGGAGGATTGGGCGCGGCGCGCCGGAGCGGTCATATCGCTCCTGGGCGGCCGGGCCAGAAAAAGCTCATGAAAAATCTTGCCCTCGACGGCGCTTCCCATGCGCTGTTCTTCGATATCGACGGCACCTTGCTCGATATTGCCGCGCGACCGGACGACGTCAGCGTCCCGGCCCCGCTGAAAACAGGTCTGCAACAGCTTACCCGCAAGTTTGGCGGCGCGCTCGCCCTGGTCAGTGGCCGCAGTGTCCGCGATATTGACCGCCTGTTTGGCGATCTGAAACCACGCGCCTCCGGCTGCCATGGCGGCGAATTGCGCCTGCTGCCGGGCGGCGAGGTGTTCATGGCCGCCAGCGGGCGGCTGCCAGCGGCGATCATGGAAAATCTCAAGCGGGTGGCGGCGTCGCATCGCGGCCTGCTGCTGGAGGACAAGGGCGTGTGCGTGGCGGTGCACTATCGGGCCGCGCCGACCCTGGGCGCCGCGTTGCGCTACGAACTTGAGGCGATCATCGCCCGCAGCGGCGAAACCGGGCTGACAGTGCTGCCGGGCCGGCTGGTCTACGAAATCAAGCGCAGTCACGTCGACAAGGGCACGGCGGTGGAGGCGTTCATGCGTCTGCCAGCCTTCGCCGGGCGTCAGCCGGTGTTTATCGGCGACGACATCACCGATATCGCCGCCTTCTCGGCCGTGAAGAACGTGAAGGGCGGCATGGCCTGGTCGGTGGGGCGCGAACTGGCGCCCGCGACGCGGATTTTTGACGACGCCTCGGACGTGCGGGCGTGGATCGCCGCGGAGGCGCGGGCGGAGTTGCAACGAAGCCCCGCCATCGCCCCGCGTCTCGAAACCGGCGCCCGTAACGCCAGGCTTGCCTGACCGCCCCGGGAATTGGGCGATTTGCTGAAATTTTCCGGACAGGATTGCGGAACTGCCGCCATCGACAAACGTTAAGTCATAGATCCCAGGCGCGTCTGGACCGGAAAAACCGGCTGCCTGCCTTCCTGTCCTGCGGAAAATCACCTCCGCGGACGTCTGGCCCTTTGGGCGCGGTCTGTTTTGGCGCGGTTCTTGCGAAGCCTGTCCGGGGATGCTGGCGCGACTATCTGTGCGCCAGCGCGTTGCGTTCACGAAAAACAGGAGCAGGAGGAAAACGCTTTGTCGCGCCTCATCGTCGTATCAAACCGGGTGGCGGCCCCGACCGGCGGAAAGCCCCAGGCCGGCGGCCTTGCGGTGGCTGTTCACGCCGCGCTGAAAAACCGCCCTGGGCTTTGGTACGGTTGGAGCGGCCGGGTCGCGGAAAATCCGGACCAGCGCCCACAGCTTATGGAGCGCGGCGGCGTTTCTTACGCCGTCACTGATCTCTCATCCGCCGATTACCAGGAATATTACAGCGGTTTCGCCAACCGCGTGTTGTGGCCGATCCTGCATTATCGGGTGGACCTGGCCGAGTTCTCACGTCTCGATCTCTCTGGCTACATGCGGGTCAACGAATGGTTCGCCCGCCAGGTGTCGGACATCCTGGAGCCGGACGACGTCGTCTGGGTGCATGACTATCACATGATGCCGCTGGCCCGGTTTCTGCGCAAACGCGGCCACCGCAACCGCATGGGCTTCTTCCTGCACATTCCGTTGCCGCCGCCGGAGATCCTGCACGCCCTGCCGCATCACGCCGACGTGGTGGGGGCGCTGACCGACTTCGATCTGGTTGGCTTCCAGACCCCCAACGATCGCGACAATTTCGCCCGCTACCTTCAGGAAGCCGGCGGCGTCGGCCGCATGGGCAACTCGCAGTTTGACATCAACGGCCGGCGCGTCCAGCTGGGCGCCTTTCCGGTGGGCATCGACACCGGGACGATGATGAAGGCGGCGCGGCGCGCCTCGGCCTCGCGCTTCGTGCGCGAACTGAAGGGCAGCCTTGGCAACGCGGCGATGCTGGTCGGCGTCGATCGCCTCGATTACTCCAAGGGCATCGCCGGGCGGCTGGACGCCTACGAGCGCTTCCTGGCGGAGAATCCGGAGTGGCGCGGCAAGGTCAGCTATGTGCAGATCACGCCCAAGAGCCGCTCGGATATCCCGGAATACATGGATATGGACCGGCAGGTGAGCGAGAAGGTCGGCCACATCAACGGCGCCTGGGGCGACGTGTCGTGGACGCCGATCCGCTACATCAACCAGAGCTATTCCCGCACGGCGCTGGCCACCATCTATCGCTGCGCCCGCGTTGGCCTGGTGACGCCGCTGCGCGACGGCATGAACCTGGTGGCCAAGGAATATGTCGCTTCGCAGGACCCCAATGATCCGGGCGTGCTGATCCTGTCGCGGTTTGCTGGCGCGGTGCGCGACCTGCGCGAAGGGGCGCTGGTGATCAATCCTCACGAAACCGAGGGCATGGCCGCGGCCATCCGCCAGGCGCTGGAGATGCCGCTTGAGGAGCGCAAGGCGCGCTACATCCGGATGATCCGTGTGCTGAGGAGCCAGGACATCAACGCATGGGCGGCCGATTTCCTTGAGGCGCTGGAGCAGCCGCCAGCGCGGCGCAGCCTGACGAACAATCTGCGGGCGATGTTCATGTGACGCCGGAAGCGGGCGCGCCTCATTGGCTGCGCGGCGTCTGGCCAGAAGACCTGGCGCGAAAAAAAGGCGGCGGGAAAACCCGCCGCCTTTTTGGCGTTCGCAGTTCAGGCGTTTCAGGAACGGTTGCCGCGCGGGCCGTTCATGAAGCCGATGCCGGCGAGATCGCCGCCGTGGCCTTCCTGATGACGGCCGCCTTCGCGGCGCGCGCCGGGCTGGCCGCGTCCCTCGGGACGGGCGCCCCGGCGCGGCGCGCCATTGCGGCCGGCGTTGTCGCGACCATGACCCGCGGCGGCGCGCGGCGCGGCCTGCTGGTCACGGCCTTCGCCGGCCGGAGCAGCGCGGCGGCCGCCGTTCGCGTGGCCGCCATTCGCATGCCCACCGTTGCCCTGGCCGCCATTGCCCTGGCCAGCGCCGCGGCCACGGTTTTCCTGACGCGGACCGCGCTGGCCGTCGCCGCGACCGGCGCCCTGGGGGCGACGCTGCTGTTGCTGGCGCGGCGGACGCGGCGCCTCAGGAGCGATCTCGGCGTCTTCGGTGGCGCGGGGCTCAACCGGGATCGACTGGCGGGTCAGCCGCTCGATCTGGCGCAGCAGGCCGCGCTCCTCACGGTCGACCAGCGAAATCGCCGAGCCGCTGGCGCCGGCGCGGGCCGTGCGGCCAATGCGGTGCACATAGGTTTCCGGCACGTTGGGCAGCTCGAAATTGACGACATGGGTCACGCCGTCGACGTCAATGCCGCGCGCGGCGATGTCGGTGGCGACGAGGATGCGGGTCGAGCCGTCCTTGAAGCCATCGAGGGCGCGCTGGCGCTGGCCCTGGCTCTTGTTGCCGTGGATCGCAGCCGCCGTCAGGCCGGCGCTCTCCAGATGGCGCACGACCCGGTCGGCGCCATGCTTGGTGCGGGTGAACACCAGGGTGCGGCCGTCGCAGGTGTTGGCCAGCAGATGGGCCAGCTCGACGCGCTTCTGCGCCGCATCGACGAACACCACCTTCTGCGTCACCCGCTCGGCGGTGCTGGAGACCGGCGCCACGGCGACGCGCTCGGGATTGTCGAGCATGTCGGCGGCCAGGGCCGCGATCTCTTTCGGCATGGTGGCCGAGAAGAACAGGGTCTGGCGCTGCTTCGGCAGGACCTTCACCAGTTTGCGGATGGAGTGGATGAAGCCCATGTCCAGCATCTGGTCGGCTTCGTCCAGCACGAACACCTTGACGCCGTCGAGGCGCAGGGAGCCGGTCGCCATATGGTCGAGCAGGCGGCCGGGGGTGGCCACCAGCACGTCAACGCCGCGCTGCAGCATCTGGGCCTGGGGGCCGTGGGAGACGCCGCCAAATACGGTGGCGACCGAAATCCGCATGTGGCGCGAGTAGGCGCGGACGGAATCGGCGATCTGGCCAGCCAGTTCGCGGGTCGGCGACAGGATCAGCACGCGGCACTGGCGTGGCGGCGTCCGGCCCTTTTCGGCGGCGAGATTGTGCAGGATCGGGAGGGTGAAGGCAGCCGTCTTGCCGGTGCCGGTCTGGGCGATGCCCATGAGGTCGCGTCCGGCCATGACGTGGGGGATTGCCTGCGCCTGAATCGGCGTGGGATTGGCATAGCCCTCGTCAGACAGCGCCGAGAGGATCGGCGCCGCAAGGCCGAGTTCCTGGAAAGATGTCAATGTAAAGCTTCCGGAGCCCTGGGTCGCGCGGGACGCAAAGGGCCGTTGCGGATCGCCCTGCGTGTGGGGCGTCCAGAAATTGGGCGTCGGCGGGGCGAAGCGGGACCAAGCGAAATCCGGTCGAACCAGACCGGCGTTTTGCCCTGTCTCTTCAGATGATGCATTTACGGAAAATGCTTCAGAAGCTTCACGCACGCGGCACGCACGCCGCAGGCCGCATCAGGCGGCTACGACGGGGCATGTGCCGCTTTTGGGTTGAAATGTCAAGGGACAGCGCTGACGCGCCCCTCGCCCAGCCATTCCCGGGGCCGTTCCCGATCAGGATGGACCGGAGGCGGCTCCGTGGCTCCCGGTTTTGAGCGCGTGCTGATCGACCAGACGATTTCGCCTGGTTGGAAAGCGCTCTAGCGGGCGCCGCAGGAGACCGGCGCGAGCCGGGCGCGCCAGCGGGCGACGATGGCGCCGGCGCCTTCCGGAGCGGCGCCAGCCGAAGCCGCGGCTTGTGGCGTGACGCCAGCGTCGGCGAGCAGGCGCCGGACGCTGTCGGCATTGGCCAGGGGCTGATCGGCGGCCAGCGCCACGCCCGCGACGGCCGGGGCGGCGGTCTGACCCGAGATAACGCCGACGATGGCGCCGGTGTTGTCCAGCGCCAGGGCTCCGGCGCCGCCGGGCTGGAGCGCGGCGTTGACCTTGCCGGTCTGTCTGGTTTCGATGAACTGGCCCGGGATCACGGACAACTGCGGCTTGCCAGCCGGATCGGCCGTCCAGGCGGCGAGCACCAGCGCGCCGGCTGGCTGCCCGTCGCCCGCCGGTGCAAGCGTGATGGGGCCAGCGTTGGCCGGATTGACGCCAGCGGCGGACAGCAGGCTGAGGTCGCTCTGGCGATCGCTGGCGGTGACCGTCGCGGTCGCATCGCCAAGGCGGATGTCCTTGCAGCCGCGCACGGCGGCGGTGGCGGTGAGGGCGCGGCCTGGTCCGATCAGCAACGCCGTGCCGGTGAGTGGCGAACTGGCGAACTGGGATGTCGCCGCCGCACCGTCGGGCCGGAGGGCCGCCTGGGCGCCAGAGGCGGGCTGGCCCGGCTGCTGGCCGCCAGATGAGGCAGCCCCCGGCGGAATAGCTCCTGGCTTGCCGGCAAACGGGACGAAGCTGTTGGCGATGGCAATGGTCACCCGGTCCATCGCCGCGGCGTCAGTGACAGGGTAAACGAAGGTGAAGCCACGCAGTCCGTCTGGCCCGGCGGCGACGCGGGTGAAGAAGCGGCGGGCGCCTTCGTCGCCGGTGACCACGGCGAAGTCCGGCCGCAGCAGTTTGTAGGTGACTTTGCGGCCAGGCGCGGCGCTGGTGGCGCGGGCGAACCAGGCGGGCAGGTCGCCATCTGCCGCGCCGCCGGCGAACAGGGTGAGCGAGGCCGGCGTCCGCGACGACGACAGCCGGGTGCGGCCAGGCGCACTCTCCTTGCGGTCGAACAGGCGGGCGGGCGAACCGATGCGCGCGCCGGTGGCGGCGTCATCGATCTGCGTGAAGCCAACAGCGCTTTTTTGTTTGTTGGCGGCGGCGCGCAGCACGGCGAGGCCTGGCCCGGCGACGACCGCGCCTGGTTGCAGCAGTTCGCGTTTCTCAAAGGCGGCCACGGCGTCGGCGGTGCGCTGGCCGAAGGCGCCGTCGGTCACGCCATTGTACAGGCCAAGCCAGACGAGCGAATCCTGCACCGCCTTGCGGTCGGCCTCAGGCAATGCCTCCCACCGTTCGCGTTGCTGTTGCAGTTGCAGGGCGCGCTCGGCGGTCGACACAGGACGCTGGGCCTGCGCCTGCAGCGGCAGGGCGCCCAGCGCCAGGCACAGGGCGGCAAGGCTGATACAGCCAAAGCGGGCGCCAGCCGGGCGCATCGCCCTGCTGCGTTTGCTGATGACCGCTCCTGTCTGGCGCATGCCGTGTCCTTTTCCCCAACCTTGGCCAGATCCAACCCTGAATCTGATCCGCCTGGAATCAACCAGCCGACATGGAAGAGGTCAATTGTGCGGCGGCGGCGGGCGGCTCACGAGGCGGTTACGCATGGCAAATATTGCGAGCGCCGACGCTGCATGCTGCTGGTCACGAGAAACTGAGGCCGCCGGCTGTCGCGTGGCCTTGCCGTGATCGCCAGCGCGCGGGAGACTCCCTCGCGCCGCCCGTTCCGGATGTTTGCAACCTGAATCAGGGTGATCGTCTATCTTGTTGATATTGCGCATTTTTACCGAAATTTGCGGCGTGCTTGCTTGAAAGCGCCCGCGGCGCAAGGGCAGAATAACGCAGCCGGAGCAGGGCATGACGGGTCAGTCAGGGAGAAACGGTATGGGCAGCAGGCGATCCAGCGAAGCAGGCGCCGCCTTGACGCCGCCTGACGTGAGACTGCCGCGTTCGCAACCGGCGCGCGACGTTCATGCGCGGCGCCGATCCGGCGTCGCCGCCGCCCTGTTCACCGGAGCGCTTTTCACCGGTGCGCTGGTAGCCGGATTTGGCGCCTTTGCGTCGCAACCGGCGCTGGCCCAAGTCCAGGCCCAAGCCCAGGTCCAAGCCCAGGTCCAGACTCAAGCCCAGACCGGGGCCGCGAACCTGGCTCGCCCGGCCGCCCGCCAGGCCGACGTTTTCGTGCGGGAGGATCTGGCCAGCAACGCCGTGCGCCTGGAAACACGGCTGCGGGCCGAGCCAGGAGCCGGCCAGCGGCCGGGCGCGCAGGCTCGCCAGGCTGCGGAAATGGCGCTGGGGCGAGGGCAGTGGGCAACGGCGATGGCCACCGCCCGCGACGCCATCTTCGCTGATGGCAAGGACGCCGCCGCATGGCTGATCTGGGCCCGCGCCGCCCGTGAGGCCGCGCCGGGCGACCGCTCGAACAGCTGGCGGTTGCGCAATGACGCCATCACCGCCGCTTATGCTGGCTATCAGTTCGCGACGGAGCGACAGCAGAAGGCCGAAGCGCTGGCGGAACTTGGCGCGGCGCTTGCCGCCACCAGTTCCTGGCGTCCGGCCCTGAACGCCTATGCGGCGTCGCTGGCGCTGGCGCCAGCGCCGAACGTGCGCGCCGCCTGGGCCGATCTGCGCAAGAAACACGGCTTCCGCATCACCAATTACAAGGTGGATTCCGACGCCGCCTCGCCGCGCGTCTGCTTCACCTTCTCCGAGCCGCTGGCGCGCGGTCGGGTTGATTTCGCGCCCTTCGTGGCGCTGGCCGGCGCCGCCAATGCGGCGGTGACGACCGAAGGGCAGCAGCTTTGCGTCGACGGGCTCCGCCATGGACAGACTTATGGCGTGGTGCTGCGTCAGGGGCTGCCGTCCGCTGTCGGCGAGGACCTGCTCGCCAACGCCGACTATCAGATCTATGTCCGCGACCGTTCGGCCATGGCGCGCTTTACCGGCCGCAATTACGTGCTGCCGCGCACCGGCCAGGAAGGAATTCCGGTCGTCACGGTCAATACCAGCGCCGTGCGGATCGAGCTGGCGCGGATTGGCGACCGTTCGCTGTTGCCGACCGTGCGCTCGGGCAATTTCATGGCGCAACTGTCGCGCGATGGCGTCGACGAGGTGCTGACCCAGAAGGGCTACAAGGTCTGGTCCGGCGACCTGGAGGTGAAGTCGCAGCTCAACGCTGACGTTATCACCGCTTTCCCGGTGCAGGAGGCGACGGGCGGCAAACTGGAGCCGGGCGTCTATGTGATGACCGCCCAGCCGGTCGGCGCCGTGCCGCTTGATCGGGAATCCGACTACGGCGAGCGGGCGACGCAGTGGTTTGTCGTTTCCGATCTGGGGCTTACGGCCGTTTCTTCCGAGAATGGCGTCAGGACGGTTGTGCGCTCTCTGGCCACCGCCAAGCCGGTTTCCGGCGTCGAGGTGCGGCTTGTCGCCCGCAATAATGACGTGCTGGCGACGCAGAAGAGCGACGCCAGCGGCGTCGTCGCCTTTGACCCGGGGCTGGGGCGCGGCAAGGGGGGCCTTGCCCCCGGCATGGTCGTGGCCAATGGCGCCGATGGCGACTACGGGTTTCTCGACCTGGAGCAGACCGCGTTCGATTTGAGCGATCGCGGGGTCAAGGGGCGTGAGGCTCCCGGGCCCATGGACGCATTCCTCTTCACGGAGCGCGGCGTTTATCGTTCCGGCGAAACCGTGTTCCTCACCGCCCTGCTGCGCAACAACCGGGCCGAGGCGACGGCTGGCGCGCCGCTGACCCTGGTGGTGCGTCGGCCGGATGGCGTGGAATATCGCCGCGCTGTGGTCGAGGACCAGGGGCTGGGCGGCCGGTCGCTGTCAATTCCACTGCTCTCCGGAGCACAGGGCGGCACGTGGCGGGTCAAGGCCTATGTCGACCCGAAGGGCGATTCCGTCGGCGAGGCCACCTTCCTGGTCGAGGACTATGTGCCTGAGCGGCTGGAGGTGAACCTGAAGCCGGCCGCGCCGGTGTTGCAGCCGGGCGAGCCGGCCCAGGTGGCGGTGGATGCGCGCTATCTCTATGGCGCGCCTGGCTCCGGGTTGACCGTGAGCGGCGAGGTTGGCGTCGCCGAGGCGCCGGCGACGGCGGTGAAGGGGCTGGACGGCTACCAGGTTGGCATCGACGATGAAAAATTCGAGGCGGTGACCGCCGAGCTGGAAGAAACCGTCCGCACCGACGGGGCTGGCAAGGCCGTGGTTTCGGCGCCGGTGAGCGACGTGGCCGCCGCCCGGCCGTTGCAGGCGACCGTGACATTGCGCGTTGGCGAGGATGGCGGCCGCGCCGTCTCGCGCTCGGTGACGCTGCCGATCCTGCCCGCCGGTCCGGTGATTGGCGTCAAGCGGTTGTTTGGCGAACTCAACGCAGGGGCCACGGCCAATTTCGACGTGGTGATGGCCCAACCCGACGGCGCCCGCATGGCCCGGCAGCTGAAATGGAGCCTGTACAAGGTCGAGCGGCGCTATCAGTGGTTCAACAGCGACGGCCGCTGGAATTCCGAGCCGGTGAAGACCAGCCGCCGCGTCGGCGACGGCGTCATCGAGGCGACGGCCGGGGCTCCGGCCCGCATCGCCGCGCCGGTGGACTGGGGTTCCTGGCGGCTGGAGGTGACGTCCGATGGCGGCGGAGCCGCCGCGGTCACCAGCGTTTCTTTCCATGTGGGCTATGGGGTGGAAGCCAGCGCCGATACGCCGGACGCTCTGGAGGTGACGCTGGACAAGGCCGCCTACAAGGCCGGCGACGTGATGCAGGCGCGCATTAACGCCCGCTTTGGCGGCACCGCCACGTTGATGATCGTCACGGACCGGGTGCAGCATGAACAGGCCGTGTCGCTGGCCGCAGACGGAACGACGGTAAGCGTGCCGGTGAAAGCGGACTGGGGGGCGGGCGCCTATGCGGTGGCCTTCGCCCACCGTCCGCTGGATGTGGCGGCGAAACGCATGCCCGGCCGGGCGCTTGGCCTGTCGTGGTTCTCCATCGATCGCGAGCAGCGCGAGCTGGGTGTGACGCTGGCGCCGCCCGCGCAGATGCGACCACGCAGCCAGTTGGCGATTCCGGTGACGCTCACCGGGTTGAAGCCGGGCGAGGAGGCGTTCGTCACCGTCGCGGCGGTGGACGTCGGCATTCTCAACCTGACCCGCTACGAGCCGCCAAGGCCGCAGAATTATTATCTGGGGCAGCGACAGCTGGGCGCGGAGTTGCGCGACCTTTACGGCTATCTCATCGACGGCATGCAGGGCGCGCGCGGCGCCCTGCGCTCCGGCGGCGACGCGGCGGCGCTGATGCAGGGCGACGCCCCGACGCAGGAGCCGCTGGCGCGCTATTCCGGCGTGGTCAAGGTCGGGCCGGACGGCAAGACGGTGGTGAATTTCGACATCCCGTCGTTCAACGGCGCGGTGCGGGTGATGGCGACGGCGTGGAGCGCCGGCCGCGTCGGCTCGGCCAATACGGACGTGGTGGTGCGCGATCCGGTGGTCGTCACCGCGACTGCGCCGCGCTTCATGGCCATTGGCGACCAGTCGCGCCTGCACGTCCAGGTGGACAACGTGGACGCGGCGCCGGGCGACTACGCCGTCAATGTTGATCTGGCTGGCCCCGGCCTCGCGCCGGCCGACGCCCTGTCGCGCACGCTCAAGCTGGCGAAGGGCGGCAAGACCTCGTTCGAGATCCCGCTGACCGCGACGGGCAAGGGCGTGGTCAGACTCGCCATCCAGGTGAACGGCAGGGACGTGGAGGCGAGCCAGACCGTGGCGCTGCGGACCCAGCCCGGCGCGCCGGCGCTGGCGCGGCGGACGGTGCGGCCATTGCCGCCCGGCGCATCGGTCGAGCTGACCGGCGAGTTGCTGGCGGATCTGGTTCCGGGAACCGGCGTAGCCTCGGTTGCGGCGACCCAGTCGACGGCGCTCAACGCCCCGGCGCTGCTGCGGGCGCTCGATCTTTACCCCTATGGCTGCACCGAGCAGACGGTGAGCAAGGCGCTGCCGCTGCTGTACAGCAACCAGTTGGCGGCGGCGCACGCCATGCCAGCGGACAATGACGCCGACCGGCGCGTCAACGATTCCATCGCCCGCGTGCTGTCGCGGCAGGACAGCAACGGCTCATTCGGCCTGTGGTCCGTGGGCGGCGACGATATCTGGCTCGACGCTTACGTGAGCGACTTCCTGACCCGGGCGCGCGAACGCGGCTTCTCCGTGCCACAGCAGCCGTTTGATCTGGCGCTGGAGCGGCTGCGCAACACCGTCGCCAACGCCGGCGATTTCAACGCCAGCAGCAGCGACGGGCTGGCCTACGCCATCTATGTGCTGGCCCGTAACGGCCGGCCGGTGATGGGCGATCTGCGTTATCTCGCGGACACCAAAATCAGGGAAATCTCCACGCCGCTGGGACGCGCCCAGGTGGCGGCGGCGCTGGCGCTGCTGGGCGACCGGCCCCGCGCCAACAACGCTTTTGGCGCGGCTGTGACCAGCCTGAAGAGCGAGACCAGCGGCGTCTGGCGTCCGGACTATGGTTCGCGGCTGCGTGACGGCGCGGCGATCCTGACGCTGGCCGCCGAGGCGGGCGCAGGCGCCGATCTGGTGCAGCAGGCGGCGACGGTGGTGGAGCAGTCGCGGGCGGTAGTGAACTACACCAGCACCCAGGAGAATGTCTGGCTGCTGCTGGCGGCCCTGGCGCTGGAGAAGGACGCGAAGAAACTGCGCATCAGCTTCAATGGCGAGACATCCTCCGGCGGACTGTCCCGCAATCTGGACGCCGCGGCGCTGGCCCAGCCGGTGCGCATTGGCAATGTCGGCGACGAGCCGGCGCAACTCACGGTGACGACCTCGGGCAATCCGCTGACGCCGGAGCCGGAGCTGTCGCGCGGCTACAAGGTGGAGCGCGCCTATTATCGCCTCGACGGAACGAAGGTTGATCCGGCGACCCTGCGTCAGAACGACCGGCTGGCGGTGATGCTGCGCATCACCGAGTCGGCGGCGGAAAACGCCAGGCTGCTGGTGGTGGACCACCTGCCGGCGGGCGTCGAGATCGAGAACCCGAAGCTGGTGGAGGGATCGTCCCTGTCGGCTTTCGCCTGGGTCGACAAGGACCAGACGGCGCCGTCGGCGACGGAGTTCCGCGACGACCGTTTCGTCGCCGCCTATGAGCGGCGCAAGGGCCAGCCAGCGTTCATCAATGTGGGCTACATTGTCCGCGTGGTGTCGCCGGGTCGCTTCGTGCATCCGCCGGCGACGGCGGAGGACATGTACCGGCCGGACCGGTTCGGCCGGTCGGCCTCGGGCGTGATGACGGTGGAGGCGGCGCGCAAGCCGTGAGCGGGACCGAAACAGCAGGGGGGACGGCCTCTGGCGGGCGTCGCGGCCGGTTGCTGCGGCGGCTGGGGCTGGTTGCGCTGCTGCTGACCACGGCCGGCGCCGGCGCCGGCTATCTGGCGCTGCAACACTATGCGGCTTCGCTGGGGCCGATTGATCTCAGCGTGTTGCAGCGAACCTCGCCGCTGGCGCTGGACCGGGATGGGCGGCTGTTGCGCGCCTTCGCCACGCCGGAAGGGCGCTGGCGACTGCCGGTGAAGCTGACCGAGGTCGATCCGCATTTCATCAATCTGCTCAAGGCTTATGAGGACCGGCGCTTTGATGCGCACGGCGGCGTCGACCCTTTTGGCGTGGCGCGGGCGGCGTGGCAGCTGGCGCGCAACGGCCGGGTCGTGTCCGGCGCCTCGACGCTCAGCATGCAGGCGGCGCGGCTGCTGGAGCCGCGTGAGGCGCGCAGTTTCTCCGCCAAGCTGCGGCAGATGGTGCGGGCGGTGCAACTGGAGCGCCGCCTGGGCAAGGAGGGCGTGCTTGTCGCCTATCTGACCCTCGCGCCCTATGGCGGCAATATCGAAGGGGTGCGCGCCGCCTCGCTGATTTATTTTGGCAAGGAGCCGGCGCGGCTCTCCACCGCCGAGGCGGCGTTGCTGGTGGCGCTGCCCCAGTCTCCCGAGGCGCGCCGGCCGGATCGGAATCCGGCCGCCGCCGGCGCGGCGCGGGCGCGGGTGCTGCAGCGTGGCCTGGAGGCCGGCGCGCTGGTCGCCGCCGAGACCGAACGCGCCAGCGCCGCCGCCATGCCGGCGGCGCGACGGGCGCTGCCAATGCTGGCCCCGCATCTGGCCGAACAGGCCATTGCCGCGCAAGACGGCGGCTCAGGCGTCGCCGCGCCCGTCTACATGGCGGCGCTGGAACCGGAGGCAGTGATCGCCCTGGTTCCGGGTGCCCCCGGCCAGGGCGCGCAGGTCGCGCCGAAGGCGGGAACCAATGTGACGCTCGCCATTGACGCCCGCCTGCAGGCCGCATTGCAGGCGCTGGCCGAGGAGCGCGCGGCGGGGCTGGGACGGCGCATCTCCGCCGCGATTGTCGTTGTCGACAACGCCACCGGCGAGGTGCGGGCGCATGTGGGATCGCCGGATTATTTTGATGCGGAGCGGGCCGGGGCGGTCGACGCCAGCCGGGCGGTTCGCTCGCCGGGCTCGGCGCTGAAGCCGTTCATCTATGGCCTCGCCTTCGAGCAGGGGTTGGCCCATCCGGAAACCGTGCTGGACGACCGTCCATCACGCTATGGCGCATGGGCGCCGGAGAACTTCGAGATGGGGTTCCTGGGCACGGTCAGCGCCCGCAAGGCGTTGCAGATGTCCCTGAACCTGCCGGCGGTGGAGTTACTGTCGGAGCTTGGCGCGCCGCAATTGCTGGCGCGACTGCGCGGCGCCGGGGCGCGGCTGGCCATGCCGGACGACGCTTCGCCGGGGCTGGCAGTGGGGCTTGGCGGCCTCGGCGTGTCGCTGGTCGATCTCACCATGCTTTACGTGGGGCTGGCGCGCGGCGGCGACGTGGTTCCACTGCGCTGGCGGCTGGACGATCCGGTGGGGCAGACCCGGCGGCTCACGGATCCGGTCGCGGCCTGGTATGTGGCCGACGCCCTGCGCGAGGCGCCGCCGCCAGCCAACGCGGTGACCGGGCGGATTGCCTTCAAGACCGGGACTTCATGGGGCTACCGCGACGCCTGGGCCATCGGTTACGACCGCCGTTATACGGTCGGCGTCTGGCTGGGGCGGGCTGACGGCGCTTCGGTTCCCGGTCTGGTGGGGCGTGTCGCGGCGGCGCCGGTGCTGTTCGACGCCTTTGCCCGCATCGGCGGCGAACCGCAGCCCTTGCCGCAACCGCCTGGCGTGCTCAGGGCGACGGCGGCGACGTTGCCGCCGCCGTTGCGACATTTGCGCAAGGGCGCGCCCAAGACCATCGCCGCGACGCTGATTCCGCCGCTGCGCATTTCGTTCCCGCCGGATGGCTCCAGCATCGATCTGGGCGCGGGGTCGGGGGGAGCCTTGCCGGATCTGGCCCTGCGCGCCAATGGCGGCGCGCCGCCGTTGCGCTGGTTTGTCAATGGTGCGCCGGTCGGCGAGGCGCAGATGCGACGGCAGAGCTTCTGGAAACCCGATGGCGCCGGTTTCGCGCGGGTGTCGGTGATGGATTCGCGCGGAACCAGCGACAGTGTGCAGGTGCGCATCGAGTAGCGGTGCAAGGCGCCCGGGAGGGGCAACGCAACTGGTGCGTTTTGCTCCATCTTTGCGGATGTGCGCGATCTCTGGTTGCGTCGACGGTTTCCCGGACGCGAGCATTCTTGTCGGGAGCTGGCGGGATGGGCAAAATTCCGCCGGATCGGAACCTCTGACCGGGGAAATGTCCCTGATTTTGGCTTAAGCGCCATGAGTCAGGCGGCGTACAGTCCTTAAAAAGCTCCAATGTTCCGGTATCGGTCGCAACAGGTTCATGGGGTGATTTCGGGACGACTTCGCCGGGCCGCCGGGATTTATGACCAGACGCTTGCGGGCAGGGCTGACGCCCGACGGCCCGGTTGAGGCTCTGGGGCGCGATCCCCATATAGGGACCGTGGAATTGCTCCGCGCATGGGATGAGTTCGGCTCCGGCGTGTGTGAGAGCGCTTCAGGTGTTTTTCGGCGCCGCCCGCGCTCCGGACTGACGTGTCGTCAGGTGGATTGTCGCGAGCGCGTTGTTTGCTGAGAGGGTGACTGATGAGGATCAGGTTTGGGGCCGTTTCCCGCATGGCGCTGGTGGCAGTGATGCTGGCTGGAGC
Organism: Camelimonas fluminis; assembly: GCF_014656355.1. GTDB lineage: Bacteria > Pseudomonadota > Alphaproteobacteria > Rhizobiales > Beijerinckiaceae > Camelimonas > Camelimonas fluminis. Next base: position 524,498 of record NZ_BNCG01000001.1, read on the forward strand.
CGCCGGAATGGCCGCGCCGGCGCTGGCGCAGGCCAATGGCGAGGCTCCGGCGGCGGCCGGCGCCGTGACGGCGACAGGCAAGGACGCGACACGCGCGCCGACGGCGGTTGGCGCCGTGGCGGCGGCGACGGCCACCTCCGCGACCGCATTCTACAGTGGCCAGAGCGGGTCGCAGTGGATGGCGAGCAAGCTGATCGGAGCGACGGTTGTCGGCGCTGACGACAAGGCCGTTGGAGCCATCACCGACCTGGTGCTGGGGCCGGCGGGCGCGACCGAAGGCGCCGTGATTGGCGTGGGAGGTTTCCTCGGCGTCGGCGAGAAAAAGGTCGCCGTGCCGTTTGGCAAACTTGAGGTCGTGCGTGGCGAGGACGGCAAGGTCGACAAGATCCGGGTCGCCCTGTCCCGTGACGAGCTGGAAAAGGCTCCGACCTTCGTCACGCTGGCTGAACAGAAAGCCAGGGCCAAAGCCTCGGAGCCGGCCAAGCCGTCGAAGTGAGGCTGCCAGGCGCGTCCGATATCCTGGTTTGCACAACGACAATGCCCGCGCCTGTTGCGGGCATTGTCGTTTTTGCCGGCTTGCGGGACCTGGCCGCTGCTGGCCGGCCTGCATGGGAAGGTGAGGGCAGGCGCTGATGGGCCAGCGCTTTTTGGCCAGGCGGAAACCTCTGGTCGATCGGAATTCGCTCAAAACAGGGAAAACCGGAGCAATTGCCGATCCGTGCAGGCCGGGAATTGCTCCGGGGCCAGTGAACAAATCTGAGCTGTGAGGCGGCTCATGTCAGGTCGCCGGGACGGTGCATCGGCGACCTGCAAAGCTCAGGCCGGCGCACGCATGTCCTTGCAGGAAATGCGTGCGCCGCGCCAACTTCCCCAAAGCTCAATGCGTCTGACCCTTTGGCTTTTGGCGCCAGCAGCTCCACGGATCAGGAAGCTCTCCAGCCTGGACAGCGCCTGTCAGTGATAGGGGTCCGCGGCGTCGCGCAGGCCGTCGCCCATGAAGTTGAACGCCAGCACGACGATCACCACCGGGATGATGGGCGCCAGCAGCCACGGGTAGAGGTTCACCGCCGCCAGGTTCTGCGCTTCATTGAGCAGCACGCCCCAACTGGTGATCGGCGGGCGCAGGCCAAGCCCGAGGAATGACAGCGCCGTCTCGCCCAGGATCATCGACGGGATCGACAGGGTGGCGGAAGCGATGAGGTGGCTCATGAAATTGGGGATGAGGTGGCGCCCAATGACCCGCGAGCGTGAGGCGCCCATCAGTTCAGCCGCCTTGACGTAGTCCTCCTCGCGCAACGCCAGCAGTTTGGAGCGGACGGCCCGCGCAAGGCCCGGCCAGTCGAGCAGGCCGAGAATGATGGTGATGCCGAAGAACACCAGCAGCGGGCTCCAGTTCGCCGGCAACGCCGCCGACAGCGCCAGCCATAGCGGCAATTCTGGCAGCGAGCGCAGGATCTCGATCAGCCGCTGGATGACGTTGTCGACCCAGCCGCCGAGATAGCCGGCGAGGCCGCCGAAAAACAGGCCGAGGGCGAACGATACGGCGATGCCTACCAGACCGACCGTGAGCGAGATCCGGGCGCCATAGATGATGCGGGAGAACATGTCGCGTCCCAGCCGGTCGGTGCCCAGCAGGAACATGGTGCCGTCCTTCGGCGGACAGACCAGATGGAAGCTGGCGTCGAACAGTCCCCAGAACCGGTAGGGCTCGCCCGGGCAGAAGAAGCGGATCGGCTGCGGCCGGCTCACGTCCACCTTGTAGTCGCGGGTGAAAGTCTCTTCGTTGAACGTGAAGCTGTAAGGGTAGACGAACGGACGATGCAGGCCGCCGTCGTGGAAGATCCGCAACGTCTGCGGCGGCGCGTAGAGAAAGTCGCCATTGCGCTTTGTCAGGCCGTAAGGAGCGATCAGCTCCACGAACGGCAGGCTGGCGTAGAGCGCCACCAGCACCAGCGCCGAGATGACGGCGAGCCGGTGGCGGCGAAACTTCCACCAGATCAGCGTCAGGGCCGAGGCGCGCAGATAGCGCTCGTCCTCATTGGCCGTGGGCTCGCTGGCGCCGGGGTCAAACGGCGCGGTGTCGACGAAATGCGGGGTTTTGGATTCACCGCGAGGCGTGGAAGGGAGGTTCATCGTGGGGGTCGTGCTCATGCCGCTCACCTCGCGCCCATGCGGATGCGCGGATCCAGCCACGCCAGCAGCAGATCGGAAATCAGCATGCCGACGACGGTCAGCACCGCCACGAACATCAGGATGAAGGCTGCCAGGAACTGGTCCTGACTCCGCAGCGCCGCCAGCAGGATGGGGCCGACCGTCGGCAGGCTCATCACCAGCGACACCAGAATGGAGCCGGAGACGAGGCCAGGCAGGATATGGCCGATGTCGGCGACGAACGGGTTCAGCGCCATGCGGAACGGGTATTTGAGCAGGGCGCGGGTCGGCGGCAGGCCCTTGGCCTTGGCCGTGACGTAATACTGCTTGCCCAGTTCATCGAGCAGGTTGGCGCGCATGCGCCGGATCATCGCCGCCGTGCCCGAGAGGCCAATGACCAGCGTCGGTACGATCATGTGTTGCAGCAGTGATTTGAACTTGTCCCAGTCCCACGGGGCGGTGGCGTATTTGGGATCATACAGGCCGCCAATGGAAATGCCGAACCAGCGGTTCATGTAATACAGCAGCACCAGCGCCAGCAGGAAGTTGGGGATGGCGAGGCCGAGATAACCGAGCAGCGTCGCCAGGTAGTCGCCCCACGAGTACTGGCGCGCCGCCGAATAGATGGCGATCGGGATCGAGACGATGTGGACGAAAATCACCACGGCGATGTTGATCGCCAGGGTCAGCCACAGGGCGTCGCCCACCACCTCATTGACCGGACGATCGTACTCGAACGACCAGCCCCAGTTGCCCTGAAGCAGCCCGGAGAAGCCATTGGGGCCCGGCCAGACGCCGAGCCAGGCGAGATATTGCTCCCACACCGGCCGGTCCAGACCATACTGCTTGATGAGGAACGCGGCCTTGGCGGCTGCGGCCTCACCGCCCTGGGCGCGCAGTTCGGCGATCTGGTTGGTGAGGAAGTCGCCTGGCGGCAGCTTGATGATGATGAACACCAGGCAGCTGATCAGCAGCAGGGTCACGGCCATGGTGGCGAGGCGCCGCAGAACGAAGCTGATCATGCCGGATTGCTCCCCCGACGCTCCGGGCGGACCCAGAACAGTTCGTCCATGCGATAAATCCCGAGCAGCGCCGTGGGCGCCCAGCTGTAAAGCGCAGTTTTGGGGAAATTGATCAGGCCATTGCGCAGGGCCACCGGCTGCAGGGCGCCGGCGACGGTGCCGATCGACCACACGTTTTCAGAGTGTAACCCTAGCATCTCATGCCAGGCGCGGGCTTTCACCGCCTCGTCCGTGGCGTTCATCCACGACGCCATGGCGACCAGAAGCTTCTTCGCTTGCGGATCGTCGCAGGCTTCGCCGCTCTTGCCCTTGGTCTCGGCGTATTGCCCCCACCTCGGCCACGACATGTTGTCCTGCTGCACCGGGGCCAGTTCGGTCGGCGCCATCTGCGCGGTGGGAATGGCGTTGTCGAGCCCGGCGGAGGCCACCATGACGGCGCGTCCCTCATAGGCGCGGTTGCGCAGGATGGTGCGGTCCTGCGGCTTGATGAACAGTTTGATTCCGACCTCGCGCCAGAACTCGGTGATCAGTTCCAGCGTATCGACGGCGAGGCCGGTGTCACTGTCTACTTCCACCACCACTTCCAGTGGCCGGCCGTCTGGCGCCGTGCGAATGCCCGACGCCGCCGCCTTCAGGCCCATCTCGTCCAGCAGCCGCGTCGCCTGTGCGGGGTCGTACTGCGCCCAGCGGCTGCGATACTCCGGCCGAAACATCGCCGAGCCTTCCATCACCGTGTTGTTGCCCTCCTTGCCGAGGCCAAACAGCAGGGCGTTGTTGATGGTGTGCCGGTCGATGGAAAGGGACAGCGCCCGCCGCCAGCGCACGTCGCGGTTCAGCGCCCGCCACATGGGGTCGGCGACGGTGAGGTTGGGGTAGAGCGCCAGCTCCGAGCCACGGGCCATGCGCCACAGCAACGTGGCGTAGTCGTGCGCCTTCTCGCCCTGCTTCAGCACGGGAATGTCGCTCATGATCAGGCCACGGGCGAGCACGTCGACCTCGCCGGCGTTGGTCTTGGCGGCGAACAGGCTGGCGGAGGCGATGTCGGCGATAACCCGGTCCACATAGGGCAGTTGTGCGCCGGCGCTGTCGATGCGGTGGAAATAGGGGTTGCGCTCAAAGATGATCCGCGTCGCTCCGGCTTCCACGGGGCGCCACGGGAACAGGGTCGGCAAGGTTGGGCTGGAATTCTCCAGCATGGCGTCCATGCGGTTGTGCAACGGCGCCCACGATTTCACCCGCGCCTTCTTGACCAGTTCCGCCAGTTGCTCGGCCGGGGCGTATTTGACGTGATATTGGCGCAGCACGTGGGCGGGGCGATAAATATAGGGGTCTTGCGGACCAGCGAGCGTCGGCAGGAACAGCGGATTGGGGCGCGGCCAGGAATAGCGGACGGTGATCTCGTCCAGCACCTCGAATTTCGGCTCCTGGCCATCAGCCAGCAGGAACAGCGGCGGGCCGGACGGCGTCAGCGCCGGGTTCCTGATGATGTCCTGCCAATAGTAGCGGAAGTCTTCGCTGGTGAAGGGATGGCCGTCGGACCAGCGGTGGCCGCGTCGCAGCCGCAGGGTGAAAATGCGGCCTTCCACCACGTCGACGGCAGCCAGCACGTCGGGCTGCATCTGCAACTGTTCGGTATAGCCGACCAGGCGGGTGTAGGCGTTGGCCGACAGATAGCGGATGTCGCGGGCGCGGGCGATCAGCGTCGTCATCTCGCCGCCGGGCGTCCCGGTGCGCCGCCCATGGGCCGGCAGGTCGACCACCAGCGGGTCCTGTGGCAGGCGCTCCTTCAGCGGCGGCAGGGAGCCGGCTGTGACCTGCGCCTGCAGCAGCGGGCTTTCGCCGGCGCCCTGGCCCAGCGCCGTCTGGCCGAGCAGCGGCGCCGCGGCGAGAGCGACGCCAGTGGTGAGCAGGGCGCGGCGCGAGATTCCCTCAGCTTGCAGGGTGTCCGGGATTCTACGGTGATCGCGGGTCATGCCGCGGCCCTCCCGGCGGCGTCTCCCAGCCGCACGTAATGTTGCGGCGCGACTTCGCGCATGAGCCCCGCCTCGCCGGTCTCCAGCCGGTAGGGCGCGGGCCATTGCGTCGGTTCGGAGAAGCGGCCGGAGCGGAGTTTCTCGAAGTCCAGCGGATGGTCGAGGTCCGGCGCCGGCACCGCCGCCAGCAGCGCCTGGGTGTAGGGATGCAGCGGCGCGTTGAACAGGGTCTCGCGCGGCGCCTGCTCGACGATGTGTCCCCGGCACATCACGGCGATGACGTCGGCCATGTAGTCCACCACCGCCAGATTGTGCGAGACGAAGATGTAAGACAGATCGAGCGCCTGCTGCAGGTCTTTCAGCAGGTTCAGCACCTGGGCCTGCACCGAGACGTCGAGCGCTGAAACCGGCTCGTCGCACAGCAGCACCTGCGGCGACAGGGCAAGGGCCCTGGCGATGCCAAGGCGCTGGCGCTGGCCGCCGGAGAACGAATGCGGATAGCGGCGCAGGGCGTGACGGTCGAGGCCGACCATGGCCAGCAGCATGCTGGCGCGCTCGAACTGCTCCTGCTCCGTCCCGACGTTGTGGATGCGCATGGGCTCGGTCAGCAACTGGTAGACCGTCATGCGCGGATTGAGCGAGCCATAGGGGTCCTGGAAAATGAACTGCACGGCGCGGCGATAGCGCATCAGGTCATTGCCCTTCAGCGTGCTGATGTCGCGCAGGCCGTCGCCTTCATCGTAGCAGATGGTCCCGGAATCCGGCGTGATGGCGCGCATGATCATCCGCGACACCGTGGTCTTGCCGCAACCGGATTCGCCAACGAGACCAAGCGTCTGCCCAGGCATCAGCGTCAGGCTGACATCGGACACGGCGCGCACCTGGCGGGTCTGGCCGGAAAACCAGCCGGAGCGCAGGGTGAAGGTTTTGGAGATGTCGCGCGCTTCCAGCACCGGGCCGGCCGGGCGCTTCGTCGCCGGGCGCGCCTGGGCGGCGAGCAGACGCGCGTCGGCAACCTCGCGCAGCGGCGTCAGGCGTTCGCCTGGCTTCATGTCGAAGTGTGGCGCGGCGTTCATCAGCGCGCGCAGATAGGGATGCTGCGGATTGCGGAAGATGGTCTCGCGATCGCCGGATTCGACGATGCGTCCGCGATACATCACCACCACGTCGTCAGCCACATTGGCGACAACCCCCAGATCGTGGGTGATCAGCAGCACTGACATGCCGGTTTCCGCCTGCAGGTCGGAAATCAGCTCCAGGATCTGCGCCTGGGTGGTGACGTCAAGAGCGGTGGTGGGCTCATCGGCGATGAGCAGGGCCGGCCGGCAGATCAGGGCCATGGCGATCATGGCGCGCTGGCGCATGCCGCCCGACAGCTCAAACGGATAGGTATTGAAGATGCGGCCTGGCTCAGGGAGTCCAACGCGCTGGAACACCGCCTCCGCCACCTCGCGCGCCACATGCGCCGGCACGCGGTTGTGCAGCATGTAGGCTTCCGTCACCTGATCGCCAACGGTGTGCAGGGGCGAGAGCGAGCTCATCGGCTCCTGGAAAATCATGGTCATGCGGTCGCCGCGCAGGGCGCGCATGTCCTTGCCGGAGGGATCAAGCCGGGTGAGGTCCACCGGGGCGTCCGGGCGATCCGGATCGTTGAACAGAATGGAGCCGCCGGTGATGGTCGCGGCCTTGGGGAGGATGCCCATCATCGCCTGGGCGGTGACCGACTTTCCCGAGCCGGATTCGCCCACCAGCGCCACGGTGCGACCGCGCGGAATATCGAAGGAAACGCCACGGAGCGCCTGCGTGACGACGCCGGCGCCCGTGAAGCTCACGGCGAGATCCCTGATGCTGAAAAGCGGCGTTTCACTCAACTGATGCCCCCGGACTTTGGCGTCTCAAGATCGCGGCGGATATTCCACATTCATTCGTGTGGATCTGTCTTCTCCAAGCATTAAACAGGTTGGCCCCGCAAGGCTATAGAGCTGCGTTGCGAAACAGGACGCCTTTGGGGATGGTTTTGGCAAGGTTGCGCGTTGAGCGGCGGCGCGACCGGAAAATCCGGTCGCCCGGCGGCTGTTCCCGCCGGCTGGCCCGTCCTGTTATTGCGCGGCGGCGCCTCTATTGCGCGGCGGCGCCTTGCGACAGGGCGTCATCGATGGCCGTCATGCGCGCGGCGGGATGGGCGGCGATGAGGCCGAGCAGGATGGCGACGAAGGCGTCGATGCGGGCGTCGTGAACCAGATGGTGGGTGAGCAGGCCAATGGGCTCAGGATCGGCGGCGGGCGCGGTGAAGCCGGCGATGGCCTGACACAGCGCTTCGGCGAGGTCCGCCGGACCGACCAGGCTGCGATCGCCGCGCCAGGCGATGGGGTCGATGTGGGCGTTGACCTGCGCCAGGCCTGGCGCGGCGAAACGCGCCGGGCGGCGCCGGAAGGTCGACAGGCCGGTGAACCCCGCTCCGGCCAGTCGCGGCGTCAGGGCTGGGCTGGCCCGGTTCCACGGCGGGGTGAAAACCGGGCGCGTTTGCGCGCCAAACAGGGCGTGGATGCGGGCCAGTCCTTCTCCCGCCCGCCGCGCCAGTTCCTCCGGATCGCCATGACTGAACTCGCCCTTTTTGGCGTTCGCCGGGGCGAGGTTTTCGTGGTTGAGGCCATGAACCAGCACGGCGACGTGGGGCTCGCCGGCAAGGCGATCCGCCAGTTCAGATGTGGCCCGGGCAGGGATGGCGGCGATGGCGAGCGGCGCATGATGGGCGCGGGTCAGCTCCAGCAGCCGCTCCAGTTGCGGGGTCGGCGCGACCGCGTCGTCGTCGCGATGCCAGAAAGCGACGCTCCGGCCAGCGTCGCCGGCGTGGTCCAGGGCGGCTTTCACCGGGCCCAGGGCGGCGGCTATGGCGGTGATGAGCGGGGTCACGCCCGGGCTGGCGATGGCGGGCCGGTCCGCTGCCAGTCGTTCAATGAGCTGCGCCGAGCAGTCCGCGCCGTTCACCGCGACGCCGTGATCGCTGGTCCCTCCGCTGGCCTGCGCCGCGCTGACGGCGGCCAGCAGTGTTGTCGCCGTCACCTCCTCCAGGGCGATGTTCTGCACGAGGCCGCGGGCGGCGAACAGGGCGGCGCGCTGGGCCTGTTCGGTTTCCCCGCCTTCAGCGAACGGAACCACAACCGCCGGCGCGCCGGTGGCGAGAATGTCGAGGGCGGTGTTGTAGCCGCACTGGCTGACAGAGGCGGCGCAGCGGCGCAACAGATCACGGAAATCCGGCCGGGCGCGTTCGATGATGGCGTTGGCCGGCGCGGCATGGCGCAGGCTGGTCATGGCTGCTTCCGCCACCTTGTGGCCGACGAGCAGACGCCAGACGCGCCGTTCCGGGTCAGATGTCGCGGCCGCCAGAGCTGCGTGGAGCAGTGGCAGGGCCGCCGCCGAGCCGCCGCCGGAGACGACGATCCCGGCTCGGGTGGGCGCCGTCGCCGGGGGCGGCGCGGCCGGGCGGTTGTCGTCGACATAGCCGGTGTAGTGCAGGCTGGGCTTCAGGTCGTCGGCGATGGGCCATGAGGCCTCCAGCGGAACCACCGCCGGGTCAGAATGAACCAGCACGCCGTCGTAGCGGGCGCGCAGCAGGGCGTGGGCGGCGTCGATCTTCGCCTGTTTGGCTGGTCGGGCGAGGATGTCGCGCACCGAAGCCAGCACGAGGGGCGGTCGCGCCAGCCCTTGCGCTGCATCCAGAATGGCCTGAAATTCCGCGCCCAGGGCGCGCCGGCCGAAGGGAAACAGCTCTGTCACGAGCACATGCGGTTGCAATTGCTCCAGGGCTTTGCTGGCGATGGCGATGCGGCGCCGCGCCGTTTCCGGGCGCAAGGGCGCGCCGCCTTCCTCGCGCAGGTTGGAAAACGCCGTCCCCACCACATGCAGGGGCGGCAACTGGATCAGTTCGACCCCATCAATGCGTAGCAGCGTCGCCGGCTGGCCGCCGCTGATGATCTGCGCCACATGCCCACGCGCCGCCAGCGCCCGCGCCAGGGAGGCGGCCCGCGTCAGATGGCCGACGCCGAGCAGATGGGTGACCACAATGGCGATGCGCAAGCTCATGGAGCGTCCCGTTCTGCCAGCAATGGCGCCAGCGTATCCCGTAAAATCGCGGCGGCGCTGGTGAGGCTGCGCTGCTGGCGGACAAACGCGGCGCCGGCCGCGCCGGCGGGACGCAGCAACTCCGGTTGCCCAAGCAAATCATCCAGCCGGGCGGCGAAGCGACCGGCGAGCGTCGTCTGTGGCCTGCCGGCGACCAGCCAGCCCGTTTCATGGTTCCGCACCACGCCGCTGACGCCGCCGGCATCGCCGGCAAGCACCGGGCAGCCATTGGCTTGGGCCTCCAGCAGCGCCATGCCAAACGCCTCGTTGATCGCCGGCCATACCAGCAGATCGTGCGCCGCATAGACGCCGTCGAGTTCTTCCTGCGACGCCAGGCCAGCCAGGATCACCCGTTTGCCGAATTGCGCGAACAGCGCCGCGACGTCGTCCCGCGCCGGCCCGTCGCCAACGATCGTCAGGCGCCAGTTCTGGCTGGCGATCCGGGTCAGGCTGTCCGCGAGGACATGGAAGGAGGCCAGCTTGTCGCCCCGGCGCAACATTGCAACGGCCAGCAGGCGGACCGCGCCAGGTCCGGCTTGTGGGCCCGGCGCCAGGCGCGGCTGCGCTGGCAGTCGCGTCAGGAACGGGGGCAGGGCGCGGCATTTCCCGGCCATGTCCGCCTCTGCCAGCTCGGCGGCTTCGAGCAGGCATGGCCGGTCGTTTTCGTTGAGTACGAATACGGTCCTGGCCTGGCGCAACGCCGCCACGGTCGCGGCGTGACCCATGCGCCAGGGGCCGCTGGCCCGGCTGGGGGCGAGCGACGCCTCGGCGACCACATAGGGAATGTCGAGCGCCGCCGCGACGGCCGGGCCGATCCAGTCCGGCGCGCGATCATAAAGGTGGTAGGTGAACCACAGGCGTGGACGGTCGGGGGCGGGCGTCGCGGTCCAGCGCGCGACCAGCTGGCCAGCCTCGCGCAGGGCTGCGTCGCGCATGGCGCCCTGCGCGTCCTGGTCTCCGGTTTTGTCGTGGCTGCGCAAACGCGCGGCGATCTGCGGGGCGAAGCCGGCCGCCGCCAGCGCCGCCAGCAGATTGCGCGCCATGGTGCGGTCGCCGGACGGCTGGGGATGGTCCGGCGGTTTCATCGGCGCGTAGAAGGCGACGGGCGCGTTGCGGACCATGGCGTCATCCTCCTGAAAACCAGAGTGAAAACCCCTTGAAGGAAAGGGGGGGCGCTCCACTCCTTTGGCCTGGCGCATGTTCACAATGCGAGACGGCCCACGCCCGGCCGGAAAATGTCGCCGAAAATATCCTGCGCTTTCCTGTCACACGCGTTATCGGTCACGTCGGGCGTCAGGCATTTCTGTTGGACGAAGCGGCGATCTCGCGGCCGGATGACGCCCCTGCGGCGAGGGCGGCCCGCAGCCGGGCTTCGATCAGGTCAATGCCGCCGTCCATGGAAAATTCGGCCCGCAACCGACGCCAGGCGGCCTCGCCAAGGCGGGCGCGGCGCTCCGGTTCGCGCGCCAGCAGATTGATGGCGTTGGCGAGGGCGGTGAAATCGGCCGGTGGCACCAGCACGCCTTCCACGTCGTCGCGGATGAACTCGGGAATGCCGGCGAAATCGCTGGCGACGATGGCCAGTTTCTGGCTGGCCGCCTCCATCAGCACATTCGGCAGGCCATCCTGATCGCCGGAGCGGGTCTTGCGCGCCGGCAGCACGAACATGTCGGCGGCGCCGAGCAGGGCCATGACGTCCGGCTGGGCGAGGGCGCCCATGAAAGCCACGCGCTGGCCGAGGCCGAGTTGCTCCGCCTCCGCCTTGAGGCGCGGCAGCAACTCACCGCCGCCCACATGCACGAACTGCCAGTTGAGGTCGCCGGGCAACCCCGCGAGGGCTTTCAGCAGATCGCCAAAACCCTTCTTGGCGACGGCGCGGCCCACCGAGACAATCCGCACCGGGCTGGCCGGGTCGCCGCCGTCGCTGGCCGGGCGACTGTTCGGCGGAGGCGGCAGGCGCGACAGGTCGAGGCCGTGATAGGCGAGGGCGACGCGCTCCGGCTCAGGCGCCAGGGCTTGCAGGGCCGCGAGATTCTGGTGCGTGCAGGTCACGCCGAACAGGCACGCGGCGATCTTCTCGCGTTTCTCCCAATCCGGCGTGGTCCAGATGTCCTTGGCGTGGGCCGAAAAGCTCCAGGCCGCCGGGTTGTTCGCCGAACGGCGCAGCAGCGCGGCGTAGCGCACGACCGAAGCCGGCGTATGCAGATAGTGCACATGCACGTGGCCGACGCTGGCCGGCAGTTCGCGGGCGAAAACCACGGCCTGGCCGAGCCGGCGAATGCGGTTGCGCGTCAGGTCGCGGCGGAAGTCGCGGACGAAGGCGCCAAGCATGCGGCCGAAGCCCGGCTGGCGCATGGCCCAGCCAAGGCCTTTCAGCACGCGAACCGGCGCCTCATGCAGATATTCCGGCAGATAGGCCACGGGGGCCTGGATCTGCCGGTGCATGGGATGGACGGCGCTGTCGGTGGGCTCGCGCAATGAGACAATGCGCAGTTTCAGGCCGCGGCGCTCCAGGGCAAGAATTTCCTGGGCGATGAAGGTTTCGGAAAGGCGCGGGTAGCCCTTCACGACGATGGCGATTTCGCTGGCTTCCGTAACGCCGGCTTGACCGGTTTTGGGCTGGGGGCGGGTCATGGGCGGCGGGTCATTTTGGGGAGGGCAATAGGGCTTTTTCAGGGGAGTGCTTTCCGGCGGAAGGAGTGCTGTCGCGCCTGGAAAAATGCGCTGGGATGGTGTTGGAGTTCAGCCGCCGCCGGAGGCGGCGCGCAGCAGGCTTTCCCGGTTCTGGTCAGGCGCTTGCCCGTTGCGGGCGCCCAGCCATTGGGCGAAGTCCTGGCGAATGGCGTCCGCGCCGCCAAGCAAGGAATCCGCGCACATGGTCGTGGCGCTTGGGCGCGGCTGCTCCAGCAGGCGATGCAGCGCCGCGGCCATGCGCAACGGGTCGCGTCCGCCGTCTTCTCCGACAATGGCGCTGGCCAGCCCCAGGCGTTCGGCCGCCATGGCGCGGATATATTGTTCGCGACGCGGGCGGGTGCGCGGCACGATCAATGCGGGCCGGTCGAAGGACAGCACCTCGCAGAAGGTATTATAGCCGCCCATGGCGACTACCGCCGTCGCCCGGTTCATCAGCGTTTCCAGCTTGCTGTCAAACGACAGCGCCGCCAGGCGCGGATGGCGGTTGATGCGCTCCATGAAATCGCGCCGGCGATCGCGGGCGATGAACGGCCCGAACACCACAAGGGCGGGAATCTGCAGGCCTGGATCCGCCTCATAGGCGCTGATGACCCAGTCGACCATGTCGTCGCCGTCGGCGCCGCCGCCGCTGGTGACGAGGATGAATGGCCCCCGGGTGATTTTGGGGTAGCGCGTCAGCGTTGGCTCGTTGGGCAGGCTGCGTCGCAGATAGCCCGTGTAAAGCGTGCGCTGGCGCAGGCGCTGCGACAGGTTGAAGGCGGCCAGCGGCTCGTAGATTTCTTTCAGGCCGTAAACCCAGATGTCGTCATACAACGTTTCCAGCGCATGCAGCGCGCCCTTGCGCTCCCACTCTGGAACCAGCAGGGCGGGGTCGTCCATCACGTCGCGCACGCCGAGCACGATGCGCGCGCCCTGGCGGCGCGCCAGCTCCAGCGCGCCAGCGATTTCGCCGCGAAACCCGGTTGGCTCCTTGTCGACGATGACCAGATCAGGGCGGAAGCTTTCGGTGGTCTGGCGAATGAGCTGGGCCCGCAACGCCGCCGTTTCATCGACGCCCATGTTGAGGTTGAGGGTGCGGTAATCGCCATTGGCCATCTTCACGACGCCGGGCACCCGCACATAGTCGACGCCGGGGCGAAATTCGAAGCTGCCGATGACCGGCGAGCCCGAGACGATGATCACCGAGACACCCGGCGCTTCGCTGGCGAGGACGTTGGCGATGGTTCGCGAACGGCGCAAATGTCCAAGCCCGAACGTGTCGTGGCTGTACATCAGCACGCGCGCGCCTGTCTTTGCCGCGGCGCCCAAAGCGCCGGCACGCCCCCCGGCGTCCTCCATGATCATGAAGACCTCATTGCGGCCGCCGGCCGTGCTCCCGTCTCCGCCGGCGCTGGCTGCGCCGTCCGGCTCCCCTGGAGGCGCAACCTAGAACATTTCCGCGCAACACGGAAACGCCATAAAGTGCAACTTTGCGCCAGCAAAGCGGGTTTTCAGCGCGGCATGTGGACGAAAGCCGGAATGGCCCCGTGGGCGCACGGCGCATGTCTGTCAAAATGACGAATCCGCCGCTAGGCTCAGGACGCACGGCCTCCCGGCCCCTTGCAGGGCGTTTTCGACCGGCCCCACTTTGCAACTGACGGCTTTGAGATTACGCACGGAAGTCGCTCAGCCCCGGAGGTGAGACGTTGGAGCGAAATCTGTTCCGGTACGTCTGGCGTCTTTCCCGGCGCGACCAGCTGATCATCTTCGCGGTCGTGCTGGCGTCGCTGCCGTTTTACTACTGGTCGCTGGATCTGCCCAAGCGCATCGTCAACGAGGCGATCCAGGGCGGCGCCTTCAGAAGCGGCCTTCCCACTACGGATTTCCTCAAGCTTGGCGTCGAACTTCCGTCCTATCTTGGCGGCGGCTATGTCTCGATCCATGACGGCTACAAGGTTGGCCAGATCGGCCTGCTGTTCGGGCTTTCCAGCCTGTTCCTGTTCTTCGTGCTGGTGAACGGCGCCTTCAAATACTGGATCAACGTGGCCAAGGGGGCGTTGGGCGAGCGCATGCTGCGCCGCCTGCGCTTCGATCTGTTCGCCATCGTGTTGCGCTTCACGCCGGAAACCCAGAAGACCGTGAAGTCTTCCGAGACGGCCACGATGATCAAGGACGAGGTGGAGCCGATTGGCGGCTTCATCGGCGACGCCTTCTCCCAGCCCCTGCTGCTGGGCTCCCAGGCGATCACCGCCATGACGTTCATCATGCTGCAGAACGTCTGGCTTGGGCTGATCGCCGGCGGCATCGTCGCCATCCAGTTCACGGTCATCCCGCGCATGCGCCGCGTGCAACTGCGCCTCGGCAAGCAGCGGCAGATCCTCTCCCGACGCCTCGCCGGCAAGGTCAGCGAGGTCGTGGACGACCTCGAAGCCGTTCACGACAACGACGCCACGGCCTATGAGCGCGCCGACGTGAGCGAGCGCCTGTACACGCTCTTTGACCTGCGTTTCCGCATCTACAAGTGGAAATTCATGGTCAAGTTTCTCAACAACCTGCTGGCCCAGATCACGCCGTTCTTCTTTTACGCCGTCGGCGGTTATTTCGCCCTCAAGGGCACCCTCGACATTGGCCAGCTCGTCGCCGTCATCGCCGCCTATCGCGATTTGCCGCCGCCGCTGAAGGAGCTGATTGACTGGGACCAGCAGCGTCTCGACGTGCAGATCAAGTACGAGCAGGTGGTGCAGCAGTTCTCGCCGGACAGGCTGCTGTCGGAAGAAACGCTGGCGCCGTTGCCGCCCGGCGTCGAGCCGCCGCGCCTGCAGGGTCCGGTGGCGCTTACCGATCTGCACATCACCGACAGTCATGGCATGGTGCTGGTGGAGCATCTGTCGTTCACCCGCGACCTGCCGATGCGCATCGCGCTGGTGGCCCAGGACAGCGCCGCGCCTGGCGCCGTGGCGCGCGTGCTGGCGCGGCGCATCACCGAATATCGCGGAGCGGTCACCTTCGGCGACGTTGAGCTTTCCCGGATGCCGGAGCATCTGACGGGGCGGCGCATCGCCTATGCCGGACCGGAGCCGGTGCTGTTCGCTGGCTCCCTGCGGGAAAACCTGGTGTATGGCCTGCGCCACCGGCAGCGGGACGCGCCGGAACTGACTGGCGTCCGGCGCATGGAGGCGCTGCGCACCGAGGCGGCCATGGACGCCACCGGCGAGGGCTGGCTGGATCTGGAACTGGCGGGCGTCGACGACGCAACGGCGCTCGATGAGCGGCTGACGGATGTGCTTGAACTGGTCGGCCTGCGCGAATCGCTGCTGAAACTTGGCATGTGGGGGCTGGTCGACCCGGAGCGTTACCCGCGCCTGGCGGAGAAAGTGGTGGAGGCGCGCAAGATCGTCCGCCAGCGTCTGGAGGAGCAGGGGCTTTCCAACCTGATCGAGCCTTTCGATTTCGAGCTTTACAACAATCAGGCCACCGTGGCCGAGAACCTGCTGTTTGGCGTGCCGGTGCATGCGGATTTCATGGGCGAGGCGCTGGCCGAAAACCGGCTGGCGACCCGGGTTCTCGACGCCGAGGATGTCCTCGATTCCCTCATCAACATGGGTGCGGGCATCGCCGCCACCATGAATGAGATTTTCCGCGATCTGCCGCCGGGGCATCCCCTGTTCGAGCAATTTTCGTTCATCGACGCCGATGACATCGCCGATTTCGATGACATCGTCGCGCGCTGGAAATCCCGGGGGATCACCGGTCTCTCACCTGACGAGCGCGCGCGGCTGCTGGCCCTGACGCTGGATTATATCGAGCCGAAACATCGTCTTGGCCTGCTCAACGATGATCTGCGCCAGGCCCTGGTGCGGGCGCGCAAACGCCTGCATGCGGCCCTTGATGAGAGCGCCTATGTTGGCGCTGTCGAGTTTTACGATCCGGACCGGCTGACGGCCGCTGCGCCCCTGCGCAACAATCTGGCGTTTGGCCGCATGAGCCACAGCATGGCGGACGCGCTGCCGCGCATCACCGCGCAGACGACCGAACTGATCGATGAACTCGGGTTGCGGCTGGACGTGGAGCGCGTGGGGCTGGACTATCAGATTGGCCCGGCCGGCCGGCTGCTGTCGGCGGAGCATCGGGTGGCGGTTTACATCGCGCGGGGTCTGATCAAGAATCCCGACATGCTGATCCTGGACGGGGTGTTCTCCGCTTTCGGCGAGAACCATGCCCGCGCCATGCTGACCGCGATCTCGGAGCGCATGGCGGGCCGGTCGATCGTCGCGGTGTTGCATGGCGAAGCGCTGGCCGATCCCGGCGTGTTTGACATGTTGGTGCGCTTCGAAGGGGTGCATCCGGTTGTGGTGCGCGACCAGCATGGGGCTTCAGCCGCTGGCTGACGTCACGCCGGTTCTGGAACAGGATTTGATCCGGCGACAGGATGTCTGCGTCAGGTTCGATGCTTTTCCCCGCGCCGGGCGGTCAGCCCGGTTTGCAGGGAGTGTTTTGGCGGGGCCGCCTTCTGGCCCAGTGGAGGGGGCGGAATGACGCTTGAAACTGAAGTTCAATCGCTACGACAGGTGCCGATGTTCCGGGACATCGATCCGGCCCGGCTGAAGTTGCTGGCCTTTACCAGCGAGCGGGTGACTTTCGCCAATGGGCAGCGGTTCTTCACCCAGGGGGATGTCGGCGACGCTGCTTACGTTATCCTTGACGGCGCCGCCGACGTGCTGCTGGAAACCGCCCATGGGCAGCTCAAGGTGGCCGAATTCGGCCGCAACGCCCTGATCGGTGAAATGGCGGTGTTGGCGGAGACGCCGCGCAGCGCCACCATCATGGCGGTGGGCGACGTGGTGGCCCTGCGCATCGACAAAAGGGTGTTCATTGAGCTGCTGGCGCAGTTCCCGCAGATGGCCATCGCCGTGATGCGCGAAATCGCCACCCGCCTCGAACGCACCAACGCGCGCCTCGCCAGCCGCAACTGAGGCGGCGGCTTCCTTTGGCACGCTCTGGAGCAAAAACCGGTCATCCAGAGCGGGGGATTTGCTCCATTGACCTGATGGCGCTGGTTTCAGGCCTGACGCGCCGGCAGGCGCCCAGCGCATGGCCGGCGCGCCGTCAGCTATCCGCGCGCTCCATCCATTTGATCAGCGGCATGATCGGCAGCACCCAGCCGACGCCGGCCAGCAGGAAGAAAATGAACTGCGCCGTCTTGCCGGCCTCCTGGATGCGGCCCTGCGCAATGACCATGACGACCAGCGCATAAACCATCACGAAAACCAGCATCCCGATCGAACCGAAGAATTTGCGTTTGCGGCGGGTCATGACGTCTCCGGTGTCCAGGCGTCAGAACCGGATCCGTTCGCGCTGAAGCGCCGTTGCGTCCAGGCAGGCGGCGAATCCGTCTCTGTTCAATATGGTGGGGCGACTGGCGAGATCTGTGACCGCGCAAGTCCGGATCGCGCTCCGGCGTCGCCCGGACAGCCTCTAGACCAATACCGCCGCAGTTGAAACCGCTTTTGCCGCCGCCGGCCTGATGGGCGGCGGCGAGGGTGCGGCGGTTGCCCGCCTTGGCGGCGCCCGCGGGCCGGCATTATACGACAGGCGCGGCGGGCCAGATCGCGCGCCGCCCGTATGGAGTGAAGCCATGACGACAACCAGCATCGACGACGCCATCGCTGGCGCGCGCGCGGGGGTGGGCGACAGGGGGCCTGCACAGCCTGGCCAGCGGGCGGTGCGCAACTGGCTGATCTTCGTCAGCTGCCTGATCTTCGTCATGGTCGTTGTGGGCGGCGCCACCCGTCTGACCGGCTCTGGCCTGTCGATCACCGAGTGGAAACCGATCACCGGCGCCATTCCGCCCCTGTCGCACGGCGCCTGGATGGCCGAGTTCGATTTGTACCGGGCGACGCCGCAATACAGGCTGCTGAACGCGGGCATGTCGCTGGGCGAGTTCCAGTTCATCTATCTGTGGGAGTGGGGGCACCGTCAGCTTGGCCGCTTCATTGGCCTGGCCTACATGCTGCCGCTGCTCTGGTTCGCCGTGCGCGGCGCCGTGCGCGGCCGCCTGCTGGTCACCCTGGCGGTGATCGGCCTGCTTGGCGGTTTGCAGGGCGCCATCGGCTGGATCATGGTGCATTCGGGCCTGCAGCCCGGCATGACGGCGGTGGCGCCGGTCAAGCTGATGCTGCACCTGCTGGCCGCCTGCATCCTGCTTGCGTGCGTCGTCGCGGTCATCGTCCGCCTGTCGCCGCGCGCTGAGGCGCGTTCAGCGGCGCGCGTGCGCTGGCTGGCCGGGCTGCTGGTCGCCGGCAGCTTCGCGCAGATCGGCCTTGGCGCGCTGGTGGCGGGTTTGCACGCGGGGCTCACCTATAACACCTGGCCGTTGATGGATGGACGCTTCATTCCGGATGCGGCGACGCTGGCGCCGCTTGATCCCTGGTGGATGAATATGCTCGCGACGGTTCCGGCGGTGCAGTTCAACCACCGTATGGGCGCCTACATCCTGCTGGCTCTGGCCATTTTTCACGCCGTCGACGTGCGGCGGCTGGCGGCAGCGGGCCTCGCCTCCGCCCGGGCCGCGCATCGCGCGATGGCGCTTGCCGGCGTCATCGCCGTTCAGGGCGTGATCGGCGTGGCGACCCTGCTGCTGGCCGTGCCGATCTGGGCCGGGCTGCTGCACCAAGCTTGCGCCCTGGCCGTGCTCGTGACCGCCGTGATTCATGCCAGACGGCTGGGCGCGGCCCGTTCCGGCGGAGCAGCCGCCACCTTGCGATAAACCCATGCATCCGGTCAGAGCGGTTTCCGGCCAGGCGGAATTGTGTGGTTGATCAGCATGGGCTCAAGGCAGGAAAGCCAGGAGCCGTTTCTGATCCGCACTGGCCGGAAAGGGCTTGAGGGAGACTGGGTGCTTCCGGCGACGGGGGCCGGACCCACTCCAACCGGCGGGGAAGGGGCCTGGCTGGCTCAGGCCGCACCTGTTTCTCCCGGAGATGCGGCGCGCCCGATCCCGTCGCTGCCGGGCGCCATTCGGGGCGCATCACCATTCGTGATGCATCCTGCCGGGGTGCGAAGATGCTGACGCATCCCCGCGTGGCAGCGCCCAAACCCCGCTCCGGCGGGGTTTTTCGTGGGCGGATTCGGGTTGGGGCGGCGCCGGCGGCGCGATCAAATCGGCATGATGCATGGAACTGGCGGGCAGGTTCGTGCGTCTCATGAGATAGGCGGGCTCGCGCGTCGTTGTGGACGCGAATCACCCCTGCCTAATAATCGAACGATTGTTTCATGATTAATTCTTTGAAATATTGACGACGTTGATTTTAATTGCAACGTATACGTAAATCATGCTTGAAAAATATCGCGATTAAGGAATCGTAAACCAGTGACAATCCTACACTTGTCCAGAACAGGCGGGGAGACGCGTTATGGTGACGATTGTAGTGCCTGCCCGATGGCGAATGGCGGTGGCGGCGACCAGCGTTGTGGTTGTGACGGTTTCTGGCGGTTTTGAAGGGCAGCGGCTGTGCGTGGGCGCGCCAGCCCGGCGCAGTCCCCGCCGCTGGCGGCACGTGCGGTTGCGCGCCTGACGTAGCGACCGCAATTGGGGAAACCTGAGCGCCAGCGTTTTTGGGCGGGCCGGACTATGCCTGGACAAGCAAAAGGCTGGCGCGAGGCCAGCCTTCCGTTGCGTAGCGCGAACCCGTTGCGTTGCGCCAGCCGGTTGCGTTGCGCCAAGCGGTTGCATCGCAGGTTTCCGACGCTGATGGCGACTTCGCCGAACCGGAGCCTGCCGGCGTTGCGTCGCCCGGAGCGAGACGCGCGCAACGCTTGATCCAGCGACATATGCGACGTTCCGACCCGGCGAATGCGACTGATTTCGCGCCCCATGGATCCGGCGGCGCAATACTCCTGCACAAAATATACGCGGCTCAGGCGCACGTTCTGTTCCCGTTGGAGCGGAAACGACGCCTGTTCCGCCAGTTCTCCAGCGCGGCGTCCGCCACGCTGGAACGTGCTTGTACCGGAGCCGGGTGCGCCGCGACCTGGCGTTACGCCTGCAGGGCGGCGTCGAGGTCGGCGATCAGATCGTCGGCGTCTTCCAGGCCGATCGACAGGCGCACCACGTCCGGGCCGGCGCCGGCGGCGGTCTTCTGGGCGTCGTTGAGCTGGCGGTGGGTGGTGGAGGCCGGGTGGATCACCAGCGAGCGGGTGTCGCCGATGTTGGCGAGGTGGGAGAACAGCTCCAGCGCCGCCACGAGGCTGACGCCCGCGTCATAGCCGCCCTTGAGGCCGAAGGTGAATACGGCGCCCGCGCCGCGCGGCAGGTATTTCTTCGCCAGCGCGTGATAGGGGTCGTTCTCCAGACCCGGATAGCTCACCCAGGACACGGCCGGGTGACTGGCCAGATGCCTCGCCACCTTGAGCGCGGTTTCCGACTGGCGGGCCATGCGCAGCGGCAGGGTCTCGATGCCGGTGATGATCTGGAAGGCGTTGAACGGCGAGATCGCCGGGCCGAGATCGCGCAGCGACAGCACGCGGGCGGCGATGGCGAAGGCGAAGTTGCCGAACGTCTCGGCGATCACCAGGCCGTTATATTCCGGCCGTGGCTGCGACAGCATCGGATAACGGTCGTCGCCGGCCCAGTTGAACGTGCCGGCGTCGACGATGACGCCGCCCATGGAGTTGCCGTGGCCGCCGAGGAATTTCGTGGCCGAATGCAACACGATGTCGGCGCCGTCCTTGATCGGCTGCCACAGGTACGGCGAGGCCAGGGTGTTGTCGACGATCAGCGGGATGTTGTGCTTCCTCGCGATGGCCGAGATCGCCTGCACGTCGACCACGACGCCGCCAGGGTTGGCGATGGATTCAACGAAGATCGCCTTGGTGCGCGGCGTGACGGCGCGGTCGAACGACGCCGGATCATCGCTGTCGGCCCAGATGACGTTCCAGCCGAAGTTCTTGAACGAATTGTTGAACTGGTTGATCGAGCCGCCGTAGAGCTTGCGGCTGGCGACGAATTCCTCGCCAGCCTGCATCAGGCAGTGGAAGGCGATCATCTGGGCGGCGTGGCCGGAGGCGACGGCGAGGGCGGCCGTGCCGCCTTCCAGCGCCGCGACGCGCTCTTCCAGCACCGCTGTCGTCGGGTTAGTGATGCGGGTGTAGATGTTGCCGAACGCCTGCAGCCCGAACAGCGAGGCGGCGTGGTCCACATCGTCGAACACGAACGACGCTGTCTGGTAGATTGGCGTCACCCGGGCGCCGGTGGTCGGATCAGGGCTGGCGCCTGCATGAACGGCCAGCGTGTGGAAGTTTGGCTCGCGTCCCGACATATTTACCCCCGTTGGATGTATATTGAAATATAACCCGTTTGATAATGTTTAAATGACCGCCCGTGCTCTCGTCAAACGCGATTGCCGGCGTTCCACCTCCGCCGCGCCCGCCGCGCCCGCCGCGCCCGCCGCGCTCAGCCGCGCCCGCGGAACGACGGCCCGGCGGCGCCGAGCGTCATGCGCTGCACGTTGCCGCCAGCATTGACGCGGCGTTTCGACGACAGCACCCGGGAATTGACGCCGTTCCAGGAAATCTCGCCGGAAAGGCGGCCGTATTCGATCTTGGGGCACCGGTCCATGATGACGGTGCAGCCGCGCGCTTCGGCCTTCGCAGCGGCCGCGTCATTGCGCACCGTCAGCTGCATCCAGATGACTTTCGGCGGGGCGGGCAGGGCGAGCGCCTCATCGACAATGGCTCCGGCGGCCGCCGAATTGCGGAAGATGTCGACCATGTCGACCGGCTCCGGCAGGTCGCGCAGGCTGGCGACCACCGGGCAGCCGGCGATCCCGGTTCCCGCAAGGCCCGGGTTCACGGCCCACACCTTGTAACCGCGCTTCGCCATGTAATTGGTGACGATCCAGCTCGGGCGCACCGTGTTGCTGGAGGCGCCGACGATGGCGATCGATTTCACGCCAGTCAGGATGGAGCGGATCAGGTCATCGGCATAGGCGAGGGGCCGGGCGGCGTCCGCGCCATGCGGGGCCGACGACGCCCCCGGCAGGGGCGGGGTGTCAGGCGCTTCGCCAGGGTGCCGGGTCATGCCTCTTCCTCCTGCGCCGGATAACGCGCGCGCCACCAGCGACAACCAAAAATGAACCAGCTTGCCTCATACCATCTATATGGCTGCTGGAAACACGTGTTCTGGCGCAAACGGGCCGAATTGCCCAATTCGGGTTACGCTGCGTACAGCATGAACAGGATGGCGCGAAGAGAAGCATGCGAAACCGGGTGAAATGCTTCAGTTTGCGCGGCGCATGATGACCGATGTCGGTCGCCGCCGGAGATTGGATATGACTGCGAGCGAAACAGCAAGGCCAGCTCCGGGGCGGGCGCGATGGACGCCGCGCCGTCGCGTCCGGGCCGTGCGGGTGCTCGTCGGGCGGCGCTGGCGTTCGTTCATCCGGGCGGACGAGCTGTCGCCGCTGATCCTTGGCGCACTGATCGGCCTGGTCGCTGGCGTCGGCGTGTTCGGCATCAATGCGCTGGCGCAGTGGATGCACGAAATCATCTATGCGCTGCCCTCCGGCGAGCGCCTCAGCGCCCAGGAGACGCTGAACCCGTGGCGTACGGTGTTGGGGCCTCTGCTTGGCGGGCTGGTGGTTGGCCTGACCACCATTGGCATCCGCGCCTGGCGCAAGCGCGAGGCCGTGGACCCCATCGAGGCCAACGCGCTTTATGGCGGGCGCATGTCGTTGACCGACTCCCTACTGCTGACGGGCGGCACCGTGCTCTCATGCGGTTCTGGCGCTTCGGTTGGCCTTGAGGCGGGCTACACCCAGTCCGCCTCGGGCGCGGCCTCATGGCTGGCGGGAGCGCTGCGCCTGCGCCGCGTCGACGTGCGCACCCTGGTGGGCTGCGGCGCCGCCGCCGCCATCGCCGCCGCCTTCAACGCGCCGCTTGCCGGCGCCTTCTATGCCTTTGAGCTGGTGCTGGCCGGTTACAGCGTGGCGACGCTGGCCCCGGTGATGGTCGCCGCGCTGGTGGCCAACCTGGTCCATGAGCTGTTGACCACCTCGCCGCACGCGCCGCTGGTCGGCTCGTTGTCGTTCTCGGGCGGCGACTACGTCATCTTCGTCGCCATGGGGTGCGTGGCGGCCGGGCTGGGCGTCGGGCTGATGAAAACCGCCACCACGGTGGAGTCCGGCTTCGTGCGGCTCAACGCGCCGCGCTGGGTGCGGCCGGCGATCGGCGGCCTGTTCGTCGGCCTGCTGGCGCTGGGCTCGCCGGCGGTGCTCGGCGCCGGCCACGGCGGCATGGAGGTCTATTTCAGTTCGGCGCATGGCGTCGGGCTGTTGCTGTTCCTGCTGTTGGGCAAGATGCTGGCGGCGTCGATCTCGGTCGGATCGGGTTTTCGCGGCGGCCTGTTCTTCACGTCGCTGTTCACCGGCGTCCTGTTCGGAGGCTTGGTGGGCGAAAGCTATTTCGCCCTGGCGCCGCACCTGGCCAGCGACCGCGTGGTCTACGTGCTCGTCGGCATGGCCTCGCTGGCGGCGGCGGTGATTGGCGCGCCGCTGACCATGACCTTCCTGGTGCTGGGCATGACCGGCGACCTGTCGATGACCAGCGCGGTGCTGATGTCGGTCATCGTCGCGACGGTTCTGGTGCGCCGCACCTTCGGCTATTCATTCTCCACCTGGCGCCTGCACCTGCGCGGCGAGACCATCCGCAGCGCCATGGATGTGGGCTGGGCGCGTGATCTGACGGTGGTGAAGCTGATGCGCCGCGAGGCGCGCACCGCCGCCGAGACCATGACCATCGCGGCGTTCCGCAAGCGGTTCCCGATCGATTCCACCGCTCAGGTGTTTCTCACCGACGAAGCTGGCGCCTACGCCGGGGTGGTCTATGTGCCGGAAGCGCACGCCACGGACTACGACAGCATCGCCGCCATCAGCCTGGTCCGGGATCTGCGCCACGCGCCCAACGCTTTCCTGACGCCGCGCCAGGGCGTCGAGAAGGTGCTGGAGGCTTTCGAGCGGGCGGAAACCGAAACCCTGCCGGTGGTGGACGATCCGCTGTCGCGCCGGGTGCTGGGTTATGTCACGGAAGCCTACGCCCTGCGGCGCTACAGCCAGGAGCTGGAGCGCCGGCGACGGGAATACAGCGGCGAGCGTTGATCAGCGTCAATGCGGGCCGGCGGCCAGGGGAGGCGTGATGGCGTTCGATCCGGAGCTTGAGCAACACGTCCGCGCCGCGCTGGATGGTCTGCCGTGGCTTGGCGAAAAACGCATGTTCGGCGGGCTGGCGTGGATGGTGGACGGCAACATGATCTGCGCCGCCATCACGCCAGGACTGATGGCGCGCGTCGGCAAGGCGGCCGAGCCCGGGATGCTGGCGCTGCCGGGCGTCGGGCCGATGGGCTCAGGCGCCCGGCGCATGGGCGGCTGGGTGCTGGCCGGCGAGGACGCCTGGCGTGACGACGATGTTCGCCAGCGCCTGCTGTCGACCGCCATCGCCCATGTGATGACCCTGCCGCCCAAGGAGGCGTGAGCTGCGTGGCGCCATCGGCGGCAGCCGCCGCGCATTCCGTTGCGGGTCACCTGGGTGCTGGCTGGAGCACGGGTCTTTCGAAGCCAGGCTCCCGGCTGCGGATATGTATGGCGACCGTCGGCGGAAGATGCTGGAATGACGGAAAGCGGCAAGACAATGGGGTGGGGGCGCAGATGGTGAGGCCTGCTGTCACGGGAGACGCGACGAGCCTTGCGGCGCTCAGCATCGAGGTCTGGCTGAACACATATATCCGCAATGGCGTCAACGCCTTCTTCGCGGACTACGCCCTGGCCCAGTACACCGGCGCCTATTTCGGGGAGGTTCTGTCGAATTCCGCCGAACGCATCCTGGTGTCAGACAACGCGCAGGGGATCGATGGCTTCGTCAGGGTGACGACCGGCGCCGCCGCGCCTGCGCCCGGCTGCTCCGATGTCACGATCGCCACGCTCTATGTCCAGCCGCGACATCAGGGCTCTGGCGTCGGAAAGCGTTTGCTGGAGGCGGGGCTGGCATGCTGCGCCGCGACCGGAAGGCCGGACGCCTGGCTGACGGTGAACGCGGAAAATGAACGCGCCATCCGCTTCTACCTCAACCATGGCTTCCAGCAGGTTGGCGACACCCATTTCCATATTGGCGATCAGGCTTACCCCAACCATGTCATGCGCTTCGTCTTTGGCGCTTCCTGAGGGGGCCTCCGGCGCGCCGCAACGGCAAACGGGAGGGGCGAGGCTTACGCCTCCCGCCACACCGGCTGGCGCTTTTCGACGAAGGCGCCAATGCCCTCCTCGGCGTCGCGGGCCATCATGTTCTCCACCATGACGCGGGCGGCGTAGTCATAGGCGTCGCCCAGGCCCATTTCGAGCTGCTCGTAAAACGCCTGCTTGCCGGTGCGCAGGGTGAGGCGCGACTTGGCGGCGATGCGGGCGGCGAAGGCGCAGGCCCCGTCAAGCGCCTCTCCAGCAGGGGCGACCTGATTGACCAGGCCCATGCGGGCGGCGTCTTCCGCGTCGATCATCTCGCCGGTCAGCAACATCTCCATGGCGTGCTTGCGCGAGACATTGCGCGACAGGGCCACCATCGGCGTTGAGCAGAACAGGCCGATATTGACCCCTGGCGTGGCGAAGCGGGCCCCGGCGCCGGCCACGGCCAGGTCGCAACTGGCGACCAGCTGGCAGCCGGCGGCGGTCGCCACACCCTCGACGGCGGCGATCACCGGAACGGGCAGGGCGACGATGGTCTGCATCATGGCCGAGCAGCGCGCCATCAGATCGGCGAAGAAACGCCGGCCGCGGTCGGCGTCGTCGCGATGGCCGGTAATTTCCTTGAGGTCGTGGCCGGCGCAGAACGCCGGACCATGGGCGGCGATGACCACGGCGCGCAGGCTGGCGTCGGTGGCGATGGCGTCCAGTTCTTTCTGGAGAGCGGCGATCATCGCATCGGACAGCGCATTGCGGCTCGCCGGCCGGTTCAGGGTGAGCACGGCGAAGCCGTCATGATCCGTGCGCTGGACCATCGGCGCGTTAGCCGTTGCGACAGGGGTTGGGGAGATGGCGGTCATGTCTGCTGCTCCACGAGCTATGGCGGCGCGCTGGCGTGGCGCGCAGGCGCGGGCTCCTGAGGAACTGGCTCCTGGAACGCGGAAACGCCAGCGCCGGAAAGGGTCGCGCTCCCGGTGAGCCTGGCGCGATTGCGGGGCGGGAGCGAATAGGCGACAAGGTATGGCGCCTGACAACATAAGGAACAAGGGTAAATGGGAGCACGGATCACGCCTGCGGCGGTCATGACCTGCGAGGAACTGGAAGCGACGCTGCGCCGGGAGTTTCCTGAAATGTGGGGAGGAACGAGCTCCCGCAAGATCGAGGATGTGGGCTATCTCACCGCCACGGTGCGCAGCATCTACGATCCTTCCCAGTTGCGTCCCGGCGGCACCATATCAGGGCCGACAATGATGGGTCTGGCGGATCTGGCGCTGTATGCGGCGATCATGGGCTCGGTCGGGCCGGTGACCCTGGCGGTGACCACGAATCTGTCGTTCAACTTCCTGCGCAAGCCTGCGCAGAGGGATCTGGTCGCTAATTGCCGGCTGCTGAAGCTGGGCAAACGGCTGGCGGTGGGCGACGTGTTCATTCGTTCTGACGGCGAAGACGACGTGGTCTGCCACGCTACCGGGACCTATTCGATTCCACCGCGCTGACGCGGCGGACGGCCCCAGGCGGGATGCATGGCGTTGGAAAATCCGTCATATCAACGGCATGGGGCGGTGCTTCGGGTCGGGGAGAGCGGATTTCACTCCATTGTCCATCCGCGGACGCCGCGCCCGCCCTTGCGCCGCGCTCGCCCGCTTTTGCCCCTTTCGCGCAATGACGGCGCTCCGCGACGTCGCCGGAAACCGTCAGTTCTGGAATAAAATTACGGTATTATAATACCATATTCTGCATCTTGTTGAAATATATCACTATTTTCCATCTTCCGTATTTTGACGTCGCTTGACGCCTTGCGGCGCGCAGGCTAAACGCCAGCCAACCCGCGCGGATGGCCAGGGTCGGCGGTTTCCCGTCAGCCCACGCCAGTTCCGCGCGTTAATCGTCAGGGGCCGCGAGGTCCCGCGAAAGTTGAGACAAGATCCATGAAAACCTACTCGGCAAAGCCGGCCGACGTTGAAAAGAAGTGGGTGCTCATCGACGCCGAAGGTCTGGTCGTCGGTCGCCTCGCTTCGATCATCGCCATGCGCCTGCGCGGCAAGCACAAGCCCACCTACACCCCCCACGTTGACTGCGGCGACAATGTCATCGTCATCAACGCCGACAAGGTGGTGCTGACCGGCCGCAAGTACGAGAACAAGGTGTACTACCACCACACCGGCCATCCGGGCGGCATCAAGGAACGCACCGCGAAGTTCATTCTCGAAGGTCGCTTCCCTGAGCGCGTCGTCGAGAAGGCCGTCGAGCGCATGCTGCCGCGCGGTCCGCTGTTCCGTCAGATCCTCGGCAACCTCCGCGTTTACGGCGGCGCCGAGCATCCGCACGCCGCCCAGCAGCCTGAAGCTCTGGACGTCGCTGCCCTCAATTCCAAGAACTCGAGGAGCGCCTGATCATGGCTGAAACCCTCCAGAGCCTCGCAGATCTTGGCCAGGCCAACGCCGCCGTCGCCAACGACGCTCCCGTGCACGTCCGCAAGGTCGACGCCCTGAACCGCGCTTACGCCACCGGCAAGCGCAAGGACGCCGTCGCCCGCGTGTACATCAAGCCGGGTTCCGGCAAGATCGTCATCAATGAGCGTCCGGTTGAAGTTTACTTCGCCCGTCCGGTGCTGCGGATGATCCTGAACCAGCCGCTCGAGCTGACCAATCGCGTCGACCAGTTCGACGTCACGGTTACCGTTGCTGGCGGCGGTCTGTCCGGCCAGGCTGGCGCCGTGCGCCACGGCCTGTCCAAGGCCCTGACCTATTTCGAGCCGGAGCTGCGCGCCATCCTGAAGAAGGAAGGCTTCCTGACCCGCGACAGCCGCGTCGTCGAGCGCAAGAAGTACGGCCGCGCCAAGGCGCGTCGCAGCTTCCAGTTCTCGAAGCGCTGATCGGGCGGCCGCAGCCCGACAGGGCCCGGTTACGCGATTTCAGGAAGGGCGGCCCACAGGCCGCCCTTTTTGCATATGTGGCCAGGATCAGCGTGCATCATCCGGTTGCATTCTGGCCGTATTGGTTTTTACACGTGGTTGGAGTACCGCGTGACGGCGACAGCTTTGTCGCACGACAGGAGTGATCCCATGAGCAGCAAGGCCAGCAGCACCCCCGCCACAGCCGGCGCCGGCGCGCGCCGCGCCGTGGTGTTCATCGACGGCGAGGCGGGCACAACCGGCCTCGGCATCCGCGAGCGGCTGGCCGGCATGCCGCAGATCGAGCTGCGCAGCATTCCGCATGAACAGCGCAAGGACGTGGAGGCCAAGCGGAAGCTGCTGTCTGAAGTCGACGTGGTGATCCTCTGCCTGCCCGACGACGCGGCGAAAGAGACCGTGGCGCTGGTTGAAGGCCTGGGCGACAAGGGCCCGAAGGTGCTGGACGCTTCGACGGCGCATCGCGTCGCTCCCGGCTGGGTCTACGGTTTCGCCGAGCTGGCGCCCGGCCAGGCCGGCGCCATCGCCAAAGCCCGCTTCGTCGCCAATCCCGGCTGCTATCCGACGGGCGGCGTCGCATTGCTGCGGCCGCTGGTGGAGGCGGGGCATATCGGCCCCGACACGGTGATCTCGGCCAATGCGGTCAGCGGCTATTCCGGCGGCGGCAAGTCGATGATCGAAGCCTATGAGAGCGGGACGGCGCCGAACTTCGAACTCTACGGCCTGTCGCTGGCGCACAAGCACCTGCCGGAGTTGCAGCAATACGGCAAGCTCGGCCGGCGGCCGGTGTTCGTGCCATCGGTTGGCAATTTCCGTCAGGGCATGCTGGTGTCGGTTCCGTTGCACCTGGACGACCTGCCGGGCAAGCCCACGGCGGCCGACCTGCACAGGGCGCTGGCCGACTGGTATCCGGCGGGCGGTGAAGTCGAGGTGATGGCGCTGGACGATCCGGCGATCCGCGCCGGGCGGGTGGAGCCGGAGGCGCTCAACGACACCAACAGGCTGCAACTGTTCGTGTTCGCCAATGAGGCGGCGCGGCAGGCGGTGCTGGTGGCGCGCCTCGACAATCTGGGCAAGGGCGCTTCGGGCGCCGCTGTGCAGAACCTTCTGTTGATGACTGGCTGTTAAGGACAGTTTGGGCGCCCTGGCGCCCGGATGTTCCCGCCGCAGCAATCAGGGCGTATCGTGCAACCATGCGCATCTTGAATCACCGCCAGATCCGTCGCCACGCACGTTCTGTGGGCCACGCCGCCGTCGCCTGCGTTGCGCTTGTCGCCGGGGCCATGGCGCTGGGCGGCTGTTCGGCTGGAAAGTCAGCGGCCAAGGTGGTGGGTTTCGCCACCGATACGCCGCCGCCGGCTGATTTCGTTGGCGCGGCGCGGCGGTCCGACGCCGGCTACATGAAGATCCCGCGCGATCTGCCGGCGCGTCCGAGCCAGCCGCGCAAGCCCGATGACGTGAAGGCGCTGGAGAAGAGCCTGGAAGCCACCCGCTCCAGCAACGCCGCGGCGGGCGCCGAAGCGCAGGCGGCGGGCAAGACTCCCGCGCCGACCCCGGCGAAGGCGCCGCCGCCGGAGCCGGAAGCGGCTGAGTGAGTGCGACGCCGGCCCCGCTGGAGAGCGCTCAGATATCCTGCCGGCCGGCCTGGGTGATCTCCCGCCCATTCCTTGATGGAGGGCGCGTCCGGAGGTCGCGCCCCGGGTTTTCGCCAGAGCGGCCGGTTTCGTATACAATCCGGAAAATGCCCTTGTGGCAGAAATAATTGCCCGTGTCGCAAAACCGCTGGCAACCGGCTGGCGATTTGCTACACACGACTGCTTCCGCGCCTGAAACCATCCAACCTGAACCTGTCGTCCGGGCGCGTGAAAAGGACCGATATCAGGGACCTGGGACCAATGACCGATTTTCATCGCATCAAGCGCTTGCCGCCCTACGTTTTCGAACAGGTCAACCGGTCCAAGGCAGCAGCACGCGCGCGGGGCGCGGACATCATCGACCTCGGCATGGGCAATCCCGACCTGCCGACGCCGAAGCACGTGATCGACAAGCTGGTCGAGACCGTCGGCAAGCCCCGCACCGACCGCTATTCCGCCTCCAAGGGCATTCCCGGCCTGCGTCGGGCCCAGGC
The DNA here is from genome assembly GCF_014656355.1 of Camelimonas fluminis. Lineage (GTDB taxonomy): Bacteria > Pseudomonadota > Alphaproteobacteria > Rhizobiales > Beijerinckiaceae > Camelimonas > Camelimonas fluminis. The sequence goes on from NZ_BNCG01000001.1 coordinate 554,701, forward strand.
GGCCTATTACAAGCGCCGTTTCGGCGTCACGCTGAATCCGGAAACCCAGGTGGTCGCCACGCTGGGCTCGAAGGAAGGCTTCGCCAACATGGCCCAGGCCATCACCGCCCCTGGCGACGTGGTGCTGGTGCCGAACCCGAGCTACCCGATCCATGCCTTCGGCTTTCTGATGGCTGGCGGCGTCATCCGCTCGGTGCCGGCCGAGCCGACGCCCGCGTTTTTCCCCGCGCTGGAGCGCGCGGTGCAGCACTCCATCCCGAAGCCGATCGCGATCGTGGTGTGCTATCCGTCGAACCCGACCGCTTATGTGGCGTCGCTGGATTTCTACAAGGATCTGATCGCCTTCGCCAAAAAGCATGAGCTGATCGTGCTGTCGGATCTGGCCTATTCGGAAGTCTATTTCGACGATAACAACCCGCCGCCGTCGGTGCTGGAAGTGGACGGGGCCATGGACGTGACGGTGGAGTTCACCTCCATGTCCAAGACCTTTTCCATGGCTGGCTGGCGCATGGGCTTCGCCGTCGGCAACGAGCGGCTGATCACCGCGCTGACCCGCGTCAAATCATATCTGGATTATGGCGCCTACACGCCGATCCAGGTGGCGGCGACCACGGCGCTGAATGGACCTGACGACTGCATCCGCGAGATGCGCGATATCTACCGCAAGCGTCGCGACGCGCTGGTGGAATCGTTCGGCCGGGCCGGCTGGCAGATTCCGGTTCCCACCGCCTCGATGTTCGCGTGGGTGCCGATTCCGGAGAAGTTCCAGCACCTCGGTTCGCTGGAGTTTTCCAAGCTGCTGGTGGAGCACGCCTCCGTCGCCGTGGCGCCGGGCATTGGCTTCGGTGAATACGGCGACGACCATGTGCGCATCGCCATTGTCGAGAACGAGCAGCGCATCCGCCAGGCGGCGCGCAACATCCGCAAGTTTTTCGATACGGCCGAAACCAGCCTGCATAACGTCGTGCCGCTCAACAAGGTCGGCTGACCCATCTCCCCACGCGCTGGCCAGCGCGTGGTCCTGGATTGTACGGCCCAGCCCCCGCCGGGCCGTAATGCGTTTGCAGCCTGTCCGGAAGTAGCAGCCTGTCCGGAAAGAGCCGGTCGATCCGACGGTTCTGCTCCGCCCCGTGGCGGCGCCAGTCTTGTCAGCGTCGCTCGCCAGCAGCAAAGGATGCTGGCGGCGGGTTGCCTCCTGACGGGACGCCAAAACCCTGCGCCTGTTTTCCCGCCGCTGGATATCCAGACGGGCGCTCAGGACGGCGGCATCCAACTTTGGAATGATGGCGCAGGCGGGCGCGTCAGGTTTCGGAGGAGCCAGGGCCTGGCGTCCCGGCGGGTTGGCGCAGGCCGGCAGGTTGGCCGGGATTCGTTGTATCATTTTGATAATTAAAGATTTTTATTGAGTTCTTCTGGCAGCGTGATGCGCGCGGATTTCGCCGGCGCGATGGGCTGCGGCCCGCGAACATGGCCGGAAGCGCCGACCTAATGCTGGTTACGCCAGGTTGTTCAAAAATTATTACAGATTATTTCTTTTGTGACGACAAAATTAACACGCCATTAGCCAAAGGTTATATTGCATTCGCATATCTTCTTGTTGCCTGATCGTTGTCACGGAAAGGCCCTGATCCAGCTTAGAACTGGAAGGGTTCCGACGGGCGATCCGTTGCGGGCCCTGCATTTCAGAGGGCCAGCGGGCGCTACGGCTTTCGCCCAGATGGCGAAGGCGCGGGACAGGTGGAAGACGAAGGCGAAGTGGATGGCGGTGATAACCACCACGGAGCCAGCAACGGATTCCATTTTGATTAACTTCCGGCCGGCAACACTGCTGGCGGAGGTGGCGGGAGGTGCGGGGACGCACGTCTTTTGCCACGGCATTCGTGGTTTTTGGCCCCGGCGGATAACCGCCAGGGACGTTTAGAGGACAGGTACAATGCAGGCTCAGGTTCGTACGATCGTCGCCCTTACCGGCGAGCGGCTCGTGGTGATGCCGGAGGCGCAGTACACGGCGCTTGTCAATGCGTCGGGTCAGCAGCAGGCTGGCTCCACCCAGGCGGTTTCGCCCGCCCAGATGATGGCGGCCATGCCAACGGCGAACACGCCTCGCCCGGCGGCGAAGCGCGCCGCGCCAAAGGCGGCTGCCCGCCCCGTGGCGCCGGCGGCTACGCCAGCCGCGCCGGTCGCGCCTGAGACTGCGGAAACGCCGTCGAAGAAGGGCTCGCTGGAAGACGTGTTGCTGTTTGGTTGATGGCGGCGGGAGCGGCGTCGTCGCTCCCGGGCGCCAGATCGCGGCGGCGCGGCTGGTGGGGCGGCGTCCGCCTCGCATGACGACGGCAGGCTGACCGGGAGGGCGGGGGATCTCCCTGCCTGATCCACCAGGGCAGGCGTTTCCAGGCAAGTGTCTCGGGGCCAGATGTCTCGAGCCAGGCGTCAGGCGGCGTCGGTTGATGTGGCGGGGAGTCCCGCCGCATTGAATGGGCGGCCTCCTGTCGCGGGATGCGATCCCGCTTCACCATACTGTTTCAGTGCGTGCGATGCTCCGGACCGGGCGTTCCTGGCCCGGTTTCTTTTTGCCCGCAGAGGGCGATCCCCATCCGTCAGCCCGAACGGCCCCCGTTCACACCGGATCGCCCGGACGATTCAATCTGGGCGGACCCGGCCCTATCTCGCGCAACGGCGACGGCGAGGCGTTCTGTCGATTGACAGGATGCGCGAGGCCATGCGATCCGCACCATTATGAAAACTCCTCTCAGGATTGGCGTCGCGGGCCTCGGCACCGTCGGCGCGTCGTTGCTTCAACTGCTGGCGCAGCGTCGCGCGGCGCTGGCGCTCGTCGCGGGGCGCCCCATTGACGTGGTGGCGGTTTCGGCGCGGGACCGCACGCGCGATCGCGGCGTCGACCTGTCCGGATACACATGGTTCGACGATCCGGTGAGGCTGGCGCGCGAGGCTGAGGTCGATTGCGTCGTCGAGCTCATCGGCGGCTCTGATGGGCCGGCGAAGGCGACGGTGGAGGCCGCCCTGGCGCGCGGCGTGCACGTGGTCACCGCCAACAAGGCGTTGTTGGCCGCCCATGGCATGGATCTGGCCGTGGAGGCCGAGCGCGCTGGCGCGGCGCTGGCTTTTGAAGCCGCGGTCGCGGGCGGCATTCCGGTGATCAAGACCGTGCGCGAATCGCTGGTCGGCAATGAGATCACCCAGATCGCCGGCATTCTGAACGGCACCTGCAACTACATCCTGAGCCGGATGGAGCAGGACAACCTGTCGTTTGAGAAGTGCCTGGCCGAAGCACAGAAGCTCGGTTACGCCGAAGCCGATCCCACGTTCGACGTGGACGGGCATGACACGGCCCACAAGCTGGCGATCCTCGCCAGCCTCGCGTTCGGCGGGCGCATCGACGCCGAGGCCGTGCGGGTGGAAGGCATCCGCTCCATCAAGCAGATTGATATCCGCATGGCCAACCGCCTCGGCTATCGCATCAAGCTGCTGGGCGTGGCCGTTCGCACGGCCGATGGCGTCGAGCAGCGCGTCTGCCCGACCATGGTTGAGAAAACCCAGCCGCTGGCGCGGGTCATGGGCGTCACCAACGCCGTGAACATCGACGCCAGCGCTGTGGGCGAGCTGACCCTTGTTGGCCCGGGCGCCGGCGGCAACGCCACCGCATCCTCGGTCATCGCCGATATCGTCGACATCGCCCAGGCCGGCAGTCGCGGCCCGGTGTTCGCCGCGCCGGCTGGCGATCTGCAGCACATGGAGCGGGCGCCGGTGAAGGATCACCCGGGCGGCTATTACGTGCGCGTCAACCTGCTGGACAAGCCAGGCGCCGCCGCTTCGGTGGTGTCGCGCATGGCTGAGGCCGGCATCTCGCTGGAATCAATCGTGCAGCGCCGTTCGCCAAAGGCGGCGGAGCGCGATCCAACCGGACGTTCGGGCGCCAAGGTTCCCGTCATCCTCATCACTTATGATACGACGGAGGACGCCGTGCGCGGCGCGCTCCAGAAGGCGGTCGCCGACGGCTTCGTCGGCTCCTCGCCCCAGGTCATCCGCATCGAGCGCAACTGAGCGGCCCCGGACGCCTTTCCGCAAGGCGCCGGCCGCACGAGACGAGACAGGGAAGATCACGACATGAGCAGCGACATTACCGTCCCGCAGGGCAAACTGATCGAGCGCATCCTCACCCTGGAGCTGGTGCGCGTCACCGAGCGCGCCGCTGTCGCCGCCGCCCGCCTGCGCGGTCACGGTAATGAAAAGGCGGCCGACCAGGCCGCCGTCGACGCCATGCGCCGGGAACTGAACCGCCTGCCGATCGACGGCACGGTGGTGATCGGCGAGGGCGAGCGCGACGAGGCGCCGATGCTGTTCATCGGCGAGCATGTCGGCAACACCAACGGCCCGAAGGTCGACATCGCCGTTGACCCGCTGGAAGGCACCACCCTGTGCGCCAAGGACATGCCCGGCTCGATCGCCGTGATGGCCATGGCCGAAGGCGGCACGCTGCTGGCGGCCCCTGACGTCTACATGCAGAAAATCGCCATCGGCCCTGGTTACCCGCAGGGCGTCGTGCACATCGATGCGAAGCCCGAGGACAACATCCGCAACCTGGCCAGGGCCAAGGGCGTTGAGCCGTCCGAAATCACCGCCCTGGTTCTGGACCGTCCGCGCCACGCCGACCTGATCGCCGCGATCCGCAGCACCGGCGCCGCCGTGCGTTTGATCTCGGACGGCGACGTGGCTGGCATCATCTACACCGCCAACCCGGAAGAGACCGGCATCGACATCTACATGGGCATTGGCGCCGCGCCTGAGGGCGTGCTCGCCGCCGGCGCCCTGCGCTGCATTGGCGGCCAGATGCAGGGTCGCCTGATCCTCGACACCGAGGAGAAGCGCGAGCGCGCCCGTGGCATGGGCGTGACCGATCCCGAGCGCATCTACGACATGAAGGACCTGGCCAGCGGCGACGTGATCGTGGCCGCCACCGGCGTCACCGACGGCGCGCTGCTGAAGGGCGTGCGCTTCGGCAAGGACGTGATCGAGACCGAGACCATCGTCTACCGCTCGATCACCGGCACCGTGCGTCGCATCACCGCCGAGCATCGCGATCTCAGCAAGTTCCACATGGAAGCCTGAGATCCGGCGTCGCCGGAACGGGAAAGGGGCGCTGCGGCGCCCCTTTTGATTCAGGCCAGGTTGATTCAGGCGGGGCGGACAGCATGCTGTCGGGCAAAACGGAGGCGCTACATGCAGATTCGTACAAGACCTGTGGCTGCTCGCGACGAAGCCCGCTGGCGCGCCCTGTGGGCCGGATACCTGGCGTTCTACCAGACCACGCTGCCGGACGAGGTGACGGATCTGACGTGGCGGCGGCTGCTCGACGCCGCCGAGCCGGTGCACTGCCTGGTGGCTGAAGCCGGCGGCGAGATATTGGGCATCGTCAACTACGTGTTTCACCGGGCGACATGGACCGCCTCCAGCTATTGCTATCTGGAGGACCTGTTCACCGCGCCGGAAGCCAGGGGGCGCGGCGCCGGCCGGGCGCTGATCGAGGCCGTTTACGCTGCGGCGCGGGCGGCGGGCGCGACGCGGGTTTACTGGCTGACGCACGAAAGCAACGCCACGGCGCGCCAGTTGTATGATGCGGTGGCGGAGAACGCTGGCTTTATCCAGTACCGGAAAACGATTGCGCCCTGATCGGAAGCAGGGCGCGCATGGGAAGTGTGCATGATGGGCAGCGGCGATCCCGCCAGCGCCAGGCGTGAAGATTCAGATGCGGTCGTTCTGGGCGTGCGACGCTCGGCGCTGGGGCGGACATGGCGCAGCCGTTGCGTCGGGCAGGGCGAGTCGCTGGCCCTGGCCCTGGCGCAGGCCCATGGGCTGCCGGACGCCCTGTCGCGGGTGCTGGCCGGCCGCAATGTCCAGCTTGCCGACGCCGCCGGCTTTCTGGAGCCGAAGCTGCGCGATCTGATGCCGGACCCATCGGTGTTGCGGGACATGGACACGGCGGCGGCCCGCATCGCGGAAGCCGTTCGCAAACGCGAGCGCGTCGCCATCTTTGGCGACTATGACGTGGACGGCGCCTGCTCCTCCGCCTTGCTGGGCGATTTCCTGGCGTTCTGCGGCGTTCCTTACGCCGTGCATATTCCCGACCGCATCACGGAAGGTTATGGCCCCAACAGCCAGGCCATCGCATTTCTGCGCAGCGAAGGCGCCAGCCTGCTGGTGACGGTGGATTGCGGCACGGCCAGCCATGAGGCGTTTGAAACAGCGCGCCGCGTCGGTTTCGACGTGGTGGTGCTCGACCATCACCAGGCGCCGGAAACACTGCCGCATACGCTGGCGCTGGTGAATCCCAACCGTCAGGATGACCTCTCTGGCCTCGGCTATCTCTGCGCCGCCGGCGTGGTGATGCTGACCCTCGTGGCGGTGAACCGGATTTTGCGTGAGGCAGGCTACTGGCAGGGCCGCCAGGGCCCGGACCTGCTCGCCGGGCTCGATCTGGTGGCGCTGGCGACGGTGGCGGACGTGGCGCCGCTGGTTGGCCTCAATCGCGCCTTCGTGCGCCAGGGGTTGCAATTGATGCGCCAGCGCCGCCGGCCAGGCCTGACGGCGCTGCTGGACGTTGCCAATCTGAAGGGGCCGCCAGCCGCCTGGCACATGGGATTTCTGGTGGGGCCGCGCATCAACGCCGGCGGCCGCATTGGCGACGCGGCGCTTGGGGCGCGGCTGATGATGACCGGCGATGCAACTGAGGCGGCCCGCATCGCCATGGAGCTGGATGAACTGAACCGTCAGCGCCAGGCGATCGAGCAACTGGCGGTGGAGGAAGCGGCGGCGGAAGCTGACCGGCAGCTGACGACCAATCCGGATCAGGGCGCCCTGGCGCTGGCATCGGCGGAGTGGCATCCGGGCGTCGTCGGCCTCATTGCCTCGCGGCTGAAGGAGCGCTTCGCCAGGCCGGCGTTTGCTTTCGCCGTGCGTGAGGATGGGGTGGCCACCGGCTCAGGCCGTTCGGTGCCGGGCGTCGATCTCGGCTGGCTGGTGCGCCGGGCGGTGGATAGCGGCGTGGCGGTGAAGGGCGGCGGCCACGCCATGGCGGCCGGCGTCACCCTGGCGCCAGGGCGACTGGCGGAATTTCACGCCTTCCTTGAAATGGGGTTGGCCGACCAGGACGTTGGCGCCCACGCCGCCGAATTGCTGCTGGACGGTTCGCTGGCCGCTGGCGGGGCGCAACCTGATCTGGTCGCCATGCTGGAGCGGGCGGGGCCCTATGGTTCTGGTAATCCCGAGCCGACCTTCGCCTTGCCGCGTCACCGGCTCGTGGAGGTGAAGCCGGTGGGCGCGGCGCATTTGCGCTACCGGCTGAAGGCTGGCGACGGCGCCCAGATTGGCGGGGTTGCGTTTCGCGCCGCAGGCCAGCCGCTGGGCGACGCACTGCTCGCCCATGAAGGCCAGCAGGTCCACGTCGCCGGCTCACTGACCATCAACAGCTGGGGCGGCCGCGACCAGGCCGAACTGCGGCTGGTCGATCTGGCGCCCGTGCGCGAAGGTTGAAACAGCCTGGGGCGATAACTCCATGTGGGCGGAAACCATACCCGCCCCGTACGGGCGCGGCGTATGCGCGGTGGCTGCGTGATCGCCATGTCTGCAAATGACCGTTCTGGTTTTCTGCGCCCTGCATGGCTTCTCCAGGCAATGCTCCACTCAGGAAGTTCTCATTTCGCGGGGGTCGCCACGCATGTCTGATGGGAGAGACTGGCGTGTCCGCGCCGCTGTGCCGGACGATGTCCAGCACGTGGCGGAGGTGCACGTTCAGGCATATCGCGAGACTTTTCGGAGCATGATGCCGGCTGAAGAGCTGGAGCGGATCACCGTTGAATTGTCTGGTTCCGGTTGGAGGCGAGTGCTTGCAGAATCACGAGAAACGCGGGGGCTGTCCCTTCAGGTGGCGGTTTGTGAAGGCCGTATTGTCGGTCTTGGGACTTGTTGCCCTCAACGTAGCCTCCAGCTTCAGCGCATGGGTTATGACGGGGAAATCGGCACGCTGTATGTTTTGCCTGCTTTTCACGGGCTGGGCGCAGGGCGCGCCATCATCCAGACGCTCGCAATGCGACTGCAGCGCGATGGCTTCAGGGCCATGGCGCTTTGGACGCTGACCCGGAATCTGCGGGCGCGGGGGTTTTACGAACGGCTTGGCGGCGTCACGCTTCTTGAGCGCGAGGAGCCATGCGCTGGCGGCGCGCTGGTCGAAGTGGCGTATGGCTGGAATGATGTCGGCGCTCTGCTTCCGGCATGACAGGCGCGGTCTCGTCACTCCAGCCGATGCATCTGCATTTTGGGGACGCGCCCTTGCGACGCATGCTTGATCGGCTCTGTCACATGCCAGGACCAGACAGCCGGGCAGTCCGGGATCACCTTGACGACCTGTGACGCATGCAGGCGCAGGAAGGGATCAGATCATGGCGCAGGTGCTGAAATCGGTGACGCCGATACTTCACGTCAGGGACGTACCGGCGAGCGCGCGCTATTTTGAAGATCGCCTCGGCTTCAGGACAGACTTTCTGCACGGCGCGCCGCCGTTCTACGGCTCGGTTTCGCGCGATAGCGTCTGCCTTCACCTGCGATTTGTCCATGCGCCCAATTTCGCCGAACTCGCCGCCCGTGAGCTGTCGCTGATCCTTGCAACCATAGAAGTGGCGGATGTCCAGGCGCTGCACGCGGAGCTGGTAGAGCGTGGCGCGCACATCGTCCAGTCGCCGACACGCCATCCGTGGGGCGGAACGGACGTGCATGTCGTCGATCTGGATGGCAACGCGCTATCGTTCGTCGCCTGTGAGGCGACGTAGGGATCTCCCCCGCGGCGCTTCAGCGTCCCCGGAACTGCGGCTGGCGCTTTTCCAGGAAGGCGTCGCGGCCTTCGGCGTAGTCCTCGCTGTCGAAGCAGGCGCCGGCGAGCGCCAGCAGTTCAGCCTCTGACACTGAGCCAGGCAAGCCGCTGGCGGCGGCGATCGACGCCTTGGCCGAGCGCATGGCCAGAGGCGCGTTGCCCGCGATGGCGCGGGCCATGGCCATGGTTTCCGCCTCCAGATCGGCGTCGGCCCACAGGCGGTGCAGGGCGCCGAGGGCCTTGGCTTCGGCGGCGTCAAGGCGGCGGGCGGTGAAGAACAGGTCGCGCGCGACGGCGTCGCCGAACGCGGCGACCACAAGCCGCATCGCCTGGGGCGGATAGCCAACGCCGAGACGGGCCGCCGGCACGCCGAACACCGTGCCTTCCGCCGCCACGCGCAGGTCGCAAGCGGCGGCGATGCCGACGCCGCCGCCCATGCAGAAGCCACGCATCATGGCGATCACCGGAACCGGGCAGGCGGCGATTGCGGCGAATGCCTCCTCGTTTGAGTCCTCATAGGCCTTGCCGCCGGCGGCGCTGGCGCGCAACGTGCGGAATTCGCTGATGTCAGCGCCGGATGCGAACGGGCTGTCGCCGACGCCGCGCAGCACGATGACCCGCACCGCGTCGTCGGCCGCCATGGCGGCGATGAGCTGGGGCAGGGCGCGCCACATGGCCAGATCGAGCGCATTACGCTTTTCTGGATTGTTGATGCTGATGACGCCGACGCCGTCCGCAGCTTCTGCGATCAGACGGGGCGTGGGGCAAGAGAATGATTTCGAGGAGAAAGATTTCATTGTCTGTTCCGGGGCCAGTGCGGATTTTTGCCGTTCTGCTATCATTCCGTGCTAAAGCTGCCCACCCCCTGAGCCCGGTCCGTTAGAGGATTTGGCTTCAGGGATATTCGCCAGACGGGAGTCAGTCAGATGGCGCTTGCGACGATGCGCGATGATAGCAGGGCCCTGGACAAGATCACGCCGCTTGATCCGGTGTGGACCCATATCCGCAACGAGGCCGAGGCGGCCGTTGCGCGTGAGCCGGACATGGAGCCGCTGATCTGCGCCACGGTTCTGGACCATGCTTCTCTGGAAATGGCGATTGTTCACCGGGTCGCCTCGCGCCTCGGTCACCGGCTGCTTGGCGAGGAGGCCATCGTGCGCGCCTACGCCATGGCGCTGGACTCCGATCCGACCATCGCCCAGTCCATCCGCGCTGACCTGGCGGCGGTGATTGACCGTGATCCGGCCGCCGTGCGGTTCATCGAGCCCGTGCTGTACTTCAAGGGTTTTCACGCCATCCAGACACACCGTCTGGCGCACTGGCTGTGGGACAAGGGGCGGAAGGACTTCGCCCTGATGTTGCAGAGTCGCTCGTCCGAAGTTTTCCAGACCGACATCAATCCCGGCGCCGTTATCGGCAAGGGCGTGTTCCTTGATCACGCCACCGGCCTGGTGGTGGGACAGACTGCGGTGATCGAGGATAACGTCTCGATCCTGCAGGATGTGACGCTCGGCGGCACCGGCAAGGAACGCGGCGACCGGCATCCGAAAATTCGCGCCGGCGTGCTGCTGGGGGCCGGCGCCAAGGTGCTTGGCAATATCGAGGTGGGACAGTGCGCCCGCATCGCCGCCGGCTCGGTGGTGCTGCATGCGGTGCCGCGCAACATGACCGTGGCCGGCGTGCCGGCCAAGGTGGTGGGGCCGGCGGGCTGCGCCGAGCCGGCGCGCAGCATGGACCAGATTCTGGCTGACTGGGCGACTGACTACACCATCTGACGCCGCCCCGGCGTCATGGAACGGCGAGAGGCAGGCCTGAAGCTGGATGTCCCTGGCCCGACTGCTGATCCTGCTGGCGGACCCGGATTCATCCCCATTTGTCGACAGGGGAACGGCTGCAGGCGACGTTGGCGCCATTTCCCTGTTCCATCAGGATGTTCCGGCTGATGGCGGGCGCTGCGCCGCTGAAAATGCGCCGATGACGACAGATGGGGTGTTGCGGCGGGGCGCGCGGGTGTATGTCAGACGCCCTGGAGCGCCTCCTTGGATGCGCCTCCTTCGGTCCGGAGCGTCAACGGTTCCGGATCACTGCGAATACGCCATGGAGAACCCCGTTGGATAAAACCGAAATCGCCAAGGTCGAGCGTTACCTGCGCAGGACGTTCGGCAACGCCGCCATTCGTGTGACCGCCCGTCCGCGAAAGAAGGACTCCGCCGAGGTTTTCGTTGGCGAGGAATTTGTCGGCGTACTGTTCCTCGATGATGAGGATGGCGACCGGAGCTACAGCTTCCAGATGGCGATCCTCGACACCGATCTTGAGGATGAGTAAGCGGCGGCTCGCGCAAGGACGGCTGGCGGCGCGGCGCTTTTCCTGGCGCAGGAGCCACCAGGAACCAGGAGCAGGGGGCGGAAGGTGCGCCGCCCTTGCATGCGGCGCGTCTGACGCGAAGTGATGCCGGCGCGAAGTGATCCTGGCGCGAAGTGATCCTGGCGCGAAGTGATTTCCGCCAGACTGGAAAGATACCAGCAGTGTTTTCCAGCGAAGCGGACGCCGCTTCGCGTGAAGGGCAGCATCAATTCATAAAAAGACCGGGCGGAATTCCGGTTCTGCATGAACGGATTTTGCTCTGGCGGGCGAGCCGCTGCAGGCTCAGGCCAACCCCGCCGCCCGCGCCACATCAATATAGCTGCGGCTGACCGGCAGGACGGAGCCGTCAAGCATCCGCACCGCCGGTTTGCCGTTGATGCGCGCGGGGCCCTCCGCCATCGCCCGGGCGATCCAGTGCGAGCGGTGTATCTGCAGGCCGTCGACCCCGGCGGTTTCAGCAATGGCGTCGGAAAACCGCATCAGCACCAGCGCGCCGCCCAGATCGGTGCGCACGTCGACATAGTGATCCTGCATTGACATGTGACTCAGCCGACCGCGCTGTTCGGGCGGCAGCCGGTCGAGAATTTTCGGCCGCTGACGGGTCGGGTCGGCGCGCCCGTTTTCGGCTGGCGGCGTGGCGACGTCCTGGTTTTCCATGGACGCGGGCTGCTGTGATGACAGTTGCTTCGCCGCCGCCGCGCCGATCTGACGTTCAGACAGGGCGACAACAACGGAGACAATGGCGGACACAGCCATGGTCAGGCCGGTGAGTTCTGGCAGGGCTGGCGCTGCGGCGCGGCCAAACAGGGCGGCGTTGAGCGCCCAGACGATCAGCGCGACCGGCAGGCCGGCGATCGCCCCGTAAGCGGCCCAGAATAGTGGATGTCGCGTCCGCCCACGCCCGTGCAGATTGGCCAGCAGACTCACGAGCCCGTAGCCAGCGAGGTAGGTCGCGACGCCAACGAGCGCCCAGTACGTCAGCCGCAACGGTAAAGAGAGCGCGTGATAGGTTCCGAATGGCCCGGTGAGGCCCAGCAAAAGCGCCGCCGCCACCGTGGCCAACCAGAACGGGCGCGAAACCAGCAGCCGCTGCATTTCACGCTTCGTGGATTGCAGGGCGCTGTCGTTCACGAAGTTTTCCGCCAGTTCACGCAAGGGACGTTGGCGGCCATTCTAATCTTCAGCACACCGGTTTCCAAAGCGGCCTCCAACGGTCGCCCGGGAGACCATCATGCACCTGTCGCCGCTGCTCAACGCTTCGTTCGCCATCCAGATTCATGTCGCCGCCGCCATCGCAGCCCTGCTGCTTGGCGGCGCCATCCTGTTGCGCCGCAAGGGCGACGCGCCGCACCGGATCGCTGGCCGCGTCTGGGGCGGGCTTATGATCGTCGTCGCCGGCTCATCGTTCTTTATCCACGAGGTGCGGATGTGGGGGCCGTGGAGCCCGATCCACCTGCTGTCGCTGCTCACACTGGCGTCGCTTGCCTGGGGCGTGCGCATGGCCCGAATCCGTCGCCACAGCGCCCACCGCCGGATCATGCTGGGGCTGTACATGGGCGCGCTGGTTATCACCGGGTTCTTCACCCTGCTTCCGGGCCGGATCATGCATGACGTGTTGTTCAGCGGCGCGCCAAAGCCAGTTGCAGCGACGCTGGCCGGTCTCATTCTCGCCGCTCTGGCGACGGGACTGGCCATGGCGTTTTGGGCGGGGCGCGGAGCCCCGCGGAGCGCCGTGCGGGAAGATTGACCGTCTGGTCCGGGGCAGCGCGCCCAACCGGGGGCAGGCCGTCGCCCGATCCCGCTCCGCCCGACTATCCTCGCCCAATATTTTCGCCCGATATTGGTGAGGTTCGTCCGGCGTCAGCTGGGGGGCGCCTGGGTGGATTTGCGGCAGGCGATCCAACCAGAGGGAGATCAAGCCCTGGCGTTTCAGATCATGTATAGCTGGAAACTGGCGGGACGCCACCTGTTCATGGAAGAAATAATCCGTCCATTCTGGATGAGATATTGTCCCGGCCCCGGTCACAGACCATCAGTTGGCGGCGGTCTGCGGCCGTTTGGCGTCACAAGGTTCCGGCCGGCGGCTTGGACGCCGGACGGTGATCCATTGCGCCAGGAGGCAGGCCTGCTGTCCGGCCGGACGCCCCTCGTTGCGAGACTCGCATTTTTGCAGGTCTAACCGGACAAAAAGTACGGCCCTGAGAAACCGGCTTCGCCCCTGCGCGCGCTGCTCCCGGCCCATGTCTCAAACGCGTTCAGTCCTGAACCGGACTGGCGCGATTCGACGTTGGGCGTTACCGGACGAGGGTGCTGACAATGACGGAAACGATCGAAGCGACAAAGAACAGAATGAGAAACGCACCGCTGGCGATCTCCCCCTGTTGTTGGGGATTGATGAGATAATCCGGCGCTTTTCCAGATAAACGGTTGCTGCGTATTTGCTTCTCATGCATGGATTGCACTCCGATAGTCAAATTAAACAGTCGCACTATAAATGTATTCTTAAAGTATTGATTCGGGAAGGCGTAATATCAATGGGGTCCGAATGTTCTTGACGGCGCCATGAGCTTGGCTCAACGTCCCGTGACTTTGGAGGAAGCCATGTCTGTATATGCGCTCGGGGACGTTCGTCCCCAATTGCCCCAGCCGGGCGCGTTCTGGGTTGCGCCATCGGCGCACGTGATCGGCAACGTCCGTCTTGGCGAGGATGTGGGCGTCTGGTTTGGAACGGTTATCCGTGGCGACAACGAACTGATCGACATCGGTCCGCGCAGCAATATCCAGGAGCTGTGCATGATGCACACTGATCCTGGCGCGCCGATTACCATCGCCGAGGAATGCACCATTGGGCACAGCGCCATTCTGCACGGCTGCACGATTGGCGCCGGTTCGCTGATCGGCATGGGCGCGACGGTGCTCAACCGCGCCAGAATTGGCTCGGGTTGCCTGGTCGGGGCCAATTCCCTGGTGCCGGAGGGCAAGGAGTTTCCTGACAACTGCCTCATTCTTGGCTCGCCGGCAAAGGTGGTGCGGCCGCTTCGGGACGAAGAGGTGGCCCGGTTGCGCTTCAGCGCCCGCCACTACGTCGAGAACTGGAAGCGCTTCGCCCAGACCTTGCAGGAACTGTGAGCGGCGGCGCGGCCCATGGAAATGAAAAGCCAGCCGAACGGGCTGGCTTTTCTTCTTGCGGAGTGAGTTCTGAAACAATTATCGCGATGCGGTGGCCACGGGAGCTTGCGGGGCGCCCAACGACACCCAGATGTTCTGGCTGACGGCGGACTGGCGCTTGATGTAGGCGTAGCCGGTGCGCGTCCATGACAGGATGTCCTGGCGGCGGTTGTCGAGCACCAGGTCGCCGCGATCGGTGGTGACCATCAGCACGGCGTGTCCCTCGCCCAGATTGTCGCGCACCACCGTTACCAGCAGCGCCTGGCGGGGATAGCCCATGTCGATCAGCATGCGGCGCTTGGCCAGCACATAATCCTCGCAATCGCCCTTGCCATCGCTCGGGTAGTCCCAGCGCTCCTCCACGCCCCAGTGCTCCATGTCGGTGACAGGAGCCACCGAACGATTGAAATGGGCGTTGACGGTTGCGAGGTCGCGCCAGCTCTTGCGTGACAGTTTGACGTGCGTCGGGGTGCGGACATCACTGTCGCATTCCCCAGCGTAACGCTGGCAAAAATCCACCCAGCCCATGGGGGAAAGCGTGGTTTGCAGCACCGGTGCCTGAGCCAGACTCATGTCGGCGGGCAGACCGGCCGTCTTCAGATCCTGGGCAAAGGCCTGGGTGCTGAAGGCGACGATCGCAGCGGCGATGATGAGACCAGACCGGAAAGACACGACATAACCCCAGGGGCTGTTAACGTTTCAGTAACGATTTCACGCGCCCCCCGCTGACGCAAGGCGTCGGGGCGGCAAACCTAAACAAATGGTAAACGCAACCGTCGTCGTCCGGTTCCGGAGGATGTCTGCGACAGGGGTGTCCAAAGCGCTGAAGCGGGGCGCCCGGATGACGCCAGGCGACTGACGGGGGAGGCGGGCGGGGCTGGCCTGCGTTGCGGGATTTTCCCGGCGACGGCAGGGCCTTGAGACAGCGCGCATCCGGGAATGCAGCTGACGCCAGATCATGCGGACGCCGGCGCATCGGCGATGGGCGCAGCGCCAGTCAGCCTTGAGCATTTCCCCGGAGGAAACGCCTTGCGCCGTCCTGGTTCGCCAACCTCGACAAGGGGGGCTCATTGGAGGCGGCTTGAGGGGGCGCTGCGTGTGGGAAAATGGCGTTTTGACTGCTTGCATGAATCACGGGCGGCGCCTCATGGTCGCGCCATGAGCAATCACTCCGAATGGCGTCAGCCCAATCCCCAGCGATCCGGTCGCGAGCCGATTTTCAACGTGCCGGCCGTCGTGGCCGCGCTGATCGGCGTTTTCCTGCTTGTGCATGGATTTCGCGAGCTGGTGACGGATGATTTCATCTGGCTGTATCAGCTTGCATTCGTGCCGGCGCGGGTGACCTGGTGGTTGCAGCCGGCGGATTTCATGCAGCGCCTGCTGGCGAGCGTCCAGGGCGCGCCGCCCGACGCTGTCAGCGGGCAACTGGCGTTGGGGCGGCTGATCGTCGCCAGCGGCTCGCTGGCGCCGTGGAGTCTTGTGACCCATGCCTTCCTGCATGGCTCATGGACGCATGTGATCCTCAATTCGGTGTGGCTGCTGGCTTTTGGCGCGCCGCTGGCCAGCCGGTTCGGGGCGGTGCGGTTTACTCTCTTCTTCTTCATCTGCGCTGTTGGCGGCGCCGTCGCGCACTACCTCTCCGGCCCGATGGAGGTGATTCCGATGATTGGCGCCTCTGGCGCGATCTCAGGCTGCATGGGGGCGGCGGTGCGTTTCGCCTTCAACGTCCGCGGCGGCCTGTTCGGAGGTCCCGCCAGCGTTCACCTGGCGCGCGCCGACAGCCTGGCCGACACCTTCCGGAACCGGCGCGCCATGATGTTCGCCGGGGCGTGGTTCATCACCAACATCCTGTTTGGCGTGCTGGCGCGGCCGCTGGGCGTCAGCGAATCCATCGTGGCGTGGCAGGCCCATATTGGCGGTTTCCTCACGGGCCTGTTGCTGTTTGGTTTCTTCGATCCCCATCCGGCCGGATCAAGCGCTTCTGAATGGATGCGCGATACAGACTGATTGCAATGCGGACGGGTTGCGGACACTATTTGTCGCCGGGGTCCGGGCAACGGAAGATCGCCTGCAATGGGCGGAGGCCCGCCGACGGACGGGGGCAAAACGGGGAGCGGGCGGAGGGAGAGCGACCATGACAGTTGCGCGCATTCTGGCCGACAAGGGCCGGAACGTCACATCGATCGAACCGGAAGCGTCCCTGCGCGACGCTGCAGATCTGATGGCCGGGCAGGGCATTGGCGCCGTGCTGGTCCTTGATGCGGCGCGCGCCCTTGTGGGCATCCTGTCCGAACGCGACGTGGTGCGGGCGATCTCCAGGCGTGGACCGGACGTGCTCCGGGACGACGTGCGGTTTCACATGACCCGCGACGTCACCAGTTGCACGACGACCGCCGCGGTCAATGAACTCATGGCCCTGATGACGGCCAGCAAGTTCCGCCATGTGCCCGTGGTGGAGAACGGCAGGGTCCTCGGCGTCATTTCAATTGGCGACGTGGTGAAGTTCCGGCTGGCTGAAATCGAGAGCGAACACCAGGCCCTGCGCGAGTACATCGCCACGGCGTGAGGGAGCGGCGGCGCGCCAGCGGGCGGCTCGCCGCGCGTGGCTTGGGCGCGCCGGGCTTGAGCGTTTCGTGGGTTTTTGGGGCGACCGACGTCTGGCCCGGCCGCACGCCGGAACCGGTTTGCCGCCTGATGCGGCGCCTCAGCCGGAGATGTCCGCCAACTCCAGCATCTCTTCCAGCTCCGGCAGGCAACGCTCCGCTGCTTCGGCCCCCAGCTGCATGGCTTCCGTCGCCCGGTGGAAGTCGAAAAGGCCAATTTGGCCAAGGCGCGGACTGACCATCAGGTTGGGCGGATCGCCGGCCAGCCGTGAGCGCGAGATGCGGTCCTGGGTGATGTTGAAGGCGTCCATCATCACCGTGCCGATGCCAGGAGCGCCATCCGGACGGCGGGCGAAGCGACCGATGCGCCGCGCCGCGCCGAGGGCGCCGAGAATGCCGCCGTGCTTTTCGGTTGCCTCTTCCGGCGCGGCGCCGGCCACGTCTTCCTCAAGCGGTCCGTGGGAGGGAATGGTGCTGGCCCGGTTGGAGCGCAGATCGCCATTCAGGTTGATGGCCAGCACAAATTCAGCGCCAAGAGCCCTGGCCACGGTGACGGGAATCGGATTGACCAGCGCGCCGTCCATCAGCCAGCGTCCGCCAATACAGACGGGATCAAAAATGCCTGGCAGGGCGTAGGAGGCGCGCATTGCGTCCACCACCGGCCCGCGCGTCAGCCAGACCTCGTGACCGCTGCCCAGTTCCGTCGCCACGGTGGCGAAGCGGGCCGGCAGGTCTTCCATGCGCAGGCGGCCGATATCCTGCTCCAGCAACTGGCGCAACCGGTTGCCGCTGATCAGGCCGGAGCCGCCCATGGAAAAGTCCATGAGGCCCATGACGCGGCGGCGGGTGAGCGAGGTCGCAAACTCTTCCAGGATATCGAGGGAGCCGGTGGCGAAGCAGCCGCCGACCACCGCGCCAATGGAGGTGCCGACCACCACGTCGGGCGCGAAGCCGGCCTTCTCCAGTACGCGCAGGGCGCCAATATGCGCCCAGCCGCGCGCCGCGCCTCCGCCAAGCGCCAGGCCAAGCCGGGCCGGGCGTCGTGGATGGGGCGGATTGCGGGGACCGCGTCGTGGCGGCGGCGTTTGGTTGGCTTCCGGCTGTTCGGCCGGGGGCGGCGGCGTGGCGGGGGCGCTGGGCTCTACGAGAGCCTCATCCCCGGGCGAGGCGGCGGCCGTCTCCTCCTGGGCGCCGCCGGTGGCGCCGCTGCGGCGGAAATGCATGAATGTTCTTGCATCAAACATGCTGGTACCCGTTGATGACCGCATGCGGCCTGTCGACAACATATCCGAATGGGGGACGTGACGTTCCTGCGTGAACGCTCCCCCGGCTGGCCGGAGCTTCAGCCCCTCAGGTGCTGGCGGCGACGCCCGCCAATCGTCGGCCTTTTGAAGCCGGCATGGAAATCAATATGACTGACGAAATGTTACATGCGTATGGAATGCGGCGATTTCCAGTGCATGCACGCCAGAGCGCTTTCGAGCGGGGCGGACGTTGCTTTGTGTGAAGAACATACGTTAATTCAAAGTGATAGGGCGAAACAGCGCTTCCACATGAAGCAGTGCCGCGCCGGACGCGCGACCGTGGCGCGCCGGAATGGCGGCGCGTTCAAACGGGCGCGCCACGCGACGCGCGGCTGATCCGGGAGGCGGCTGTCACGAAACCCGGGCCTGCACGAAACCCGGGCCTGGCGTTATTCCACGAACCGCAGGGTCTGGTCGGCGCGCGCGCCGTCGCCGGTTTCGACGGCCCGGTAAAAGCAACTGGTCCGGCCAGTGTGGCAGCAGCCGCCGTCGCCGCCGACCCGCACCCGGATCCACACCGCGTCCTGATCGCAGTCAACGCGCATCTCGGCGATGCGCAGCACCTGGCCGGAGGTATCGCCCTTGCGCCACAAGGTCTGACGCGACCGCGACCAGAACCAGCCTTCGCCAGTCTCGATGGTCTTCTGCAGGGCTTCGGCGTTCATGTGCGCCACCATCAGCACATCGCCCGTATCCGCATGGGTGGCGACGCAGGTGACCAGTCCATTGGCGTCGAACGCCGGCGTCAGCCGGGCGCCTTCTTCAACATCGTGGGTGGCGCCGCGCGCGGGGAACGCGCCGTGGTGGTCGCACATGGCTCTACTCCCGGTGGTGGCGGCTGTTGCGTGAGGGGCTGGCCGAAACGGAGACTCCCCGCCAGGAAGCGCCTGGTTGAAGCAGGCGCTGCTGCGGTCAGGGCAGATGGAACTGTGGGACGCCAGGCTGCTGGCGACGGATATGACGCCGCCAGTTTCCGGTCATCAGGCCCCGGCGCGGACCAGGGTCATGAAGCGGGCCTGCTCGGCGGGATCCTCACGGAACACGCCGCTGAAGCGCGAGGTGATCGTCATGGAGCCCTGCTTCTGGATGCCGCGCATCGACATGCACATATGCGCCGCCTCAACCATCACCGCCGCGCCGCGCGGACGCAGGCGCGCGTCGATCGTGTCGAGGATCTGCGCCGTCATGGTTTCCTGGGTCTGCAGGCGGTTGGCGAAGATATCGACCACCCGGGCCAGCTTGGACAGGCCAACGACGCCGCCATTGGGATAATAGGCGATGTGAACCCGGCCCGTGAATGGCACCATGTGATGCTCGCAATGCGAGAAAAACTGGATGTCGCGAAGCAGGACCATGTCGTCATAGCCGCCGACTTCCGCGAAAACCCGGTCCAGCTGGGCGTCCGGATCCTGCCGGTAGCCGCCATAGAGCTCTTCATAGGCTTTCACGACCCGCCGGGGCGTGTCCACCAATCCCTCGCGATCCGGATTGTCGCCCGCCCAGGCGATGAGCGTACGCACCGCCGCCTCGGCCTCTTCCCGCGTCGGGCGCTCAGGATCGGGCCCAATAACCTGCTTGTCGGCGTTGGCCGGGGCCAACCGCGCGGACAAGGACTTAACCACACCATCCATGTGGGGCCTCCCGCTGTCGATCATTACATTCCACTCTTCAAGACGCCGCTGGCGCGTGAACGCAAACAGCGCGCCAGTCGTCATGCGACCGGCCGCATGCGACGCCGTCTCAACACAAAGGCCAGTCGTCATCGCGGTGATCCGGAAGGTCGGCTCCGGCAAGCCAGCAGAGCCATGCCTGGATCAGCCGACCCTTTCTATATAGGAGAGGAGGCCGTTGATCCTAGCCCTGAATTCCCGTTCCCCGGCGATTGTTGCATGCAGCACCATGTGGCGCCAGCGCGAGGACCAGGCCAGCGGCGGCGCGCGGGCGCCCGCGCCGGCCTTGTGGCGGGGGGCTTTGCCCATGCCGGCATTGCGCCTATGTAATGGGCTGGACGTCTCCGGTTCCCATGGAGAGCACAGGAAATGTTTCCGCAGGTTGTGTTGTTAAGGATGCGTCATGCTGGATGATGTGTACAACCGGCGCATCCTGACCCTGGCCGCCAATATCCCGCGCATTGGCCGGCTCCCGGCGCCAGACGGCACGGCGGAGGCGCATGCCCGCCTGTGCGGCTCGCGGGTCACCGTCGATGTTCGTGTGGCGGATGGCCGCATCGTGGACTTCGCCCACGACGTGAAAGCCTGTGCGCTGGGGCAGGCGTCCTCGGCGATCATGGCGGGCCATGTCATTGGCGCCGATCTGGCCGAACTTGAGGAGGTGCGTGAACGCGTGTGGCGCATGCTGGACGCGGATGGCGCGCCGCCGGAGGGGAAGTGGGCCGAGTGCGCCCTGCTGGAGCCGATCCGCGCTTACCGGAACCGCCATGCCTCGACCCTGCTGACCTTTGATGCGACGCTCGCCGCCCTGAAGCAGGCGCTGGCGAAAGCCTGAACTCCGGCTTCAGGCTTCAGGATAGCGCGCGGATGATCCGTCGCCACTTGCGCGGCAGGTAGAGACGCCGGAGATGCCCGAGCCGCCGCCGCTCACGCCGAACCTGGATGTTCCCTGCACGTTCAATGCGTTTTCTGACGGATGAGACGTCCGCCCGCAGGAGGAGCGGCATGAAAAAAGGCAGCCTGTGGGCTGCCTCTTCTTTTGATCCGCGCGGGCGCGCCGGTTCACCAGAGCGCGCGCATGTTGAACGAGTAAGCGGCGCTGACGCCGGCCGTGTACTGGTTGCGCGAGCCCACGCGCTGAACGATCGGGCTGTCGCCGGCGTCGCTCATGAGGCGGTCATAACCGCCGAACACGGTGGTGGTCAGCTCGTCAGACCAGGTGTAGGAGGCCGAGGCGACGAAGCCCAGGGAGTTAACGCCGCCCTTGGCCTTGTAAGGCGTGACGAAGCCGGCGGTCCTGAGGGCGTCCTCGAAGCGGACGCCGAACACATTGTCGTTGTAGCGGTCGCTGCCCCACTTCAGGCGCGGACCGACCGCCAGGGTCAGCCGGTCGAAGCTCTTGACGAAGTCGAGGCCGACCGATCCGACGAAGCCGTGCACGTTGCCCACGGCGTAACGCGCCTCGATGCGGGCCCGCAGGAATTCCGTCGGCCAAAGGTCGAGGAAGACGCCAGGCTGCACCGACCAGCCAGCATCATGAATGCCCCACAGGCGACGCTCGGAGCCGGAATACCGGCCGGCGCCGTAACCCGCCACGACGCCCGCACGCAACCAGGACGTGTCGTAGAGGGCGAGGCTGGCGCTGTCGTCCGGCGAGGTGAACCGCGGCCGCTCGCCCACATGACGATAGCCAATGGAGGGGTAGCCGAAGAACGTCATGCGATCGGAGCCGGGCCAGGCCGGCGAAACGCCAATGGTGCCTTTGACCGTCACGATCCACTGGTCGGATGACACCGGCGTGTTGTTGAACATGATGTCCGAACGTTCGCCATAATTGGCGGACTGGGCCTGAACGCCTCCGGCGAAAACGGCTGGGATCACAACAGCGGCGAGGGCGGCGGAGAATTTGGACAGGCGGCTTGGCACGGCTCTGGATGCTTTCGTTGCTGCGTTTGGCGCTCAGTATACGAAAAAGATTCTTAACAGGCCGCAAGCGCCAGCCTGAATCGGAGGTAAGGTTAACGTCAAGCTAACGGAACCGCCAGCATCCGGTCTGGGGCGGCAATGTGGCGGCATCGGGGCAAACAGACCAGGGCTGGGGATATGTCGCAGGCCGGCCGGCCGCCAGCCGGGTCCATGGCGAACCGGTCGCATCAGGCCCCGCGCCGGCTGCGCGCGCGCATCGGGGCTGGCGTTCCGGCTTCCCGGACCTCATATCGGCGGATGATGACGACGGGCCGTTCACATCTATATTCCAGTTTCCGGCGCGTGCCTGCGTTCGCCGGCATGGCGCTGATCCGCGTTTATCAGCTGACGCTGTCGGGACTGATTGGCCGTCAGTGCCGCCATTTGCCGTCATGCTCGGCCTATACGTCAGAGAGTATCGGCCGGTTTGGCCTGTGGGCTGGCGGTTGGATGGGGCTTGCCCGCATCTGTCGTTGCCATCCCTGGGGAACGCACGGCCTTGATTTCCCGCCTTTGCAACGACCGGCGCGCGCCCGCTGGTGGGCGCCATGGCGTTACGGCCGCTGGCGCGGCGTTCAGGATCGCGCAAGCCGGGATCGGTCGGACGCGGGGCAGGATGCGGGAGAAAGGGCGCGGCCGGATTTTCGCTGTGACTGAATCGCCGCGCGCGTTCGGTGAAAGCAGCGGAATGGCCCCGGCAGATTGCCTGCCAGGCGCATGCGGAGTAAATGCTGGCGGACGTCGTGGCGCGCATGCGCGCCAGGCAGCCGCTGATTGCGGCGCGCCGTCATGACGCTGGCGGAGGGGCGCCCGCGCCCGCCCCGTCATTCACCTTTGGCAATGCCGGAGACTGCGGCCGCCGCTTTCGCCGCCATTGCGCCAACCGCTTACCTGCCCAGTTCGCAGGAGTGAGCCGAGGATACGATGATCAACGTTACCTTTCCCGATGGCGCCGCGCGCCAGTTTCCTGAGGGCATTTCCGGTTTCGAGATCGCGAAGGGCATTTCCCCCTCGCTGGCGAAGCGCACCGTGGCCATGGCGCTGGACGGCGTGCTCGCCGATCTGGCCGACCCGATCACCCGCGACGCCAGGATCGAATTCGTCAACCGGGATGATCCGCGCGCCCTGGAGCTGATCCGCCACGACGCCGCCCACGTGCTGGCGGAGGCGGTGCAGAGCCTGTGGCCGGAAACCCAGGTCACCATCGGGCCGGTCATCGAAAACGGCTTCTATTACGACTTCGCCCGTGACGAGCCGTTCAGTCTCGAGGATTTTCCGGCCATCGAAAAGAAGATGCGCGAGATCATCGCCCGCGACGCGGCGTTCACCAAGGAAGTGTGGACGCGCGAGCAGGCGAAGGCATTCTTCGCGGCGAAGGGCGAAAACTACAAGGTGGAGCTGATCGACGCCATTCCGGTGGGCGACGATCTGCGCATCTATCGCCAGGGCGAATGGCTTGACCTGTGCCGTGGCCCTCACATGACCTCCACGGGCAAGATCGGCAACGCCTTCAAACTGATGAAGGTGGCGGGCGCTTACTGGCGCGGCGATAGCAACAATCCGATGCTGACCCGCATCTACGCCACAGCCTTCGCGAAGCAGGAAGACCTCGATCTCTACCTGAAGCAGCTTGAGGAGGCCGAGAAGCGCGACCACCGCCGCCTGGGTCGCGAGATGGACCTGTTCCACTTCCAGGAGGAAGGGCCGGGCACCGTTTTCTGGCATCCGAAGGGCTGGACGCTGTTCCAGGGAATCATCTCTTACATGCGCCGCCGTCTTGCCGGCGACTATGACGAGGTGAACGCGCCGCAGATCCTCGACAAAAGCCTGTGGGAGACTTCCGGCCACTGGGACTGGTACCGCGAGAACATGTTCGCGGCCCAGTCGGCTGGCGACGAGGCCGAGGACAAGCGCTGGTTCGTGCTGAAGCCGATGAACTGCCCCGGGCACGTGCAGATCTTCAAGCACGGTCTGAAGTCGTATCGCGACCTGCCGCTGCGCATGGCCGAGTTCGGCGTCGTGCACCGCTATGAGGCTTCGGGCGCCATGCACGGCCTGATGCGCGTGCGCGGCTTCACCCAGGACGATGCCCACGTGTTCTGCACCGAGGACCAGCTGGCGGAAGAGTGCCTGAAGATCAACGACCTGATCCTCTCGACCTATTCTGACTTCGGCTTCGACAAGATCGTGGTGAAGCTGTCGACCCGTCCGGAAAAGCGCGTTGGCTCCGACGCCCTGTGGGATCACGCTGAAGCGGTGATGGGCCGGGTGCTGAAGCAGATCGAGGCGCAGTCCGGCGGTCGCATCCAGACGGCGGTCAACGAGGGCGAGGGCGCGTTCTACGGGCCGAAGTTCGAGTACGTGCTGCGCGACGCCATCGGCCGTGACTGGCAGTGCGGCACCACTCAGGTGGACTTCAACCTGCCGGAGCGTTTTGGCGCGTTCTACATCGACGCCGACGGCCAGAAGAAAACGCCGGTGATGGTCCATCGCGCCATTTGCGGCTCCATCGAGCGCTTCACCGGCATTCTGATCGAGCATTTCGCCGGCCATTTCCCGCTTTGGCTGGCGCCGGAGCAGGTCAAGGTGTTGACCATCACCCAGGACGGCGACGCCTACGCCCGCGAAGTGGCTGAAGCGGCGAAACGGGCTGGCCTGCGCGTTGGCGTCGACCTGCGCAACGAGAAGATCACCTACAAGGTTCGCGAACATTCGCTGGCCAAGGCGCCGGTATTGCTGGTGGTGGGCAAAAAGGAAGCGGCGGAGCGCACCGTGTCGATCCGCCGGCTGGGCTCGCAGGAGCAGCGCTCCATGGGGCTGGACCAGGCGTTGGCCATGCTGCAGCTCGAAGCGCTGCCGCCGGATCAGAAGCGCTTGCGGGCGCCCGACGCCGTGGCCGATGGCGCGGCGGTGGAGCTGGATGGCAAGCGCGTGGTCGCTGGCCAGCTCTGAGCGGCCTGGCGACGTAAGACGGGACGGCCCCGGAGCCAGAAGCTCCGGGGCTGTTGCTTTTTTGAGTGCTGGACAGGGGGCGGTTCGCGAAAGCCTGCCCGCCCGCTGGAGTTGTGTCTCATGCAGACCCGCTCCTGAGGCGTCAGGCCGTTTCGTTTCAGCCTGCTCCCGCCCGGGCGGACCCTCACGCCTCGCTGACGGCCGGCTGGCGGGGAGCGCGAAGCGG
>NZ_BNCG01000001.1:579934-622099 GCF_014656355.1 Camelimonas fluminis
GCGCACCGCGTCGCGCAGCCGGGTGGCGATGAAATCGGCGTAAATCGCCGGAGCGTCGAATGGCAACGGCGGATCGGCCTCATCCAGCGGCACGAACACGCCGACGCGCAAGGCTGGTCGCGCCCGTTTCAGCCGGCGCACCGTCTGGCGGGCATGGGCGGCCGAGGCAACGTTGAGATAGGCGATAACCACCGTATCGGTCTCATCCAGCGGCAGCTCCAGCCGGCCGAAGCCGGCGATGTCAGAGGACGCCGCCACGCGGGCTTCGGCGCCCTGCGCCTCAAGGGTCTGGGCCAGCATCGCCGCCGCCACGTCATCAAGCTCGCTGCGGCCGCCGATCAGCAGCAGATGACGACCTTCGCCGTCTGGCAACACCAGCGCCGACGGTTCGGGCTCCGCCGGCTTCTCCGCGTCAGAGGCGCCGGTTTCAGGCTCCTTGCCGACGCGCAGCCTTGCCAGCACGCCGCGTTGCAGTCTGGAAGCCGCCCCGGCGGCGGGGGCGGGGCCGTCGGCGTCCGTCGCCTCTGTGCGTCCGTTATCTTCTTCCGCTTCTTCCTCCAGCGCGATGTCGGTCAGATTGGCGACCAGCACCTGGGCGGTGGCGGCGAAGCGGGCGCGCTGCTCTTCGTCCAGCACGCCGCGCTGGCGGTCGGTTTCGCCCATGCGCAGGGCGGGCAGGCCAATGCGGCCGTAATAGTCGACCAGATATTCGGTCTCCAGATAGTCCTCGGCGTTGTCGGTGGCCTCATGGGGATCGCCGGCCAGAAGCCGCTGGTAGAGGCGCTGGTGCGGCTCCAGCACCGGCTTGTTGCCCAGCAGGACGTCGAGGAAGGCGAACTGGGGCACGTGCCGGCCAAGCACCATCAGGCAGACGGTGATCGGCGTGGAGAGCACAAGGCCGACCGGCCCCCACAGCGAGGTCCAGACGATGGCGGCGACGATGATCGCCATGGCGGAAAGGCCGGTGCGGGAGCCGTAGAGCCACGGCTCGATGACATTGTTGCTGATGAGCTCCACGACGATGAACAGCGCCGCAGTCCACAGCAGCAGCGTCCAGCCCGGTGAAACGGCGACGGCGAGAAACAGCGGGATCATCATGCCGATGACCGGGCCGATATAGGGCACGAAGCGCAGCGCCAGGGTCAGCAGGCCCCACAGCATGGCGTTGGGAATGCCGAGCAGCCAGAGGCCAAGGGCGATGGGAACGGCGTAAAGCGTGTTCACCACCAGTTGCATCAGCAGGTAATGGCCGACGCGGGCGCCGGCGTCCTGCAGCGCCTCGGTGGTGCGATAGAGATCGCCGGCGCCGACAAGACGGATAAAACGGTCGCGCAGGTCCTCGCGCTCCAGCAACATGAAGATCACCACGACGATGATCAGGCCGGCGGTGGCGAAGGGGCTGACCAGCGGCACGATGACGTTGCGCAGGATTTCCACCGGTCCTTCGCGGGTGACGATCTCGACCGGCACCGGCTGCTGCTTCGGCTGCGCCGGCGCTGCCTCGCTGGCCGGAGCGGGCGCGTCTTCCGCACGCGTCGCCGGGGTGGTTTTTTCAATCTCGGCGCCGATGCGGGCGACGGCGCGGTTGATGCGGTCGATCATCCCGCCGCCGGCGCCCAGCTCCTTCAGCGACTGCACCTTCTGGACGATATTGGCCTGGTAGGTCGGGAGGTTGCTGGCCAGGCTGGTGACCTGTGAGGCGATGATGAAGCTGAACAGGCCGATGATGGTGAAAGCCACGGTGACGGTGAGGATCACCGCCGGCGCCTTCGGCACCGACCATTTGCGCAGGAAGCCGACGATCGGCGCCAGGGTGAAAGTCAGGAGGATCGCCACCGCCAGCGGCATGAAGATTTCCCGGCCCACATACAGCAGCCCGGCCAGCACGACCAGTGTGAGCAGGCTGGCTGTTGAAGGGCGGGCGATATCCGGATTGCTCCGGGATGGGCTCAGGACAGGGGGGGCGGGAAGGCTGGAGACATCATGAACTGGCGCCATATACGATCGTCCCCCGGTTGGCCCCGCCCGGCAGGGGATCGGGAGCGCCTCGCAAGGGGAACGCGAAAAGCGGGAAGTCGTTCCGCGTGCGGGCTGACCGGCGCTTTACTGGCTGACCAGCACTTCCACATCGCGGTTGGCGCCGGATTCCACCTTGAACTCGCGGGTGTGCACCTTGCCGTCATAGCGGGCGATGACGACGTAGTCGCCCTCCGCCAGCACCAGCGACGGGAAGGCGCCGATCTCTTCGCGAATGACGTCGCCGCCGGGGGTGAGCACGCTGAAGGCCGTGCCGGCGAAGGCTTCGCCGCCAGGCGCCTGGACCAGTTTGAGGGTCACGGTGGCCGCGCGGTGGTGCAGGGTGGCCTCGGTGATCTTGCCCGGCTCAACCTTCAGGTCTGACCGCATGACGGCGTTGGAATCGCCGTAGGTGGAGACCACGTGGTAGACGCCCTCCGGCAGCCGGATGACGACGCCGGGCGGGGCGTTCTCCACCACGCGGCGCCCTTCCAGATCCTGTCCCACCGGCACGAACACCGAGACGCGCATCTGTGAGGTTGGAATTGGCGCGTCGCCGATGGCGCCCAGCACCTTCAGCCCGCCGGCGTTGATGGCCAGCTTGACCTGGCTGTCCGAGGTCAGGTCGATCCGCTGCATGGCGCTGGCGTAGCCATAGGCGGCGTGCACCATGTAGACGCCGGGCTTGAGGCGCAGGGTCGGCGTTGCGTCGGCCAGCTCGGCGACCGGCCGGGCGATTTCGCCGGATGGGTCAGGCGTATCGGCGTAAATCCGCCAGACCAGGCCATTGTGCAGGGCCAGGCCATGGCCCGGCGTGGAGCCAAGAGTGGCGCTGAGGGAGAGGCGCAACAGCTTTTCCGCCGGCTCGGGCTCCGGCAATGGCGCGGTCAACGAGCCTGCCGCGCCATGGGCCGGCGGCGTCGCCAGCGTGGGAGCCTGAGGAGCCGGCGCCGGCGGAGCAGACTGGACAGGCGCTGTCGGGGCCAACTCCTGGATCTTCGGCGCAGCCGGCGCCTCCGTCTGGGCCGGGGCGGGAAGGACCGGAACAAAGAAGCCCGTCGCCAAAGCGGCCAGGGCGGCAACCGTCTGCTTCCTCACGTTTCGCATTCCCGCTACTTTACCGCGCCGATGAAGCGTTTTTCAGCGGGCCGGATGCGGCCCTGCGTCAGGAAAACGCGCCAAATCAGGGAGATAGAGAAAAATTCCGTTCCGGTGTGAACGGGTTTTCCCTGTCCAGTCCCGCCTGTGTGCAGGCTGATCGCGCCGTTTTTCAGGCGCCGGGCTGTCATGCCCTGACTGCCGGTAGCGACGCAAGCCTCGCGGACGTTATAAGGCGGGCGATGCGAGGTTCGGCGGGGCCAGGGATCCAGGTGGCGCTGGACGTCGCATGGGTCCGCCAGCGCGCTTTCCGGCCAGACGGAAGCGTCTGGTCGATAGCGTTGCTCGCAACAGGAAATCTCCGCGCTGTTTCCGGCCCCTGTGGATCGGAAACAGCTCCAGAACAGGTGATCCGTGACTGAGATGCTCAAGCTGATGGCCGCCCGCCGTTCGGTTCCGCCCGCCGGCCTGAAGGAGCCTGGTCCGTCGCGGCCGCAGATCGACGAGTTGCTGCGGCTGGCCAGCCGCGTGCCGGATCACGGCAAGCTGGCGCCTTGGCGTTTCATTGTCATTGCCGGCGAGGGGCGGGAGCGGATTGGCGAAGTGATCGCCGCCGCGGCGCGCGCCGATCAGCCGAAGGCGCGACCGGAGCAGATCGAAGCGGAGCGCGCCCGCATGACCATGGCTCCGGTGATTGTCGCAGTGGTGTCCACGGCGCGTCCCCACTTCAAGATACCGCTGTGGGAACAGGAGCTGTCGGCTGGCGCTGTCTGCATGGCCCTGACCCAGGCCGCCTGCGCCATGGGCTTCGCCACCTCGTGGCTCACTGGCTGGCTGGCGTTCGACCGGCGGGTGCTGGGCGCGCTCGGGGTTCGACCCGATGAACGGATCGCTGGCTATATCCATATTGGCTCCGCCGCGGCGACGCCGCCGGATCGCGAGCGGCCGGACCTGGCCGAAATCGTTTCCTGGTATGGGGAAGACTGATGTTCTACGAAGCAGAGCGGCGCCGCGAATTTCTGGCGCATGATCCGTTCAAGGCGCTGGTGGCGCCGCGCCCCATCGGCTGGATCAGCTCAATGAGCGCCGCGGGGGCGATCAATCTGGCCCCCTACAGCTTCTTCAACGGCTTCTCCACCGATCCGGCGATCGTCGGCTTCTCGACAGGCGGCTACAAGGACTCCATCGCCTTTGTCGAGGAGACGAAGGAGTTCACCTGCAGCATCGCCACCTGGGACCAGCGCTTCGCCATGAGCGAAACTTCGGCGCCGCTGGCGCGCGGCGTCAACGAGTTCGACCACGCCGGCCTGGAGATGGAGCCATCGGTGCTGGTGAAGCCGCCGCGCGTGCGGGACGCGCCGGCGGCGCTGGAGTGCCGCTACCTGCAGACCGTGCGGCTCGATGATCTGGAGGGCCGCGACACCGACTGGAAGCTGGTGCTCGGCCAGGTCGTCGGCGTCTATATCGACGACCGCTTTATCCGCGACGGCATGATCGACACGGCGGCGATGCGGCCGATCGCCCGTCTTGGATTCCGCGACTATTCGGTGGTCAACGAGGTGTTTTCCATCAAGCGACCCCAGGGCGGCGGCGACTGAGCGGCGGCGGCTGACGCCAGATCGCGAAAGCTGCTGACGACCGTGATCTGCAAGGCGCAAACCGGCGTGACGCTGCGCCGGCATTCACCGCGTTGGAAACCGCGCTACGCCAGGCCGGCCCGCGCCAGGGTGCGCCGGGCGCGCAGCAGGTGCGGCCGGTCGATCATCTGGCCGCCGAGATTGACCACGCCCAGCGTATCGTTGGCGGCGAAGGCTTCGACGATGGCCCGGGCCCCGGCGATGGCGGCGGCGGATGGGGTGAAACGCTCGTGGATCACCGGAATTTGCGCCGGGTGGATGGCGAGTTTGCCGGAAAAGCCGTCGCGCAGGGCGTCGGCGCATTCCCGGTCGAGCCCGTCCAGGTCCTTCAGGCTGGTGAACACGGTGTCGATGGCGGCGACGCCGGCGGCGCTGGCGCCAAACAGCAACAGCGAACGGGCAAGGCGGAATGGTTCTGTGAACTGGCCGGCCGCGTCCCGGTTGGCCTGGGCGCCGATATCGGCGGAGAGATCCTCCGCCCCCCATGACATGGCGATGAGGCGGCGACTGGCGCCGGTGTAGCTGCCGAGGCCGAAAATGCTGGCGCCGGTTTCCGTGGCCACGGGCATGATGACGGTGGCGCCGTCCGGCAGGTCGAACTCGGCTTCGCGCACGGCGATCTTGGCGGCCAGATGCGAAATGTCGGAGCCGCCGGAGGATTTGGGCAGCACGATGCCATCGGGGGCCGCCGCCATCACCACGTCGAGATCAGCGTCGGTCAGGCCTGAATCAAGCGCGTTGACCCGGACGAACAGGCGCGGGCGCTCCGCCATGTCGCGCGACTCGCGGATGAAGTCGCGGGCGGTCACGCGGGCCTGATCCTTCTGACTGATGGCGACCGAATCCTCCAGGTCGAGGATCAGCGCGTCCGCGCCGGAATCCAGCGCCCTGGTCATTTTTTTCAGGCTGTCGCCAGGTGTGAAGAGGAAGGAGCGCATCGGTCGTGTCCGCCAGGGTGTTGTCCAGAAAAGTTGAAACCACTTTTCGTGAAGGAAATGCGTCTGATCAAAGGGTTGGTGGCCTTCCGGCGAAGCAGGCCCCGCCTCGCGTGAAGAAAGCGCATCAAAACGAAATCATGCGGCGAAATCGGGTTCGGGATGGCCAGATTTCGCGCCGGACCAACATTCAGGCGGGACGCCGGCGCATGAAGGCCTGGCGACGGCACTCGGCCACCAGGGTTCCGTCCTGCTTCCAGGCGCGGTGGATGAAATCAACGACGCCGGCGTCCGGGCGGGATTTCGAGCCACGCGCCGCGGCCACTTCGGTGGTGACGCGCACGGTGTCGCCCTCGAACAGCGGGGCGGGGAAGCGCACGTCGGTCATGCCGAGATTGCCAATGGTGGTGCCCATGGTGGTGTCGTTCACCGAAATGCCGATCATCAGGCCGAGGGTGAACAGCGAGTTGACCAGGGGGCGGCCCCATTCCGTCTCGGTGGCGCAAAAATGCGCGTCGATATGCAGGGGCTGCGGATTGAGCGTCATGTTGGAGAACAGCATGTTGTCCGCCTGGGTCACGGTCCGCGTCAGGCGGTGGGCGAAGCTGCGGCCAACGGTAAAATCCTCGAACCACAGGCCGCCGCGCGGGTGGCGTCCGTCGGCGTCCACCGGGGAAATGTCGTTCACGTCCATCATGCTCGCTCCCTCATGTCCCGCGCCTGTTTTGGAGGCTGTGTCCCGGGCGGCGTCCGGGCAGAATCCCTAGGCGACGAAACGGAATTTTGCGTTGTCGTTCTGAATGACGCGCTCGCCTGACGCGAACGGGGCTTTCCAGTTTTTCTGGAGCGCGCCTGCGGAGCAACCTCCGGTCGATATGGGTCGGGAATTACTCCGGTTTCCTCTGCTCTGAGCGAATTTTGATCCACCAGACGACGCCCCCCGTCTGGTCGGAAGGCGCTCTAGTAGCCGAACTGCTCGCGCAGGATGCGTTCGTCAAGGCTGTGACCTGGATCGTGCAGCAGCACCAGTTGCAGCGAAGGATCCTTGCGCACCTCGACGCGGCGGACGCGGCGAACCTCGTGGCCGTCAGCGACGGCGGCGACCGGCCGTTTTTCCGGCTCCAGCACCTCGATGGCGATCCTGGCGTGATTGGGCAGCAGGGCGCCGCGCCAGCGCCGGGGCCGGAACGGCGCCAGCGGCGTCAGGGCCAGCAATGGCGCGTTCAGCGGCAGGATCGGGCCGTTCGCCGACAGATTGTAGGCGGTGGAGCCTGCCGGGGTCGCCACCAGTATGCCGTCGGCGGTCAACTCCTCCATGCGCACCTTGTCATCGACTGAGATCTGCAGTTTGGCCGCCTGATGGGTCTGGCGCAGCATGCTGACTTCGTTGATGGCGTGGGCGGTGGATTCAACCCCGTTCTGATCGATGGCGCGCATCAGCAGCGGGTGGACGATGGAGCGTTGCGCCGCCTCCAGCCGCTCGATCAGGTTGTCCTCGCAATAGTCGTTCATCAGGAAGCCGACCGAGCCGCGATGCATGCCGTAGATCGGCTTGTCGCGTCCCATGAAGCGGTGCAGCGTTTGCAGCATCAAACCATCGCCGCCCAGGGCGACGACGACCGAAGCCTGTTTGGGATCAACGCCGCCGTAGCGTTCTTCCAGCCTGACCCTGGAATCCTGTGCTTCCGGATTATCGCTGGCGACAAAACCGATCGACGAATAACTGCGTGGCATGTTCCGCCCGAATGCTCCGCTCAAGGCATGGCGCTGGGACGCGCCTTTCCCGAACGTGGTCCGGAGCATGGCGCCTGGATATGAATGCCACGTCCGGCGGACCAAGGGAACCGCGCCAGCATGGCCCCTCTTCGATCAGAAGACGAACAGCGCCTGGTCATGCGGCAAACCAGATTGTCACGCCAGATCGTGACGCCAGATTATCTTGCCAGTTTATCAGGCGCTCCCGATGAGGATGCCGGCCGACAGCACCAGGGCGCCGCCCAGCACTACCTGGAGGGCGGCGCGGAAGAACGGCGTCTCCATGAACCGGTTCTGGATCCACGCGATGGCCCACAACTCGCAAAACACCAGCGCCACGGCGACGGCGGTCGCGGTCCAGAAATCGCGGATGAGATAAGGCAGGGCGTGGCCAAGGCCGCCAAGCGTGGTCATCAATCCGCAGGCGAGGCCACGTTTGATGGGCGAGCCCCGGCCCGAAAGCTTGCCGTCGTCATGCACCGCCTCGGTGAAGCCCATGGAGATGCCGGCGCCAACGGAGGCCGAGAGACCAACGAGAAACGTCTGCCAGGTGTCCTGGGTGGCGAAGGCCGCGGCGAAGATCGGCGCCAGTGTAGACACGGAGCCATCCATCAGCCCGGCGAGCCCTGGCTGGATATAGGTGAGAATCATTTGCCGGCGCTCGGCGGCGCGTTCGTCCTCCTGAACCTCCTTGGGCGTCAGCCGCTGCTCCAGCGCCGTGGCCAGCGCCTCATGCTGCTTCTCCTGCAGGGCGAGGTCGCCGAGCAGTTTGCGGGTGGCGGCGTCGGTGACCCGCTCCGCCGCCGTCGCGTAGAAACGCCAGGCCTGCTCCTCCATCGCCGCCGCGGCGGCGCGAACCTTGTCGACGCCGAGCGGGCGCACGAGCCAGTCCGGCCGGCGGGTGTAATAGCCGCTGACGTGTTCACGGCGGATCAGGGGAATGACATCGCCGAAGCGGGCCTGGTGCAGGGCGATCAGGGCGTCGCGATGGGCGTGCTCCTCGGCCGCCATCCGCTCGAAAATCCGCGCCGTATCCGGAAAGCTGCCCCGGAGGCCATCGGCGTAGGCAAGGTAAATCCGGGCGTCGTCCTCCTCGGAGGAGATGGCCAGGGCCAGAATTTCCTGCTCTGACAGGGAATCGAATGGCCTGCGGCCGCCGCTGAAAATACGCATGAGCATGGATGACGCTTCTGTCTGGAACAATTCTAATTTAGAATTATTCCAGATTTTGTCGCCCGGCAAGACGCGACCCGCTTCACGCGCCGCCGCCGCGCGCTCATGATGCGGGGGACAACGGAGGCGCGCAACGCGCTGGACAGGTCCGGAGGCAGATGTGAGCGGGTTTATTTTCCTGTACACGACCTTTCCCGATGAGGCGGCGGCCGCGCGGGTGGCCCGGGAACTGGTGGACGCCCGTCTGGTCGCGTGCGCCAACATCATTCCAGGCATGCGATCGATCTATCGTTATGGGACCGCCGTCGAGGAGAGCCAGGAGGTCGTGGCAATCTTTAAATTGCCGGAGACGGTCGGCGAGCGGGCCGCGGCGCGGCTGCGGGAGTGTCACCCCTATGAGACGCCGGTGGTGGCGGCATTCGCTGTCCAGCCGGATGACGCGACCGCCGCCTGGCTCCGGCAAGTCACGGACTGAGAAGGCGGGCTGTCCGCAAAGCGCTTCGGAAATCGCTTCGCCAGAGAGCGCCTTGCCCGAAATGCTTTGCCCCAGGGGATTTTCGATGGACGCGTCAGGGCAGGCGACAGAATGGGCGATACGCGTCAGAGAGTGCAAAAAAAATCAGCTTTTCCAAGGGGGCGGTTTGTGTTAAATATCTGTTAACTACCAGCATAAGCGGGATTGACCGCGCTGGAACTCACTCCATGAGACCAACCCCCTCTGACCCCCTCAGAGGGGGTTTTTTTGTCTCCAGGCTGCTCCCTGGCTGGCCCGGCCTGTCGCTGCGGCGTTCTCCACACGCAGGGGGCGCCCTGTTATCAGCCGTTTCCATATCGGCCCAACTTGTTCTATGCCTGAACAACCCGATTGACGGGGACGTCGCCTGGCTTCCAGCCTGGCGACACGTTTCCGTCTTGCGGCCAAAACGCAAAAAGAGACGTCCTGTTATCCGCACAATCTGCCGGCGGGACGTCGACTGGAGGAAGACGCATGGTTTCGATCGTTGCAAGGATCAAGGTCAAGGAAGGCGAGGGCGCTTCTTTTGAGAAGGTCGCCAAGGAATTGCAGGCGAAGGTGAGCGCCAACGAGCCGGGCTGCGAGTATTACGCGCTGCACAAGACCGATGATCCGACCGTGTACGTGTTCATCGAGCGCTACAAGGATCAGGCCGCCATCGAAGCGCACCGCAAATCCGATCACTTCCGTTCGCTCGGCAAGGAAATGGGCCAGTTCATGGCCGGGCCGCCGTCGGTGGAAGTGCTGCAGGAAGCCTGAGAGGCTCCAGCGCCAGCGAAACACAGGGCCGCCCCTTGGGGCGGCCCTTTTTTGTTTGCCGTGGGCGCTCTCTTCATGGCGCCCCACATGCACCGTCGTGGTTATTCCTGGCGCAGCAGGAAGTGGCCATAGGCGGTGGCGATCGGCTTGTCCTGGGAATCCTGCCAGGCCTCAACCATCACCGAGACGACGCGGCGGCCTTCCTTGGTGATGCGGCAGCGGGCGTAAGTGTCGACTGGCCGGCCGGAGCGCAGGTAATTGATCGTGAGGCCGATCGGCTTCGGCGGGCGCCCCTGGCCAAACTGCGCGCTGAGCTGGAGCAGGGCTGTGCTTTCCAGGAATGCGCCGATCGAGCCGCCGTGCAGGGCTGGCAGCGACGGATTGCCGATCAGTTTTGGCTCGAAGCGCATGATGGCGGTGACTTCATCGCCGCGCTGCTCGCACTCCACCCCGAGGAACTGGGAGTAGCTCATCCGCTCCAGCATCTTCTGGGCGGGGCTGTCCGGGCTCCTGGGCGCCGCCGGCGGCCGCACCGGCAGCTCTTCCAGCTTTTCCCGGTCGGGGCGCACGCTCAGGCTGGTCTTGTTGGCGGCGAGCATGAAGGTGGCCACCGCATTGGCGATGAGATCGCTTTCGCCCTGATAGGCCTCGGCGCGGACGAAGGCGATGTTCTTCGTCATCTTGTAGCAGTGGGCGCGGCAGTGCACGGTTTCGCCGCTGGCCGCCGGCTTCATGTAGTCAATGCGCAGATCGAGGGTGGCGATGGCCTGGCGCATCGCCTTCTTGAGCTGGACCGAAGCGCCGGCGGTGTGATCAATCAGGGCGGTGATGACGCCGCCATGCAAGACGCCGGTTTCGGAATCGCCGGCGAACTGCTTCTGATACGGCAGGGCGAGGGTGGCCTGCCCCACCCGGGCGGCTTCAAAACGCAAGCCCAGCGCGTGGGCGTGCGGCGTGCCGCCCGCCATGCGGGCTTCGATGAACCTGAGCAGATCTGCATCGATCTCGGAGCCGTCCGCCAGGTCCCCGGCGGCGAGGGCTTTGGCGGCGAGGGCCTCGGCGGCTTCATGTGTTGTCATTGCCTGGTTCGTCTCCGTAAGGTCGCCGTCACGAGAGCGCGTTCAGGCGAAGCAGCAGCCTGGGTTCGCCTGATGAAGCCGCTGACTGACGGCGGCTGGCGTTCCGGCCTGCCCGCCCGAGCTGCGTCTCCCGCATGTCGCCCGTATCAAAGCATTGGCCACGCCCACAGGGAGCATGGCTTCTGCAGGCTTAGTGGCCCATTTTCCTGTTTGCGGCAACATGAGACATCGGGCGGCTTGGCCGCCATGCGCCAGCGCGGGCGGGCGGGCGGGCGGAAATCACACGCCGCCACCGGTTTTATTGCCTCCTGCTGCGATTGTGATTGGGGATCAGTGGCTGAATCGCGCAAACAGGGCCCGGCGCGGTCCTTCAGGATGAACGGGTTTTGGCTCTGGCCGCGCCGTTACGCCGGAGTCCCTTCTTGCCCCGCCGGGGGGAGGGTTCCGCCACATTAACCGAAAGGATGTCCCGGCGCTGGCGGCTTCGGCCGCGTCAGCCGGGCGCACTGGAGGACAGATAAAGTGAAAATTCTGAGGATCTTCGTCGTCGTCGCGGCCCTGGCGCCGGTTTCGGCCTTTGCCTGCACGAACGAGGACATCACCGCCAAGGCGACCGAACTGTCAACGTCATTGCAGACGCTGGCGGCGAAGGATCAGAAAAAGGCGATGGAAGTCACCCAACGCATGCAGGAAATCCAGGCAAAACAGCAGGCCCCGGGCTCCATGGCGGAAGCCTGCAAGATGTATGACGAGCTGCTCGCCGAAGTTAAGGGCAAGTAACGCGCCAGCGCCGGATCCGTTCACGTCGGATTGTGGCGGCGCTTTGACATGAATGGTTGATCCGTTCCTGTCCCATATGCTGGACAGGCGATCTGCCTGATCCAGGGGCGCGACGGCGTTAGCCGTCGCGCCGCTGAAAGGGCAGCCCCCTTTTCCTGCGCATTATCAGGCTTTCCCCTTCGCCGCGAATGCTGTCTGTTGTCAGGTCAACAGGATCAGACATGCGAGCATGTCGGGGAGGAAGCATGGCGGAAGCTGTCAGGCCGTTTCATCTGGGCGTGCCGGAGGAGGCGCTGGATGATCTGCGCCAGCGCCTGGCGCGCACCCGGTGGCCGGAAAAGGAAACCGTGGACGACCTGCGCCAGGGAGCGCCGCTCGTCGCCGTGCAGGACCTCTGCGATTACTGGCTGCGCGCCTATGACTGGCGCCGCTGTGAAGCGATGCTGAACGGCTTCGGCCAGCACATGACGCAGATCGACGGCGTCGACATCCATTTCATTCACCGGCGTTCGCCCACTCCAGACGCCCTGCCGCTGATCATCACTCACGGCTGGCCGGGTTCGGTGATCGAATTTCACAAGATTATCGGGCCGCTGGCCGATCCCGCCGCTTATGGCGGCGATCCGGCCGATGCCTTCCACGTCGTGGCGCCTTCCATCCCCGGCTACGGTTTTTCCGGCAAGCCCACGGCGGCGGGGTGGACAACGCAACGCATCGCCGCTGCCTGGGCTGAACTGATGCGGCGTCTTGGCTACCGGCATTATGTGGCGCAAGGCGGCGACTGGGGTTCGGCCATCAGCATCGCCATGGGCGAGGCGGCCCCACCCGGTCTCGCCGCCATTCACCTCAACATGGTGACGGCTCCGCCAGGGCGCGACCAGCGCGACGACATGGACGACAGGGAGAAGGCGCTGCTGGCCCGGGCCCGCTATTATCGCGACCAGGGCAACGGCTACGCGGTGCAGCAGAGCACCCGCCCACAAACCCTGGCCTATGGCCTGACGGATTCGCCCGCTGGCCAGGCGGCATGGATCTTCGAGAAGTTTTTCGAGTGGACGGATTGTAATGGCGATCCGCTTGCCGTGCTGACCCGCGACGAGCTGCTCGACAACATCATGCTGTACTGGCTGCCGGCGACCGCCGGTTCGTCCGGCCGGCTATACTGGGAGAGTTTCCGGCCCTTCTCCGACGGCGAGGTGCGGGTTCCGGTAGCCGCGAGCATCTTTCCGAAGGACATTTCCCCACCGGCGCGGCGCTGGGCGGAGCGGCGCTTCGGCAATATTGTCTACTGGAACGAACTCGATCGTGGCGGCCACTTCGCCGCCTTCGAACAGCCCGAGCTGTTCGTCAACGAACTGCGCGCTGCGCTGCGCCCGTTTCGCTGACCCCCCGGCCGGAACGAGGAAGAAGTCGCGCGCGAACCCCAAGCTGGCCCGAAAAGCCCAGGCGGTTCGCGCCCGGCGCAAATCCTTGCCAGGCCAGACATTCCCTCCATGCCCAGCCCTCCGCCAGGCCGACAACGCCATATCCGGCCCACGCTTCGCGCTGACGCCGGATTTCATTTCGCGGAATCTTCAGGTTATCAGATAGCCGTCGCCCCCCACGCGGGGGCGTGGATCGAAACCAGACGTAGGCGAGAACCGTGACGCTCGACGGCGTCGCCCCCCACGCGGGGGCGTGGATCGAAACCCTGGTCCAGATGACGGGCCATGGCGAGGTTATCGTCGCCCCCCACGCGGGGGCGTGGATCGAAACATAATCTCTCCAAGCAAAGACTTGCCGGAGCCTTGTCGCCCCCCACGCGGGGGCGTGGATCGAAACAACTCGCGGTGCTGGCCGTGCAGGTCGGGGCGGTCGCCCCCCACGCGGGGGCGTGGATCGAAACGGTCAGTATTTCGTCACCGTCCGCGACGACGACGGTCGCCCCCCACGCGGGGGCGTGGATCGAAACAGCTGCTGACGCAGCTGGCGCCGGTCAATCCGCAGGTCGCCCCCCACGCGGGGGCGTGGATCGAAACGCCACCGGCGGCTTCAGCCTCACCTGGCTGGGCGAGTCGCCCCCCACGCGGGGGCGTGGATCGAAACCGGCACGCCGGCGCTCGTCGAAGCCATGGACACGTCGCCCCCCACGCGGGGGCGTGGATCGAAACGCGCTTGCCGGACTCGACGTCAGAGATCGCGGCGGTCGCCCCTCACGCGGGGGCGTGGATCGAAACTCCGGACTGTTTTTGCTTGGAACAAAGTCAACCGTCGCCCCCCACGCGGGGGCGTGGATCGAAACCCCATGGCGCGGCGCTAACGCCGCGCTTGCCCTGTCGCCCCCCACGCGGGGGCGTGGATCGAAACGCTGACGTGTCCAACGTCTAGGCGACCAAAGACCGTCGCCCCCCACGCGGGGGCGTGGATCGAAACCTCATCGCGCCAGCTGTATTCCAGCTGCCGGCCAGGTCGCCCCCCACGCGGGGGCGTGGATCGAAACAGGACATGAAGCCGGAACACGCGGGATCCGAGATGGTCGCCCCCCACGCGGGGGCGTGGATCGAAACACCTCGACCGCCGAGCGCGCCTATGTCGACCTGCGTCGCCCCCCACGCGGGGGCGTGGATCGAAACTTGTTGCCAATTGCGGCAACCCATGGCTCCGGCGGGTCGCCCCCCACGCGGGGGCGTGGATCGAAACCCTGAGATAGATCAGGTTGATGAGAAGGCCCCGTGGTCGCCCCCCACGCGGGGGCGTGGATCGAAACAAATCCTCCGGCTGGCATGGCGGCTCGGGCTGCGTCGCCCCCCACGCGGGGGCGTGGATCGAAACAGCGGCGCGCACCGCTTGGCGGCCGCCATTGGCGTCGCCCCCCACGCGGGGGCGTGGATCGAAACCCAGCATCCGGGCCCGGATAACCGGGTCACGAAAAGTCGCCCCCCACGCGGGGGCGTGGATCGAAACCTGAACCACATCCACGACAACGTGCAGCCCGGCGGCGGTCGCCCCCCACGCGGGGGCGTGGATCGAAACTCGGAGATCCTCGAATATCTGAAGACGGAATATCGTCGCCCCCCACGCGGGGGCGTGGATCGAAACTCCGCTGCGCGAGGGGCTGGTCAAGGCCATGACGTCGCCCCCCACGCGGGGGCGTGGATCGAAACGACAGCCCCACGTCGATATCGACCATGCCGGCCACGTCGCCCCCCACGCGGGGGCGTGGATCGAAACAACTCGTCTCTGACACCTGCCGCCATGCTCGCAGGTCGCCCCCCACGCGGGGGCGTGGATCGAAACCCAGCTCGGGGGCGGCATTGGCTTTACCCTTGGGTCGCCCCCCACGCGGGGGCGTGGATCGAAACATAATGGCCACAAGTATCTGATCGAACAGGCTTTTGTCGCCCCCCACGCGGGGGCGTGGATCGAAACACAGTATCAGCTTTCAGCATCTTGCCCCCCAAGAGTCGCCCCCCACGCGGGGGCGTGGATCGAAACGGCGACATCATGCGCGGCACCGTCAACGGCTGGACGTCGCCCCCCACGCGGGGGCGTGGATCGAAACCCCGATGACTGGCGTGACAAGCAAGAGGTTGCGTCGCCCCCCACGCGGGGGCGTGGATCGAAACGTCATACCAACGTCGTTGACCCACGACAGGACAAGGTCGCCCCCCACGCGGGGGCGTGGATCGAAACGGAGACACGCCAGCCAAGGCAATGGAGGCGTTTGGTCGCCCCCCACGCGGGGGGCGTGGATCGAAACTGCGTGGCTGCATAAGCCAGCGCAGCCGGGGCAAGTCGCCCCCCACGCGGGGGCGTGGATCGAAACAGAATGACGGTGTCGCCTACCTCTACACAGTCTTGGTCGCCCCCCACGCGGGGGCGTGGATCGAAACGGCGGTTACCGAGACGATCGACGTTGAGGCGCGTATGTCGCCCCCCACGCGGGGGCGTGGATCGAAACCCCTTGGCCTACCGCTTCAGCACTGGCAAGCCGCGTCGCCCCCCACGCGGGGGCGTGGATCGAAACGCTGGCGGCGCGGTCGCGAGCGCTCATCAGCACAGTCGCCCCCCACGCGGGGGCGTGGATCGAAACACAGCAGGCCGCCGTTCGTGAGCACGGCAAGGAAGTCGCCCCCCACGCGGGGGCGTGGATCGAAACGGGGCGAGACCGGCATGCTCCGGCAAGGCGGGAAGGTCGCCCCCCACGCGGGGGCGTGGATCGAAACTGATGCGGATCCGAATCGAACGAGAGGGCATGGCGTCGCCCCCCACGCGGGGGCGTGGATCGAAACGTTGAACTGATCCCGATCTCCGGAAAGGGAGCGCGTCGCCTCCCACGCCGGGGCGTGGATTGAACCTGCTAATCTCGTTCGGTCTACGGCAAAGTGTTCGCCCCACCGGCGGGGCGAGGGCGCGCTTTCATCGGAATGCGCCTCTGGCGCGGTCATGCGCAAAGCGGTGGATATCGCCGCATCCCGGCTTTGAGCGCGGATGTTGATCGTCCAGTCTGGGGTTCTGTTGATCCGCACGCTGGGGGGTAGTGATGGATCTGGAACAGTATTTCGCGCATTCGTCGTCAAATCCGGATACGGCGGATTGGGAGACGTGTCCGGCTCATTTGCAGGCGGTTGGCGATATGGCCGGTGGTTTTGCCGGCAAGTTCGGCCTCAGCCGTCTGGCGATGCTCACCGGGCAGCTGCACGATCTCGGGAAGTTCACCCGGGAGTTTCAGCAATACATTCGCGGGCAGCGCGCCAGGGGGCCGGACCACTCCACGGCCGGCGCGCGCGAGATCATTGGCCTCGCGTCGGCGCCCCATGACAGGCTGTTCGCCCGTGTCGCGGCCTATGGCATCGCCGGTCATCATGCGGGGTTGCCAGATCATGGCCTTGATGAGGGCTGCCTTGAGAACCGGCTGGCGCGCACGGATCTGCCGGCGCTGTTTTCCGGTTGGCGCGATGCGGTGACGGCCGGGACGGCGCAACTGGCGCCAGAGCGTTTCAATCCGTATCAGGGCGCGGACAAAAAGCGGTCGGCGTTTCAGCTCGCGTTCCTCGGGCGCATGTTGTTTTCATGTCTGGTGGACGCGGATCGCCTGTGCACCGAGGCTTATTGCGCCCGGGTGGAGGGGCGGGGGCCAGTCGACCGGGAGTGGCCGCAACTGCCGGAGATTGCTGGCGATCTGGTCGCCGCCTTCGACGCCTATATGGCGGCGAGAGCGGCTTCCATGCCGGAGGCAGCGCGGACCTCGCCGCTTAACCGGTTGCGCAGCGATATTCTGACGCAGGTGCGGGGCAAGGCGACGTTGCCCAGAGGCGTGTTCACGCTCGACGTGCCCACCGGCGGCGGCAAGACCCTGTCTTCGCTGGCGTTCGCGCTGGAACATGCGCGCCATCATGGCATGGACCGCATCGTCTACGGCATCCCGTTCACCTCGATCGTCGAGCAGACGGCCGGCATCATGCGGGCGGTGTTCGGCGATGACGACAACCGGCCGGTGGTGCTGGAGCA
This sequence comes from Camelimonas fluminis, assembly GCF_014656355.1. GTDB lineage: Bacteria > Pseudomonadota > Alphaproteobacteria > Rhizobiales > Beijerinckiaceae > Camelimonas > Camelimonas fluminis. The sequence goes on from NZ_BNCG01000001.1 coordinate 597,171, forward strand.
TCATTCCGGGTTTGATGCGGCGTCGGCCCCCGAGGAAGGCGCCCAGGCGGTTGGCTTCGAGGGTATCCAGAAGCTGCGCCTCGCCATGGAAAACTGGGCCGCGCCGCTGGTGGTCACCACCAACGTGCAGCTGTTCGAGAGCCTGTTTTCGGCGCGGCCGGCGCGTTGCCGCAAGCTGCACAATCTGTGCAATGCCGTGATCGTGCTGGATGAGGCGCAGAGCATTCCGCTCAATCTGCTGCGGCCCTGCGTGGCGGCGCTGGATGAACTCGTGCGCAATTACGGTTGCACGGTGGTGCTGTGCACCGCGACGCAGCCGGCGTTGCTGGCGCCGGATTTTCTGGGCGGCTTTGAACAGGTGACGGAGCTGGCGCCCGATCCGGACGCGCTGCATGCGGCGCTCAGGCGGGTGACGCCACGGCTGCGCGGCGTGCTGACGGATGTGGAGCTTGTCGGGGAATTGGGTGAGAGTCCGCAGGGGCTGGTCATCGTCAACAACCGCGTGCATGCGCGGGCGCTGTATCTCGCGGCAAAGGAAGCGGGGCTCAACGGCGTGGTCCACCTCACCACCCGTCAGACTGCCGCGCACCGGCGGCAAATACTGGCGGACGTGCGCCGGCGCCTGAAAGCCGGGGAGCCATGCCGGGTCATCGCCACCAGCCTCATCGAAGCCGGCGTCGACGTGTCGTTTCCGCGTGTCTGGCGGGCGGAAACCGGGCTCGACAGCATCATTCAGGCGGCGGGACGCTGCAATCGCGAGGGCGAACGTCCGGCCAGCGAGAGCTTCGTTGATGTGTTCACGCCGGCTGAAGTGAAATCGCCGCCGGTGATCCAGCAACTGGCGGCGGCCTTCGGTCGCGCGACATCGGAAAGGGCGGATTTCTTCGCCCGCGACGCCATCACGCTGTATTTCCAGGAGGTCTATTGGGGGAAGGGCGACGGCCTGGATCAGGTCAAGGTGAAGGATCGGGACGGGCGCTCCCAGAACGCGGCCGTGGCGGACCTGTTTGGCGTCAGCGCCGGCCAGCCGGCGTTCAGCTACAGGACATGCGGCGAGGCGTTCCGCTTCATCGAGGACGGCATGGCGCCGGTCATCATCGCGCAGGAGGACGAGCCGCGCGATGCAATCGCCGCGCTGCTGGCCGGAGCCCCGGTGGGGGAGCAGGCGCGCAAGCTGCAATCGTGGATCGTCCAGATTCCGCCGCGTTATCGCAAGCTGCTGATCGAGAACGGCCACGCCAGATTTCTGGACGGCTTCGGCGAGCAGTTCGCGGTGTTGACGCGGGGCGATCTGTACAGCGCGGAGGCGGGGTTGGTGTGGGAACAGGCCGATTCCATGGGGCTGGAGCAATATATATTCTGACCCGCAGGCCCATACTTTGGTTGTAGTTGCCTTGATGTACATGAAGTGATTGTATTTTGGCAAGAATTGCCAGAAATGGTTGGGGGGAATCGTGAGTTACGGCGTGCGATTGCGGGTTCGCGGCAAATTCGCCTCTTTTACCCGGCCAGAAATGAAGGTGGAGCGCGTATCCTACGACGTGATGACGCCGTCGGCGGCGCGCGGAATACTTGAGGCGATCTACTGGAAACCGGCGATCCGCTGGATTGTCGACGAAATTCACGTGCTGAAGCCGATCCGCTTCCAGTCGATCCGCCGCAACGAGGTTGGCGCGAAGACGCCGGCGGCGTCGGTGCGGCGGGCGATGAAATCCGGCGATATCGGCGATCTGACGCTGGTGGTGGACGACAATCGCCAGCAGCGCGCGGCAACCCTGCTGTCCGACGTTGACTATGTCATCTGCGCCCACTTCGCACACACCGGGCGGGCCGGGCCGGATGATACGGACGGCAAGCATCTCGACATCTTCAACCGGCGCGCCCGCAAGGGCCAATGCTTTCACCAGCCGTGCCTGGGAACGCGCGAGTTCCCCGCCGACTTCAGCCTGATCGAAGCGGATGCGCCGATGCCGGAGCCCGGGCCTGAGGACGAGGCGCGCCGGGGGCTTGGCTTTGGCGAGCCGCGCGATCTCGGCTTCATGCTCTACGATATCGATCACGGCGGCGATCGCGCGTCGATGTTCTTCCGGGCGACGCTGGACAGGGGCGTGGTGCGGATACCAGCGCCGGATTCGCCGGAGGTGTTGCGATAGATTTATGAAATACGTTTTAGGAAATTGACATTCCGCGGCAATAGGAAGTTAATTGCGCGGGGGGCCGCTGCCTTTTGTCGCTTCGAAGGTCGGAAGACTGCTGTGGGATAGGTCGCGCCCAGATCTGGTTGTGCCTCTCCTGCGTGAGGCGTGGGTTGAAACCTAAAACGTATGTCATTCGAAAAAGCGGGCGGCGGTCCCGCCTTGGGAGGGCGACGGATGACCATGCTGGCCTCATTGGCCCAGGCCTATGAGCGTCGGGCCGCGCGCGGCGAGGCGCCGCCGTTTGGGTTCTCGCAGGAGAAAATCTCCTGGCTGATTTCATTGCAAGCCGATGGAACGCCGGCGGGCGCGCCCGTGGATCTGCGCGAGGGGGAGGGGCGCAAGCGTAGCCCCAGGTCGCTCCCGGTTCCGCAGCCGGCCAAGCGCACCTCAGGCGTCGCGCCAAACTTTCTCTGGGACAAGACGGCTTACGTGCTGGGCGTCACCGCTGGCGACGGCAAGCGCACGGCGCGTGAGCACGCCGCCTTTATCGATAGCCATCGGGAGTGGCTGGCTGGCGAGAAGGATGAGGGCCTGTCCGCCTTCCTTGGCTTCCTGGACTGGTGGCGACCGGCGCGTTTTACCGAACTGGGCTGGCCGGAGGACATGAAGGACCAGAACGTGGTCTTTGCCCTGGAGAGCGAGCGTCTGGCCAATATCCGCATTCACGACCGGCCGGCGGCGCAGGCCATATGGGCCGGGTTGTCCGGCGGGGGCGACAAAAACACCGCGCTATGCCTGGTCAGTGGTCGCCGGGGACCCGTGGCGCGACTGCATCCGGCGATCAAGGGGGTCTGGGGCGCCCAGTCGTCCGGCGCGTCCATCGTGTCGTTCAACCTCGACGCCTTTACCTCCTATGGCAACGAGCAGGGCGACAACGCGCCGGTGTCGGAGGCGGCGGCAGCCGCCTACACGGGCATGCTTAACCAGTTTCTCGACCGGGACAGCGGCCATCGCCTGCAAATCGGCGACGCCTCGACGGTGTTCTGGGCTGATGGCGATGACGAGGCCGCCAACGAAGCGGCGGCGGAGATTTTCGCTTTTTTCTTCGATGTCGACGACGAGGTTGAGGCGAAGCGGGTTGGCGACGCCCTGAAGCGGGTGCGGGAGGGCCTGTCGGTTCCAGACTGGTCGGCGGCGCTGGCCCCGGGCGTGCGGTTTTATGTGGTCGGTTTGGCGCCGAACGCCGCGCGCATCTCCGTGCGCTTTTATATCGAAGATGATTTCGGCGTGCTGGCCAAGTCGGTGGCGGAGCACCAGGAGAGGCTGCACATTGAGCCGCCGCCGCGCAACACCCTGTCGCTGTGGCGAATGCTGCTGGAGACGGCGACGCTGCGCAAGCGCGAGAACATTCCGCCCAATCTCGCGGGCGACTGGATGCGCGCCATCCTCAGCGGCGCACCCTATCCGCTGACGCTGCTCAACGCCGTGCTGATGCGCATCCGCGCCGATCACAACATCAACGCCACCCGCGTGGCGATGCTCAAATCCATCCTGATCCGGAACTTTGATGTGGGGGCTCCCGTGGCGCTCGACCCAACCTGTAAGGACCCGGGCTATGTGCTCGGCCGGCTGTTCGCCGTCTACCAGCAGATCCAGTATGCGGCGCTGGGCGACGTCAACGCCTCGGTGACTGACAAATATTACGGCGCCGCCGCCGCGCACCCGCGCAAGGTGTTCACCACCCTCGCCAGCCTGTCGCAGAACCATCTGTCGCGACTCGGCAAGCAGCAGCGCGGGCGAATGGTCAATCTTGAGCGGGACATCGCTGGCATCATGGAGATGATGGAGCCATCGTCCGACCCGTTCCCCGCCAATCTCTCCGACAAGAGCCAGGCGCTGTTCGCCCTCGGCTACTACCACCAGCGCAACAAATACTTCGCCAAATCTGACAAGGCCGCTGAAGCCGACGCCGAGGGGGATGACGCCTGATGACGACGCTCGCCAACCGCTATGACATTGTCTTCCTGTTCGAGGTCACCAACGGCAACCCCAATGGCGATCCGGACGCCGGCAATCTGCCGCGCATCGATCCGGAGACCAACCACGGTCTCGTCACCGACGTGTCGCTGAAGCGCAAGATTCGCAACTATGTGGAGCTGGCGAAGGGTGCCGAGCCGGGCTACCGGATTTACGTTCAGGAAGGCTCCATTCTTAACGAGCGCCACCGCGAGGCCTACAAGGCGAAGCGCCCCGGCGACGCCAAGGTGGACAAGGAGAAGAAGCTCAACCCGCAGAGCGACGACGAGGCGCGCGCGGTCACTGGCTTCATGTGCGAGAACTTCTTCGACGTGCGCACCTTTGGCGCGGTGATGAGCACCGGCATCAATGCTGGCCAGGTGCGCGGGCCGGTGCAACTGGCCTTCGCCTCATCGGTCGAGCCAATCATGCCGATGGAGATCACCATCACTCGCATGGCCGCCACCACAGAGAAGGAGAAGGCGGACCGGGACAAGGAAGACGGCGAGGGCCGCACCGAAAACCGCACCATGGGCCGCAAATATATCGTGCCTTATGGGCTTTATCGCGCCCACATCTTCGTCAACGCCAGCCTCGCCGGGCGCACCGGCTTCTCCGAAGCTGACATGCAGTTGCTGTTCGAGGCGCTGGCCAACATGTTCGAGCATGACCGGTCGGCCGCGCGCGGCGAGATGACGGCGCGCAAGATCATTGCCTTCAAACATGGCTCAACCCTTGGCAACGCCCCGGCGCACCGGTTGTTCGACGCGGTGAAGGTGCTGCGGAGCGTCGACGGCGACAGCTACGATCCGGCCAGCCGGCGGCTGGACAATCTGCCGCCGCCGCGTCGCTTCGCCGACTATGAGGTGGCCATTGACCGCGCGGCCATTCCCGATCAGGTGGAGGTGCTGGAAATCCTCTGAGCCGGGAAACGTCGGGCAGAGGCGGTCGTCGCCGCTTTTGCCGCTGCGTTTGCGCCATCGACCCAGGAGGTCGCCGTCGTGGATCAGACGCCGGAGCCCATCGCCATCTCGGCCCTGCAGCATGCGGTGTTCTGCCTGCGGCAGGCGGCGCTGATCCATGTGGAGCAGTTGTGGGCGGACAACCGCTTCACGGCGGAGGGGCAGGTGCTGCACACGGCGGCGGACCGGCCGGGCGTTCGCACGCGCGGAGCTGTCCGGCATGTGCGGGCCATGGCGCTGGCCTGCCGGCGGCTCAATCTGGCGGGTGTCGCCGACATGGTGGAGTTCCACGCCGGGCCCGATGGCGAAACGCCGTTTCCGGTGGAGTACAAGCGCGGCAAGCCGAAGACCCACCGGGCCGATGAGGTGCAATTGTGCGCCCAGGCCCTGTGCCTTGAGGAAATGACCGGCCGCCCGACGCCGGAGGGCGCGCTGTTTTACGGGGAAACCCGCCGCCGCGTCGTGGTTCCGTTCGACGCCAGCCTGCGCGAGCTGACGGAAAGCACGGCGCTGGCCTTCGGGGCCGTGCTCGCTTCCGGCCGCACGCCGCCGGCGCAATACAAGGCGTCGCGCTGCCGGGCCTGCTCGCTGATCGGGCTGTGCCGGCCGACGGTGGCGGGCAAATCGGCGCTGGCGTTCCGGGCGGCGGCGGTTGGCGGCGCGTTGGAGCAGGGGCCTGACTGACACGGGGCGAGGTCAGCCGCGTCGCGGGCAGATAGCCCGTGGATCGGGAAAGGCGTGGCGAAAATCCGGCGCGGCAGGAGCGGGTTCCGTTCTGGCGGCGTGATCCAGAACGGGGCTTGAAACGCCGGTTGAGAGGCGGATCAATGAAGAAGCTGCTCAACACCGTCTACATCACCACCGAAGGCGCCGCCTTGCGCAAGGACGGCGAGAATCTGGTGGCCGAGATCGACGGCGTCGAGCGGGGCCGCGTGCCGTTTCACATGCTGGGTTCGGTGGTGGCGTTTGGCGCCGTGCTGGTGACGCCGCCGCTGATTCAGGCCCTGGCCGCTGGCGGCGTCAGCATCGTTCTGCTGGATCGCATTGGCCGGTTTCAGGCGCGGATCGAGGGGCCGGTGTCCGGCAACGTGCTGTTGCGCCGGGCGCAATACCGGATCAGCGACGACTCCGAGGAAATCGTCCGCAGCATCGTCTGCGGCAAGGTCGCCAACCAGCGTGTGGTGCTGCAACGGGCCCTGCGCGACTATGGCGAGACCATGCCGCCAGAAGCCACGGCCGCCATCGCCGCCGCCGTGGACCGGCTGGCGCGCATCCTGCGGCGGGCAGCCCTGGCCGGCGAGAGCGCCGATGTGCTGCGCGGCCATGAGGGCGACGCCGCCCGGACGTACTTCTCCGTTTTCGGCCATCTGGTGCGCGCACCGGATGAGCAGGTGCGTTTCCTTGGGCGCAGCCGCCGCCCGCCGCTCGACCCGGTCAACGCGCTGCTGTCGTTTCTCTACACATTGCTGGTGCATGACTGCCGCAGCGCGCTTGAGGGCGTTGGGCTTGATCCGGCTGTCGGCTTCCTTCATCGCGAGCGGCCGGGCCGGCCGTCGCTGGCGCTGGATCTGATGGAGGAAATGCGGCCGGTGATGGCGGACCGGCTGGCGCTGTCGCTGCTCAACCGCCGCCAGGTGAGGGCGCGGGATTTCGAATGGCGCGACGGCGGCGCGGTCATGCTGACCGAGGATGGCCGACGTACGGTGCTGACAGCCTGGCAGGAACGCAAGAAGGAGGAGCGGCGCCATCCGTTCCTGGAGGAGAGCGCGCCGTTGGGCCTGGTCCCGCATCTGCAGGCATTGCTGCTGGCGCGGCATTTACGCGGCGATCTCGACGGCTACCCCCCCCTGGATCTGGAAGTAAGCCATGCTCGTGCTCGTGACTTATGACGTGCGGACCAGCGAACCCGGCGGCGCCGGGCGCCTGCGGCGGGTGGCAAAAGCTTGCCGGGACTTCGGCCAGCGGGTGCAGTATTCGGTGTTCGAAATCGAGGTCGATCCGGCGCAATGGACCCTGCTGCGCGCCAGGCTGGAAGGATTGATCGATCCGGAGCATGACAGCCTGCGTTACTACTTTCTCGGCGCCAACTGGAGCCGGCGCGTCGAGCATGTGGGCGCCAAACCGGCGACCGATCTCAACGGGCCGTTGATTATCTGAGCCGACGACATGGGCCGGGGCCACTGTCGGCTGGAGCTATTTTGAGAAAGCAGGGTTTTGTAAAGAAAATGCGCCGAGCGGATGAACCGGGACATTACCCGCGAGCTGGTCTTCACTGGCGCCGCCGTGGAACCGCGCCGTGGGAAACCCGGCGGCATGCGCCGGGTTTCCTGTCCGCCGCAGGCGATATTCCCGCCTGTAGCCTGCGCCGTCATCCCCTGAAGGCGCCGGAGTCCTGAAGGCGCCGGAGTCCGTCAGTCCAGCATCTTGATCGCCGACCAGTCGTCGTTTTCAAAGCGCGCCAGCTCAAAGTTCTTCAGGGGCGAATAGTCCTGTGGCGTCGTGGCGAAGTTCACGCCGGGCAGATTGATCGGCGCCGTCATGTCGGTGAGATTGGTGGCGACTTTCAGCAGGTTCGCGCGCGTGAGGTCATCGCCGCAACGGGTGAGCAGTTGGTGCAGGACATTGGCCATGGAATAGCCCATGAAACCAACGTTATCACGCTTGTCCAGGTTGGGCAGATGGGCGTCCAGCAGCGCCAGATAGTCCTTCACCGCCGGGTCGTCCTTCCAGCGCGCGCTGGAAACGTTGCGCGCCGCGCGCAGGCCCATGACCCCCGTCGCCGCTTCCATGCCCGCAGGCTTCAGCAGTGAGTTGGTTGACGAAATGCTCATCAGATACTGGGCCGGTCGCCAGGCGCTTTCACGCACCTTGCGCAAGGACTGGGAGACGAACTTGCCCATGGTGAGGTTGACGAACACGTCGGCGTTGGAGCTGGCCAGTTTCACCACCTGGGAGTCGACGGTGGGGTCGGCGGTTTCATACGTCGTCTCGGCGACGATCATGGCTTTGGCGCGGTCGCCCAGTTCGCCTTTGAAAGCGGCGACATAGTCACGGCCCATCTCGTCCATCTGCTGCAGAATGGCGATTTTGGCATCGGGCGAGGCTTGCAGCAGGTGGCGCGCCAGCGCCCTGGCCTCGGTGGCGTAGAGGGCCGAGCCCGGCGTGGTCCAGGGAAATTCCTTCGGATTGTTGAAGCGCGTCGCGCCCGTGCTGATCATCAACTGCGGGACTTTGCGGCCGTTGAGATATTTCTGCACGGCGGTCTGGCAGGCGGTGCCGGACGAGTTGAACATGGCGAGCACCTGGTCGCTCTCCACCAGACGGCGCGTCGCTTCGACAGTTTTCGGCGGGCTGTAAGCGTCGTCGACGGCGATCAGCTTCACCTGGCGGCCATTAATTCCGCCCTGCTTGTTGAGGCGCTCGAAATAAGCCATCTGCACGCGGCTGGACACGCCGACATAGGACGCCGGCCCGCTAAAGGGCGCCGTCTGGCCGATGCGGATTTCGCGATCGTCGGCGCCAACGTCGTACGCGCCTTTGGCGAAAGCTGGCAAAGCGACGCCGCCAGCACTGGCGACGGTCGCCAGGCCAGCAAGGCGAATGAGGTCGCGGCGGGACAGGCGAGCGACGCGGGCTGTGGTGTCTGACATGAATTCCCCTTTTGGAAAACGATCTTTCATCCGGAAGACCGGACTGTCGCCGGGCGGGGGACAGATAGGCGTTGATTGCCCATTAGCGCAACCTGTTGACGTTTTTCGGGTCGGATTTCCCCTGGATACCGGGTCGCGGCCAGCTCCTGGCCTGTCCTGGCGCGTTTCTCCGGCGGTGGCGGGCGCTTCTGGATGCGTCGGCCCGCAGCGACGCCAGATGCCGGGATTTTGTGCATCGGGCGTTCAACCGGAACAACACGGGGCCGCCAGGAGTTATCAGGTGTTTGGGGAAGGGGCATGCGGAACTGGGGGCGACGCACATGACCCTGTACGGCAACCTTTCCAATGAAGAGGCCGTCGACAAGGTCTGGGAGCTTGTCGACGCGATTGGCGTTTGCATGCTGGTGACGTGGGACGGAGAGCGTCAGCGCTCCAGGCCGGTCGCCGCGCGGCCAAACCGTGAGCGCCACGCCATCTACTTTCTCACCGATGAAGCAAGCGCCAAAAAGGACCAGATACACCGCTTTCCGCAGGTGTCCCTGAACTTCGCCGACCACCAGAGCAACAACTATCTGGCGATTTCCGGTTGGGCGGATGTGGTCGACGATCGTATCATGATCCAGGAAATTTTTAGCGTCGCCGATCGCGCCTGGTGGGCGTCGCCGGATGACCCGGCCATCCGGCTCATCACGGTTCAGCCCGAGGACGCCGAAATCTGGGGTGGCCTGGGTCGGCTGCGCGCCGCGGTGGCGCTCCTGAAGGCGGCCATCTCCGGCGCCAATCCGCGCCTTGGCGACAGTCGCAAGGTGAGCGGACTGTAGACGAGGCGCTTTTCAGCAAGGTTTCGCTGCCTTGTTCCGTGCTCGCGCGCAACGCCTGGCGCCGCGCAGACAACATCGGTCAGATCGCCCTCCTGGGCTGAACCATGACGTCCTGATGCGCGCTGGCCAGGGCGCAAGGCGGTTGCAGTCTGCTGCGGCCATCCTGCGGGAAGAGCGGCATGGAAAACGCCAGCTGGAGATCATTCGAAGGGGCAAGGCGGCGGTCGCTCCAGACAGGGAGCCAGACAGGCCCCCGCCAGAGCGCCGCCATGTGACGTTGCGCGTTGGTGACGTTGCGCGTTGTATCGAACTCGCCGCGCCCAGGTCAGGCTTCCTCTTGATGAAATCCGCCTGTATCGATGCTCCGGATATTGCTCCCTGCTTGTCAGGGATGCTGATCTGGACAGGACAGGCAGTGATGGATGCGCTGCATGGCCGGGGATCTCGTCTGCCGGGCGGTTGGATCTGGCGGCGCGTTGTCAACATTTTCTCGGGCGAGATCCATGAGCTTGGACGCTGCGTATTATCTTCAGGTTCTTTATCTCATCGCCATCGTGGCCGAAGCGGTGACGGCTGCGCTGGTGGCGGGGCGACGCTCCATGGACTGGATGGGCGTCGCCATGCTGGGGCCAATCACCGCCCTGGGCGGCGGCTCCGTGCGCGACGTTCTGTTGGGCCGGCATCCCCTGTCCTGGGTCGAGCACCCGTCGTATCTGCTGATCACCGCGGGCGCGGCCCTGGCCACCATCGCGGTGGCCCGTTACATGCATCATCTGCGCAAGCTGTTTCTGTTCCTGGACGCCATTGGCCTGGTGGTGTTCACGGTGATCGGCTGCAACATTGCCATCGCCATGCACATGCCGTTCATCATTGTCATCGCCTCCGGCATGATCACCGGCTGTGTTGGCGGCGTGCTGCGGGACATGTTGTGCGCTGACATTCCGCTGCTGTTCCGCACCGAGCTTTACGCAACGGTCTCGATCGTCACTGGCGTGCTGTACGTGGGGGGGCAGATCGTTGGCTTGCCCCATGACGCGGCGACAGGGATCGCCATGGCCGTCGGCCTGAGCCTGCGCATGCTCGCGCTGCGCTATGGCTGGAGCATGCCCAAGTTCGTTTACACCCATACATTGCACTGACGCGGCTGGAAGCCGCTCACCCAGGCAATCGCGAGGCGCGAGTTGGGCTGGGAGCGCCGCCGACGACCTGCCGATGGGCGCGGTTTCTGTCCCGCCAGATCGCGGAGACGCGGACGGACCCGCGATCTGCAAAGCCGGCGTGTGCACGCTCTTGCGGGCGTGCCTTGCGCTCGCCTGGTCCAACCAGGGTCTGTTCACCAAAATCCCGTGAGGCGGCGCGGGGTGACGGTGGCCAGGGGCCGTTGACGTCAGGCAGGCGCGCGCAGGGCCGCGAGCCTGTCGATCTGGCTCCAGAAACTGCTGATGGTGTCGTCAATGATCTGCTGCGCCGTTTTGATTTCCCTGATCAACCCCGAACTTTCGCCCGCGGCTCCCGAGGTGCCGTCGACATCGCCGTTCACATACAGCCGGTCGATAATGTCCTTGTACGGAAGTTGTTCGCGCTCACCTTTCAGCACCGCCTCGGCGTAAGCGGTTTTCAGTCCACGCATGCGGGCGCCAGGCGGATTGTCGATCAGGGCCGTGCCGGCGCTGGGCGCCGCGACGATGGCGCGTTTGTAGTTCTCGTGCACCGGACTTTCGACTGACGCGACAAAACGCGTGCCCATGGTGACGCCTTCGGCGCCCAGGGCGAAGGCCGCCGCCATGCCGCGACCGTCGACCACGCCGCCGGCGGCCACCAGCGGCACGTCCACCGCCTCGCGCACCGCCTGCAGCAGCGCGAAGCTGTGCACCTCCTCAGGATTGCGCACGCCGGCGCTTTCGGCCCCTTCGACGATCAGGCCGTCCACGCCGGCGTCCACGGCTTTTTTCGCGCCGTACAGGGTGGCGGTGGCGTGGTAGACCACCACGCCGGCTTCCTTCAGGATGCGCACGTACCGGCCAGGGTCGCCCGCCGACGTGGTGACGAAATGGATCTTTTGCTGCAGGAGCCAGTCAATGATGGCCCGTTCTTCCGCCGGATCTTCTTTCAGGTAGCGCACCGGCAGGTTGACGCCGAAGGGCGCGTTGGTGGCGGCGCGAATGGCGGTGAACTCACGCGTGGTCATGGCAAGATCGCGCGAGGTGCTCTCCAGCAGCCCGAAGCCGCCCGCCGCTGACACCGCCGACACGAGCGGCGCCCGGGCGATCCAGGTCATCGGCGACTGGAAGATCGGAAAACGGGCGCGCGTATGCGCAACCACGCGGTTACCCTCGAACATGAACGTCTCTCCCTGATGCAGGCCCTCTTCGGGGACGATTTTTGGGGGGGTGATTTTGTGATTTATATCTGGCCGCGATGATGGCGGCGGATGCGCCGTCTGAAAAGCCCGGGCGGACGCATGCGGCCAGATGGACACGCGTTCTGCGAATCCACCGCTGGCGCAGCGGGCAACCTTGCCTCACAAGCCAAATATTGATACCCGACGATCAAGGCGCGGGCATCCCGCGCCGGGCTGCCAGCGCCCCTGCTGGTCGCCCTGTGGGCCGGCGTAGCACAGCGGTAGTGCAGCGGTTTTGTAAACCGAAGGTCGGGAGTTCGATCCTCTCCGCCGGCACCATTGGTTCCCTGACTGATATTTCCGGGATTTTGTTTCACGCGGGGTCCGTTTCGGCGGCGGCCTGCGCGCATGACTGATCTTTTGGTCCATGGGGCCGGCCGCGTCGGGAAAGCGCCTGAACCGCGCGCTGTATCCAGCAACAGCGCAACGGCGCGGCCTGATTCCCGATTTCTGGCTAGCCGGCGCTTCCCGAATGGAACCGGTCCATGCATTCGCCAGGCGAATGGCGCCCGGGCCATTATGAAAATGGCGCGCAATGCTTTTATATATACAAATCAGATTATCAGAAAAAAGAATCGGTCACTGCAGGGAGGCCGCTCATCGTGTCGAATATTCCGGATACATTGCACATTCATCCCTTCGCCAGTACGATCGGCCTCCGTATTGATGAGCGCAGCCCCGAACGTAGCGTTTGCTCCATCGAGGTGACGCCCGATATCCACCACAACCCCCACCGGGTTACCCACGGCGCGGTGCTTTACGCGCTTGCCGACACAGGCATGGGAATGGTGCTCTATCCGACTCTCAACAAGGGGGAATCGTGCGTCACCATTGAGATCAAGATCAATTATTTCCGCCCGGCGCCTGCGGGAATTATCCGCTGTGAGACGGTGATCCTCAATCGGGGGCGCACGATCGCAAATCTCGAATCGCGTCTTTATCTTGCAGACAGGCTGATTGCCCAGGCGAACGGCAATTTTGCCATCCTGCAACCAAGATAAAATCTCCGCAGCCCGGCTCAGATTGGCGCGGGTTCTTCGGCAATATTTTCATTCAACGCATTCCAGTCGTGGCCTTGCCTGGTGGGCCCGCCCTGCCGGTCGTGCGCCAGTACTGGCATGTGGCCAGTTTCAGCCGCGGGGCGTGCGCCGGGCTTTCCAGCGTCGGGTGGGGCTGCCATGATCCGCGCCAACACGATGGCGACCGCTCCCGCCGGCTGGATTGGAGCGACAGGGGAGGCAACGGTGGCGCCGCAATACGTCACGACAGAGCGCGGGCTGGGGCCGGAAGGCCGGATCGCGGTCGTTACCTTTGATCGCCACGATGGCGTTAACGCGCTATCGCCCGATGCGCTCAGGCAACTCACCGATGCGGCGCGCAGTTTCGAAGATGATCCCGTGACCTCGGTGGTGGTGTTGCGGGGCGGAGCCATGGCGTTTTCCGCCGGCTTTGATCTGAAAGACCCGGAAGGGCGCTCGCGCGCGGACATGAACCTCGGTGACCTGCGCCGGCATCTGCGACTGGGGCCGCGCCTCACGCGCGCCTGGCATGACATGGACCAGATCACTATCGCGGCGATCGAGGGCTTTTGCATTGGCGGTGGAGCAGCGCTGGCCGTCGCGCTCGATTTCCGGGTGATGGCGCGCGACGCCCATATCCGCGTTCCGGAAATTGGTCTTGGCATGAACATGAGCTGGCAGAGCGTGCCGCGAATGCTGCACCTGATTGGGCCAGCGCGCACCAAGCAGGCGGTCATTCTGGCGGATCAGCGCATTCCGGCCACTGAGGCGCGGGAGTGGGGGCTCGTGGAAGAGCTGGCGGAGCCAGGCCATGCATTCGACGTCGCCATGGCGCTTGCCGAAAAAGTCGCGGCCCAGCCGCCGATACCCACCGCCATGACCAAGCAGACGGTCAACCGGCTGACCCATGCCCTTGATGATCTGGCCAGCCACATGGACGTGGACCAGTTTGCCCTGGCCAGCCTCACCGATGATCATCGGGAGGGCGTCGATGCGTTTCTCCAGCGGCGGAAACCGCGCTTCCAGGGTAAATAGGCCGCCGGCAGCGCGCTATCGGCGAGCGGGTGGGCGTTCAGGGGCGTTCCTGGTCGTTCTTGGGCTACGGAAGCGGCGCGATGATTTTGGGTGCGCGCTGCGCAGCGGTTCGGGCATGCCGCGCGGTGGTTTGGACGCGTCGTGCGACGATTTGAGATTGTCGCGCGCGCGTCAGCCGGCAGCCCGTGCGGCGGCGCTGCCGCACTGCCGGCCTGAGTACAGGCATCCGCCGAGGAACGTGCCCTCCAGGGCCCGGTATCCGTGCATGCCGCCGCCGCCAAAGCCGGCGGCTTCGCCCGCCGCATACAGGCCCGGGACGATCTGGCCCTCCTCGCCGAAGACGCGGCCGTCCAGGTCGGTTTCCAGGCCGCCCAGCGTCTTGCGGGTGAGAATGTTGAGCCGCACTGCGATCAGCGGGCCATGTTTGGGATCTAGCAAGCGGTGTGGCGCGGCGGTGCGGACGAGCTTGTCGCCAAGGTAGCGACGGGCATTGTGAATGCCCATGATCTGGCTGTCCTTGACACAGGAATTGCGCATCTGCAGGTCGCGGGCCTCCACCTCGCTGCGCGCCTTTCCAGCGTCGAGCAGGCCGTCGCCAGCCAGTCGCTGCATGCCGGCGAGCAGGTCGTCGAGATTGTCGGCGACGACGAAATCGGCGCCATGCTGCTTGAACGCCTCGACCGGACCTGTGGCGCGCTTGCCGATGGCCCGCCGGGCCACCAGCCGCCAGTCGCGCCCGGTCAGATCCGGATTCTGCTCGGAACCGGAAAGAGCGAACTCCTTGCGAATGATCGACTGGGTGAGAATGAACCAGGAATAATCAGCGCCGGTCTGGCGCAGATACGCCAGCGTCCCCAGGGTGTCGTAGCCGGGATAGTACGGCGCGGGCAGGCGGGCGCCGCGCGCATCCAGCCACAGGGACGAAGGGCCGGGCAGGATGCGGATGCCGTGATCAGGCCAGATGGAATCCCAGTTTTGCAGGCCCTCCACGTAATGCCACATGCGGTCGCCGTTGATCAGCCTGCCGCCGGCGGCCTCGGCGACGCCCAGCATGCGGCCGTCGACATGGGCCGGAACTCCAACGACCATGCGCGCCGGCGGCGCGCCCAGCCGGGCTGGCCATGCCTTGCGCACCAGCTCAGGATTGCCGCCGATGCCGCCGCTGGCGACGATGACCGATGGGGCGGAAAAGGCGAAATCGCCGGTGATGTCGCGGTTGCTGCTGACGCCCCGGGGCCCGTCGTCGTCGGCCAGCGCCACGCCGCTCACGCCGGTGACGGCGCCGCCGGAGCGTATCAGTCCATCCACCCGATGGCGGAAGCAAAACCGGATCAGACCGCTGGATTCGGCGACCAGCGCCCGGCGTGTGAACAGTTCCACCACGCCTGGGCCAGTGCCCCAGGTGACATGGAAACGCGGAACGGAATTGCCGTGGCCAAGGGCGCTGGCGCCGCCGCGTTCGGCCCAGCCGACGATTGGGAAAATGCGGTGGCCCATGGCGCGCAGCCATGCCCGTTTTTCGCCCGCCGCCCACGCCACATAGCTCTCGGCCCAGCGCCGCGGCCAGTGATCCTCGTCGCGATCGAAACCGGCGGAGCCAAGCCAGTCCGCCCAGGCGAGTTCAAGGCTGTCGCGGACGCCCAGACGGCGCTGCTCGGGGGTGTCGACGAGAAACAGGCCGCCGAGCGACCAGAAGGCCTGGCCGCCAAGGTTTTGACGCGATTCCTGATCAAGCACGATCACCCGCTTGCCAGCGTCGGCCAGCTCCGTGGCGGCGACAAGGCCGGCGAGGCCGGCGCCCACGACAATCGCATCCGCATCCGCCATGGCGCTTCTCCCCCACAAGGCGCATGAACCGGGGCGAGTGTGGCGTGTGGCGCCTGCCGCAGCAACCTGTGCTTTGGCAGGGACAGGTGAGGAGGAATCACAGGCATTGGCGCCCCTGCACAACGGAGATGGCCTGCATGTGTGCTTGCGCACGTGCAGGTTCGCCGCGGCGACCTAGCCTGGCGATTCCCGGCGGCTTTTCCAAAGCCCGGTCGCTGACGCCTTCAGGCCTCTGCGCTATGGCTGTCCTGGCCGCCCTGTCCGGGCGGTCTGTTCTTGCCGCAGGCTTTGAGGTTTCATACCGGGAGAGCGGTTACGCCCATGTCGACCAGTCCTTACAGCGCGTGTGTCTCAAGGCGGCTTGCAGCTGAAAGAAAAAGGGATGACGCGCGAAATGCGCGGGCCGAGACCAACCGTCTGGCGAGACGGCAGTCTTTCCAGGCGGCGGCGGACTGGCTGGAAAGCGCCGTGATCGCAGCGGTTGACCGGTGCGTCGCCGGTTCCGGCGGAGCTGTTCAGATCGATTGCCGCAGCAATTTCGCGTCAGATGGGGAAGACGCCTACAAGAATGCGCACGTGGTGTTCTCCATCAGGGGAACAGCCGGGGCGCCGGTGACGGAATACGAGGTGTTCGTGGCGCACGGTCTCGTATCGGTTCATCGGATCCGCAACCACATGCGCCGGCCGGTGATCATTCCAGGTTTCACGGGGCCGCAACTGGTGGGCGCAGCGTCCAGCGACTTCGGCGCGGCCATCGTACGCCTGGCGCTGGATGAAGGCGAGGGCGGCGCGTAACGCGTTCTCCGGCGAAGCGGGCGCCGCTCCGCCGGAGGTTGTCTGCGCGGGCGTGCCGGATCAGCCGGGCGGCATGGCGGTGATGCCCCGCCGGACCAAGGATTCCCAACCTTCCTCCGCCGTATCGGCATATTCGAACAGCTTGAGATCTTCGGGGGAAATCGCGCCTTCTTCGGCCAGAGCGTCAAAGTTGATGATCCGCTGCCAGTAAGATTTGCCGAACAGCACGATAGGGATGCGCGGCGCCTTGCCGGTCTGCTGCAGGGTCAACACCTCAAACAGTTCGTCAAGCGTGCCGTAGCCGCCAGGAAAAATGGCCAGGGCGTTGGCGCGCATCGCCAGGTGCATCTTGCGCATGGCGAAATAGTGGAAGCGCAGGGTCAGCTCTGGCGTGGAATAGGGATTCGGGTGCTGCTCGTGTGGCAGGGTGATGTTGAAGCCGATGCTGGGGGCGCGCACGTCCGCGGCGCCCCGGTTGGCGGCCTCCATGATGCCCGGGCCGCCGCCCGTGGCGATGACATTGTCGCGCCAGCGGTTTCTGGGCGCAAAGGCGCCGCCGCGCTCCGAAGCGATGCGGGCAAATTCGCGGGCGGTGTCGTAGTAGCGCAACTGGCCGCGCATCCACTGCACGCGCTCCAGCTCTTCGGGGGCTTGGGCGGCGGCTTGCGCCGCCTCAACCTGCTCCGGGGAGGGGATGCGGGCGCTGCCGAACACAATGATGGTGGAGCGGATGCCCCAGTCCCGCAAGGTCAGTTCGGCCTTGGCGAACTCAAGCCCAAACCGGAACGCGCGCATCTCGTCGCGCAGCAGGAAATCCGTATCCTCCACGGCAAGCATGTAGCTTTTTGACAGGCCATTGCCGCCTGGCGCCCCGCCATTCTCCACGTCCTTCACCATAAGCCGTTCAGCATCCCTTGATGTGTTGGTCAGTTCATTCCAGCGCATGCCCTGTGAAACCTGGCCCACCGGGCACGTGCTGGTGGCCGGGTTCCGGCGCGCGCATCCCCATTTTCTCAACGAAACGTAGATTTCACTTTTCTTGACAATGGTCCAGCGCCTGCCTGGCGAGCGCGCCGGAATCGCGCGCCGCCCACCGGCGGGCGATCAGGTTTCCCGAAAACGCGAACCACTCGATCGCCAGCAACTCATAATGCTTCCCTGTGGGCTCATGCCCGGCAAGTCCGCGAAATGCCCCAACAAAACGGCCGGTTTCGTGAAGCAGCGCCGCCGCCGTCGCGCCGTCACTGACGACGCCAGAAATTTCCAGCCGCATGCACGTGTTTTCATGCAGTTCGCGCCAGATGGGTATGGCCCCATTGACAGGAACCCAGCCGGGCACGCCGCGGCTATTGGCGTCTGGCGTAAACAGGGCGCGCGGGGGTTCCCGGTCTCCGGCGTTGAACGCCGTCACATGGGCGTCGACCCGTTGTCGCCCGGCCACCATTTTCTCCGCCGTTGCAGATCCTTGCGCCATATCCGGGAGGGTCCCCTTCGCCGGCCAACCTGGCGGCACTCTGAAGCGTGGGGAGGAGAGCGTCAATCAGCCGGCGGCGGACCCGGACCAGACCGCGAACAGGTCGACGCATCGCCGACCTGCCAGGGTAAGCGCCGCCCGGATTGTGGACGATCCCGATATGCCGGGCGCATTGGCCCCCGGCGTCCGGTCAGGCCTCGAAGCTGGCTGAAAGGCTTCAGAACGGGAACAGGTTGTTGATGATCGCGATCAGGTCCGCCTGACGCCGGACATCCGCCTTGGCCAGGGTCGATTTGACATGATTGCGCACCGTTCCAACCGAAACGGCGTGGCGGCGGGCGATCTCCGGAATCGACATGCTGGAAGCAAGCTCGCATGCGGTCCTGGCCTCGGTCGGGGTGAGGCCGTAGAGCTTTTCAAGGAGTTCGGAAGCCTGGGAGAGATTGCGGGCGCCTGGCGTCACCAGCAGCAGGGCGGTCGCCCGCGTGAATATATCGCGCAGGTTTCCCGTCACCGGCAGCACGGTGAGCACAATCGTGCCCCTGGGAGAGGAGCACTTGACCGGAAATGGACGCGGGGTCGCGCCAGGCGCGCTGCTGTCCCGCAGGGCCTGATAGATCTGCTTCTGGGCTGCGGCGTCGCTCAGCGCCAGCCTGTCGAATGCGCCGGCCGAGACGCAAGGCTCCAGCCCCGCGAACGCGTTGTTGGCGGCGATGACGGAGCCGTCGGCAGCCAGCGTGCAGGCTGGCAGGCCGAGTTGCTCGATTGTCGTCACCAGCGATGCGGCGCGCGCCAGCCCGACGCGGGATGACAGGCGCGACGCCCGCTCAAGATGCGGAGCAAGCTCATTCAGCCGGTCGAGGGAAGCCTGGTCCAGGGGACCCATCTCGAGACGGTTCTCGAAGCTGATGATGATCTCACGCTGGTCGGGAAGAATAAGTTGGGCGCCGGCGTTCGATCCCCATCCTTCCTGATGAAGAAATTTCGCGTAAAGCGGCGCGGTCTTTATTTCACTCGTGCCAATAACGTCGAGATCCCTGACAAAACAGATGTTTTGGCGCTGTTTCGGAAAACGCGCCCGCCGGATGTTGCGACTTGTCTGCAACCATCCGCCAGCGTGCGCCCGGTCGAGTGTTCCAGCGATCGCATCCGTACAATAAAACTGCTGCTCGTTTTTGTGT
The DNA here is from genome assembly GCF_014656355.1 of Camelimonas fluminis. GTDB lineage: Bacteria > Pseudomonadota > Alphaproteobacteria > Rhizobiales > Beijerinckiaceae > Camelimonas > Camelimonas fluminis. Next base: position 616,490 of record NZ_BNCG01000001.1, read on the forward strand.
TCCACGATCAGGAGGGCGGCCGAGGCCTGGACATGCAGCATGGCTGCATGAAGCGCTTCGGGCCAGCGGTCAGGGAACAGCGACGCCTCGTACAGCAGGTCTATCGTGCGTTCAGGCATCCCGTCATCCATAATACGTGCTCATGAAAGGTATTATACTTAAATCACCTCACGTTTTGCATGATATATGCGACCTCAGTCCGGTTTTTTGCCTGAAGTTTTTTCATGATGGCCCGGACATGAACTTTGACGGTGCTTTCGCACATGTTCAGTTCATAGGCGATGATTTTATTGGACGCGCCCCGGCTCAGGGCTTTTGCGACCGCAAGCTGTTTGGGTGAAAACAGCGCGACGACGTCTGGCGTCGCCTCAGCCAGCAAGCCAGCCGCGCCTGCCTGTTCGATCAGGGAAGCCGGAATGTAGGTTCCGCCGTCCCGCACGAAATCCAGAATTCTGGCGATGGCGCGCAGACCCGTATCCACCGGCGCCAGCGCCGAAGCGCCTTCACGCAGGAGGCGGGCCACATCTGGAATGCGGGGCAGATCGGCGATAATGACCACCGGCGCCTCTGGCGCCGTTTCGCGCGCGATCTGCAAATGGCTGGAGAGGTCCGTCCAGGCGACGGTGCTGTCCTCGGGAAGCCAGATGGCGATGAGGCCGGTATGCGCGGCCTGCGGGCTGTCGCGCCACGCTTCCGGCGAGCAGAAACCAGCGTAGCGTTCGAGGGGATTCTGCAACTGAAGCGACGTGAGGATGCAGTCCTGCAGCAGGCGCTCTGGCTGGATGATCGCCGTCAGGTCTTCCTTCGTCTGGGTCTGGTTCGCCCGGGCGGAAAAATGCTGCGCCTGCCTGCTGAAGTGCGATTGGGTCCATCTGGCGCGAATGGCGTAGTCAGTCGTGGCCGTCCTTAGTCCCATAACCCGGTCTTCCCTCCTGGCCATTGTCTGGCGGCGGGGGCGGACAGGCGTCTGGGCGCAACCAGCGGGCGCATCGCCTCACTGCAGTTGTCTCAGGTTTCGCCCATTCCTGCTTTGAAAATCCGCCCTGCAGAAATGATCTGACCCTGAAGGGTCCCCCCATAGGGATCTAATCAGCATGCGGCCGGATGTCGTGCATGTGCCAAATGGCATGGAATATCACAAAAACGTGATCAATATTCCCGATATCTCGTGCCAGCCTGATTTGCTTTCGCGCTGTTCCGGCCCGGCCTGGCGCATGAAGTGCCTGGAACTTACCTATAATGAGTAGGCGCTAGTCGAATTTGGATGATATCAATTGCGAATTTGGGTTAATAAAAAACGGCCCGCGCCTGGGGCGCGAGCCGTTATGTCGTCAGTCAGGATGAACTGCTGATTACTTTTTCTTCGTTTCGGTCACGGCGGAGATCACGCCGCCTTCAGCCACCCAGCGGTCGCCCTTGAACACCATGATCTGCAGCTCTTCGAGCGGGAAGTGGTCGGTTTCCGACGTCTTCATGGTCAGGCCGTTGTAGACCATGCGCGGAGCGAAGCCATTGAGGCTCAGGGCCTTTTTCCGGAGGTTTTCGCGGGTGAGATCGTCGCCGGCTTCACGCAGCACATGGGTCATGGCGTCAGCCATGGAATAGCCGATGGCGTACAGGCTGTTGTTGATGTCGCCATCCGGCATGTACTTGGCCATGAACTCCTTGAACTGCTTGACCTCGGCGTCGTTGGCGAGGGCCGGATCGCTCGGGTCCTTGATGAAGGTGGCGGTGATGGCGCCCTGGGCGTTTTCAAGGCCAGCCGGAACCAGCACGGCGCCAACCTGGGATGCGACGTTGTTGAGAATGTGCACCGGGCGCCAGTTCAGTTCGCCAAGCTTGCGGGTCGACTGCGCCGCGAACTTCGGCGTCGCCAGGTTCAGGAACAGGTCGGCGCCCGAGGCCTTCAGCTTCACCATCTGTGAATCGACGGTGGCGTCAGAAAGATCGTAGGGGGCCTCGGCGACGATCATCGAGACCTTGTCGCCCAGACCATCCTTCACGCCCTTGTAGATGTCCTTGCCGTAGTCGTCGTTCTGCACCAGCACCGCGACCTTGGCGTTCGGGTACTTTTCCTTGATCAGGTTGGCGTAGACGCGGCCTTCCGACTCGTAGGACGGGTTGAACGGCAAGGTCCAGGGATGGGCCTTGGGGTCTGAGCCGAAACGGGTGCCGCCCGAAGACAGGAACAGGTGCGGCACCTTCTTCGCGTTCACGTACTTCATGATGGCGGTGTTGGAGGGCGTGCCGAGCGTGCCGAACAGCGCCAGCACTTCGTCGCTCTCGATCAGCTTGCGAGCCTGCTCCACCGCTTTCGGCGGGCTGTAGGCGTCGTCATAGCTGATGAACTTGATCTTGCGACCGTTGACGCCGCCCTGATCGTTGATCATCTTGAAGTAGGCGTCCATGGTCTTGCCGACCACGCCATAGGCGGACACCGGGCCGCTGTAGGGCACGAAGTTGCCGATCTTGATTTCAGTGTCGGAGGCGCCGGGGCCATATTTCTTTTCGGCGAGGGCAGGGCCGGCCATGGCGAAGGCGGCGGCCGAAGTGGCCATCAGGCCGGCGATGAACATGCGTTTGGTCAAGCGCATCAAGCTCTCCTTGGAAGTTTTGGTTAAACCGGAGGCAGAAGGCGCCCGGCGTCCTGACAAGGACACGCCATACGCGAAAGCGGCGCAAGCTTCGCGCGGGGGTTCCCGCTGGCGTGCTTGGGAGCCCCTCTAGAGCAAAATCCGGTGAGATTGAATCGGAATCTTGCTGCTTGCGCATGCGCGCCATGCGGCCGGACGCCGCCTTGCCGCGGGGGTGTCTGCGCAACCGCCTGCTTCACCTGCATTCTGGCGTCGGGCTTGCATGCTGGCGTTGGCTCTCTGGCTCCGCCGTCAGCATGGCGGCGAGACTGCGGGCGATGTGATCGGTCGTCGCGGCGCCATTCCAGACCGGATGTGGGCGCGAACGGTCGGCCAGCCTCCGCCCGCGGGCGACCAGCATGCCGCGCCGTGACGGCGTGGACGCCCCACCCGGCGAACATCCGCAAGGCGACGGCGCTCCGTAGCATCGGAGCCGTTGTCTGTGAGCTTTCTGGACATGTTTGCGCATGCGCTTGACAGCGGCGGGCGTGAAAAGCATTCTCCAAATGGATAAAATACATCGGAGGAAACAGTTGTGCGGGTTGGCGGCCGCCTTGCGCGGGCCCTTGACCTGTTGAGCGCCGTCTTTGCACGCCGCGCCAGCCACGTTTTTTCCATGAAAATCACCATCCCTGAGTCTGCTCCGCCCCGCCGGGCGCCGGCTCGCGCCCTGTCCGCCTGCCGTCGGCGGGCGCCTTGCGATCAACCGAAGGATTCCGTCTGTGACGCCGCCCTACAAGAAACTCGACCGCTCGTTGCGGAACCGCATTGTTTTCGTCACCGGCGCCGCCAGCGGCATGGGCGCCGCGACAGCCCGCGCCTTTGCTGACGAAGGCGCGCGGGTGGCGGTGGTCGATATTCGCGCCGACGGCGCCGAAGCTGTGGCGGCCGCTATCCGGGCAGATGGGGGCGACGCACGCGCTTTCGCCCTCGACGTGGCTGACGCGGAGGCCGTGAAGCGGGTGGTGGATGAGGCGGCGACCCATTTCGGCGGGCTGGATTGCCTGGTCGCCAACGCCGGCATTTCGGTGTACGCGCCGATCGATACGCCGGACTATGACGAACGCTGGGCCCAGGGGCTCGCGGTGTTGCTCACCGCCCAGCAGCGGCTGGTGCGGGCCGCCTTGCCCTGGCTGCGCAAATCCGACGCGGCGCGCATCGTCACCATCGCCTCCACCGAGGCGCTGGGCGCCACTGCTGGCCACAGCGCCTATTCCGCCGCCAAGGCCGGCGTCACTGGCCTGACCCGTGCGCTGGCGGTGGAGCTTGGGCGCGAGGGCATCACCGTCAACTGCATTTGCCCTGGGCCAATCGAAACCGGCATGACCGCCGACATTCCGGATGAGAGCAAGCAGAAGTACGCCCGCATCCGCACCGCCATGCGCCGTTATGGACGTCCGGAAGAAGTGGCGCATGTGACGCTGAGCCTTTGCCTGCCAGCCGCTTCCTATCTGACCGGCGTGGTGATCCCGGTGGATGGCGGCCTGATGGCGCGTAACGCCTGAACGCGATCGCGTCAGGTTTTCCAGATTCGCCGGAGCGCGCCGGCATGTTGCATGCCGGCCATGCCTGCGCCCGGTCGATGGCCATGAAACAACGAACGCTAACAACGAACACTCCGGAGTAACTCTTACATCATGTCGATCTGTTCCCTGTCCCGCCGCGCCCTGATGGCCGCGGTGGCCGTGTCCGTGTTTGCATCCGTTCCTGTGCTCGCGGCCGAGAAAAAATATGACGCTGGAGCCAGCGACACCGAAATCAGGATTGGCAACACCTACCCGTACAGCGGCCCTGCTTCGTCCTATGGCATCATGGGCGCAACAGAGGCCGCCTACTTCAAGATGGTGAACGAGCAGGGCGGCATTAACGGCCGCAAGGTGAAGTTCATCAGCTACGATGACGCCTACAGCCCGCCCAAGGCCGTGGAGCAGACCCGCAAACTGGTCGAAAACGACGAGGTGCTGGCGATCTTCAACACCTTCGGCAGCCCGGCCAACAGCGCCATCCAGCGCTATCTGAACGCCAAAAAGGTTCCGCAGCTGTTCCTGGCCACGGGCGCCTCGAAGTTCAACGATCCGAAAAACTTCCCGTGGACCATGGGCTTCCAGCCCAATACCCGCGACGAAGCGCACGTCTATGTGGATTATATCCGCAAGGAACGCCCCAACGCCAAGGTGGCGATCCTCTACCAGAACGACGACTTCGGCAAAGACTATCTGGAAGGCGTGAAGGAAACGCTGGGTCCCGATTACAAGAAATACGTTGTCGCCGAAGTGGCGTACGATATTTCCGAGCCAACGGTGGATTCGCAGATTCTGCGGCTTCAGGCGTCTGGCGCTGACGTGTTGCTCAGCTTCTCCACGCCGAAGTTCGCGGCCCAGAGCATCCGCAAGATGGCGGCGCTGAACTGGAAGCCCATGCACATCGTCGCCACCGCCAGCGCCTCCGCCGCCATGGTGATGCGTCCGGCCGGTCTGGAAAATTCCCAGGGCGTGATCACGTCGTCCTACATGATGTCGCCGGACGATCCGAGCTGGAATGACAACCCGGACATGAAGGCGTGGCGGGCATTCATGTAGAAGTACATGCCGGGCGCCGACATGGGCAACAGCGGCCACATGTACGGGTATGTCGTCTCCCAGGCCATGCACAAGGTGCTGGAAGCCGCCGGAGACAACCTGACCCGCGAGAACATCATGAAGCAGGCCAGCAACATGAAGGACGTCCACATCAAGGGCTTCCTGCCGGGCATCACCGTCAATACGGCGCCGGGCGATCACGCGCCGGTCAAGCAGATGCAGATGGTTCGCTTCAAGGGCGAGGGCTGGGAGCGCTTCGGCGGGGTCCTGGGCGCCGCCAGCAAGCCGGCTCACTGAGACAGCGTCTGGCAGGGTTGCCCCGCCGACAGCGTCCTGGACAGAATCCCGCCGACACATCGGGATTTTGTCCTGGCGATAAAGGTTGCCCCGGAAAAGCC
>NZ_BNCG01000001.1:622109-638530 GCF_014656355.1 Camelimonas fluminis
ACCTTGTGGGGAAAACTCCCGCTGCACGTGTTTGCCGCTGGCGAAGCCCTTGCCAGCCGCCGCGCATTGGTGCATGTAGCGCCCACAAGACGTGCGACGCACGCTTTTCGCCGCTAGGAGTGTAGCTCAACTGGCTAGAGCACCGGTCTCCAAAACCGGGGGTTGGGGGTTCGAGTCCCTCCACTCCTGCCAGCGGTGAAAACGTTGGCAGGCTGTCCAGTCGGCGGGTCGGAAACATCGGACATTCTGACGCAACGTTGGTGGTCGGGACGCTGCGCGCGGCCTCGGGCTCCTGAAGGGGGCTTGACGCAGGCGTTGCAGATCGTCCCTATGTCGACTCCGGATTCCCCGCCCGGCGCGGGCAGGATTCTCATGCAGCGAGGAGCGGGTCGCGCAGGCGACGCCGGCAGATGATGGCGAAGACAAGCCCGGTTGAATTCATCCAGCAGGTTGGGAAGGAGGCTTCCAAGGTCACCTGGCCAACCCGCAGGGAGACCCTGATCACCACGGCCATGGTGTTTGTGATGGTGATCATCGCCGCCATCTTCTTCGTCGCCGCGGATCAGGTTATCCGGTTCGCCGTGAGTCTGATCATTGGCATCGGGCGCTGAAGGGGAGGCATGACATGACCATGCGCTGGTACATCGTGCACGCCTACTCCAATTTCGAGAACAAGGTGGCGCAGTCCATTCGCGACCAGGCGCAGCAGCGCAATCTCGAAGAGAAGTTCGAGGAAGTGCTGGTGCCGACCGAGAAGGTCGTTGAGGTGCGCCGCGGCCGCAAGGTCGACACCGAGCGCAAGTTCTTCCCTGGCTACGTCCTGGTGAAATGCGACCTGACCGACGAGGTCTACCACCTGATCAAGAACACGCCGAAGGTCACCGGCTTCCTGGGGCAGGACCAGAAGCCGATGCCGATCTCCGAGCGTGAGGCCGAGCGCATCAAGGGCCAGGTGGCGGACGGCGTCGAGCGTCCCAAGCCCTCCGTCAGCTTCGAGGTTGGCGAGACCGTGCGCGTGTCGGATGGTCCCTTCGCCTCCTTCAATGGCGTCGTCGAGGAAGTGGACGAGGCCCGCGCCCGCCTCAAGGTGGCGGTGTCGATCTTTGGTCGCGCCACGCCTGTGGATCTGGAATTCGGCCAGGTCGACAAGGTCTGATCTTCAGCCCTGTTCTGAATTTGCGCCGCGTCCCATGGATGCGGCGTTTTCATGCGCGATGGCCCGCGCAAGCGGATTGCGGCTTGTGTCGCGACTCCTGTTGACAGAATCGCGTTTGGCCATTAACGAACGCGCTTCACCAAACGCCGCGGAAGTCGCGCCGGTCGCCAGCCGGAGAAACGCGTCGCACCGCGGTCTGCGCAGAACCCGGTCGCCGGACTGAAATCAGATTCAGGCGGGCCGGGAGTCTTTTTTCTGGAGCAGTCCATGGCAAAGAAAATTGTTGGCTACATCAAGCTTGAGGTTCCGGCTGGCGCCGCGAATCCCTCGCCGCCGATTGGTCCCGCGCTCGGTCAGCGCGGCCTGAACATCATGGAATTCTGCAAGGCCTTCAACGCGAAGACCGGGCAGATGGAGAAGGGCACGCCGATCCCGGTGATCATCACCGCCTACGCGGATCGCTCCTTCAGCTTCGAGATGAAGCAGCCGCCGGTGACGTTCTTCCTCAAGAAGGCGGCGAACCTGAAGCTGGGCAAGAAGCCGGCTTCCGGCTCGAAGACCCCTGGCAAGGGCGCGAACGTCGCCAAGGTGACGGAAGCCCAGGTGCGCGAGATCGCCGAGAAGAAGATGGTCGATCTCAACTGCGACACCGTTGAAGCCGCCGTGTCCATGATCCGTGGCTCCGCCCGGTCCATGGGCATCGAAGTCGTCGCCTGAGGGAGGTTAGCATGGCTCGTATTTCCAAGCGCGTCGCCGCTTCCCGCGAGGGTCTTGACCGCAACGCCATTTATGGTCTCGAAGAGGCCGTGAAGATGCTCAAGGCGCGCGCCACCGCCAAGTTCGACGAGACGGTCGAAGTCGCCATGAACCTTGGCGTCGATCCGCGTCACGCCGACCAGATGGTCCGCGGCGTTTGCAACCTGCCGAATGGCTCGGGCCGCACCGTGCGCGTGGCTGTGTTCGCTCGCGGCGCCAAGGCTGACGAAGCCAAGGCTGCTGGCGCGGACATCGTTGGCGCCGAGGACCTGCTGGAGCAGATCCAGGGCGGCAACATCAATTTTGACCGCTGCATCGCCACGCCGGACATGATGGGTCTGGTGGGGCGCCTCGGCAAGGTGCTTGGCCCGCGCGGCCTGATGCCGAACCCGCGCGTCGGCACCGTGACCATGGACGTGACCGGCGCTGTTGGCGCGGCCAAGGGTGGCGCCGTTGAGTTCCGCGTCGAGAAGGCTGGCATCATCCACGCTGGCGTCGGCAAGGTCTCGTTTGACGACGGCAAGCTGGTCGAAAACATCCGCGCCTTCGTTGACGCGGTGGCCAAGGCCAAGCCGACCGGCGCCAAGGGCGCCTACATCCAGCGTGTCGCCGTTTCCTCGACCATGGGCCCTGGCCTGCGTGTCGAACTCGGCAGCGTCACCGCCGCGTAAGGCGGGGAGGGGCAGACTCCGGCGCATGCCAGCAGGGCGATTGACCTATTGGCAAACGCTCGGGGAAAGACTATCTGTCCCCCATGACAATGAAACGTCGGCGAGCGGATTCGCCCCGGCGTTTCCATAAATCCGCCCGCAAGGGTGGTTGTGGCTGGAACGGCAGAGTGCAGGTTCTGCCGGGCTGGTCATATGTCCTGTCCGAGACTGCAGGTGCCAACCGGGCAACCGGACGGCTTAATATCATCCGATGCCAGCACAGACGGGTCTGACCGCGAATTCTGGAGTTCAGCTGCCCAGGCAGCATCAGCCAGCGTAAAACGGTTCGAACCTCGAGCGCCAGGCGCATCCCGCTGGGAAGCGTGCTGGGGACAGGGCTTGCGAGCGTCGCCGGTGTTGTCTGCATCCCGAAAGGGTCAGGCGTCCGGCGACATGTGCAGCCGGCGAACTGGAATATTCCATTCGCCAACCGGAGAGAGCCAAGTGGACAGAGCAGCAAAAGCTGAGCTCGTCGCGTCTCTCAACGACGTGTTTTCGAGCACGGGCGTTGTGGTCGTGGCCCACTATTCGGGCCTTTCGGTCGCCAGCATGCAGAAGCTCCGCAAGGAGATGAAGCAGGCCGGCGCCACCGTGAAGGTCGCGAAAAACCGCATCGCCAAGATCGCTCTCGAAGGCAAGGACGTCGCTTCCATCGCACCCCTTCTGAAGGGGCCGACATTGCTGGCTTACAGCGATGACCCGGTTGCGGCGCCGAAGGTGGCTGTCGAGTTCGCCAAGACCAACGACAAGTTCGTTGTTCTCGGCGGCGCGATGGGCGTCACCTCCCTCAACGCTGACGGCGTGAAGGCTCTTGCCTCGCTGCCGTCGCTCGACGAACTGCGCGCCAAGCTGGTCGGCCTTGTCCAGGCCCCGGCTACCAAGATCGCGCAGCTCTCGACCGCGCCCGCCGCCAAGCTGGCGCGCGTGTTTGGGGCCTATGCCAACAAGAACGAAGCGGCTTGAGGTCGTCAAGACCCTGTCAAAGTTCGAACATATTCAGGAAAGTTAATCATGGCTGATCTGGCTAAACTCGTCGACGACCTGTCGGCTCTGACCGTTCTCGAGGCCGCTGAGCTGGCCAAGCTTCTCGAAGAGAAGTGGGGCGTTTCCGCTGCTGCGGCTGTTGCCGTTGCTGCTGCTCCGGCTGCTGGCGGCGCCGCCGCCGCTGCTGAAGAGAAGACCGAGTTCAACGTTGTCCTGGCTTCGGCTGGCGACAAGAAGATTGAGGTCATCAAGGAAGTCCGCGCCATCACCGGCCTGGGTCTGAAGGAAGCCAAGGACCTGGTCGAAGGCGCTCCGAAGACCGTCAAGGAAGGCGTTGCCAAGGACGAGGCCAACAAGATCAAGGAACAGCTCGAGAAGGCTGGCGCCAAGGTCGATCTCACCTGATCCGGCCTGTGACCGCCGCTGGCGGTTGCGCGATCTTTTGAAAAGACGGTCCCGGAGGGATTCCTCCGGGACCGTCGAGCCGTCTCCGGCATAGGGCCGGACACGGCGGCGGCCACGCCGCCCTGACAGTTTCTGGCGCCGGATGGCGCCGCGTACCCTGGACAGGTCGTTTCGCGCCGCCCGCGCGCTGCTGACCGCCATGGTCGTCTGAATGGCGAGGGACCACATGGCTCAGACCAACACCAGCAGGAAACGCCTCCGCAAGTTCTTCGGCAAGATCAACGAAGTCGCGGAGATGCCGAACCTCATCGAGGTTCAGAAGGCGTCCTATGACCAGTTTCTGTTGGTTGAAGAGCCAGAAGGCGGCCGTCCCGATGAAGGGCTCGAGGCTGTTTTCCGCTCGGTCTTCCCGATTGGCGATTTTTCCGGCGCGTCGCTGCTGGAGTTCGTCAAGTACACCTTCGAAGCCCCGAAATATGACGTGGACGAGTGCCGGCAGCGCGGCCTGACCTTTGCTGCGCCGCTCAAGGTCACCCTGCGTCTGATCGTGTTCGATATCGACGAGGACACCGGCGCCAAGTCCGTGAAGGACATCAAGGAGCAGGACGTCTACATGGGCGACATTCCGCTCATGACCGACAACGGCACCTTTATCGTCAACGGCACCGAGCGCGTCATCGTCTCGCAGATGCACCGTTCGCCGGGCGTTTTCTTCGACCACGACAAGGGCAAGACCCATTCGTCGGGCAAGCTGCTGTTCGCCGCCCGCATCATTCCCTACCGCGGTTCGTGGCTGGACATTGAGTTCGACGCCAAGGACATCGTCTACGCGCGCATCGACCGTCGCCGCAAGATTCCGGTGACGTCGCTGCTGTACGCCCTGGGGCTGGACGGCGAGGGCATTCTCTCGACCTTCTATCGCCAGATCATGTACGCCAAGGACAAGCACGGCTGGCGCGCGCCGTTCGATCCGGAGCGCATGAAGGGCTTCAAGGCCAACGTCGACGTCATCGACGCCGAGACCGGCGAAGTCGTGATCGAGGCCGGCCGCAAGCTGACCGTTCGCTCCGCCCGCCAGCTGGCCGAAAAGGGGCTGAAGTTCCTGCGCGTGCCGGATGAGGACGTGGTTGGCCAGTACGTGGCCGAGGATCTGGTCAACCCGCTGACCGGCGAGATTTTCGCGGAAGCCGGCGACGAGCTGAGCGAGAAGCTGCTGGCCCAGCTGGAAGAGGCCGGCTTCGATGAGCTGCCGGTGCTCGACATCGACCACGTCACCGTGGGTCCGTACATCCGCAACACCCTTGCGATCGACAAGAACAACGCCCGTGAAGAGGCGCTGTTCGACATCTATCGCGTCATGCGTCCGGGTGAGCCGCCGACCCTTGAGGCGGCCGAGGCGATGTTCCATTCGCTGTTCTTCGACGCCGAGCGCTACGACCTGTCGGCCGTCGGCCGCGTCAAGATGAACATGCGTCTCGACCTCGACTGCCCTGACACCGTGCGCACCCTGCGCAAGGAAGACATGCTGGCGGTGGTCAAGGCGCTGGTCGACCTGCGCGACGGCAAGGGCGAGGTGGACGACATCGACCATCTCGGCAACCGCCGCGTCCGCTCGGTTGGCGAGCTGATGGAGAACCAGTACCGTCTGGGTCTGCTGCGCATGGAGCGCGCCATCAAGGAGCGGATGTCGTCGGTCGATATCGACACCGTGATGCCGCAGGACCTGATCAACGCCAAGCCGGCTGCCGCCGCCGTGCGCGAGTTCTTCGGGTCTTCGCAGCTGTCGCAGTTCATGGACCAGACGAACCCGCTGTCGGAAGTCACTCACAAGCGTCGTCTTTCGGCGCTTGGCCCGGGTGGTCTGACGCGTGAGCGCGCCGGCTTTGAAGTCCGCGACGTCCACACCACGCACTACGGCCGCATCTGCCCGATCGAGACGCCTGAAGGGCCGAACATCGGCCTGATCAACTCGCTGGCGACCTTCGCCCGGGTGAACAAGTACGGCTTCATCGAGGCGCCTTACCGCGCCGTCCGCGACGGCGTCGTCACCAACGACGTGGTCTATCTGTCGGCGATGGAGGAGGCGAAGTACAACGTCGCCCAGGCCAATGCTGTCATCGACGCGTCGGGCAAGCTCGGCGAGGAGCTGGTGGTGTGCCGTCACGCCGGCGACGTCGTGGTGCTGCCGCCGGACCGCGTCGACTTCATGGACGTGTCGCCGAAGCAGCTGGTCTCGGTCGCCGCGGCGCTGATCCCGTTCCTTGAGAACGACGACGCCAACCGCGCGCTGATGGGCTCGAACATGCAGCGCCAGGCGGTGCCGCTGGTCAAGGCCGACGCGCCGTTCGTCGGCACCGGCATGGAGGCCGTGGTCGCCCGTGACTCGGGCGCCGCGATTGCCGCGCGCCGCACCGGCATCGTCGACCAGGTGGACGCCACCCGTATCGTCGTGCGCGCCACGGAAGATCTCGACCCGACCCGTTCGGGCGTCGACATCTACCGGCTGATGAAGTTCCAGCGCTCGAACCAGAACACATGCATCAACCAGCGTCCGCTGGTGAAGGTGGGCGATTTCGTGCGCCGGGGCGACATTATTGCTGACGGTCCGTCGACGGATCTCGGCGAGCTGGCGCTCGGCCGCAACTGCCTCGTCGCGTTCATGCCGTGGAACGGCTACAACTTCGAGGACTCCATCCTGCTGTCCGAGCGCATCGTGCGCGACGACGTGTTCACCTCGATCCATCTGGAAGAATTCGAGGTGATGGCCCGCGACACCAAGCTGGGCCCGGAGGAGATCACCCGCGACATTCCGAACGTTTCGGAAGAGACGCTGAAGAACCTCGACGAAGCCGGCATCGTTTACGTCGGCGCCGAAGTTCATGCGGGCGACATCCTCGTCGGCAAGATCACGCCGAAGGGCGAAAGCCCGATGACGCCGGAAGAGAAGCTGCTTCGCGCCATTTTCGGCGAGAAGGCTTCGGACGTGCGCGACACCTCGTTGCGCGTGCCCCCGGGCGTGACCGGCACCATCGTCGAAGTGCGCGTGTTCAACCGTCACGGCGTCGACAAGGACGAGCGCGCCCAGGCTATCGAGCGCGAGGAGATCGAGCGTCTGGCCAAGGACCGCGACGACGAGCAGGCGATCCTCGATCGCAACGTCTTCGCCCGTCTCTCCGAGGCCCTGATTGGCCAGGTCGCTATCGCCGGACCGAAGGGCGCGAAGAAGGACGTGGAGATCAGCCGCGCCGTTCTTGAGGAGCACCCGCGCTCACAGTGGTGGCAGTTCGCCGTCGCCAACGATCAGCTCATGAGCGAGATCGAGGCGATGCGGAAGCAGTACGATGAGTCCAAGAAGCGCCTTGAGCAGCGCTTCCTCGACAAGGTCGAGAAGGTGCAGCGCGGCGACGAGCTGCTTCCTGGCGTGATGAAGATGGTCAAGGTCTTCATCGCCGTGAAGCGCAAGATCCAGCCGGGCGACAAGATGGCCGGCCGTCACGGCAACAAGGGCGTCGTGTCGCGCATCCTGCCGATTGAGGACATGCCGTTCCTTGAGGACGGCACCCATGTCGACGTGGTGCTGAACCCGCTGGGCGTGCCGAGCCGCATGAACGTCGGCCAGATCCTTGAGACGCACCTGGGCTGGGCCGCAGCCGGACTCGGCAAGCAGATTGGCGCGGCGGTTGACGCCTATATGCGCGACGGCCAGGAGCAGGCGCTCCGCGGCAAGCTGCTGGACGTGTACGAGGGCAACGAGATCATCAATGATCTCGATCGCGACGAACTGATCGAGCTTGGCGAAAACCTTCGGCGCGGCGTGCCAATGGCGACGCCGGTGTTCGACGGCGCCCGCGAGAGCGACATCGAAGCGATGCTTGAGAAGGCGGGCGTCAACCGCACCGGCCAGTCGACAGTCTATGACGGTCGCACCGGTGAGCCGTTCGACCGTCAGGTGACTGTGGGCTACATCTATATCCTGAAGCTGCACCACCTGGTCGACGACAAGATCCACGCCCGCTCCATCGGCCCCTACAGCCTCGTGACCCAGCAGCCGCTGGGCGGCAAGGCGCAGTTTGGCGGCCAGCGCTTCGGTGAGATGGAGGTGTGGGCTCTGGAAGCTTACGGCGCCGCCTACACGCTGCAGGAGATGCTCACGGTCAAGTCGGACGACGTGGCCGGCCGCACCAAGGTCTACGAGGCGATCGTCCGTGGCGACGACACCTTCGAGGCCGGCATCCCGGAGAGCTTCAACGTGCTCGTCAAGGAAATGCGGTCGCTGGGTCTCAATGTTGAACTTCAGGACAGCAAGCTGCTTGAAGCCAACAACCAGGATGAGCTGCCGCCGTCCGAGGCCGCCGAATAAGTTTGCGTCAGCGCGCGCCCCGGTTGTCCGGGGCGCCGGTCAGAAGGGAAGCTCACGGGCGCATGGTCCGGGCTTCCGGGGAAGGGCTCCGGCGATCCTGCCGCCCTTCCGGATGAATTCAAGGAGTTGGTGATGAATCAAGAGGTCATGAATCTCTTCAACACCCAGGCGCCGGCGCAGACGTTCGACAAGATCAAGATCTCGATCGCCAGCCCTGAAAAGATCCTTTCGTGGTCGTTCGGCGAGATCAAGAAGCCGGAAACCATCAACTATCGCACGTTCAAGCCCGAACGCGACGGCCTGTTCTGCGCGCGCATTTTTGGTCCGATCAAGGACTACGAGTGCCTGTGCGGCAAGTACAAGCGCATGAAGTACAAGGGCGTGATCTGCGAGAAGTGCGGCGTCGAGGTGACGCTGGCGCGCGTCCGTCGCGAGCGCATGGGTCACATCGAGCTGGCCGCTCCGGTTGCTCACATCTGGTTCCTGAAGTCGCTGCCGTCGCGCATCGGCCTGCTGCTCGACATGACGCTCAAGGATCTTGAGCGCATCCTGTACTTCGAATCCTATGTCGTGCTTGACGCTGGCATCACGCCGCTCAAGGATCGCCAACTGCTGTCCGAGGACGACTATCTGCGCGCCCAGGACGAGTATGGCGAGGACAGCTTCACCGCCAAGATCGGCGCGGAAGCCATCCGCGACATGCTGCGCGACATGGATCTGGACAAGATCGCCGCCGACATCCGCGAGGAAATTTCCACAACGACTTCAGAGCTGAAGCCGAAGAAGCTGATGAAGCGTCTCAAGATCATTGAGGCCTTCCAGCTCTCCGGCAACAAGCCCGAGTGGATGATCCTGACGGTCGTGCCGGTGATCCCGCCGGACCTGCGTCCGCTGGTTCCGCTGGACGGCGGTCGCTTCGCCACCTCGGACCTGAACGACCTGTACCGTCGCGTCATCAACCGCAACAACCGCCTGAAGCGGCTGATCGAGCTGCGCGCTCCGGACATCATTATCCGGAACGAGAAGCGCATGTTGCAGGAGTCGGTTGACGCCCTGTTCGACAACGGCCGTCGCGGCCGCGTCATCACCGGCGCCAACAAGCGTCCGCTGAAGTCGCTCGCCGACATGCTGAAGGGCAAGCAGGGCCGGTTCCGTCAGAACCTGCTGGGCAAGCGCGTCGACTACTCCGGCCGTTCCGTGATCGTGGTCGGGCCCGAGATGAAGCTGCACCAGTGCGGCCTGCCGAAGAAGATGGCGCTTGAGCTGTTCAAGCCGTTCATCTACGCGCGCCTTGACGCCAAGGGCCACGCTTCCACCGTGAAGCAGGCCAAGAAGCTGGTCGAGAAGGAAAAGCCGGAGGTCTGGGATATCCTTGATGAGGTTATCCGCGAACATCCGGTGATGCTGAACCGCGCCCCGACCCTGCACCGCCTTGGCATTCAGGCCTTCGAGCCGGTGTTGATCGAGGGCAAGGCGATCCAGCTTCACCCGCTGGTCTGCGCCGCGTTCAATGCGGACTTTGACGGCGACCAGATGGCCGTGCACGTTCCGCTGTCGCTGGAAGCGCAGCTGGAAGCGCGCGTGCTGATGATGTCGACCAACAACATCCTGCATCCGGCCAACGGCGCGCCGATCATCGTGCCGTCCCAGGACATCGTGCTGGGTCTGTATTACCTGTCGATGATCGCCGATGGAGAGCCGGGCGAGTACAAGGCCGGCAATACGCGCAACCCGATGCAGGGCGTTTACGGTGAGTTCGGCGAGCTTGAGCACGCCATCGCCAGCCGCGTCGTGACGCTGCACAGCAAGATCAAGTATCGCTGGACCGGCCTCGACGAGAACGGCGAGCAGACGACGCGCACCTATGACACCACGCCTGGCCGCGTGATCCTGTCGCGCGTCATCCCCTCGCATCCGCGTCTGCCCTTCGACGTCGTGAACAAGCTCATGACCAAGAAGGAGATCCAGGGTCTCATCGACCTCGTCTACCGCGTCTGCGGCCAGAAGGAATCGGTGATCTTCTGCGATCGCATCATGGCGCTCGGCTTCGCGCACGCCTGCCGCGCCGGCATCTCCTTCGGCAAGGACGACATGGTCGTGCCGCCGAACAAGTGGGAGATCGTCGACGCCACCCGCGCGCTCGTGAAGGACTACGAGCAGCAGTACCAGGACGGCCTGATCACCCAGGGCGAAAAGTACAACAAGGTGGTGGACGCCTGGGCCAAGTGCTCGGACAAGCTGGCCGCCGAAATGATGGTCGGCATCTCGACCGTCAAGAAGGACGCCAACGGCCGCGATCTGCCGGTGAACTCCATCTATATGATGGCGCACTCCGGCGCCCGTGGCTCGCCGGCCCAGATGAAGCAGCTTGGCGCCATGCGCGGCCTGATGGCCAAGCCGTCGGGCGAGATCATCGAGAGCGCGATTGTCTCGAACTTCAAGGAAGGTCTGGACGTTCTTGAGTACTTCAACTCGACCCACGGCGCCCGCAAGGGCCTCGCTGACACCGCGTTGAAGACCGCGAACTCGGGTTATCTGACCCGTCGTCTGGTGGACGTCGCCCAGGACGCCGTGATCCGCGAGCCGGACTGCGGCACCGAGAACGGCATCACCATGCGCGCCATCATCGACTCCGGTCAGATCGTGGCGTCGCTGGTCTCCCGCGTGCTTGGCCGCACGGTCGCCGAGGATGTCTTTGACGCCGAAGGCAATGTGATCGTCGCCAAGGGCGAGATGGTTGAAGAGAAGCACATCGACCTGATCAACGCCGCCAACGTCCAGCAGGTGAAGATCCGTTCGGTTCTGACCTGCGTGTCGAAGAACGGCGTGTGCGCGACCTGCTACGGCCGCGATCTCGCCCGTGGCGAGACGGTCAACATGGGTGAGGCTGTCGGCGTGATTGCCGCGCAGTCGATCGGCGAGCCAGGCACCCAGCTGACCATGCGTACGTTCCACATTGGCGGCGCCGCGCAGATCGCTGACCATTCGTTCCTCGAGACCAACTTCGAGGGCACGGTCAAGATCCGCAACCGCCATGTGGCGCGCAACTCCGAGGGTGAGCTCATCGCCCTGGCGCGCAACATCTCCGTCGTGATCATGGGGCCGGATGGCGTCGAACGCGCTGCGCACCGCGTGCAGTATGGTTCCCGTCTGAAGGTCGATGACGGCGATACGGTGAAGCGCGGTCAGCGCATCGCTGATTGGGATCCCTACACCCGCCCGGTTCTCACCGAGGTGGACGGCGTGGTGGCCTACGAGGATCTGGTCGAAGGCGCATCGCTGACGGAGACGGTCGACGAGTCGACCGGCATCGCCAAGCGTATGGTCATCGACTGGCGCGGCAGCGCCCGCACCGCCGACCTGAAGCCGGCGATCGTCATCATGCAGAATGGCAAGATCGCCAAGCTGCAGCGCGGTAGCGACGCCCGTTCGCTGCTGTCGGTTGATGCGATCATCGCGGTGGATCCCGGCGCGACGGTCAAGGCTGGCGACGTGCTGGCGCGTATCCCGATGGACAGCGCCAAGACCCGCGACATCACCGGCGGTTTGCCGCGGGTGGCGGAGCTGTTCGAGGCGCGGCGTCCGAAGGAGGCCGCCATTATCGCCGAGAAGTCGGGCACCGTCCGCTTCGGCCGCGACTACAAGAACAAGCGTCGCCTGTCGCTGGAGCCGCATGACGGTTCTGACTCGGTCGAGTACCTGATCCCGAAGGGCAAGCACATTCACCTTCAGGACGGGGACGTGGTGGAAGTTGGCGATTTCATTGTCGACGGCAACCCGGCTCCGCACGACATCCTGGCCATCAAGGGCGTCGAGGAACTGGCCGCCTATCTCGTCAACGAGATCCAGGAGGTCTACCGTCTGCAGGGCGTGACCATCAACGACAAGCACATCGAGGTGATCGTTCGCCAGATGCTGCAGAAGGTTGAGATCACCGATCCAGGCGATTCCGAGTTCCTGACCGGCGAGCAGGTCGACCGCTTCGATCTCAATGAGGCCAACCAGGCGCTCATCGACGAGAAGAAGCAGCCGGCCCAGGGCAACCCGGTGCTGCTTGGCATCACCAAGGCGTCGCTGCAGACCCGCTCGTTCATCTCGGCGGCGTCGTTCCAGGAGACCACCCGCGTCCTCACCGAGGCGGCGGTCAACGGCAAGTCCGACAACCTGGAGGGCCTGAAGGAGAACGTGATTGTCGGCTCGCTGATCCCGGCCGGCACCGGCTCGGTCGCCGCGGCGTTGCGCGAAATCGCAACGCGGCGCGACGATCTGATCCTGGCGCAGCACCGTCGCCCGGCTCCGACGCCTGCGGTTCCGCCAACCGGCGCGCTGCCTGCGGCTGAGTAATCGCCGCGCTGTGCTCAAGCTACAAAGAATGATGGGGCCGCCTTCGGGCGGCCCTGTTTTTTTGGTGACGGACGGGGCGGGTGAGGGGCTATGATGCCGTGCTTTCGGAGAATGAAGCGACGGCGACGGCGGGGCGGGTGGTTAACGGATAATTAACGGCCGCGCATCGCTCTCCAAACCCTGATGGCGGTTGACGAAACCCGACTCGTTGGGTAGAAGGACGCCACTCGACAGGCCGTAGGTCATTTTGAATCAGGGCGACATGCCCCGATGCAGCCGCCTAAACGCTGTCCATCAAGCACCCCCTGACGCAAGTCAGATGTCATTCCTGGGGCAAGATCGCGTCGAGACAGGCGTGATCCTCTGCAATGGCAGCGCCGGAGGCCTTGAAGGGCCGATGGTGCGAATTCGTTTTGGTCGCGCGCCACGCGTGGCCGGCGATGACGCCTGGGACATTGGCGGTGAAGCGCTGCGGTCTAGCCGCGCGCAGCGCCGGAATCATAATGGCCGTGCGGGAAACCGGCGGCGTTCGGAAGAGAGAACTCGATGCCGACGATCAGTCAGCTCATTCGCAAGCCGCGTGTCGCGCAGAAGGCTCGCGACAAGGTTCCCGCGCTGCAGGCCTGCCCGCAGAAGCGCGGCGTGTGCACCCGCGTTTACACCACGACCCCGAAGAAGCCGAACTCGGCTCTGCGTAAGGTCGCCAAGGTTCGTCTGACCAACGGCTTCGAAGTCATTGGCTACATTCCGGGTGAGGGTCACAACCTGCAGGAGCACTCGGTCGTCATGATCCGCGGTGGCCGCGTGAAGGACCTTCCGGGCGTGCGTTATCACATCCTGCGCGGCGTGCTTGACACCCAGGGCGTCAAGAACCGCAAGCAGCGTCGTTCGAAGTACGGCGCGAAGCGTCCGAAGTAATTCTGATGCGTCGCGGGGAGTGTGTTTCCCGCGACTTCGTCAGTTGAATTGATGCGCCGCCGGCCGGTGGGTTGTGGCGCCGAAGTTATGCAAGGGTCCGACAATGTCCCGTCGTCACAGCGCTGAAAAGCGTGAGATCATCCCAGACGCCAAGTTCCATGACGTGGTCGTCACCAAGTTCATGAACTCGATCATGTACGACGGCAAGAAATCGGCCGCCGAAGCGATCGTTTATGGCGCATTCGACATCATCGAGGCGAAGGCCAAGGCCGACCCGCTCGAGGTGTTCCGTCAGGCGCTCGACAACGTCGCTCCGGCGATCGAGGTTCGGTCCCGTCGCGTCGGCGGCGCCACCTATCAGGTTCCGGTCGAGGTTCGCACCGAGCGTCGTCAGGCTCTGGCCATCCGCTGGCTGATCCAGGCTGCCCGCAACCGTAACGACCGCACCATGGTGGATCGCCTTTCGGCTGAGCTGCTCGATGCGTCGAACAATCGCGGCAACGCTGTCAAGAAGCGTGAGGATACGCACCGTATGGCTGAAGCGAACCGTGCGTTCTCGCACTATCGCTGGTAACGCGCGCACGGTTTCGGAGACACGACAATGGCTCGCAGTCACGCTATCGAAGACTATCGTAACTTCGGCATCATGGCCCACATTGATGCCGGCAAGACGACGACGACCGAGCGTATCCTTTACTTCACGGGCAAGAACCATCGTATCGGCGAGACGCATGACGGCGCCGCCACGATGGACTTCATGGCCCAGGAGCAGGAACGCGGCATCACCATCACCTCGGCGGCGACGACCTGTTTCTGGCGCGGCAAGCGTCTGAACATCATCGACACCCCCGGCCACGTCGACTTCACCATTGAGGTCGAGCGTTCGCTTCGCGTACTTGACGGCGCCGTGTGCGTGCTGGATGGCAACCAGGGCGTCGAGCCGCAGACCGAGACCGTATGGCGTCAGGCTGACAAGTACGACGTGCCGCGCATCGTGTTCGTCAACAAGATGGACAAGATCGGCGCTGACTTCTACCGCTGCCTCGACGACATCGTTGACCGCGTCGGCGGCAAGCCGGTTGCGCTGCAGCTGCCGATCGGCGCTGAGAGCGACTTCCAGGGCGTGGTTGATCTCATCACCATGCAGGGTCTGGTTTGGGATGGCGACGCTGGTCATCCGCCGGTCGTTGGCGAGATCCCGGCTGATCTGGCTGATCGCGCCGCCGAGTTCCGCAGCAAGCTTGTTGAAGCCTGCGTCGAGCTCGACGATGACGCCATGACCGCCTACCTGGACGGCGTGGAGCCGGATGCGGAGACGATCCGCAAGCTGCTGCGCAAGGCTGTCGCCAAGCGCGCCTTCCATCCGGTGATGTGTGGTTCGGCGTTCAAGAACAAGGGCGTTCAGCCGTTGCTCGACGCCGTGGTCGATTACCTGCCGGCTCCGTCCGATCGTGAAGCTATCGACGGCGTTCTGCCGGACTCGGAAGAGCCCGCCACGCGCAAGCCGCTGGACTCCGATCCGTTCTCCATGCTCGCGTTCAAGATCATGGACGACCCCTTCGTCGGCACCATCACCTTCTGCCGCGTGTATTCGGGCAAGGTGGAGTCCGGCCAGAGCGTCGCCAACTCGACCCGCGACAAGAAAGAGCGCGTCGGCCGCATGCTGCTGATGCACGCGAACAACCGTGAGGACATCAAGGAAGCCTATGCTGGCGACATCGTCGCTCTGGCGGGCCTCAAGGATACCCGCACCGGCGACACGCTGTGCGATCCGCTGAAGCCGATCATCCTTGAGCAGATGGAATTCCCGGAGCCGGTGATCACCATCGCTATCGAGCCGAAGTCCAAGGCCGACCAGGAGAAGCTGGGTCTGGCCCTGTCGAAGCTTGCCGCCGAGGATCCGTCGTTCCGCGTGTCCACCGATCAGGAGTCGGGTCAGACCATCCTGCGCGGCATGGGCGAGCTGCACCTCGACATCAAGGTCGACATCCTGCGCCGCACCTACAAGGTCGACGCCAATGTCGGCGCTCCGCAGGTGGCCTATCGCGAGACGATGACCCGCGCGGTTGACGTCGATTACACGCACAAGAAGCAGACCGGCGGCACGGGCCAGTTCGCCCGCGTCAAGTTCACGGTCGAGCCGAACGAAGCCGGCAAGGGCTTTGAGTTCGAATCGAAGATCGTGGGCGGTTCGGTGCCGAAGGAATACATCCCGGGCGTCGAAAAGGGCCTGCAGAGCGTCCTGTCTTCGGGCGTTCTCGCCGGCTTCCCGGTTGTCGACATCAAGGTGACGCTGACGGACGGCGCCTTCCACGAAGTCGACTCGTCGGCCCTGGCCTTCGAAATCGCCTCGCGGGCCGGTTTGCGCGAAGCCCTCCAGAAGGGCGGCGCCGTGCTCCTCGAGCCGATCATGAAGGTCGAGGTGGTGACGCCTGAGGACTATACGGGTTCGGTTATTGGCGACCTGAACTCCCGTCGCGGCCAGATCCAGGGTCAGGACATGCGCGGCAACGCTGTTGTCGTTAACGCCATGGTCCCGCTGGCCAACATGTTTGGTTACGTGAACCAGCTCCGGTCGTTCAGTCAGGGGCGGGCGAACTACACCATGCAGTTCGACCACTATGAACAGGTTCCGCAGGCCGTCGCGCAGGAGGTTCAGGCGAAATACGCCTGATCCTTCCCCCGATCTGAGCGAACCCATTTGTAATTTGAGAGTTTCAGGGAGCCTAAGATGGCCAAAGAGAAATTTTCGCGGACGAAGCCGCACTGCAACATTGGCACGATCGGC
>NZ_BNCG01000001.1:638540-779764 GCF_014656355.1 Camelimonas fluminis
GCCCTGTGCGTTATGTCGGGGGCTGCGCCAAGGGCGCATCCCGTATTCTCCGCATGAGCGTCGCCGCGCCATCACGTGGAATTTGGTTGCTGGCGGCTTCCATGGAGCCGGCGATCATTCCACTGTGTTGCGACGGAAGCGCGGTCATTTCCGGCCAGCGCGCCTGATCGGGACGCCTGTGTGACCACGCCGCAAATCCTGTCTGTCGTAACCCTGATCGCGATGATGGCGATGTTCGTCTGGGGGCGGTTCCGTTACGACGTCACCGCTTGCATCGCGTTGATCGCCGCCGTCGCCCTCGGCGTTGTCGCCCCGGCGGATGCGTTCAAGGGGTTTTCCGACGACATCGTCATCATTGTCGCCTCGGCCCTGGTGATTTCCGCGGGCGTGCAACGCTCCGGGATTATTGAACTGGCCCTGTCGCTGACCGCGTCGCGGCTGACGCGGGTTCGCACGCAACTGCTGGCGCTGACGGTGACCGTCGGGGTTGCTTCCGGCCTGGTGAAGAATGTCGGCGCCCTTGCCATGATGATGCCGGCGGCTTTCCAGATGGCCCGCAAGAGCAAGGTCAGCCCGTCGGTGTTCCTGATGCCGATGGCCTTCGCTTCGCTGCTGGGCGGCCTGACGACGCTTGTCGGCACCTCGCCCAATATCATCGTCAGCCGCGTGCGCGAGGAGATGACTGGCAAGCCTTTCGGCATGTTCGATTATTTTCCGACCGGCTTTGGCCTGCTCGTCGGTGGGCTGGCGTTTCTGGCGTTCGGCTACCGGCTGATTCCCCGCGACCGGCGGGCGCCGCCGGATTTGAGCGACGCGCTCGACATCAGGGGGTATTGCACCGAGGCGTCGATCGGCGAGGGGTCGCCGGCAATTGACGAGATGGCGCAGGATTTCGCCGCCCGCCATCAGGGCGAGGTTACCATCGTGTCGGTGTTGCGCGGCCGGCTGCGCAGCTCCGCCTCGCCATTCACGGTTCTGCGCAAGGGCGACACCCTGATCCTGACTGGCGAGCCCGACGCCCTGGAGCGCGCCATCGCCCATGACCGGCTCAGCCTGGCGGGCCAGGACCGTGAGGCGCCGAAGGGCGCGGAGGGCGATGAGGTGGCGGTCGTCGAGGTGGTGGTCAACGCCAGTTCGTCACTGATCGGCCAGACGGCGGAACGGCTGCGGCTGCAACAGCGGCACGGGGTCAATATCATCGCCATTTCCCGCTCGGGCGAGCGGCTGCCGCGCCAGCTTGGAGCCACGGCGCTGCGGGCGGGCGACGTGATCGTATTGCAGGGCCCGCGCAGCATTTTGCCGGAAAAGATGCGGCATCTCGGGCTTCTGCCCCTGGCTGATCGCGCCCTGCGCCTCGGCAGCGCCCGCGCCGGCTGGCTGCCCCTGATCATCCTGGCCGTGGCGATGATCGCCACCGCGACGGGCGCCGTTCCGGTCGCGATCTCCTTCTTCGCCGCCGCTGGCCTGATTGTCATCAGCGGCGCCCTGACCCTGCGCGATGCCTACGATTCCGTTGAATGGCCAATACTGGTCATGCTGGCGGCGCTGATCCCCGTCAGTGATTCCCTTCGCGCCACAGGCGCCTCGCAGATCATCGCCACGCACCTGGCCACGGTGGCCACTGCGTTGCCGGGATGGGGGGCGGTGATGCTGATCATGGTGGTGGCCATGGCGGTGACGCCGTTTCTCAACAACGCCGCGACGGTGATGGTGATGGCGCCGATCGCGGCTGTGTTCGCGAAAGATCTCGGCTACCGGCCCGAAGCGTTCCTGATCGCCACCGCCATTGGCGCAGGCTGCGATTTTCTTACGCCGATCGGCCACCAGTGCAACACGCTGGTGTTTGGGCCAGGCGGCTACAAATTCACCGACTACGCCCGGCTTGGGGCGCCGCTGTCTTTGCTGGTGGTGCTGGCGGGCACGCCGCTGGTGCTCTGGGCGTGGCCGTTGCACTAGCGGATTTAACATTTGCATCCAGCTTCACATCATGCGGCATACAAATGTTAAAATCATAAATTAAATTATAAAATCAACAGGTTGCCAGTTATTCTGTTCTCGGCGTTCGCGCCACCGTTCTGGATTGCGGGGCGCGAACGCCGGAAGCAGCCGCCAGAGCATTTTCCTCTTGAGGCGCCGTCAGGGCCGCGCGTTAAATCATGGGGCTGGGCGTGGGTCCGGCAGGCTGGCGCCCTGCCGTGGCGTCGGCGGCGTCCGCCGGCGGGCTTCACGGGAATGTGTGCGGCGGCGGGTCGCGCATGTTGTCCGGCAAATGGCGCCCCGGCGAACCTGCTCTTTCGCAAAATTGGCTGTGTGCATGGCTTCTGGCCCATGGCCGCCGTTGCCACGACGGTGGCGTCGCCCTGCGGACCAGAACGGTAGGGCGGGAGAGACGAGGCTCGCGACGCCATGGTATCTCCAGATTTCAGGTGCTGAATCAGACAAAGCCCACAGAGGGGCGCCGGGGTTAAGGAGTTTCCGGATGGTGGAGAAGCAACACAAGGGCCGGTCGACGCCGGCAAGGCTGGCGAGGGGCCCCAGCCCCAGGGCTGCTGTCCTGGCGGCTGTGGCGATGCTCGGCGCGGGCGGCGCTTTGATGGCGACGACTTCCGGGGCGTCGGCCTGGTGTCGCGGCCCAGGTTGCTATGGCCCGCCAGCGGCTGGCGTGGTTGGCGGACTGGCCATTGGGGCGCTGGCCGGCGCGGCCGCCGCCGGGGCGCTTGCGCCGCCTCCGCCCCCGCCGCCGGTCGTTTATGACGAGGGGCCGGAATGTTACATGACCTCACGCCGCGTCTGGGTGGAAGGTCTGGGCTGGCGCCGTCGCCAGGTTGAGGTTTGCGACTGATCGTCTGCAACCAGGGAAGGCTCCTGCCAGGGAAGGCTCCTGCGGATTGCGTGGGAGCCGGTCCTGAAAGCCTGCCTGGACGTGTCGGGCAGGTCGGTCCGCCGGTCGTTGTTCTGACCTGCGGCGGCGACGGTCTTGCCGGCGTCAATGGATATTGTCCGTGACAGTATTCATTTGCTCAGGCGCAATCTCGCGGGACGCAAAAATCCCCCGCCGGATCTCAGTTGCCGGATCTTCGCCGCCAGATTTCCAACAAGCTCCTGGCAGGCGTGTGGCGGCTGTGTTTTCAGGCGGGTTGCGAGATATATATTGAAATCCCGACGCCATTACGTCGGGATTTTTTATTGGCTATCTTTTGCCATAGTTATTTGAAAGTATTCGTCAGGGATCAGGTTGGGTTGGTCGCTCTCTCCGCTACGGGAGGTTTGACGATGTCTATGCCTGCTTTGACGTCGATGCGTCCATGGTTCTTGCCAGCGGCGGTGTTGGCTGGCCTTCTGACATGTATGCCAGCCCAGGTCGAAGCCCAGGGGTTTCGCCACGGCGGCGGCGCTCATTTTGGAGGCCCCCATTTTGGAGGCCCCCGTTTCGGCGGACCACGCTTTGGTCCCGGCCCGGCAGGGCTGAGGCCGGGATGGGGCGGCCCGAGGCCATATTTTCATCCAGGACCCGCCTATCGTCCTGGTTGGGGTTACCGTCCAGGGTGGGGTTATCGACCCGCATACTGGCGCCCCTACTATCGCCCGTATTACTACAGGCCCGCGTATTGGGGCGGCGGCCCGTATTGGGGTTACGGCGGTTATGGCTATCCTCTCGCCGCCGGCCTGGCTCTGGGGGCCGCTGCGGCGACTGCCTACCCGGCCTACACAACATATGTGGATGGACCCTGCTATTGGGCGCCGCGACGCGTTATCGAACATGGTCGCTGGGTAAGGCGCGTCGTCACGGTCTGTTACGATCAGTAGCGCCTGCGGGAACGGGGCCCTGACAGCGGCCGTTGCGGGAATCAGACACCGGAAACAGACAAAGGCGGGGATTGCTCCCCGCCTTCTGTTTTCGGAACTCGATGGGCCTCGCGGCTTCCGCCCAGAGGCTGGGGCCGGAGACGCGGGCCTTGCGCCTATTTGGTGTCGAAGGTCTCGATATCCCGGTCCTTGGTTTCCGGCACACAGAGCAGGCCGATGACGAAGGTGGCCACCGCAATGACGATTGGATACCAGAGGCCGTAGTAGATGTCGCCGGTCTGCGCCACCATGGCGAAAGCCGTTGCCGGCAGCAGGCCGCCGAACCAGCCGTTGCCGATATGATAGGGCAGCGACATTGAGGTGTAGCGGATGCGGGTGGGGAACAGCTCCACCAGCGCGGCGGCGATTGGTCCGTAAACCATCGTCACCAGCAGAACCAGGATGAACAGCAACCCGATGACGCCAGCCACCTGCGGGCGGAAGATGTCGAACGGATGCGCCATCTTGACCACGCCGGCCTGGGCGGCGGCCAGCGGATAGCCCGCGTTCTGGAGCGCCGTCGATATGGCGGCCTTGAAGTTCTGGTCCCATGGCACGGTCACGTCATTCACCCGCACCGAAACCGGCGTTCCGGCCGCTGCCGGCTGGGTGGTGTAACGCACCGACGATTTGGCGAGGAAGTCGCGGGCCAGGTCGCATGGCGCCGTGAATATGCGGGTGCCGACGGGGTTGAACAGGTTTCCGCACTGGGCCGGATCGGCCACCACGGTCACCTTGACGTTCTCGATGGCCCGCTCCAGCGCCGGATTGGCAAGGGTGGTGATCTGCTTGAACACGGGGAAGTAGACAATGGCGGCGATCAGGCATCCGGCAAGGATGACGGGCTTGCGGCCGATCTTGTCGGACAGCCAACCGAAGAATACGAAGAAGCCGGTTCCCAACACCAGCGACCATGCGATCAGCAGGTTGGAGGTGTAGCCGTCCACCTTGACGATCGATTGCAGGAAGAACAGCGCGTAAAACTGGCCCGTGTACCAGACGACGCCCTGGCCGGCGACAAGTCCGAAGAGCGCGATCAGCACGAACTTCAGGTTCCGCCACTCGCCGAAGGCTTCCGAAAGCGGAGCCTTGGAGCGGGTGCCTTCTTCCTTCATGCGCTTGAAGGCCGGCGACTCGTCCAGCTGGGTGCGAATCCAGACCGAAACGCCAAGCAGCAGGATCGACACCAGGAAGGGAACGCGCCAGCCCCAGTCGGCAAAGGCTTGCTCGCCCACGATGGTGCGGGTGAACAGAATAACCAGCAGCGACAGGAACAGCCCAAGCGTCGCCGTCGTCTGGATCCAGGAGGTGTAGAAACCGCGCCGGCCATGGGGGGCGTGCTCAGCCACATAGGTGGCGGCGCCGCCATACTCGCCGCCGAGGGCGAGGCCCTGGAGCAGGCGCAGGGTGATCAGGATGATGGGCGCCAGGATGCCGATGGTGGCGGCATTGGGCAGGATGCCGACGATGAAGGTCGACAGGCCCATGATCAGGATCGTGATCAGAAAGGTGTATTTGCGGCCGACAAGATCGCCGATACGGCCAAACACAAGGGCGCCGAAAGGTCTCACAAGAAAGCCCGCCGCAAAGGCGAGCAGGGCGAAAATATCCCGGGTGGCGGGCGGATAGGCGCTAAAGAACTGCGCGCCAATGATCGCCGCGAGCGATCCATACAGGTAGAAATCGTACCACTCGAAAACAGTGCCGAGCGAGGAAGCGAAGACAACCTTCTTCTCTTCCCGGGTCATGGGGCGCGGCGGGGCCACGCCCCGGGATACTCCTGCCTGTGATGTCATTCCAACCTCCCTGAACGTCGTCGCTGATGCTGACGCGCCTGCCCTTGGGGCAGGTCTCCGGGCTGGCGTCGCCAGGTTCAGGTCATGTGTGAAAACACGATTCCCCGGCAGCCAGTCGTGGTCGCTGGTGAAAGGCTAGATTCCGTGTGACGTGGTGTCGCTCAGTAATAAGTATATAAATAATAAGTCTAATAATGGTTGTCCGCGTCCGGGATGTTGTTTGCGTCAGCCCGAAGCAGGCGTCGTCACATTGTTCCCGAATATCGGGCGTCATGACAAACCCAGGCATCCGACGCATTGGGGTTTTTGGCGACGCTCCAGGGCTGTAAAGCATTTCCAGCAAGGAAATGCGTCACGCTGATTTGAACTTTGCAGATTGTGGATGCGGCGGATCGTGGATGCATCGGCGTCCCAGCGGCCTGGCGTCGGACAGGCGGGACCGCAGGCGCGACATGTGGCGCAGCCAGTCCGCGTCGTAGCGAGGAACCAGGGTTTGCTCCGTCAAGCCGATTGAAGGTCGCTCTATTCCGCGACGGGAGGGCAGGCCCGCGCCACCGCGTAAAGCGAGATAGCCGCGGCGTTCGAGACGTTCAGGCTCTTGATGCGTCCCGGCATGTCGAGACGCGCCAGCGCCTGACACCGCTGGCGCGTCAGTTGCCTCAGGCCTTTGCCTTCCGCGCCCAGCACAAGGGCGAGCGGGCGGCGCATGGGCACGCCCTCAAGAACCGAATCGCCCTCCGAATCGAGCCCGATGCACATGACGCCGCGCTCGCTCATGGTTTGCAGGGCGCCGGCCAGATTGCGCACGGTGACGATCGGCACGTACTCCAGTCCCCCCGAGGCCGATTTGGCCAGCACGCCGGTCGCGGCGGGGCTGTGCCGCGCCGTGGTGATGATGGCGCTGACGCCGAACGCAGCAGCCGTCCGGACGATGGCGCCGACATTGTGTGGATCGGTGATCTGGTCGAGCACGAGGAACACGCCATCCTGCGGCATGGATTCGAGCGTCGGCGCGTCGAGCGGCTCGACTTCCGCATACAGGCCCTGGTGCACCGCGTCCGGTCCCACCAGCCGGTCGATCTGTTCGGGACGGACGATCTCGGCGGTTATGGCCGGCGTCAGGCCCGCTTCCTGCAGGCGCCGCTGCGCGTTCTCCGTAACCAGCAGGCGCAGGAAGGAGCGGCCGCTGTTGGCGATCGCTTCGGCTACCGGCCGCCAGCCATACAGCACCACCGTGTCTTCCGCATGCTCGGGCCGGTTCGCCTTCCACTCTGCCCGCGCCGCCTCGCGCCGGGCGTGATCCGGGCGGCGCCTGGGGCCCCTGGAGGCCTGGTTGCGATGATGGGGAGGCGGCCGGTTGGCGGACATGGGCATTTTCCAGACGACGTCCTTCACGGCGCGATGGCGCCGGCCGCCGTATGACGGGTGAGAGACTGGTTTGCGCGGCTGTTCTGCACGCTTCAGAACCTGTTGTCGACCGGAGGGCGCGGGAATGCGGCGCGGCGACCGCCAGATAATCCACATGTCCTGACAATTTGCGGGGCGAGGGGCGTTGACAGCGTCGGCTGCTCTCCGCATAAGAGCGCCACGTTGCCACGGCGGTTCGCCGGCCGGCGACGCACCCGGGGCGCTGGCAAGCGTCCTGCGGACATTCCGGACGATGAGGAGGGATGCCCGAGTGGTTAAAGGGGACGGACTGTAAATCCGTTGGCTATGCCTACGTTGGTTCAAATCCAACTCCCTCCACCATCGGCTCCGGAATAGTTTCTTGCGTCAGCAGATATTCAGGGCATAATCCCGGCAGACCGGGGCTGGCGTGAGTATATTCGCCACCGGCGCGGGTGTAGCTCAATGGTAGAGCAGCAGCCTTCCAAGCTGAATACGAGGGTTCGATTCCCTTCACCCGCTCCACCTCCCTGACATCTTTCCCCTATACCTGACCTTTGTGGCTCCGGCGCAATCTGGCGCGGAGGCGTTTCCTTTATGAACGTCGCTTTGCCCTGGAAGATTTTCCCGGAAACGTCATGGCGGTCGGGTCTTGAAAAGAACGCGCATCGACTGCATGTCCGCGCAAGTTTGATTTTGCAAACCACACCCGGAATTTGCTAGGGAAGCGCGCGTCACAGCCTCCGGCCGGAAAAACCTTGTCGGGACGGGCGCGGCGATGCTCCCGGGGCACAGTTGTCGGGAATGTTTCCCGTAACAGGAAAGCAAGATGGCCAAAGAGAAATTTTCGCGGACGAAGCCGCACTGCAACATTGGCACGATCGGCCACGTTGACCACGGCAAGACGTCTCTGACCGCTGCGATCACGAAGGTTCTTGCGGAGAGCGGCGGCGCCTCGTTCACGGCGTATGACCAGATCGACAAGGCCCCGGAAGAGAAGGCTCGCGGCATCACGATCTCGACGTCTCACGTTGAGTACGAGACGGCGAACCGGCACTACGCGCACGTCGACTGCCCCGGCCACGCCGACTATGTGAAGAACATGATCACCGGCGCGGCGCAGATGGACGGCGCGATCCTGGTTGTGTCTGCGGCTGACGGCCCGATGCCGCAGACGCGCGAGCACATCCTTCTGGCGCGCCAGGTTGGCGTTCCTGCGCTGGTCGTGTTCATGAACAAGGTCGACCAGGTTGACGACGCCGAGCTTCTTGAGCTGGTCGAGCTGGAGATCCGCGAGCTGCTTTCGAAGTACGAGTTCCCCGGCGACGACATTCCGATCGTCAAGGGCTCGGCGCTGATGGCGCTTGAGGACAAGTCTCCTGAGATCGGCCGCGACGCGGTCCTGAAGCTGATGGAAGCGGTTGACGCTTACATTCCGCAGCCGGAGCGTCCGATTGACCAGCCGTTCCTGATGCCGGTTGAAGACGTGTTCTCGATCTCGGGTCGCGGCACGGTTGTGACCGGTCGCGTTGAGCGCGGCGTCGTCAAGGTCGGTGAGGAAGTCGAGATCGTCGGTCTGAAGGACACGACGAAGACGACGGTGACCGGCGTTGAAATGTTCCGCAAGCTGCTGGACCAGGGTCAGGCTGGCGACAACATCGGCGCGCTGGTTCGCGGCGTGAAGCGCGAGGACGTTGAGCGCGGCCAGGTGCTGTGCAAGCCGGGTTCGGTGAAGCCGCACACGAAGTTCAAGGCTGAAGCCTACATCCTGACGAAGGAAGAGGGTGGCCGTCACACGCCGTTCTTCACCAACTACCGTCCGCAGTTCTACTTCCGCACGACGGACGTGACGGGCGTGGTGAGCCTTCCCGAAGGCACCGAGATGGTGATGCCTGGCGACAACATCGCCATGGAAGTGACGCTGATCGCGCCGATCGCCATGGAAGAGAAGCTGCGCTTCGCCATCCGTGAAGGCGGTCGCACCGTCGGCGCTGGCGTCGTCTCCTCGATCATCGAGTAATCTCTTGGGTCCGGGGGCGCGCCGGAATGACGGCGCGTCCTTTTCTATTGAAGTACGTCGGCCCGGAGGGGTCTTATGATCAACGGTCAGAATATCCGAATTCGCCTCAAGGCGTTCGATCACCGCATCCTCGATGCGTCGACCCGTGAGATCGTCTCGACGGCGAAGCGGACGGGCGCACAGGTTCGTGGCCCCATCCCGCTGCCTACCCGTATCGAGAAGTACACGGTCAATCGTTCGCCTCACATCGACAAGAAGTCGCGTGAGCAGTTCGAGATGCGCACCCACAAGCGCGTTCTCGACATCGTGGACCCGACCCCGCAAACCGTGGACGCGCTGATGAAGCTCGACCTCGCCGCCGGTGTTGACGTCGAAATCAAGCTCTGACGAGCGTTATTGCCGACGGTTGCCTCGGCACGCCTTAGAGGATACGCAAATGCGCTCAGGCGTCATTGCACAGAAGGTGGGGATGACACGCATCTTCACCGAAGCGGGCGAGCATGTGCCCGTTACCGTTCTGAAGCTCGACCAGTGCCAGGTGGTCGCGCATCGCACCCTCGACCGTAACGGCTACACCGCCCTCCAGGTCGGTTCGGGTTCGGTCAAGGTCAAGAACGTCAGCCGCGCCCAGCGTGGTCATTTCGCCGTGGCCAACGTTGAGCCGCGTCGCCGTCTCGCCGAGTTCCGCGTGGAGCCGGAGCAGCTGATCCCGGTCGGCGCCGAGATCACCGCTGACCACTTCGTTGCTGGCCAGTTCGTGGACGTCACCGGCACGTCGACCGGCAAGGGCTTCGCCGGCGGCATGAAGCGCTGGAACTTCGGTGGTCTTCGGGCGTCGCACGGCGTGTCGATCTCCCACCGTTCGATCGGCGGCACCGGCGGTCGTCAGGATCCGGGCAAGGTGTTCAAGGGCAAGAAGATGCCTGGACACATGGGCGCCGAGCGGGTGACCACCCAGAACCTGCGCGTCGTCCAGACCGACGTCGAGCGCGGCCTGATCCTCGTCGAAGGCGCCGTTCCTGGCGTTGCCGGCGGCTGGATCATGGTTCGCGACGCGGTCAAGCGCGCGCTTCCGAAGGAAGCCCCGGTTCCGGGCGCTTTCCGTGAGCGCGGCGCGGCCGCCGCTGAAGCTGCTTCGGAGGCTCCGGCCACTGACGGGCAGGAGACGACGTGATGAAACTCGAAATCACCACGCTTGAAGGGCAGAGCGCCGGTTCGGTCGACGTCGATGACGCGATCTTCGGTCTTGAGCCCCGCGCCGATCTGATCCATCGCTACGTGCGGTGGCAGCTCGCCCGCCGTCAGGCCGGAACCCATGCTTCGCAGGGTCGTTCCGACGTGGCCCGGACGCGCAAGAAGGTCTACAAGCAGAAGGGCACGGGCAGCGCCCGTCACGGCGCCGCCAGCGCGCCGCAGTTCCGCGGCGGCGGCAAGGCCTTCGGTCCGGTTGTGCGCGATCACTCGCACGACCTGCCGAAGAAGGTCCGCGCCCTGGCCCTGCGCCACGCCCTGTCGGCCAAGGCGAAGGACGGCTCGATTGTCGTTCTCGACAAGGCTGCTGTGGCCGAGCCGAAAACGAAGGCCCTGCGCGGCCAGTTCGGCAAGCTTGGCCTGAGCAACGCCCTCGTTGTCGACGGCAGCGAGCTGGACGCCAACTTCAGCCTCGCGGCGCGCAGCATTCCGAACGTCGACGTGCTGCCCGTCCAGGGCATCAACGTCTACGACATCATTCGCCGTGAGAAGCTCGTGCTGACCAGGGCGGCAGTCGACGCGCTGGAGGCGCGCTTCAAATGAGCAGCACTCGCCCCACTGACGTGCGCCATTACGACGTGATCATCTCGCCGGTGATCACCGAGAAGGCGACCGTTCTGTCGGAACAGAACAAGGTCGTCTTCCGTGTGGCCAAGAATGCAACCAAGCCTGCGATCAAGGCGGCGGTTGAGAAGCTGTTCAACGTGAAGGTTGCGAGCGTCAACACGCTCGTCACCAAGGGCAAGGTCAAGCGGTTTCGCAATACCCTTGGCCAGCGCTCTGACGTCAAGAAGGCCGTTGTCACCCTGGTTGATGGCGAGTCCATCGATGTGACGACCGGTCTGTGAGCGGATACGGGAATTTGTAGCAATGGCACTTAAATCCTACAATCCGATCACGCCGGGCACACGCCAGCTGGTTCTCGTCGACCGCTCGACCCTGTACAAGGGCAAGCCGGTCAAGACGCTGACCGAAGGCAAGTCGCATTCGGGTGGTCGTAACAACAACGGCCGCATCACCGTTCGCTTCCGTGGCGGTGGTCACAAGCAGAGCTATCGTCTCGTCGACTTCAAGCGTCGTGAGAACCTTGGCGACGCCGCGACGGTCGAGCGTCTGGAATACGATCCGAACCGCACCGCGTTCATCGCGCTGATCAGGTTTGCCGACGGCAAGCTGTCGTACATCCTGGCGCCGCAGCGTCTGGCTGTTGGCGACACCGTGATCGCCGCTGAACAGGCTGACATCAAGCCCGGCAACGCGATGCCGATGGCCAACATGCCGATCGGCACGATCGTGCACAACATCGAGACCAAGATCGGCAAGGGCGGTTCGATCGCCCGGTCGGCCGGCGCTTACGCGCAGATCGTTGGTCGCGATCATGGCTACGTCATTGTGCGCCTGAATTCGGGTGAGCAGCGTCTGGTTCATGGTCAGTGCTTCGCCAGCGTTGGCGCTGTGTCGAACCCCGACCACATGAACACCAACATGGGCAAGGCGGGTCGTCGTCGCTGGCTGGGCCAGCGTCCGCACAACCGCGGCGTCACCATGAACCCGATCGACCACCCGCACGGCGGCGGCGAAGGCCGTACCTCAGGCGGTCGTCACCCGGTCACTCCGTGGGGCAAGCCGACCAAGGGCAAGAAGACGCGCGCCAACAAGCGCACGGATGCCTTTATCGTCACCAGCCGGCACAAACGGAAGAAGTAAGGAACCGCACGATGGCGCGTTCAGTATGGAAAGGTCCGTTTGTCGACGGATACCTTCTCAAGAAGGCCGACGCAGCCCGCGCGTCAAGCCGTTCGGAAGTCGTGAAGATCTGGAGCCGTCGCTCCACCATTCTTCCGCACTTCGTCGGCCTGACGTTTGGCGTCTACAACGGCCAGAAGCATATTCCCGTTCAGGTTTCCGAAGAGATGGTCGGTCACAAGTTCGGCGAATTCTCACCCACCCGCACCTATTATGGGCATGCGGCTGACAAGAAAGCGAAGAGGAGGTAAGCATGGGTAAGCCTGCCAATCCCCGCGCTCTTGCCGACAACGAGGCCCGCGCCGTGGCGCGGAACCTCCGCGTTTCTCCGCAGAAGCTCAACCTGGTCGCGCAGCTGATCCGCGGCAAGAAGGTGTCTCGCGCCCTGGCTGACCTTGAGTTCAGCCGCAAGCGCATCGCCGTCGATGTCCGCAAGACGCTGCAGAGCGCCATCGCCAACGCCGAGAACAACCATGACCTCGACATCGACGACCTGGTCGTCGCCGAGGCGTTCGTCGGCAAGGGGCTGGTGATGAAGCGTTTCCATGCCCGCGCCCGCGGTCGTGGCACGCGTATCGAGAAGCCGTTTGCGAACCTGACCATCGTGGTTCGCGAAACGCCCGCGACAGCCTGAGGACGGGATCATGGGTCAGAAAGTCAATCCGATCGGTCTTCGCCTCGGCGTCAACCGCACGTGGGATTCCCGCTGGTTCGCGCGCAAGGGCGAGTACGGTCAGCTGCTGCACGAAGACGTGCGGATCCGCGAAGCGCTGCGCAAGATGCTGAAGCAGGCTGCTGTTTCGCGCATCGTCGTCGAGCGTCCGCACCGCAAGTGCCGCGTCACCATCTACTCGGCGCGTCCGGGCGTTGTGATCGGCAAGAAGGGCGCGGACATCGACAAGCTGCGCCGCGCCGTGGCGAAGATGACCGACGCTGACGTCGCCATCAACATCGTCGAAGTGCGCAAGCCGGAGATCGACGCGACGCTGGTCGCCGAGTCGATCGCGCAGCAGCTCGAGCGTCGCGTGGCGTTCCGCCGCGCCATGAAGCGCGCCGTTCAGTCGGCGATGCGTCTTGGCGCCGAGGGCATCCGCATCAACTGCTCCGGCCGTCTGGGCGGCGCCGAGATCGCACGTATGGAATGGTATCGCGAAGGTCGCGTGCCGCTGCATACGCTGCGCGCTGACGTCGACTATGGCGTGGCCACGGCCTTCACTACCTACGGCACGTGCGGGATCAAGGTCTGGATCTTCAAGGGTGAGATCCTGGAGCATGATCCGATGGCCCAGGACAAGAAGATGAACGATGACGGCGGCCGCTCGCAGGCGCGTCGCGGGTCGGACGCGTCCCGGTAAGGGGCGCGGAGACCAGGAGCAGAAGCAATGCTGTCGCCCAAAAGAACCAAGTTCAGGAAGCAGTTCAAGGGCCGTATTCACGGTGTCGCCAAGGGTGGAACCGATCTCAACTTCGGTGAGTTCGGCCTCAAGGCGCTTGAACCCGAGCGCATCACCGCGCGTCAGATTGAAGCGGCCCGCCGCGCCATCACGCGTCACATGAAGCGCGCTGGCCGCGTCTGGATCCGTATTTTCCCGGACCTTCCGGTTACGGACAAGCCGACCGAAGTGCGTATGGGTAAGGGCAAGGGCTCGCCAGAATATTGGGCTGCCCGCGTCAAGCCCGGCCGCATCATGTTCGAGCTGGACGGCGTGAACGAAGAAATCGCCCGTGAGGCGCTTCGTCTCGGCGCCGCCAAGCTGCCGATCAAGACGCGCTTCGTGCAGCGCATCGCCGAGTGAGGAACTGGCAATGAAGACGAAAGACCGGCTTGCCGACCTCAAGCGGATGTCGGCGGACCAACTCGGCGAAGAGTTGGTGAAGCTGAAAAAAGAGCAGTTCAATCTGCGGTTCCAGCGTGCTACAGGGCAACTGGAAAACACGAATCGCGTGCGTGAGGTCCGTCGGGACATCGCCCGCATCCGCACGCTGCAGGCCCAGCCTGCCGCTCCAAAGGCTTGAGGAGGCGGGAATGCCGAAGCGCGTTCTCCAGGGAACGGTCGTCAGTGACAAGGGCGACAAGACTGTGGTGGTGAAGGTGGAGCGTCGCTTCACCCATCCGCTGTTCAAGAAGACCGTCCGCCGCACCAAGAACTACCATGCTCACGATGAGGGCAATGTGTTCAAGGTTGGCGACGAAGTGCTGATCCAGGAATCGAAGCCGATTTCGAAGACCAAGTCCTGGGTGGTGCTGGAGAAGTCGGGCCAGGCCTGATTTCCCCGTCACATACGGCGAGGGGACGCCAGATCCCCGTCAGTCGTAGTCCGGCGCTGCGCGCGTCGGAAACCGGCTGAGACAGAGAAAGGATCTTGCCATGATCCAGATGCAGACGAACCTTGATGTCGCTGACAATTCCGGCGCTCGCCGCGTCATGTGCATCAAGGTGCTTGGGGGCTCCAAGCGCAAGTACGCCGGCGTTGGCGACATTATCGTTGTGTCCGTCAAGGAAGCCATTCCGCGCGGTCGCGTGAAGAAGGGCGACGTCATGAAGGCGGTCGTCGTGCGCACCGCGAAGGACATCCGTCGCGCTGACGGCTCCGTGATCCGTTTCGACAACAACGCGGCCGTTCTGATCAACAATCAGAAAGAGCCGGTTGGCACCCGTATTTTCGGACCGGTGCCGCGCGAGCTGCGCGCGCGCAATCACATGAAAATCATTTCGCTCGCCCCTGAGGTGCTCTGATGGCTGCGAAGATCAAGAAGGGCGACAAGGTCGTCGTCCTCACCGGCCGTGACCGGGGCAAGTCTGGCGAAGTCGTTCAGGTGTTGCCGAAGGAAAACCGCGCTGTGGTCCGTGGCGTCAACCTGGTGAAGCGTCACCAGCGTCAGACCCAGACCGCGCAGGGCGGCATCATCAGCAAGGAAGCGTCGCTCGATCTGTCGAATGTTGCGCTGGCCGATCCGAAGGACGGCAAGGCGACGCGCGTTGGTTTCAAGGTTCTTGACGATGGCCGCAAGGTGCGCGTCGCCAAGCGTTCCGGGGAAGTGATCGATGGCTGAGAAAGACAGCAAGAAGGTCGCCAAGGCCAAGGCGCCGAAGGCTGACAAGGCCGAGGTCGCTGCTGGCGCGCGTCCGCGCACCCCTGAAGGCTACGCCGCGCGTCTGCGCAAGCACTACGACGAAGTCGTGCGTCCGCAGCTGATCGAAGAGTTCGGCTACGCCAATCCCATGCAGGTTCCGCGCATCGAGAAGATCGTGCTGAACATTGGCGCTGGCGAGTCGACGGGCGACAGCAAGAAGGCGAGCGTCGCCGCCGAAGACCTGACCCAGATCACCGGCCAGAAGGCCGTTGTGACCCGCGCCCGCAAGGCTATCGCGACGTTCAAGCTGCGCGAGAACATGCCGATCGGCGCGAAAGTGACGCTGCGCAACATCCGGATGTACGAGTTCCTCGACCGTCTGGTGACCATTGCGCTGCCGCGTGTCCGCGACTTCCGCGGGCTCAATCCGAAGTCCTTTGACGGGCGCGGAAACTACGCTTTCGGCATCAAGGAGCACATTGTGTTCCCTGAGATCAACTACGACAAGGTCGACACCATGTGGGGCATGGACATCATTGTCTGCACCACCGCGACGACCGACGCCGAGGCTCGCGCGCTCCTGAAGCACTTCAACTTCCCGTTCCGGCAGTGAGCAGGGCTGCCTGCTCATACGCGGACACCGGAGAATACTGATATGGCGAAGAAGAGTTCGATTGAGAAGAACAAGCGTCGCGAGAAGCTGGTCAAGCAGTACGCTGGCCGTCGCACGCGTCTTCTCGAGATCGCTGAGGACAAGAACCGTCCGATTGAAGAGCGGTTTGAAGCCGTTCTGAAGCTTGCGCAGCTGCCGCGCAATTCCAGCCCGACGCGCGTCCGTAACCGTTGTGAGGTTTCGGGTCGTCCGCGCGCCTATTATCGCAAGCTCAAGATGTCGCGTATCGCGCTTCGCGAGCTCGGATCCCAGGGTCTGATCCCGGGTCTGGTCAAGTCGAGCTGGTAAGGAGAGCGCCATGGCTGTGAATGATCCCATCGGCGATTTGCTGACCCGCATCCGCAATGCGCAGATGCGTCGTCGCCCCCGCGTGACCAGCCCCGGTTCCTCGCTGCGCGCCCGCGTCCTGGACGTGCTGCAGCAGGAGGGCTATATCCGCGGTTTCACTGTGACCGAGTACGGCAACGGCCGCACCGAGTTCGAGATCGAGCTGAAGTACTTTGATGGCCAGCCGGTGATCCGCAAGATTGAGCGTGTCTCCAAGCCCGGCCGTCGGGTCTATGCTTCCGTCGACGCCATGCCGCGCGTGGCTGACGGTCTTGGCGTCACCATTCTCTCGACGCCGAAGGGCGTCATGGCCGATCATACGGCTCGCGAGAGCAACGTGGGCGGCGAAGTGCTCTGCAAGGTCTTCTGACCAGCAGCGTTGTCGAACCCACGGGGGACCATATTATGTCTCGTATCGGAAAAAAGCCGGTTACCGTGCCGTCCGGCGTCACTGCGACGGTCGACGGTCAGCTGGTTAAGGTCAAGGGCTCGAAGGGCGAACTGTCCTTCGTCGTTCCTGACGATGTGTCGGTTTCTTTCGCTGACGGCTCCATCTCGGTGCAGCCGCGCGACGAATCCAAGAAGGCCCGCTCTCTTTGGGGCATGTCGCGTTCGCAGGTCAGCAACCTGATCGAGGGCGTCAGCAAGGGCTTTGAAAAGAAGCTCGAGATCAACGGCGTCGGCTACAGGGCCGCAGTCGCTGGCAAGACGCTGAAGCTGTCGCTTGGCTTCAGCCACGACGTTGACTACCCGGTGCCGGAAGGCATCGCTATCGTGACGCCGAAGCCGACGGAAATCGTCGTCTCCGGCATCAACAAGCAGCAGGTCGGTCAGGTCGCAGCTGAGATCCGCGAATATCGTGGCCCCGAGCCTTACAAGGGCAAGGGCGTCAAGTACGCCAACGAATTTATCTTCCGCAAGGAAGGCAAGAAGAAGTAAGGATCGAACATGGCTT
The DNA here is from genome assembly GCF_014656355.1 of Camelimonas fluminis. GTDB lineage: Bacteria > Pseudomonadota > Alphaproteobacteria > Rhizobiales > Beijerinckiaceae > Camelimonas > Camelimonas fluminis. Next base: position 655,617 of record NZ_BNCG01000001.1, read on the forward strand.
CGAATCAAGGTTCGAGCGATCGCCGCAAGGCGCGCGTTCGCCGCGCTCTTCGGGCCGCCGCCAATGGCCGTCCCCGGCTGTCGGTGTTCCGGTCCTCCAAGCAGATTTACGCCCAGATCATCGATGATGTGAAGGGCGTGACCCTGGCGGCGGCTTCCACGCTGGAGAAGGATCTGCGTTCCGGTCTGAAGACCGGCGCGGACGTCGAAGCGGCGAAGATGATCGGCAAGCTCGTTGCAGAGCGCGCTGTCGCCGCTGGCGTGAAGGACGTCGTGTTTGATCGCGGCTCCTACATCTACCATGGCCGCGTCAAGGCCCTGGCTGACGCCGCCCGTGAGGGTGGCCTCAACTTCTGACGGCGCCAGACGTCCATTATGGCTGCACGGCAGGTCGCTCCGGAAGGGGCGGCCTGTTCGCGTCAGCCTTTTTGGCGTTTCGCCCAAAGAGGCATTGCGGCGAACATTTGTTTTAGCGAGCGGGGGCCGCAGCCCGCGAAAGTGAGATGGTTATGGCAAGAGACAGGCAGCCGCGCGAAGAGCGCGAGCGCGACAGCGAATTCGTTGATCGCCTTGTACATATCAATCGTGTCGCCAAGGTCGTGAAGGGTGGTCGCCGTTTCGGCTTCGCCGCTCTCGTGGTCGTGGGCGACCAGAAGGGCCGCGTTGGCTTCGGTCACGGCAAGGCCCGTGAGGTTCCGGAAGCGATCCGCAAGGCGACTGAAGCCGCCAAGCGCACGCTGGTCCGCATTCCGCTCAAGGAAGGCCGCACCCTGCATCACGACGTCAACGGCCGTTGGGGCGCTGGCAAGGTCGTGCTGCGCGCCGCCGCTCCGGGTACTGGCATTATCGCCGGCGGCCCGATGCGCGCCGTGTTCGAGACCCTGGGCGTGGCCGACGTTGTCGCCAAGTCGCTCGGTTCGTCGAACCCGTACAACCTGGTTCGCGCGACGATCGACGCCCTGAAGCAGGAAGACAGCCCGCGTTCGGTGGCCGCGCGCCGTGGCCTGAAGGTTTCGACCCTTCAGTCGCGCCGTCGTGACGCCGGCTCTGACGTTTCCGCTGAAGCGTGAGGGAGGGCGACATGTCCAAGGCTCAGAAGACAGTGACGGTTGTGCAGATCGGTAGCCCGATCCGCCGCGTGTCCACCCAGCGCGCGACGCTGGTTGGTCTCGGTCTCAACAAGATGAACAAGCGCTCGACGCTGCCCGACAATTCCGCCACCCGCGGCATGATCGAAGCAGTGAAGCACCTCGTTCGCGTCGTGGACGGGGAGTGAGAAACATGAAGCTCACAGACATTCGCGATAATCCGGGCGCTACCAAAGAGCGCATGCGCGTTGGCCGCGGCATCGGTTCCGGCAAGGGCAAGACCGGCGGCCGTGGCGTCAAGGGTCAGAAGTCCCGTGCTGGCGTGGCCATCAAGGGTTTCGAAGGCGGCCAGATGCCTGTGCATCGCCGTCTGCCGAAGCGCGGCTTCAACAACATTTTCCGCAAGGACTACAACGAGGTTAATCTCGGCCGGCTGCAGGTGGCGATTGACGCCGGCAAGCTGGATGTGTCTGCGCCGGTGACTGCTGACGTGCTCGTGGCCGCTGGCGTTTGCGCCAAGGCCCGCGACGGCGTGCGTATCCTTGGCGTCGGAGAACTGAAGGCGAAGCTCGTCCTGCAGGTTGCGGGCGCGTCCCGCTCTGCCGTAGAAGCGGTGGAGAAGGCGGGCGGCGTCGTCACGATTCTCGGCGGTGAGGCTGCTGCGGAAGCTTGAGATAACATCTCAGGTTTATGTGATATCCGTCTGAATTTGTTAAAATTTCAAAGACGGTCCTGAAACCGGAGGGCGGCTCGCCGCCCTCCATTGGGGCCCGAGGGTCAAGCGCATGGCATCGGCAGCTGAACAGCTCGCTTCCAGTCTCAATTTCAGTTCGCTCGCCAAGGCGGAGGAGCTGAAAAAGCGGATCTGGTTTACGTTGGGCGCGCTGATCGTCTATCGCCTCGGCACCTATATCCCGCTCCCGGGCGTCAATCCGGACGCGGTGGCCGATATTTTCCGCCAGACCCAGGGCGGCGTGCTCGGCCTGTTCAACATGTTTTCCGGCGGCGCTGTCGGGCGACTGGCGATTTTCGCCCTGAACATCATGCCGTACATTTCGGCCTCCATTATCCTGCAGCTGCTGACGAGCATCGTGCCGTCGCTGGAGCAGCTAAAGAAGGAGGGCGAGCAGGGCCGCAAGGTCATCAATCAGTATACCCGTTACCTCACGGTCGTCCTGGCGCTGTTCCAGGCCTGGGGCATCGCGGTTGGTCTTGAGAGCTCGGGCAACGTTGTCCTTGAGCCCGGACTGTTCTTCCGTATTTCCACGGTGATCACGCTGTTGGGCGGCACCATGTTCCTGATGTGGCTTGGCGAGCAGATCACCGCCCGCGGCATCGGCAATGGCGTCTCGCTGATCATCTTCGCCGGTATTGTCGCGGAACTGCCGCAGGCCATTGCCGGCACTCTTGAACTCGGCCGCCAGGGCGCCCTGTCCACCGGCATCATTCTCGGCGTGCTGGTCATGGCCGTCGCCGCGATCGCCTTCATCGTTTACATGGAGCGGGCGCAGCGCCGGCTGCTGATCAACTATCCCAAGCGTCAGGTGGGCAACCGCCTTTACGAGGGGCAGACCTCGTTCCTGCCGTTGAAGCTCAACACCGCTGGCGTCATTCCGCCGATCTTCGCTTCGTCGCTCCTGCTGCTGCCGACCACCATCGCCAGCTTCTCGCAGGGCGGCGATGGCACGGGGTTCCTCGCGAGCATGTCGGCGTACCTCGGTCACGGCCGTCCGCTGTATATCGTGCTGTATGTGGCGCTGATCGTTTTCTTCGCCTTCTTCTACACGGCTATCGTCTTCAACCCGTCTGAGACCGCCGACAATCTGAAGAAGCAGGGCGGCTTCATTCCAGGCATCCGCCCGGGCGAACGCACGGCGGATTTCATCGACTATGTGCTGACGCGCATCACCGTGATCGGCGCGGCCTATCTGGCCCTCATCTGTCTGCTTCCCGAACTGCTGATTTCCTATGCCTCGCTTCCCTTCTATTTCGGCGGCACCTCGCTGCTGATCGTCGTGAGCGTCACGATGGACACGGTTGCGCAAGTGCATGGCCATCTGCTCGCGCACCAGTACGAGGGCCTCGTCAAGAAGGCCAAACTTAAAGGGGGACGGCGTAAATGAGACTGATTCTTCTGGGCCCTCCGGGCGCGGGCAAGGGCACCCAGGCGAAACGTCTGGTCGAGCGTTATGGCATTCCCCAGCTGTCTACCGGCGATATGCTGCGCGCTGCGGTTGCCGCTGGCACGCCGATTGGTCTGAAGGCCAGGGCGGTGATGGACGCCGGCCAGCTCGTCTCCGACGACATTGTGATCGGCATCGTGGCGGATCGCATCGAGGAGCCTGACGCGAAGAAGGGTTTCATCCTCGACGGCTTCCCGCGCACCGTGGCGCAGGCCGAGGCCCTCGGCGACATGCTCGCCGGCAAGGGATTGAAGCTCGACGCCGTCGTTGAGCTCGTTGTTGATCAGGATGGTCTGGTGAACCGGATCATCAATCGCGCCAACGAATCGAAGGCCAATGGCGAACCGGTTCGCGCGGACGACGATCCGGAAGTCTTCAAGACCCGTCTGGCTGCTTACAATCGCGACACGGCGGTTGTCGCGCCATTCTATGAGGGCAGGGGCCAGCTCAGCCGCATTGATGGCGAGCAGCCGATCGACGCCGTGAGCTCAGCGCTCTATGCGGCGCTTGACAAGGTTGACGCCTGATCCTTTTGGGGTTAACAGGGCGCAACTTTTCCGATCGGCGCCGTTCTTTCCTCAAGAGGGACGGCGCTGTTCGTATTGCGTTTCCCGCAAGGCCGGCCTCCACCGGATGCGGGTTCAGCCGCGGATTTGCGGCGTTCATCAGACCCGGCGCAGACGCGCCGGCCACATGGAGACGACATTGGCTCGTATTGCTGGCGTAAATATTCCGACGAACAAGCGCACCGTTATCGCGCTTCAGTACATTCATGGCATCGGCGCGAAGTTCGCCTCCGAGATCTGCGAGAAGGTCGGCATTCCGGCCGAGCGTCGCGTCAACGAGCTGACCGACCAGGAGGTTCTGCAGATCCGTGAGACCATCGACCGCGACTATCTGGTCGAAGGCGACCTGCGTCGCGAAGTGTCGATGAACATCAAGCGCCTCATGGACCTGGGTTGCTATCGCGGTCTGCGTCACCGTCGCGGCCTGCCGGTTCGCGGCCAGCGCACCCACACCAACGCCCGCACCCGCAAGGGCAAGGCGAAGCCGATCGCCGGCAAGAAGAAGTAATCAGCGGCTGGGTCTCCAGTCTGTGGCGGAGCAGGGGTCCTGCTCCGCGATGTTTTGTCCCGAGCGCCTGGCAATACGGGCGCGCCTGAAGGAAGTGGTTTATGGCCAAGGAAGTTACCCGCGTTCGTCGCCGCGAGCGCAAGAATATCGTTTCCGGCATCGCGCACGTGAACGCCAGCTTCAACAACACGCTGGTCACCATCACCGACGCGCAGGGCAACACGATCTCCTGGTCGTCCGCCGGCACGATGGGCTTCAAGGGTTCGCGCAAGTCGACCCCGTATGCGGCTCAGGTGGCCGCCGAGGACGCGGCCCGCAAGGCTGCCGAGCACGGCATGCGCACGCTTGAGGTTGAAGTTTCCGGTCCTGGCTCCGGTCGTGAGTCCGCCCTGCGCGCCCTGCAGGCCGCCGGCTTTACCGTGACCTCGATCCGCGACGTGACGCCGATCCCGCACAACGGTTGCCGTCCGCGCAAGCGCCGCCGCGTCTGATCCTGATGGCCCCGGCTTGCCGGGGCTGCGCCGTTTGCGGCGCGCCGCCCTTTAACGTGGCGTTGGCGCGCCGCCCCTTATGAGATCCGCAGAGGTGTGCTCGTGATCCAGAAAAACTGGCAGGAACTGATCAAGCCGGGCAAGCTCGAGGTGTCCGGCAGCGATGACCGCAGGCACGTGGCGACCCTCGTGGCAGAGCCGCTTGAGCGTGGCTTCGGCCTGACGCTTGGCAACGCCTTGCGGCGCGTCCTCCTGTCGTCTCTCCAGGGCGCTGCGGTGACGGCGATCCAGATCGACGGCGTGCTGCACGAGTTTTCGTCGGTGCCTGGCGTTCGTGAAGACGTCACCGACATTGTGCTGAACGTGAAGATGATTGCCATTCGCATGCAGGGCGAAGGCCCCAAGCGGATGACGTTGCGCAAGCAGGGCCCCGGCCTTGTCACCGCTGGCGACATCAACACGGTTGGCGATATCCAGATTCTCAACCCTGACATGCCACTGTGCACGCTGGACGACGGCGCCGAAGTGCGCATGGAGTTCACGGTCAACACCGGCAAGGGTTATGTGCCGGCTGAGCGCAACTGCCCCGAGGACGCGCCCATCGGCCTGATCCCGGTGGACAGCATTTTCAGCCCGGTGCGCAAGGTTTCCTACCGCGTCGAGAACACCCGCGAGGGACAGGTTCTGGACTACGACAAGCTGACGCTTGAAGTGGAAACCAATGGCGCGGTTTCGCCGGAAGACGCTGTGGCTTACGCCGCGCGCATCCTGCAGGACCAGCTTGCCATCTTCGTCAACTTCGAGGAGCCCCGTCGCGAGGAAGCAGGAGCCGCGGCCGCGCCGCAGCTGCCCTTCAACCCGGCGTTGCTCAAGAAGGTGGACGAGCTGGAGTTGTCGGTCCGTTCGGCCAACTGCCTCAAGAACGACAACATCGTCTACATTGGCGACCTTATCCAGAAGTCGGAAGCGGAGATGCTTCGCACCCCGAACTTCGGTCGCAAGTCGCTCAACGAGATCAAGGAAGTTCTCGCGACCCTTGGCCTGCACCTCGGCATGGACGTGCAGGGCTGGCCGCCGGAGAATATCGAAGACCTCGCCAAGCGCTTCGAAGAACACTACTGAGCTTTATGCGCCGGCCACTTGATGGCCGGCCAAACAAGAGAGCGGCCGTACCGTGGCACGGCGGCCGCATAAATCTGGAGATAGCCAATGCGTCACGGTTTTGCCCATCGTCGTTTCAACCGCTCTTCCGAGCACCGCAAGGCGATGTTCGCCAACATGGCTGCGGCGCTGATCAAGCATGAGCAGATCGTCACCACCCTGCCGAAGGCGAAGGATCTCCGTCCGATCGTCGAGAAGCTGGTGACCCTTGGCAAGCGCGGCGACCTGCACGCCCGTCGTCAGGCCATTGCCCAGATCCGTGACCAGGATCAGGCTCGCAAGCTGTTCGAAGTGCTTGGCCCGCGCTACAAGGCGCGCAACGGCGGCTACCTGCGCATCATGAAGGCTGGCTTCCGCTTTGGCGACAACGCTCCGATGGCTGTCATCGAGTTCGTCGATCGCGACGTCGATGCAAAGGGCAAGGACTCTGGCCCGACCCAGCAGGGCGCTGACGAGGCGTGATTGTCCCGTTCCGCGGACATTTGACGAAGGGCGGTGTTTTCACCGCCCTTTTTTATTGCCCGAATGGCGGTATTCCGGGCGGTGATTTCTTGTGGTCGCCATTTTTCCGATTGAATCGTGCAGGATTCTGGACCAGTCCGGGCCAGGCGGTGTCCAGCCAGCCAGACGGAAACGTCGGGTCGCGCAAGGTTTGTCCGGAGCAGGGAGGCATGGGGCCTTCAATCGCGGTTCGGTGGTTTTCCCTGCGGGGGAGCTTCAGGCGCGCGTTGGTTCAGGTTTGGCTCCCCGGAGCGCGAGGTGGCGGGCGATGGGGCTTCAGCCCGCCCGGCGGGGCGCATGAAGGTTTTATCTGAGGCGGGATCCGGTTGCGGCGTCCGGCCATGTGCGTGGGAGAGTAAAGGATGCGGATGGTTATTGGCGCCCATGGCATGCGGCCGGCCCGGATGGCGATGCGCAGGAGCGTGGTTTCACGTTCTGCGGTCATCGCCGCCGCGGTTTTCATGGCGACTGTCGTGGTTGCGCCGTCCATGGCGTTGGCGCAGACCCGCGAAGTTCCCCAGGGGCGTGGCGAGATCCAGCTGTCGTTCAGCCCGATCGTCAAGAAAGTGGCCCCGTCGGTGGTCAACGTCTACGGTGCGCGGGTCGAGCGTCAGCAACAAAATCCGTTGTTCGAGGACCCGTTCTTCCGGCGCTTTTTTGGCGGCGACTTCGGGGTTCCGCGCGAGCGGGTGGCGCGTTCGCTTGGCTCGGGCGTGATTGTTGATCCGTCGGGCATCATCGTCACCAATCACCACGTCATCGAGAACATGACGGAGGTGAAGATCGCCCTGGCCGACAAGCGCGAGTTTGAGTGCGATATCGTGCTGCGCGATCCACGCACCGATCTGGCGGTGCTTCGCATCCGCGACAAGGGCGTGAAATTGCCGGCCATGGAGCTTGGTGATTCCGATGCGCTGGAGGTCGGCGACCTGGTGCTCGCTATCGGCAACCCGTTCGGCGTCGGTCAGACGGTGACCCAGGGCATTGTTTCGGCCCTGGCGCGCACCCAGGTCGGCATTGGCGACTACCAGTTCTTCATCCAGACCGACGCGGCCATCAATCCCGGCAATTCCGGCGGCGCCCTCGTCGACATGAAGGGGCGGCTGGTCGGGATCAATTCGGCCATCTATTCGCGTTCCGGCGGCAGCGTCGGCATTGGCTTCGCCATTCCGGCCGCCATGACGCGGGTGGTAGTGGAATCGGCGAAGAGCGGGGGCAAGCTTGTGAAGCGCCCCTATTTCGGCGGGCGGCTGCAGGCGGTGACCGCTGACATTGCCGAGAGCGTTGGGCTCGATCGGCCAACCGGCGCCATGGTGGCTGATCTGCGGCCAGGTAGCCCGGCGGCCGCGGCCGGCCTGAAGCGCGGCGATGTCATCCTGTCCGTGGATGGGCAAGCGGTGGATGACCCGGACGCGTTTGGTTACCGGCTGGCGACCCGGCCGATGGGCGGGGAGGCGACGCTGACGGTGCAGCGCGGCTCCCGCAAGGAAACTGTCAGGATCCGTCTGGCGCCCGCTCCGGAAACGCCGGCCCGGGATGAGGTGAAGCTGTCGTCGCGCACGCCGTTTGGCGGGGCCACGGCGGCCAACCTGTCGCCGGCGGTCGCCGAGGAACTGTCCATGGACGTGTCGGGCGCGGGCGTGGTGATTCTGGATATTGGCGAGGGTTCCAGCGCGGCGCAGGTTGGACTGAAAAAGGGCGACGTCATTGTGGCCGTCAACGGCGAGAAGGTTGGAACGTCGCGTGAACTCGACGCGGCCCTGTCCCGTCGCGCCCGCTATTGGGAAATCACCATCAAGCGCGGCGAAGAGGTGTTCACCGCCGTTCTGGGCGGCTGAGACCACTGCTGGTCAGCGCCGGGCCGCGAGCCCGGCCACTGATCCAGTGGGAGCGCCGATCGGGCGCCTGCTCAGGATGCGTATTTGATCGCGCAACCGTAAGCGCGGGTTTGCGGCGCGCTCACCGGCTTTCCACTACTGAGTTCAGCCAGCGCCTCACGCACGTAATTGCGCGCGCCCTGAACTTCGGCGACGTCCGTGCCAGGCTTGTCATCGATGGCGCCCAAATAGGCGAGCTTGCCGTCCGGCGCGATGACATACATGTGCGGCGTCGCCCGCGCGCCATAGGCGCGGCCGACCTTGCCGTCGGGATCGAACAGCACCTGGGCTGGCGTGGCGCTGCGGCTGGCGGTCAGACGGTTGGCTTCCTCCGCCGAAACGGCGCCCTGCTCGCCGGGCGCGGACGAAATGATGGTGAGCCAGACAACGCCTGCCCCGGCGGCCTCCTTCTGCAACTTCTGCATGTTGCCGCTGGAGTAGTGTTTTTTCACGAATGGACATTCGTGATTGGTCCACTCCAGCACCACGGTCTTGCCCTTGAAGTCGGCGAGGGAAATTTTGCCGCCTCCGGCTGAGGCCAGGGTGAAAGCCGGCGCAACGGAGCCGGACTTCACTGGCGGCGGAGCGGCGAGAGCAGGCAGGCCGGTCGCCAGGGCCAGGCCGGCAAGGGCGCTGCCCGCGAGCAGATGACGGCGTGAGAGACAAAAGGGGTGGCTCATCCTCATTCTCCTTGGCGATGCAATGCTGGCGGGCGCCGTGGCGCCGTCATTCCGGAAAATTTGCTCCGGACAGGCCCGGGCATGCCAAATGCCCTTGATTCCCTGCGTTCTCCGGCAATGCGAAGACCAGCGCCTGGAAACGCTTTCAATCAGAAAATAGCGCGAATGCCGGCTTCAGTGTGAGCGGATTTACCTTGCAGCCAAACCGCTGGCAGGGTTGTCGGCAACTGACAATCCAGCGACCAGGCTCTGGCGGGACAGGCATGTCGCCAGGGGTCAGGGGGTGTGGTCGCCGCCTTCTTTCCTGAGAGCGATGCGCGCGGGCAGCGCCGACAAGGCCTCGATCACAGTCGCGGGGGTCAGGATTTGCGGCAGGACCACTGGGGCCTCCTCGACGCCTTCGCCGCGATAGACCAGATACAGCGGCACGCCGCCGCGACCGAATCGCGCCAGCAGGGCGGTGATTTCCGGATTCTGGTTGGTCCAGTCCCCCTTCAGATAGGCGACGCCGCGCGCTTGCATCGCGTCGCGCACACTGGCGGTGTCCAGGGTGGTGCGCTCGTTGACCATGCAGGTGATGCACCAGGCCGCTGTCAGATTGACGAGCACCGGCTTGCGTTCAGTCAGCAGGGCGTTGAGCCGCTGCTGTGTGAAGGGCTCGACGCCTTCGCCGGTTGCGGCCACGGCGCCGGGGGCATGACGGGTTTCATCCACGCGCCAGATGCAGGCGACGGCAATAACGAGGGCCAGCGCCACAACCACGCGGGCGGCGATGGCGCCGCCCCGTCCCGCCGCGGCGGCGAGGCCAGCGGCCCAGATGGCCAACGCCACGGCGACGAGGCCGCCAAGCGCCAGTGACAGGCCGATGGGCGACACCTGCTGGCTCAGCACCCAGATCAGCCATGCGGCGGTGGCGTACAGCGGGAAAGCGAGGGCCTGCTTGAGGATTTCCATCCAGCGGCCGGGGCGCGGCATGCGCTTCATCAGCGCCGGCAGGAAGGTGAGCAGCACAAACGGAAAGGCGAGGCCGGCGCCAAGGGCGATGAAGACGGCGATGGCCATGCCCGCAGACTGGGTGAGCGAAAAGCCAATGGCGGCGCCCATGAATGGTCCGGTGCACGGGCTGGCGACGACGGCGGCGAGAATGCCGGTGAAGAAGGATCCGCCATAGCTGGCCCTGCGGGTGAGGCGATCGCCGAGACCGCTCCACGACGCGCCGAGTTGCACGGCCCCGGAAAGCCCCAGTCCCATGGCGAACATGACATAAGCCAGCAGCGCAACGACGGGCGGCGACTGCAACTGGAAGCCCCAGCCAATGCTGGCGCCGGCCTGTCGGGCGGCGATGAGCATGGCGGCGAGGGCAACGAATGAGACCAGAACGCCTGCGCCGTAGCTCAGCCCATGCAGGCGCATGGCGCGCGGCGTCTTGCCGCCGCCCTGGGCCAGCGACAGCACCTTGATCGACAGCACCGGAAACACGCAGGGCATCAGGTTGAGGACCATTCCGCCGGCAAAGGCGAGAACAAGCGCCATCCAGAGGGTGAGGCTGGCCGCGTCGGCCCCGGTCGACGTCGGCGCCGTTGCCCTAGGCGGCACGGCGAAGGCCGGCTGGCTGATGGGCAAACTGGCGACGGCCGGGGGCGGATCGCCAATGCTGATCTCATAACCACGCGTCGCGCCGCTGGCGGCGGTGAGGCTGATCACTCCGGCAAGGTGTGAGAGGGCGGCGGATGCGGGGGCGCTGCGCTGCATGGTCAGCGTCAGCTTGCCGTCCTTTATGTCGCGCTTTTGCGGCGCAGCGTTTTCCAGCAGGCTCTCGTCCACGGGAAAGAACGCAGCGTCCCGGATCTCGTCGGCTGTCATGCCGGCCGGCAAGGGCGCCGTGACGGTGAAAGCATCGCCGCTGGCGTCAAATGTGGCGCCGCTGAGGGGCGTCGGTTGCTGGTCGCGCGCCAGGGCGAAGGCCTGGGCAGAGGCGGGGTCAGGGGCCACGGAGGCGACGTCAGGAGCCGCGGGGGCGCTGGCGGAGAGGCTGGCGCCGCCAGGGATGCACTCTTTCTCGCAGACCAGCCATGAGGCGTCAGCCTTGAGGGTCACCCGACCGACGGGGGCCAGATCGGCAGGCGGGGTGATCTGTGTCAGCAGGAAGGTTTCGCCTTCATAGCCGAAATTCATCAGCGGGCCGACCGGCAGCCGCTGCGGCGTCGGCCACTGGATCGGGCCAGCGCGAAAGCCTGGCGGCAGCGACCAGCGGATTTCCGTGGGCAGGCCAGAATCGCCCGGGTTGCGCCAATAGGTGTGCCAGTGCTCCTTCGTGCGCAGGCGCAGCGCCACCGTGAACGGCTTGCCCGGCTGGATGGCGGAGGGCTCGATCAGCAGGTCGGCCTTGACCAGATCATTGCCGCGCTGATTGGCCAGCGCCGCGTCGCCCATGGTCAGGCTCTGGGCGGCCAGGGCAAAAACCGCAAGAATCGCAAGTCCGAACGCCAGCATGGTTGCCCGCAAAGCTCGCCCGGTTGGTGATGCCGCCATCAGAGTTCCGCTTTTCATCTGTCACATGAACTATGGTTAATTTAATTAAATTAACCATACATTTGTTTGGTATTTTTTATGTGTTGCGCGAACATGCGCGGCTTGGCGCGCTGGCTCGTGAGAGCGCTTGTTACGCTTGCAATGCACGCCAATCATGTCAGACCGCCGGCGCTTTTTGCCCTGGGCGTTTCGTCACCTTATATACATCAGCGCACATGAGAGGGCGATCACGGCGCCAATGGGGCGCCGGGCGCGGAATGGACCCGGACAATGGGCGATCTGTTTTCTTCAATGGAGCCGGCCCCCGCGGATGAGCCGCGTCCGGACGGCGATCGCGTCCCGGCGGCGGGACGGCCGCTGGCCGACCGGCTGCGGCCAACGCAACTTGCCGAGGTCGCCGGGCAGGATCATCTGGTCGGTCCGGAGGGAGCGCTCACCCGGATGCTCGAATCCGGTTCGTTGGGGTCGCTGATTTTCTGGGGGCCGCCCGGCACCGGCAAGACAACGGTGGCGCGGCTGCTGGCGGGCGCAACCGACCTGCGCTTCGAGCAGATCTCGGCGATCTTTTCCGGCGTGGCCGATCTCAAGAAGGTTTTCGAAGGCGCCCGCGTGCGCCGCGCCGCCGGGCAGCGCACCTTGCTGTTCGTTGACGAGATACACCGTTTCAACCGGGCGCAGCTCGACGCCTTTCTTCCTGTGATGGAAGACGGGACCATCACCCTGATTGGCGCCACGACGGAAAACCCGTCCTTCGAACTGAATGCGGCGCTGTTGTCGCGGGCGCGGGTGCTGACCTTCCGCGCGCTCGACCCGGCCGCGATCGAAAGCCTGCTGGCGCGGGCCGAGACGATCGGGGACAGACCCCTGCCGCTGACAGCCGACGCCCGCGTGGCGCTGGTCGCCATGGCGGATGGCGATGGCCGCGCCTCGCTCACCCTGGCGGAAGAAATCTGGCGGGCGGCGCGGCCTGGCGAGGTGTTCGACGCCGCCCAGCTTGTCGAGGTGGTGCAACGTCGGGCGCCGATCTACGACAAGGGCCAGGACGGCCACTACAATCTGATTTCGGCGCTGCACAAATGCGTGCGCGGCTCCGACCCGGACGCCGCCCTGTATTACTTCGCCCGGATGATCGAAGCAGGCGAGGATCCCCTGTTCATCGCCCGCCGTCTGACCGTGATGGCGGTGGAGGACATCGGCCTGGCTGATCCGCAGGCGCTGCAGGTGGCCAATGCGGCGAAGGACGCCTACGATTTTCTTGGGCTGCCAGAGGGGGCGCTGGCCCTGGCCAACGCCGTGGTCTATCTGGCGACGGCGCCCAAATCCAACGCGGTCTACATGGCGCTGGCCGGGGCCCGCCGCACGGCGAAAGCCGGCGGCTCCCTGATGCCGCCGCGCACCATCCTCAACGCCCCCACCAAATTGATGAAGGCGGAAGGCTACGGCGCGGACTATCAATACGACCATGACCAGCCGGACGCCTTTTCCGGGCAAAATTACTGGCCGGAGAAGCTTGGCCGGCAGCACTTCTACGAACCGTCGCAGCGCGGCTTCGAGCGGGAAATCGGCAAGCGGCTGGACTGGTGGGAGAAGCTGCGGCGCGAGCGGCGCGGAGGATAGGACTGTCCACGCGGCCATGGCCGGAACCGACCCGGCGAGAGTGAAAATCCGTGTGAAAATCCGTTCACATGACGTCGCCATGAAGCGCGTTGGCGCTGGGACAGTGAACAACAAAGAGGGAACGACATGACGGGCCAGCAACAGGAGCGCGCCGGGCAGACGGAAGAGGCCAGGCTGCTGTGGACGCCGACGGCGGCGGATATCGAAAAGGCCCGCATCACGCATTTTACCCGCTGGCTGGAACAGCGGGAGGGTCTGTCGTTCCCCGATTATCCGACGCTCTGGCAGTGGTCGGTGGACAATCTGGAGCGCTTCTGGGCGGCGGTCTGGGACTATTTCGAGGTGCGTAGCGAGCGCCCTTATGACCAGGTGCTGTCCAGCCACACGATGCCGGGCGCGCGATGGTTCCAGGGCGCGCGGCTGAATTACGCCGACCATGTGCTGCGCCACCATATGGATGCGCCGGACCGGCGCGCCATCGTTTTCGGTTCAGAGGACGGAGAACTGGGCGAGGTAAGCTGGGGCGAGTTGCGCAACCAGGTCGGCGCCATCGCCGCCGCCCTGCGTGACTTTGGCGTCGGGCCAGGCGACCGCGTCGTGGCGGTGCTGCCGAATATTCCCGAAACCATCATCACCTTTCTCGCTGTCGCCAGCCTTGGCGCGGTGTGGTCGCTGTGCTCGTCGGACATGGGCAAGAGCGCCGTGCTCGACCGTTTCCGCCAGATCGACCCCAAGGTGCTGATCTGCGCCGACGGCTATGTCTACGCTGGAAAGCCCTTCGATCGCGCCGAGAGCGTCGCCGAGCTGGTGGAGGCGCTGCCGGGCGTCGAGCAGCTCATTATTCTGCCGCGCCTCCACGACGGCGTCGATCGCCAGCGCTTTCCGGAAGCGCATGACTGGCGCGAACTGGCGGCGAAAACCGCCTCCTGCCCGCCGGTGGCGGTGGAGGCCGATCATCCGCTGTGGGTGGTGTACTCGTCCGGGACAACCGGCCTGCCGAAGCCGATCGTGCACGGCCACGCCGGCATCACCGTCGAAATGCTGCTGATGCAGTCAATCCACTGCGATCTGGGCCCCGGGGACACGACGCAATGGTACACCAGCTCTGGCTGGATCATGTGGAACGCCCAGGTCGCCGCCATGGCCGCTGGCTCGGCCATCGCGCTTTATGACGGCAATCCGGCGTTTCCCGATCTCGGCGTGCTCTGGCGTTTCATCGAGAAGGCGAAGGTGACGGTGTTCGGCTGCGGCGCCGCCTATTACGGCAATTGCGCCAAGGCCAATCTGCGGCCGCGCGAATTCGCCGACCTGTCGAGCCTGCGCGCCATGTCGTCGACCGGCTCGCCGCTGTCGGCGGAGGCTTACGCCTGGATCTACGAGAACGTGCGCGACGACATCTGGCTGTCGCCGATCTCCGGCGGCACCGATTTCGCCGGGGCGTTCATCTGCGGCGCGCCGACGCTGCCGGTCTACGCCGGCGAGATGCAGTGCCGGGCGCTCGGCCACAAGGTCGAGGCGTGGGACGAAAGCGGCAAGCCGCTGATCGATGAGGTGGGTGAACTGGTCTGCACCCTGCCAATCCCGTCGATGCCGCTGTATTTCTGGAATGATCCGGGCAACAAACGTTATCTGGACAGCTATTTTGACGTCTATCCAGGCGTCTGGCGGCATGGCGACTGGCTGCGCATCACGCCGCGTGGCGGCGCGATCATCTATGGCCGTTCGGACGCGACCATCAACCGTCATGGCATCCGCATGGGCACCAGCGAATTCTACCGCGTGGTCGACGCTTTCCCGGAAATCGCCGACAGCATGGTGGTGGACCTGGAGTTCCTTGGCCGCGAGTCGTTCCTCTACCTGTTCGTGGTTCCAAAGCAGGGCGCCGTGCTGGATGAGCGTCTGAAGGCGGCGCTCAACGGGCAGATACGTTCGCAGCTTTCGGCGCGGCATGTGCCCAACGCCATTGTTGAGACGCCAGCGGTGCCCTACACCCTGTCCGGCAAAAAGCTGGAAGTTCCGGTGAAGCGTCTGCTGCTCGGTCATCCGCCGGAAGGGCTGATCAACCGCGACGCCATGGCCAATCCGGACAGTTTTGAATGGTATGTGACGCTGGCGAAACAGCGGGCGCAGGGCGCCGGCTGACGCGAAAGGCGGCGGCTACAGGCCGCCAGCCAATTTCTGGTTGAACGTCGCCGTTGTCCCGGGGAGGGCTGGCGACGACCGCCGGGAATGCGGACACATCAGCCAACGCCAAAACCATCGCTTCTGGCGACGTTTGGGTGTATTGGCGTGGCGACGGGAGCGCCGCGCATTTCTGAATGGGTCAGGACGCGTCGCCCGATCGGTTTCATGCAGGCGATTGCTCTGGTTTTCTTCGGCGCCGGGATTGGGGGCGTTTGCCGTCACCTTTTCGGCATGGCGGCCGCGCGGGCGTTCGGGCTCGGATTCCCATGGGGCACGCTGCTGATCAATATCACCGGCTCGCTGGCCATGGGCCTGCTCGTGGGATGGATGGCGCTGCGGCCCGATGGCGCGTCGCAGAACCTGCGGCTGTTTCTGGCGACCGGCGTGCTCGGCGGCTATACAACCTTTTCAACCTTTTCGCTTGAGGCGGTTTTGCTGTGGCAGCGGGGCGATTTCGCCAGCGCCATGGCCTACGTTCTCGGGTCTTTGATATGTGGCGTCGCGGGTCTGGCGGTCGGACTTGTGATGATGAGGAGCCTGGCATGACCCGCGATACTGGCAACCGCAATGGCGGACGCGGGGGCAAACCCGGCGGGTTCAAACCGGGTGGGGGCAAATCCGGCGGTTTCCGCGCAGGCGGGGCGCGCCCGGCAGGTTCGCGGCCAGATGGCGCGCGCGGTCCGGCGCGCGGCGGGCAGGGTTTCCGGGGCAAGCGCTTCGATGATCGCGGCGACCGGGGGTATCGCGAACCTCCGGCTGAGGTGCAGAACACCGGAAGCGGCGGCGATGAAGACTGGTTCGCCAGGTCGCGGGGACCTGGCGGCGTTGCTGGCAAAAGCGCCGGCAAGCCGGCAGGCGGCGCTGGCCGGGCAGACGCGCGCGGCGTCGGCGGCAAGGCGGCTGGCAAGGCGACTGGCAGGCCGGCGGGGAAGGCGGCAGGTCCGCGCAAACCCACTTATGACAAGGCCGCAGGCAGGTTCGTGCGCAAGGAAGAGACGCGCGGCGCAGCCGCCGGCGCCCGATCGGGCAAACCAGCGCGTAAAACCGCGGGCCGTGGAGCCAGGCGGGACGACGGTTATGCCCGTCCCGGCTGGAACCCGGCGGCAGACGAGGCGAAGGCCTCCCGCGACATCCAGACGGCGGACGCCGAATGGGGAGATATGTGGGATGGCGGCGTCGATGACGGCGACGCCGATATCGACTGGGCTGCTGTCGAGGTTGAGGCGGCCGGGGGCGTTTTCGCTGGCGGCTTTGACGATGACGATGACGGCGCGACCGGCGAAGCGGCGCCTGTCGTCGAAACCCGCCAGACTGGCTCTAGGCGTGCGCCGCAGGAGCGGCAGCTGAAGGAGCGCCAGCCGGGCGAGCGCGCCGCCGCCCGCAAGCCGGTTGGGGGCAAAAGCATCGCGGCGCCAGGGCAGAAGGCCCGTATCCGCGCCGAAACCAGCGAGGCTTTGGCCACCGGCGTGCAGACGCTGATCGTTGAGCCGGATGAGGCTGACATGCGCCTCGACCGCTTCCTGACGGCGCGGTTCCCGCAATTGGCTTTCACCCACATCCAGCGCATCGTTCGCAAGGGCGAGTTGCGTGTTGATGGCGGGCGGGTGAAACCGAACGATCGCCTGAAGGCTGGGCAAAGCGTCCGCATTCCGCCGCTGAAGCTTACGGAAGCGCGCCCCACCGGCCGCACGCCGCGTCAGGATGAGGATGACGCCGCCTATCTGCGTTCGCTGATCCTCTATGAGGACAAGGATCTGATGGTGCTGAACAAGCCCATGGGCCTGGCGGTGCAGGGCGGATCCGGCACGCACCGGCATGTGGACGGCATGCTCGAGTCCATGCGCGACAAGGCCGGTCAAAAGCCGCGTCTGGTGCATCGTCTCGACAAGGACACGGCCGGCTGCCTGGTCATCGCCAAGACGCGGCTGGCGGCTGCGACCCTGGGCAAAAGCTTCAGGTCCCGCGTGACGCGCAAGATCTACTGGGCGCTGGTGGCCGGCGTGCCGCGCGTCAAGCAGGGGCGCATCTCAACCTACATCGCCAAGGAAGAGGACCCCGACGGCGAATCGCGCATGGGCGTGGCCCAGCATGGCGACGACGGCGCCAGCCACGCGGTGACCTATTATGCTCTGGTGGAGAACTCGGCGCAGAAAGTGTCGTGGGTGTCGCTGAAGCCGGTGACCGGACGCACCCACCAGTTGCGCGTGCACACCGCGCACATGGGGCATCCGATCGTTGGCGATCCGAAATATTTCAACGTCGAGAACTGGGAGCTGCCCGGCGGCATCCAGAAGAAGCTGCATTTGCTGGCGCGGCGCATCATCATTCCGCATCCGCGCGACGGCCGGCCGATCGACGTCACGGCGCCGTTGCCGCCCCACATGGCGCAGACCTGGAACCTGCTGGGCTTCGACGCCTCGCGTTACGATCCGATTGTCGAATCGCCGGAGGAATGATGGCGGACAGGCGGGCGCCTGGCTTGCGGGCCTGATTCATGAAAACGCTGCAAATTATTGGCGTCGCTGACGTTTTGTGCGCCGCCTCCTGGTTGTCTGAAGGTGATGCTGCTCCTCCATCGCGTCATGGCCGGGCTTGACCCGGCCATCCAGGTCTTGTCCTCAGGGGCCGCGCGCAGCGTATGGCCCGTGCGCCGCCGGCGTCGATCTCCGGGCGGCCCGGATGGTCAGGCCAGCATGCTGCTGTTGGTGTTTTATAGCAAAATCAATGCGATGAGATGCGTTTCCTCTCGCATTGACTGAATGGGGTTAGCCATGAGTTTTCGTGCTCCTGACGGCGGCGATCCGATCCGTCTCAGCCAGCAGGCCATGAAGCCGGCGTTGCCGCGCCGGTTCTACAAGGACGTGACGGTGCAGGCGGAGGAAAACGGCTCCTTCTCTGTGCGGCTGGACGGGCGGCAGGCCCGCACGTCGGCGAAGCGATTGCTGACCTTGCCGACTCAGGAGCTGGCGGAGGCGGTGGCGGACGAGTGGCGGGCGCAGCTTGATGAGATCAATCCGGCGAACATGCCGCTGACCCGCATGGCTTTCGCGGCCCATGACGCGGTGGCTCCTGATCCGGAGCCGGTTCTCGCCGAGATCATCCGTTACGCCGAAACGGACCTGCTGTGCTACCGGGCGACGGAGCCGGACAGCCTGACGTTGCGGCAGACGCAGGCATGGGACCCGCTGCTGGCCTGGATGGACGAACGCCATGGCGCGCGCTTCATGCTGGCCGAGGGCGTCATGCATGTGGCGCAACCCCCGGAGACGCTGGCTGCGGCAGGCGCGGCGGCGCGCGCCTCGACGGGGCCGTTTTCCATTGCTGGCCTTCATGTGATGACCTCGCTCGCTGGCTCGCTGGTCATCGCCCTGGCGGTGCGCGACGGGCGACTCGGGGTGGAGGAGGCATGGGCCGCGGCCCATGTGGATGAAGACCACCAGATTGCCCGCTGGGGCGAGGATGCGGAGGCGAAGGCCCGCCGGACGCGGCGCTTCGCGGATTTCTCGGCGGCGGCCCAGGTGTGTAAATCCAGCCTGTCTGCGTGAAATATGCTGTATTGCGCATCATTCCGCAGGGAATTGGCTGTTGCGCACGTTTGTTGAGGAAGACGCTTCCTAATCCGTTAGTTGAGTGATAGGGAGCACGCCAGTTTTCGGCAATCCGATCGCGGGGGACCAGATGAAGAATATTCTCGAGGCGCTGGAGGAGCGTCGCGCCGCAGCAAAGCTCGGCGGCGGTCAAAAGCGCATCGAGGCGCAGCACGGACGCGGCAAGCTGACCGCGCGTGAGCGCATCGAACTTCTCCTGGACAGCGGTTCCTTCGAAGAATTCGACATGTTCGTGCAGCACCGCTGCGTCGACTTCGGCATGCAGAACCAGGACAAGATCCCCGGCGACGGCGTCGTCACCGGCTGGGGCACGGTCAATGGCCGCACCGTCTTTGTGTTCGCCAAGGACTTCACGGTGTTCGGCGGCTCGCTCTCCGAGACGCACGCCCAGAAGATGGTCAAGATTCAGGACATGGCGCTGAAAATGCGCGCTCCGATCATCGGCCTGTTCGACGCTGGCGGCGCCCGCATCCAGGAGGGCGTCGCGGCCCTTGGCGGCTACGGCGAAGTGTTCAAGCGCAACGTGATGGCGTCGGGCGTGATCCCGCAGATTTCCGTCATCATGGGCCCCTGCGCCGGCGGCGACGTCTACTCGCCCGCCATGACCGACTTCATCTTCATGGTCCGCGACACGTCCTACATGTTCGTGACTGGCCCGGACGTGGTGAAGACCGTCACCAACGAGACCGTGACCGCTGAAGAGCTGGGCGGCGCCAAGGTTCACTCCACCAAGTCCTCGGTCGCCGACGGCGCCTGGGACAATGACGTGGAGGCGATGCTGCAGGTGCGTCGTCTGATCGACTTCCTGCCGTCCAACAACACCGATGGCGTGCCGGAGCTGCCGAGCTTCGACGATCCGACCCGCTTCGACATGTCGCTGGACACCCTGATCCCCGACAATCCCAACAAGCCTTACGACATGAAGGAGCTGATCCAGAAGGTCGTGGACGAGGGGGATTTCTTCGAGATTCAGGAAGGCTACGCCAAGAACATCATCACCGGCTTCGCCCGCGTCGAGGGCCGCACCGTCGGCGTCGTCGCCAACCAGCCGATGGTGCTGGCCGGCGTGCTCGACAGCGACGCTTCCCGCAAGGCCTCGCGCTTCGTGCGCTTCTGCGACAGCTTCGACATTCCGATCGTGACCTTTGTCGACGTCCCGGGCTTCCTGCCTGGCACGGCGCAGGAATACGGCGGCCTGATCAAGCACGGCGCCAAGCTGCTGTTCGCCTACAGCCAGGCCACCGTGCCGCTGGTCACCATCATCACCCGCAAGGCCTTTGGCGGCGCTTATGACGTGATGGCCTCCAAGCACATTGGCGGCGACGTCAATTACGCATGGCCGACGGCGCAGATCGCGGTGATGGGCGCCAAGGGCGCGGTGGAGATCATCTTCCGCCAGGACATTGGCGATGCGGAGAAGATCGCCGCCCGCACCCAGGAATACGAGGAGCGCTTCCTCTCGCCGTTCGTGGCCGCCGAGCGCGGTTACATCGACGAGGTGATCATGCCGCACTCCACCCGTCGCCGGGTGTCGCGCGCTCTCGCCATGCTGCGCACCAAGAAGGCTGAGCAGCCGTGGAAGAAGCACGACAACATCCCGCTGTAAGGTCATTGTCGCACCTGACCCGTTGAGCCGATCAGCGTCCGGTCCGGACCACAGCCATGGACCGGGCGCCACACTCAAGGAGCTAACATGAGCAAGACTCCCATGCGCGTCGCCGTGACCGGCGCCGCTGGCCAGATTGGCTACGCTTTGCTGTTCCGCATCGCCAATGGCGATCTCCTCGGCAAGGACCAGCCGGTTCACCTGTCGCTGCTCGACCTGCCGCAGGCCCAGAACGCCGTTCGCGGCGTGGTGATGGAGCTGGAGGACTGCGCGTTCCCGCTGCTCGCCGGGTTCACTGTCACCGATGATCCGAAGGTGGCCTTCAAGGACGCTGACGTGGCCATCCTGGTCGGCGCCCGTCCGCGCGGCCCGGGCATGGAGCGCGCCGACCTGCTGAGCGCCAACGCCGAGATCTTCACCGTTCAGGGCCGCGCCCTCAACGACGTGGCGAAGCGTTCGGTCAAGGTGCTTGTCGTCGGCAACCCGGCCAACACCAACGCCTACATCGCCATGAAGTCGGCGCCGGACCTTCCGGCTGAGGCCTTCAGCGCCATGCTGCGTCTGGACCACAACCGCGCCCTGTCGATGCTCGCTTCCAAAGCCAACGTGCCGGTCGCCGACATCGACAAACTGGCCGTGTGGGGCAACCACTCGCCGACCATGTACCCGGATTACCGCGACACCACCGTCGGCGGAAAGAAGATCGCCGGCCTCATCAACGATGAGGCGTGGAACCGCGAGACCTTCATTCCGCAGGTCGGCAAGCGCGGCGCCGCCATCATCGAGGCGCGCGGCCTGTCGTCGGCGGCTTCCGCCGCCAACGCCGCCATCGACCACGTGCGCGACTGGGTGCTGGGCAGCAACGGCAAGTGGGTGTCCATGGGCATTCCGTCCGACGGCAGCTACGGCATTCCGGAAGGCGTGATGTTCGGCGTGCCGGTGATCTGCGAAGGCGGTCACTACAAGCGCGTTGAGGGTCTGTCGTTCGACGACTTCTCGAAGGAGCGCATCAAGCTCACGCTTGACGAGCTGGAAGGCGAGCGCGCTGCGATCGCCCACCTGCTGAAGTAAGCAGAAAGCCGGGCGCCTCGCGCGCCCGCTGAACGACGCGATCTGGCCCGGTTCCTGCAATGGGCGGGCCGGATCGCTGGCAACTGGCGCGCTGCGGACAAGCTCCGCCCCTGGCGGACGCGCTGTGGCTCCGGGGCGCTTCTGTGAACATGGTTCGCGGAAGGCGCCCTATCTCTCTGGTTTGACGCATTTTCTTCACGAAAAGTGGGGCCCACTTTTCCCGAAAATGCTCTAGCTTTTTTGGAATGGAAACGGGCGGGGCATGTTCAGCAAGATCCTCATCGCCAACCGTGGAGAAATCGCCTGTCGCGTCATCAAGACGGCGCGCCGGATGGGCATCAAGACTGTCGCCGTCTATTCGGACGCCGACCGCGATGCGCTCCACGTCGAGATGGCTGACGAAGCGGTTCACATCGGCCCGCCGGCCGCCGCCCAGTCGTACCTCCTGATCGACAAGATCATCGACGCCTGCAAGGCGACGGGCGCGGAAGCCGTGCATCCTGGCTATGGCTTCCTGTCCGAGCGCGCCGCCTTCGCTGAAGCGCTGGCCGCAGCCGGAATCGTCTTCATCGGTCCCAACCCGAAGGCCATCGAGGCCATGGGCGACAAGATCGAATCGAAGAAGTTCGCCAACGCGGCCAAGGTCAGCACGGTGCCGGGCTATCTCGGCGTGATCGAAACCGCCGAACAGGCCGGCAAGATCGCCGAGGAAATTGGCTTCCCGGTCATGATCAAGGCCTCCGCCGGCGGCGGCGGCAAGGGCATGCGCATCGCCTACAGCCTCGACGAGGTGAAGGAAGGCTTCGACCGCGCCCGTTCCGAGGCTGCGTCGTCCTTCGGCGACGACCGCGTGTTCGTCGAGAAGTTCATCGTCAATCCGCGCCACATCGAGATCCAGGTTCTCGGCGACAAGCACGGCAACGTGATTTATCTGGGCGAGCGCGAATGCTCGATCCAGCGCCGCAACCAGAAGGTGATCGAGGAAGCGCCGTCGCCGCTGCTGGACGAGGCGACCCGTCGCAAGATGGGCGAGCAGGCCGTCGCCCTTGCGAAAGCCGTGAACTACGACAGCGCCGGCACCGTCGAGTTCGTCGCCGGTCAGGACCGTTCGTTCTTCTTCCTCGAGATGAACACCCGTCTGCAGGTCGAGCATCCCGTCACCGAGATGATCACCGGCATTGACCTCGTCGAGCAGATGATCCGCGTCGCCTACGGCGAGAAGCTGGCCATCACCCAGAACGACGTCAAGCTCGACGGCTGGGCGGTGGAAAGCCGCATTTACGCGGAAGATCCGACCCGCAACTTCCTGCCGTCGACCGGCCGTCTGGTGACCTACCGTCCGCCGGAAGAAGGCGAGAACGAGTCGGGTGTCATCGTTCGCAATGACACCGGCGTCTACGAGGGCGGCGAGATCTCGATCTACTACGATCCGATGATCGCCAAGCTGGTGACGCATGCGCCGACCCGCCTGAAGGCCATCGAGGCCCAGGCCCAGGCGCTGGACGCTTTCGCCATCGACGGCATCCGCCACAACATCCCGTTCCTGTCCACGCTGATGCAGCATCCGCGCTGGCAGTCGGGCGAACTGTCCACCGGCTTCATCGCCGAGGAATTCCCGGAAGGCTTCAGCAATCCTGAGCCGGAAGGCGAGACCGCCCGTCTGATGGCCGTGGTCGCCGCTTACATCGATCACCTGCAGAACGAGCGTCGCCGCGCCATCACCGGCCAGCTCGACCGGGTCATCGACGTGGAGTTCGAGAGCGAGCGCACCGCCGTTCTGGGCGAGCAGGCGTTCCCGATCCTGGTCAGCGGCGGCGAAGAAGACGAGGTCATCGTTTCCTTCGACGACGAGGAGCAGCCGCGCATCGTGGAATCCGACTGGGTTCCGGGCGAACCGGTCTGGCAGGGCCTGATCGACGACGTCGAGGTGGTGGCGCAGATCCGCCCGATCCTCAATGGCGTGCAGATCGCTCACGCCGGCACGCTGGCCGCTGCGCGCGTCTACACCCGCCGTGAGGCTGAACTGGCGGCGCTGATGCCTGAGAAGGTTGCGGCCGACACCTCAAAGTTCCTGCTGTGCCCGATGCCTGGTCTGGTGAAGGCCATCAGCGTGGCCGAGGGCCAGGAGGTCAAGGCCGGCGAGCCGCTGGCCATGGTCGAGGCCATGAAGATGGAAAACGTGCTGCGCGCCGAGCGCGACGGGACGATCTCGAAGATTCACGCCAAGGAAGGCGACAGCCTGGCCGTGGACGCGGTGATCCTCGAGTTCGCCTGATACCCTGGCGCAAACGCGAATATGAAAAGGCCCGGCGAAAGCCGGGCCTTTTTCGTTGTCGATCAGAGCTGGCGACGGTCCGCTTGGGGCTGGCGAGCTTATGGCGGCGGGATCACCTTTGGACGGACGCCGTGCCTGATCGCGCGGACTTCGCCGCCTTCGCGGCATCCTGGTACTCCCGGGCGACATCGATCCGGGCCTGCTGGAGACGGCGATAATAGACGAGGTAAGGCAGGGATCGGGTGTCGGCTGCGGGCTCGCAATAGTTCTGTCGTGACAGGGCAATCAGGTTGTTACGGCGGAAGATGCGCACATGCATGCCATATTTTGCTTCAAATTTCTCAGGAATAAGGGCTTTCGGCGTCTCGAAATACTCCGTGACGCCAACGCAATAGATCTCTTCATCGCCGCCAGCGCGGATGCGCGGACCAGAGATCGTGGCGTTGCGGATTTCGCCAAGGCGGACTGTTCCGCGCGGCTGGAGGCCAGCAGACCAGTTGGCGACCCTGACGGCGATTTGCTCTTCCCGACGCTCGAGCACCTTCGGGTCCTGGGCGGATTCCAGCGGCGGCCGCGACGGCCTGTTCGTGACGCATCCTGCCAGCGCCAGCGACGTGAGCAGGACGGTGATGACAACCCTCATAAGTCTTCCTGAACTGTGGGTGAATCGGGGTGGCGTTGCTACCTGAGGTTTTTATACTCAACTCCAAATCTGCCGGAACTGGCGGAAAGAGCAGAAGGGGAGTCCGATGGTTGCTGTTTTCGTCCATGGCGTGCCTGACACATGCCGGGTCTGGGATGAGGTGATCCCGCGCCTGGCCCGCAAGGACGCGCGGGCGGTTTCGCTGCCGGGATTCGACGCGCCGGTTCCGCAGGGTTTTGAAGCCGCGAAGGAAGACTATGTCGCCTGGCTGATCGGCGAACTGGAGGCGCTCGGTGAGCCCGTCGATCTGGTCGGGCATGACTGGGGCGCCTTGCTGGTGTTGCGCGTCGTGTCGTTGCGCGGCGACCTGATCCGCACATGGACGGCTGGCGGGGCGCCGCTTGATCCGGATTATGTCTGGCACGACGCGGCTCAGGCATGGCAAACGCCGGAACTTGGGGAGCAGGTGATGGCGATGATGACGCCGGAGGCGACGGCGGCGTCGCTGGCCACGCGCGGCCTTACGCCTGCGCAGGCGCAGACCACGGCTTCGCACATCGACGCGCGCATGCAGGACTGCATCCTGAGGCTGTATCGCTCGGCGAAAACCGTGGGAGCGGAGTGGACGCCGGATCTCGCCCGCATCAATACGCCAGGCCTGCTGATCTACGGCGCCCAGGACCCATTTCTTGATTCCCCCAGGCTGGCGCCGGCGCTGGCCAGCCGCACCGGCGCGGATCTGCTGATGCTTGAGGGATGTGGCCACTGGTGGGAGAGCGAGCGCCCGGCCGAGGTGGCGGGGGCGCTGCAGCGGCATTGGGCGGCTGTGTGAGCACGCCTGTTTGGCCAATTCGCGCGCCCGACTGGGCGGCTTGAGGGTCTGCGACGGAGCAGCTTCTGTTCTGGCCCGGCGCAGGCGAAATGGGTGGATCAGCTTTCCACCGCGCCGCCGGTCTTCTTCCAGGCGCCGAAGCCGCCGTCGATGTGGGCGACCGGCTTCAGGCCCATCTTCTGCGCGACATCGGCGGCGAGGGCGGAGCGCCAGCCGCCGGCGCAGAAGAACACGAAGGTTTTGTCCTCAGCGAATTGCGGCTTGAAATAGGGGCTGGCCGGGTCGATCCAGAATTCCAGCATGCCGCGGGTGCAGGAAAAGGCGCCGGGAATCTTGCCTTCGCGCTCGCGTTCACGCGGGTCGCGCAGGTCCACGAAGGTAACGTCGTCGCGGCCGTGCATGGCCTTCGCCTCATCGATGCTGAGCGTGCGGATGCGCGTGTTGGCGTCGTCGACCAGCGCCTTCACGCCGGTGGTGATGGTCTGGGGCATGGTCTTCTCCCTTGCTATGTTTTCAGGCGGCGCGCCGCTGCTGGTGATGAGACGGTAACGGCGATTGCCGGGGAAGTCATGCGCCAGCCTGGTTGGGGAAATTTTGCCCGCGTATCCCCGATTGGGCGTGTTTTCCTGTCTCAAAGCAGTTCATCATGCCGGGCAAGAGCATGCGCAGGGTGATGCGTGGATTTACAGTCGGAGCGGATGAATGAGCATGCCGTTCAGTTGGCTCGACATGCTGGCCGTGAGCATTTTTTGGGGATCATGGATTTTCTATGGCTATGCGGTGGAGCATTGGCGCGGCGCCGACCGCAGCCTGAACCTGCGCATGAACCGGTACCGGATGATCTGGATGGAGCGGTCGCTGGCGCGCGAACAGCGTGTGGTGGATGCCAGCATCATGGCCACGCTGCAGAGCGGCGCGTCGTTTTTCGCCTCCACCACGCTGATCGCCATGGGCGGTGCGCTTGCGTTCCTGCGCTCCACCGACGACGTGCTGCGGATGGTGTCGGACCTGCCATTGTCCCAGGCGCCAACCCGCCTGGCGTGGGAGATCAAGATCATCGGCCTTGCCGCCATTTTTGGCTACGCCTTCTTCAAGTTCGCCTGGTCCTACCGGTTGTTCAACTATTCGGCGATCCTGCTTGGGGCCATGCCGCCGCCTGATTCCGGCCCTGCCGGTTTGCGTCACGCTCACAGGGTCGGCGCGATGAACATCGCGGCGGGGAACCATTTCAACCGGGGTCAACGTTCAATCTTCTTTGCTCTGGCGTATCTCGGCTGGTTCATGGGCCCTCTGGCGCTGCTGGGGACGACGGGGCTCGTGCTGTGGTCGATGTGGGTCCGGCAGTTCCGCTCCGATGCGCGCACCTCGATTCTGGACGATGATGAGCCGGAGACGTCATGAGGCGCGGCCGCGCCGCCCTGTGTGTGTCGCCGCGCGTGGTCTTGACGACGGCGGCTGATGGGCGCATCGATCCACCATGGCCAAACCATCTGATCCCAAAGCTGCATCCAATGACGCCGACGTTGCTGGCGGAGCCCCGGAAAAGCCCGTTCAGCGCCGGCGCGGCGTTGGCGTGCATCTGGGCCTTGAAGAGGCGGCCCGGGCGCTGCTGCGCGAGGCCGGGGAGGGGCTGGTGGATCCCGCGGTGATCGCGCGGACGGTCGGCGGCGAGCGACCAGAAGGCTGGGGGCCGCTGATGCAGCCGTTGCGCCTTGCGCTCGTCAAGCTGGCCCACGACGGCAGCGTCATAATCTACCGCAAGGGAACGCCAGCAGACCCTGATACGTTCAGGGGGCTGTACAAGGTCGGGCGCGGGCCGAAGTTCGACGTCTGGGAAATCTGACAACCAGTTTCCTGCCTGCTCACCGGGTGCGCCTGAGACCGGAACCATGGCAGCCCTGGCCCATCAGGGCTCATCATGCCTGCGCGGCGCAAGGGCTTTGCAGGTCACTGATGCGCTCGCATGTTCGTGACGTTGCATCCGGCCGTTTCACGAGATGAATCCAGCTCCCGGGGTTGAGCCGGGAAGCCCTGGCTGCGCGGCCGGCGGTTGCTGGCTAAAGCGTTTTCGGTGAAAACCAGTCCACCAGGAATGCGCCATCTCTTTAACTTGACGCATTTTTCCACGAAAAGTGGGCTCCACTTTTCTCGACAATACGCTCACTGGATGCGGCGCTTACATGAGCGTGGACTGAATGGCGGCGAGTTCGTCGTGCGTCTGCCGGTCGATACAGCCGTCCTCATACAGGTCCTGACAGGTGATGTGGATCATTCTGGCGGTCCCATCCTGACGCCAGCCAATGCTGGCAAATCCATGATGCGCCAGAGTCATATGATTATGAAATCAACTGTTGTTGTCCGGTTTGAAGATAAACCGGCGGCGCGCCGATCATGACCATATCGGCGCGCCCGTTTGTACTCAGATCATGCTGCTCATGATGAGCGCATATTCATGGCGTGCATCGTCGTCGCTATCATTGTAAGTATCAATAAAAATATCCATAATGTTTCTCCCGTAGAAGGTATAAATTGCGCCGAAACGGAGCGTTGTAAAGTCACGTTTTATTTGGTCGCCGGCGCCGTGGCCTTGTCCGCAGCTTTTCATCCTGGCGCTGTCGCTGGGCGATATCCGGTCGCATTCCACCAGCTTTGTCAGGGAGACTTGCCGGACGCCGCGCTGGCATCCGGCAGCAATGTCGACGTATAGCCGGCTAGCCAGTAGACGGTCAGGCCAAGCCATTCCCGCACGGCGAGATCGGCCAGTCGCAATCCGCTGGAGAAGCTGTGGAACGGCAGAAAATCGGTGGCCTCATTGCGCGTATAGTAGTCGACCGGGTAGGGCGTGACGTAAAAGCCCTCGTGCTGAAACACGCCAGCGGAACGCGGCATGTGAAACGCGGAGGTTACCAGCAGCCAGCGCTCGCCGCGCTTCGGCGTCACCAGTGCACGGGTGAAAGAGGCGTTTTCCCTGGTGTTGCGGGAGCGGTCCTCGAAAATCACCCGGTCGCCCTCCAGCCCCATTTGCGACAGCAGCAGGCGCACGGCGTCTACTTCACCTGCCCCGCGATCAAGCTGGATCAGCCGCCCGTCGCCGCCGGAAAAGACGACCCGCGCTTCGGGATAGCGCCGGGCGAGCGTGACGGCCGTCGTCAGCCGCGCCGCGGCGTCATTGAGCTTGATCTGTCCCCGCCGCAAATGGGCCGATCCGCCCAGCACGATGATGCCGTCGACCCGTCCCGGATCGTTCATGGCGACAGGCGGATAGTGATTTTCAAGGGCGCGCATCAGCAGGCGCGGCGCTGGGCTGGCGGCGAAAATCACCAGACCCGTGACCGCCACGAGGCTCACGGTCAGCCCGGCGCGGCGCCAGCCCAGCAACAACAGCGCCACGCCGATGACGCTCAGGGTGATCAGCAGATTGGATGGCGTGGCGAAGAACCACAGAATCTTTGAAACCGGAAAAAACATGCCGCTCCCCGAAAGCCTCCTGCGTCGCAAGCGCCCTTCCACGGGGGCGCAGCAGGCTTCATTGAAGCATCAGGCCGTTAACATCCCGGACAGTTCGGGTCAGTCCCACTCCGGCGCGAATGCGGGATTGATCAGCCGGCCGTCGGGGCGGGCCAGATTGCCGATGCGGGCCATTTCAATGTCGCCCAGTTCGAAATCGAACACGGCGAGATTGTTGCGGATGCGCTGCGGCGTCACCGATTTGGGCGCGGCGATCACGCCTGGCTGCTGGATGAGCCAGCGCAGGACGATTTGCGCCGGCTCGCGGCCATGCGCATCGGCGATGGCGATGATCGCCGGATCTGCCAGCAGCGCGCCGCGGCCCAGCGGTGAATAGGCGGTGAGCGACAGGCCGTGCGCGGCGCAGGCGCGGATCAGCCGACCCTGGTTGAGCAGGGGATGGTACTCCACCTGATTGGTGACCAGCGGCTCCTCGCTGAGGCGCACCGCTTCATCAATCAGCGGAATGGTGAAGTTGGAGACGCCGATGTGCCGGGTCAGTCCCTCGCGCTTCGCCGCCACGAGACCAGCGATCGAATCAGCCAGCGGCGCGTCCGGGGTGGGCCAGTGCAGCAGCAGCAGGTCGACGGGCCCCGAATCGAGCCGGCGCACGCTGTCCGCGGCCGAGCGCAGGACCGCATCGCGGGCCATGTTCTCGCGCCACACCTTGGTGGTGACAAAGAACTGGTCGCGCGCCACGCCGGAAGCCCGGATGCCTTCCGCCACCTGGGCCTCGTTGCCATAGGCGGCGGCGGTGTCGATGTGACGGTAGCCGCTGCGCAGCGCTTCCCCGACAGCGCGGGCGCAGGCGTCGTCGGTGGATTGCCAGGTGCCAAGGGCAATGGCGGGAATCGCGGCGCCATTGGCGTGCACGACGATCTGGCCGTTGTCGATCCGGCTTTCAGGCGGCGTGGTCATGGAACTTGTCCTTGCTGGAGGCGGCGGTTTGGCCAGATCTGGAATGTGGCGACCGGAACATTCTCCGATCAATATGGATCAGGAAATGCTCCAGTTTTCCTTGCTTTGAGCGCTTTCCGGCCGACCAGGCGGTTCCGTCTGACCGGAAAGCGCTCCAGAGCATTTTCGAGAAAAATGGAGCCTGTTTTCGTGAAGAAAATGCGTCAACTCAAACTGATGGAGCATTTTTGGCGAACTGGATTTTACCGAAAATGCTCTAGGAGCGGTTCCGCATCGCTTCCGCCTGGGCGTAGAATTTCTTTTCCCACTCCTTCTGGTTGCCGGCGCCTTCACGGATGAATGGCGTGAACACGGCGACATTCAGCAGCAGCCAGTTGAAGAAGTTCGCCGGGAAGCCGAGCGGCTTGACGAAATCCACGAACAGCACGACGCGGGTTTTGTCCGTATGGTTCCACGCCTCGTGCTCGTAGGCGTCGTCGAACACCAGCGCCTTGCCTTCCTCCCAGTGACAGACCTGATCGGACACGCGGATGGCCAGCTTGTCGCGGGGCTCCGGCACGATCAGGCCGAGATGCAGGCGCAGCACGCCGTTGTATGGGCCACGGTGCGGCTTCAGGTGCTTGCCAGGCTCGAAGATGGAGAACATCGCCGTTTTCAGGCCGGGGATCTTCTGCATGATCCGCCAGGTTTCCGGACACTGTTCGATGTTCCGTTCGGACTTCAGGCCGTAGCCGGCGAGGAAGAAGGTCTTCCAGTGGCTGTCGTCGCTGATGGTCTTCACGTCGGGGGACAGGTCGTGGAAGCTTGGCAGTTCAGACTGACGCGCCAGCACCTTGTCGAGTTCAGCGCGGATCAGCGGCCACTCCCGTTCGATCTCCGCGACCCAGGGGAAGGTCGCCTTGTCGTACACCGGCGGGTTGCCGACCTTCGAATGACGCAGGTTGAGACGTTCGACCCGTTCCACAACGCCCATCAGCAAACGCGTCACCAGTCCGGGACGCTCCATGGCTTCGATGCCGGTGGTGCCGAAGTTCTGTTCGGGCTTGCCTGTGGGGGATGGGGAAACTTGTTGGGTCACGATCTGATCCGGAACTTGTGGTGCAGGGCGTCGCCGCAGCGTCATGCGCCAGCTGGCGCGAACGCCATGGCGGACGATCGCGCGGATGTTGCATCCGCCAGCCGTCGTTTGGCAAGGCGCGCGCAAAAGAAAGCCGGGGGAGCCATGATGCGGAGAATACAGGAAAAAACCGTCCGTGTGACGGAAACGTGTCGTGGAGGCCGCGCCACGGCGGCAAAGCCTGGCTGGACGCATGGCCCGGCCAGGCGACGCCTGTCTGCCCCATGGGCGTTCGCGGTCAGCGCTGCGGAGCGCAGGATGGCGTTGCGACAGAGCCGCAATTTGCTCCGCCTCTTTGCCCGGAACCCCAGCAATGCCGGGGTGGATAATCCGCGCTGGAAAAAAGCCCTAGCGGTTCTGGTGTGGGTGACGCCGCGCCGGCGCATGGCGCGTGCGTTGCGGCGCATGCCGCACGCGGGTGTCCTGCGGGACGCCGAGCACGCCTTTGACGCCGCCAGCGACGCCGCCGCCCACGGCGCCCGCTGCACCGCCGACAGCCCCGCCAACCGCGCCGCCCACTGGCCCGCCGATCTGCTGGCCGGCGCGCGATCCGGCGTTCGAGCCTTGTTCAGCGCCGCGCACGACGCCCTGGGCGGACGCCAGTGTTGGCGCCAGCGCCATGGTCGCTATCGCGGCGCACCATGCAAACCTGTTCATGACGTCCTCCATTGCCGGCGCCGGGGCGGCCTGCGATTGCGCCGGCGGTTCATCACACGGAAACGCCTTGCTGGGAGCGAGGCGCTTCCGGTGAAGCGGGCTCACGGAAGCGCCCAGTCTCTCGCTTGAGGCGCCTTTCCGGGAAAAGTGGCCGCTCTTTGTCCCGAAAACCTCCAGGGCTTATTTGGCGAAGCGGCCTTCATATCTGAATTGCGGCGCCGCCTTCAGCTGCTCCTTGGTGGCGTTGATGCGGGCGTTCCATTTTTTGTCGCTGTCGTTCCACGTCACCGTCAGCGCGGTCGGAGCGACGGCTACATAATGGGTGCCGGCCCCGAGGAAACCGCCCACCGACAGGATGTAGGCGTTGACGTTGTGGCCATCGATCACCACATCGGAAATCTCGCCCACCGTTTCATCGCCGGCGTTCTTGACGTTGAGGCCTTTCAGGCTGCTGTAAACAGCTGGGCCTTCCTCAACTGTCAGAAATATTGGTTTCGTCGTGGGTGTTGGCGCAGTTTGGGCAAGAGAAGCTCCAGAAAATGCGCCTGCAGCCATCAGCATAACAGCAACAGATCCTGCAAGCTTGTTCATTGTATTGTCTCCTGCAATTGATATCACGTTAGGTAAAGTGACATGGCGGGCATTTGTTCCAGGATTTGTGCATTTTCTACGGCGATGCGCCGCCATGTGGCGCGCCCCTGACAGGACTGGCGCATCGGGTTGTGGCGCCGCCGGGGCGCGTACGGCATGTATCCGAGCGACTCCCGTCACCTCAATTTGCGCTTCGCAGGTCGCGGATGCGCCAGCGCGCGATCTGACGTAACTGGCCTTCAAATGACGACAGCCCGGCCTGGGAGGCCAGGCCGGGCTGTCGAGGTTCAGTTCACGGGGGGGCGGGGAGGCGGGCTCAGCCTGTCTTGTTGAACAGCTCCCGGCCGATAAGCATGCGGCGGATTTCGCTGGTGCCCGCGCCAATTTCATACAGCTTTGCGTCGCGCAGCAGGCGCCCGGTCGGGTAGTCGTTGACATAACCATTGCCGCCGAGCAGCTGGATGGCGTCGAGCGACATCTGGGTGGCCTTTTCGGCCGCCAGCAGAATGGCGCCGGCGGCGTCCTCACGGGTGGTTTCGCCGCGGTCGCAGGAGCGGGCGACGGCGTAGACATAAGCGCGGCAGGAATTCAGCGCGACATACATGTCGGCGACCTTGCCCTGGATGAGCTGGAAGGCGCCGATGGGCTGGCCGAACTGCTTGCGCTCGTGGATGTAGGGCATCACCACGTCCATGCAGGCCTGCATGATGCCAAGCGGGCCGGCGGCAAGCACGGCGCGCTCATAGTCAAGGCCGCTCATCAGCACCTCGACGCCGCGCCCCACCTGACCAAGCACGTTTTCCTCGGGGACTTCGCAATCCTCGAAGATCAGCTCGCCGGTGTCCGAGCCGCGCATGCCGAGCTTGTCCAGCTTCTGGGCGGTGGAGAAGCCCTTCATGGTCTTCTCGATCAGGAAGGCGGTGATGCCGCGCGGGCCAGCGTCCGGATCGGTGCGGCCATAGACCACCAGGGTGTCGGCGATGGGGCCGTTGGTGATCCAGAATTTCGTGCCGTTGAGAACGAAGCGGTCGCCCTTGCGCTCGGCCTTCAGCTTCAGCGACACCACGTCGGAGCCGGCGCCGGTTTCCGACATGGCGAGGGCGCCGACGTGCTCGCCGGACATCAGCTTTGGCAGATACCTGCGCTTCTGGGCGTCGGTGCCGTTGCGACGGATCTGGTTGACGCACAGGTTGGAGTGCGCGCCGTAGCTCAGGCCGATGGAGGCCGAAGCGCGCGAGATCTCCTCCATGGCGATGCAGTGCTCAAGATAGCCGAGGCCTGTGCCGCCATATTCCTCCTCAACGGTCATGCCGAGCAGGCCAAGTTCGCCCATCTGGGGCCAGAGATCGCGGGCAAACGTGTTGGTGCGGTCAATCTCGTCGGCGCGCGGCGCGATCCTGTCCTGGGCGAACGCAGTCACGGTGGCCCGGATCTGGTCCGCGGTCTCACCGAGATCGAAGTTGAAGCCCGGCGAATTGCTGATGGCCATGTTTCCTCTCCTGAAGTCCGGTCCGTGCTGGATACGCAACCGCGTTGCGCCGCCTGGGGCCAGTCGCGGGACAATACAGCGCGGCGTACGCTGATGGGCAAGCCCCAGCCAGCCGCTGGCGGCGCGGGATGCGGGCCGGATGCAAAAAAAGGGGGCGTCGCCTGTGCGCCGCCCCCGGATTGCCATCGCCGTCATCGACCCGATCAGAGATCGCCCTTCGTGAATTTCGCCCACATGTCAGCGGTGCCGAAGAAGGCGTTGCGGTCCACCGCTCCCTTGATGCCTGGCACCCGCCCGGTGGTGGTGTACTGCCAGAAATACCAGCGGCGATCGTAGCGCATGTGCGGCTCGGCCGCCGTGCTGCGGATCCACAGCGGATATTGCTCGAAGCCGCCTTCCTGCAACACGTCGCGGAAGAAGGGGATGTCGGTGTAGATCACCGGCCGCTTGCCCGTGTGCTGGTAGAGCGCGTTGAGCATCACCTCCATCATCTGGTGAGCCTCGGCGCGCGAGACCCGCTTCGGACAGGTCTTCGAATGGCCGTTCCACTCCACGTCGAGCACCGGCGGCAGCGCGTCCGGGTCCTTCGGGATATGCTGGATGAACCATTCCACCTGCTCGCGGGCGGGACGGCACCAGTAGACGAAGTGATAGGCGCCGCGCCAGACGCCGGCATCGCGCGCCCCATACCAGTTGTCGAGGAAGCGCGGATCCACATGGTCGCCGCCCTCGGTCGCCTTGATGAAGGCGAAGGTGGCGCCCGCCCGGCGCACTTCGCGCCAGTCGATGTCGCCCTGCCAGCGGGAGACGTCGATGCCATGAACCGGCAGCTTCAGCGCCTTCGCCACCCCCGGATGGGGGCGTGCGTCGGTCATCTCGCCGAAGACCATGGACGACTGTTCCGCCGCGCATGAGGCGAGAACGGCGGATGCCAGCGCAGCCGCGATTGCGCGGGCGCGGAATTTGTTGGCGAGGGCCTTGCCAAGCGCGCGCGGAAGCGCCGCGGCAGACCGGAGGCGGGATGCTGTGCGGACCATGAATTTTCTATGTCTGCGAAATGTTGACGGAGCCTTACCGGACAAGGTGAACGCCGCGTGTCGGCGCCAGGTCGGACGTCTGTTTCACGGAGTGGGCTCCAGTATCGATCTTTTGTCGTTCTGACGACGGGCGACCTATTGACCGTGACGTCAAATTGAATCTAAATTCAACCTGTGAGCGAAGCAGGTTGTGCAAATTAATTTCCTCATAAATATATGATAATTATTAAGGGAATATTGGAATGTCTTCTGATATTACTTCGGAACGGATCCGGCGCGCCTCCCGTAAGCTGTTTGCACGGCGTGGAGTCAATGGCGTCTCTGTGCGGGAGGTCGTGGCTGAAGCTGGCGCGCGCAACAATGGTTCCATTCACTATTATTTCGGATCCAAGGATGCGCTGGTGAAGGAGCTGG
The DNA here is from genome assembly GCF_014656355.1 of Camelimonas fluminis. Lineage (GTDB taxonomy): Bacteria > Pseudomonadota > Alphaproteobacteria > Rhizobiales > Beijerinckiaceae > Camelimonas > Camelimonas fluminis. Next base: position 690,769 of record NZ_BNCG01000001.1, read on the forward strand.
TGATGGAGGGCGCGCGGGCGATCGACGAATATCGCCGCAGGGCGCTGGATGGGCTTGAAGCGGGCGTGGCGGCGCCGGATCTGCGCGCCATCATGGCTATTCTGGTCGACAGCATGCTGGATGAAGCCGACGAGCGGCTCGAGGGTTACGCCAGGTTCCTGGCTGGCGTCCGGCTCAACCAGCGCCACCTGGCCAACAATCCGCTGGAGGGGCGCTGGAGCGCCGGAACGCGTCGTTGTTATGCGCATCTGCGGCGCCTGCTTCCGGGGTTTCCCGAGGCGATGCTTTTGCAACGGTTCACCATTTCGCAAGCCCATATCGTTGCGGCCCTGGCTGAGCGGGATGCGGTCCAGGAGCTGGCGGCGCTGCACGATGCAACCGCTGAAGTCCAGGAAAGCGCGCAATGGTGGGGCAGCCGCATTGCCGTCGACGATGTCATCGATACGGCTGTGGCGCTGATGGTGACGCCGACCCGCCCTGGCGCGCCCCTGTCACAGGCGGGGCTGGGCGCCGCCTCTGCCCGGGCGCGGACCGGCGGCGCCCAGTAGGGCCGCGACCTCACGAGCCGCAAGCCGGTGAACCTGATCATCGGCGCCTGGCCAGCCCCCGGCGGCGCATGGCGTTTCCCGCCGGGAGCCAGGCCGGGCTGATCTGGGCTTTGCCGATTGAAGATGCTCCAGCATCTTCGCGGTCTGGCGTGGCGTTACGAAGATGGGAGCCGGGCGGCCCAGCCGCCCGGCGAAGCTGGTTCAGTGCAGGATCAGGCCGCCGTCGACCGGGATCGACTGACCGCAAACATAAGCGGCGAGCGGCGATGCGAGAAACAGCGCGACGCCGGCCATGTCCGAGGGCAGGCCCAGCCGGCCCATGGGAATGCCGCGCAGGGAGGCGGCCAGCCGGTCGGGGTTCCCCGTGGTCACCTTCGTCAGCTTGGTGTCGACCAGGCCCGGCGCGATGCCGTTCACCCGGATGCCGTCCGGCGCCCAGGCTTCGCCCAGGGTGCGCACCAGGCCGACGGCGCCGGCCTTGGAGGCGTTGTAGGCCGGGTTGCCCTTGGTCGAATGGAAGGCGGCGGTGGAGCTGATCATGATCAGCGATCCCCGGCTGGCCGCCAGCATGTCGTGGAACTTGATGTTGACTGCCATCAGGCTGTTCAGGTTGATGTCCATCACCTTCTGGAACCCGTCCATTTTGAACTCGCCGCGCCGGTAGATGACGTAGCCCTGGGACTGGATCAGCACGTCGAGGGTGGAGAATGGCGGCTTGTGCGCCTCGACGGCGTCAAAATCGGCGACGTCGACCTGGGAATAGTGCAGGCCGGTGAGATCGCAGCCTTCCTCCGCCTTATAGTCGGCGGCGTTGGCGCGCGTGCCCCAGACGAAGACATTGGCGCCCTTTTCGCGGAAAGCCTGGGCGATGCCATTGCCGATGCCGCTCGAACCGCCAACCACGAGTACGTTCTTGCCGGTGAAATCAAGTTCGTTCATCTGACGTCTCTCCCTGCGCCGATGGCGCTTCATCTCGTTTTTGGGCGGCCGGCCCGGAGGGGGGCGCCGCGATTGCTGCTGTTCTTGAACAGGCGTCAGTCGCCGTCAAGTCATGGCTGGCCGTCACGCAATCCGTGAAGAACTGAACTGGAAGTTTTGAAAATTTGCGTTTAGCCTCCCGTGCATTGCTGTCGCAGGCGGCGAGACGGCAGGCTTCTGGGGGCGGCGACGTTTCCAGTCACAAAAAAAAGCTGTCGGCAACTTTCAGGGATGGAAACAATGATCGCACGACGCGCGCTTCTGCTCGTGGGCATCGCAGGCGTCGCCATGGCCGCGACGGCTGCTCTGGCCGCCGAGAAAAAATATGGCCCCGGCGTATCTGATACGGAAATCAGGCTTGGCCAGACCATGCCGTATAGCGGCCCTGCCTCTGCCTATGGCATCCAGGGCACGGTTGAGGTCGCGTATTTCAAGAAACTGAACGAGAAGGGCGGCGTCAACGGGCGCAAGGTCAACCTGATCTCGCTCGACGACGCCTACAGCCCGCCGAAGACGGTTGAACAGACGCGCAAGCTGGTTGAGAACGAAAACGTGCTGGCCATTTATGGCACCGTGGGCACGCCGACCAACACGTCGATCCACAAATATCTCAACAGCAAGAAGGTTCCGCAGATCCTGATTTCCACGGGCGCGGCCAAGTGGAACGATCCGAAGAACTTCCCATGGACGACCGCGTTTTTCCCGCTTTACGACGTGGAGGGGGCGATCTATGGCCGCTATATCCTCCAGAATATTCCCAACGCGAAAATCGCCATTCTCTCCCAGAACGATGACGCCGGGCGCGACTATGTGCGCGGCTTCAAGGAGGGGCTTGGCGACAAGGCAAAGTCCATGGTGGTGGCGGAAGCGACGTATGAAGTGACGGACGCCACCGTCGACTCGCAAATGGTCAAGCTGAAAAATTCTGGCGCCAACGTCTTCTATCTCATGGCGACGCCGAAATTCGGCGCCCAGGCGATCCGCAAGAAGCATGAGCTGGACTGGAAGGCGCAGACCTTCGTGGTGAGCGTGGCCGCCTCCATCGGTTCGGTGCTGAAGCCTGCCGGTTTCGAAGCCTCGCAGGGCGTTATCACCGCCACCGCCCTCAAGACGCCTGGCGATCCGAAGTGGAAGGACAGCCCGGACATGAAGGCTTACGCCGACTTCATGAAGAGCATCGGCATGGAAAACATGTTCACGGATTCCAGCGCCGCGCTGGGCTATCTGTCAGCCACGCTCGTGCACCGGATGCTGGAGGCCGCAGGCGATGATCTCACCCGTGAGAATCTGATGAAGCAGGCGACGAACCTGAACATGAAGGACCTGCCAATGCTCCTTCCTGGCGTCACCATCCACACCACGCCGGAGAACTACTCCGCCTTCAACACGCTCATGCTGCAGCGTTTCAAGGGCGAAGGGTTCGAGCTGTTTGGCGAACCGATCTCGGCGCAGAAGCACTGAGCGGACAGACGGGGCCAGGCTGTGCAAGTCTGGCCCCATTATTTTTGGGCGCGCTTGCCTGACGCGAGCGTCGCCTGCGCCGGCCAGGGCGACGGGCGCGCGCCGCAGTCGCGCCCGGCGTCGTAATTCCGGAGCCTGCCATATCTGCAGCGCGCCCGGCCGGAGCGATATGACCCTCCTGACGACTGGAGCTGTAACAAACGCCTGACTGCAAGAAAGGGAAGGAACGGGATGAAGCGCATAGCCCTGCTCGCGGCGCTGGCCGCCGCAGCCATGACAGCGTCGCCGCTGCTCGCAGCTGAAAAGCACCCTCAAAAGCAATCGGAAAAACAATACGACCAGGGCGCCACCGACACCGAGATCAAGATCGGACAGACCCTGCCATGGAGTGGCCCGGCTTCCGCCTACAGCGTGGAAGGCATGGTCCAGCGCGCCTATTTCGACAGGGCGAACCGGCAGGGCGGCGTGAATGGCCGCAAGATCAACTTCATTTCGCTGGACGACGCCTACAGTCCGCCGAAAACCGTTGAACAAACGCGCAAGCTGGTGGAGCAGGAGGGGGTGCTCGCCATGTTCGCGGCGATCGGCACCGCCCCCAATATCGCGGTGCACAAGTATCTCAACAGCAAGAAGGTGCCGCAGATCCTGATTCTGACCGGCGCCTCGCGCTGGAATGATCCGAAGAACTTCCCGTGGACAATGGCTTTCTATCCGCTCTACGACATGGAGGGGATGATCTTCGCGCGTCATGCGCTGCAGGCGTGGCCGAACGGCAAGATCGCCATTCTGTCCCAGAACGACGACGCGGGGCGCGACTACGTGCGCGGCTTCAAGGAAGGGCTGGGCGACAAGCTCAAATCCATGGTGGTGGCGGAGGCGACCTATGAGGTCACCGATCCCACCGTCGACTCGCAGATCGTGAAGCTGAAAAACTCCGGAGCCGACGTCTTCTTCCTGATGGCGACGCCGAAATTTGGCGCTCAGGCGTTGAAAAAAGCCCATGAGGTGGCGTGGAAGCCGAAGACCCTGCTGGTTTCCGTCGCCTCGTCCATCGGCGGCGTGCTCAAGCCGGCCGGGCTTGAAGCCTCCCAGGGAGTCATCACCACGGCCACCTTCAAGACGGCGCTTGACCCGGCCTGGGACAATGCGCCGGACATGAAGGAATACATCGCCTTCATGAAGGCCTCCGGCCTGGAGAAATACATCACCGATCGCTCCGCCTCGCTGGGATATGTTTCGGCGGCCCTGATGGAGCGCATTCTGCAACGTTGCGGCGACAACCTGACCCGCGCCAACATCATGAAGCAGGTCAGCAATCTGCATGACAGCGACTTGCCGCTGCTGTTGCCCGGCGTCACGGTGAAAACCACCCCGGACAACCTCAGCCCCTTCGGCGCCATGCGCCTGCAACGTTTTGAGGGCGAAGGCTGGGTGCTGTTCGGCGACGCCATCTCGGCGCAGCACTGACGACAGTCTGTGCGGGGCATGATGCATCATGGATGAGCCATGCCCATGCCGCGCCCGGTTTTGGGGGATGCAGCAACATCGTCGCATCCCGGGCGCCGCTTTTTCCGGAAAGACGATGTGGGCGCGCAAAATATGCCCGGCGCGCAGACGCCAGGGCGCTTTCCGACCAGACGGAATCGTCTGGTCGATCAGAATTCGCTCAAAACAAGGGAAACTGGAGCAATTCCCGATCCATGTGGATCGGGAATTGCTCCAGTCGTTGGGAAGCCCACGACCAGAGCGCGCGCACAAACGCCATGCCGGACGGCGCTCACGCCGGGCAGGGCGGACAGCCAACAAATATGGGAGGATATCCGGGCATGTGGAAACGATCAGCGTTGTTGGCGGGGTTGCTGGCGGCTGGCGTCGCCAGTCAGGCTGGCGCGACCGGCGCCGCGGACAAGAAGTACGGGCCGGGGGCGTCAGACACGGAGGTCATTATCGGCCAGACCATGCCCTACAGCGGTCCTGCTTCCGCCTATGGCGTGCAGGGGATGGTGCAGCAGGCCTATTTCCGCAAGGTCAATGAACAGGGTGGGATCAACGGCCGCAAGATCAGGCTGATTTCCCTCGATGACCATTACAGCCCGCCGAAGACCGTTGAGCAGACGCGCAAGCTGGTGGAAAGCGAGCATGTGCTCTTCGTGTACGGAAATGTCGGAACGCCCAGCAATACCGCCGTTCACAAATATCTGAATAGTAAAAAGGTGCCGCAGATCCTGATCTCCACCGGCGCGCGCAAGTGGAATGACCTGAAGAATTTTCCATGGACCATGGCGTTCTACCCGTCATACGACATGGAGGCGCACATCTTCGCCCGTCATATCCTGCAGACGAAGCCAGACGCGAAGATCGCCATTCTCTACCAGAACGACGATTTCGGCCGCGACTATCTCGCGGGCTTCCGCGACGGGCTTGGCGACCGGCTGAAGGACATGGTCGTCGCCGAGGCCAGCTATGAGATCGCAGACGCCACCGTCGACTCGCAGATCGTCAAGCTGAAAGCCTCCGGGGCCGATACGCTGTTCACCATCACCACGCCGAAGTTCGGCGCGCAGACGATCCGCAAGGTGCATGAACTGGACTGGAAGCCGATGCACGTCATCGTCTCGGTCTCGGCGTCGATTGGCGGGGTGCTGCGCCATGCCGGGCTCGACAAGTCAAAGGGTCTGATCACGGCGATCTCCTACAAGACCCCGCATGATCCCTTGTGGGACAACGCCGCTGACATGAAGGAATTCGTGGCGTTCATGGAAGGCGCGGGCCTGCGCGAGCGCATTATCGAGGGCAGCGCCATCATCGGCTATATTTCCGCCGTGCAGTTGCATCGCCTGCTTGAGCGGGCAGGGAACGATCTCACGCGTGAGAACATCATGAAGATGGCGACCAGCATCGATGAACCATCGCTGCCGATGTTGCTGCCCGGCGTTTCGGTCAAGACGACCCCGGAGGACGTCAATGCCTTCCGCTCCCTGCGATTGCAGACGTTCAACGGCGAAAGCTGGGTGTTGCAGGACGATCTTGTCGGTCGCTGAGCTGGCCGCCAGAGCCGGTTGATCAACAGGCCGCCCGTTTTTACGGGCGGCTTTCCTGTCGCGTCAGTGACGGATTGCGCGTCGCGGCTGCACGGAACGCCCCGCTCCTGGGCCGGTCCCGGACAGAGGGCGCGGGGCGGGCGGTTCGCTTGCCCGCCATTGCCCCCGGCGCTGCATGCCGGGGAATGGACGCAGGCTTCCCGTGAGGGGCTATCCCCAGGCCCGCGCATGGCTGTGTCTGTTGCCAGTTGATCTGATCACCGCTTTGCTGTCCCTTGTCATGAACTAAAGACCAGGCCGCTCCGGGTTCCCCGATGGATGAACAGGCGCGCCGGCAGCAAGGTGACGACAGCGGCCAAGCCCCGCCGTGCGCCACGGGAGGAACAGGATGGGTCAGATCATCAGCGGCGATCGCCGCATCACGACCGAAGCGCTCATGGAGCGGGCGGCGCGGGCGGCGACCGGCTTCCGCGAACTGGGCGTCGGTCGCGGCGATACAGTCGCGGTCTATCTGCGCAATGACTTCGCTTTCTACGAGGCCAGCTTTGGCGCCGGCATGGTCGGGGCCTATTCGGTGCCGGTCAACTGGCACTACACGGAGAGTGAAGCCCGCTACCTGTTTGAGAACAGCGAGGCCCGGGCCATCGTCATTCACGCCGATCTGGTGGAAGGCGTCCGTGGGGCGTTTCCGCAGGGCGTGCCGGTGTTCGTGGTCGAGACGCCGCCGGAAATTCGCGCCGCCTACGGCGTTTCCGGGGAACAGGGCCGCATTCCCGACGGCATGACCGGCTGGTCGTCCTGGCTGGAAAGCCACGCGCCGCTGGCCGACCCGCCGCAGGACGCGCCGGGCTCGATGATCTATACCTCGGGCACCACCGGCAATCCCAAGGGCGTGCGCCGGGCCCAGCCGACGGCCGACCAGATGGCGACGACCCAGGTGATCCTGTCGCGCGCCTTTGGTTTCTATGGCGAAACCGACCTGAACAACCTCGTGACCGTGGTCACGGGACCGATGTACCACTCGGCCCCGAACGCTTACGGCTCGCTTCTCGCCCGTCTCGGCGCCAACGTCATCCTGCAGCCGCGCTATGACAGCGAGGAGTTGCTGGAACTGATCGAGAAGCACCGGATCACCCACATCCACATGGTGCCGATCATGTTCAACCGGCTGCTGCGCCTGCCGGATGAGGTGAAGCGCAAATACGACCTGTCGTCGCTGCGATTCATCGTGCACGCCGCCGCGCCGGTGTCGCCGCCGATCAAGCGGCAGATGATCGAATGGTGGGGCCCGGTGATCAACGAGTACTACGGCTCGACGGAAACCGGCAGCGTCACCTTCTGCACCAGCGAGGACTGGCTGCGTTACCCCGGCACGGTGGGGCGCGCCTTCCCGGAATCGACAGTGAAGATCCTCGACGCGGAGGGCAATGAACTGCCGCCCGGCGAGATCGGCGACGTCGGCGCCCGCTCCTTCGGCCTGGCTGATTTCACCTACCAGCTCGATGACGCCAAACGCGCCAGCTCCGAGCGCAGCGGCCTGATCCTGCCTGGCGACGTCGGCTACATGAACGACGAAGGCTTCCTGTTCCTGTGCGACCGCGCCAAGGACATGATCATCTCCGGCGGCGTCAACATCTATCCGGCCGAGATTGAGGCGGCGCTGCACCGCATGCCCGGCGTGGCCGATTGCGCGGTGTTCGGCGTTCCGGACGACGAATACGGCGAGGCGGTGATGGCGGTGGTGCAGCCGCAACCCGGCGCCGATGTGACGGCGCAGGAGGTCCGCACGTGGTTGCGCGGCGAGATCGCCGGCTACAAGGTGCCGAAACAGGTGGAGTTCCTCGCCGACCTGCCGCGCGAGGACAGCGGCAAGATCTTCAAGCGCAAGCTGCGCGAACCTTACTGGGCCGGCGCCGGCCGCCAGATCTGAGCGTCATCATCCACTTCAGGCGGGCGTTGTCCGCCTGAAACCCATGCACACAAACATGCGTATACAAAAATAACAGGGCGGCGGCCCCGGGGGGCGAGGCCGTTCTGCGACAACGGAGGAAGCAACTCGTGTCAGACACTGTCCAGCCAGCCGTCACGGTTGAAAAAGCCGGGGACCACATCGCCCTTGTCACCATCAACCGCCCCGAGGCGCGCAACGCCGTCAACGGGGCCGTCGCCCAGGGGCTGGAAAAGGCGGTGCGCGACACCGAGGCGGATGACGACATCTGGGTCGTGATCCTGACCGGCGCGGGCGAACAGGCTTTCTGCGCCGGCGCCGACCTCAAGGAGGTTTCCGCCGGGCGTCGCGGCGGCATCGCCACGGAAGCTGGCGGCTTCGGCGGTTTCGTCCACATGCCGCGCAGCAAGGTGTGGATCGCCGCCGTCAATGGCTTCGCCCTGGCCGGAGGTCTGGAAATCATGTTGCGCTGCGACATGTCAGTGGCCTCCGAGCGCGCCGCGTTCGGTCTGCCGGAAGTGATGCGCGGCCTCGTCGCCCTGGCCGGCGGCATCTATCGTCTGCCGCGCGCCATTCCCCGCAATATCGCCATGGAGCTGATCGCCACCGGCGGCCGGCTCGATGCGAAGCGCGCCGGCGAGTTCGGCCTGGTCAACCGCGTGGTGCCACACGAGAAACTGATTGAGGAAGCAAGGGCGCTGGCGACGACGATCTGCGCCAACGCGCCTGTCGCCGTGCGCGAGAGCCTCGCCGTGGCCCGGCAGGCCTACGACCTCAACGACGCCGAACTGCGCCAGCTCAGCGAAGAGGCCGGCGCGCGCAACGCCAGGACCCTCGACTACAAGGAAGGCCCGCTGGCCTTCGTCGAAAAGCGCGCCCCGCGCTGGCAGGGCCGCTGATCATGCGCGCGGGAGCCTACCGTTTTCCCGTCGCCGACGGCGTCGTCTTCGGAACTCCCTGGCGGGAGGCGCTTGCCGCCGAAGTGCGGCGCGGTGGGTTCTCGCGCGTTTTCGCCCTGGTTAGCGGCAGCCTGGCCCGGGCGCAGGATCTGGAGGCCGGGCTGCGCGCGGCGCTGGGCGAAGCCTTCGTCGCCATCCATTCCGGCATCGGCGCGCATTCACCGCGCGCTGATGTGGCCGAGGCTGCCCGCCGGGCGCATGAGGCCGGCGCAGACGTCATTGTGGCGATCGGCGGCGGCTCGGTGATCGACGCCGCCAAGGTGATGCAGCTTTGCCTGGCGGCCGGCGTGTTCGCGGCGGATGGCTTCGACGCCATCGTCGGCGGCGGCAAGCCGGTGCATGGCCAGGAGCTGGCGACGCGGGTCATCGCCCTGCCGAGCACGCTCTCGGGGGCGGAGTTCACCGCCTTCGCCGGGGTGACCGACACGGCGCGGCGGCGCAAGGAGAGGTACCAGCACTGGCAGATGACGCCGTTGACAGTCATTCTTGATCCGGCCCTGACCCGCGACACCCCAGCCGAACTGTGGCTCTCCACCGGGGTGCGGGCCATTGACCACGCGGTGGAGGATCTGTGCTCCATCAATAGCCAGCCGCTGGCGGACGCCGCCTCGGTGCGGGCGCTGGGGCTGCTGGGCCGCGCCCTGCCGGCGACGCGGCGGGCGCCGGATGATCTCGCCGCCCGGCTCGACGCCATGATTGGCGTCTGGCTGTCGATGGTCGGCAGTCAGGGCGGGGTGGAGAAGGGCGTCAGCCACGCCATCGGCCATGTGCTTGGCGGAACCTTCGGGGTTTCCCACGGGGTCACCTCCTGCATCACCCTGCCGCACGCCATGCGCTGGAATGCGCCTGTCATCGCCGAACGGCTGCCGGAGATCGCCGCGGCGCTGGGGAGCCCGGGGGCTGATGCGGCGGATGTTGTGGCGGAGCTGATCCAGGGGCTTGGTCTGCCCCATAGCCTGGGCGCCGTCGGCGTGACGCGCGACCAGGGTGCGCTGCTGGCCGAACTGACCATGCAGGACCGCTGGACCGGGACCAACCCGCGCAAGGTCAGCGGCCCGGAGGATATTCTCGACATTCTGAAAGACGCCTGGTGAGAGCGTCATGCCAGTAAAGCTACAGGGAGAGACATCGTGAAGCGTTTTGAAGGCAAGGTCGCGGTCATCACTGGCGCGGCGTCCGGCATTGGTCGCGCCACGGCGCATCTGTTCGCCAGCGAGGGCGCACAGGTGCTGGCGGTGGACCGGCCGGAATCAGAGATTGGTTCGGCCCATGTTGGCCAGGCCAATATCGTGACGCTGGCCAAGAGCGTTACCGATGAGGATGCGCCGGAGGCCATGCTGAAAAAAGTTCAGGAGACTTTCGGCGGCGTCGACATCCTGTTCAACAACGCCGGCGTCAGTGGCCGCGCCCTGGCGGAGGAGACCACTGACGACGAGTGGCATCGCCAGATGAACGTCAACGTCACGGCGCAGTTCCGTGCGTCGCGGACGTTCATTCCGGCCTTGCGCGAGCGGGCCCAGCAGAAGGGCCGGGCGCGCATTATCAATACGGCGTCGGTCATGGCGTTTGACACCGACATTGGCCTCACTGCCTACACCGCCTCCAAGCACGCGGTGGCTGGCCTGACCAAAACCCTGGCGCTGGAGTTGGGCAAGTTCCGCATCACCGCCAACTATCTGATGCCCGGCGCCATCCACACCGGCATGACCGGCGCCTCCTTCGCCAACCCGGAGATCGCCGCCATCTGGGCCAAAAAATCGGCGCTGCGCCGTCTCGGCCAGCCGGAAGACATGGCGCGGGCCGTGTTCCTGCTGGCTTCCGATGAGGCCGATTTCATCACCGGCCACGGCCTGGTCGCTGATGGCGGTCTGACCCTGCGCACCTGAGGCCAGCGCTCCGGCGGCCATGACCCGCCGGAGTTTGACCATGCGACGACGGCGTCCAGGCGTTACCGGACGCCGCCCGACCGGAAGTGGACAAGGATCGGTACAATGGCTGAATTCAGGGTTGGCGACATCACGGTGACGCGGGTGGTTGAGCTGGCGGCCACCGGCGGCAGCAAGTTCATTCTCCCCCAGGCGACGCCGGAGGACGTCAGCAAGATCGGCTGGCTGCAGCCGCATTTCGCCGACGAGCGTGGTCGCCTGAAAATCGCCGTGCAGACCTTCGTCATCCAAACGCCGGACGCGCGCATTCTCGTCGATACCGGGCTTGGCGCCCACAAGCAGGGCCGGAAAGTTCCGCACTGGAACAACCGCACCGATCCGTTTCTCGACATGCTCGCCGACGCCGGGGCGCCGGCCGACACGGTGGACCTGGTCATCAACACCCACCTGCACGTTGACCACGTCGGCTGGAACACGGTGCTCGAAGGCGACCAGTGGGTCCCGGCGTTCCGCAAGGCGCGCTACGTCATGGGCCGCGATGACTTCGATTACTGGCGCGACCAGCAGGAAGACGCCGAGCACCGGGCGGTGTTCGATGATTCCGTGGCGCCCATCGCCGCCGCCGGTCTGGCCGACCTGGTGGCCGATGGCGACGAAATCGCCCCTGGCGTTTCGGTGGTGGCGACGCCTGGCCACAGCATCGGCCACATGAGCATCCTGCTGCGCTCGAAGGGCGAAGAGCTGTTGCTGGGCGGCGACGTGATGCACCACCCCTGCCAGATCGCCCGGCCGGAATGGTCGTCCACTGCGGATTATGACCAGACCCAGTCAACGCAGACCCGACTGGCGCTGTTCAACCGGCTGGCCGACGCTGGCACGCCGCTGCTCGGCGGCCATTTCACGGGAGCTGGCCGTGGCCGCGTCCGCCGGGAGGGCGGCAGTTTTCGTCTGGATATTGTTTGAAGCGCACGGGCGCCGCCGTTCGGGCGAACGTCGTCGCGAGCGCGTTCTGGCGCCGCCTGGCCAGATCGTCTTCCGCGGGGTTACGGGTTCGCGCGACGTTTGATCCTGTTTGGCGCCTTGCCGGAGCATTTCCGGTGAAACCCGTTCACTTCAAATGCTCTATCGCTTTAATTGACGCATTTTCTTCACGAAAAGTGGGCTCCATTTTTCCTGAAAATGCTCTGGCCCTGGGCGGGCGTGAGCGACAGCCGTTTTTAATCAGACCTCCATGCGGGATGTCTTTTGCAGGAACCTGACGGATGATGGGTTCAGGGAGCGGGATCATGATCTGGGCGTCACAAATTGTCGTTGGCCAATCTGGCGCGCCCCGCTCCCGCAGCGTTGGGCTCAGGCGGGCGGTTTTTGCCATCGCGATGCTCACAGGCGGAGGGGCAAGCGCAACCGAGGCATGCCTTGACCTGCCGGATCTGGCGACCGCCGGGGCGCTGACGACAGCGCTGGTGCGTCAGGGCGTGGCCAAAACCCATTTCTACAAAGGAGCGCCTACGGACAAGGCGTCGGCATGTCCCGGATTCTCGGACAAATGCTGGGAAAAAGCATTTGTGGTTGCCGGCGATCGCGTGATTGTCTCTGGCTCGGTCGGGGACTTCGTCTGCGCTCATTTCGTTGCCCCGCGCAAACGCGGCAAGGAAACCTTCCAGGAGATCGTGCGCTCTGGCTGGCTGACCAGCGCCGATCTGGCGCCGGAGCCTCCAGCGAAGCCGCCGGTCTGGACCGGAGACTGGAGGCGGGTTGAGGCCAATATCGCCATCAAGGCCGGGGCCAGGCCTGGAATGCTGGCGATCAGGGGTGACGCGACCTTCGGCTCCATGGACCCGGATCGGGTGAAGCGCGGTGCGGTCAATGTGGGCGAGATCTCCGGTGAGGTGGCCCCGGTGGACGGCGGCCTGTCCTTCGCCATGGGCGACGAGGGCGCTGTTCCGGTGACGAAGGCGGCGGAGACAGATTGCAAGGTCTGGATGCGCCGCGTCGGCTCCTGGCTGCTCGTTGACGACAACCGCCAGTGCGGCGGCGCCAATGTTTCATTCAGCGGCCTCTATTCGCTGCAAGGCAAGTAAGCCTGATTCCGGAGAGGGGATGCCTGTCTGGCGGGCCGGGACGTCCGCCTTGCTCCGGAAAGGCGGCGGCCCCGGTGATGTCCCGTCGGCGTATTCCCGGCGAGGCGGTGACGTTGCATACCTGCAGGGGCCGGACACCGGCGGTCATCATTCGTGGACCATCGAGGAGGTTCGCGCCTTTGAGGCCCGACGCCCGGTCGGCGCCACGCCCCGATTGGCCCTGGCGCTTCTCCTTCATACAGGGCTGCGCCGCAGTGACGTCGTCCGCATGGGCCCCGGCGCTGCCGGGCGCTAAGGATGGCATCGTGGCTGGCAACAAGCGGTGGCAATGGGGTCTGACATGGGACCAGATTGACCGGAACCATGTCCTGCGCAAGCCCACAAGCAAGTCGAATGGCGAAGAATGGGCAGAGCACGATCTGCGCCAATACCCGGACGTCATCGTAGAGCTAAATCGCATTCCGAAGCACGAAAGGGTAGACCCGGTTGTGGTCGATGAATCCTCGCGCCTTCCCTAGCGCAAGGCGACCTTCTCGCGCAGGTTCCGGGAAATAGCGACCGCAGGCGGTTGGCCGAGCGATCTCTGGATATGGACAGTCGGGCCGGAGCGGTGTCGGAGGCTTTTGAAGCTGGCGCCGCGGCAGAGGATGTCATGCGCGTGGCCACCCACTCCCAGATGTCGACCACGATGATTTACAATTGCGGCGGCGTAGAGCAGTCGTCCCGGGTTGCAGAGCTACGTCTGGCGAGGCGAAACGCCTCAAGAACGAAGCCCGGTAACACGGACGGTAACAACGCTTAATTTTTTGGGAGAGGATTTGACCGCAACCACTTGAAAAGTAAGTGGTGCCCAGGGACGGAATCGAACCGCCGACACTGCGATTTTCAGTCGCATGCTCTACCAACTGAGCTACCTGGGCAACCGGTCCGCGGAGTGTTCGTCCGCGTTGGTGAGGCGCTTATAGGCGGGGGCGGGGCGGGTGTCCAGTGGGGCCAGGGGCGGAAACCACCACGCTATCCACAGAATGTCGCGCGCCTGCGACAGAGATGAGACATCGGAAACAAAGCAGACACCGTCTTTTGTCGGATGGACAGACTCTAAGCCATTCAGTTTCTTGACTTGTCGGCGCCCCGCCGGTAGCCGTCCCGCAGATGCGCGGCTGTCGCGTGCAAGTGTGGATCACATTGCCGGGCATGGCTGCTCGCGGCGCGGCGCATGTGGGAGCAGGGTGTTCCCTGTTGGACGCTCCGGCTGGTTTTCGTGAGGAAGCAGGCCAGAGGGTCAGGATCACGCGCGTTCATCCGGGGGGCGTCCATCCTGATGTGTATTCATGGACCAGTCCGAACTGGACGCGCTACAGGGATGTCGCGACCGGGCTGCCCGGATCGATGGGCGGTCCGGGCACAAAAAATGGCTGGCGCGGGCGACCGGACCAGTTGCTGGATTCCGGCCCGGGCCGGAGATGGGGGCATTCTCCATGCGACTGTCGCGTCGCGGGGAGCAATGCGGTGAAGCAAGGGGTCAGGAGCGGCCCGGCGCACATGGGCCGGGGTTTTCTGACGGGGCAAGGCTGAGGCCAGGGGAAAAGCATGAAGAAGGCATTCCGGATTGCGGCGTTCACCGCCGCTGTGACCATCAGCGTCAGCGCGCTTGGGCTCATTGCGTCGGGCAGCGTCGCCCGCGCCGCCGATCCGGTGCGCATTGGCGTCACCGTGTCGAGCACGGGCCCTGCGGCTTCCCTCGGCATTCCGGAGGCCAACGCTGTGGCGTTGCTGGCGAAGGAAGTGGCGGGCCATCCAGTGCAGTACATCGTGCTGGACGATGGCACCGACACCACCAAGGGCGTCGCCAACATGCGCAAATTCATCTCCGAGGAGAAGGTGGACGCTGTCGTCGGCTCCTCGGTGACGCCGGTCACGCTGGCCATGGTCGAGGTCGGGGCCGAGAACAAGGTGCCGGTGGTGTCGCTGGCCGCCAACGCCAAGATCGTCGAGCCAGTCGACGACAAGCGCAAGTGGGCCTTCAAGACCCCGCAGAACGATCGTCTGATGGCCAAGGGCATCGCCGATCATATGGCCGCCAATGGCGTGAAGTCTGTGGGCTTTATCGGCTTCACCGACGCCTACGGCGAGGGCTGGCTGGAAGAAATCAAGCCGGCGCTGGAAAGCAAGGGCATCAAGCTGGTGGCCGTGGAGCGCTATAACCGCCCCGACACCTCGGTGACCGGCCAGGCGCTGAAGCTGATGGCGGCGAAGCCTGACGCGATCATGGTCGCCGGCGCCGGCACCCCGGCGGCCCTGCCGGCTCGCACCCTGAAGGAGCGTGGCTTCAAGGGGCCGATCTACCAGACCCACGGCGCCGCCAATAACGACTTCCTCCGCGTCGGCGGCAAGGACGTGGAAGGCTCCGTGCTGCCGGCCGGCCCGGTTCTGGTGGCGGACCAGTTGCCCGACAACCACCCCTCGAAGAAAGTCGCCCAGAAGTTCATCGCCGATTATGAAGCCAAATACGGCAAGGGCTCGGTCTCGACCTTCGGCGCCCACATGTATGACGCGGGCCTGCTGCTGCAGGCTGCGATCCCGGCGGCGCTAAAGGTGGCGAAGCCTGGCACGCCGGAGTTCCGCGCCGCTCTCCGCGACGCCATCGAGAATGCAAAGGACGTGGTCTACACCCAGGGCGTCGTCAACATGACGCCCACCGATCACGTCGGTCAGGACGATCGCGCCCGCGTCATGGTGCAGATCAAGGACGGCGCCTGGAAACTGCTGCCGGCAGGCAAGTAAAGCGCTGGCGCGACGCCTCTGGCGACATGGTCGCCGGAGGTTTGAACGGGCAGGCTCCGGCGCGTCGCCGGAGCCTGATCCCGAAGCGCCGCCGCCCGGTGAGGCCGGCGCTTTCCCCTCGGGCCCATTTCCGCCTGAGGGGAAAGCGCTTCTGCCTGGCGTCATTCAACGCGATAAAGCGCAAAATCAGGCCCGGCTCCGGGCGGCCTTTGCGTGTCCCGCCCGAAGGCCCCTTTCTTCCGCCCTTCTGGCTCCCACAAGGAACGCGACGTGGACCTGTCGATCTTCCTGATTCTGCTTCAGGACGGCGTCATCAATGGCGCCATTTACGCCCTGCTGGGGCTCTCGCTCGTGCTGGTGTTCACGGTCACCCGCGTCATCTTCATTCCCCAGGGCGAGTTTGTCAGTTTCGGCGCCCTGACCCTGGCGCTGCTGGAGCGCGGCCAGACGCCGGCGACCATCTGGCTGCTGCTGGCCCTCGGCGTCGTCTCGGCCGTGGCGCAGGTGTGGCAGGGCAGGCGCACGCTGTCGGCGCGCCGCGTGCTGGCCATCGCCGGCACGGATCTGGCGCTGCCCGCCGCTGTCGCCGCGGTCACCATGCTGCTGGCGCCCATGAAGCCGCCGGTCGCCGTGCAGATCGCCCTGACGCTGGCCATCATTACCCCGATGGGCCCTTACATCTACCGCATGGCCTTCCAGCCGCTGGCTGAAGCCTCCACCCTGGTGCTGCTCATCGCCGCCATCGGCGTGCACCTGGCGCTCACCGGCCTCGGCCTGGTGTTTTTTGGCGCAGAAGGCTCGCGCACCGAGCCGTTCTCCAGCGCCATGTTCGAAATCGGCTCGCTGCTGGTCTCGGGACAGTCCCTCTGGATCATGGGCGTGACGGCGGCGCTGGTCGCCGCGCTGGGCGCCTTCTTCGAGTTGACGCTGACCGGCAAGGCCCTGCGCGCCACGGCGGTCAACCGGCTGGGCGCGCGTCTGGTCGGCATCGCTCCGTCCATGTCGTCGGCCATCGCCTTCACCCTGGCCGGCTTCATTGGCGCCCTGTCCGGCGTGCTCGTATCGCCTCTGACCACCATCTACTACGACACCGGCTTCCTGATCGGCCTCAAGGGCTTCGTCGCCGCCATCATCGCCGGCCTCGCCAGCTATCCCATCGCGGGGGCGGCGGCGATTCTCGTCGGCGTCGTCGAGGCGCTGGCCTCGTTCTGGGCGTCATCGTTCAAGGAAGTCATAGTCTTCCTGATCATCATCCCGGTCCTGTTGTGGCGCACCTGGGGCGCCCCGGTCGTCGAGGAGGATGACCATTGAGCACGCCAGCCCCCATCAACAACGCCGCCGCTGACGCCATTTCCAGCGACGGCCGGGCCCCGGGCGGGCGCGGCCTCCGCCTTGTCGCGCCGCTGGCCGCCCTGGCGGTCTGCGCGCTCATCCCGCTGGTTCCTGGCCTGCCGCAGTTCTGGATCACCCTGCTGAACTACATCGGCCTTTACGCCCTCGTGGCCATCGGCCTCGTGGTGCTGACCGGCGTTGGCGGCATGACCTCGTTCGGCCAGGCCATGTTCGTCGGCGCCGGCGCCTACACGACCGCCATCCTCACCACCCGTTATGGCGTCAATCCGTGGCTGGCCCTGCCGGCGGCGCTGGCGGTCACCGGCGTCTTCGCCTGGGGGGTGGGGGCGGTGACCCTGCGCCTTTCCGGCCATTATCTGCCGCTGGCGACCATCGCCTGGAACATCAGCTTCTTCTACATCGTCGGCAATCTGGACATTTTCGCCAAGTTCGACGGCATTTCCGGCATTCCGCCCATTGCTGTCGGCGGCTTCGCCCTGAGCGACGGCCCCTCGCTGTATTACCTGATCTGGGGGGCGGTGGCGCTGGCGGTGATCGCCACGCTGAACCTGCTGGATTCGCGCGTCGGCCGCGCCATCCGGGCGTTGCGGGGCGGCGTGGTCGCGGCCGAATCCTTTGGCGTCGACACCGGCCGGGCGCGCATTCTCGCCTTCGTCTACGCGGCGCTGCTCGCCGGCCTGTCAGGCTGGCTCTACGCCCATTTGCAGCGGGCGGTGAACCCGTCGCCATTCGGCCTCAACGCCAGCATTGAATATCTGCTGATGGCGGTGGTCGGCGGCGCCGGCTCCGTCTGGGGCGCGATTCTTGGCGCCGGTCTCGTCACCATCATCCGCGACCAGTTGCAGGACTGGCTGCCATGGCTGATTGGCGCGCGCGGCAATTTCGAAGCCATCGCTTTCGGCGTCATTCTCGTGCTGTTGCTGCAAACCGCCCGCGACGGTTTGTGGCCGCACGTGCTGCGCCTGTGCAACGTTCGCCCGGCGACGCGCGGCCATCACGCTGAAGCCGGCCAGCTGGCGCCGCGCGCGCGGTCGGCGGGCGAGCAGCGGGCCGACGGTCCGGTGTTGGCCGTCGCCGACCTGCGCAAGCAATTCGGCGGCCTCGTCGCGGTCAATGACCTGTCATTCGTCGTTGGGCGGGGTGAGATTGTCGGCCTCATCGGCCCCAACGGCGCCGGCAAATCCACGACCTTCGATCTGGTCACCGGCGTCACGCCGCCGACCTCCGGCGACATCCGCTATTTCGGCGAGAACGCCACCGGCGAGCGCGCCCGGGTCATCGCCCGGCGCGGCGTGGCGCGCACCTTCCAGCATGTGCGTCTGGCCGCCGGCATGAGCGTCATTGAAAACGTCGCCCTTGGCGCGCATTTGCGCGGCCATGCCGGGCCCGTGGGGGCGATCCTGCGCCTGGACCGCGCCGAGGAGGCCCGCATCTTCGCCGAGGCGCACCGGCAACTGGGCCGCGTCGGGCTCGCCGATCTGGCCGATCGTCCCGCCGTCAGCCTCGCCCTTGGCCAGCAGCGCATTGTCGAGATCGCCCGCGCCCTGTGCCTCGATCCGTCGATGCTGCTGCTTGACGAGCCGGCGGCTGGCCTGCGTCACCGTGAGAAGAAGCAGCTGGCTGCGCTGTTGCGCCAGTTGCGCGGCGAGGGCCTGTCGATCCTGCTGGTTGAGCACGACATGGACTTCGTCATGGGGCTGACCGACCGGCTGGTGGTGATGGAGTTTGGTTCGCGACTGGCTGAAGGAACGCCGGAAGAAATCCGCAACAACCCCGCCGTGCTTGAGGCATATCTGGGAGGCGTGGCGTGAGCGCGTTGTTTCAGCTCGAAAAGCTCTTCGTGGCCTATCACGGCGTCGACGCCGTGCGCGGCGTGTCCCTGTCGGCGCCGCGCGGCGCCATCGTCTCGGTGATCGGCGCCAATGGCGCGGGCAAGTCCACCATGCTGAACGCCGCCATGGGCATCTTGCCGGCGCGCGGCCAGATCATCTTTGACGGCGCGCCGATCCACGGGCTTTCGGTGGAGGAGCGTTTCTTCAAAGGCATCGCGCTGGTAGCGGAGAAGCGCGAGCTGTTCGCCAGCCTGCCGGTGGAGGACAATCTGGCCCTCGGGCGCTTCCGCTTCCGCCGTGAGGGGCGGGCGGCGGCCCATGCGGCGCTCGACGAGGTCTACGATCTGTTTCCGCGCCTGCGCGAGCGGCGGCGTCAGCTGGCCGGCACGCTTTCCGGCGGCGAGCGGCAGATGCTGGCCATGGGGCGCGCCCTCATGGGCAAGCCGCGCCTGCTGATGCTCGATGAGCCAAGCCTCGGCCTCGCGCCGCTGATCGTGCGCGAGATTTTCCGCATCGTCGTGTCGTTGCGTGAGCGCGGCGTTTCCATTCTGTTGGTGGAGCAGAACGCCCGCGCCGCGTTGCAGATTTCCGACTACGGCTATGTGCTGGAAAACGGCCGCGTCTCGCTGGAAGGCCCCAGCGCCGCCCTGCAGGAAGACGCCCGCGTCGCCGCGACCTATCTCGGTTTCGGCGCGCATCGCGGCGATGATGGCGATGACGATGCGGACGGCGATGACGACGCGGCGACGTGAGTTCGCAAGGTTCCCGCATCTTGGTGCGCCGCGCCGCTTCTGTTGCGGAATCCGCCGGGAGGCGCCGCCCCGGATATTGTTGAACCAGTAAATGAAATGGGGCCGGAAAGGCCCCATTTCTATATGGTTAATGCCGATATTTAATGTGCCATCCCAAATGGCGGCCAGGTTGTCAGGCGGCGCTTTCGGCTATCGGGCGGTCCGGCGCGCCGACCATCCGCAGGGCGGAGCGGGCCATGGAATCGGCGATCTGTTCCGGCGTCAGCCGGCCATTGCCGCGATACCAGGCGTGAATCCAGATGATCATCCCGGCAATGCCCAGGCAGACGATGGCCGGGTCCTCGACGTCAAATACGCCCTCGCGCAAGCCATCCTTGATGATGTCGCGGACGATGCGGTCAAAGTCGCCCTGCATGTCGCGGATGCGCTGGTCCACGTCGGCGGGCAGGTGAGCGACTTCCCGGCTGGAAATGGCGATCCACTCATGCCGTTCGATGACCACCAGGGTGAAATCGTGCAGCAGGCGGAACAGCCGCTCGTCGGCCCGGCCCGGCAGGGCGGCGGCGTCGATCGCCACCTGCACCGATTCGCTGATGCCGCGCTCGCAGATGGTCGCCAGCATGTCCTGCTTGCTGCGGAAGTGCTGGTAGATGAGGGTCTTTGAAACGGAGAGGCGCTCGGTCAGCGCATCCGTCGTGGTCGCGGTGTAACCATTGCGGAAGAACAGTTCGCCGGCGGCGCGCAGGATCAGCTCCCGCTTGTAGAGCGCTACGTCGTCCTTCATCGCCGATGGCGTCGCCATGCTGTCCCCTCCGGTCCCTGGTTTCACCGCCCGCGCGCCGGTGACGTGTTCCAGGCGGGCCTATCACGTTTTTTTTCCGAGTTCCCAATGGCTGCGTTTTGAGTCGCCGCAGACGATATCTATTACGCCCCGCCGGCGGGGAATAGCCGGCCGCCCCGGCCGCCCTGTCCCCCGCGCCATGAGCGCGTCGCCCCACGCTCATTTCTCTCCGAAAACGGTTGACCATCGTCCGTACTGAGTAGTACCACTAACAGAACGATCCGTCCCGTATTTTGTTCACCAGAACGAAAGCAGGGAGAGCCTCCCATCCAGGGGTTGGCGGACAGATTTCCAAAAACAGCGAGCAGGGCGGTTTCCGGCCAGTCTGGCCGGGGGCTCGTCCGAGCAAACAACGTCCGGACCTGAATCGGGCGGCGATTGAACCGGGAGGACGGCGAATGCCGGCATTCGAGTCGCGTGTGGTGGCGGCAGGACCTGCCTACGAGGAAAACCGGGCGTTCATGCTCGACGCCATCGCGGACATGCATGGGCTGCAAAAGCGCGCGCGCGATGCGTCCGCCGCCTCTGGTCCCCGCTTCGCCAAACGCGGCCAGTTGCTGCCGCGCGAGCGCCTCGCCCTGGCGCTGGATGAGGGCGCGCCCTGGCTGGAGCTGTGCTCGCTGGCCGGCTATCTGCGCGACACCAGCAACCCGGCCAAAACGGTGCCCGGCTGCTCCAGCATCGCTGGCATCGGCTATGTCTCCGGCGTGCGCTGCATGGTCGTGGTCGACGACGCCGGCATCGCTGCTGGCTCCGCCCAGCCCATGGGCGGCGACAAGATGCTGCGGCTCGAGGCCATCGCCATCAAGAACCGGCTGCCGTTCATACACCTGGTCGAATCCGCTGGCGCCAATCTTCTCGGCTACAAGGTCGAGGACTTCGTCATCGGCGGCGGCCTGTTCGCCAATCTGGCCCGCCTGTCCGCGGCCGGAATCCCGGTCATCGCCCTGACGCACGGCTCATCCACCGCAGGCGGCGCTTATATGACCGGCCTTGCCGATTACGTCATCATGGTGCGCGATCGCGCCAAGGCGTTCCTTGCCGGCCCGCCGCTGCTGAAGGCGGCCACGGGCGAGGTGGCCACCGACGAGGAGCTGGGCGGCGCGGTGATGCACGCCACCGTCTCCGGCCTCGCCGAATATCTGGCTGAGGACGATGTCGACGGCGTGCGCATCCTGCGCGAACTGGTCGGCAATCTGGGCTGGACCCAGGGCAACGAGTTGCCGGAAGGGCCGGCCCCGGCGCTGGATACGGAAGAACTGCTCGGCCTGTTCCCCAAGGATCACAAGAAGCCGGTCGACATGCGCGAGGTGATCGCCCGCCTCGTCGATGGCTCCGAGATGATGGAATACAAGCCGCTCTACGGACCGCAGACCGTCTGCGTCCAGGCGAAGCTGTTTGGCATGCAGATCGGGATCATCACCAACAATGGCCCGCTTGATCCGGCCGGCGCCAACAAGGCGACCCAGTTCATCCACGCCTGCTGCCAGAACGGCTCGCCGCTGATCTACCTGCACAACACCACCGGCTACATTGTCGGCACGGAGTCGGAGCGGGCCGGCATGATCAAGATCGGCGCCAAAATGATCCAGGCGGTGGCCAACGCCACGGTTCCGCAGCTCACCGTGATGTGCGGCGCCTCATACGGGGCCGGCAATTACGGCATGTGCGGCCGCGGCTTTACCCCCGATTTCGCGTTCTCGTGGCCGACGGCGCGCACCGCCGTCATGGGCGCAGAGCAGGCGGCGCTGACCATGGCCATCGTCATGGAGGACGGCGCCAGGGCCCGCGGCCTGCCGGTGGACGTGGAAGGCATCGAGACGATGAAGCAGAAGATCATCCAGACCTTCGAGAGCCAGATGTCGGCCTTCTATACCTCGGGCGCGGTGCTCGACGACGGGGTGATCGATCCGCGCGACACCCGCAACGTGCTGGGCATGGCGCTCTCCGTCTGCCTGTCGGGCCGCGCGCGTCAGGTGCGTCCGCTGACCTTCGGCGTGGGCCGCATGTAAGCCGCGTTCGTGTAATCCGCCTGTCCGCTGCGCCGCGCGCATGCGCGCGGCGATCACAGGGCGAGCGCCGCGCGGCCAGATGGGCCCCGGCGTCTTGCCTGACCCTGGCGCTGGCGCGCCCCGAATTCGAGCCTGCAGAGGCCTCTGATGACGTCGATCACCACCCTTCTCATCGCCAACCGCGGCGAGATCGCCATCCGCGTCGCCCGCACGGCGCGCCAGATGGGCGTCGCCACGGTCGCCGTTTTTTCCGACGCGGATCGCGACAGCCCGCATGTCAGGGCCTGCGACATGGCCATCGGCATCGGCGGCCTGACGCCGGCCGACAGCTACCTGGTCGCCGACAAGATCATCGAGGCCGCCCGCCGCGCCGGCGCCCAGGCCATCCATCCTGGCTACGGCTTCCTTTCCGAGAACGCCGGGTTCGCCGCCCGCGTCGCGGCGGAAGGGCTGGTGTTCGTCGGCCCGCCGGCGTCCGCCATCGAGGCCATGGGCGACAAGGCGCGCGCCCGCCGTCGCATGGCCGCCGCCGGCATTCCGGTGGTGCCTGGTTATGACGGCGAGGACCAGTCGCACGATCTGCTGCTCAGCGAAGCGGAGCGCATCGGCTTTCCGATCATGATCAAGGCGTCCGCCGGTGGCGGCGGGCGCGGCATGCGCCGCATCGACAGCGCCGCCGCCATGCCCGACGCCCTGAAGGGCGCCGCGTCGGAAGCGCAAAAAGCCTTCGGCGACGGCCGGCTGATCCTTGAGCGCGCCGTGATCGAGCCGCGCCACGTCGAAATCCAGGTGTTCGCCGACCGTCACGGCAATGTCGTCCACCTCGGCGAGCGCGACTGCTCGGTGCAGCGTCGCCACCAGAAGGTGGTCGAGGAGGCGCCGTCGCCGGCGTTGAACCCGGAGCTGCGCGCCCGCATGGGCGAGGCCGCCGTCGCCGTGGCGCGGGAGATCGGCTATGTCGGCGCGGGCACCGTTGAGTTCCTGCTCGACCGCTCCGGCGCGTTCTATTTCATGGAGATGAACACCCGCCTGCAGGTGGAGCACCCTGTCACTGAACTGGTCACCGGCTTCGACCTGGTTGAGTGGCAGCTTGACGTCGCCAATGGCGAACCGCTGCCGGTGGTTCAGGACGACATCCGTCTGAAGGGGCACGCCATCGAGGTGCGCCTGTGCGCCGAGGACCCGGCCGACGATTTCCTGCCGCGCACCGGCGAGGTCGCCCTGTGGGACCCGTCCCGCACCGTTCGCGCCGACGCCGCCCTCGCCAACGGCCTGACCATCAGCCCGTATTACGACTCCATGCTTGGCAAGCTGATCGTCCACGGCACCACGCGCGAGGAGGCGATCGAAAAGCTGGCCCATGGCCTGGAAGCAACGGCGCTGCTCGGCGTCGCCAGCAACCGCGACTTCCTCATCCGCGCGCTGCGTCACCCAGCCTTCATCGCCGGCGACAAGGTCTCCACCGGTTTTATCGCCGAGCATTTCCCGGATAACCGCGCGCGCGCCGCTATCCCGGACTGCCGTGCCTGGGCGTTGGCCGCCTGGCTGGCCACCGCCGCCACGTCCGGCGCCGCCAGCTGGAGCGCATCAGGCGATAATTCCTGGCGCGGCTGGAGCAACGTGCTGCCTCTCGACCAGCCATGGCGGCTGACCTGGGGCGGCCCCGCCGGTCTCGTTGACGACGCGACCCCGGGGGAGCGTCGCGGCCATATCGCAGTCGGCCGCGACGGCGCGACGGTGACCCTCGACGGCGTCGCCCTCGTCATCGCCGGCCGCCCGCCCGTGGCTGGCGAAGAGGCGACGGTGCGCGTGGACGGCGCGCCAGTGTCCCTGCGCTTCGCATGGGCTGGCGACGATCTCTGGCTGAAGCTCGGCGGCCACGATTTCTCCTTCACGCCGAAGAGCCGCATCAGCGCTGTGAAGGCGGCGGCGGAATCCGGCGCCGACGGCATGTTGCGCGCGCCGATGAACGGTCGCGTCGTCTCCATCGCCGTGGCCGCGGGCGCAACGGTGGAGCGCGGCCAGATGCTGATGGCGCTGGAGGCCATGAAAATGGAGCACGCCATTGTCGCGCCGCGCGACGGGGTGCTGACCTCGGTGTCTGTCGCCGTCGGCGATCAGGTGTCGCCTGGCCAGATCATGGCCGAGATCGGCGACTGATCGCCGCTTCCGTGAAGAACCCCGGGCTTTGGTGAAAAGTCCGGGCCGTCAGACAGGAACATGCCGGGAAACTCCGGCGGGAGAACGACCATGGCGGACAGTTTGCAGACGGGCGAGCGCATCGTCGTCGAGCCGATCCCCAATCCCCATCTGACCCCGGAGCATCTCGCATTTCGCGATGTGATGCGCCGTTTCGTCCAGACGGAGATCGAGCCTTACGCCAGCCAGTGGGACGAGGCAGGTGAGTTCCCCCGCGACCTGTACAAAAAGGCGTCGTCCATCGGCCTGCTGCAACTGGGGTTCCCGGAGGAATACGGCGGCGTCGAGCTTGACCAGTTCTACGGCAATATCGCCAGCGCCGAGATGGCGCGCGCCGGAGTGGGCGGCGTCGGCGCCTCGCTGATGAGCCATACCATCGGCCTGCCGCCGGTGGCGATCGCCGGATCGCCGGAGCTGAAGGCGAAGCTGATCCCGCCAACCCTTGCCGGTGAAACGATTTTCGCGCTCGCCATCACCGAGCCTTCCGGCGGCTCCGACGTCGCCAATCTGCGCACCACGGCGCGTCGCGACGGCGACCATTATGTGCTGAACGGTGAGAAGACCTTCATCACCTCCGGCATGCGCGCCGATTACATCACCGTGGCGGTGCGCACCGGCGAGGGCGGGCGCGGCGGCGTCTCGCTGATCGTCGTTGACACAACGACGCCGGGTTTCTCGCGCACGCCGTTGCGCAAGATGGGCTGGTGGGCGTCCGACACCGCGACGCTGTATTTCGACAATTGCCGTGTGCCAGCCGGCAATCTGCTGGGCGAGGAGCATCAGGGCTTCCGCATCATCATGCGCAATTTCAACAGCGAGCGCCTCGGTATGGCCGCCGGTTGCATCGGCCAGGCCCGCACCTGCCTGGAAGAGACGGTGAACTACGCCCGTGAGCGCCACACCTTCGGCAAGCCGCTGATCCAGCATCAGGTGATCCGCCACAAGCTGGCGGACATGACCATGCGCATCAACGCGTCGCAGGCTTACCTCGATCACCTTACATACCGGGTGATGAACGGCGAAAGCCCGGTGGCGGACATCTGCCTGCTGAAAAACCAGGCGACCCAGACCATGGAGTTCTGCGCCCGCGAGGCCGTGCAGACCTTCGGCGGCGCCGGCTTCATGCGCGGCTGCAAGGTCGAGCGCATCTACCGCGAGGTCCGCGTCAACGCCATTGGCGGCGGCGCCGAGGAGATCATGCGCGACCTGGCCGCGCGCCAGCTTGGCTACTGATGCACGGCCGGGCGCTGTATTCGCGCCCGGACCGGCGCCCGCGAACGATTGAGGAAACGGCATGACGGCAACCCTTCCCGCCACGACAGTCATCCAGGTCGAACGCAAGGGCTCGCGCCTCTATGCGACGATCAATGATCCGTCGACCCGCAACGCCATGACCCAGGCGCTGACCACGGATCTCAACGCCATCCTTGCTCTCGCGGAGCAGGACCGCACCCTGCGCACGCTGATCCTGCAGGGCGCCAATGGCGCCTTCTGCGCCGGCGCTGATCTCAAGGGAACCAACAAGCAGCAGGGCGCGGCGGTCGGCGCCGGCGACGAAGATCCGCTGGAAGCCTCCAACCGGGCCGGCGGCGAGCTGTTCGCCCGTCTCAACGAATGCCCGCTCACGGTCATTGCTGTGGTCGACGGCCCGGCGTTTGGCGGCGGCTTCGGCATGGCTTGCTGCGCCGATATCGTCATCACCACGCCGCGCGCCCGCTTCGCCCTGTCCGAGACAGGGCTTGGCATCGCGCCGGCGCAGATCGCCCCGTTCGTGGTCAACCGCATCGGCCCGCGCCATGCCCGCCGGCTCGGCCTCGCCGGCACGCGCCTGAACGGCGAGCAGGCGGCGGAGATCGGCCTCTCCGACTTCTATTGCGCGGATGAGGCGGCGCTGAATGAAACGCTGACGTCGCTGCTGAACGATATCGGCCGCTGCGCCCCGGGAGCCAATGCCGAAACCAAGCGGCTGTTCCGCCTGTGCCACGCCATGCCGCTGGAGGAATATCGCAAGGTGGCGGCGAAATCCTTCGCCACCTGCGCTCGCGGCGCTGAAGGTCAGGAGGGCGTGCGCGCCTTTGCCGAGAAGCGCCCGGCCGCCTGGGTCGAGAAGCTCTGACGCCCGCCGCCTGGCGGGGCAGCCCATTGGATTCCGGTAAGGTCCGGGCGGCGCAAGGCATGACCTCACAGGGCCTGCTTACGCTCGCATGAGTTTTGCGGATCGCGGGTGCGTCAGCATCTTCGCGATCTGGTCCGGGGACTTCCGCCGGCGGCCGCGCGGGCGCCGCGGAAGCATGTGGATGGCCGGATCGCCCGGCTGCGGCGTGCGTTGGACGGTGGGGCGTCCGTTGCTCGCCAGTGGTGAGCGCGGGCGGGGCAGTCCACCTCCGCCGCGCCCGGGGCGTCCCCGGGCGTCCACGTTTTCCGGTTCTGGTTGCTGGCCCAACCGCCAACCCTTTTTCGCGGCCCGGGGCCGGGAGCCGGATCCGTTATTACATTGGCTCTGGCGTCGGCAGGGCGGATTAACTCTGGACAGTCGGCGTGATCTGGCCTGAGCTTCAGCGGAAGACAGGTCAGGCCGACAGTCTGATGGAAGGTCAAGGGAGCAGGGACGATGTCCGGTAAAACGATCAGGATTGGCGGCGCCTCCGGTTTCTGGGGCGACACCAGCATCTCCACGCCGCAATTGCTGCGCGGCGGCGACCTGGACTATCTGGTGTTCGACTATCTGGCCGAGATCACCATGTCGATCATGGCCCGCGCCCGGGCCAAGGACCCGAACATGGGCTACGCCCACGACTTTGTCGGCGCCATCGCCCGTGAACTGCCGACGCTGTCGCAGAAGAAGATCAAGGTAATCGCCAACGCCGGCGGCGTGAACCCGATCGCCTGCGCCCGGGCGCTGGAGGCGAAGATCGCCGAGGCCGGCCATGACCTGAAGGTCGGCGTCGTCACCGGGGATGACCTGCTGGACCGCGCCGCCGAATTCTCGGATACCCGCGAGATGTTCTCTGGCGAGCCGATGCCGCCGAAGCTGTGGAGCATGAACGCCTATCTCGGCGCCTTCCCGGTCGCCGCGGCCCTGGCCGCCGGCGCCGACATCGTCAT
This sequence comes from Camelimonas fluminis, assembly GCF_014656355.1. Taxonomy (GTDB): domain Bacteria; phylum Pseudomonadota; class Alphaproteobacteria; order Rhizobiales; family Beijerinckiaceae; genus Camelimonas; species Camelimonas fluminis. The sequence continues at coordinate 718,549 of NZ_BNCG01000001.1, forward strand.
CACCGGGCGCGGCGTCGACAGCGCGGTGACGCTTGGCGCCTGCATCCACGCCTTTGGCTGGACCCAGCAGGATCTCGACAAGCTTTCCGGCGGATCGCTGGCCGGCCATATCGTCGAATGCGGCGCCCAGGCCACCGGTGGTCTGCACACCGACTGGGAAGACACCGGCGACTGGTCCAATATCGGTTACCCGATCGTTGAGGTGGTTGAAGACGGCTCCTTTGTCGTCTCCAAGCCGGAAGGCACCGGCGGCCTGGTTTCGGAAGCCACCGTCACCGAGCAGATGTTGTATGAGATCGGCGACCCGCGCGCCTATCTGCTCCCTGACGTCACCTGTGATTTCACCCAGGTGAAAATCGACCAGATTGGCGGGGACCAGGTGCGCGTCTCCAACGCCAAAGGCCTGCCGCCGACCAATTATTACAAGGTGTCCGCCACCTGGCAGGATGGTTTCCGCGTCGGCATGTATTTGACCATCGGCGGCCTCGACGCCGCCCGCAAGGCCGAAAAAGTGGCCGATTCCGTGGTGCGGCGCGCCGAGGGCATGTTCCGGGCGATGAACCTGCCGCCGTTCACGGAAACCAGCGTTGAAGTGATCGGGGCCGAGGCGGCTTACGGCCCGCACTCGCGCGCCCGCGCCGCCCGCGAGGTCATCCTCAAGCTCGCCGCCAAACACGAAAGCCCGAAGGCTCTGGAAATTCTGGTGCGCGAGCTGACCTCGTCCGGCACCTCGATGTCCCCGGGGATCACCGGCATGGGCGGCAACCGGCCCAAGGTGATGCCGGTGGTGCGCCTGTTCTCCTGCATGATCGACAAGGCGTCGGTGACCACCGGCGTGGAGGTGGCGGGCCAGGCGGTTCCGGCGCCTGAGGCGCTGCGCGGCGGTTTCGATCCGGCGTCGCTGGGGCTGGACCCGTCCGGACCGGAGGCGGCGTCCGCCGCTGGCGCGCCGGTGGTCCCGCTGATCGCCCTGGCCTGGGGGCGCAGCGGCGACAAGGGCAACAAGGCCAATATCGGTGTTATCGCCCGCAAGCCGGAATACCTGCCCTATATCCGCGCCGCGCTGACGGCGGATCGGGTCGGCGCCTTCTTCGGCCACTTCCTGAAGGGTTCGGTGGAGCGCTTCGAACTGCCCGGAACCCATTCGCTCAACTTCCTGCTGCATGACGTGCTGGGCGGCGGCGGCATTGCCTCACTGCGCAACGATCCGCAGGCCAAGGCCTACGCCCAGATGATCCTTGACTATCCGGTGCCGGTGACGCCGGAGATTGCCGCCAGCGTGCGGGCGGTGACGGAAAAGTTCCCGCCGGCGGAGATCGCCGCCTGAGGTCGCGCAAACGCGCTTGCAGGAATGGATCGCGCCGGCAAAATGGCCAGCGAGCAGACGCCCCGGAGCTTTCCGGGGCGGTCTCACAAAATACAATGACCGGGAGAACGCCCATGGCGACGCCACAGAACACCCTGACGCTCTGGCACTGCATGAGCGCGCGCTCGTTCAGGCCCCTGTGGACCCTCGAGGAAATGGGTCTGTCCTATGAGCTGAAAATGCTGCCGTTTCCGCCGCGCGTCTTCCAGAAGGACTACCTGGGGATCAACCCGCTCGGCACCATTCCGTTCTTCCAGGACGGCGAGACGAAAATGACCGAATCCTCGGCCATCTCCCAGTATCTGGTCACGAAATACGGCCCGACGCCGCTGAACGTCGGCGTGGATGAGCCAGCCTATGGCGCCTTCCTCAATGCGCTGCATTTTTCCGAAGCGACCCTGACGTTCCCGCAGACCGTCTTTCTGCGCTACACCTTGCAGGAGCCAAACGCTGGCCTCGGCAAGGCGGCGGAAGATTACGCCAAATGGTTTGGCGGCCGTCTGCGCGGCGTCACCGCCGTTGTGTCGGAGAACGAATTCTGGTGCGCCGGCCGCTTCACCGCCGCCGACGTCTGCGTCGGCTACGCGCTGATGCTGGCCGAGCGGCTGCAACTCGACCACCTGTTCACCGATCCGGTGCGCGACTACTGGAAGCGCCTGCAGGGCCGCGACGGTTTCCGCCGCGCCCTTGCGTCGCAGGAGAAGGCGGCCCAGGAGCAGAACGTCTTCAATCCGCCCAGCATGGAAGTGCCGGCGAAACAGGCGAAGGCCTGAAAACGGCGCCATGGCCGGGTGAGCGCTCCGCAGGCGCACGGGTGGGAGAACAGGCCGCCCGAACGTCTCGAGGGCGCGCGGGCAGGGTGAATGCACCACCGTCTGACGCCAGGCGGGACGCGAAGATGATGACGCATCCGCGACCCGCAAGGCTCAAATCAGCATGGCGCCTGTTCTGCAGGAAATGCCTTGCGCCGCCCGGGCTTCAGCAAAACCCCATGAGTCAGACGCATTGGGGTTTCGTCTGACCCCTGTCATGAAGTCCGTTCTGTTATGCACATGAACGGTTGATAACGGCTGTCGTTCTTGCAATAGATGCCGCCAACGGCAACCTATCAATCGACCGTTAGACGCCGGATCCGGCGGAGCGCGCCCCAGGCGCGCCTCGCGGACCAGACCGGCGCCTCGTCAAAGCGTTGGCGAAACGTTGATGTCCTTCTGGATGCGCGTTTCTTCATATAGCGGAAGGGATCGACATGTCTGAAGCATGGATTATTGACGCGGCCCGCACGCCGCGCGGCGTCGGCAAGTTTGGCAAGGGCGCGCTTTCGGACGTGCACCCGCAGCGCATTCTCTCGACGGTGCTGAAGGCGCTGGCCGAGCGCAACAGCCTGAACACCGCCGAACTCGACGACGTCATCGCCGGCTGCGGCACCCAGTTCGGCAAGCAGGGCTCGTGCATCGCCCGCATGGCCGCCCTCGACGCCGGTTTCGACAACGCCGCCACCGGCTTCTCGCTGGACCGTTTCTGCGGCTCGGGCATGACCGCCGTGAACCTGGCCGCCATGGGCATCATGTCCGGCGCCCAGGACCTCGTCCTGGCCGGCGGCGTTGAGTCGATGTCCTATGGCTCGACCCTGAAGCGCCCCACCGACGGCATCATCGATTCCGGCAACATGCACCTGCGTTCGATCCACCCGCAGCCCCACCAGGGCATTTGCGGCGACCTGATCGCCACGCTGGAAGGCTTCAGCCGCGAAGACGTCGACAATCTGGCCCTTGAGAGCCAGAAGCGCGCCGACTACGCCATCCGCAACGGCCACTTCAGCAAGAGCGTCATCCCGGTCTACAAGGACGACGGTTCGCTGGCGCTCGACCGTGAGGAGTTCCCGCGTCCGCAGACCACCATGGAAGGCCTGAGCCAGCTCAAGCCCGCTTTCGAGGTGATGTATGACGCGCCGCTGAACGAAGACGGCCTGACCTTCCGTCAGCTCGTTGAGCGCAACTATCCGGGCGTCAAGATCAACCACGTCCACCACGCCGGCAACTCGTCGGGCGTCGTCGACGGCGCTGGCGCCGTGCTGCTGGCTTCGCCGGAATACGCCCGCGCTCACGGCCTGAAGCCGCGTGCGAAGATCCGCGCTGTCGCCACCGCTGGCGACTCGCCGGAGCTGATGCTGAACGCTCCCGCCCCGGCTGCCCGCAAGGCGCTGGCCAAGGCTGGCATGAACATCAACGACATCGACCTCATCGAGATCAATGAAGCCTTCGCGGTCGTGCCGCTGAAGTTCATGCGCGAGATGGGCATCGACAACTCGAAGGTGAACGTCAACGGCGGCGCCATCGCTCTCGGCCACCCGATCGGCGCCACCGGCGCGATCATCGTCGGCGCCCTGCTCGACGAAATGGAGCGTCGCGACCTGAACACCGGCCTGGCCACCCTGTGCGCCGCCGGCGGCATGGCTCCGGCCATCATCATCGAGCGCATGTAATCATCGCGCGGCGATGTGTTGAACCGGGGGAAGCTCCCCCGGGGATCAGACTGATCGACGCCCGGGCGACATCGCCCGGGCGTTTTTCTTTGTGCGCGTCCCGCTCCCGGAAGGCTGGGAGCAGGAGGGCGCGGCGAGCGAACGGACGTGGCCGGCGATGCCCGGGCAACCGGAGCCAGAGAGGCTTCCAGCCAGAAAGTTGCGGCGTCGCGTAAAGAAATCGCGTTAAATCAATATAATATAGATAGAATTTTCTGACAGTTGGCTCATGGTTGCGCTGGCGGGCTCCCGGTTCCTGATTGCGCCGCGCCGCCGGAATTTTGCCATGATTGACCAGGTCCGCTAAAATGGCCGCTCATGGATATCTATCGCATCGGTCAATAGTGGCGATTGAAGCGCGGGGCCGCCTGACGCTGCCCCGCCGGGAAGGGTGAGCAACCAGGTTGCGACGTCTCCACCCGTGGTTATGGCAATGCCCGGCGCGCGCTCACGCGTCGCCCGCCGATGCCCCAACGCATGCCGCCCCTTTGCAGTCAGGGCGGCGTTTTGCAGAACTGGAGGCGTTTTGTCAGGTTTTGTTGTGAGGCCGCCCGTGTTTTTCGGCGCGGTGGCGATCATCGTTGTCTTCCTGCTTATTGGGGCGCTGCTGCCCGGCCAGGCGGAAACGGCGTTCAGCGCGATGCAGGCGTGGGTCCTGTCGCGGTTCGGCTGGTTCTATCTGTTATCCGTCGCCATATTCGTCGGGGCCGCCATCATTCTTGCGACCGGCCGCACTGGCGACCTCAAACTGGGTCCCGACGACGCGGAGCCGGATTTTCCTTATCTTTCCTGGCTGGCGATGCTGTTCGCCGCCGGCATGGGCATCGGCCTGATGTATTTCGCCGTTGGCGAGCCGCTGATGCACGCCGCCGCGCCGCCCGATGTCGCCCCGGGTGGGCCAGCCGCGCGCCGCGCCGCCATGAGCATCACCTTCTTTCACTGGGGCATTCACGCCTGGGCCATTTATGCCATCGTTGGGCTGTCGCTGGCCTATTTTGGCTTTCGCTACAACCTGCCATTGACCATCCGCTCCGGGCTTTATCCGCTGCTGAAGAACCGCATCAATGGCGGCCTCGGCCATGCGGTCGACATCTTCGCCATCTGCGGCACGGTGTTCGGCATCGCCGCGTCCCTCGGCTTCGGCGTGATGCAGATGAGCGCCGGCCTGCATTATCTCACCGGCATTGAAGCCTCGACCCGCCTCAACCTGATCCTCGTCGTCGCCGTCACCGCTGTCGCCACCCTGTCCGTCGTCAGCGGCGTCGAGAAGGGCGTGCGGCGTCTCAGTGAACTGAACCTGCTGGTCGCCATCCTGGTGATGCTGTTCGTGCTGGCCGTCGGGCCGACGGAACTGCTGCTGCGTGATTTCGTCCAGAACATCGGCGCCTGGCTGGATACGGTGTTGCTGCGCACCTTCAATATCTACGCCTATGATCCCAAGCCCTGGATCGACAAATGGACCCTGTTCTACTGGGCGTGGTGGATTTCCTGGTCGCCGTTCGTCGGCATGTTCATCGCCCGCATCTCGCGTGGCCGCACGGTGCGCGAATTCGTCGTCGGCGTGCTGCTGGCTCCCACCGCCTTCACCTTCTTCTGGATGACCGTATTCGGCAACACGGCGATGTTTGTTGACCAGACGGCGGCGCACGGCGCGCTGTCCACCGCCGTGCAGTCGGATCTGTCGGTCGCCCTGTTCCAGTTTTTCACCTATTTGCCGTGGCCGGCGGTCACCTCGACCGTGGCGGTGATCCTCGTGGCGATCTTCTTCGTCACCTCGGCTGATTCCGGCTCGCTGGTGGTCGATACGCTGGCCTCAGGCGGCGAAACCCGCACGCCGTGGCTGCAGCGGGTGTTCTGGTGCGCGCTTGAGGGCGGCGTGGCGGCGGTGTTGCTGCTCACTGGCGGGCTCGCCGCCCTGCAGGCCGCCACCGTGGCGACGGCGCTGCCATTCTGCGTCATCATGCTGGTGCTGGTCTGGGGCCTGTTTCGCGGCATGCGCGCCGATCTCGTTCAGGCCAACGCCCGCGGCGCCCTGGCGCCCACGCCGGCCGCCACCGTCCCCTGGCAGCGGCGCCTGTCGCTGATCGTCAACACGCCAGACGCCGGCGACATTATCGCTTTCATCGACAGCCAGGCGACGCCAGCCCTGGAGAGCGTCGCCGCGGCGCTGAGCGGGCGCGGCCGGCCGGCGCGCGTGGAGCGCGGCGAGGGGGGCGGCGTATCCCTTGTGGCCGCGGCCGAAGGCGTGCGCGACTTCATCTATGGCGTGCATGTGGCCGAGCATCGCCTGCCGGGCGTCACCATGCTCGACACCCGTGACGCCGACGTGCGCCACGAGGCGCGGACCTTCTTCAGCGACGGTTCGCGCGGCTACGACATCATGGGGCTGACGCGGGAGCAGATCATTTTCGATGTGCTCAGCCGGTATGAGGACTGGCAGACGGTCACGCAGATGCCGGAAGCCGCCCTGGTGGTCAGGGCGCCCGAGCACGCGCCGCCGGAGCCTGCCTCCGCCGGCGAGCATCCGGCCGCGGCGAAGGAGTGACCGGACAGCAGGCAGGGCAGGCTGCGATCAGCCAGGGCTGGAGTTCGACAATGGACATCAGCCGTCCGTCATCGGCGGCAATGGACAATCAGCCGCCCGTCATGGGCGGGCGGCGTCCGGCGACGCGATTGACCGCCGCCTCATGCGCGGCGGCGAACTCCAGCAGCAGTTTCTCGCCATGGTCCGGGCCGATCAGTTGCAGGCCGGTCGGCCGTCCAGCCGGGTCGAAGCCGGCGGGAACCGACATGCAGGGCAGGCCAGACATGGTCCAGATGCTCGTTGACTCCATCCAGCGGTGGTAGGTGTCCATGGCGCGCCCGCCGACCTCGCGCGGCCATGTCAGGTTCTTGTCGAACGGGAACACCTGCACCGCCGGCGCGGCGATGACGTCGTAGCTGGCGAACAGGCCCTGCAAATACGCGTGCCATTGTGAGCGCACGACGCTGGCGGCGTGGATGTCGTAGCCGGTGACGGCGAGGCCCTGTTCGATTTCCCACTGCAATTCCGGCTTCAGCAGATCCCGCCGCGCCGGATCGCGCCAGATCTCCAGATGCCGCGCTCCGGCCCAGACATGGCGCAGGTGCAGCCAGGCCCGCCACAGCCGCGCCAGGTCGAAGCCGATGTCGATCGGGATCACCGCGCAGCCGAGCGCGGCGAACTCCTGCAGGGTCGCCTCGCACAGCGCCAGCACCCCCGGCTCCATGGCCAGATAGCCGCCGAAATCACCGACCCAGGCGATGCGCTTGCCGGCCAGGCTGGCGTTGCGCTCCGGCAGCACCGTGTCGCCGGGGGCGCGAATGGCCAGCGGCGCGCCCGGATGCGGCCCGGCCTGCACCGACAGCAGCAGCGCCAGATCGCGCACGCTGCGCGCCATTGGCCCCTCAACCGCCAGTTGGGCGAAGAACACGTCCTCCGCCGGCGCCAGCGGCACCCGGCCGAAGGACGGGCGCAGCCCATAGATATTGTTGAACGCCGCCGGATTGCGCAGCGATCCCATCATGTCGCTGCCATCCGCCGCCGGGATCATGCCCAGCGCCACCGCCACGGCCGCGCCGCCGCTGGAGCCGCCGCAGGTCAACGCCGGATCATAGGCGTTGCCGGTGACGCCATGTACCGGATTGTAAGTCTGCGAGCCGAGACCGAATTCCGGCACATTGGTCTTGCCGATGAAGATCGCGCCTGCGGCGCGCAGACGGGCGACGGCGAGGCCGTCTTCCTCCGGCGTGAAATCCGCGAACAGCGGCGAGCCGAAGCTGGTGACGATGCCGGCCGTCAGCGCCAGATCCTTCACCGCCCATGGCAGCCCGTGCAGCGGTCCGCGCAGATGACCGACCGCCAGCTCCGCGTCGGCGGCGCGCGCCTCATCAAGCAGCGTCTCGTGCGGTCGCGAAGAGACGATGGCGTTGACCAGCGGATTGAACCGGTCGATGCGGTCGAGGCAGGCCTCCATGACCGCGACGCAGGAGACGGCGCGGCTGCGGATCGCCGCCGCCGTCGACCAGGCGTCCCACCCGGTGATCTCATCCCTGGCAATGGCGCCGGCGAACTGTTCGCCCGCCCGTTGCGCGGCCGTTCCGGTCATGGCGTATCCTCCGGGAGCACCCGGTGAAAGCTGTCGCCGCTTTCATTCGCCGTCGCTCTGGCTGGCGAGCCTGATCGCGAATACGTCCGGCGCCAAGCGTTTTCACGGACCTGTGTTGCGGCTTTTTTTAGCGCCGTAGCGTTTCAGCAGGCCACGGCCAAGCTGGGCCAGATGCACCTGGTCCGGGCCGTCGCCGATGCGCATGAAGCGGGCGTAGGCGTAAGCGTCGGCCAGGAAGGTGTCCTGCGAGACGCCGGCGCCGCCGTGCACCTGAATGGCCCGGTCGATCACCGCCGCGGCCATGCGCGGCGTGGCCACCTTGGCGGCGGCGATCAGGTCGCGGGCCGCCTTGTTGCCTTCCGTATCCATCTTGTGCGCCGCCCGCAGCGTCAGCAGCCGCGCCTGCTCGATCTCCACCCAGGAGTTGGCGATGTCCTCGCGCACCGAGCCCTGTTCGCCGAGCGGCTTGCCGAACGCCACCCGCCGTTCGGCGCGCTGGCACATCAGTTCAAGCGCCCGCTGGGCGCAGCCGACCAGCCGCATGCAATGGTGGATGCGGCCTGGTCCCAGCCGTCCCTGGGCGATCTCGAAACCGCGACCTTCGCCCAGCAGCATGTTCGCCGCCGGCACGCGCACGTTTTCGTAGACGATCTCCGGGTGGCCCACCGGCGCGTGGTCATAGCCGAACACCTTCATGTCGCGGACGATGCGGACGCCAGGCGTATCGCGCGGCACGAGGATCATCGACTGCTGGACATGCTTGTTGGGGTTGTCAGGGTCAGTCTTGCCCATGACGATCAGCAACTTGCAGTCTTCGCTCATGGCCCCGGACGTGAACCATTTGCGGCCGTTGATAACGTATTCGTCACCGTCGCGGACAATGCTGCAGCGGATATTGGTGGCGTCGGAGGAGGCGACCTCCGGCTCGGTCATCGAGAAGGCGGAGCGGATCTCGCCAGCGAGCAGCGGCTCCAGCCACTGCTTCTGCTGTTCCGGCGAGCCGTACAGCGCCAACACCTCCATGTTGCCGGTGTCGGGGGCGGAACAATTGAACACCTCCGACGCCCACGAGATCCGGCCCATGATTTCCGCCAGCGGCGCATAGTCGAGATTGCTGAGGCCGGCGCCGTGATCGCCAGGCAGGAACAGGTTCCACAGCCCTTCCGCTTTCGCCAGCGCCTTCAGTTCGGCGACGATGGGCGGCCGCCGGTTATGGAAGCCATTCTCCACCTGCTCGTCGTAGAGATGTTCAGCCGGATAGACGTGGCGATCCATGAAGGCGCTGAGCCGGGCGATGAGATCGCGCGCCTTTTCACTGTGCTCGAACATTGGCTAACCCCGGAATGTGGCCAGGCGCAACGTGAGCCCTGGACAGACATGAATTGAGAGGAGTGCCGGCGGCTGGCCTCGCCGCGCCGCCGGCAAAAGCCTTCAGGTCGAGGCCTTGTAGTCCTTGAACTGCTGGCGCAGGGTCAGCTTGTGCACCTTGCCGGTGCCGGTCATCGGGAAGCTCTCCAGGAATTCCACGGCGTCCGGCATCCACCATTTGGCGATCTTCGGCGCGATGTGATCGAGGATGTCCTGGCCCGAAACCTCCATGCCCTGGCGCGGCGTGATCAGCAGCAGCGGCCGTTCCTGCCATTTGGGATGCGGAATGGCGATCACCGCCGCCTGCAGCACCGCCGGATGGCTCAGGGCGGCGTCCTCGATCTGGATCGAGCTGATCCATTCGCCGCCGGATTTGATGACGTCCTTGGAGCGGTCGGTGAGGGTGATGTAACCGTCCGGATCAATCATCGCCATGTCGCCGGTCATCAGATAACCGTCGGCGTCCTGCGCCTCGATGCCCTTGTGATAGGCGCTGGCTATCCATGGCGCGCGCACGCCCAGATGCCCGACCGCCTTGCCGTCGCGCGGCAGTTCCGCGCCTTCGTCGTCAACGATGCGGGCCTTGACCCCGCAGACCACCCGGCCGGATTTCATCCGGTCGTCGATGATCTCCTCGAAGGTCGCGTCGCGGTCGCGGAATTTTTGCATGGGCATCGAGGCCATCAGCGCTTCGGTCATGCCCCAGGCCTGCACGTAGGCGACGCCGTAATCACGCTCCAGCAACTCCACCATGGCGCGGGCCGGCGCCGTGCCGCTGGAGAGCGTGCGCTTCAGGGTGGAGAACTTCTTGCCGTTGCGGCCCAGCCAGTCGAGCAGGATCAGCCAGAAGCTCGGCACGCCGGCCGACAGGGTGACGCCTTCGCCCTCGAACAGCTCATACAGCTTGTCCGGCTCGTAGTTGCGACCAGGCAGCACCAGCTTCGAGCCGGTGAAGGGGGCCATGAACGGCATGTTCCAGGCGTTGCCGTGGAACATCGGCGCCATCGGCATGATCACCTGGCGTCGGCCGGGGTGAAAATCCGGCATGTAAAGGAAATTCGCCCCCATCAGGGTCTGCAGCGCGAGCGCCCGGTGCGAGTAGACCACGCCCTTGGGGTTGCCGGTGGTGCCGGAGGTGTAGCAGATCGTCGCCGCATTGGTTTCCGGGAACTCCGGCCAGGCGAATCCGGCGTCGTCCTCCGCCGCCAGCAGCGTCTCGTAACAATGGACGTTTGGCAGGCTGGTCTGCGGCATCCGCTCTTCGGTCGCCATGATGACGAAGCCCTTGACCGTGGTCAGGCGCGGCGCGATCTCCTCGATGATCGGCAGCGTCAGGGCGTCGATGAACAGATACTCGTCCTCGGCGTGATTGATGATGTAGATAATCTGCTCGGCGAACAGGCGCGGATTGACCGTGTGCAGCACCGCGCCAATGCCGGGCGCGGCGTAAAACATCTCGAAATGCCGGTGGGTGTTCCAGGCGAGCGTGCCGATCACCGAGCCTTCCCTCGCGCCCAGCCGGCGCAGCGCCAGGCCCATGCGCCGGATGCGCCGCCGCGCCTCGGCATAGTTGTAGCGGAACAGGTCTCCCTCGATCTCACGGGCGACCACCTCCGCCTCGCCATGTTGCAGGCCGGCGTATTCGATGAAATTGGACAGCTGCAATGGCATGTCCATCATGAGCCCACGCATGCATTTTCCCCTTGAGAGCATTTCCAGCGAAGTGGATGGCCTGCAGCGTCTGCCGCGCTGCTGATGTCGACCTGTCCAGGTCCTTGTTTCGAGGTCCTTGTTTCGAGGTCCTTGTATCGAGGCCCTTGTGTCCAGATCCTGGTTTTCAGGTCTCTGGCGCGCGCCAGACGCACAGGAAAAGCGGACGGTCCGCGCCAGATTTCAGGCTAATGTGGAGCATCCTTGGGAGGCAACTGCTCCATTGGTCGGGTATGTAAAAATATGCGCGATAAAAACGCCCGGAACGACTGGCGCTCCGGGCGTGTAAACATCTTTACTTTTCTTTCTTCGATCCCGGCAGGATGTTCATATATTTGGAGATGATCTGCAGCATCACCTCATCGGCCCCGCCGCCGATCGAGGTGAGGCGGCTGTCGCGATACATGCGGGTGATGTCGCTCTCATTCATGAAGCCCATGCCGCCCCAATATTGCAGGCAGCCGTCGGAGACCTCGCGCACGAGGCGGCCGCCGATCAGCTTGGCCATGGAGGCCAGCATGGTGACGTCCTCGCCCTCGATGTAATTCTGCGCCGCCCGGTAGCAGAGCGAGCGCAGCGCCTCGACCTTGGCCTGCAGTTCGGCCATCTTGAAGTGGATGATCTGGTTGTCGAGCAGCGGCTTGCCGAACACCATGCGGCTGCGGGTGTAGTCGATGGTGTCGTTGATGGCGGTTTCCATGGCGACGAGGCCGCCGGCGGCGCCCCAGAGCCGCTCGATCTGGAACTGCTCCATCTGGTAGATGAAGCCCTTGCCTTCCTCGCCGATGCGATAGCGCTGCGGCACCCGCACCTCGTCGAAAAAGATCTGCGCCGTGTCGGAGGCGCGCATGCCCATCTTGTCGAGCTTGCGGGCGACTTCGACGCCTTTGGTCTTCATCGGCACGCAGATCAGTGACTTGTTGCGGTGAACCTGCCCCTCCGACGTGTTGGCCAGCAGGCACATCCAGTCGGCCTGCGTGCCGTTGGTGGTCCACATCTTGCCGCCGTTGATGACGTAATCGTCGCCATCCTTGCGGGCGGTGGTTTTCAGCGAGGCCACGTCAGAGCCGGCGCCCACCTCGGAAACGCCGAGGCAGGCCACATAATCGCCAGCGATCGACGGGGCGAGAAATTCCGCCCGCAATTCGTCAGAGCCATGCTTGGCGAGGGCGGGGGTGGCCATGTCGGTCTGCACGCCGATGGCCATGCCGATGGAGCCGCCGCGAATCGAACCGATGGCTTCGCAGAACGCCAGCTCATAGGTGTAGTCGAGGCCAAGGCCGCCGAACTCGACCGGCTTGTTGATGCCGAGCAAGCCCTGCTGGCCCATTTTCCTGAACAGCTCGTGCGCTGGAAACGCGCCGGCCGCTTCCCATTCCTCGATGTGCGGATTGATCTCGGTCTGGCAGAATTTCGTGACGGAGCGCATCAGCTCCTTGTGCTGCTCGGTATAGATCATGCTTCCTCCGGGCCGCCTTGCGGGCGCTGCCTGCCTGCCGTCCAACATGCCTGGGGTCAGCGCGCGCGGGGCGCGGCGCCGGAAAACTGGCGCGCCTCTGGTGTGCGGTGTGGCGGTACTGCTTTGATTGTGTTTGGTACGCTTCGGTACTTGGCGCGCATTATAATCGCCTTCAGCGCGCTGGGAAGCCCCCGCGCGTGACGTCAGCGCCCGCCTGCGACGGGCGCCGGCGGCGTCATCCGATCGATGGCGATTGTCCGGAGGCTTACCGGCAGACCTGCCGGCCGGAGCCGCGATTGCGCAGGTCCAGATGCAGGTGGTCGTTGTGGAAGCGGTCGCCGCCAGGGCCGATCACCGTATCGAAAATCCGGCAGGCATTCTTGCGGATGAAGGCCTGGAACAAGTTTTCGCCGGAGGTCGTATGGCTGGGGCTGACCATGAAGTCCTTGCGCTGGTCGAAGGCGAAGCCGGCGATGTCGATAGCGTTGGCGTAAGCATGTTCGCTCAGCTTGGCCCCGCGCTGGTGGTTCATGGTGCGGCAGGCATAGGTGGGGCCGATGAGGACGGCGGTGATGTTGGCCTGCAGCCGCTGGCGCGCCGCTGGCTGGGCGACGCCGCGCAGCCAGTCCGCCGTGGCCTCCGCCATGGCGCAGGTCATGGTGCCGGGTTTCGATAGCGGAATGCCTCCGGGCAGGGCGGTCAGGCGCACGCCGTTGCGCACGCCGCAACTGCCATTGGCGATCGGTGCGATGCGCTCCACCACCGCGCCAGCCTTGCGCAGGCGATCGACGCAGGCGTTGACCTCCGCGTCGGTGACAGTGCGGCGCATGACGCGCCGGCCATCAGGCGCCTCTTCCAGCGGAGATTCGACCTCATCCTTCTTGCGCCCGAACGGCCACCACGAGGGGGCGCTGGGCTGCTGTGGCGGCGCGACCTGCTGTTGCGGTGGCTGCTGTTGTGGTTCCGGGCCGGCGTCGAGAGGAAATTGCGGCCGCACCGGCGGCAATGGAGCGACGGCGGGCAGGCCGTCAGTCGCGGCGTCTGGCGTCAATGGCGCGCCCGGCGGTGGGATCAGGGGCGTTTCGCGCGGCGGCTGTTCCGCCCCGGGTCGCGGCTGGGCAGGCTGGGCGTCGCCAAAATCGGGGCGCTCAGGCGGCAATGGAGCGACGCGCAGCAAATCGCGGGAGGGGGGGCCTGCCGGCGGCGCGGCGGCCGGTTTGGCCGTTTCCGGCGCAGGGGCGGAGGCGGGGGCCTGGACAGGGGCAGGCGCCTGGGCAGGAGCAGGAGCCTGGGCAGGCGCAGGCGGAACGGTGGGGGCGGGCGGTGGCGCAGCGGCTGGCCTGTCGCGCGATTGCAGGGCTTCCGGCCATGGCGAACCGGTCATGCCGGATATGCCCGGCGACTGGGCGCGGGCATCGCCAGGCGCCGCCAGACCCAGCCCCAAACCCAGGGCGGTTGCTGCAACGGTGAACGCCAGCGACGATCTGCGTCTGGCGGCGGACCTCTCGGGGGCGTATTCCGTCATCACGCGCCCATTAACCTAAATGGGGCGTGCGGTCACCTGTTAATGACCTTGGGTCATGTTGGCGGCCGCCGCTCTGGACAGGGACGGGTGCTTCCGGTTGAAAGGCGCTGGAACCGCCGCCGCCTTGGCGCGCCTCATATGGTGGTTGCGCCTCGCGGCGTGGGAAGCAGTGAAGACAGGGCAAACGTGACCCGGGCGACGATCCACACACAGACCGTTGATGAGGATGGAATGCGGCTGCGCGCCCGTCGCTGCGAGGCGCTGCTCGATGCCTTGCGCGCCGCGTCCAGCGCCACGGCCGCGCTTTCGGCCTGGGCGCGGTCCCGGGGGTGGGACGAGCGTATTCTGGCCCGCAAACTGGAAACGGCGACCCGGCCGGCGCCAGATGACGTCGCCGGTTTGCTTGGGGTGACGCCGGGCGCGCCCACGGGCTTTCGTCTGGTTGAATTGACCAGCGGCGCCCGGGTGCTGTCGCGCGCCGACAACTGGTTCGCGTCGGCCCGGCTGCCAGAGCTGGTGAACGCCGGTCTTCGCGATGGCCTGACGCCGTTTGGCGCGCTGATCGCCCCGCTGGAGCCGCGCCGCGAGTTGCTGGGCGTCACCCGTCTGTGGCTGCCCGTGGAAAAATCATCCCAGGACATGCCGCAGGAGCTGTTCCGGCTGTCGGCGGTGGTCACTGGCCTGTACGCTGGCGCGCGGGCACCGCTGGCCGTGGTGCACGAGACCTATCTGGCGACGCTGGCGCTCTGATCTGGACAGGCCCGGGCGTTTTCCGGCGTGGCTGACCTCGCTCGTTCGCGAACGGAAGCGGACGTCGCGTGGAAAACGCGCCGGATCAAGGAGACAGGGCCGAACGCCAATCCGGTGTGAATGGATTTCGCACTGGCGAATCCAGGGCCCGGGCAACCTCACGCGAGGCGTCATGACAGTCACGACCGGTATGCTCACCCGCCGCGCTTTTGGCCGTCTGCTGGCGGGCGGCCTGGCGATTGGCGGCGCTTGGCCGTTTCCGACCCCGGCTTTTGCCCGCGAGCCGCAGACGACGGAGAGTTGGGCGCGCTATGAAGCGCTGGTCGCGGCGCTGCTTGAGACTGGCAGCGCAACCGAAACCCTGGCGGCCTGGTCGCGTCGACGCGGCTGGGACGACCGGATCGTCGCCCACAAGCTGGAAGCGGACATGCGCCCGGCTCCGGCGCAGATCGCTGCGCTGCTCGATATCCGGGAAGGCGAGACCGTGGGCTATCGCAAGGTGGCGTTGGCCTCCGGCGAGCGCGTGTTGTCGCGCGCCGATAACTGGTTCACGCCCGGCCGGCTGTCGTCCGGCGTCAACGCCGGCCTTGACGCCAGCCAGACGCCATTTGGCCGGCTGGTGAGCAGATTGTCGCCGACGCGCAGGGTTGTGAACGCCGACCGGCTCTGGGCGAACCCGCAACAGGGGGCGCCTGCAGAGGTGTTCCGGCTGTTTGCCGTGGTCAGCGGTGAGACGGACGCTGGTCGCAAGCCGCTGGCGGTGGTGAAT
Source organism: Camelimonas fluminis (assembly GCF_014656355.1). GTDB lineage: Bacteria > Pseudomonadota > Alphaproteobacteria > Rhizobiales > Beijerinckiaceae > Camelimonas > Camelimonas fluminis. Next base: position 734,147 of record NZ_BNCG01000001.1, read on the forward strand.
GAGACCTACCAGGCGGTGATGGTGCTGTGAGACGGATATAATTCACATAAATATATGTTAATTATATAATTTCGTCGTTCATAGCCGTGAAATCAATTGACGTTCCCGTGACGCCATGTAGTTTCCACGGAAACCATTGCCGCAGGGGGGCGCCATGTCCAGCATCCGTTCATTCAACCGATTTGCCATCAACCGTCGCGCGCTTGGCGGGCTCTTCGCCGGCGCCGCGTTTCTGGCGCTGTCCGGCGCCGCCGCCGTCGCCAGCGACCTGAAGGAAGTGGCCATCGACTTCGCCACCTACAATCCGGTGAGCCTGGTGCTGAAGAAGCAGGGGCTGCTGGAGAAGGCGCTGGAGAAGGACGGGATCAAGGTGCGCTGGGTCCAGTCCGCCGGCTCCAACAAGGCGCTGGAGTTCCTCAACGCCGGCTCCATCGACTTTGGCTCCACCGCCGGCTCGGCCGCGCTGGTCGCCCGCATCAACGGCAATCCCATCAAGTCGATCTACGTCTATTCGCGCCCCGAATGGACCGCCCTGGTCGCCGGTAAGGACAGCCCCATCAGCAAGGTCGCTGACCTGAAGGGCAAGCGCGTCGCCGTCACCCGCGGCACCGATCCGCACATCTTCCTGGTGCGCGCCCTGGCCGAAGCCGGCCTCACCGACAAGGACGTCAAATTCGTGCTGCTGCAGCACGCCGACGGCCGCCTCGCGCTGTCGCGCGGCGACGTTGACGCCTGGGCCGGCCTTGATCCGATGATGGCCGCCGCCGAGGTGGAGGAGGGCGCGAAGCTGTTCTATCGCAAGCCCGAAGCCAATACCTGGGGCATCCTCAACGTCCGCGAGGACTTCGCCAAAAAGCATCCCGACGTGGTGAAGAAAGTGCTCGCCGCCTATGAGGAGGCGCGCAAATGGGCGTTGGCCAATCCCGATGGCCTGAAGGAAGAGTTCATCGCCGTCACCAAATTGCCGAAGGCCGTGGTTGACCGGCAGATCGACCAGCGCACCGAGCTGACCCACAGCGTCATTGGCGAGCCGCAGCGCCAGTCGATCCAGGCCGCCGGCGACGCCCTTTTGGCCGCGGGCGTGTTGCCGGCCGGCGCGAAGGTGAAGGAAACGCTCGACGTGCTGATCGATCCCCAGTATCTCCCTGCTGCCCGGTAACAAATACCGACGGCCTGGCCCCGCTGCGGCAGGGAACGGGCCGGGCGACAATATCAGGGGAAGGGAACGGACAGGTCATGACGCTCCAGGCGCCTGCAGCCCACGCGGCCGCGGATATGGATGGCGACGCGCCGCAGCAGGACGCGGCCGGCCGGGCGCGCACGGCCCGTTCGGCCGCTGGCCGCATCGGCGGCGTCTGGCTGGTGGGCGTCATCCTGCCCGTGGCGCTGGCCGCAGGCTGGGAGCTGGCGGTGGCCGGCGGCTTTGCCAATGGCCGCCTGATGCCTCCGCCCAGCCAGATCTGGAGTGAACTGGCCCGTCTTGCCGCCAGCGGCGAGTTGTGGACGCATCTGCTCACCACCCTGTGGCGCGTGCTCGCCGGCTTCGCCATCGGCGCCATTGCCGGCACGCTTGCCGGTCTGCTCACCGGCGCCTCGGGCCTCGCCCGCCAGGCGCTGGACCCGACCATCCAGGCGTTGCGCGCCATTCCCTCCATCGCATGGGTGCCGCTGTTCATTCTCTGGCTCGGCATTTTCGAGGCGTCGAAGGTGGCGCTGATCGCCGTCGGCGTGTTCTTCCCGGTCTACCTCGGCGTGATGGGCGCCATCGGCTCGATCGACCGCAAGCTGGTCGAGGTCGGCCGGGTTTTCCGGCTGGGCCGGGTGCAGATGGCGACGCGGGTGCTGTTGCCGGCCGTGCTGCCGGAGTGGGTGATCTCCCTGCGCTCCGGCCTTGGCCTCGGCTTCATGTTCGTGGTCGCCGCCGAGTTCATGGGCGCCTCGGAGGGCCTCGGCTACCTGCTGGTCGATGGCCAGCAGCTGGGCAAGCCGGCGCAGATTCTCGCCGCCATCATCACCTTCGCCATCCTCGGCAAACTGTGCGACCAGGCCCTCGTTGTCGCCACCCGCCCGCTGCTGGCGTGGCGCGACACCGTGCGCGCGAGGCTGTGACCACATGCTGACCTTCGCCAACCTCACCAAGACTTACGCCGGCGGCGGCGTGGCGGCGCTGTCGCAGGTCGATCTGGCCGTGCAGGCCGGCGAGATCGCCGCCATCGTCGGCGGCTCGGGCTGCGGCAAGACCACGCTGCTGCGGCTCACCGCCGGGCTCGACCAGGCGTCGTCCGGATTCATCGAAATCGACGGCGACCGGGTGACGACGCCGCATCCGGCGATCGGCATCGTGTTTCAGGAGCCGCGCCTGCTGCCGTGGCTCACGGTGCGTGACAACGTTGCCTTCGGCCTCGGCGACCAGCCGCGCGCCGCCCGCCGCCAGCGCGCTGACGAGGCGCTGGAGCGCGTCGGCCTCGCCGGCTATGGCGACCGCTGGCCGCGCGAACTCTCCGGCGGCCAGCAGCAGCGGGTCGCCATTGCCCGCGCCTTGGCGCCCCGGCCCAAGGCGCTGCTGCTCGACGAGCCGTTTTCCGCCCTCGACGCCTTCACCCGCGCCAGCTTGCACGACCATCTGCTGGCCCTGTGGGAGGAAAGCCGCCCGACGGTGGTGATCGTCACCCACGACGTGGAGGAGGCGGTGACGCTGGGCGACCGCATCATCGTCATGCAGCCGCGCCCCGGCCGCATCTATGAGGAAATCCCCGTCGATCTGCCGCGCCCGCGCGACCGCATGTCGCCGAATTTCGACGCGGCCAAGCGGCGCGTGCTGAAGGCGCTGGACAATTCGCTTAACCCGCAGCATCCGCCGGGACAGGCCGCGCCCGCCGGCGGCGCGTTGTGGTGGTGATCCCGAACATTGCTTTATCCAGAGGAAACGACGTCATGGACTCCCAGGAACTGCGGGCGATGCAGGCCCCGATCAAGGCGCGCTACAAGGATGCCCCCGACGCCGCCGTCATTACCCTGAAGGCGCAGGGCGCCATCGACGACCAGTCGATCTCCTGCAAGGTTGAGACCGGCCGCGCCATCGCCGCCGCTGGCCTGCATCCGCTCTCCGGTGGTTCCGGGCTGGAGCTGTGCTCTGGCGACATGCTGCTGGAATCGCTGGTGGCCTGCGCCGGCGTTACCCTGAAGGCCGTCTCCACCGCGCTGGAAATTCCGCTGCGCGCCGGCGTGGTCCGGGCTGAGGGCGAACTGGATTTTCGCGGCACCCTCGGCGTCGACAAGGAGGCTCCGGTGGGCTTCAGCGCCATTCGCCTGAGCTTCGATCTCGACACCGACGCGCCGCAGGAGAAGATCGACCAGCTCATCAAACTGACCGAGCGCTATTGCGTGGTGTTCCAGACGCTCAACAACAAACCGCAGCTGTCGGTGACCACCAACCGCAGCTGAGGCTTCAGAACAGCGCTCCGTTCATGCTGACCGGAGCGCTGTGGCGTCTGTCCGGCCTTCTCTTGCGCCATGCGGCGGCCCTGACGCAGCAATCCCGTCAGGCGTCTTCCTGTGAAAACCGCTGCCGGCGCCGCGAGAAATCCAGCGTCGCCGGCGCGCCGGCAATCAGTTGGCGCGCCGATTTCCAGACCATGGCGGCCGCTGGCCGCTGCTCGCCGTGGAAACGCACCAGCGTCAGGCTGGTGCGCAGGTCGAGCCCGTCGATGGGCCGCACAATGACATCCTCGCCATCATCGTCGTGGTGAATGTCGAACCAGCCCAGCGAAATGGCGATATTGCGCGACAGCCGGCCATAGCGCTCCACGGCGATGGGATGCCCTTCCGGCGGGCGGATGGTCAGCGCCCCGGCTTCGCGGACCGCCCGGCCAATGGCCACGGACAGCGGCGCGCCCAATGAGCGGTTGGGCATGACGATGCGCAACCCGTCAAGCGCCGTCGCCGGAATCGCATCCTGCTCCGCCAGCGGGTGCTCGCGGGGGATCTGCAGGCACAACCGCCGTTCCGCCAGCGATTGCCGCTCCATGCCGCCCGGCCAGTCCGCTTCCGTCACCGCGTTGTCCGCCGCCGCCGTCACGTCGGCGGGCTCCACCAGCAACGCCAGATCCAGCTCCCGCCGCGACAGGTCGAGATAATGCCGCTCGTGCGTCTTGTCGAAGATGCGCAGGCGGATGTCGGCGTGGCTGGAGACCAGGGTGTCCATCATCCGTCGCCGTTCGGGAATGTGCAGCGTGTAGAACGGCGCGCCGATGCGCAGTTCGTTGTCGCGGATCTCCCGCGCCGCCTGATTGGCCCACGACGCTTCCGCCACCATGCGCCGGGCGTTGCCGAGAAACAGCCGCCCCTCCGCCGTGAGTTCGACCCGCCGGCTGGTGCGCTGGAACAGGGCGAAGCCCAGCCGCCGCTCGAATTCGCGGATTTGCGCCGACAGCGCCGGCTGCGAGACATGCAGCAATTGCGCCGCGCGCGTGAACGAACGCTCCTCGGCGACCGTCAGGAAATAGCGGAAGGGCGTGGCGTCGAGGTCCATGGCGAAGTGTCCGTGGCGTTCAGGCGGATAACGCGGGTCGTGAGTCTGTCACGCGGCGGCGATCTATAACAGGTCTGGATCGTCGGCGCGATAAATCAAAATTGGACGTAAGGTTCGCGCTATCCAATCATAGGAATGAAGCATTGATTGCAGACAGCGAGGAAACGCCCGCATGGCATGGGATTTTGAAACCGATCCGGAATTTCAGCTTGAGCTGGACTGGATTGACCGGTTCATGACCGAGGAGGTCGAGCCGCTCGATTATCTCGATCTCGAGGCTTATGACGTGCGCTGCCCGAAGCGCAATGCGCTGGTGAAGCCGCTGCAGAAGATCGTCAAGGAGCGCGGTCTGTGGGCCTGTCACCTCGGGCCGGAGCTGGGCGGTCCTGGTTACGGCCAAGTCAAGCTGGCGCTGATGAACGAGATCCTCGGTCGCTCCAAGTTCGGTCCGATCGTTTTTGGCTGTCAGGCGCCTGATTCCGGCAACTCCGAGATTCTCGCCCACTACGGCACGCCGGCCCAGAAGGAGCGGTATCTCAAGCCGCTTCTGAACAACGACATCGTCTCCTGCTTCTCCATGACGGAAGTGCAGGGCGGCGCGGACCCCAAGGTGTTCACCACCAGCGCCGTGCTGGAGGGCGACGAATGGGTCATCAATGGCGAAAAGTGGTTCTCGTCCCACGCTCACGTCGCCAGTTTCTACCTGCTGATGGCCGTGACAGACCCGGACGCCGGTGAATACCGCCGCCTGTCGACCTTCATTATTCCGGCCGATACCCCCGGCATCGAGATGGTTCGCAACATGCCGGTCGGCCACCACGGCCAGCCTGGCCACGCCTGGCTGCGCCTGACCAATGTGCGCGTGCCGAAGGATCACCTGCTTGGCGAGCGCGGCGGCGGTTTTGTCGTGGCCCAGACGCGCCTCGGCGGCGGGCGCATCCACCACGCCATGCGAACCATCGGCCAGGTGCGCCGCGCCTTCGACATGATGTGCGAGCGCGTTCTCAGCCGCACCACCCAGGGCACGCTGCTGGCTGAAAAGCAGATGGTGCAGGAGAAGATCGCTGACAGCTGGGCCGAGATCGAGCAGTTCCGCCTGCTGGTCCTGCGCACCGCTTGGAAGATCGACAAGTACAAGGACTATCTGGCTGTTCGCAAGGATATCGGCGCGATCAAGGCGCTGATGCCCAAGGTGTTCCACGACGTGGCCTCCCGCGCCCTGCACATTCACGGTTCGCTGGGCGTGACCCCGGACATGCCGTTTGCCGAGCAGGTGATCGAGAGCTTCCACATGGGTCTGGCCGACGGCCCGGCCGAGGTGCACAAGGTCACTGTCGCCCGCCAGGTGCTGCGCGACTACGAGGCGACCAGCGGCAAGTTCCCCACGCGCTACATCCCGCATCTGCGCGAGGCGGCGCTGGCCAAATACGGCAGTCTGCTCGCCGAAATCGAAGCCAGGGCTGCCTGAGCGGACTTTGGGACCAGGGTAGGGCGCGGCGTCCGTTTGCGACGCCGCGCGGTTTGCCAGATGATTGGCGGATGGTCACAATCATCCACATCAGCATCATTCACATCGCCAGCCGGCGTTTGCGTCTGGCGATGCGCCGGGAAAACCTGGCCGACCTGGCCGCCGCAACGTGAGGAACGCCATGAACGCCGCTCCGCGCAACGCCCCGATCATGAGCCGTCGCCGCGCCCTGCTGGTCGCGGGCGTCGCGGCGTGGATCGCCGCCGGCCTGGGCGGCGCCGCCGCCGCCGAAACGGGCGACATTCGGATCGGCCAGACCATGCCGTTCAGCGGCGTCGCTTCGGCCTATGGCATTATTGGCCAGGTCGAGGGAGCCTGGCTGCGCAAGATCAATGCGGAGCAGGGCGGCGTAAACGGCCGCAAGGTCAATCTCATCAGCCTCGACGACGCCTATTCGCCGCCAAAGACCGTGGAGCAGACCCGCAAGCTGGTGGAGCAGGAGAATGTGCTCGCCATCTTCGGCAGCGTCGGCACGCCGACCAATCTGGCGGTGCACAAATATCTCAACAACCGCAAGGTTCCGCACCTTTTCGTCTCCAGCGGCGCGAGTTTCTGGAACCAGCCTGAGAAATACCCCTGGACCATCGGCTGGCAGATTGACTACGAGAGCGAAGGCAAGGTCTACGGCAAATATGTGCTGAAGGAAAAGCCGGACGCGAAGGTCGCCATTCTTTACCAGCATGATGATTCCGGCCGCGACTACATTCGCGGTTTCAAGGAAGGGCTGGGCGCGAACGCCAAAAAGATGATCGTCGCCGAGGCGAGCTACCAGATCACCGATCCCACGGTGGATTCCCAGATCATCGCCCTGCGCAATTCCGGCGCCGACGTGCTGTTCACCCACGCCACGCCCAAATTCGGCGCCCAGGCCATCCGCAAGATCTACGAGATCGGCTGGAAGCCGCTGCACGTTCTCTCCAGCACCACCAACACCATCGCCGGCACCCTGAAGCCGGCCGGATTCGAGAAGTCACAGGGCGTTGTATCCGGCTTCCTTATCAAGGACCCGGGCGACCCGACGTGGAAGGATGATCCGGAAGTCCGCGACTATCTGGCGTTCATGAAGAGTTATGCGCCCAATCTCGACGCCTATGACACCTGGGCGGTCTGGGGTTACACCATGGCCCAGGGGCTGGTGCAGACGCTGCGCCAGGCGGGCCAGGACGTGACGCCCGAAAACATCATGAAGCAGGCGCGCAACCTCAACTTCAAGCCGGCCATGACGCTCCCCGGCATCGTCGCCAAAACCGGGCCGAACCGGAATGTGCCGATCCAGGCCATGCAGTTGGCCCGTTTCGAGGGCGATCGCTGGAAACTGTCCGGCGACGTGATCGCCGTCGCGGAATAGGCGACATGGCCTTTTCTGAGGGGTGGACGTCGTGCTGTCTCAGGAGCAGCGCGCGATCAACGCGTGGCGCCTTAACCCGGCAAGTCAGGCCCGTTGGTCTGCGGTGAGGGCAAAGTGACTGCATCCGGCTGCGCGCCGCACGCCCCCGCGTGCACATGCGGCAGACGGATTTGAGCATTGCAGGTTGTGAATACGTCAGCATCCTCGCGGTCTGCTGCAGGGTGCGTGAAGCAACGGATATGGCGTGTCCAGGTGTTGACGGGTTTTTATCCGGTATTTTCATGAACCGGATGTATGGTTGTTTGAGATTTGTGTAGTCCCGGGCGCAACAACGACGCCTGGTCTGATGGAAACGGTTTGGGAGGAAATTCATGAAGGATCTGGCCGGCAAGGTTGCGGTGATTACTGGCGGGGCCAGCGGCATTGGTTATGCGACGGCGGAATCGCTCGCCCGGGAGGGCGTCAGGCTTGTGCTGGCCGACATCGAGCAGGGGGCGCTCGACCGCGCCGTCGCCCAGCTTGCGGCCTCTGGCGCGGAGGTGATTGGCGTGCGCACGGATGTGGCCGATCGCGCCGCTGTGGAGGCGCTGGCCGACGCCGCATGGGAGCGGTTCGGCGCGGTGCACATCGTCTTCAACAACGCCGGCGTCGGCGTGTTTGGTCCCGTGCACGAAATGAGCCACGCGGACTGGCAATGGACGGTGAACGTCAATCTGTGGGGGCCGGTGCACGGAGTGGAAGTATTCATGCCGCGGATGATCGGGCAGAATCAGGGTGGCCATTTCCTGTTCACCGCGTCATTCGCCGGTCTCATCAGCAACCGCAATCTGGCGCCCTATTCGGTGACGAAGGCGGCGGTAGTGTCCCTGGCTGAGTGCGTCGCCAAGGACGGCAAGCCATTCAATATTGGCGCGTCCGTGCTGTGCCCCATGCGGGTCGCCACCGCCATTGATGAAAGCCACCGTAACCGCCCGGCCGAGTTTGGCGGGCCCGAAGCCGTGAAGCCATATACCGACAGGGATTCCGGGGCGCTTGAAGGTCGTACGCTTGACGTGAAAGCCGTAGGCGACATGGTGGTCGGAGCCATGCGACGCGGCGATCTTTACATCATCACCCACAAGGAAACCGAAATCTTCCTGAGCCGGCGTTCCGGGCGCCTTCAGGAGGCCATTGCCCACGCCGTTTGAGCCAATCCGGCGCGAACACCTCTCGCGCCTGGCATGGCGGGGGATCTCGCGGGATCGGGCGGCGCATGGCGATGCGCCGCCGGCTGCCTGAATGGGGAAGCTGCGAGGGGGTAAACCGGCAAGCGGGCAGGGTGGGTCAGTCAGCTTTGCAGGAAGGCCGGCGCTGCGCCGGTGTTGCCGGTCAGAACCCGTTCGGCTGCGGCGGGATGCGGATGCCCACGCGAACTGGCGCCCACTGCGCAGACGCGGCTCATGGCAAAACCGGTGAGCCAGACGACCGGATTTTGGTGGGGGCATTGGTGGCGCATGGCGTTTCCTGCAAGGGGATGCGCCACACAGATGCGCGCTTTGCAGGTCGCGGGGGCGCCTCATCGTCATCTGGCGCGATGCGTCCCTGGTTTCAGGCCTGAAGTAGATCGTTTTGGTCGGAAATAATGTGAATGGCTAATATTCCCATCCACAGACTCCCGCTGGAGCGAAGCCGTTTATGACTTGGTCATGAGCCAGGCCCCAGACGTAATCAGGGCCAGGATGATGCTCAACCCAGGTGACGGGTGGAACGGGAGAGCTGGAAAAAACGCCTGCTCCCCCCAAGGGCCCATGCGTTCCCGGTATCGAACCGCAAGTCATGCCGGCGCTGCGGGAATGATAATGCGCCGACCATCTGCAAATTGTAATTGCAGTTAGGTGACTGAGGGCAGCCGTTACTGCCCTTCAGTCTCGTTGATGAGCTGTTCAACTGCGCCAATGGCAAGTTCCAGCTCGCCGATGCGCTGGATCGCCGAGCGCGCTGGCGTTGCCTTGGACTGGGCCGCGCGCTCGATAATGTCGCGCTGCTCTGCTTTGAGGCGTTCGAGGAGTTCTTCAAGTTCAGCCATGTGTTGCGTTTAATACGATACCATTTGTAATTCAAGGCGTTCTTTCGCATCGGCGACGGACTTTTGCGGAATTTGTTCACAGCGAAGCGCGCCTGTTTTTTCAGCAGACAGGCCGGGGACAGCGCGAGCCGCCTGGTGACGTCGGCGCTCTTCAAGGAGATTGATCAACGGATACAGGGTCGTTTTATGCTGTTGCCCAGAAGATATGGCGATTGACGCGCCGGCGTATCGCGCAAGTGTATATTTATAATAATTCTATATTTCATATTTGGGTAATGACTGGTGCTTCCGTTGAGTTTTATGCGTCAATGCGGGGTATTTCTGGCTGGATTTGCATTGCCCGGCGGGCGCCGGAGCCACGCGCCCCAGGATTCATGGCGGGTGGACATGGGCGGGCGGCTGGTTCATGTTGCCATATAACATATAACAACAGGCATCTTGCGAGCAGGGAAGGCTTACGCCGATGACGCTTGAGGTGGCGCAGGACCGGGATGACGCGCAGGGCTCTCCTGTTGATGAGGGGCAACGGCGCGGCGCGCGCGCCGGCGCAGTTGATCATGTCGACGTGCTGGTTGTCGGCGCCGGGATCTCGGGCATCGGCGCCGCCTGGCATCTGCGGCGTCAATGTCCGGATCTGCGCTTCATGGTGGTGGAGCGCGCGCAAAGTTTCGGCGGCACCTGGCTCACGCACAAATACCCCGGCGTGCGCTCCGACAGTGATCTTTACACCTTCGGCTATCGCTTCAAGCCCTGGACCGGAGCGCCGATCGCCACCTCGGAAGAGATCCTGCGCTACATGAAAGAGGTCATCGCCGAAAACGATCTCGACCGGCATATCCAGTATCGCACGGCGGTCGAAAGCGCCTCCTGGGACAGCGCCCACAATCGCTGGACCGTGGAGATGCGCGATCTGACCTCCGGGGAGGTGCGGACGGTGCGCGCCCGTTTCCTCTGGATGTGTCAGGGCTATTACCGGCATGAGAAGGGTTACACGCCCGAATGGCCGGGCATGGCCGATTTCCGGGGGCGAATCGTTCACCCCCAGGAGTGGCCGGACGATCTCGATGTCGCGGGCAAGAAGGTGGTGGTGATTGGGTCGGGCGCGACGGCGGCGACGCTGGTGCCGGCGCTGGCGGGAAAATGCGCCGGCGTCACCATGCTGCAGCGCTCGCCGACCTATTTCATGACGGGTCGCAACGCCAATGAGCTGGCTGATACGTTGCGTCAGCTTGAGGTCAAGGAAGAGTGGATTCACGAGATCGTCCGCCGCAAGATCCTCCTCGACCAGAAGGCGTTCGCCGATCGCGCGGCGGCGCAGCCAGACGCGGTGCGGGCCGATCTGCTCGCCAATGTGCGCCTGCATCTGGGTGACGCCGCGCCAGTGGAGCCGCACTTTGCGCCGACCTACCGGCCGTGGCGGCAGCGCATCGCCTTCGTGCCGGACGGCGATCTGTTCACCGCTATCCGCGATGGCAAGGCCAGCGTCGTCACCGACCGCATCCGCAGCTTCACGCCGGATGGCATTGCGCTTGAATCCGGCGACGTGCTGGAGGCCGACGTGATCGTCACCGCCACCGGCTTCAACCTCAACGTACTGGGCGACGTGGCTTTCACCATTGATGGCAAACCGCTGGATTTTGCTGACACGGTGACCTGGCGTGGGCTGATGTTCACCGGCATGCCCAACATGGTCTGGGTGTTTGGCTACTTCCGCGCCAGCTGGACCTTGCGCGTCGACATCATCGCCGATTTCGTCTGCCGCCTGCTGCGTCACATGCAGGAGATGGGGGTGGAGCGGGTCACGCCGCAGTTGCGCCCCGAGGACCAGGACATGCGTTTGTCGCCCTGGGTGGATGCGGACGATTTCAATCCTGGCTATCTCCTGCGCGGCCTGCACCTGTTGCCGAAACAGGGCGACCGGCCGGAGTGGCGCCACACTCAGGACTACTGGCTGGACAAGGACATTCTGCCCGCCGTCGATCTGGACGAAACCACCCTGCGCTACGCCTGAGGCGGGCTTCAGCCGTGCGGAAACGGCGCGCTCATGCGGGCGCGCACCGTGGCGCGCCCGGCGTCCGTCACCATGGACAGCAGCACAAGCCCGAAGCCGTAGCTGAACTGGTGGTGTAGCTGGGCGAGCGAGGCCCGGCCCTCCACCCAGAAATACAGGGCGCCGCGGGCGATGGCGGCCAGGGCGCCAGCCGCCGCCTCGTGGTCGAGGTCAGGCGTCAGCGCGCCAGCGGCCTGGGCCTGGCGCACCAGCCGAATCCAGAAGGCGTGGCGGGGGCGGCTGAAGCTGACGTAGAGCTGGCCGTCGCGCTCGCTCAGCCGCATCAACGCCTTGTAATAGTCGGGTTGACGCGCGTAGAGGCCGGTCGCGACATCAATGGCCTCAAAGAATATTCCCACCGGTCCGGCCCCGGCCCGGGCCGCCACGAGCGCATCATACCGGGCCATGTCGACATCGAAGATGTGGTCGAAGATCGCCGCCCGGTTGCCAAACAGATTGTAGACCGTCGCCGGGCTGACGCTGGCGCGGCGGGCGATCGCCTCGACGGTCACGCCGTCAATTCCTGCTTCCCGGATAATGTCGGACGCCGCCGTGACAATCCGGTTGCGGCGCTCCTGCTTGCCGGCTTCGTGGCCGGAAAGGACGCTGGACGCGACGGCGTTGGCGGCGGTGTCGATGCAGGGCGGGGCCATCAGCTCAATCATGTCAGGATGGGTCAGGGGGCAATGGAAGCTGCAACAGCTTCCGGAAGCGGGCCCAGCATAAAGCCATTTTATGGGCATTGACAATTTTAGAGTGTTCTCTAAATTTTTCTCCAACAGGTCGCCGCCCAACAGGCGCCGGGAAACGCACCGCAGGAGCAGGCCGCAGATCGCGCGACAGGCGCCGCACCGTGAAAATGACGGCGCGGCGGTTTTCAGGACAGGATCGCCGCAAGGCGCCGGGCAGGGCGCGGCGGCATGGGGCGCGGCGCGCCCGGTCCTGTCCCTCGCGCCTCCACGCCTTTCCCTGACAGTCCGCGCCCGCTGCGCCAGGCGCGACCTGATGCGCCCATTCACGCCTTGCGTGCGGCGGGCCACAGACGCCGCTTTCCGAAGGGAAGGGGCGTCCAGCCAGGAAGCCAGGACAAAATCCGGTTCAGGATGAACGGGTTTTCTCCTGAACGCGGACAGATCAGATCGGCAGGGCGATGTTCCGTTTCGGTTTGAAATGGATTTGGCCCTGGCCCGCGCGGCGGGCAGGAAAGGGAGAAGACATGGCGGAGATCAATGGCGGCGTCGCCCTTGCGCGTTCCTTGGGGGCGCTGGGCGTTTCGGAGGTGTTCACGCTGCACGGCGGGCATCTCGATTCATTCCTGGTCGCCTGTCAGGACAGCGACATCCGCCTCACCGACACCCGCCATGAAGCTTCCGCCGGCCATGCCGCCGAGGCTTACGCCCGCGCCACCGGCCAGATTGGCGTCTGCGTTATCACCGCCGGCCCGGGCTTCGCCAACGCGTTGACCTCCTTCGTCAACGCCTGGCTCGACGCCACGCCGGTGCTGTTCATCGCTGGCGCGCCGCCGCTGCGCGAGGTCGCCACCAATCCGCTGCAGGGCGGCTTTGACCAGGTGGCCATGGCGGCTCCGGTGACGAAATGGGCGCACCGCATCACCAATGTGGAGCGCATTCCGGACCTGGTGGAAAAGGCCGTGCGCCTGGCGACTTCCGGTCGTCCTGGTCCGGTGTTCCTTGAAATGCCGATCGACATCATGTTCGGCCTGGCTGACGAAGCTGATCTGGCCATGCCGCGCCTGCCGGCGATGGCCGCGCGGCCGGCCCCGACCCTGGCCGCCGTCGACCGTCTGATCGGGCTGTTGCAACAGGCCGAGCGCCCCGCAATCATCGCCGGCGGCGGCGCCGCCAACGCCCGGGCGGCGGAGCTGCTGCGCCAGTTCGCCGAAATGTCCTCGGTTCCGGTGCTCGAGAGCAACAAGGCCGCCGGCATCCTGCCGTCCGATCACCCCCAGGCCGGCGGGGGCTCGGGCAATCTAGCCATGGCGGCCATGGCGCACAAGGCGCCGGCTGATCTGGTGGTGCTGTTGGGCGCGCGCACCGGCCTGTTCCTTGGCGGACGTTCCGGCGCCGTCATTCCCCATGCGGCGAAGCTGGTGCAGATCGATATCGACGAGGCCGAAATCGGCCGCCTGCGCGCGCCGGAGCTGGCGATCACCGCCGATGTGGCCGAAACGCTCAGCGCCCTGCTGGCGCGTGGCGCCGGGGCGACATGGCGGGACCGCGCCGACTGGTGCAAGCTGCTGCAGGGATGCCCGCAGCTGTTTCGCTCTGCCTTCGACAAGACCCCGGTGGAGAACGCCGCTGGCGTCATTCATCCGTATCACGCCGCCCGCGCCGTCGCCGAGGCCCTGAGCCCCGACACCGCCATCGCCTGGGACGGCGGCGAGGCCCCAGCCTGGTTCCGGCCGTTCGCCCGCACGCCCGCCATCGGCCTCAACGCCGGCACCGGCTACCTGGGGTGCCTCGGCATTGGCCAGGGCTTCTCCATTGGCCTCGCCCGCGCCCGGCCGCGCGCGCCGGTCGCCCTGTTCCTTGGCGACGGCGCCGCCGGTTTTCACATCGCCGAGTTCGACACCATGGTCCGCCACCGTCTGCCGGTGACCACCATCGTCTTCAACAACGCCTGCTGGGGCATGTCGCAGCATGGGCAGGAGCTGGTGTTTGGCCGCCAGCATCTCGCCGTCGTCAAGCTGGCGGAGACCGACTACCAGGACGTCGCCCGCGCCTTCGGCGGCCATGGCGAGAAGGTGACGCGATTCGCCGATATCGGCCCGGCCATTCGCCGCGCCCAGGCCCAGGAGCTGCCGTCCTGCATCAACATCATCGTTGATCCGGACGTGATGCACCCGGTCACGGCCGCCATGGTCGGCGACCTGGAGGCCGAGGGCCAGATTCCGGTGCCCTATTACGAAAACATCCCGATCCCGGGCTATCGCAAGAAGGATTGATCCAGAAGGCCATTGCGCCTGACCCGGCGGATGTGACGCAGCCGGAGCGGCGCATGGCGTTTCCTGCAAGGAAATGGCTCACAATGACATCGCGCGTGGGGCGCGGACGCCGCTGCGTCTCCACGCCCCGGCGCGATGTCTTCCAGCACGGCTTCGCATGACAGCGCGGGGCCATCTTGCAGCCAAAGAACAAATCACAAGGGAGCAGACGCATGCGCGCGATTGTGCGACGGGCGGGAAAACTGGAACTGAATGAGAACTGGCCGGAACCTGCGCCGGGGCCGGGCCAGACGCTGGTGAAAACCCTGGCCTGCGGCGTGTGCGGCTCGGATCTCCACGCCCTGGATCATCTGGAGCGGATGTCAGAGTTCAGCCGCCGCTGCGGTTCGGCTTCTGGCCTCGACGCCAGCCAGGGCGTGGTCTTCGGTCACGAATTCTGCGGCGAGATCATCGCCCACGGCCCTGGCTCGACCAGCACGCTGGCGCCGGGAACCCGCGTGGTGGCCATGCCCTTCGCGGCTGGTCCCTCCGGCATGGAGTTGGTTGGCTTCTCCAATCGTTTCAGCGGCGGTTTCGCTGAACGCATGGTGCTGACCGAGGCGCTGCTGCTGCCGGTGCCGGATGACCTGCCGTCGTCCATCGCCGCCATGACCGAGCCGTTCGCTGTCGGCGAGCATGCCGTGGCCATGGCGAAGGCGCCGCAGGACGCGGTGACGCTGGTGCTTGGCTGCGGCCCCATCGGCCTTGCCGTCATCGCTTCGGCGAAGGCGCGTGGCCTGCATCCGGTTATCGCCAGCGATTTTTCGCCGATGCGCCGCGCCGCCGCGGCGAAGATGGGCGCTGACATCGTCATCGATCCGGCCGTTGAAAACCCCTATGGCCGCTGGTCGGAGTTCGACGTTCCCGCCAATCTCGCCGAGCGCGGCGCCGCAATGGCGACGGGGCGCGCCACGCGTCCGGCGATGATTTTTGAATGCGTCGGCGCGCCGGGCATGTTGCAGGCCGTCATCGAAGGCGCGCCGCCGTCCGCGCGCATCGTCGTGGTGGGCGCCTGCATGGAGGCCGACCGGATCGAGCCGCTGATGGCCATCAACAAGCAGCTCAGCATGGAATTCGTCTTCGCCTATACGGCCGATGAGTTCGCCCTGACCCTGAAACGCCTCGCCAGCGGCGAGATCAACGGCGCGGCGGCCCTGACCATGGAAGCCGCGCTCGCCGATACGCCCCAGGCTTTCGAACTGGCCAGGCAGGCTGACCAGCACGTCAAGATTGTCATCGATCCGCAACGCTAAACCGGTCGCCGGATTCCGTGATGGAGGATAACAGCATGAGATTTTCCGGTCAGGTCGCCGTGGTGACGGGCGGGGCGTCGGGCATCGGCGCGGCCGCGGTCCGACGCTTTCATGGCGAAGGCGCCGCGGTGGTGATCGCCGACCTCAACGCCGGACAGGGCGAGGCGCTCGCCGCCGAGCTGGGGGCGGAACGGGCCCGTTTCGTCGCGACTGACGTGGCGGATGAAACGGCGGTGAAGGCGATGATCGACGCTGCGGTCGCCACCTTCGGTCGCCTCGATATCCTGTTCAATAACGCCGGCATTGGCAGCCGCGTCCATACGCCAGACCTCGCGACGGAGGATTGGCGGCGCGTGATCGCCATCAATCTGGACGCCGTGTTTTTTGCCTGCCGCGTCGCCATTCCCCTGATGAAGGCGCAAGGCGGCGGCGCCATCATCAACACCGCGTCGATTTCAGGCATGGCCGGCGATTACGGCTTTGACGCTTACAACGCCGCCAAGGGCGCGGTGATCAACTACACGCGCTCGCTTGGCATCAGCCACGCCCGCGATGGCGTTCGCGTCAACGCCGTTTGTCCCGGCCCGGTGGATACGCCGATCATCGCCGGCATCAAGGAGGTTCCAGGCCTGTGGGAGCGCTGGTCCGACGCCGTGCCCATGGGCCGTTTCTCCCAGCCGGAGGAAATCGCCGCGGCGGTGGCCTTTCTCGCCTCCCGCGATGCTTCCTACATCACCGGCGTCGCCCTGGCGGTCGACGGCGGCCTGATGGCCGCCACCGGCCAGCCCAATCTCGACCTTTACCTTCCGAAGAACTGAGACCGGCTGAACCCCATCACGCGGCGCAGCCTTGCGCCGCGTGACGGAGCAGGCTGGCTCCTGCGCCTTCCTGGAGGTTTTCCAGGAAGGCCTCGAAGAAGACCTCCAAGAAGATCTCCAGAAAACCTTCCAGGAACATACCGATGAATTCCATCACCCGGCGCACCCTGCTGGCGGGCGCGACGACGGCTGCTTTCGCCATGACCTCCCATGGCGTCCGCGCCGCCGACACGCCCGGCGTCACCGCCACCGAAATCCGCATCGGCAACACCGCCTCGCTCAGCGGCCCGGTGTCGGCGCTCGGCACGCAAACCCGCACTCAGGAGGCGTTTTTCAAAATGATCAACGACCGGGGCGGGATCGCCGGTCGCAAGATCAACTTCATTTTCTATGATGATGGGTTCAGCCCGCCGCGCACGGTCGAGCAGACGCGCCGTCTGCTGGAGAGCGACCAGGTCGCCTTCCTGTTCAGCAACATCGGCACGGCTCCGAATTCGGCCATCGTCAAATACGTCAACGCCCGCAAGGTTCCGCACCTGTTCATTACGGTGAACGGCGACAAATGGGGTGATCACAAGGCTCATCCCTGGACCATGGGCTTCCCGCCCAGCGGCCGGGCCGAGGCGCGGATTTTCACCCGCGACGCCCTGAAACGCCACCCGGACGGCAAGATCGCCGTGCTCTACCAGAACGACGACTACGGCAAGGATTATCTGGCCGGCGTCCGCGATGTGCTCGGCGATGATTTCGACAAAAAGACCGTGATCGCGCCTTATGAGGTCGCTGACGCCACGGTGGATTCGCAGATCCTCAATCTGCGCCAGTCCGGCGCGACCAGCCTGATCTCCGGCGCCACAGCCAAATTTGCCGCCCAGGCGATCCGCAAGCTGCACGACATCAACTGGAAGCCGACGCACTACATCTCCAACGGCTCGGCTTCCATCGCCGGCGTTCTGCTGCCGGCCGGCGTCGAAGCCTCGAAGGATGTCATCGCCACCGCCTACCTGAAGGATCCCACCGATCCAGAATGGGCCGACGATGCTGCGGTGAAGGACTATCTGGCCTTCATGAAGCAGTACTATCCGTCCGCCAATCTGCAGGACGCCTTCAACACATACGCCTATACGGTGTCCCAGGTGCTGATGAAGGTGCTGGATCAGTGCAACGGCGACTTCTCCCGCGAGAACATCATGAAGCAGGCGGCCAACCTGAATGGCGTCGTGATCCCCATGCTGCTGCCCGGGATCACCGTGCGCACCAGCCCGACCGACTACCACCCGATCCAGCAACTGCAATTGCAGAGCTTCGACGGCAAGGGCTGGAAGCGTTTCGGCGAGATTATCGACGGCTCGGAAAAATAAGCCGCTCCATCAAACGCTCCGGGCTGGCCCCGGAGCGTTTTCATGAATGCGGCCAGAGCATTTTCGGGAAAAGTGGAGGCCGCTTTTCGTAAGCAAAATGCGTCAAATGAAAGAGATGGGGCAAATACTCCAGCGTCAGGCTGGCGTCACGGCGTCTTGCCCTGACGTTTCCACCTGCCGAGCCCGGCGTCATCCAGATAATTGATGACGAGCCCCTTCGCCCGGTCGCCCTGCATCTCGAACCGGACCGAGGAGCGCGAGCCTTCGGGCTCGTTCTCGCCGGAAGGGGGAGCCATGACGAAGGCATCGCCATTCCAGTGCGTCAGCAGGGCGGTCTTGCGTTTCGGGCCAATCTGCAATTGCAGGCCGCCGTCCCGCGCGACAATCTCCACGGGGCCAAAGTAGCTGTTGTCGTAAACGCCGGCATAGGCGGCAAGCGGCTTGGCCGGGGCGGGATGGGCAGGCGGCGTTGCGCCCGCCAGATCGCCAACTGGCGCGAACATTGGCTGCATCATCTGATGATAGCCGGCGTACCAGTCCCGGGTCGAAACGCCGTACTGGGCGATGTCCATGAACTGGCTGACAATCGCTTCCGCCGCGCCGACCGGCGCGCCGTTGGTGAGCACAACGACGCCAAGATTGGCTGAGGGCAGGATCTGGAAGCAGGTTCCCGCACCGAGCAGAAAGGCGCCGGAATGGCCAAAGTTCGTGCGCCCGTTGGCGTGAACGCCGACATTGAAGCCATAGCCATAGAACGAGCTGCGTTCATCCGGGGAGGACGGCGCATGCGGCGTGATCTGGGCGGTCAGGGCCGGCGTCAACTTGTCCGCGTCGAACAGACGCTTGCCGCCATGCGTTCCACCCGCCAGCAGCAGCTTCAGCCATTCCGCCACATCGCGCACATTCGATGACACGCCGCCAGCCGGCGACTGGGCGTCCGGGTTGCGGTCGTACAGGGGCTGGAAGCGCCCGCCCACAAGCGCGTGCAGCGAGGCCCGGTTCTGGCGGGCAAGGAAGTCGGCGTGGCGGGCGCTGGTGGCGTTCATGCCCAGCGGAGTGAACAGCAGGCGCGCCGCGAGGCTTTCCCATTCCTCACCCATGGCCGCCGCCACCGCTTCGGCCGCGACCGTCGTGCCGAAATTGGCGTAATTGTAGGAGGCCCGGAATGGATCAAGCGGCCACTGGTCAAGGCGCGACAGGATCTCCTGGCGGGAAAAACCCAGATCCTCAAGGTTGTCGCCCGCCGCGTGGGGCAGGCCGCTGCGATGGGCAAAAAAGTCGCCGATCGTCGCATGGTCGCTCACCCACGGATCCTTGAGCTGGAACCATGGCAGGCGCTGGCGCACCGGATCGCTCCAGCTCACCTTGCCCTGGCTCACGGCGATCGCCGCGATCGTCGCGGACATCGGCTTTGACATGGAGGCGATCTGGAACACGGTTTCCGGCGTGATGGCTCCAGCCTCGCCAAGCCGGCGCACGCCGAAGCCCTCCACGTAAGCCGTCTTGCCGTTCTGCACCACAGCGACGGCGACGCCTGGCGTCTTGCTGCGCGCCATCACGGCGCGGACCATGTCCGGCAATTCCCTGATGGCTTTGGCGACGCCCCCTTCGTTAAGGGCGATCACATCGAAACCTGGCGACTTGCCAGTGACAACAACGGGCGACTGGGCGCTGGCGGGCGCGGCGGCGAGGCCCACGCCAACCGGGGCCAGCATGATCACGCGAAAAATGCGGCGGACAAACATGTTCTGCACCCGGCTGGCGGCGAGACGCCGTGGATCTGGCCGCATGCTGCTGTGGCGCGGCGGCAAGCGCAACAGGAAAGGCTGGAGCCCTGTCAGGCGACCGGCGGGGCGAGTCAGGCGTCACCGGCGCGAAGCCATGCGCGGGGCGATGGGAAACATGACTTTCCCGGAGCGCCGGGCGCTGGTACGCTTCCGTATCAAAAACAAAAAATAACGTATCATGCGGCCATATCACCGGCGATCCGGCGTCATTGCGGGCATCGCCATAGCGACGGTTGCTACAGACAGCCGCGCCTGATGGGAGAAACGCCATGGCGAACAGAAAACACCCTGCACCATCCTGCCTGCGCCGGTGGGCGACCGGCCTCGCCATGCTGGCGGGCGCGGCGACGCCAGCGCTGGCCGGGCCAGCCGTATCCGATGGAGTGGTGAAATTTGGCGTGTTGACCGACCTGAGCGGACCAAGCGCCGATGGCACGGGCAAGGGCTCCGTCGTCGCCGCTGAAATGGCCATCGCCGATTTTGGCGGGAAGGTGCTGGGCAAGCCGATCGAACTGGTCTTCGCCGATCACCAGAGCAAGACCGACATTGGCATGGCCACGGCGCGCCGCTGGTATGACGCAGAGAAGGTCGACGTGATCCTTGACGTGCCGGTGTCGTCGATCGCCCTCGGCGTGCAGCAACTGACGCGGGAGCGTAACCGCGTCTTCCTGATGATGGGGCCGGGCTCATCGGAGCTGACCGGCGCCGCCTGTTCGCCCAACGGCGTGCAGTGGGTTTACAACACCTACGCGCTGGCAAACGTGGCCGGCAAGGCGCTGGTGGAGCGTGGCGACAACAGCTGGTTCTTCATCACCGCCGATTACACCTTTGGGCACATGCTGGAGAAGGACGCCTCCGCGGTGGTGACGGCCCATGGCGGCAAGGTGCTGGGCAGCGCCAAACATCCCTTCAACAACAATGATTTCGCCTCACAGGTGGTGCAGGCGAAGAACTCCGGCGCCAAGGTCGTCGCCCTGGCCGATTCCGGCCAGGACACCCAGAACGTTCTGAAGCAGGCCGCGGAGTTTGGCCTGGCCGCCGGCGGCCAGAAGCTGATCGCGCTGCTGTTCGGGATCACCGACGTGCCGGGCGTCGGCCTCGATATTGCCCAGGGCATGATGCTCACCGATGCGTTTTACTGGGACAAGGACGATGAAACCCGCGCTTTCGCCAAACGCTTCCATGAAAAGGTTGGCCGCATGCCGACGATGATGCAGGCCGGCGTCTATTCGGCGGTGAGCCACTACCTGAAAGCTGTCGCCGCGGCGGGAACCGATGAGGCGGGGGCCGCCGTGGCCCAGATGAAGAAGACGAAGATCAACGATATCTTCGCCAAAAACGGCTATATCCGCGATGATGGCCAGATGATCCACGACATGTATCTGGTGCAGGTGAAAACCCCGCAGCAGTCGAAGTCGAAATGGGATGTTTATAATATCGTCGCCACAGTGCCGGGCGAGCAGGCGTTCCAGTCGCTCGACAAATCGGCCTGTCCGCTGGTCAGGAAGGGCAAATAACTGCCCGGCGATCGCCGGGCAGATTTCCCTTCATTCTGGCTGCGTTCTGCTTTAAAGCTGGCGCATCTGCACGGGCGTCGCGCCCGTGCACGTAAGCGTTAACGTCACTCAACGCGCATGATCGCGAGGCCTCTGGCCCCGGTCTGCGCGGCTGCGTCCGGCGGATCGGGTTCAGGGTAGCCAAAGCGGACGCCGCTACGCCCCGAAAGGACCCGGATGACTTCCCACGTTTCCCGGATCGACAATTCCACTCCACGCATAACGCGCGTGCGACACGACCTGAAACGCCGCCTGCTCCAGGTGACCCGGGTCGAGCGCCTGACCCCCGTCATGTTGCGCATCGCCTTCACCGGCGACGCCCTGGCGGATTTCATCAGCCCTGGCGCCGACGACCACGTGAAAATCTTTGTGCCAGGACCAGGCGGCGAGATGGTGAGCCGCGATTACACGCCCCGCGCCTGCGATGCGGCGGCCAGAACCCTGGTGATTGATTTCGCCGTGCACGACGCCGGGCCGGCCACGCTCTGGGCGCTGAATGCGCGGCCCGGGGACCAGCTTGAGATCGGCGGCCCGCGCGGCTCCATGGTCATTGGCCCGGATATCGGCTGGTGGCTGCTGGTCGGCGACGAGACGGCGCTCCCGGCCATTGGCCGCCGCATCGAGGAACTTCCGGCCGGCGCGCGCGTCATCAGCCTCGTCGCGGTTCCGGGCAGGAGCGACGAACAGACTTTTGTCACCTCCGCTGACCATCAGGCGCTATGGGTGCACCGGCCGTCTGGCCGCGCTGACGACCCCGAGCCGGTGCTGCGTGGCCTTGAGACGTTGCAACTGCCCCAGGGCGATGGCTTCGTCTGGATCGCCGCCGAGGCCCGCGTCGCCCGGGCGGCGCGCCAGTTCCTTGTTGAACGACGCGGCCATCCGCTGCCCTGGCTGAAGGCCTCCGGCTATTGGGTCAGGGGCGTCGCCGACGCCTCGGACAAGCTCATCGAATAGGGCCTGGGGCCGGAGCCTGGGCGCACCAGCCGGCGACAGGGTCACTTCGGGGGGCAGGCCGGCGGGTTCAGTTCACCTGCCTGTCCCGTCCTTCCCAATAGGGCGCGCGCAACTCCCGGCGCAGGATTTTTCCTGACGGATTACGCGGCAACGCATCGATGAAGTCGATGGATTTCGGCGTTTTGTAGCCAGCGATGCGCGTCCGGGTGAAGGCGATGATGTCTTCGGCCGAGGCCTGTCCGCCCGGCCGCAGCACCACGACCGCCTTGACGCTTTCGCCCCATTTGTCATCCGGCACGCCGATCACGGCGGTTTCGGCCACGTCCGGGTGATCGCAGACAGCGCTCTCCACCTCGGCCGGGTAGACGTTCTCGCCTCCAGAGATGATCATGTCCTTGATGCGGTCCTGGATGAACAGATAGCCGTCCTCATCCAGATAGCCGGCGTCGCCGGTCAGCAGCCAGCCGTCGCTGTCGACGGTTTTGGCCGTGGCCTCGGGCAGGTTCCAGTAGCCAACCATATTGGCGCCGGAGCGGGTGGCGACTTCGCCGATCTCACCGGCAGGCAATGGCTTGCCATTGTCGTCGCGCACCATCACTTCGACGCCTGGCATCGCCTTGCCGGCGGCGCGCATCCGTTCGCCGCCTTCAAGATGGTCGGCTGGCGGCAGCGCCACGATCGAACCCGTTGTCTCGGTCATGCCGTACACCTGCACGAACTCGCAGCCGAAGGTGTCGATGCACTCCCGCAGCAGCGCGGCGGGGATTGGCGACGCGCCATAGAAGATGGTTTTCAGCCGGGAATAGTCCGCCTGCGCCGCCCGGGGCAGCCGCACGACGATCTGCAACGCGGCGGGCACCATGAAAATCCGGCTGACGCCTGATTGTTCGAAGTAGTCCAGCACCTTTCCAGGGTCGAACTCGCGCGCGACCACGCCCCTGGCCCCGAAGCACAGGCTGTTGACGCCCCATTGGGTGCCGCCGATGTGAAAGCAGGGCATGGCCAGCAGCGCCACGTCCTGGTCCGACCAGTCGTTCCACGAGGCCGGATGGTCGCGATCCTCCGCCTGCACCATGTGCAGCAAATTACCGTGCGACAGCATCGCGCCCTTGGGCTTGCCGGTGGTGCCGGAGGTGTAAAGCTGGATAGCCACGTCATCGCGCCCCACCGGGGTCGCCGGCGTCGCGCTGCTCTGGGCGTCACGCCAGGCGACGTAATCCGGCCACTCCGCCGCGCCGCCTTCAGTGGTGAAAATGCTCCGGACGTGGGGGAGGTCGCCCTGGAGTTTCCGCACCAGGTCGACGAATTCCGGCCCGACAAACAGCACCGGCGCAGTGCAATCGTTGATGATAAAGGCGCTTTCTGGCGGCGCCAGGCGCCAGTTCACTGGCGTCATCACCACGCCGGCCTTGCCGGCGCCCATCAGCAGTTCAAAATAGACGTCGCTGTTCTTGCCGATGTAGGCGATGCGGTCGCCCTTGCCGAGGCCAAGGGCTGCGAGGCCGTTGGCGACGCGATCCGTATTGGCGTCCAGCTGGGCGAAGGTCGTTTGCCGGCCTTCAAATTCATAGGCGATCATTCCGGCCCGATCGCGGGCCTGCATCCGCACGACGTCGGCAAGCGTTGGCAAGATATCTGGCGATGCCATTCCCGTGTTTCCTCCCCTGGACCCTGTTGTCTTTATTTGCCCGTGGCGGGCCCGCGCGCGCCGCCAAAACGACGCGCGACATGTATTGGCCGAGACGGACTGTTCGCCATGCCGAACCGTTGCTGCGATTCAATAATGTGAAGCCGCCCTGGCGGGCGATCATATCAGAACGCCGCTGGGCCTGTGCGGACGATTGTCGGCCACAACGCGTCTTGCGTCCGCTGTCCACGATGATGCGTTCATGGTCAGGGCGCCGGCGGCGACACGGCGGAGACTACAGCGGCGCGCAGGAAAGCATGGCTTTGGGCGCGCAGTGGCACTGGTAGTTGACGCTGTTGCAGACGCGGATATCCAGGCTGAAGTCAGCGCAATTGCATTCGACGCGGTATGTCGAATTGACGAAGGTCGAGAAAATGGAAAACCCGCGGCCGCTGCTGGCCGGCTTCGATCCCGCCTGAAACCTGCTGTTGGTCGCGTCGGCAGTCGCGCTGGCGTTTGCGGCGGCTACGCTTGGGGTGCAGAGACTGGCGGCGACGAAAAGGATGGCGGGCGCCACAATGCGCATCAGACGGACTCCAGATCTGCGGGAGCGGGGAGCATACGCATCCTGATGGGCGAAGTCGCTGGGGAAAGCATGCATATGGCAGGACGCGGGACATCGGAGAGGCGGGCCGCGTCGGGGGCTGCGCGCGTCGGTTTTTGTGAAGAACGCCCGCCGCGTCGAAGAAAGACGCGTGGAAAAGTTGTATAATCCTTAGATACAGATGGACGAAGGCAAATTCTGGTTCAGCGCGGAGCAGCTTTGCATCCAGTGATGCGCCGGGATGGAACGCTATTGCCCATCTGCCTGGAGATTTTTGATCGCCAGAACGTTAGTTGAGCCTGCCATGGCATGTTGTACAACCAGGGCGGAAGAATAGATTGGTGAGCAGCCATGCCGTTTGGCAACGGAAATCGCGTCCATCTGCCGAGCGCAGAGCTGAGGGTGATCAGCGCCCATGATGATGGCCTTCATATTGAGATCCGGCCGTCCGATGGCCCGATCGGGGGCATATCCATATTTTTGAGCGCCAGCTCGTTTCCGGCCCTGTTGCGCGGCATCGCCGACAGCATGCGCCCCGCCGACGGCGACGCCCCGCCGCCGGACAGCACGACGGAAAAGACCGATAAACAGCTCGACACAGAAGAAGACGGGGAAGGAAACCCGGCCGAGAACGCCGCAGCGGAGATATGGCTGCGCGCTGAGCTGCCCCGGCAGGCGAATGAACGGGCTGACGACGTGCTCGACGCGCCCTCCTTCTGGCAGAGATTTCGCGACCGTCGCTAGGGCCGGGCCTGTTCTGGATTTGCGTGTTTAGCGTTATATATCAGATTGATATGACGTTTTTCTCAGCTTTTTATGGCGGGGGGCGATTGTCTCGACGCGCCGGGCGGCGACCATTGTTCTCCCGGAGAAGTCCACTGGGCTTCTCCCGCATCGACCGCCATGGATTTCCGCGGGACGTGATCCGGAAAAGCGATCGCGCCGCTGCCCGATGGCGCGTTTCGCCAGGAGTGCGCGCCAGGGCTTCCTGTCACCGCCAGCCGCCGCTGGCGTCCGACGTGCAGCCAAGCGCGCGATAGGCGGCGTCGACGAGGCTTTGGCCCCGTTCATTGAGCAGGATGCCAGGCCCCATCCGGTTCATGGCGTAGCCGAAGCTCATGCCCGCTGCGGGATCGGCGAAGCCGATCGAGCCGCCGGCTCCCACATGACCGAACGCGGCGTCCGACATGATCGCCGAGCAATCGGCCGCATTGTCGAGGCGGCGATTGTCCATTGATTTCATGAATCCCAGGGAGAACCGCGTCGGGATGGCGAGCGTCGCATCCTCATGTGTGGCCACCGATACGCGCCCCATGCGCGCCAGGGCGTCGTCGCTGACCAGCCTGACGCCGTTCAGCGCGCCGCCATTGGCCAGCGGCGCATACAGGGCGGCCAGGCCGCGCGCGTTGGTGACGCCGGTGGCCGAGCCGATTTCGGCCGCCCGCGCCTCGCGGGAATTGGGATTGAAGTGCCCGTTGTTGAACAGGAACAGGGCTGATGGGCTCAACCGGTCCGCCATGGCGGCGAGGACGATCCGGCTGCCGCGCGACGTCTCGTCAGGAATGAACGGCAACACCGGCGCGACCCGGTGCTCCATGGCCTCGGGCAACCCCATCCAGAATTCAATGCCGAGCGGTCCCGCCACTTCCTGCTGGAAGAAAGCGCCCATGCGCATGCCGGTGGAGCGCCGCACCATTTCACCAACGGTCCAGGCGCTGGTGACGGCGTGATAGCCGTTACGTGTTCCCGGTCGCCAGAATGGCTCCTCCTTTTCAAGGAGTTCGACCATGTGCGCGTAGTCGTAGTAGGCGCCCGGCCTGAGTTCCTCGCGCAAGGCGGGGACGCCGGCCGAATGGTCCAGCATCATTGAAACCCGCGTCGCCTCTTTGCCGGCCTGGCCGTACTCCGGCCAATACCGCGTGACGGGCGCGTCCAGGTCGAGCAGGCCGCGGTCCGCCGCCATATGGGCGCACAGGGCGGAGGCGCCCTTGGTGCAGGAAAACACCACGGACAGGGTGTCCTGCTCCCACGCTGGACCATCTGGCGTTTTGCGCCCGCCCCACAGATCAACCACGGTTTTTCCGCCAACGGAAATGGCGACGCTGGCGCCAATTTCGCCGCGCGTATTGAAGTTCTCCACGAAAACCTCAAGCACCCCGGCGTACTGTGGGTCACAAAACCCGGACACGCCGCCCTGGGCCGTGGCTTTTTCCTGAACGCGCATCGTTTCCCCCGTCAACGCTGTATCACAGCGCAGGCTGGCAGCTCGCTGGCTGGTTGCCAACCCACAATGCGCAGCATGACAGGGGGCGGCGGGTGCATCGCTCCGCGTGGCGGGGCAGGACCCGTGACGGGTACTGGCGGGGATGCGCGCCATCCTGACACCGCCCGGTCATCTCGCCGTAAACCAGCATGGACAGGGGGCCGGCTGAATAACAGAATGCCCGTCGGGTATGGATTTTTAGCCCTCAGCTGCGATCACACGGGCCGAGGCCGCCATGGGCGGGGCGCTGAAAGTCCATGCTTTTCGCTGATCATCCGCAATATCCCCATGGATTTTAAGCGCGCGCCCGGTTTTCCGTTGACCTCCCACGCGTCTGTGACTATCCCTTGCCGCAGCCGGAGACGTGGCCGAGAGGCTGAAGGCACTCGTTTGCTAAATGAGCAAGCCTGGAAACGGGCTTCGAGGGTTCGAATCCCTCCGTCTCCGCCATTTTATTCTCCTAAGTTGTTGATTTTAAACCAAAATCCAACTTGGTGAGTAGGGCTAGCCCAAATCTCAACCCTAACGATATCCTTGCGCTTCCTGCCGCCCGGCGGGGCGTTACCATGTGTGATCTCCTCGCCCCGCCGCGAACCGGCCTGGTGGTGTCAGGCCATCTAGTGGCCGGTGCGCCCCTGTAATAATCTGGCAGGACGCGCCAGCTGCCCCCCTACATGGCATAGCCTTCGGGTCGCCCCCCCCTAAACCGCCAGTCCGGTGATGAGGGGCTAATCTCTGTGTCTCAGGCGGCCATCTTGCGCTTCGTGCGCTTCTTCGCCTTGGCGCGGGCCAGCACGCGGCCGAGAACCTTCACCGCTGAGCGGACATTGCCGCGCCACTCGCCCATGGCCGAACGTGGTGGACCCCAGCGGTAGTCCATCTCTACTGTTTCAAAACCGATCGTGCCGTCTATGAAGATGACGACCGTCTCCGTACCAGGGGGCAGATTGTAGTCAGACGTGTCCACAACAACCGCCTCGCCCTGGACGAACATCAGCGCAGGGCTGGCGCTTTCTGATATCTGGCCCGCCAGCGTCGTCAGCCAGTCAAACGCTGCGGCAGCGGCCTGCGCATTGGCCTGCGTAGCAGGAGCGCGTCTTAATCTCTCGCGGCGGGGTTGGGGTACGAGGGCGGTGGCTGGCTGGTGCATGGCTGTGTCCTTGTGTTGATGTCACCTTATACGAATGATATAATCTCACCACGGCAATGTAGTCAACATCAAAAGTTCAAGGTTAATCCAAAATGGTAATTTCGGCGGCGCAATGCAGGGCGGCGCGATCCATGATCGGCATTTCTCAGGACGATCTGGCTCAAGCCTCCGGCGTCGCCAAGGCGACAATCGCCACCTTCGAATCCGGCAAGCGCACCCCTTACGAGCGCACGCTACGCGACATCCGCTCCGCCCTTGAGCAGGCCGGCGTCCAGCTCCTCGCTACGGGAGATGTCGCGCGAGGTGAAGGCGTCGTCCTCGCCACGCCAAAGGCACCTGCCGCATCGCAAGCCTCCATGGATGCCAGCGCCGATGATGTCAGGTCCCAAGCGGCGGATGCTGCAGACAGGGCCATGGATGGAATGGATGCATCACAGGCGGAAAAGACATCTCGTCGAAAGCGTCTCACCGACGCGCCGGATGGTACGAAGAATGCTGTCAAGAATGATCGAGCGAACGATGAAGGTAGCGAATAGCCTCATCGGCCGTCGACGGCGGTCCTAGTGTGCGACTGGCGGCAAAGGAATACATGTTATGCCGGAGACTGTACCAGCCAGACAGTTCCGCCAAGTGTCGGAGGCCAGCCACCCCATGGCCGCTGACATCGCTCTGAGAGCAAAACTTATCCGCACCGACATCGGAATGGACTCGGCTTCGGCGATGTCAAAACTGCTGGGGATGAGCCCCAACGCCTGGAAAGCCATCGAGGACGGTCGCAACCTTCCTAGCAGCGAGACGCTCCTTAAGCTTGTTAATCGCGGATACGACGCGACGTGGCTGCTGGCTGGCCGCGGCTCCATGCGGTTGGATGTTGCGGACTAGGGGTGGTGGGCAGCCATAACCTGAGTGACACACAGGTTATGGGGCCAAACGTCCGAGAATCGGACGTTCTAAATGCCGGAATTGCCGGGGTTAAGGATAAAACCCATACGCATCAACACGGCGCAAAATTGCGCCCAGCCAAACCAGCGAACTTTTGCGCCGGTTCCGTCTCCTTAATTTCAAGGCATAGCTCGGGTGACAGGCATGCGCTCAATGCACCTGCGCCGCCCGCACCTCCATAGCGAGCGACTCCAGGAACATCGCCTCGGCCCGGCGCAAGCGCCAGGCCATTCGGAGGTGCACGCCGACTGAGAGAAGCTGACGCGTAGCGCTCTGACTGGCAACCTCAACTTTCATCCCATTAACCCCGAAGGTCTGACTTGGTCGCCCTTGCCTGCATAACGCGGGCCGCCAGTCCACGGCCGCCTCGGGACCGCTCGGCGAGCGCGGCGTCAACCAGCCGGCCGATGTCGATATTCACCTCACCGTTCGGGCCAGTGGACTGGCTCACAGGCTGGCCTGTGGTGTTATTGATGTTGATCACGGGCGCCGCGCCGCGACCGGCTGGCGCAACAGGGCTACGGCCCACCAACCGCCTGAGGGGATCCCGTGACCAGAATCGTCATCGCAGTACTCGTGGCTGTCAGCCTCACGGCTTGTGCTGGCCGGTCATGCCGCGACTGGCCTGGCACCTGCATTATTCAGTGAGTTAGGCGGCAAGGGGCCACAGGCATAGTCGTAAAAGAGCGGCCATGCTGCCCCTGACACAAAAGGTGATTTGACGTCCCCCATCGCACCGGCGCAACTTTGTCCTTTGGAAGGGCGGCAGTCCGATGGGCGTCTGGGCTTTGGGTTCCGCCGCCACATTGGTGTTCGTGGCTCTGATAGCTGTCCAGGCCCTGGTCGTTGCTGGCCGACCATGAGATTGGCCACCTCAACGGCTCGGTGGGTGGTCGCGCGGTTGATGCCAAGTATGCCCGTGCGTGCAGACAACAAAAAGCCCCGCCGTAGCGGGGCTTCCCTGCAGGATAACGGAATGTTGGGCTTTGCTGCCCCTCCGTCATCATCCCATCGAGCAATGGCGCTCAGATGGCCTTCTTTTCCGGTTGGGCGGGAGCCGGAGCCGGTGTCACAAGTGGCGCTTCCTCTTGTGGGGCAGCCTCGCGCTTGTCAGCAGACTTGTCGGCGTTGTCCTGCTTCATTGGCGGGACATGCTGGCGATCGCTCTGCTGATTGGCTTGATGCGCGCGGGTCTGAGTGTTCTGATTAGTAGATGCCATGTTTCCCTCCTGGGAACTGGCTACCGGACCGCAGCAAAAGGATAGGGCTGCACGGCCAGAGTGGCGATTTTCCTGCCACCAACAATGTATCTGCGCCAAATGTGGTTTATCGATGTCCTTATGAGAGACGAATTAAATTTAAAAAATAATGGCAATAATTTATAACCATACTTGCATCTATGCTATATATGTTGCCGCGGGGCCGCCTTGCCTCAGCTGAGGAGGGAACAATGGTGCTCCAATGGTCCACTCAAATTCGTACGCGCGCAGGTCGCGATCCGGTCGACATTCTATGGGCGACCGATTTCCCGCACATCTACGAGATTTACACACCGGCCGGCGCCATATCCGTTCTGTATATCGATGGCCGCGAACATGGCTCGGGTAATGACGCAGGATTGCTCGTCGCAGCGGCCCAGCTGCACCACGATGATTTTCATCGGGCGGTGGAGCGTATCTGGTTCCCCTATAGCGAAGCTGTAGGGCGTCGTCACTGACGGCCGGACAGAGGAGACGCCGCACTGCAGCGGGCCGGGGAATCCGGCTGAAGCGGTAGCGAGGGAGGCTAACGAGCCGTCTACGCCACCGACCGCCGGAAGGCTGTTTATGAGGAGCTGTTTCCTGAGACGGCTTTGGGTGGTGTCGGGCGGGGGCAGACAAAGGTTCGCCAAATCGGCGAACCTTCTGAGGGCCAGATCCCCGACCGCTTCACCCTATCGACGGCGAAGCTTACGGGTGCCGGCAATATGGCCCGTGCCCATATCTAAACCTGTGCGCCACTCAGGTTTATAATCCCGGAATTGCCGGGGTTAAGGCGCCCCCCCTTTGCATCAACGTCGGCGCATTTTTGCGCCCACGGCCTAACCTAAAGCAAGACGCCTGGAGGGTCAGATAGGTCCGTTCCCGTCATGAGGGGAACGGACCAGATAACGGAAGGGTTCCACTATCCCCGGGTCATCCTGACGGCGCAAACCTTGGCATCGCCTCAAGATCCGACATGACGGCGGGTTCAACCACAAGGCCGATGTATGTGTTTTTCCGATCTGCCGCGTTCGTCTCAAAAATTCTCTCTACGACGCGGTATGCGGTGTTCCTTGGGCGCAGCATCTCAACTACGCGGTCGCCAACAGACGGGATATGCCCACCGAAGTCGGAAAGCGGGATGGTTTCCTGAGCATCCTCAATCCCGTTGCCTCGGCTAATTAACAACCTGATCCAAACATCTGCCATATCTTCCCCCCCTACCCAAAAGACGCCAGCGCATCCCGCCAGCCGTCGTCGTCATAGACGCTGCCTTCACCGGCGCTCTCGCCCAGAGACGCCCTGTAAACGGCCATACAGGCAGCTACAGCGCCGTCGATTGACAGCCACCGCTTGCTTTTCCGCAATCGTACTTTGTGCCCATGGCTGTTCGTCTCGACTTCGCAATTCGCCACACAGAACCGAAGTATCGGATGGACTCCATGACGTAACCGGCCCGCGATAATCGACCGCTCAAGCTCCGCAATGGCTGGCATCATGGACAACGCGCCCTGCCTGAACTCAATGGCCGGAAAGCCGTCATCGGTGAGGTTGTTCAGGACGTTTCGGGCCAGTGCGGGGTCAAAAGCGATCTCCTGCACGTCGTACAGCTCGCACAGTTCACGAATCCGGGCCTCTACAGCTCGAAAATCCACGACATTGCCCGGTGTGGCGGTTATCAGCCCGTCTGCTGCCCAGCGAACATATGGCGCTCCAGAGGCGTCCTGCCGCGCGCGCAGGTTCTGCGCAGGGCAGAAGAAGTGCGGCACGACAACGAAGCCGTCGCCATCGCGGAATGCTGCAATGATCACCGTCAGGTCGCCGCTGGATGACAGATCCACCCCTAGCCACGCTTCGCGGCCAGCCAGCGCATCCATGTCGATGGCGTCACTGCCCTTGTCGTATGTAGCCATGTCGACGAATGGTGATGTGGCGTGATCGGGCCAAAAGTTCAGATGGTATTGGCGGAACGCATCCCGATCGGCTGGCCGGTTCTCAGCCTCACGGGCCATGGCACGCAAGCCCTTGATGTCAGGATAGCCCAGCGTCAAGCCGGGGTTCACGTCATGCCATACCGCCTCATCGCGCCAGTCTGCGCCGGCGTCAGGCTCGAACAGCACCGGCAGAAACGATGGGTCGTCAATCTCACCGGACGCCACTTTCCGCGCATACGACACAAGGTCATAAGCAAGGTTCTCCTGGCCGCGTCCTGCCGTCGTGGTGATGATGTGCAGCGACTCCGACGTCTTCGCCAGACTGGTCTTCAGGGCCTCCCAGAGATCCCGTTTTTTCCATGAGTGAACTTCATCACTCAGCAGGAAGTTGACTGTCCTGCCGTGCTGCGTGGCGCCGTCGGAGCTGATGGATTCGTATGTCGCACCCTTGCGCGGATGCCGGATCTTATGAGTGCCGACACGTATCTGCAGCTTGCTCGCCACGTCTGGCATGGTCTGAATGATGCCCAGCGCCTCGTCATAGGCAATCAGTGCCTGCTTGGCGTCAGCGGCGGCGGAGACCACCTGGCCATTCGGGACACGCTCAGGGCCGAACGTGTGCAGGCATATCAGCGCGGCGCCGATGCTGGTTTTGCGGGAACCACGTGGCAGCATCGCAAAAACAGTGCGCACCTGGCGCTGGCCGTCAGCATCACGGGGTGAGTAGATGCGCCGAACAAGGCGCTCAACCCATGGATCAAGCTGCCACTGCTGGCCGGGTAGGCGCGACTTTGGATGCTTGAGCCGCCGGAGAAAATTGACAGCACGCTGGCCGCAACCCATCGGGTCGTCAATCGGGCTGTCGTCAAACAGCCATTTTGGGCGGGCCATGCGGCCTCCTTACAAATCTAGGGGATTGTCTGCATCATCCTCATGCGCACCAGCGCGGCTACGGCTGGCCGGCGTCAACCCCAGTTCTGCGGCCCAGCGGCGGGCCTCAGCAGTGGACTCGCGCAAGGTGGCGAACGCAGGATGGCGTTTCAGTTCGCCCAGCCGGTTTGCGACGTAATCGCCATCCTTACGGATGCGGGCACGGGCAATCGCGATGTCGCCGGTGGCGTCGCAATAGCGTTCGACGGCCGCCAGATCCGCCTCCGACAACACGCGCCGCTCAACCAAAACAGGCATCACGCGCGCCCATTCCTTTTTGGCTTCAGGCGTCATGTCCTTGGGAGGCTTTGGAACGGCGCGGATAGGGTCCGCAACCGGGCGCGGCTCGGCCTTGCGACCTCTGGTATGGTGCGACATCAGAACGCCCAATCACGATGGTTGAGCAGCAACGCCTGCGCCTCGATCGGGATGTCAGACAGCGAGCCAGGGAATGCGCTTTCGCGCATCTCAAACCACGTAGACGCGATCAGAAGCGCCGCCTGCCTTATGTCGGCAGGGATTTCAGGCTGTTCGTCATCTGGCAGCGCCAAAAACTGCGACACATAGGCATTGGCTGCGTCGACTTTAGATTGAATGTCGGTGTCTTCGTCATCATGGGCGATGCGGGCATGCTCTTTGAACGCCGCGAGCGTGATGATCTCCATTCGGAGCCTCCATTTAGGGGTTGCCCCAATTCCACGGTCTCACGAAGGGACCTGGGGCGTCGGTCCGGTGGCCGACCGGCTGTGCTAGTACCCAGCCCCCCCCTGCGTCGCCGTGAAACAGGTGTTTCACGCCTTCGCGATGGGGCGGCCGAAGCTGCCATCCTGCGCCACGCCCTTGCGGCCATGGCAGGGGCGACACATCGTCTGCCAGTTGGTTGGGTCCAGCCTGCGATGGGGGGCTTCCCGGATCGTCTGGATATGGTCCAGCACGTTGCCAGGCTCGCCGCACATGACGCACAGCGGATTGCGTGCGAGGTGCTGCGCGCGTGCCTTCTCGTGAGCACGGTCATAGCCACGACGTCTGGCACCGGGGCGGTTGCCATCACTGGCTGCTTTGCGCTTGATAGCGCACGGGCACATCTGGCCAGCCGGTACAATGTATCGGCCGCAGGTGCAGTAACGAGGTGATGCTGTTGGCATGGTGATTGGGAGCGCCGAAGCGCTCCCGTACCTGATTAGGTGGCGCTGATCTTGAGCTTCACAAAGCGATCAGCATGCGTCACGTCACCGCCAACGCGCTTGCGTGCGTGGAACGTGGTGATGCCGTTCTTCGCGCCGCTGTACGGGTCAACCAGAATGGACATGTCAACGCGGTCCACGATGCGGTAGCCCGACCAGTCTCCGAAGACTATCGGATAGGCATCGGCTGCAACGTTTGGCAGATCGACCATCTCGATAACCGGGCGTCCGAGAATGGTGCTGGGCTGGCCGGCCTGCAATCCTGGTTGCCAGATGTACTGGCCGTTCCCGTCCTTCACCTTGCGGATGGCCGCAAGCGTTGTCCGGTTCATAGCCCATGCGCCGTTCTGGGCGTGCGCCGTCTGGAGCTTGGCAAACATGTCAATCAACAGGTCGCCGGGGTTTGAGCCGAGTGTTGCAGCATTGCCCGACACGACTTCTGCAATGCCAGTCGCGGCCAGCACGCCCTTGGGCTTGCCAGTGCCATTGCCAGACACGAATGCAGCGCCTTCCGCAATGGCAAAGGACTCGCCCAGGTCTGACGCAAGCTCGCCTTCCAGGTCGTACCGGTTGTCTTCCAGCAGCTGGCGGCTGACTTCAACGAACGTCGCCAGCTCATGCGGGGTCAGCGTGACCTGCTCGAACGTCATGCCGGACTCGGTCCGGGCGTCGACTTCATCAACCCAAGTCGCCACAGTGCTGGTGAGGCGGCGCGGATACTTGACGTCTTTGCCACCGATCTGCACGACCTTTGCGTACTGGCGGATCGGGCTGAACTCGCGCAGCTTTTTCAGGATCTCATCGCCAAACGTCGTCGGGGCGAGGAAACCTGCACTGGCGTCGGTCGCGACTGTGAGCGCCTTGCGCTCAACGTCACCCAGGCCAGCATCGCCGCGCCGCAGGTAGACGCCGAACGATTTTTGTTCGTCAGTCGTCTGCGCCTTGGCATCACCACCGATAGCGGGGCGTGCCGCTGCGGTTTCCAACGCCTCTAGTCGCTTGGCCATATCCGACACAGGGGCGTATTTGGCTGCAATGTCTGCCGTCAGGCCAGCGATGGCGGTTTTGACTTCTTCAACGCCGATGTCGGTGGCGCCCTTGGTTTCGAGGATCATGTTCATGGGAATACCTTTCAAAGGCTCGAGCGCGCGGCGTTAATCGCGGCGACAAGCTCGGCAAACTGGGTGGACTTGACGGAGGTGATGGTGGCGCTGGGCAGCATGCCGAACGTCACGATCGAGATTTCATGCAGGTCGATTTCATCGAGCAGCCGCACGCCAGTCGACTTATCGAACCGGGCTGATTTCGTGCGATATCCGATGCTAAGCGTGTCCATCGCACCGGCCTTGAGCAGGGCGTGGGTTTCGCGGCCGGCCACGGTGTCGAGCACCAGACGGCCGCTCACGCGAAGCCCCTTGGCGTCCTCGACAATCTCCGTCCAGACGCCAATTGGCTCCCGCGGATTATGCTCGCGAAGCATCCGAACCTTTTGCGCCGGCCGAAGCATCAGGGACTTGCGGAACGCCCCGGCCTGCACCTGGTCGCGGCCAAGGTCCGTCTCTGCAAAGATCGAGCCATAGCCGGAGAACGAGCCATCCTCCTGGACGGACTTGTGATCCAGCCCCAACGTGAGGCGGGTGTCTTCTAATGCGGTCAATCCGCATCCTCCTTATGTTGTGGGGCTGCGCCCGGCGTCGTGTAGGGGCTGGCCAACGTGTCGCCGTCTGGCAGCGCCGGCAGGTTCTCTAGGCGGCGGCAGTCGTTGCTGGTCATCACGCCGGCGGCCCGGAACGACGCATAAGCAGACGCCCTGGCGGCGGTGTCAGCGCGCAACAGGTCGTCAACGACGAACTCGACGCTGTAGCGCTGGCGCTCGTCGCTGGTGAGCAGCGTGCGGCGGTATGCGTCCGTCCAGGCCTTCAGCCAGGGCAGCAGGCAAAGCTGCAAAAACTGCAGGTTCTGCTGCTCGGTGTTGGCGAAGGTGCCGTGCGACAGATCCTGCAACATCGTGACAGGCACGCGCGTCAGCCGCGCGATTTCCGCGATGCTGAAATTTCGTTGCTCGGTGTGCTGCGTCTCGACGCTGGTAAAGGCGATCGGCTTGTACTCGCCCGCCTGGTCGAGCACTGCCACGCCACCGGCGTTGTCGCCGCCATGGGCCGCACGCCACGCCTCGCCAATGCGCTTAACCGTGTCGGCCTTCAGGCTGCCCTTGAACGACAGGACGGAACCTGGACGGCTGTTGTTCTTGAACAGCCGCGCGCTGGTGCGCTCAAGCAATACCGCAAGGCCGATCGCTTCTCTGCCAGCACGCAGTAGGCCGTAGCCGGTGCGCCCGTCGATTGACGGAGCCTGCAGGTGGATCACCTGGTCGGGGCCATATACCTGCTGGCCGATGCGGTATCGGGGCTCGCCAGTGTCCAGACGCTCAACTGTGACAGCATGTCGGGCCAGGTGCAGGATCTCGACTGGCTTGCTTCCCACCTTAACGACGAAACCAAAGCCATCGCCATGTAATATGGCGTCGGTCGTGATCAGCTCGCGCACCTTGCCGGCCGATTGCCAGGCGTTCGCGTCGTCATGCACCAGCGCATAAGCAGGATGCGCCGGCGCTGGCTGTTTGCCGGTGGCGCCGTTGCTGTACAGCTTGCAAGGCAGCAGGCCGACCGTGCCGGCCACCAGAGTAACTGCAGCGTTCACAGCCGGAACAGACATGGCCACGTCAGCAGTGACCCCAACGCCGGTTGAGCCAGGCGCAAACAGGCCAGTGAGCGCCGCCCAGCTTTCAGACGCAGGATCGATGAGTGGGGGCGCAGATTTACGTTGAAATGGCCACATCAAGCAGCCCTCCGAATGATGTCCGCCACGATGCGCCCCACCGGCACAACGATTGTGGAGCGGTCGAAGGCATCAGGCGGGGTGGTGGTGATGATCGGCGGGCCACAGCCCCTGCGTATCACGGCGGGCGCGACTATCAGCGCATCGGGCGGCGGCGGGTGCTCAAGCCGGTCGTAAGCGATGCCAATCGCCACCAGCCAATCGCGGCCGCCATGAACGAACTCATGGGCGACGCGCAGCACGGCAATGTCGCGCAACGAAAAGAACCGGCGGCCTTTGCGCTTCTCGCTGAACAGCGTGGCAACGTCGCGGGCGTGATGAATTAACGAATCCAGCGAACCTTCAGGCATGCCAGCCAGCGTGGCCGCTTCAGCGCGCGTGTATTCTCTGGCGGTCCACTGCATGGCGGCCTCCTTGAATGTGCAAGTTATTGAAAAAGACAAAAAAACGGCGAGACGCGCGCCCACACTGAATAAACGCACGCCGCACCGTGTATCCCCCGGGTTGGTCGGCGGGGGATGGGTGCGAGCGCCGCCGTGGCTGAGCGGCAGCGCCCGCGACGGCACCTGGGGACAGGCGCCGATACGAAAAAGCCGCCGGGCGGACCCGACGGCTGTTTTCCAACATCTCAATGATTACGTGGTGGCAAAGCGTTTTAGTGGAACTACGCCGCCAACTTTTTTTCTACCGCCATGAAGGCATCCAGTGCCCGCTCTGTTACAGCGGCGCCAACCTTCTTCGCCGTGCTCGAGGAATATCCGCGCGCCTCGGCGATGCTCGCGGCATTGGCTGGAGAAACAGCCATGTCCAATGTATCGGCGTCATCGCCGAGCAGTCGCCGCACCCGTGCCAGATCAATCGCAGTGTCAGCATCGTCGACCGTCCTGTCCTGGGACGCTCCCACGCTGGCCTCGCCGGTGCCGCGCCCATGTGAAACGCCGCCGAACCAATATGCGCCAGGTGCGATTGAATCCGACGCGGCGTCGGATTCCAGCAATCCTGCGTTCTCACGCGCTGCATGGAATGGTGTCCGGCCGTCTACTCCCAGCCATGCCAACAGGGAGCGACGCAACTCCTTGGTTTCAGACACTGGCCAGAAATGTCTGCCTGATGGCGCTGGCGCATTCGAAAACGGACGCCGCACGCCCTGCGGTTCAGACACTGTGCCGCGCAGCCCCAGATACCAGGCAATGCTTTCGTCTGTCCTGCCGCGTGGTGCCGGGCCTTTCGGCTTGCCGTATCGTTCACCGGGACGGAACTTCCGGCCGGTGGGGCTTTCATACGACTCCAGCCAGCCCTCGCGGAACACGAGCCCGCCTAGGCGGAGTTTTGCCCCATCTCTGACCAGCCGCGCCGTGGTGGGGCGGTACGCCGGCATGGGCTTGCGGTAGGTGTTGCTCCAGGCCCGGCCATCTTGCACCATGCCGGCTGCAGTCAGCAGTTCCGCCTCGGTGGGGCGGACGCCCATGATGGTGTCGATTGCCAGATCAGGATCGTTGTCATTGCCCGCGACAGGCGGCCGATCTGGGCACATCAGGTCGCGCCACCGCAACAGGGCTCGGACGCGGGGTAGGTCGCGGTTGTAGGCCAGCCTTTCCAATGCGGGCCAGGCGAGATGTTGGCGCATGGTTGACTCCGTCAACAGGGTGCGAAGCTTCGCACGGGGTACCAACCCCGAGTGCGTGCTGCGCACTCTCAGGGGGTATAAGGGGGATGTGTGAGCACCCCAGTTGGAAGGGGTTGGAAGGCAGTTGGAAGGTTAGTCGGAACCCTTCGGCCCATAGTCATCCGCAGTCACATAAAGGTGCTTGCGACGCCGGGACGGCGAGCCTTCCTCGCAGATTTTAATGACGCCTGAGTCCAGTAGCCGCGTCTGAGCGTCAGCAAATTGCTTCTTGCTGATGCCTTTGCCGTCGGGGTGCTCGGCCATCATCTTCGGCCCGTAGCTGGGACTCGGATTCGGACTGACCGTCTTGCCCTGTTGCGTGAACTTCCGCAGCAGATCGACAAACACATCTTCTGCCCGCTTTGCCAGGAGCTGCGCGGCCGGATTTGACATCGGCCACTCGTCCAAAACGAACACGCCGTCGCGCCATCGCAACTTTATGGCGTCGCCGACCTTGCCGTAGTTGGCTTTCTTGTTAGTCAACAGGCGCGCATCTGGATCAGGCGGCTCGTCTCGTCCAGCCTCTGGGGCGGTGAGATACAGGCGGGATCGCACTGAGTTGTTCCAGGCCGTACTGCCCGACGTGCCTGTGCCTGACTGCATGCCTGTAACGGATGGGTGCGACAGCAGCACCACTGCGCAGTCGAACCGGATGGCCCAGCGCCTGAGCATTCCGACGAACTGCCGGACCTGAACCCGGTTGATCTCGTCGCCCCCAAACAGGTCCGCCGACGTATCCAGGACGATAAGGGTAGGCGCGAAATCGACCAGTCGCTCCTCGATTTGCGAGAATAGCGGCGTAGGCCTCATCACCTTGGCGCGGTCTGGCATGGCCAGCGTTGCATCCTGGTCGGCCAAGGGAAATAGAAGGAAGTCGTCGTGAAGATCGTCGAACCCAGCTTCAAAGGATCGCAGAATGTCGGCCAGACGACGCTGAAACTCGTCGGCCTCGTCCTCCGCCCCGATGTAGGCCACGCGCCCTTGCTCAGGTTCCAGGCCCAAGGTCTCGCAGCCAAGCACAGTTGCGACTCCAACCTGCAGGGTCAGTAGACTTTTTCCCGTGCCGCCATCGCCTGACAACATCGTCACCACCCTGCGTGGAATCCAATTATGGACATGCCACGGCCGCTCCGGCACAGGCACTCCATGCCACTGAGACGGATGCATGCCAGAGATGGCGCGTTCATTGTCATTGGCGGGAGGATCGAAGCCAACGATCTGATGATAAATGAGGCTCCTGGCTCGCCTTTGGCTGGCATCGGTTCCACCCCTGGAAATGATGGTGGCTGCGTTGCCAACGCCCCTGTAGATGACCGCTACCGTGTTCCTGTCACAGCCCAGAATGTGATCGCAGAGAATGCACCAGCGCGATGCTTCAGCGTGGTCGGCCGGGTCCATTGCATCAGGCGAAGTAAAGTCCCTGACACGTCCCCAGGCCGGCTGGCCGCTATCGTCAAGCGGCGCCAGCTTCACGTCGCCCTGGATTTTGTAGGATAGCTTGTAGTACCAGTCACCGATCTGAGCCAGGTCAGGATCTCTGAACTTAAGCTGCGCGTTTGTCATTCCGGACGTCCTGCATCTGCCTGCGAACCATTGCGATGACTGTGGCGCGCGCGCCGGGGTCGAGGCTGGCAGCCGGTCGGCCGGATTCGTTCATGGCCGCGAAAACACGATCGGCGCCGCTGGCATCGCGCGACAACAACATGCCGAACAGCACGAGGCCGGGGGCGGCTTCCAGATCGAACCGGGCCAATGGTTGCGTGCCGCGTGCGGAAGGGGGCCGGTCGAGCGGCCTGAGATTTAAGATGCGCATGTGCGCCTCCTGGGTAGGGGGTGACGTTCCCGCCGACGACGCCGGCAGGTTGGGGTGTTCAGGGGGTGGTGGTGCGGTGGTTAGGTTGATTTCAGCTCGAGACCGAAAGCCATAAATAGCTTTGCTTGGTATTGTCTAGGCATGAGTTTGGTAGTCATGACTATAAGATCGAGATATTTTTTCTCTACGGAAGCAATTCTCTCGATCGCATCTTGTGGCCAAGAAGCTGGGTATTTGCCGCCATGCGCATCGGGAACTTGTCCGTTACTAACGGACAGTCGCGCCTCCCGATTTGTCGCCGCATGTTTGGCTGCCCGCTCTGCGGCCTTGGCCCGGATGCCATCGAACGTCTTCCGGCCATCGGTGACGGCCAGAATGTCATAGGCACGGGATCGGCCGATGCCGTGGTTATCCAGGAAAGCACGGAATGATCCGCCATCACCCGCAACTCTGCGGCGAGCCTCGGCCAACTGCAGACCAGCGGCCAGATAGTGGTCCTCCGCTTTTCCCATGGCCTTGTCGCCGGCCTCAATGCGGGCCTTGATCTCCTGGCCAAGGGTATCGATGGGGACCAAAGCACTCACGCAGCCGCCCTCCGGCCAGCAATCCGCGCCTGGATCCACTCCACGACCTCGGCGCGCACGAATGCGATGCGCTTTTCACCCAGCGGCACGGCTTCCGGAAAACGGCCCTGATCGCGGAGCCTGCAGATCATGGTGCGGCTCAGCGACGTGAGCGCTGCCGCGTCATTCATGCTTATAAGGCGAGGGGTGTTGTCGTTGTCGTGGTGCAAGGGCCGGCTCCTTGTGTGTCGCCGGCAAAAAAAGCGCCAGCTTATACTATATATAGATTTTCGACGAAGTGGTCACCCATATCGTCCATGAATATTTTTTCGGTCACTCGGCGCGAGCCAAGTAGGCCTCCCAATCGTCCATCAGCGCCCGCCGCTTCGCGAGCGCATCACCGCGGCGATACGCGCGCTCGACGGCGTCACCGACGACGTGCGCCAGAGCGGCCTCTATGACTTCCCTTTGATGCTGCGTGGCCTCGCCAGCCCAGTCACGGAACGCCGAGCGCATGCCGTGAACGGTGTAGTCAATGGCCTCCAGCGTCTTCATGACCTTGCTCATCGTCATGTTTGAAATCGGCCGCTTGCCCCCCAGGCCCGCAAACACATAGTCGCCCGTGCTATGCGCCTGCATGTGGCGCAGGACGGTAACAGCGGCGTCCGTCAGCGGCACACGGTGAGGCCGGCCAGCTTTCATACGATCGGCCGGCACGGTCCATACGGCGGCGTCCCAATCGATCTCCGACCATGTCGCGCCAATGGTTTCGCCCGTCCGGGCTGCTGTAAGGATTGTCAGCTCCAGCGCCCGCGCTCCCGTGCCGGTGGCGGCTCGTAGGCGGGCCATGAAGGCCGGTAGCTCAGTCCACGGCATCGCCGCATGATGGCCGCGCGACAGGCGCTGTTCTGGCTTGGGAAGGCGGTGCTCAATGTGGCCCTTCCACCTGGCCGGGTTCTCGCCGTCACGCAGGCCTTCGACCTTCGCGTAGTCCAAAACACGCTCAATGCGACCGCGTAGGCGCGATAGTGTCTCGTGCTTCGTCAGCCATTCTGGTTCGAGTATCGCAACGACATGCTCCGTCGTGATGGCATCGACGGGGAGGGCGCGAATACTGGAGCAATATGCGTCGCCAAGCGTCATTTCCCATTGCGCCTTGTGCTTGTCATTTCGGAAGCTCACCAGTTTACTGGTAAGGAAGCGATCAGCTATCTCCGCGAAACTCGAGATCTCGCGGCGCGCCTGGCGCTCTGCCATTTCGGTGAACGGATCACCCCCGCGCCCGAGGATGGCGCGTACTTCCTCCGCCTTCGCGCGAGCGCCAACGAGTGATACGGTTCCGGTTCCACGACCATAAGGTCCAAGCCCCATCTCGCGGCGCTTGCCGTTGCGGATGAAAATGAACGTCCAGTTTTTCGTGCCGCTGGGCGTAACCCTAACGTAAAGGCCGTCGCCGTCGGAATGCAGCCCGATCGGCAAGTTCGAATCCAATCGGCTTTTGGTGAGCTTGTTCCGTGCCACAACCCTATTCCCAACCCTAATTCGTCAGGTTGACAACATGGTATGAGTGGACACCATGCGCAAGCGTCCGTGCGAATAATTCAAGAAAAACAAGATGCAGTTTACAGCATTGACGGCATGGTCACAGTAAAAGCGGACTCCGTCTCCGCCATTTTCCCCTTTGCTGATGCTCCATACTGTCGCCCAAAGTCGCGTTGACCCCTTGATTTTCAACGGGTTTGTCGCGTTACTGGTTTCTGGCTGTCGCACGGTGTGCCTGCCAAACGCGACGATCCTGCCAGGATTTTTGTTGGGATTGGGAATTGGGTCGCGAGATAAATCGCCTGGCCTCCGTTGATGCCGAATGGCTCCGTCGTTTCTCATATTCTCTGAGTTCCAGCGAAGGATACCAATCCAAAGAATTCTGGGATTGCTTTGGTGGAAACGACCCATCGCGGTAGGTCACTCGGCGCCATGCGATCACGCTTGGACTATGGATTGACGCGGACTGACTAGACCAGCATCAAGCAGATGGACACAGTTCCATAACCGGCACGCGCACCGCCGCCCCTGCCTTTATAGGAGGAGACGATGGCTAGCTCCGCTGTGACCGCGATCGAGTTTGGTCGCGCCGCCCCGGGCATCAGCGTTCGTGACATCCAGGCCGCACACGATTTCTATTCGCGCGTGCTGGGTTTCCAGAAGGTTTTCGAGAACGGCAATCCCGTCGGCTTCATGGTGATGAAGAAGGACGGCGCCGAAATCCATCTGAGCCAGAAGCCCGATCACAAGGCCTCCACGGTCAACGTGATGCATATGCTCGTGAGCGACGTGGCCGCGCTCTATGCCGTCTGCGAGGCCCAAGGCGTAAGGATAATCAAGGGCCTCGCGGACAAGGACTATGGACAGCGCACCTTTGTATTCGCCGACCCTGACGGAAATCGGATCGATATCGGAGAGCGGTAACCCGGGAGCAGGCGATGTCGCTCCATCGTGGAGCGCCATCCGTACTAACGCGTGCCGGTCAGCGCTCTCAAAACGTCAGCACGATTTTTCCAAAATGGCTCCCACCTGCCATTTCCTCGATCGCCCGGGGCGCCTCGGTCCATGGCATGGTGCGATCAACGACAGGCCGGATTTGATGCAGCGTCATGGCGCGGCACATCGCCTCGAACATCTCTCGCGATCCGACTGAAACGCCCTGAACCCTTGCCGATGTACCAATCATCACCGAGGGGGAGAGGGTAGCCGGTGGAGCGTTGGCGTCCGTCAGAACGCCAATAACCGCTATATGGCCTCCCATCCGAACCGATTTCAGGCTCTCGATGAGCGTTCCAGCTCCGCCAACTTCCATGATGAAATCGGCGCCCCGGCCGCCGGTGGCTTCTCTCACCGGGCGATGCCAGTTGGGCTCTGACCTGTAGTTGACGAGGTGGGTCGCGCCGAGCGCCCGGGCGCGTTCCAGCTTCTCATTCGATGACGATGTGACAATGGTCCGGTATCCGGCGGCATGGGCGAACTGGAGCCCGAAGATGGAGACGCCGCCTGTTCCCTGGAGCACCACGGTGTCGCCAGGCTCGAGCCGGGCATCGACGAACATGGCGCGCCACGCGGTGAGCGCCGCACAAGGAAGGGTCGAAACTTCCTCATCGCTGAGATAGTCCGGCACGCGGCAACCGGCGCT
Organism: Camelimonas fluminis; assembly: GCF_014656355.1. Taxonomy (GTDB): domain Bacteria; phylum Pseudomonadota; class Alphaproteobacteria; order Rhizobiales; family Beijerinckiaceae; genus Camelimonas; species Camelimonas fluminis. The sequence continues at coordinate 778,341 of NZ_BNCG01000001.1, forward strand.
CTCGGGGAACAGGGCAAGGTCACGCCCAGCGCCCGGCGCCCCTGGCGAGCCAAGCGCTCCAGCAGCTTTTTCCGGCGCCGGGGGACCGGAAACCCAGTTTGGAAAGAACAGCGTCGACACGCGGTCGCCGGGGGCAACGCGCGTCACGCCTTCGCCAACAGCCTCAACGACGCCGCAACCATCAGAGAAGGGGACAACGGGAGGAGAGCTTTCATTACCCTTCGCATAGCCGCCCTTTGCCGTGATGATAGTGTCGCGGAAATTCAGTGAAACCGCCCGCATCCGCACGGTGACCTGGCCCATTCCTGGCTTCGGGTCAGGATGATCGGATATCCTGAGGTTCGATGTCCCCCATGGATAGGACAGTTCAAGGGCGCGCATTGGTTTCCTCCTGATAGGCCTGTTTGGCCGCTCAATTTCCCGACTCATGCCTGAAAGCGGCCTTGCCATGCAACAGTGGGTGTCTTGCATGGCAAGCGGTCTGGTGGCGCTTCTTTTTGCGACGGTTGGACGTGGCTGGGAGGCCGTCGACCGAAGGCATGGGCCGGCCTGCACGGAGCCGGTTCCTGAGTTCGGCGCATCACTCTGGGACAGCATCAATCCAATCGGCCAGCTCGGAGCATGCCAATCCATAAGACCAAGTATGATCTACCAAGGTCATTCGCACAAAAATCAAGCATTCACACGCGACCGTGAATACCTGCTCGAATTGACATGCAAAATCTGTTCTGCGTCCACTGCCATTCCAAGGACGTACCTCAGGATTTCCAATGCCGCCGCGCCCGTTCCATCCCATCCGCCTTCGTTTGGCATGGGAAAAGACGCATCTTACGCGACACTCCTGGTTGGCCCCAAGCTGCTCCGATAGACCAGATGGGGCGATCAATTCGCTTCAATTTTCTCTCTCTGCTCCAGTTGTCCCCGCTGCACTTGCAGGGGCAGTACTGTGGCTGTCTCTGGGCAGCGGAGCTGCTGCCCAGACCTGTTCCCCCTCAGCTCCGGGGGAAGGCGGCGTCGTGACGTGTAGCGGCGGCTACATCAACAGCGGCTATACCGCGCCTCCAAACACCGGCATTACGATCAACGTTCTTCAGGATGCAGCGCTGGCAGGAACTGTTGAAGTTCAGGGAGCGGGTGACACGACTGTCAACAATGCAGGCGCCCTTCAGGGCGCCCCTGCTCTGGTTTTCGGCGGTGTCGCAGGGGCAACCAAGACGCTCAACAATACAGGGACCCTGAATTCAGGCGTGGTTGGTTCTGGGGATGGCGCTATCATCATCAACCAGAATGGCGTGTTCAATTCAGGCGGCATTGTCATTACAGGGTCGGGTACGAACACCCTGAACGTTTTTGAAGGTCGCAGTGTTAGAGCGGTTTTCGAACGTCTAGAATCATAAGAGGTTCCCCCTTCGCGAGATTTCTGA
>NZ_BNCG01000002.1:0-20399 GCF_014656355.1 Camelimonas fluminis
CGCTTCGAGCATCACCATTCGCACCCCAGAGCGAAAGGTGGCGCCGGGACACCGCTTACATGAAGACCATCGCGCGCACGCCATCAGTCGGCACCAATGGCGGAACCGCCGCCGGGCTTGTCGGCGACTACGATGCGGTGGCGCGGCGGATCGCGGCGTTTCATGAGCTGGGCGTTGACACCTTCATGCTGCAGTTCCAGCCGTTCGAGCGCGAGATGCGACGCTTCGCAGCCGAGGTCATTCCGCGCGTCCGGCGATTGACTGGTGAAGTCCCGGTCGCGCCGCGGCGTGAGGCCTGAGCCTCGGGCAAAGCGGTCGGTCGGCGGGGAGATATCGCCGTGGCTTGCTGCCATTGGATGCGTCAGATCGCTCCGAACTGTTTCAGCCCCTGGAACGTCCCAATGCACGGCGTCGGGAACTCCAGGGGCTGAAAACCGCTGAAATCGCCGCGGGCCTCATCGCGGGTCGATTTGTATTCGATTTTTAGTTCCATAATATATCTTCTGCGAATTATATATTGAGCCGGAACCGTGGGTCCTGCTCCGCCGGGATTCATTCCGGGCCTGAATGGTTTGCGAAACCTGTTCGATCACAACGGTTTTCGCCGCGGTCGCCGTTGCGGCGGTCTTCTGGCGACGCCCCGCGCAACTGGCTTCCGCACCGGCCGTTTGTCAGGCCTCTCCTGTCTCCGGGCCCGCAAAGTCGCTGGCCCGATCCATCGCCTGAAACCGTCAGGATCAGCATGTCGGCCTGGTTGTGGGCCCCAGCCATGACCGGCGCGGCCCGCTCCCTGGCTTTCCCGGCGCGCCTGAACCGTTTATCCCGGATGGCAATGATCCGGCGGACGATGGCCGCGACTCGCGCGCAAAAGCCAGCTCCGCCCGGCGAACTGGCCGCTGGCGGCGAATGATGGATGGAGCGACGGTTTTCCATGAACGATACGCGCGCGCTGGAATTGCGCCTTGGCCAGATGGTGCGCCGGCGCTTGCCCTGGTGCGTGGCCGAATTCGTCATGTTTGGGCTCAAGCAGGCCTGGGCCTGCCTGTTCGCCGGCCTGCTGCTCGGCGCGATTCTGGTCAGCCGGCTGGTCTGGCACGCGGACTGGCCAGTGGCGCGCTATGATGCGCTGTTTCTCTTCGCCATTGCCGTACAGGCGCTGTTTCTGGCGCTGAAACTGGAAACATGGACAGAGGCGCGGGTCATCCTGGCTTTCCATATCACCGGAACCGCCATGGAATGGTTCAAGGTGAGCGCGGGATCATGGACTTATCCGGAGGCTGGATTTTTCCGCATCATGGACGTGCCGCTGTTTTCCGGCTTCATGTATGCGGCGGTCGGCAGCTTCATGGTCAGGGTCATACGCGTCTTCGAGATGCGCTTTACGCCCTACCCGCCATTCTGGTTAACCCTGGCGCTGGCCGCGGCCATCTACGTCAATTTCTTCGCGCACCACTTCCTGCCGGATCTGCGCTGGGCGTTGTTCGCCGCCACCATCCTGATCTACGGCCGCACGCGCATCTGGTTCAGGCTGGCGCGCTGGTACTGGATGCCGCTGCCGCTGGCGGCGTTCTTCTCCAGCCTGTTTCTCTGGGTGGCGGAGAACATTGGCACACGCACCGGCACATGGCTTTACGCGGGGCAAAAAACCCCGGAGCTGGTGTCCTTTTCCAAAATCGGATCCTGGTATCTGCTGCTCTACGTGAGCTTTGTCACCATCTCCCTGGTCACGCGGGAAACCATGCTGGGACCGACGCCATCGCCTGGCGACGCCGGTTCCGGCAAGCATGCTCCGGGAGGCTTCTCCCGCGAAACGGACGCTGTTTGGCGGCAGTGATCAGGCGCGGACGCCCGTGAAACCCCAACTGCCGATGAATCCCGCCGATACCTTGCCATCCATGTTGTCGCCCGCGACGCTGCCCTTGAACTCCAGCGTCAGGGGCATGGGGCTGGTGATCTTGATCTTCCACGAGACATCGTCGCCAGACGTTTTGCCGTCAAATATCTCGCCGGCTTCTTGATCGGCGCTTTGCGTGCCCGTCAGGGCGCCGCCATTGGCCGTCAGGTTCACGGTGGTGGTCCGTTCGCCCATCGGGGTCTGCATGATCAGATTCCAGGCGCCGTCAACAGCCATTGCAAACTCCATATATCGTCATTGAATACATCGCCCGACACAGGCGAGAGACGGCGCAGCATGCTTTTTCCTGACGGATGAAGCAACTCGTCAGATGGTAGAAGCCTGACTGTTGTGACGGCTATTGGAAATATCCTGGGCATTGGCGGTGCGCACGGCCATTGCCTGCGCCTTGCGCGGGCAAATTCCAACAGCTGTATGGGCGTTCATCAGAAGCCGGTGAGATCGTCGCGTCGCGCCGCGCGCGCGATATCAGGCCCGGCGCAGCCCTGACCAATGCAGAGTGGATGCAGGAGGTCCGTCCGGCTGGATCAGCCGCCGGATATGGGCCAGAGGCCGGGCGTCGCCAGTTCAAGCAGGTGGCCGTCTGGATCACGGAAATAGATGCTGTGGCCGCCCTTGGGCCAGTCGGTGCGGCCCTCGATGGCGACGCCGCGCGCTTCAAGCGCCATTTCCCATTCCGCCAGACCTTCGCGGCTCACGGCGAAGGCGATGTGCTGCTGGACACGATCGCCCGCCCCGTTTTTCGGGTAGCCGTGCGGCGGAATGGTTCCGCCCGGCATATGCACGGTTTCACTGGTGGAGCCGTTCTGGAACAGCAGCAACACGTTGTGGTCGCCAGCCGCATAGGCCCGGAACCGTCCGTCCGCCACCAGGGGGCGCAATCCGAGGATGTTCTCGTAAAAGGCCGCCGCTCTCTGCAGGTCGTCCACATAAAGCGCGCTCTCAAGCACCTGGCCAAGAGGCGGTGGGTTATGAGACGGCGGCGGGTTATGAGGCGGCGGATTGTGGCTGGCGGCGGTCATCTGTCACGCTCCTTTCAGGCGGCCCCCACGAAATGGACCCGTCCCGTCAGGAGAATGCGCCTTGCCGGGCAAGGTTCCGGACAAGGGAGCCCGCGTCGCGCCCGCCACGGCGCCTCCCCGGGCTTACCACACGTCGAGGGCGACGCGGGCCTCGTCTGACATGCGGCTCTGGTCCCACGGCGGATCAAACACCATCCGGACATCGACGCCGGATACGCCAGGCACTGTGGCGATGGCGTTTTCCACCCACCCGGGCATTTCTCCCGCCACCGGGCAACCCGGGGCAGTCAGCGTCATATCGACGTCAACGTGACGGTTGTCATTGATTGCGACCCGGTAAATCAGCCCAAGTTCGTAAATGTCGACGGGGATTTCCGGATCATACACGGTCTTGAACGCCGCGATGATCTCGTCCGTCAGGCGATCGATTTCTTCCGGCGGCAAGGTCGACGACGGCGTGACGTCAGGAACGTTGGGCGCCGGTCCGTCGGTCATCTGGTTCTGGGTCACTTCGTCATCTCCCGGGAGCGGACTTCCGTGTGGGGCTCCACCCAGCGGAACCGCTCCTGATCCGGCTGGCCAAAGGGTGAGGCCGCCGCTCAAACATGCATCCGAGCCGACGGCATACACCCATGGCGTGGCCATGTCATCCAAACATGCGCTCGGCCTTGCGCAGCGCTTCGACCAGCGCGTCGACCTCGTCGCGGGTGTTGTAGAGCGCAAACGACGCCCTGCATGTGGAGGTGGCGCCGAAGCGCGTCAACAGCGGCATGGCGCAATGGGTGCCGGCCCGCACCGCCACGCCAGCCCGATCGATGATCGTGGCCACGTCATGGGCGTGGGCGCCGTTCATCTCGAACGACAGGATGGCGCCCTTCCCCGGCGCCCGGCCGATGATGCGGATGGCGTTCATCTCGCCCAGCCGCTCATGGGCGTAGGCGCTCAGTTCCGCCTCGTGGGCATGGATTCGGTCACGGCCGATGGCCTGCATGTAGCGCAGCGCCGCGCCGAGGCCGATGGCCTCGACGATCGGCGGCGTGCCAGCCTCGAAGCGGTGCGGCGGCGTATTATAGGTGACCGTGTCCATGGTCACCGTCTCGATCATCTCGCCGCCGCCGTTAAACGGCGGCATCTTCGCCAGCAGGTCATGCTTGCCGTAGAGCACGCCGATGCCGGTTGGTCCGTAGACCTTGTGGCCGGTGAACACGTAAAAATCGGCGTCCAGATCACGCACGTCGACGCTCTGGTGCACCGCGCCCTGGCTGCCATCGACCAGCACCGGAACGCCGCGCGCATGGGCGATGCGGATCATCTCCTTCACCGGCGCGATGGTGCCCAGAACATTGGACATGTGGGTGATGGCGACGATTTTGGTGCGGTCGGTCAGCAACTTCTCGTAGGCGTCCAGATCCAGCACGCCTTCATCGTCGACAGGAATCCATCTGAGGACGGCGCCCTTGCGCTCGCGGTGGAAATGCCACGGCACGATGTTGGAGTGGTGCTCCATGATCGACAGAACGATCTCGTCGCCCTCGCCGATCGCCATGCGGCCGTAGCTGTCGGCGACCAGATTGATCGCCTCCGTCGCCGAGCGGGTGAAGATGATCTCGTCGGCCGAGGCGGCGTTCAGGAAAGCGCGCACTGCCTCACGGCCATCCTCGAACGCCTCGGTGGCGGCGTTGGCCATATAATGCAGGCCGCGATGGACGTTGGAATAACCGGTTTCCATCGCCCGGGTCATGGCCTCGATCACCGCGCGGGGCTTCTGGGCCGAGGCGGCGTTGTCGAGATAAACCAGCGGCTTGCCGTAGACCTGCCGGGAGAGAATCGGGAAATCGGCGCGAATGCGCGCGAGATCGAGAGGCGCGGCGGGCGTGCTGTCTGTCATGGAGACATTCGCGGGGCTGCCCCCGCCCTCCTGAAAATCTGGCTTGAGCACATGGGAGCTGGCCAGATGTTCTGGCCGGAAGCGCCCGATCGCATGCGGCGCCGGCGCCGCATGCACTGTTCGCAACGGGATGGCGAAGCCGGTCAGCCGCGCGCGGCCAGCCAGCCTTCCACCAGAGCGACGAGGTTGTCGCGCACGTCCTCGCGCGCCACGAATTCCAGCGGCTCGCCCAGGAACGCCTCGACCATCAGCGCCTCGGCCTGCTTGCGCGGCAGGCCACGGGCCATCAGGTAGAACAGCAGATCGTCATCGAGCTGGCCGCAGGTGGCGCCGTGGGCGCACTGCACGTCGTCGGCGAAGATCTCCAGCTCCGGCTTGTTGTTCATCGTCGCGTTTTCCGCCAGCAGCAGCGCGGCGGACATCATGCGTCCGTCGGTCTTCTGGGCGTGCTGCCGCACGATGATCTTGCCCTGGAACACGCCGGTGGACTCGTCGTCCAGCACCGTCTTGAACAGCTCGCGGCTGTTACAGTTGGGCACGGCGTGATCCAGCGTCAGCGTGGTGTCGGCGAACTGGCGTCCGCGCAGCATGGTGGCGCCGCCGATGGTGATGTCGGCGCCCTCGCCCGCGCAGCCCAGAAAGATCTGGTGCCGCGACATGGCCGGGCCGGTGGTCAGCCCGAACGAGCTGAAGCGCACGTCGGCGCCGAGCGAGACGGACAGCGTCGACACCGCTTGGGCGGCGTCGCCTTCGGCGTTGATCCGGGTGTGGTTCACGCGGGCTCCGTCGCCGGCAATGATCTCCACCACCGCGTTGACCTGGTAGGCCAGACCGCTGGCGCCGGCGTGGGTCTCGATCAGGTCGAGACTGGCGCCGTCATCGACGATGACCAGCACGCGCGGCGCGGACGAGAACGGCGCGTCGGCGGCGTTGGCGAAGCGCAGTTGCAGGCCAGCGTCGCCGGCCTCCTTCGACACCCGCACGATGGCGCCTTCCGCCATGAAGGCGGTGTTGAGCGCCAGCATGGGGTTGTCCTGGGCCAGCTCCAGCGCGCCAATGCGGCCGGTCAGGGCGTCGCCCGCCGCCAGCGCGGCGTCCAGCGCCACGATGTCGACGCCAGCAATCGCCGGCGGCTGCGAAACCAGATAGCCGTTGACGAAATCCAGCGACGGGATCGCCAGCGGCGCCGGGAACGCGGCGTTGTGGGCCAGCACGGTGGCCGCGACGGCGGCGTCCGGCCGGGCGGCCGGCTCCGGGGCGTCGCGCAGCAGGGCGCGCAGGTCGGTGTAATGGAACTCCTCGATCCGGCGGGTCGGCAGACCCGTTTTCTCGAAGCGGTCGAATGCCTCCGTGCGGCGACGCCCGGTTGCGCTGTCGCCTGGCAGGGAGTTGGCGGCGGCCTGGAAACGCGCGATCAGCGCGGCCTCAGCGGCGGTCCGCAACGGCTTCACGTCAGCGCCCATTATTCAGCAGCCTGCTGGCGGTAGTCGGCGTAGCCGTTGGCTTCCAGCTCCAGGGCCAGCTCCTTGCCGCCGGTGCGGACGATGCGGCCGTTGGCCATCACGTGCACGGTGTCAGGCACGATGTAGTCGAGCAGGCGCTGGTAGTGGGTGATCACCAGGAACGAGCGGTCGGGCGAACGCAGGGCGTTGACGCCGTCGGCGACAATCTTCAGCGCGTCGATGTCGAGCCCGGAGTCGGTCTCGTCAAGAATGCAAAGCTTCGGCTCCAGCAGCGCCATCTGCAGGATTTCCATGCGCTTCTTTTCGCCGCCCGAGAAGCCGAAGTTCAGCGGGCGCTTCAGCATCTCCTGGTTGATCGAGAGTTCTTCAGCCGCCTCGCGCACCCGGCGCATCAGGTCCGGCGTGGTCAGTTCGGCCTCGCCGCGCGCCTTGCGCTGGGCGTTCATCACCGCCTTGAGGAAGGTCATGGTGCCGACGCCGGGGATCTCCAGCGGATACTGGAAGGCCAGGAACACGCCGAGAGCGGCGCGTTCGGCCGGGTCCAGCTCCAGGATGTTCTCGCCGTCGAGCAGGATCTCGCCGTCCACGACGGTGTAATCCTCCTTGCCGGAGATGACATAGGAGAGCGTCGACTTGCCCGAGCCGTTGGGGCCCATGATGGCCGCGACCTCGCCCTTGTTCACGGTGAGGTTCAGGCCGTTGAGAATGCGCTTGTCATCGATGTCGACGACGAGGTTCCTGATTTCCAGCATGGTGCAATTCCGGTCGTTCGGGCCGGGCGTCGCGTCCTGCGCGCCTGTCCGCGGCCCATTGGGTCTGTTGTTCGGTTGGGGCGGCGGGGGTTAGCCCACGCTGCCTTCCAGCGAGATCGAGATCAGCTTCTGCGCCTCCACCGCGAATTCCATCGGCAGATGCTGCAAGACGTCCTTGACGAAGCCGTTGACGATCAGCGCCACAGCTTCCTCGTCCGACAGGCCGCGCTGCATGCAGTAGAACATCTGGTCGTCGGAAATTTTCGAGGTGGTCGCCTCGTGCTCGAACACCGCCGAGGCGTTCTTCGACTCGATGTAGGGCACCGTGTGGGCGCCGCACTGGTCGCCGATCAGCAGCGAGTCGCAATTGGTGAAATTGCGCGCGTTCGACGCCTTGCGGTGAGCGGAGACCTGACCGCGATAGGTGTTGTCTGACTTGCCGGCGGCGATGCCCTTGGAAATGATCCGGCTCGTCGTGTTCTTGCCGAGGTGGATCATCTTGGTGCCGCTGTCGACCTGCTGCCGGCCGTTGGAGATGGCGATCGAGTAGAATTCGCCATTGCTGCCATTGCCGCGCAGGATGCAGGACGGGTATTTCCAGGTGATGGCCGAGCCGGTCTCGACCTGGGTCCACGAAATCTTCGAACGGTCGCCGCGGCAATCGCCGCGCTTGGTCACGAAGTTGTAGATGCCGCCCTTGCCTTCCGCGTCGCCGGGGAACCAGTTCTGCACGGTGGAGTATTTGATCTCCGCGTCCTCAAGCGCCACAAGCTCGACCACCGCGGCGTGCAACTGGTGCTCGTCGCGCTGCGGCGCGGTGCAGCCCTCCAGATAGCTCACATAGGAGCCCTTGTCGGCGATGATCAGCGTGCGTTCGAACTGGCCGGTGTTGCGCTCGTTGATGCGGAAATAGGTCGACAGCTCCATCGGGCAGCGCACGCCCTCCGGGATGTAAACGAACGATCCATCGGTGAAGACGGCGGAGTTCAGCGTGGCGAAGAAATTGTCGGACGCCGGCACCACCGACCCGAGGTATTTCTTCACCAGCTCCGGATGCTCGCGGATCGCCTCGGAGATCGGGCAGAAAATCACGCCGACCTTTTTCAGCTCTTCCTTGAAGGTGGTGGCGACCGACACGGAGTCGAACACCGCATCCACGGCGACCTTCGACGTTTTCACGCCGGCCAGCAGCTCCTGCTCGCGCAACGGGATGCCCAGCTTCTCATAGGTCTTGAGAATTTCCGGGTCGACGTCGTCAAGCGAATCCGGGCCGGAAAAATTCTTCGGCTCGGAATAGTAGTAGGCGTCCTGGTAGTCGATCTTCGGATAATCGACGCGCGCCCATGTGGGCTCGACCATGGTCTGCCAGCGGCGGAAGGCGTCCAGCCGCCATTGGGTCATCCACTCCGGCTCATTTTTCTTGGCCGAAATATAACGCACCGTATCTTCCGAAAGGCCCTTTGGAGCCTTTTCGGTCTCAAGCACGGTTTCAAACCCGTATTTGTACTGGTCTACGTCGATCGCCTTGACGCGGTCGACGGTTTCCTGCACGGCGGCCATCTTGTCCTCCTGTCACGGCTTCAAGGGCCGTGGGCTGGCCAGTCACGGCGCGCTCCCGAAGGAGCGGCCAAATCAGATTTCACCGGCGACCTGGCGGTCGCCTGTCTGCCGGCGTCATACGCCCGCCAGCGCGCCTCTTCGTTCGCGCGCGCCGGCCACGCAGGCGGCGAACACGTCTGCGAAGCGCGCAATGTCGGCTTCGGTTGAATTCCAGCCGGTGCTGATGCGCACCGCCCCCCCTGCGATGTCCTTTGTTACTCCCATGGCTTCCAGCACATGCGAGCGCCTGACCTTGCCCGACGAGCAGGCCGAACCGGACGAGAGGGCGATACCCCGAAGATCGCACTGCATCAACAGGGTCTGCGCTGAAAAGCCGGGCGCCGCGAACGCCGTGACATTGGGCGCGCGCGTCGCGTGCTCGCCAAAAATCACCACGTCAGGCGCGATATCGCGCAACCGCCGTTCGGCAAGGCTTTGAAGCTCCCGGCAATGGGCGGCATTATGCTCAAGCTCTGTGGCGGCAATGCGGGCGGCGATCCCGAAGCCGCTGATTCCGGCGACATTTTCGGTGCCGGCGCGCGCGCCCCGCTCCTGGCCGCCGCCGCGCAGCAGCCGGGTGTCGAGCGTGACGAAACCACCGCCAAGCGCGATGGCGCCAACGCCCTGCGGGCCACCAATCTTGTGCGCAGAAACGAACAGCGCGTCCGCCCCCAGGGCGGCCATGTCGACCGGCAGTTTTCCGGCCGCCTGAACGGCGTCGCACGCCAGCACGCCGCCAGCGGCGTGGATCATGTCCGCCGCGATGGCCACGGGCTGGATGACTCCGGTCTCGCTGTTGACCAGCTGGATGGCGAGCAGCGCCGGGCCATTGGCGTCGAGATCCGCGCGCAGCCAGTCAAGATCAATGACGCCGTCGCCGTTCACCGGCGCATGGCTGACCCGACCCGCGGCGAAACCGTGACCTTCCAGAACGCAGGGATGCTCGGTCGCCAGCGCGATCAGCCGCGCCGGCTGCGCCCCATGGAACGACAGCCCGCCCGCCAGCAGCGTATTGGCGGCCTCGGTGCCGCCGCTGGTGAAAATAATGTCCTGGCTGGCCGCGCCCACCAGCAGGGCGACCTCATCGCGCGCCTGCTCGATGGCCGCCCGGGCCCGCCGCCCCTCAGCATGGATCGACGAGGCGTTCCCGGCGGCGCACAGGGCGTGGATCATCGCATCACGCACGGCGGGTCGCGCCGGCGATGTCGCGTTATGATCCAGATATATGCGCGCGTCAGTCATTCGTGCCGCCCCTGAAAGGCCGCCGCCCCGCCAAATGCCTGGCCGGGCGAACGCAATCCTTGCAATGGACCCCTCTCGCCATGTTAAACAGGCGCTCGCGCCTGCCTCCGGGCCAGACGCGGCGAACGCATGGTCGTGCGTAAGGTCCTGTCGCGGCCAGGCCCCTCAGGGCGTCCGCCTCGCCTGCCATATGGGATCCACGCAACGCGGGCGCCATGGTCCGTGCATCGCGGTTGGGGACCGGGGGCCGGATTCTGCTGGACGCCGACCGGTCAGACCCATGCCGCGCCGCGCCCCGGAGACCTGTTGCGAACCGCGTGTTAATGTGCGTAGAACCGTTCTAAGCCCTTTTTTAGGCCGACCTGCCCTGAAGTCAAGCGCCTGCCGCGCCTTGACGTTCCAGAGGCGCACGGTCAGCCGCATCAGCAAGGTTGAGTATGCCTGAAGTCATCTTTCCTGGCCCTGCCGGACGCATCGAAGGCCGGTATCACCCGTCAAAGCGCAAGGGCGCGCCGATCGCGGTGATCCTGCATCCGCACCCGCAGTTTGGCGGGACGATGAACAACCAGATCGCCTACAACCTTTATTACACCTATGTGAAACGCGGCTTCTCGGTGTTGCGTTTCAATTTCCGTGGCGTCGGCCGCAGCCAGGGCAGCTTCGACCATGGCGTTGGCGAGCTCTCTGACGCCGCCGCGGCCCTTGACTGGGTGCAGTCCATCAACCCTGAGGCCCGCACCTGCTGGATCGCCGGCATCTCCTTCGGCGCCTGGATCGGCATGCAGTTGCTGATGCGCCGCCCGGAGATCGAGGGCTTCATCTCCATTGCCGCCATGGCCAACCGCTATGACTTTTCCTTCCTTGCGCCCTGCCCTTCGTCCGGCCTGTTCGTGCATGGCTCGGAAGACCGGGTCGCGCCGGTGAAGGACGTGGTGCCGGTGATCGAGAAGGTGAAAACCCAGAAGGGCATCCTGCTGGAGCACGCCGTGATTGAGGGCGCCAACCACTTCTTCGACGGCAAGGTCGATGAACTGATTTCGGTGGTGAACGACTATCTCGACCAGCGGCTTGGCGCCGGCGAGGAAGAAACGGCCGCGTTGCCGCCACCGCCGGACCCGGTCGAGGAAGAGGTCGAGGAAGACTGACGCCACACCGGCCACGGCCCCGTTTTTCCGCGCCAGTCACTCCGAAGGCCGCCTGATCAGGCGGCCTTTTTCTTTTCGCACGCCCCGGGCGTGCTGCGCGACGGCCTGCCGGGGGCATCCCCGTCCGGGTTGCAACGGCGCCGTCCGGCCCCCTTTGCCCCCTTGATCGCATGTATTGCGATGCGGCCCTGCACGTCGGGAAACGCGCTGGCGCGCTGGCAATCCGCCAGTCGACCAGAGCTTCGGAAGCTGGCTGCCGGATCAGGCCGGTTCGGCGAAAGCCGCGCTTTGTCGCAGCGGCGGCGTGGCGAGCACGCCCCCGACCATCGGTGCGGGCGCGCCAGTCGTGGCGGGCCAGGTGAGCGGGAGCCCGTCGAGGCTGCGGACGGCAAGAAAGGCAAAGGCTTGCGCTTCGATGAAGTCGCCATCCAGTTGCGCCTCGTCGGCCGGGATGATGCGCGCCTGCAGACGCTCCCGCAACAGACGCATCAGCTCCGGGTTGTGGGCGCCGCCGCCACAGACAATCCAGCGCGCCGGCGGCGGGCCGCCCGACGCTTCTACGGCTCTGGCGATGGCGCGGACAGTGAAATGCGCCAGGGTGGCCGCCCCGTCCGCCGTGTCCAGATGCGCCGCCACGCCAGGTGAAAACCAGTTGCGATCCAGCGATTTCGGCGGTGGCGCGTCAAACCACGGATGGGACAGCAGCCAGGTCAGCAGGGCTTCGTCCGGGGCGCCCGCGGCGGCCGTGGCGCCGTCAGCGTCCATGCCTGCGCCGGTGCGGGTTCGCATCCAGTCATCGAGCAACGCATTGCCGGGCCCCGTGTCGAAAGCGGCGAGGGATCCGCCTGGGTTAATGAAGGTGACATTGGCGACGCCGCCGATGTTCAGGAAAGCGACAGGCGGCGCCAGGCCAGCCCAACGCGCGAGGGCGGCGTGAAACACCGGAACCAGAGGCGCGCCCTGGCCGCCAGCCGCCACATCCGCCGCCCGGAAATCATGCACGACCGGGATCCCCGTCGCTGCGGCGAGCCCGGCTCCGTCGCCAAGCTGCACGGTGAGGCGGGCCTGCGGGCGATGCAGCACAGTCTGGCCATGAAAGCCGATGACGTCGACATCCGATGGCGACAACCCGTTGCGGCTCAAAAAGTCATTCACCGCCCCGGCATGGGCGGCGGTGACCAGCCCCTCGGCCTTGGCAAGCGCCGGCGGCCTGTCCTCGCGGCGCGCGAGCGCCGGCGCTTCGGCCATGGCCTCCGCCAGAATGGACCGCTCAGCAGGGCTGTAAGCCCGGTAGCCAGTCGGGCCGAAGGCCGAAATGGTCTCACCGTCCGTTTCCAGCAACGCCACGTCGACGCCGTCCATCGACGTGCCGCTCATCAGGCCAATCGCCCGCCGGACAGTCATCCTGTGCAACTCCTTGACCGGTTATGGAAGGCTCTCCGCAGCGGCTGGCCCAAGGTCCGCGACGCGCCGACCTGACCAGCGTTCCGCAGGGACGCCAGGCCAACCGGCCAAACATAGCAGCGATTCTGGCTGTGCAGGAGCCGGGAGCGTCGCGGGATGACGCGGGGCCGCGCCATTCGTGCGGGCGCCCTCAGGGGGCATGCGGAGATCTGGATCAGGTCGCGCGGCATGCCGGCATGGAAGCAGCGCGTCGCATCCGGGCGTATCCGTCGAGCGGCATGCCGTTTCGCGCTTCGATGGCTCACGCGGAGTTCGGGGATTCCGTCAGGCGTCGCTTTAAGGAGCTGCTTTCAGGTTTCCGTTTTCAGGTTTCCTGGAGAATTCTGTAAATCGTCGCGGTGGAAACGCCAAAGCGTCTGGCGACCTGCCGGGTGGACATGCCCTGCTCGGTCACGAGGCGTTGGGCCCGCTCGCGTTGTGCGCTGGTCAGCACAGCCGGGCGTCCGCGCTGCCGCCGTTCCTGCTCGTCGCCGCGGGCTTCCACTGCCCCTGTGGACATCTCAGCTCGCGGCGATGGGCGGATCCGTTCCGCCAGGTATCTGGACACCGGCAGCAGTGCGTCGCCCAGGGGCGTGCCAGGCGTGACGTCGTTGTCGCCTACCTGTATGGCTGCCCCAGTTTTCGAAATTTTTTCAAGCGAATAGATGATGTCTTCGAGGCTTCGGCCAAGTCTCTCAAGGGATGCAATTAAAAATACATCTCCCTGCCGTAAAAATGCGATCGCATGCGCGAGCGTTGGCAGCCGGCTTTCTGGCGATTCTGCCAGGAAGATACGTTCAGCGCCGCTGGATTCGAGGAAGGTTTTGTCGCTGACATGGCCCTCCCCCGCGGCCTGACCAAAACCAATCCGCACCCCTCCCCCCTCACGTTCAGTTTATCAGACGGGTTTCCATGACCTTTTTATGCATTCGGGCGCACATGCAGCCGGAGAACAGGTCTATTCGCCAGTTCCGTCCTGCATTCTCTCTGGCGTCAGCATATCGTTCCTCATGGGGAGGATCGGGTGAACCCCATGTATCTGGTAGGACCGATGCGCACATGTAGATATCCGCCCGTATCCTTTACTTCCGATCCTGACTCTGCATAATTTCAAAAATATTTTGCATAAACGCGTATTTTTGAGAATTTTTTGCAGCTCCGCAAGTTACTACGCCAAAGGTAGCATGTGAAAGCTTGTATTTTGGCGCCTGGCTGCCTTTGCCGCGCGTGGGCGCGCCCGGAATTTACCGCAAGCTTGACTGTGGGGCGGAATTTTGTCCTGAAAATCAGAAGCATGCGGAGCGCGCGTCTCGCCCCCTGGATGGGCCATGCGTCGCCCACATCCCTGGATGCCTGAAAAGGCCATCGCTCCGGCCTTGCCGTGCGCGACGCGACGGTTCAGGCGCTGGATCTCGCGGGAGAGGGATTGATTCGGCGCTCCCCTGACGCGCCATATGGCGTCGCGTGATCCTGCGTGATCTCGCGGCGTAAAGATGTTACACGCGCGCCAGCCAGATGTGCGCCTCCTCCCCTTTCCGGCCGCCGCCATGCGCGACGCTTGAATGGAGGCTGGAGGACACGGGGACTTCCGGCCCGATCGCCGGGCGCGTCTCCGCCAGAGAAATAAAAGGTGAGCGAGCTGATGACCGCGCCAAAATCCGACTTTCTGCGCGTCCTGACCGAACGCGGTTACATCCACCAGTGCTCGGACCTGCCGGGGCTGGATGAGAAGGCGGCGTCGGGCCAGCTCACCGCTTATGTCGGCTACGACTGCACCGGGCCGTCGCTGCACGTTGGCCATCTGCTGTCGATCATGATGTTGCACTGGTTCCAGCAGACCGGCCATCGTCCGATCGCCCTGATGGGCGGCGGCACCACCCGTGTCGGCGATCCTTCCGGCAAGGATGAGAGCCGCAAGATCCTGACGCTCGATCAGATTGAAGAGAATAAGCAGAGCCTGCGCACGGTGTTCTCCCGGTTCATCGATTTTGGCAACGGCCAGGATGGCCTGGCGCCGGCGCCGCATGGGGCTGGAGCCGGCGCGTCCGCCTTCATGGTCGACAACGCCGAATGGCTGGCGCCGCTGAATTACATCGATTTCCTGCGCGATGTCGGCAAGCATTTCTCCGTCAACCGCATGCTCAGTTTTGATTCGGTGAAGACCCGCCTGGAGCGCGAGCACGAACTGTCGTTCCTCGAGTTCAACTACATGATCCTCCAGGCTTACGACTTCGTGGAGCTGAGCAAGCGGCACGACTGCGTGCTGCAGATGGGCGGCTCGGACCAGTGGGGCAACATCATTAACGGCATCGACCTGGGGCGCCGCATGGGCCGCCCCCAGCTCTACGCGCTGACCTGTCCACTGATCACCACCGCCTCCGGCGCCAAGATGGGCAAGACCGCCAGCGGCGCGGTCTGGCTGAAGGGCGACATGCGCAGCCCATATGAGTACTGGCAGTTCTGGCGCAACACCGAGGACGCGGACGTGGCGCGCTTCCTCAAGCTGTTCACCGTGCTGCCGCTGGACGAGATCGCCAGGCTGGCGGCGCTGGGCGGCAGCGAGGTGAACGAGGCCAAGAAGATCCTGGCCACGGAAGCCACCGCCCTGCTGCATGGTCGCGAGGCGGCGGACCAGGCGGCTGAAACGGCGCGCAAGACCTTTGAGGAAGGCGCCCTGGCGGCGGATCTGCCCAGCGTTACCGTTGCGTCCGCCGATCTGAAGGCTGGCCTCGGCGTGCTCGCCGCCTTCGCCAGCGCCGGGCTGGTGGCTTCGACCAGCGAGGCGCGTCGCCAGATCAAGGCCGGCGGCCTGCGCGTCAATGATGTGGTGGTGACTGATGAGCGCGCCGCGCTGACAGAAGCCGAGCTCACCGGCGACGGAGTCATCAAGCTCTCGTTTGGCAGGAAGAAGCACGTCCTGCTGCGCTTCGCGTGAAGCGACGTGGAGCGCGTTCCGGCCAAACGGCGGCGTCTGGCTGATCAGAATGCGCTCAAAACAGGAAAACCCGGAGCGGCCGCCGGTCCACATTGACCGGAGGTCGCTCCGGGACTGCGATGATCCGGGGCGGCCGCGAGGCTGCCCTTTTTGCATGCGCCGCTGTCGATTGGCGGGCTTGCATCAGCTCCCCAAGCGAGTTGCGCGGGTGAATCTGGTTCAGGCGAACCAACCGCAGGCGAGCAGGCGCATGCGGCCCCATCACCGCCTGAATGCGCCTGCTCCCGCGCTTCGCGTCACCATGCATGAACCGGGCGCGGGGCTTGCCATCCGCTGGCCGATTTCCGGGCGTGCTCCAGCCGGCTGGTCTCAAGGGATGCGGCCTGGTGGCGTCGGCGGCTCCGCCTGCGTCCGGCCGGAGCCATCCGGCGTGAACACCTCCAGGAACTTGCGAAAAATCCCCGGGGCCACGGCGGTGAGCGGATTGACCGTCAGCGTTGGCGCGCTGGCTGGCCCCGTGATGCGGAAGCTGACCGCGAACAACCCTTCATTGGCTCCGCCGCCAATCAACGGTCCCACCAGCGGAATACGGGCAAAGGCGTTGTTGAGGGCGTAGGCGGGGATGAACGTGCCGGTCAGATCCGTGCGGTCCCGCGCAAAATCGACGGTTCCATCAAGCTTGATGCCCACCTGCGGTCCCCAGATAATGCCATCGCGCAGTTGCACGCGGCCAGCCCTGCGGTCGAACGAGCCTTGCAGGCGCTGGAACGCCACTTCGGAAACATTGATGCGCTTTGAACCGCCGGCGGGCTGGGCGGCGACGATGCGCCCAAGCGCGGGTTCATCACGCAGGGTAAACCGGGCCACGTCGATGGAGCCGCTCTGGCCCTTGCGTCCGAGCTGGGCCGAGATAACCAGGTCGCCGCCATACATGCGCTTGTAGAGGTCGGCGAAACGCAGCAGCGCGCCAGCGTTCGAGGAACGGACCTCCAGCTTCTCCATCATGTCCGCCTGAGGCGAGAGGCGCAGCGACGCCGAGGCCTGGCCAAAGCGGCCATCCATCGCCGCCTGGCGCACCTGGCCGTTCCGCGAGGTCAGCTTCAGCGTGGCGTTGGTGAGCGATTCATCGTTGAAGCCCGCCAAAATCGCGCTCGAGAGGTCCAGGTCAATCTTGGGCGCGTTCGCGCCGCCGCTGGCCTGACCACTCCTGCCGCCGTCGTCGGTGATGATGGTGCGCAACATGGGTCTGGCGTCGATGAGTTGCCCGCGCACCGTCACCTTGTAAACGTCATCGACGCGTTCAACGTCGACCCGCATGTTGTCGGTGGGCGACATGCGGAAGCCGGCGAACCGCAGCCGCTGAAACGCCCCTTTCGCGTCAAGCTCCAACATGCCCTTGCTGGCGGAGACGTTGCCGGCGTCGAGAGCCAGGTCGGATAGCCGCCAGGCGGCGCGTTGGGTTTCCAGCAGGAAGGAGATGCGCCCTGGTTTTCCGGCGGGCTTGGACCAGCCTGGCAACAGCCCGGCGATGCGCGCGCGGGTCAGGTCCACCTCGACCCGTTGGCCTGCAGTTTTCGCGGCGTCCTGCCCGCCGTCGACGTCCTCCAGCGGCAGGGTCGCGTGAACCGTGACCGGCCCTGAAAATCCTGAGCCAGGATTGACGTTGAAACGCGCCCGGGCCGCGTCATCAAGCGTCGCCGCGACCCGGATTTCTCCACCGGAGCGGCTTGTGCGCGGCTGGCGCAGATCCAGATTCACCGGCACGGATGCAATGCGCCCCTCGCCCTTCAACTGGCTCTGGGCCTGGTCAACCAGCACCTGGAACGCCCCCGCCTCAAGGCTGTGCTCGCCCATGACCTGAGCAATCGTCACATTGCTGAGCGAGCCGGAAATCTGCGGCTGGATCTCGACTGTCTCCGTGGCGGGCTTCAGGGGGATTGTCAGGCCGACGCTCAATTGCGCCTGGCCGGTGATCTTGGCCGGATCAATGGGCGCGGCGCCCAGGCCGGCGCTGGCCATGACCCGCATCAGGGTCGGAAGATCGCCGTTGACGCGGAAGGCGACGTCAGCCGACGGAGCGGGGCGCTGCGCGGAATGAATCACCACCTGGCCGCCGGATATGGGCAACGCCGGTCCGTCAGCCGGCGTCATGCGCGCATCCTTCACGGCGATGCGCGCCTCCACGCCGGTTACGGCGGCGGTCGCGGAGGCGTGAACCGGCGGCGTGTCCGGTGAAGCGCGCCAGACCGCGTCGCTCATGCTGACGTCGACAGCCAGCTCGTCCGCGCGCATGGGCATGCGCTGGCGCGCTTTCAGGATGTCGTCGCGGGTCATGCGCACGCGCACGTCGAAGCTGTCGACGCGGCCGGACGTGAACGTGCGCCCCATGTAGTCGCGCACCGCCCTGGCGGAGAAGGATGGCCACATGGCGAGGGCGGCGCGGGTTTCGGCGTCTTTGCCGACGATGGCGAGGCTGACGCCATCCCCGGTCGCGGCGCCGCCCAACTGGCCGGTCACCGAGACGACCCCTTTGCCGGTTTCCACATCGAACTGATCGATGCGGGCGCCGCCGTCGCTGACGCCCGCCAGACGCGCCGTGACCCGGTTAATGGGCAGCGGCGCGTCGCCCGGGCCAAAGGGAGCCGCCAGCGCGTCGGTGGAAGA
Organism: Camelimonas fluminis; assembly: GCF_014656355.1. Lineage (GTDB taxonomy): Bacteria > Pseudomonadota > Alphaproteobacteria > Rhizobiales > Beijerinckiaceae > Camelimonas > Camelimonas fluminis. The sequence continues at coordinate 18,069 of NZ_BNCG01000002.1, forward strand.
AAGCTGCAATCGCCACGGGTCTTCACCCTCGCCGCGTTCAAGGCCGCCCGACGCGGTGACATGGTAGCCATCCCAGGCGGCGTGAAGCCGGTGGATATCGAATTTCTGCTCGTCGGACCGCCAGCTTGTTTCCAGTTCCACGGCGCTCATGGTGAACTGCGGCATGTCCGGGTCATCCGTGTGGATCACCGCCGGGGCGCCGCGCACTTTCGCCACAAGATCCACCAGGGCGCCGTCAGGGCGCACCGCTCCGGTGATTGAGCCGGACAGCGGCATGTCGGTCCATACGGCCTTTTCGCGATGGGAGAAGGCCTGCAGATCCGACACGGGCACATCGCGGAAGGTCACGTTGGCGACGCGCTTTTCTCCTCCACGCCCGGAAACGGCGCCGTCGAGCCGCCAGCGGCCCTTGCCGCCTGTCAGCTCAAATGAAAAGTTGCGCAGGGTATCCTTGGGCCGGCTGAAGCTCAGTTCGGCGTCGCTAAACTGGAACCGTTCGCTCCCATCCGCGCCAACCAGAATCACCCGCGCGTTGCTGATGCTGGCCTCGTCTACGCCGCCAAGCAGGCCGTCGCTCTGGGTCAGCAGTTCGATGGCCGATGCGACGCCTCTTGCGATAGCTCCGGTTAGCTGGCGGGGCGGCTGGGGCGTGGTGGAGGCGTCGGCTGTTCCCGTTTTCGGGGGAGCCGCGATCGCCGGATCGGATTCGGCGCCCGCCTGGAACGATATCTGCCCGTCTGGCCCCATCTCCAGCCGTAGCGCCAGGCCGCGAAATTCAATGGAGCGAGGCCGGAATTGTCCCCAGACCAGACTCCATGGGTCCACGGCGACGGTCGCTTCCGGCGCTGCAATGGCGCGTTGGCCGTCAGGCGCGAAAATGGCGACGCCCTGCAGGGTGAGCGCCGGGTTGAAGCCGGCGTGGTTGATGGCCGCCGCACCAATCCGGGCCTCCCACCCATTCCCGATGTGCCGGTTCATGGCCGTCGCGACGCGTTGGGAGAGGCCCTCGATGGCGATAGGTCCGATCGCCAGGCGCACGGCCAGCACGCCAGCCAATAGCGCCACGAAGCCGAGACTGAGCGCGACAAACAGACCGGCGACCCGGGCTGAACGCCGGGCAAGGCTCCTGCGGCCACCCCGCGCTGCGTTGCGTGCGCGGTCCTCCGGCTGGCGCGCTGAAGCTTCGCCTTTCTTCCGGCGCAGTTTGAAGCGCGTGGGCGGGGTCAACCTTGGCAACCGGGCGTATTCCCTTCGTTCAGACGTACGGCGGGATCAGACAAGCTCCAGCCGGGCTGGCCGGGATGCTGCCCCATGTTTCTGGCGCGAGGCGCGCTCTGGCGCCCCTTTCATGTAACGCGGCCGCTCCTGGCCCCGGCGCGCCGTCGCCACAAACCAGGGCGGCGCGGCCGCCTGGGACGGCGGGCGCACCAGCTGACGGCCAGGGAGGATTCGGGCAAAACGGGATCCTGCAGAAGGATGCCCATGTCCAGGATCCTTTGGCCCAAGATCCTTTGGCCCAGAATCTCTTGGTCAAAGATCCTTTGGCCCAGAATTTTTTGAGCCCGGAGGTCCTTCCCATGGATTGGGCGCCGGATGTATGGCCCGCCGTCGCCAGGGCGTGCGCAGGGGGTTGCGGCGACAGGACAGGTCTGGCAGTTCGACCGCTGAATGGTGAGCCTGCCCTCCAGAGCAATACGATTCTCGGTCCGCCGGCCACATTTTTTCTGACCGCCGGTTACAAATGGATAACGCCGCAGCTTGTCCGCTGTTGGGATCTGCCGGGATTCTCCTCGGAAAGGAATGCGTATGCCGCTTAAAGAAGGCTTTCTGGCGCCGGATCTCCGGCTACCCCTGGGCGCTGGCGGGGAAGTTTCGCTCGCCGGTCTCGGGGGGCGGAAAGTGGTTGTGTACTTCTACCCAAAGGACAGCACGCCGGGCTGCACGACGGAGGCGCTGGAATTCAACAGCCTGAAACCGGAATTCGATGCGGCTGGCGTCACCGTGATCGGCGTTTCGCCCGACGCCGTCGCCTCCCACCAGAAATTCGCGGCGAAGCATGGGCTGGATCTGGCGCTCGCCGCCGATCCGGAGTTGACGACGCTGGAGGCGTGGGGCGTCTGGGTGGAAAAAAGCATGTATGGCCGCAAATATATGGGCGTCGAGCGGACCACCGTGCTGATTGGCGCTGATGGCAAGATCATTCGCATCTGGCGCAAGGTGAAGCCTGCGGGGCATGCCGCCAGCGTGCTGGCGGCGGCGCGCGCCGCCTGACGCAGGCGCCGGCTTGCGCGGCGGCCAAAACGAAGGCCCGGCTCCTTGCGGAGCCGGGCC
>NZ_BNCG01000002.1:20462-446069 GCF_014656355.1 Camelimonas fluminis
CCACCTCGGCCGCGCCGCCATAGACGCGGTGCGCCAGGGCGGCTTCCACGAACGGATCGAGGTCGCCGTCCAGCACGTCGTCCGGGCTGGTGGATTGCACGCCGGTGCGGAGATCCTTCACCAGCTGGTAGGGCTGCAGAACGTAAGAGCGCAGCTGGTGTCCCCAGCCGATATCGGTCTTTGAGGCCGTTTCGGCGTTGGCTTTTTCCTCCCGCTTCTGCAACTCCGCCTCATACAGGCGGGCGCGCAGCATGTTCCACGCCGTGGCGCGGTTTTTGTGCTGGGAGCGCTCCTGCTGGCAGGCCACCACGATTCCAGTGGGAATGTGGGTGATGCGCACCGCCGAGTCGGTGGTGTTGACGTGCTGGCCGCCGGCGCCAGAGGCGCGGAAGGTGTCGATGCGGCAGTCCGATTCGTTAACGTCCACCTGGATGCGATCGTCCACCACCGGGTAGACCCAGGCGGAGGCGAAGCTGGTGTGGCGGCGCGCATTGGAATCGAACGGCGAAATCCGCACCAGCCGGTGCACGCCGGATTCGGTCTTCAGCCAGCCATAGGCGTTGTGCCCCTTGATCTGGAGCGTCGCGCCCTTGATGCCGGCTTCTTCGCCAGCGGTGTATTCGATCACGTCGACCTTGAAGCCCTTGCGCTCGGCCCAGCGGGTATACATGCGCAACAGCATGCTGGCCCAGTCCTGGCTTTCGGTGCCGCCAGCGCCGGAGTGGACTTCCAGATAGGTGTCGTTGGAGTCCGCCTCGCCCGAGAGCAGGGTCTCGATCTGGCGCCGGCCGGCTTCGGCGGCGACGGCGCGGATGGCTTCCTCGCCTTCCTTGACGATGTCGGCGTCGCCTTCCGCCTCGCCCATCTCGATGAGCTCGGCGGAATCGCCGAGGTCGCGCTCCATCCGTTCGATGGCGCTGATGCGCTCCTCCAGATCGGTGCGCTCGCGCATCAGCTTCTGGGCGGCGTCGGCGTCATTCCAGAACTCGGGGGATTCAGAAAGGGCGTTCAGCTCCGCCAGGCGTTTGACTGCGACATCCCAGTCAAAGATGCCTCCTCAGCAGTCCCACGGACTGCTTGGCCGCTTCTGCCAACGATTGGATTTCTGCACGCATGTCGATTCTTTTCCGGATACGCAAAAACGCTTGAAAGATGGGGCCGGGGTCGCCGCCCGATCATCCAGAGCACTTTCGACAAAAGTGGAAACCACCGTTCGTGAAGAAAATGCCTGAAATCACTTGGCTGGAGCGTCTGTGGCCACCCCTGGCTCGCCCCAGACGCTCTAGCCCTGCCCGTCCTTTATGTAAACCGTCGCCGGCGCGGGGTGCGGTTCAGAAACCGCCGCCTCCGCCGTCATACTCCTGCGACGGCTGATACGCCTGTGGCGCATCTTGCGACGATGCCTGGGGCGCTCCCTGGGGGCGCGGGGCGGATTCGCCTCCGGCCACATAGTCCGGCGGCGCGGTGCCCGGCTTGAAGGCTTCCAGAATCACAGCCCCGCCTTCGCCGCCGGCGCGCAGGCCGGTCTTGGCGTTGACCTTCACCAACTTGATTCCTGGCGGCACACGGAACGGCGTCGCCGGCTTGTCCTTCAGCGCCATGTTGAGGAAGTCGCGCACCACGGGCGCCGCCAGATGACCGGCGGTGACGCGGCCGCCCAGCGAACGGGGCTGGTCGTAGCCGAGATAAACGCCGACGGCCAGGTCTGGCGAGAAGCCGACGAACCACACGTCCTTGGCGTCGTTGGTGGTGCCGGTCTTGCCGGCGAGCGGCTTGCCCACAGCTTTGAGGATGGTGGCGGTGCCGCGCTGCACCACGCCCTCCAGGATATGGGTGATCTGGTAGGCGGTGAGCGGATCGATCACCTGCTCGCGCTTGTCGACCAGCGTTGGCTCGGCCTGGTTGGCCCAGCGGTCGGCGTTGCAGTTCTCGCAGATGCGTTCGTCATGGCGGTAGATGGTCTTGCCCCACCGGTCCTGGATGCGGTCGATCAGCGTCGGCTTGATGCGCTTGCCGCCGTTGGCGAACATCGAATAGGCCGCGGTCATGCGCATGACCGTGGTTTCGCCAGCGCCCAGCGACATGGGCAGATATTTCTGCAACTCGTCATAGACGCCAAAGCGGCGGGAATATTCGGCGATCACCGGCATGCCGATGTCGCGGGCCAGGCGCACGGTCATGACGTTGCGCGACTGCTCGATGCCGTAACGCAGGGTATGCGGGCCAGAGAACTTGCCGCTGTAGTTCTCGGGGCGCCACGGCGGCAGGCCCGGGCCCTGCTCGATTTCGATCGGCGAGTCGTAAACGGTGGTGGACGGCGTGTAGCCATTGTCCAGCGCAGTGGCGTAGACGATCGGCTTGAACGACGAGCCCGGCTGGCGTTGCGCCTGGGTGGCGCGGTTGAATTCGCTCTGGTCGAAGGAGAAGCCGCCGACCATGGCGAAGACGCGTCCGGTCAGCGGATCCATGGCCACCATGGCGCCCGAAATCGCCGGAATCTGGCGCAGACGATAGAAACCAGGCCGTTTCTCGATCGGCTCCGCGTAGATGACGTCGCCAGGCGACAGGAACGAGCCAGGCTTGCCCTTGCGCGTCCAGCGCACGCCGTCGGCGTCGATCTGGCCGGTCACCCGCCGCGTCTCGAGCGAGCCGTTGCCGATGCGCTCGGGCTGCATGCCAATGCGCACGCCGGATGCGGTGTTTTCCAGCACGACGGCGAGACGCCATGGCTGCACGTCGGTGAGGGTTTTCAGATCGCCGAGGGCCTTGCCCCAGTCCGCGGTCGCCCGCAGGTCGATCTTGTCCACTACCCCGTGCCAGCCGCGCGCCTCATCATAGCGCACCAGGCCGTCAACCAGCGCCTTGCGCGCCATGGCCTGCATGGTCGGGTCGAGCGTGGTCCGGACCGAGAGGCCGCCGTCATACAGCTTATTTTCGCCGTAGCGTTCGGCAATCTCGCGACGCACTTCCTCGGCGAAATAGCCCGCCGCATAGGTGTTGGGCGAGAGCGAGCGCGGCGAGACGCCCAGCGGTTGCTTGCGCGCCTGGTCGGCCTGCTCGCGGGTGATGTAGTCGTTCTCATACATGCGCTCGATCACCCAGTTACGGCGATCGGTCGCCGCGACAGTGTGGCGGAACGCATTGTAATTGTTGGGCGCCTTGGGCAACGCGGCCAGATAGGCGGCCTCGGCGACTGTCAGTTCGTGCACCGATTTGCCGAAATAGTTCAGCGCGGCGGCGGCGACGCCATAGTTGCCCGAGCCCAGATAGATCTCGTTCAGGTACAGCTCGAGAATCTTGTCCTTGGTGTAGGCGTTCTCGATGCGCAGGGCGACCAGCGCCTCGCGGATCTTGCGCTCGTAGCTACGCTCGTTGCCGACGAGGAAGTTCTTCGCCACCTGCTGGGTGATGGTCGAAGCGCCCTGCTCGCGCTGGCCGGAGTTCTTGCGGCCAACGTTCTGCACCACGGCGCGCAGGGTGCCGAACGGGTCGACGCCAACGTGGCTGTAGAAATTCTTGTCTTCGGCCGACAGGAAGGCTGCGACGACCTGGCGGGGAATCGCCTGGATCGGCAGGAACAGACGCCGCTCGCGCGCATATTCGGCCAACAGCCGGCCATCGCGGGCGTGGAAGCGGGTCATGACGGGCGGCTCGTAGTCCCGCAACTGGGTGTAATCCGGCAGATCCTGGGAATAATGCCAGATGAAATAGCCAACGGCCGCCGCGCCCACGACCGCGACCGTGAAAGCCAGCCCGAAGAGAAATGCAATGAAACGCAAAACAAAACGCATGCGAAGCTGGCCCGCCGTCTGCCGTTGACCGGACGTCGCGATACTGCGACCCGGAGAGAATGCGCGTTAACGATACGCGTGTTTACATGGTGACGCGCGCCGGCGCGAGTCGGCGGCGACCATCATGATTCCTAGTGTCGAATAGTCCCTGCTGGATATCAAAAGCGATGTGTGCGGCAAGATTCCGGCGCCGCGCGACAAATCCGCCGCAGGAGAACGCAGCGTTTCAGGGAATGTTCCCAGGGGCGGTCATCGGGGCGGTCATCGAGCGGCGCCCGTCGAAATACTGGTTGATGGCCTTGGCCAGGGCCGCCGTGGTGCGGTCGCGCCACTCGGGCGAGTTCATCAGATCGGCGTCGCGGGTGCTTGAAAGATAACCGATTTCCAGCAGCGCCGACGGCGTGTCGGGCGCGGTGAGCACAATGAAGCGCGCCGAGCGGTGCGGGTTCTTGTTCATGCGGATCACCTGGCCGAGGCCGCCGACCAGCTTTGTCGCCAGCACGTTCGAGAATGCCCGGGTTTCCCGCATGGTGAGGTCGAGCAGGATGTTCGCCACCTGGTCATTGTCGACCTGGGCGGTGACGCCGGCGGCGCGGTCCGCGTCGTTTTCCTTGTCGGCGAGTTGCGCCGATTCCGTATCGGTGGCCAGTTTCGAGCCCGTATAGACCGTGGCGCCGCGCACGCCCGGGCTTTCACGAAGAATGTCGGCGTGCACTGACAGAAAAAGGGCCGCCCGGTGTTGCTGGGCGATGCGCACCCGATCGCCCAGCGGCACGAACATGTCGCCCTCGCGGGTCATGATCACCCGATACCGCCCGGTGGCTTCGAGATGCTCGCGCAGGCGCTGGGCGAAAGCGAGGACGATGTCCTTTTCAACCAGTCCGGCGGAGTTGATGGCGCCGTTGTCGAGGCCGCCATGGCCGGGATCGAGCACGATGACCGGCCGGCGGTCGGCCTTGTCCGCCGGGGCCACGGCGGCGGGCGGCGGCGCCTGCCCGGCGCCCTGCCCGGCCGCGAGGCGCGCTTCCTTGTGGAAATGCGGCCGGTCGGCGCGCGTGATCTCGATTTCCAGGCGCGGCAGGGCGTTTTCCTGCTGAACCGTTGTGACGCGGGTGACGGTGGCCGGCGCGGCGAGATCAATGACGATGCGGGATTTTCCCGGCGCGAAGACGCCGTAGCGGAATGAGGCGGCGAGCCCCTTGCCGCGCCGCCCGGAGCCCTGGGGGAGCTGGAAGTTGACTTCGGGCAGTTCGATGACCGCCCGGTCCGGGCGCTCCATGACAAAGGCGCGGGCTTCGACCGGGCGCGATATGGTGAAGCCAAGGATCGTGACGCGGTTGTCGCCGGTTACGCTCACCGCATTGGTGACGGCGCGCGGTTCCGCCGGCGCGGCAAGGCGCGCGCCTGCGCCGTCGCCGCGCGCGTCGGGCGCCGCCAGAGCCGGGAGGCTGGCGGCCATGATGGCGGCCAGTGCCGCGCCGGCCGCCCAGTCGCGCGCCAGCCTGGCGGCTGGTTCGCGCCGGCTCCGTTTCGCTGCTTGTCCTTGCGGCGTCTGCGTCCCGTCCTGCATGCAGCTTGCTATAATACAGTTGCGGCCCTGCTTTAAGACCAGCGCGCTGCTCCAGCGCCATTTATATTAACGACGCCTGTTCCAGGCGGGCGGCCGGAGCCGTGGCGGCGGCCCGGCCGGGCGGAACATTCAACTTGCCAAGCACGGGGCCGGCTATGTATTGATGGTGTAACCCGCCGCAAATCGGCGCGCGTCTGCCAGATCGGCGGACGGCGCCAGTCGCCGGAACAGCCAGCGGATTTGACGCTCCCCGCGTCTTTCGATCCACGCGGCTGCACGACGGACTCTTTTCCGGATCGTGGCGGGGTGTTTTTTCAGCTGCTTGCGAGCAGTTTTTTGCCCGTAGCCCTTGGGTCTGCGTGGCGTCACGAGGAATTTTAATGGGCGCGCGCCGGGTTCTGGCCCAGTCCGATCTGCCATTGACCGCACAGGTTTGCGGCGGCGGTCGTTCGGGGCTGTCAGACGCGACGCGGCCTTCTCTCCTCCTTCGCTCCCCTCCACAATCATGCGCCGGTTATTCCAGCTACGGAGTCGCCTGGCGCAATCGCAGCCCCCGCAAGGGAAACCCGTCTCTGGCCGTTTGCCGGAGGCGCGCGCTTTTTCCGGGGCTTGCGACAACGGAAGTTCACTATGGCCAACAAGATGCTTATCGACGCGTCCCACCCGGAGGAAACCCGGGTGGTCGTGGTTCGCGGTCAGAAGGTTGAAGAATTCGATTTCGAATCGTCGAGCCGGCGCCAGCTCCGCGGCAACATCTATCTCGCCAAGGTCACCCGGGTAGAACCATCGCTTCAGGCGGCGTTCGTTGAATATGGCGGCAATCGCCACGGCTTCCTCGCGTTCAGCGAAATTCACCCTGACTATTACCAGATCCCCGTCGCCGACCGGCAGGCGCTGCTCGCCGAGCAGGCCGAGGAAGCCGCGCGCGAAGAGCAGGAAGAAGAGCGCGGCGCCCGTCGCCGTTCGCGCCGCGACCGCAGCATGCGGGCGCGCAACAGCGATTCCATTTCCGCCGAGGCGACCGGGACTGACGGCGAAGGCGCGGTCCAGGGCGATGAGGCGCGGGGCGACGCCGCCGTTGACGAAGTCGCGTTCGACGACGTGGGAGCGGTGACCGAGCTGTCATCGCCGGATGACGACGTGATCGAGACCCTGGGTGGGGACGCCGGCGGTGAAACCGCCGTGGACGCCGAAAATGGCGAGGGCGGTGACGACGGCGAGGATGAGGACGACTCCGTCGAGCAGGTCGGCGGCGCCGACGCGCTGGAAGAGGTTTCGGAGCGTCGCTTCCGCCCCAGCCGCCGCCAGTACAAAATTCAGGAAGTCATCAAGCGCCGGCAGATCCTGCTGGTCCAGGTGGTGAAGGAAGAGCGCGGCAACAAGGGCGCCGCCCTGACCACCTACCTCTCCCTCGCCGGCCGCTATTCGGTGCTGATGCCCAATACGGCGCGCGGCGGCGGCATCTCCCGCAAGATCACCAATTCGGGCGATCGCAAGCGCCTGAAGGAAATCGCCTCGGCGCTGGAAGTGCCGCAGGGCATGGGCATCATTCTGCGCACCGCCGGCGCCTCGCGCACGCCCCAGGAGGTGACGCGCGACTTCGAATATCTGCTGCGCCTGTGGGAGAGCGTGCGCGAACTCACCCTCAAGTCCTCGGCTCCGTGCCTGGTCTATGAGGAAGGCTCGCTGATCAAGCGCGCCATTCGCGACCTCTATAACAGCGATATCGACGACGTGCTGGTCTCCGGCGACGCCGGCTTCGGCGAGGCGCGCGATTTCATGCGCATGCTGATGCCGGACAACGCCGGCGTGGTGCGCCAGTACAAGGGCGCGCAACCGCTTTACGCCCATTATGGCGTGGAGCCGCAACTCGACGCCATGTTCTCCACCCATGTCACGCTGAAGTCGGGCGGTTATATCGTCATCAACCCGACAGAAGCGCTGGTGTCGATCGACGTGAACTCGGGACGCTCCACGCGCGAGCACTCGATCGAGGACACGGCGCTGCGCACCAATCTGGAAGCGGCGGAAGAGATTTCGCGCCAGCTCCGTCTGCGCGACCTCGCCGGCCTGATCGTGATCGATTTCATCGACATGGAGGAAGGTCGCAACAACCGCGCGGTTGAGAAGAAGCTCAAGGAGTGCCTGAAGAACGACCGGGCCCGCATCCAGGTCGGCCGCATCTCGCCGTTCGGCCTGATGGAAATGTCGCGCCAGCGCATCCGCACCGGCGTGCTGGAAAGCTCCTCGATCCCCTGCCCGCACTGCGCCGGCGCCGGCACGGTCCGCTCCGTGCCGTCGATCGCGCTGCAGGTGCTGCGCATGCTGGAGGAAGCGCTGATCCGCAATAACAGCCACAACCTCAACGTCCGCACCCGGACCGAGGTGGCGCTGTATATCCTCAACCAGAAGCGCAACCATTTGCGCGATCTGGAATCGCGCTTCGGCGTCGAGATCTGCGTGCTGGTCGACGATACGCTGATTGGCCAGACGCATTATCACCTGGAACGCGGCGAACCGGCCACCGGCGTGGCCAGGGCTCCGGCCACGGGCGTGCAGCTGGAAAGCTTCTTCGCCGACGACACGCAGGCGATCGAGGGCGAAGCCATCGAGATCGAGGCTGACGACGAGCGCGAGGAAGCCGCTGCTTCCGAGGGCGAGCAGAACGGCGATAATGGCGATGGTGAAAACCGCCGCCGCCGCCGCCGCCGCCGCCGCCGTGGTGGTCGCGGAGAGGACGACAACGGCTTTGAGGCCGCTGGCGAAAACGGCGACGAGGGCGACGACGCGACGGCTGAGGCCGGCGACGACGATGCTGTCGCTGGCGTTGCTGGCGCGGCCCGCGAGGCTGCCGGCCAGGAGGCGGTTAGCCAGAAGACTGTTAGCCACGAGATCGTTAACCAGGACGCGGTTGGCGAGGAGACGACTGGCCAGTTGACGGCTGGAGATGAGGCTGGCGCGGCGGATGCTGTGGCTGACGACAACGGCGAAGAGGCTGGCGAGCGTGGCGGACGTCGCCGTCGTCGCGGCCGCCGTGGCGGACGTCGCGACGAGCGCGATGGCGGTCCCTCCCTTGCTCCGGTCGCCGACTATCGTATCGACGACGCGGGCGAGCCGGCTGGCTTTGCCGAGAGCGCCGTGGTCGAGACCGGCGGCTGGACGCCCTTCGGCGCCAGCGAGCCGGAGACGCAGCCGCAAGCCGCCGTGGCGGCGCCTGTCGCCGCCAGCGAGCCTCGCGCCGCCGCCGTCGACACCAGCCAGGCTGAGCCGCAGGAAGCCGCAGCGGAAACCGCGCCGGACGCCGCCAGCATCGTCGCGGCGACGCCTGAGCCCGAGACCGTGGTGCTGACCCAGGAGGCTGACCCGGCCCGTCCCCGCCGCAGCGGCTGGTGGTCGCGGAAGGTTGGCTGACGCGCAGCTCCTGACAACATGACGAAAAACGCCCGTGACCATGTCGCGGGCGTTTTTGTTTGAACGCGAAGGGTCCGGGCCGGCTGTCAGTTGCTGCGCAGGGGCCGCTCTTCCATGCTGGCGAGAAAACCGGCGGAGATCAGTACGCCCAGCGCGGCCGCGCCGAAGATCCAGCGGAACACAAGGGCGAGCTGATGCGCGGCTTCCGGAGCCAGCGCGCCGGCAACGCGGACGCCTTCGCCCGAAAAGCCGACAGCGTGGCCCGCGAATGCGGCGCCGTTCAGCATGATGGCGCCGAAGGCGGCGACAATCAGCGCCGCGCCCATCTGGCGGAAGAAGTTCATGGCGGCCGTTGCGGTGCCAAGCTGGTGCAGGGCTACGGCGTTCTGGATCGAAATGGTGCACACCGGGAACAGGCTGCCGATGCCGGCGCTGGTCGCCGCCAGCAACGCGATGGTCATCCAGGTGGGGCGGGTTTCCAGGGTGAAGACCGCCAGGGCCAGCAGGCTGAGGCAGGAGATGGCGAGGCCGGTCAGCGCCACGCCCTTGTAACGGTTGAAGTACACCATGCTGCGGCCGGAGGCGGTGGCGCCGAACACGGTGGCGACCATCATCGGCGTGACCGCAAGGCCGGCGTCGGCCGTGCTGAACCCGCGGACGATCTCGAAATACAGAGGCGCATAGATGCTGAGGCCAACGAAGACGCCCATGCCGAAGCATGCCGCGATGCAGGCGCGGACGACGACCCGGTTGCGCAGGATGTCCAGCGGCATCAGCGGCTCTTCCGCCGTACGCACCCGGATGGCGAACAACGCCCACAGAACCAGCGAGACGCCGACCGCCGCGCCAATCGGCAGCGAGAACCAGGGATAACGGTGCCCGCCCCAGCCCATCGCCAGCAGCAGGCTGATGGTGGCGCCCATCAGCAGCAGCGCGCCGGCGAAGTCGAGGCGGTGGCGGCGCTCATGCCGGGGCAACCGCTTCAGCAGCCTGGCGCACAGCCACAGGGCGACGCCGCCGAGCGGCAGGTTGATCCAGAAGATCGCCGACCAGTGCAGGTGGCCTGACAGGAAGCCGCCGAGCGCTGGCCCGAGCAGGCTGGAGGTGGCGAAGACGCTGGCGACGTGGATCTGGTAGCGCGAGCGCTCCTTGGGCGTCAGCACGTCGGCGAGCACGGTCTGGGCAAGAGAGATCAGGCCGCCGCCGCCCAGCCCCTGGACGCCGCGCGCGATGATCAGCGAGATCATGTTCGGGGCCAGGGCGCAGGCGACGGAGCCCGCCAGAAACACGACGATGGCCGCCATCATCAGCGGCCGCCGCCCCCAGATGTCGCTGGCCTTGCCGTAGAGCGGCGTCACCGTCGTCGCGGCCAGCAGATAGATCGACACCACCCACGGCAGCAGGTCCGGATCGCCGAGATCACGGCCGATGGCGGCCAGCGCCGTTGCGACGATGGTCTGGTCGAGCGCCGCCAGGAACATGGCGAGGATGACGCCGCCGAGGATGGCGTAAATTTCCCTCTGGCTGAGCTTCGGGCGTTCGAAAGCCACGGAAGCCTCCGCCATGGGCGTGCTTGCAGATACGGACATGGAGCTGGCCTGTCGCGCCGCTGGTCGCGGCGTCCCTTTTCAATACCAGCCAGTCCTCGCCTGTTTTTATGCCCGGAGGGAGGCGGTTGCCAGAAAGGTTTTCAGACGGGCCATGCCCTCGACGCATGTCTCTTGCGAACCCGCGAAGGAAAAGCGCGCGAAATGCGCGCCCCGATGCGGGTCGAAATCGAGGCCAGGGGTAATGGCGACGCCGGCCTCATCAAGGAAGCGCCGGCAAAATTCCATCGAATCCGCCGCATGGCGCGAAACGTCCACATAGGCGTAGAAGGCGCCGTCCGCGGGCGCGGTCTCGAGGCCGAGGTCAGCAAGCGCGTTGAGAACGATGTCGCGGTTGCGTGCATAGCCGGCGCGCACCGCTTCCAGTTCGTCAATGGCGTCGAACGCCGCTTCGGCGGCGACCTGGCTGAGAAACGGCGTTGAGATGAAGAGGCTCTGCGCCAGCCGTTCGATGGGCCGCACCAGCGCCTGGGGAACCACCAGCCAGCCGATGCGCCAGCCGGTCATGCAATAGTATTTGGAGAAGGAGTTGACGACGATGGCGTCCGGCGTGGTCGCCAGCGCCGTGCTTGCCGGGGCGCCGTAATGCAGGCCGTGGTAGATTTCATCGGAAATCAGCCACAGGCCCTGCTCCCGGCACAGGGCGCCGATGGCCGCAAGCTCGTCTGGTCTGGCGATGACGCCGGTGGGATTCGACGGGCTCATGACCAGCACGCCGTCGAGCGGCCGCAACCGGGATACGGCGGCGATGGCCGCCGCCGTCATCGACCAGCCGCCGTTGGCGGCGCCGACCGGAATGTCGACCGTTTCCATCTCCAGGGCGTTGAAGATGTTGCGGTAGGCCGGATAGCCTGGACAGGCGCAGGCAATGCGCGCGCCGGTTTCGAACGCGGCGAGAAACGCGAGCATGAAGCCGCCGGATGAGCCGGTGGTGATGATGACCTGCTCCGCGTCAACGCTGACGCCATAGAGATCCTGGTAGCTGCGGGCGATGCGCTCCCGGAGCGACGGCAGGCCCAGCGCCTCGGTATAACCGATCTGGCCGCTGGCCATGGCGGCGCGCGCCGCTTCGAGTGGCCGGCGCGGCGTCGGCGCGGAGGGCTGCCCGATCTCCATATGCATGATATCCGCGCCCTGCCTTGCTTTTGCCCTGGCGGCGGACAACACATCCATGGCCAGAAACGGCGCGACTCGCGCGGTGCGACGGGACGGCGCCGGAACTGGCGGAATGACGGGCGGCACGGACAAGACAGCGCTCCAGTAAACGGGGCCGGACAGGCAAATCAGTTCTATAGCATCCGGGATAAGGGGCCGTCGCCTCCGTGTGCAAGGCGCGTCGTGAGCGGCCGCCTGGCGCGGAATCTGGCGGATTTTGGCGATATGCGCTCTCCTGCCCAGGTGGAAAACGCGGCGGAGCGTCCCCATTTGGGGATTTTCACGCGGTGAACGCGGATTATTGACTGCTATGGTTTACGGTGTGCGTGGCCGGGGTTTCTGGCCATGCCCGCCGGTGCAGCGATCATGTGAAGCCGGAGCGTTTTCCGGTCGGGCGACCTCGCCTGGCTGGAAAGCGCTTTTTGGGCGCTGCATTGACAATCGCGCCGTTACGACCGCCTGGCTTCGGGTTTATCGCCATTTGGGATTTCAGCGCCTGTTGTGGGCGCGGGCATGAAACAATTCATCATGCTGTTCAGGGTGCGAAGGATCGAACCGAACATGAACGCTTTTTCAGGAATTCACCGTTCCGCCGCCCGTCCCCTGACGGGCGTTTCCGGCTGGCGCCGTTTCGCGCTTGCCAGCGCGGCGGCCGTCATGGGCATGACATCGGTCGGCGGCATGGCCCAAGCCCAGGCTCCGGATTTCACGCCTGAGCAGAAGAAGGCCATCGAGTCGATCGTTCACAGCTACATCGTGGCGCATCCGGAAGTGCTCCAGGAAGCCATGGCCGAACTCGAGAAGCGCCAGCAGACGGCCCAGGAGGCCAAGCAGCAGCAGGCGCTCTCGACGGAAAAAGAAACGCTGCTGAAGAGCAAGAACGCTGTGGTCGTCGGCAATCCGGACGGCGACGTCACGCTGGTCGAGTTTTTTGACTACAACTGCGGCTTCTGCAAGCGCGCCGTAGGCGACGTGTCGCGCCTGATCAAGGGCGACGGCAAGCTGCGCGTGGTGATGCGCGACTTCCCGGTGCTGGGTCAGGAATCGCTGGAGGCGTCGCGGATCGCCCTGGCGGCCAAGCAGCAGCTCTCCGGCCAGGGCGCGCTGGACTATCACAAGCGCCTGATGGCCGTGAAGGGCCGCGTCGGCAAGGAGCAGGCTGAAGCCGTCGCCCGCGAGATGGGGCTCGACATGACCCGCCTCGCCAAGGACGCCAATTCTCCGGCCGTCGTCGACGCGCTCAAGGAAAGCCGCGAGCTTGGCGACAAGCTGGGCCTCACTGGCACGCCGTCGTTCGTCATCGGCGACACCATCATTCCTGGCGCCGTTGGCCATGACGCCATGGCGGAGGCCATCAAGTCCGTGCGTCAGTGCGGCAAGGCCAGCTGCGGCTAAGACCCGTTTGGGAATGCGGGGGCCTCCACGGCCGACGCCTTCCGGAGCAAGACAGATGGACGGGCGGCTGGCGACAGCCGCCCGTCCATTGCGTCTGGAGCCTGGCGGCTCCCTGGATCGCCCGGATCGCGTGGTTTCCTGGCGCGCCGCTCTTTTGGGCGGATACGGTTCCTGGACGCACGCGGGGGCAGCCGCCGGCGCGACCTGGCGTTTCGCTGCGCCGTCCGGGGCGCCCGTTCCGCAGTAGCAGCTTCACGCCCTGGCGAGGGATCGTTCGCCATATCTGGCGCCGCGCCTTATCTTCGCCCTGAATCCAGCCTCTGGTTTCCGCGCGTGGTTCTGGATGTTGCAAGGTTTGCCGGACGCGGACAGGTTCGTCGCCAGAAGAGCCATTCGGCGGAGAAGATCTGTCCGGCCGGAGAAGGCCTGTTGAAGACGGGCTGTTGAAGAAGGCTTGGCGGCGCCGCGCGCGCACGGTAATACGTCGTGATTCATCAGGCGGCGTTTGATGGATGACGCGGTCATCCCAGAAGGCTGGCCGCCTGT
Organism: Camelimonas fluminis; assembly: GCF_014656355.1. GTDB lineage: Bacteria > Pseudomonadota > Alphaproteobacteria > Rhizobiales > Beijerinckiaceae > Camelimonas > Camelimonas fluminis. The sequence goes on from NZ_BNCG01000002.1 coordinate 33,938, forward strand.
GCAGATAACTGGAATGCGGCGCGCCCTTCGGTGCGGGTCACGCTTCAGAAAGCGCGGAGCGAACTTTGACCCGACAGGGTCGAAGCCTCGCCCCGGATATGTGTGTGACGCATTTTGTTCCCATGGGGTGGCGATCACTTCATGGGGCGAGGCCCCAGGCGCAACAGCATGGTCGCAATCCACGTCATCAACGGGCCGAACCTCAATCTGCTGGGGCGCCGCGAGCCGGAAACCTACGGCCGAGACACCCTCGCCGATATCGAAGCGCGCATCGCCGGACGGGCGAAGACGCTCGGCGTCGACGTGAGCTTCATGCAGAGCAATCACGAAGGCGCGCTGGTTGACGCCGTGCAGGCGGCGGGTCTCGCCGGCGCCGGCGTCATCATCAATCCAGGCGCCTACACCCATACCTCGATCGCCCTGCGCGACGCCATCGCCGGCGCCAGCGCCCTGGTCGTCGAGGTGCATCTTTCCAATATTCACGCGCGTGAGCCGTTCAGGCACAGTTCCCATGTTTCGCCGGTCGCCGTCGGGGTGATCTGCGGCCTTGGCCCGCTTGGCTACGAACTGGCCCTGGAAGCGCTCGCACCGCTTGTCAGGTCACGCACCGGATCAGGAGCCCAGGCATCCACATGAGCGAGAAACCCCACGCAACCGCAGCCGACATCGAACTCGTTCGCGAACTCGCCCGTCTGGTCTCCGAGAGCACCCTGACGGAGATCGAGGTGGAGAAGGACGACCTGCGCATCCGCGTCGCCCGCCAGGCGCCGCCGGCCGCGGCCGTTCCCACCTATGTGCAGGCCACTGTGCCCGCGCCGGCCGCTGCTGCGCCCGTGGCCGCCGCTCCTGTCGCCGCGCCGGCGCCCGCCGCGCCGCGCGGCGATCATCCTGGCGCCGTTACGTCGCCTATGGTCGGCACCGCCTATCGTCGTCCATCCCCGGAAGCGAAGCCGTTCGTCGATGTCGGTTCGAAGGTCAACGCCGGCGACAAGCTGCTGCTGGTCGAGGCGATGAAGACCTTCAACGACATCGTCGCGCCCCGCGCCGGCACGGTCACAGCCATCATGTTCGACGATGGTCAGCCCGTGGAATACGGCGAGCCGCTGCTGATCATCGAGTAACGGTCGCTTCCCGACTTTCCGGAAGCTTCGCATCCCGGACAGCGGCTGGCCCCGTTCCGCCGCTGTCCGGAAGTTATTTCGCTCCAGCGCCGATTGGAGAGCCATGTTCGAGAAAATCCTGATCGCCAACCGTGGCGAGATCGCTCTTCGTATTCTCCGCGCCGCCAAGGAGCTTGGCATCGCGACTGTCGCCGTGCATTCGACCGCCGACGCCGACGCCATGCACGTGCGCCTCGCCGACGAGAGCGTCTGCATCGGCCCGCCCGCCGCGCGCGACAGCTACCTGAACATCCCCGCTCTGGTCGCCGCCTGCGAAATCACCGGCGCCGACGCCGTACATCCCGGCTACGGCTTCCTGTCGGAGAACGCCGGCTTCGCGGACGTGCTGGCGGACCACAACATCGCGTTTATCGGCCCCAAGGCCGAGCACATCCGCATCATGGGCGACAAGATCGAGGCCAAGCGCACGGCGCGGCGTCTCGGCATCCCGTGCGTGCCAGGCTCGGAAGGCGGCGTGACCGATGAGGCCGAGGCGCTCCGGGTTGGCGATGAAATCGGCTATCCGGTGCTGGTCAAGGCCGCGTCTGGCGGCGGCGGTCGCGGCATGAAGGTGGCGCGGACCCGCGCCGACCTCGCCGATGCGCTTGCGGTCGCCCGTCAGGAAGCCAAGGCCGCCTTTGGCGACGACGCCGTCTATCTGGAAAAATATCTGGAGAAGCCGCGGCATATCGAAGTGCAGGTGATGGGCGACGGGCGCGGCAAGGCGGTGCACCTGGGCGAGCGCGACTGCTCGCTGCAGCGCCGGCACCAGAAGGTGTGGGAAGAAGGCCCCTCGCCAGCTCTGGGCCAGGCCGACCGCGAGAAGATTGGCTCCATCGTCGCCAACGCCATGGCCGAGCTGCAATATCGCGGCGCCGGCACCGTCGAGTTTCTCTGGGAGAACGGCGAGTTCTATTTCATCGAGATGAACACCCGCATCCAGGTGGAGCATCCGGTGACGGAAATGATCACCGGCATCGATCTGGTGAACGAGCAGATTCGCGTCGCCGCCGGCGAGGAACTGTCGTTCAGCCAGTCCGACGTGCGCCTGCGCGGTCACGCCATCGAATGCCGCATCAACGCCGAGCACCCGGTGACGTTCCGCCCGTCGCCGGGCGTCATTTCCTATTACCATCCGCCGGGTGGCCTGGGCGTGCGCGTTGATTCCGCCATTTACCAGGGCTATCGCATCCCGCCGAACTACGATTCACTGCTCGGCAAGCTGATCGTCCACGGCCGCACCCGCGACGAGTGCCTGATGCGCCTGCGCCGCGCCCTTGACGAGATCGTCGTCGCCGGCGTCGACACCACCTTGCCGCTGTTCCGCACCCTGGTGCGCAACCACGATATCCAGGCTGGCGCCTATGACATTCACTGGCTGGAGCACTTCCTCGCCGATGGCGGCATGGACGACGCGCAGTTCTGAGCCGTGATGAGCGGGGAAACGGTCGCTTCGGTCCTGACCCCCGATCTGTTGCTGGCCGCCTATGCGGCCGGCATTTTTCCCATGTCGGACGGGGCGGACGCCGCCGACATCTATTGGGTCGAGCCTGACGAGCGCGGGATTTTCCCGCTCGACGCGCTGCAATTGCCGCGTCGCCTCGCCCGGACCATTGCCGCTGACCTCTTCGAGGTGCGCGTCGACTCCGATTTCTTCGGAGTCATCGACAATTGCGCTGCGGCGCGGCCCGATCGCGACTCCACCTGGATCAATGGTGAAATCCGCCGCCTCTATGGCGAACTGTTCGCCATGGGCGCCTGCCATACGGTGGAGTGCTGGCTTGACGGCGACATGGTGGGCGGCCTGTATGGCGTGCGCATCGGCGGCGCGTTCTTCGGCGAGAGCATGTTCCACACCGTCACCGACGCCTCCAAGGTGGCGCTGGCGCATCTGTGGGCGCGGCTGATCGCCGGCGGGTTCACCCTGCTCGACACCCAGTTCATCACCAGCCATCTGGCCAGCCTGGGCGCGATTGAAATTCCGCGCGCCGAATACCGCCGCCGCCTGAACGGGGCGCTGGCGATCCGCGGCGACTGGCGGGCCCTGCCGCTTCAGGCAAAGGGCCGCGAGGTGGTGGAGATCATCCGCAGCCACGGCGCCGCCGCCTGAAACGGATATGGCGCGACGCCGACATGGCGCGCCCGAGCGGTTCAGGGCGCGCCCGCGGCGCTGTTTTTATTTGCCGGCTATTGATGGGTGTTTTACCCGGTCGCCGGACCGGATTCCCAGGTTGTCGGTCACGCCGGCGTTCAGTTCCAGCAAGTAACGCACCGGCTCGTCGGAGGCGATGATGCGGGTGGACATGGGTTCGGTCTGACGCGCCACGCGGGCGATGCTTCCGTCGGCGCGAATGAACACCATGTCCAGCGGGATCAGGGTGTTTTTCATCCACATGGCCACGGGCGCCTCGCGCTCGAAATCAAACAGCATGCCATGGTCCTCAGGCATGCTGCGGCGGTGCATCAGCCCGACCTCCCGTCCCTCAGGCGTATCGCGCACCTCGACCTTGAAGGCATGGGTGGCGACGGCCGTAACGATCTTCAGCGGCGTGGCGTCGACCGGCGTGACCAGAGCGGCGGCTGGCCCCTGACTGGAGCCGGCGGCCTGCGCCGGGGGGCCGGACAGCGCGGACAAGGCGATGGCGAGAGCGGCGAGGACGCACCGCGTGCGCTTTGCCGCAGGCTGGAGGCGCGGGGGAAACGGCTGGGACATGGCGGGAAGCTGGCTTTCAGAAGGATGGCGGCCGGAAACATCCGGCCGGCTGATGCGCAAGGCGCCTGCATGCAAGTTGCCTGCGTAACTGCGTCAAAACGAAGGGGACGTCAAAAAGAAGTGACAGCGACATTCAGCGTGACGGGCAGCCGGGGCGATCTGGTTCAGGACTGAAACGGACCGGTTCCCACGTCGCCGGAGCGCGCCGGTCTCAATGCCGCAAGGCCACGCCGGACGCCGCCTCTTCCAGCGGGTAGATTTCCGTCGCCATCAAACCACGCGGCCCCGGGCCGAAGCGCACGGCGACCGCCTGGCCCGGACGCAGGCCGAGCATGCCGCATCGGCGCGCCACTTCCATATGCACGAAGATATCCGGCTCGCCCTCGCCGCAGGAGACGAAGCCGAAGCCGCGCAGGCGATTGAACCATTTCACCGTGGCGGTCTTCAGTCCGCTTTCCGGCGTAATGCTCACATGGGTTCTGGGCGCGGTTTCAGCGGGGTTGGGCGCGGAGCTTTCATCAATGCCGAGCAACCGCACCACATGCAGGCCGCGCGGCCCGCTGGCGGCGATGCAGGTCACCATGGCGCCTTCGCGGATGGCGCTACGCCCCTCGCGCCGCAGCGTCGCGGCGTGCAACATCACGTCCGGCCCGTCCGTGCGGGCGATAAAACCGAAGCCGCGGGCCATGTCGAACCATTTGATGCGGCCCGCTACCTCGACCAGGGGCGCCCCCGCGGGGTCGGCGTGCATGGCGTCCCCCAGCCCCGGCTGGCGTTGCGCGCTGGCCGGGGGAAGGTCTCCGCCGTGTTTCTTCGGGCCGGAGCTGTCTGTCATGCCTTTGCCCATCGCAACGGGTTACGGACGTCATCCAAGGTTAAACCGCTGACGCCCCGGAGGAAAGCGTTCCGTGGCCAGTTAAGTCGCGTCAGTTAAGCTGCGCCAGCGGCTCCAGCGCATCGCCGATATCGGCGTTGACCACCAGGCTCGCCGCCTCGTCCAGAGGCGTTGGATCGCGGTTGAGGATGATCAGACGCGCGCCGCTCTGCCGGGCGATCAGCGGCAGCGTCGCGGCCGGATGCACCACCAGCGATGAGCCGACGACGAGAAAAACGTCGCAATCCATGGCGACGGCCTGGGCGCGCAGCATCTCGCGCTCCGGCATCGCCTGCCCGAACGAGATGGTGGCCGATTTGACGATGCCGCCGCAACTCACGCACATCGGCGGTTCGCCTGAGGCTTCGAAGCGGGTTCGGATGTCGGCCAGCTCATGACGCAGGCCGCATTCCAGACAGCGTGCGTAGGTGCCGTTGCCGTGTAACTCGATGATGCGCGATGGCGCGACGCCGGAAGCCTGGTGCAGTCCGTCGATGTTCTGGGTGACGATGGCGCTCATCCGCCCGACGCCGACCAGATGCGCCATGGCGCGGTGGCCGCGGCCCGGCGCGGCGTGTCCATAAATATCGTCCATGGCGAACTTGCGCCGCCACGCCTCCTGACGCGCCGCGGGGCTTGAGACAAACTCGCCGTATTCGATCGGCGCGAATTTCAGCCACGGACTGCCAGGCGAGCGAAAATCGGGCACGCCGCATTCGGTGGATATGCCGGCGCCTGTGAATCCGACAATCCGGCGGGCGCCGCGCAGCATGTCGCGCATTTCAGCCACGCTGTCCGCGACGTCATGGATTAACTCATGGGCTTTCATAATGAATTTTCCCATTGCGCCGCTGCGGCGGCCGGATGAATCTCTGCGTCATGAGCTTCTAAAAGGCCGGAATGGCCAAATTGCAGCGCATTCGTCCACAGCATTGGACGCACCCATGCGCAATGCCCACTTGCGAACGCCGGAAATGGCCTCTATAGGTCCGCTCACCGACGGAACGCGCCCATCGTCTATCGGTTAGGACGCCAGCCTTTCACGCTGGAGAGAGGGGTTCGACTCCCCTTGGGCGCGCCATCGGATCCACATTCCCCTACAGAATTGACTGATGCAATCTTGGCTCGCGGCGTTTTCAGCCGGCGGGCTATTTGCATGTGAGCCGCATATGCATGTGCGCCCTGCCCGCCAGCCGGTTGCAGGTCTGTTCACAATGCCCGAAAACAACGTCACATATATGGCGGCTATCGGGGCCAGGAAGCGGCGCGTCAGAACGCTTTCCCGCGTAGTGGACGCCGCTACGCGGGAAAAGAACGCGTCGGTTCCAAAAAGATGGAGCGCTTTCCGGTCAGACGGAATCCGTCCGGTCGATCAGAATTTGCTCAAAGCAGGAAAACCTGGGCCGTTGCAGATCCGTGGATCGAAAACGGCTTCAGGCCGGAAAAATAACGGGGTTGGGATGGAAGCGGTTTTCAGGGTTGAGGGCAACCGGGTGCTGGCGCGGCCGTATGCGGCGGGTCCATGGGACAACACCATGCAGCACGGCAGCGCGCCCACGACCTTCGCTGTCTGGGCGGCGGGCCAGGTGGAGACGCCAGAGCCCATGCATGTGGCGCGCGTCACCATGGACCTGATGCGGCCGGTTCCACTCGGCGAACTGGAGTACGAAACCACCATTTTGCGCTCTGGCCGCAAGATCCAGCTGGTCGGGGTTTCGTTGCGCGCTGGCGGCCATGAGGTGGCCCGGGCCAGCGTGCTGAAAATTCGCGCCGCCGCGATCACCCTGCCCGACTATATCGACAACAGCTCCCTGACGCTCGATGCGCCCATGCCGGAAACATGTCGCGATCCCCGGGAAGGCTTTGGCGACAACAATCCGTTCGTGCAGTGCATGACGCTGAAGCTGGCGCGTGGCGGCGGTTTTGAGACGCTGGGGCCGGCCGCCGTCTGGTTCCGCGCCGACCGGCCGATGATCGAGGGTCACGAGACCACGCCGGTGATGCTGGCCGCCATCGGCGGCGATTTCTGCAACGGCGTCGCCTCGTCGCTCGATTTCAGCAAATGGACGTTCATCAACAGTGATCTGACGTTGAATTTCTCCCGGCCGCCGGTTGGCGACTGGGTGCTGGTTGACGGTCATTCCGTGTTCGGGCCGGAAGGCGCCGGCCTGTCAATTGGCCGTCTTGCCGACCGTCACGGCTATTTTGGCCGTTCCATCCAGAGCCTGGTGATCGAGCCGCGCTGAACCGCTGGCCAGATCCCTGACGCAGGATCTGTTCATTCCGCGTTCGCCGAAAAGCGCCCGGCCCCGCGTTGACGGCATGGCCGGGCGACGTTTGTCTGGCTTGTCCGCGCCCTGGCCGCCCGCCAAACATGTTGCCGCCAATGAGAATGATCCGGGAGGGGACGGCGCGATGATCCAGGCAGGCGACAGGGCTGCGTCATGAGTGTTCGCGCATCTGGGGGACGCTCTTTCAATCTGATGCTCTGCGCCATGGCCTCGGCCTTTTTGCTGAGCCAGGCCTATCGCACCTTCCCCGGCGTGACTGCTGGCCAGATCGCCGCCGAGTTCAGTCTGAGCCAGAAGCAGGTCGGCGAGTTCGCGGCGCTGTTCCATCTGGCCTTTGCGCTGATGCAGGTGGCGGTGGGCGTATCGCTGGATCGTTATGGTTCGCGCCGCACCCTCACCTGTTTCTTTTCCCTCACCATCGTCGGCGCGCTCGTGGCGGCCTCGGCCAGCTCCTTCACCATGCTGATGGTTGGACAGGCGCTGATCGGTTTTGGCTGCGCGCCCGGCCTGCTGGCCTCGCTGGTGTTCATCGGCCGCCACCTGCCGCCGGAGAAGCTTTCGGCCATGTCCGGGCTCCTCATGTCGATCGGCAGCATCGGCACGCTGATGACAGCGACGCCGCTGGCGTGGCTGGTGGAGCATTACTCCTGGCGCGCCGGCTTCGTCAGCCTCGGCCTCCTCTCGGCGCTCTCCGTCGCCAGTTGCCTGCTGCTGGTGGAAAAAGACCCGGAGAACGCGGCTGCGCGCGGCGAAAGCATCATCAGTTCGTTCAAAAATCTGGCTGCGGTGGTGTTCCAGAAGCAGGCGGCGGCGATTCTGCTGCTGGCCGGCGTCATCTATGCGGTGCAGATGTCGGTGCGCGCCCTGTGGCTGGCGCCGCTGTTCATGGAGCGCTTCGGCTACAGCCTCGTGGCCGCCGGCAACGTCGTGCTGATGATGTCCGTCGCCATGATCTTCGGCCCGGCGATCTTCGGCCGCCTTGATCCGGGTCCGCGCCGTCGCCGGCTGATGATCCGCGCGCTGGGCCTGCTGCTCGCCGCCCTGATCGCCGCTTTGGGGATGACCCCGGCCAGCGCGCCGATGCTGGCGCTGTTTCTGTGTCTGCTGCTGGCGCTGGAGGGCGGCTTCGGCGTGCTGCAATATTCCGACTGTCGGGATTCCTATCCGCCTGATGAGCAGGGCCGCGCCCTCTCCGCCCTCACCATGGCGATGTTCCTTGGCGTTGCGGTGGTGCAATGGCTGTCGGCGGTCGTCGCGGGCTGGGCCGCCCTCGCCGGGCTGGATTCGCTCACCGCCGCCTATCTGTTTCTCGCCGCCCTGTGCGTTACGGGCGTCGTCGCCTTCACCGTATTGCCGCAGCCGCCGCGCCTGCGGGAACTGGCGGCCCAGGAGTGAGCCTGTCACGGCGGCCGGGGCGGTTGCGCCTGTGGCGCGGCGCAGGCACTGTTGCGAAACGTCCGGGAATCGTGAACAGCTTCGCCCTGAGTTCTTTGGACAGCCGATATTGGTAAGGTCCCGTTCGATGGCGTCGCCGACGGACGCTGCGACGCCCGACGGCGGCGTGGCCCGGAACGCAGGCAAGGTCATTCCGGCAGCATTTCTGGAGCGCGCATATGGCAGGGGTTATGTTGAAGTTTATGGCGGTTGCTGGCGCCGCCGTCGCATTGTCCGCCTGTTCGCATCCGGGCCCCGGCATCCAGGTCTGGGATCACCCTCTTGATGTTCGCCATTGCCGCAAGGTGGCGGAAGTCAGCCCCCCCACCAGCACCGCTGGCGGTTTTGGCGCTGCTGTCCAGGGCATGGCGGTGGGCGTGCGCGCGGCGGGCGGCACCGACCTTTATCTGCGCCGTGACCGTCACGACTGGTCGGTGACCACCGGCTACGCCTACGATTGCAGCAAGCGTCCCGCATCGCATCGCCATTATTCCCACAAGATCGTCAAGGATTGATGGGCCGTGGGGCGCCGGCCGGCCGGCTGCCCCGCGATTTCCTTGCTGCGGTTTGCCGATGCGTTGCGCGTGGTTGCGCCCGTTGCGCGCGAAAATGCCGGAGCTGGTCCGTCCATGAGCAGATCGCCGGTGCGATCCGGCCGCGGGTGATCAACCCCTCTCCATCCAATGTGTGAAGCGCGCCTGCGGACAGATGAGCAACAGCATTCAGCCGGAACATTCTGATTTCCCGGAGCAATCCACGACCGGCGATGCGTCAGCGCGGACGCCCTGGCGGAAATTCTCCCTGTGGTTCGCCGGTTCGGCGGTGGCGACGGCGACGGCGCTGCTCGGTTTCACCGTCGCCATGGACCCTTACGGCGTTTTCGCCTCGCCGTCCCACGCTCCGGCGCCGATCATGGACGTCAACCAGCGCTACATGTATCCGCAGGTGGCGCGTAGCGGCCAGTTCGACTCGGCTGTATTCGGTACGTCCACGGTGCGGTTGCTCGACCCGACCCGGCTTGACGCCGGCCTTGGGGGCAAGTTCGCCAATCTGGCCATGAACGCCGCCACGCCATGGGAGCAGACGCAGCTAGCGGCCCTGTTCCTGCGCCAGACGCCAAAAGCCCGCACGCTGGTTTTTGGCCTTGACGCCAACTGGTGCGACGCCGACGCGGACAGCGACAGGAAGCGCCTGACTTTCCGCAGCTTCCCGCCATGGCTGTACGACGACGACAGGACGTTCGATTTCCTGCGCATGTTCGATTTCCAGAGTCTGGAAATCGCGACCCGGGTAGCCGCCAACCGGCTTGGCCTGGCGAAGGATCGCATCCGCTTCGACGGTTATGAGGTCTTCACCCCGCCGGAAAATCTCTACGACCTGGCGCGGGCGCGCACGCATATCTGGGCTGGAAAGCCGGATGTGAGCCCGGTCGAGCCACCGGCGCAGCCGGCGGCGACCGTCACGGCGAACTGGCGCTTTCCGGCCGCCCGCTGGATGGAAACGCTGTTGCGCGCGGTGCCGGCAGGGGCCCGCGTGGCGCTGGTGTTCCCGCCGACCCATATCGCGGCGCAACCCCGTCCAGGCAGCGAGGAAGCGGCGCGGCAGGCCGCCTGCAAGAGGACCTTCGCGGAGCTGGGCGCCCGTTACGGGGCGACAGTGCTGGATTTCCGCTTTCCCAACGCCGTCACCGCGCGCGACGATAATTACTGGGACAATCTGCACTACCGGATGCCCGTCGCGGCCAGGCTGACCGACGCCATTGTCGCCGGGCTACGGCGCGCGCCGGTGGGCGACCCGGATTTCGGGCGGGTGCTGGCGCCGGGCAAAAGCTGACAGGAGCAGAGCCCTGGCGCGACGCCCGCGCCAAACGCCGCCCGACAGTCGTCAGGCCGCCGCTTCGCCCCGCTCCCAGCCGTCCTTTGTCCCGGCGATAAAATCGTCCAGGCGGCCGGCGGCGATGGCGGCGCGCATGCCGGCCATCAGTTCCTGGTAATAGGCCAGATTGTTCCACGTCAGCAGCATCATGCCGAGGATTTCGCCCGACTTGACGAGATGATGCAGATAGGCGCGGCTCCAGGCATTGGAGGCCTCGCAGGGCGAGGCTTCGTCCAGCGGGCGCGTGTCCTCCGCATGACGGGCGTTCTTCAGATTGACCTTGCCGTGGCGCGTGTAGGCCAGACCATGGCGACCGGCGCGGGTCGGCATCACGCAGTCGAACATGTCGACGCCGCGCCGCACGGATTCCACCAGATCGTCAGGCGTGCCGACGCCCATCAGATAGCGCGGCCGGTCAGCGGGCAGGATTGGCGTCACCACGTCCAGCATGGCCAGCATCACGTCCTGCGGCTCGCCCACCGCCAGGCCGCCGACGGCGTAGCCGTGAAAGCCGATGTCGATCAGCTTGCGGGCGCTTTCAATCCGCAGCTCCGGGACATCGGCGCCCTGAACGATGCCAAACAACCCCTGGCCAGGCAGCGCGCCAAAAGCCGCTTTCGAGCGTTCGGCCCAGCGCAGGCTCAACTGCATGGCGCGATCGGCTTCCTCACGCGAGCATGGCATGCGCACGCATTCGTCCAGTTGCATCTGGATATCGGCGCCGAGCAGGCCCTGGATTTCAATGGAGCGCTCGGGCGTCAGTTCGTATCTGGCGCCGTCAATGTGTGACTGGAAGGTGACGCCCTTCTCGGTGATCTTGCGCAGCTTCGACAGCGACATCACCTGGAAGCCGCCGGAATCGGTCAGGATCGGGTGCGGCCAGTTCATGAACTGGTGCAGTCCCCCGAGGCGCGCCACCCGCTCGGCCCCAGGCCGCAGCATCAGATGATAGGTGTTGCCCAGCACCACATCGGCGCCCAGCTGTTTCACCTGCGCCGGATACATCGCCTTCACCGTCGCGGCCGTGCCCACGGGCATGAAGGCTGGCGTGCGGATCTGGCCATGGGCGGTGGTGATGAGGCCAGTGCGCGCCCGCCCGTCAATGGCGGAGGTGGCGAACGCGAAAGCGGGCGGGACCGCCCCGATCGCGGGGCTGGTCAGATTGGGCTGGGTGGTCAAGGCGACCTCTTCCTGAACTTCCGTTCCAGCGCGGCCATGGGCGAACCCCGCCGCTGGAAAAATGTGTCAAATCAGAGCGATGGGGCGGTTTCGCCGGAATCTGCCCTGAACAGCAGGCTGGCGTCGCCGTATGAGTAAAAGCGGTAGCCGGCGGCGATGGCGTGGGCATAGGCGGCGCGCATGGCCGGGAGACCGCTGAAGGCGCTGACCAGCATGAACAGGGTCGAGCGCGGCAGATGGAAATTGGTCATCAGCACATCGACGGCCCGAAACCGGAAGCCGGGCGTGATGAAGATGTCTGTGGCGCCGCTCCACGCCCGCACCACCCCATCCGGGTCCGCAGCCGCGGCGCTTTCCAGCAGACGCAGCGATGTGGTGCCGACAGCGACGATGCGGCCGCCAGCGGCGCGGGTCGCGGCGATGCGCGCCGCCGTTTCGGCGGTGATGACGCCCCGTTCGGCGTGCATGCGGTGGTCGTCGGTGTCGTCCGCCTTCACCGGCAGGAAAGTTCCGGCCCCGACATGCAGGGTGACGAAGACATGGTCGACGCCGGCCGCCTTCAGATCGTCGAACAGGCGCGGCGTCATATGCAGACCCGCGGTCGGCGCCGCCACGGCGCCGTCCTCACGGGCGTAGACCGTCTGGTAGTCCGAACGGTCGCGGGCGTCTTCCGGGCGCTTGCTGGCGATGTAGGGCGGCAACGGCATGACGCCGACCAGTTCCAGCGCTTCATCCAGATAGGCGCCGGAGAGCGAAAACCGCAGCAGCACTTCGCCGCCCTCGCCCTTTTCCTCCACCCGCGCCTCCAACTGGCCGAGGGCGCAGGCGGCGCCGTGGTCGGCGTCGGTTGACGCGGCGTGGGCGCCGAAGCGGATCAGGTCGCCCACCGCCAGCCGCTTGGCTGGCCGGGCGAAGGCGCGCCAGGCGTCCGGCGCCTCGCGCATGTGCAGGGTCGCCTCGATGCGTGAGGCGTTGTCGCCGCGCAGGCGCAGGCCTGTGAGTCGCGCCGGAATGACCCTGGTGTCGTTCAGCACCAGCAAATCGCCAGGCCGCAGCAGGTTTGGCAGGTCGCGCGCCTGCCAGTCGCTCAACTCCGGGCTGGCCCCGTCTTTCGATGGAACCACCCGCAGCAGCCGCGCCGCATCGCGCGGTTCAGCCGGTCGCACGGCGATGGCGCTTTCGGGAAGCTCGAAATCGAACAGGTCAACTTTCACGCGAAGCGGCTTTCGGAAGTGCTGATTTTAAACCCCAAACACAACGGGACGGGCGCGTCGCCGCGTCCATCCCGACAGAGCATCGCGGGCGCGACAGCGCCGCGATCAGGCGCCGACGCGGGCGCTGACGATGCGATCCGGGTTGGCCACCGGCTCGCCGCGCTTGATCTGGTCGACGACGTCCATGCCTTCGGTCACCTGACCCCAGACAGAGTACTGGCGATCGAGCCACGGCGCATCGGTGAAGCAGATGAAGAACTGCGAATTGGCCGAATTGGGATTGGCGGTGCGGGCCATGGAGCAGGTGCCGCGAACGTGCTTCTCATTGCTGAATTCGGCCTTCAGGTCCGGCAGGCTGGAGCCGCCGGTGCCGGTGCCATGCGGGCAGCCGGTCTGCGCCATGAAGCCTTCAATGACGCGGTGGAACGCGACATTGTCATAAAAACCCTGTCCGGCCAGCGTCTTGATGCGCTCCACGTGCAGGGGAGCCAGATCCGGACGCAGGGCGATAACCACGCGGCCCTTGGTCGTCTCGAGGGTCAGGGTGTTGTCCTTGTCGCTCATGGTCTCGTTCCTCGTGAGGCTTGCCGTTTGGGGCCGCCTTGTTGGCCTGCTGCGCCTGTTAACGGCGCGCCCGGCTGATGTCGAGTGCCCGGATCTGGCCGCGTGAGGGAAACCGCGCCAGAGCGGCGGCGTTCCCTCAGGGGCAACCGGGTGGATTCATGTCAGGGCAGGATTATTTCGCCGCCGGCGCCATCTGCATCTTCACGATCTTGTCCGGGTTCTCGACAAGGCCGTTGCGGGCCTTGTCGCCCTTCTTGATCTTGTCGACCACGTCCATGCCCGAGGTGACCTCGCCGACGATGGTGTACTTGCCATCCAGCGAAGGCGCCTTGTCGAACATGATGAAGAACTGGGAATTGGCGGAATCCGGCGACGATGCGCGGGCCATGCCAACGGTTCCACGGACAAAATGCGCCTTGTCCGTAAATTCCGCCGGCAGGTTCGGCAGATCGGAGCCGCCGGCGCCGGTGCCGGTGGGATCGCCCGTCTGGGCCATGAAGCCGTCGATCACCCGATGAAAGACGATGCCGTTATAGAAGCCGCGTTTGGTCAGCGCTTCAATCTGCTCAGCGTGCTTCGGCGCAAGATCAGCCCGCAGCTTGATGGTGACGCGACCATCCTTGGTGTCGAGCAGCACGGTGTGGGCGTCCTTCGCCCCATCCTTGCCCGCGTCCTTGCCGCCCTGGGCGAAAGCAGGCGCCGCGAACAGGCCAAACGAAAGGGAGGCGGCCAGCGCCAGTGCGATTGTGTGCTTCACGCGAGGTGCTCCTCATGCAGCGCCGGGCCGGCCAGCGCCAGAAACCGGTTGTCGTTCAGCCGCGAGCGGCCCGCTTTTCCGCAAGGCGCTTCGCCACGCCTTCCGGAACGAAAAGACCCACATTGCCGCCCATCGCCGCAATCTGGCGAACCAGCGTGGCGGTAATCGGGCGCACGGCCGGCGATGCGGGCAGGAACACCGTTTGCACCTCAGGCGCCATGGCTCCATTCATGCCGGCCATCTGCATCTCATAGTCGAGGTCGGACCCATCGCGGAGGCCGCGAATGATGATGTTGGCCTTGACCTCGCGGGCGGCGTCCACAGCGAGGCCGCCAAAGGTCACCACGTCCAGCCGGGTGTTGAAGCGGGCGGCGATGGCGCCGCACTCCTCCTGCAGCATCTGCTCGCGCTCGGCCACGGTGAACAGCGGCGTCTTGCCCGGGTGAACGCCAATGGCGACGACCAGGCGGTCGACCATGGCGCAGGTCGCGCGGATGACGTCAATGTGGCCGTTGGTGACCGGATCGAACGATCCCGTGTAAAGCGCTGTGCGGATCATGCTTCACCGTTGCTGAAGATGGGCGAAACGCCGCCGGAGCCAGGAAAGCCAGATCAGGCGGCAAACGAAAAGTGGCCCCATCTTCTACGCTGCGCGCCGCAAGGCAAGCGGATGGGCCGGCCCGGCGGACATGGATTTCAGACATGCCGCCGCCATGGCGGCAGGTAATGTTGAAATAATTATTTGATATCAAATGATTAAATAAGTTTTCTGTCAAAACGAAACAACGTTGGCGTCGCGCAAAAAGGCGTCAGACCGGCGGCATGCAAACGGCAGACCGGATCGCGCTGCACGCGGGCGACGCCATCCTGGGAGCGTCAGGCAGTTGCGATCCCAGTATGGCGTCGACCAGCTTCCAGCATGTCCGGACGCTCTCCAATGTCGTGCCCGCGCGTGTCGCGGGTATCCGCGTCTTTGCCAGCCGGTCAGGCGCGACGCATGGAAAGCGCAGGTTTTCTGTAGGCGGATACAGCGGTCTAATCGCTTTAAAATTTAATTAAATCAGATAATTATAGATATTTATAAATCTCATTTGCTAACATCAGCTCATCATCTGTACGTCGACAACGCCCGAGATGGCGCGCAGGGCGCTGGCGACCTGGGGCGAAGCCAGGTAGCGGCCCTTCAGCTTCACCTCGACCTCGCGCCCCGAATCCTCAAGCATCAGGATCAGCGAAACCTCGCTCTCGCCGCGCTCGCGCAGGCGCTGGGCGATGCTGGCGACGGGCCGCTCATCGCGCAGGAAGATGCGCAGGCCTTTCTGGTGTTTGGCGACGGCGGCGTCGAGCGGCTCGACGCTCTGGATGCGGGCGCGCACCTCTTCGCCTTCGAGCGACGCCTGCAGGATCAGCACCAGCGGCCGACCTGGCTCCAGCAGATCGCGGAAATGGCTCAGGCCTTCGCTGAAGATAATGGCCTCGAACTGCCCCGACTGGTCGGAGAAATTGATGATGCCCATCTTGGAGCCGCTCTTGGTGCGGCGCTCCTGCCGGTCGAGCACCGTGGCGGCGACGCGGCCAACGCCGCTGCCGGCCTTCACCGAGCGGACGAACTGGGTCCAGCGTTGCACGCGCAGCTTTTCCAGCAAGGCCCCATATTCATCCAGTGGATGACCCGTCAGGAAGAAGCCTATGGCGTCATATTCTTTTTGCAGGCGGAAGGCTGGCAGCCACGGTTCGTAATCCGGAATGCGCAGCGGCTCAGGCGTCGATCCGGCCCCGCCGAAGAAATCATTCTGGCCGATCGCCGCCGCCTCCTGCGTGCGGTTGGCCATGGCGATCATCGCTTCGATGGCGGCGGTGGCGCGAGCCCGGTCCTTCTCCAGTTCGTCGAACGCGCCAGCGGCGATCAGCGCCTCGATGGTGCGCTTGTTGACGAGGCGCGGCTGTAGCCGCGAGGCGAAGTCGGCCATATCGCGGAATGGCCGGTCGCCACGGGACGCGACAATGGCCTCCACCGCCTGGACGCCAACGCCCTTCACCGCCGCCAGGGCGTAGCGGATGATGCTGGCGTCGTCGCGATGCTCCACCTCAAAGGTGACGCCCGAGCGGTTGATGGACGGCGGCTCCACCTTCGCGCCCAGTCGCTCGGCGTCGCGGCGGAATTCCGACAGCTTGTCGGTGTTGTCCATGTCGAGCGCCATGAGCGCCGCGAGGAACTCCACCGGGTAATTGGCCTTCAGATAGGCCGTCTGGTAGGCGACCAGCGCATAGGCCGCCGCATGGCTCTTGTTGAAGCCGTAGTCGGCGAAGCGGGCCAGCAGGTCGAAAATCTCGTCCGCCAGCGCCTTTGGGATGTCCGCCTCTTCAGCGCCGTCTACGAAGCGGACGCGCTGGGAGTCCATCTCCGCCTTGATCTTCTTGCCCATGGCGCGGCGCAGCAGGTCGGCTTCGCCCAGCGAGTAGCCGGACAGCTCCTGCGCCACCTGCATCACCTGCTCCTGATAGACGATGATGCCGAAGGTCTCGCGCAGGATTGGCGCCAGTTTGGGGTGCAGATACCACTGCTCCTCCGGTTCGCCCTTGCCGTGTTTGCGCTCGCAATACACCGGGATGTTGGCCATCGGGCCCGGTCGGTACAGGGCGACGAGAGCGATCAGGTCCTCGAGCCGGTCGGCGCGCATGTCCACCAGCGCCTTGCGCATCCCGACCGATTCCACCTGGAACACGCCGACTGTTTCGCCCCGCCCGAGAAGCTCGTAGGTCTTGCGGTCGTCCAGCGGGATGGTCGACAGATCCACCTCGACGCCGCGTTGCGCCAGCAGATTGACCGCGGTGCGCAGCACCGTGAGCGTCTTGAGGCCAAGGAAGTCGAACTTCACAAGACCGGCCTGCTCCACCCATTTCATATTGAACTGGGTGACGCGCATGCCGGATTTTGGATCCTTGTAGAGCGGAACCAGCTGCTCCAGCGGGCGGTCGCCGATGACGATGCCGGCGGCGTGCGTTGAGGCGTGGCGGTGCAGGCCCTCCAGCTTCTGCGCCACGGTCAGCATCTGGCCGACCACCGGATCTTCCTGGGCGGCTTCCGACAGACGCGGCTCGTCGGCGATGGCCTGGGCCAGCGTCACCGGATTGGCCGGGTTCTGCGGCACCAGTTTGGTCAGGCGATCCACCTGACCATAGGGCATCTCGAACACGCGGCCGACGTCGCGCATCACGCCGCGCGCCTGAAGGGTGCCGAAGGTGATGATCTGGGCGACCCGCTCCTCGCCATAGCGGCGCTGTACGTAGGAGATCACTTCATCGCGCCGGTCCTGACAGAAGTCGATGTCGAAGTCCGGCATCGACACGCGCTCAGGATTGAGGAAGCGCTCGAACAGCAACTGGAAGCGCAGCGGATCGAGGTCGGTGATGGTCAGCGCGTAGGCGACCAGCGAGCCCGCGCCTGAGCCGCGCCCCGGCCCCACCGGAATATTCTGCGCCTTGGCCCACTGGATGAAGTCCGACACGATGAGGAAGTAGCCGGGAAACTTCATGCGCTCGATGATCGAGAGCTCATATTCCAGCCGCCTGTCGTAGTCGGCGAGCGTCAGACCTTCCGCCGGACCATGGCCGTCGAGGCGGAGCTTGAGGCCGTTGACGGCGCGCTGGCGCAGGTCCTCGGCTTCGTCCATCTCCAGGCTGAATCGCGGCAACATCGGGCTGGCGGTACGGGCGCGCACCGAACAGCGCATGGCGATCTCGACCGTCGCGGTCAGCGCCTCCGGGATGTCGGCGAAAAGCGCCTGCATTTCGGCGCGGGTGGCGAAATGGTGCCGTTCAGTCAGGCGGCGACGGCGGTCGTCAGACACCAGCCGGCCTTCCGCGATGGCCAGCAAGGCGTCGTGCGCCTCGTAGTCGCTGCCTGAAGAAAAGTACGGTTCGTTGGCGGCCGCCAGCGGCAGGCCGCGATCAAACGCCAGCCGGATCAGCTCCCGCTCGACGCTCCGCTCGTTGTCGACGCCATGGCGCTGCAATTCCAGATAGAGCCGGCGGTCGAAAATGGCGGCGAGCTGTCCAAGGCGGCGCGCCGCGATATCGGCCCGGCCACTGGCCAGGGCCATATCGACGGGGCCATTGGGGCCGCCAGTGAGTGCGATCAGCCCGGCGGCGTGGTCGGTGAGAAACGGCAGCCTCACATGGACAGGCTCGCCCGGCTGGGCGTCCAGCCAGGCGCGGCTGCTGAGCTGCAGCAGGTTGCGATAGCCCTCTTCGGTGGCCGCCAGCAGCACGATCGATGGCAGTCGCCGCTCCAGCGACGGCCGCGCATTGGGATCGTCCTCTTCCAGAGCCACGGTGAGTTGCAGACCGGCGATGGGCTGGATGCCGGAGCCGGAAAATTTTTCGGAGAACTCCAGCGCGCCGAACAGATTGTTGGTGTCCGTGAGCGCCATGGCCGGCTGGCGGTCTTCCTTCGCCAGTTTTTCCAGCGTGGGAATGCGCATCGCTCCTTCCAGCAGGGAGTAGGACGAATGCACGTGCAGGTGCACGAATCCGACCTCGCGAAGGATCGATGACATGGATCAGTCTCCTGCTGGCCAACGCGGTTCCGGCGATCAGAATGATCCGCGCAGCCGCCAGCAAGGAATAACCGTCCGTGCGATTCCGGCCAAGCCCCGGAGCCGGTGGAGCGCGTTCCGGCAAGCTCTACTCCGGTTCGCGTCCGGAAGGTGCGTCAGTCAGATGTTGTGGCGTTAATCGGGTCCAGTGCGACGCCGCTTTCGCCCTCAGGGGAAACGCCAGCGCTTTGCCGCCGAAGCCTGAAGTCCTCCCTCGCTGAAGTCCTCCTGCGCCGAAGTCCGCGCCAAAGTCCTTCCTCGCTGAAGTCATCCCTCACCATGGCGTCCGCGCGTCGATCACGCCGGGTTGAGGGATGCGCGGGGGCGGATGAGGCCCGCAGCTCAGACGCCGGCGGCAATGCCAGCCCAGATGCCGATCATGCTGACGAAGACGCAGAGGGCGACGAGCTCGGCGGCGCTGCGAAGAATGAGTGTGAACATGGGAACCTCCTTCTGTGCATAAATAGAGAATGTTCCATGTTTGTTCTGTCGACAAGCAGGTTGAGTGTTTTTGTTTTGTTCTCATCGAACCCTGGTAAACAGGGATGGTAAATGCGCGGGAATGTCGTTGCCAATAAAGGCGAATTATCGCGATATGGCGTCAGGCTCCGTGATGTCAGGGAGAAGCGGTTTGGTCATTCACGCGCTTCGCGCCAGAGACGCGGGGGAAACGTCCCGCCCCCGCATCTGTTTCTGTCGCTGTCCCTGTCCCTGATCAATGGCCCGGCTACAGCCCGAAGCGCACGCGGCCTTCGGCGTCGATTGGCCAGGCCGGGTTCCAGGCGATTTCCCAGGCATGGCCATCCGGATCGGCCACATAGCCGCGATAGCCTCCGTGTGGCGGCGCGTCAGGCGCGCGTAGCGTCACGCCGCCGGCGGCGCTCAGGCGTTGCATCAGCGGCGCCACCTCCTCCCGGGTGAGAACATTGTGGGCGAGCGCAATCGCGGCGGCTCCGCCATCGTTGACGCGCCCCATGTCCGCGTCGAGCGCGGCCCGCTGGAACAGGCCCAGCATCAGGCCATTCATCTGGAAAAAGATGATCTCGTGGTTCTGGAAAACCGGCGTCCAGCCAAAGCCGTCCGCGTAGAACCGCAGCGCCCGCTCAGGATCAGCGACGCCAAGGGTGATGACGGATATCTGTTGCATGTCGACAAGCTCCTGTTCGCGGCCTCACAAGGGATACGCGTTGAAGCCAGGGGACATGCGCGTCGGATCCGGTCATCCCGCAGATAGACGGAAGCGGCGACAATGTCAGGACACGCAGTGACGGTTCGCCGGACTCATGATCCGGGCGCCGGCAGTATGCGGGAGCCGGGCCAACCGTCCCGGCCTCTCCTTTTCAGGCAGAGCCAGCATGACCCGAAGCCGCTTCGATCACAAGCGGCGCCGGTTGCGGGGCGCCGTGAGCGTTAGCCAAGCCCGTTCATGCCGGGTCGGACCCTCGGCCGGTCTTTTTGGCGTGGCGGGTCTTCCTGACGCGAACTGGCGTCCACGCCGCGGGAGCATTCTTGAGAAACGTGGGACCGGCTTTTGCGGGAAATCCATCGCATCAAACAACCGGGGCAGGTTTGATGAGCCGGGTTTCACCGCACCTGCGCCAGATCAGGACTGGATGGCGGGTTCGGGACCGTAGATGGTCCGGGCGCGTTCCTCGAAGGCTTCGGTGAACTTCTGGAACGCCCGCTCGAACATCTTGCCCATCAGGCCGGCCAGCAGGCGGCTGCGGAACTCATAGGTGATGAAGAACTGCACTTCGCAGCCTGAGCCGCTTGGCGCGAAGGTCCAGCGGTTGGTCAGGTGGCTGAAGGGGCCATCGACATATTCAACGACAATCCGGCTGCGCGCGGGGTCGAGGGCAACGCGGGTGGCGAAGTCCTCGGCGATATTCTTGTAACCGACGCTCATGCGGGCGACGAGCACCTCGCGCCCCTCGTCATCGGTCTCCCGCCGCAAAACCCGCAGTCCGGTGCACAGCGGCAGGAACTCGGGATAACGCTCCACGTCGGCGACAAGGGCGAACATCTGCTCCGGCGTGTAGCCTACGGTGCGCGTGGTGGTGAAGGATGGCATCCGGCAGGGGTCCAGGATCGTGTGGATTGGGGTGGCGCAGACATAAGCCATCGAGCCGGAAAGTGGAAACCCGCCGCCCGCCGGGAATCTCGCCCCATCGCCAGCGCTCCCAAAGCCGTTTCCAGAAATGCTGGCGAGTCGCTAAATCCTGGCGGGCCGGAGCATTTCGGTGAAAACCAGTTCGCCTGAAATGCGCCATCTCTTTCATGACGCATTGTCTTCACGATAAGTGGGCTCAACTTTTCCAGAAAATGCTCTGACGGGGAGAATTAAACTACAAAATCAACAGGTTGCCCGTGGCCTTTTTGTTCTCGACATGCGGCCCAACGCCCTGTGTCGAGAGACGTGGGTGCCGGAAACAGACCGCTAACGCGTCGCCTGCCCGGCTCGCGCCGCCTTCAGGCGTTCGAAATCCTCGCCGGCATGGTGTGACGAGCGGGTCAGCGGCGTGGATGCGACCATGAGAAAGCCCTTGGCTCGCGCGGTGGTCTCATAGGCGCGGAACTCATCCGGCGTGACAAAGCGGATCACGGGATGATGCTTGCGCGTCGGCTGCAGATACTGGCCAATGGTAATGAAATCGACCTCGGCGCTCCGCAGGTCGTCCATGAGCTGGAGAACCTCGTTCCGCTCCTCGCCAAGGCCAACCATGATGCCGGATTTGGTGAAGATCGCCGGATCAAGCTCCTTCACCTGCTGCAACAGCCGCAGGGAATGGAAGTAGCGCGCGCCAGGCCGCACCTTCAGATATTTCGACGGCACGGTTTCCAGATTGTGGTTGAACACGTCTGGCTTCGCCGCGACCACCACCTCCAGCGCTCCCGGCTTGCGCAGGAAATCGGGGGTGAGGATTTCAATGGTCGTCCCGGGCGCGGCGGCGCGGATGGCATGAATGACGTTGGCGAAATGCAGGGCGCCGCCGTCCTTCAGGTCGTCGCGGTCCACCGATGTGATGACCACGTGCGACAGGCCAAGGCTGGCGACGGCGTCGGCGACGCGGGCCGGCTCATCCAGGTCCAGCGGCTGCGGCATGCCGGTCTTCACGTTGCAGAAAGCGCACGCGCGGGTGCAGGTGTCGCCCATGATCATGAAGGTGGCGTGCTTCTTCTCCCAGCATTCGCCGATATTGGGGCATCCGGCCTCTTCGCAGACGGTGACCAGACGTTTGTCGCGGACGATGCGGTTGGTCGCCGCCCAGGCGGCGGAACCGGGCGCCTTGACGCGGAGCCACTCCGGTTTGCGTTGCTGCACCGGCTGGTCCGGGCGGTGCGCCTTTTCCGGGTGCCGCGGCGCCGCTGGGGCATCGGCGTCTGCCTTCGGGCGAGGGTCCCTGTTCAGGAGATCGAGTACAACGGCCATAAACGGGCTCCGCGCTCCCGCATGGGGGGCGACTTCATACCGATACACGCCCCCGCATGGGGGGCGACGGATCTGGCTGGCGCTTTCGCCGGTTTAGCACCTGGAGCGAAAATCGCCAACGATTACGGACGTTTCCCTTGCCGTGACTGGCAACCCCGCGCCGGCTGCCGGCGCACGCGCCAGCCAGAAGCCTTATCGGTTCCCATATGAACGATATGGCTTCACCCGGTAGACCGCGCTCCATGCGCGGATGATCTCATCTGGTCCTGACGGCAGGGCTTTTCAACCGTTCGCCGCCCGGCCAGCAGGACCCGGCCAGGCTTTTGCTTACGATCGCCCGCGAATGGCGCGGTAGGCCCAGATGATGATCACCGCGCCGACGATGGCGGATACGAGATTGGCCCAGAAGCCGTAGACCATCATGCCAAGCTGGCGGGCAAGGAAATTGCCGACCACGCCGCCGATAATGCCCATCAGGATGTTCGAGAAGAACCCCATGTCGGCGTTGGTGACCTTCTCTGCGATCCAGCCGGCGAGCGCGCCGACAACAATCGCCATGATGAAGCCAACGCCTGGTTGCCCGAGGGCGCCATAGACCTGTGTTTCCATGCTGCTCTCCTGTTCGGCCTGTTCGTTTCCGGGCGTGATCCACGCAAACCTCTGGCGGAATCGTCCGATTGGCGGACATTCTCAAACAGAGCCCTGACACGACCGGCGTTCAAGCCGCAAACCCGGTTTCGCGCGAGATTTGAACGGTTCGCGTCCCTCAGGCCACAGCTTGCGGCCATCCTGGTTTCCGGCCAGCCGGTCAGATGTGGATCGCACGCCCCCAGGCGTCGAGCACGCTCTCGTGGATGGTTTCGGACAAGGTCGGATGCGGGAACACCGAGGCGATCAGGTCCTCCTCCGTCGTCTCCAGGTTCATGGCGACGACGAAGCTGTGAATCAGCTCGGTCACCTCGGCGCCGACCATATGCGCGCCCAGCAGCTTGCCGGTGGATTTCTCGAAGATGGTTTTGACCAGCCCCTCTGGCTCGCCGAGAGCGATGGCCTTGCCGTTGCCGATGAACGGGAAGCGGCCGACGCGAATATCATAGCCGGCTTCCTTTGCCTTTGCTTCGGTGAGGCCAACGGACGCCACCTGCGGATCGCAATAGGTGCAGCCCGGAATCCGGGTTTTTTCCATGGCGTGAACGGGCAGGCCCTTGATGGCTTCCACGCACAGCACGCCCTCATGCTCGGCCTTGTGCGCCAGCATCGGCGGGCCGGCGACATCGCCGATGGCGTAGAGGCCCGGCGCGTTGGTGCGGCCAAGGCCGTCAGTGACAACGCAGCCCCGTTCGGTCTTCACGCCCAGCTTTTCCAGGCCCAGATTCTCGATATTGCCAACAACGCCGACGGCGGCGAGCACGCGGGAAACCTCGATCTTCTGCTGCGCCCTGCCATCGTCGATGGTGGCGACGACGCTGTCCTTTTTGCGATCAAGGCCGGTGACCTTCGCCCCGGTAAGGAATTTCACGCCGCGCTTTTCCAGCCGCTTGCGCGCCAGCGCGGCGATCTCGGCGTCTTCCACCGGCAGGATCTGCGGCAACACCTCGACGACGGTCACTTCGGTTCCGAAAGCGCGATAGAACGAGGCGAATTCGATGCCGATGGCGCCGGAGCCGATGACCAGCAGTGATATCGGCAGTTCCGGCGGCACCATGGCCTCGAAATAGGTCCAGACCAGTTTGCCGTCCGGTTCCTGGCCCGGCAGCACCCGTGGGCGGGCGCCGGTGGCGAGGATGATGTGCTTCGCCTCATAGTCGCCGGGGCCGGACACGCCTTTCGGTTCCGGCGGCTGCGGCTGCATGGCTTTCTTCTGCGAAGGTTTGACCGTAATCGCCGCCGGCTTGCCGTTGACGGCGGCGCGCGTGACCGTCGCCTCGCCCCAGATGACGTCGACCTTGTTCTTCTTCAGCAGGAAGCCGACGCCGGCGTTGAGCTGGCGCGAGACGCCGCGCGAACGCGCGACGATCTTGCCCATATCGAAACCAGGCTTGCCGGCGCTCAGGCCATAGTCCTCGGCCCGTTCCATATAATGGTGAATTTCGGCCGAGCGCAGCAACGCCTTGGTGGGGATACAGCCCCAGTTCAGGCAGATGCCGCCCAGATGCTCGCGCTCAACAATGGCGGTGCGGAAGCCCAGCTGCGCCGCCCGGATCGCCGTGACGTAACCGCCGGGGCCGGAGCCGATGACGATGATGTCGTACGAGGCAGACATTTAACGACCTCCAGCAGAGCCGGCGCCCAGGTCAATCCTGTCCGTGGGCTTGAGAACATGGGGAACCGCCTTGCGGCGAGACAGGCCAAAGCGGTCGCCGGCGACAGACTGCCCGGCGAACATTTTCATGATCGCCGCATGCATGCATTCTTCGCCACTTTTGCGAGTGACGGGGTTGTATGAGTTCATGCCGTAATCGAAACACACCCTGGTTTGTGGAAATTCGTAGGCGCTGGTCCGCGTACGCACGACCGCGTTGCTCTCCACAATGCGCCAGCGGCCGGCCAAAACCTCGCGATTGCCCGGATACCAGAGATAAATCCGGCCATCCGGCGTCGCGTAAGAGACTTGCACGCCGTGGCCACCGCCCATGGTCACGCGGGTTCGATTGCTGAGCATGCGGCGCATGGCGGGACCGGCAGGGTCTGTTTTCTGACGCTCCTGCGCACGCTCGGACATTGCCGACAATCGCGCGTCATTGAGCATCGGCGACGCCCGCCTTTGCGGCGCGGCGCAGGCTGCAAGGCCAAGAAGGACAACGCCAGCGACAACAATGCGCGACATGCAGGGACTCCAGAACCAGCACTGGCCACGGTTCGTTTCATGAAAAGCCGGCGCAGGGGAAGCGCGCAGGCTTCTGCGTTCATGCTTTACGCCAGAATGGCCGCCGGCCTTTCGATCAGCGCCCGAAACGCCTGCAACAGCTGCGCGCCCAGCACGCCGTCGACGGCGCGGTGATCCACCGACAGCGTCACCGTCATCATGGTGGCCACGGCTGGCTGGCCGTCGCGGACAATCACACGCTGCTGCCCCTCGCCCACCGCCAGAATGGTGGCGTGCGGCGGGTTGATGACGGCGGCGAACTCGCGCACGCCATACATGCCGAGGTTTGACACCGCAGCGGCGCCGCCGGTGTATTCCTCAGGCTTCAGGCGACGGTTCTGCGCCCGCGCCGCCAGATCGCGCACCTCCTGTGAAATCACGGAAATGCTCTTCGCGTCGGCGTTGCGGATCACCGGCGTCAACAGCCCGCCCGGGATGGAGACCGCCACGCCCACGTCCACCGCCTTGTGTCGCAGGATCGCGTCGCCGGCGAACGAGACATTGGCGTCCGGCGTGCGACGCAGTGCGGCGGCGAAGGCCTTCACCACCAGATCGTTGACCGAGACCTTCCAGGCCGGCTTGCCGTCCTCGCCATTCGGAGCCGCGCCGTTGATATCAGTGCGCAGGGCCAGCAGCGCGTCGATCTCGCAATCCACCGTCAGGTAGAAGTGCGGCACGGTCTGCTTGGACTCGACCAGCCGCCGGGCGATGGTCTTGCGCATGCCGTCGAGGGGAATTTCCTCGAAGCTGCCGGGGGCAAACATGGCGCGGACCGCCGCCCCGTCGGAACCGCTGGCCAGCGCCGGCGCCCCAGCCGCCGACATCGCCGCCGCTGGGCGGGCGCCGCCAGATTTCCTTGCCTCCAGGACGTCGCGTTCAACGATGCGGCCACGCGGACCAGAACCTGTCAGGCCCGCGAGATCGAGGCCCGCTTCCTTCGCGATGCGGCGGGCCAGCGGCGAGGCGAAAACACGCTTGCCTTCGGGAGAGTTGATTTGCGCGGGCGGCTGCGAGGCCTGTTTCGCCATGGCGGGCGCAGCGGCGGGTTTGCGCTCCGTCACCGGCGCCGGGGCGGCTGCGGCCGGCTTCTCCTGGGCCGCCGCTTTTGGCTTTGCCGCGCCGGCGGCGGCCACGTCCTCGCCCTCTTCCGCGATAATGGCGATAACGTCGTTCACCGGCACGTCTTCCGTGCCTTCAGCCACGAGAATTTTCGCCAGCACGCCCTCGTCAACCGCCTCCACTTCCATGGTGGCCTTGTCGGTCTCGATCTCGGCGATGACGTCGCCGGATTTCACGGCGTCGCCTTCCTTCTTCAGCCATCGGCCCAGCTTGCCTTTTTCCATCGTCGGCGAGAGCGCGGGCATCAGCACATTGATCGGCATGCGCAGGCCTCCTCAGCGATAGCAGACGGCGCGGGCCGCTTCGACGACCTCGGCGGCGGACGGCAGGGCGAGCTTTTCCAGATTGGCGGCGTAGGGCATCGGCACGTCCTTGCCCGACACCCGCGTCACCGGCGCGTCAAGGTAGTCGAACGCCTCCTCCATGATGCGGGCGGAAATTTCCGCGCCCATGCCGGCCTGGGGCCAGCCCTCCTCCACCACGACGCAGCGGCCGGTCTTGCGCACCGATTCCACGATGGTTTCGGCGTCGAGCGGCCGCAGGGTGCGCAGGTCGATGACCTCCGCCTCGATGCCGTCGCCAGCGAGGGTTTCGGCGGCCTCCAGCGCATGGAACATGGCGTGCGACCAGGCGACGATGGTGACGTGCTCGCCCGGGCGGGCGATGCGCGCCTTGCCGATCGGCACAATCCAGTCCTCGACGTCCGGCACCGGGAACGACTGACCGTAGAGAATCTCGTTTTCGAGGAACACGACCGGATTGGGGCTACGGATCGCCGCCTTGAGCAGGCCCTTGGCGTCGGCCGCCGTGAAGGGCGCGATCACCGTCAGGCCGGGCACATGGCTGTACCAGGAGCTGTAGTCCTGGCTGTGCTGGGCGGCGACGCGCGACGCCGCGCCGTTGGGGCCACGGAAAACGATCGGACAGGAAATCTGGCCGCCGGACATGTACAGCGTCTTGGCCGCCGAATTGATGATGTGGTCGATCGCCTGCATGGCGAAGTTGAAGGTCATGAACTCGACCACGGGGCGCAGGCCGGCGAAGGCGGCGCCGACGCCGAGCCCGGCGAAGCCATGCTCGGTGATCGGCGTATCAACCACGCGCCGCGCGCCGAATTCCTGCAACAGGCCTTGGGTGACCTTGTAGGCGCCCTGATATTCCGCCACCTCTTCGCCCATGACGAAGACGTTTTCGTTCAGCCGCATTTCCTCGGCCATGGCGTCGCGCAGGGCCTCGCGCACCGTCATCGAGACGGTTTTCACCCCTTCTGGCAGTTCCATGTCCGCCTGAACCGGCGCGGCGGGGCGTCGTGGCGCTTCGTCCCGGGCGGCCTCGCCGGCGTCCGGCTTCGCGGCTGTCGTTTCAGCCTTAGCCGTCCCTGCCGGCGTCGCGGCGGCGGATGCGTCCTCGCCCTCGGCGGCGATGACGGCGATGGGGGTGTTGACCTTCACGCCTTCGGCGCCTTCCGGCACCAGGATCCTGGCCAGCACGCCCTCATCGACCGCCTCCACTTCCATGGTGGCCTTGTCGGTTTCGATTTCAGCAATGACGTCGCCGGATTTGACGGCGTCGCCTTCCTTCTTCAGCCAACGGCTCAGCTTGCCTTCTTCCATCGTGGGGGACAGCGCTGGCATCAATACGTCTGTGGGCATGTGTCTGGCTCGATCAAATGGGCTGCCGGGAGCCGCCGCCGGGGTCCGGGGCGGCCGCTGCTCGTCTCAGGCGCGCGGGCCATCGTGAGGCAAGGTCACGTCGGTCCACAGTTCGGACGGATCCGGCTCCGGATCGTGGGTGGCGAAGTCGGCGGCCTCGTTGACGATGCGCCGGATGTCGGCGTCGACTTTCTTCAGCTCGTCCTCGGAGAGGCCATGTTCGCCCAGCAGCCGCTGGCGCGCCTGCTCGATGGCGTCATGCTCGGTCCGCATCTTCTCGACCTCGTCGCGCGTCCGGTACTTGGCCGGATCGGACATCGAGTGGCCGCGATAACGGTAGGTCTGCATTTCGAGGATATACGGGCCCTTGCCGTCGCGGGCCCAGGCAACCGCCCGCTCGCCGGCTTCTTTCACGGCGCGGATGTCCATGCCGTCTACCTGCTCGCCGGGAATGTTGAACGACACGCCGCGTTTCGAGAAATCGGTCTGGGCCGAGGCGCGGCTCACCGCCGTTCCCATGGCGTAACGGTTGTTCTCGATAATGAACACGACCGGGAGCTTCCAGAGCTCCGCCATGTTGAAGGTCTCGTAAACCTGGCCCTGGTTGGCGGCGCCGTCGCCGAAATAGGCAAGGCAAACGGCGCCATTGTTCTGGTAACGGTTGGCGAAAGCGATGCCGGCGCCGATCGGCACCTGGGCGCCGACGATGCCGTGGCCGCCGTAAAACTTCTTTTCCGTGGAGAACATGTGCATGGAGCCGCCCTTCCCCCTGGAATAGCCGCCCCTGCGCCCTGTCAGCTCCGCCATCACCCCCTTGGGGTCCATGCCCATGACCAGCATGTGTCCATGGTCGCGGTAGCCGGTGATGTTCTGGTCGCCTTCCTTCGTCGCCATGTGCATGCCGACGACGACCGCTTCCTGACCAATGTAGAGATGGCAGAAGCCGCCGATGAGCCCCATGCCGTACATCTGGCCCGCCTTCTCCTCGAAGCGGCGGATCAGCAGCATGACGCGATAGGCCTCCAGCTCTTCCTCGCGGCTCAGGGCCGGCGGGCTGGCGGTCTTTACATCCGCAGCCATGTCAGCTTCGGCGGTCTTGCGGGCTGTGGCGGGAGCCCGTCGTCCACCCCGGGTTCGGGCGGTGGACCGGGCGGCGGTCGCGTTTGCGGAAGAACTGGCGGAAGCGGGTTTCTTCGTCATTACGGCCTCTGGTTAACCGGCGACGCCTGGCCGCCGTCCCCTGTCCGCTCCGGCGCGCCCCTCTTCGGGGTCTGCGTCGCCGGGCCCAGGCATTGATCGGGGCGGCGTCTGGCTTTGCAAAGGCAATCCTGGCAAGCCAATCCCGGACCTTCATGTTCGCATTATACTAAAGTTTAATATGATGCGAGCGCAAGCCAAGTGACCCGCGCCGGGGACCGACGCAAATCCTCATTTGTGGGCGCGGCAGGGATAATCCACGGGAAAACAGGCGCGCGGATCGCAGACTCGCCGTCACGACACGGTTTGCAGGTTCGACTGATCCGTTGCGGACGTCAATCCAGCAGCGTGACGGAGGATTCCTGTCCCGGAGGCGGCAACAGGTAGCGGAGGGTGAAGCTGCCGCCCGCGCCATCGCGGAAGGTCGCCTCACAACGCGCCTCTCCGGCTGGGGTTATGCGCAGATGCACGCGCGTTGGTCTGGGCGCCGCGGACCCGGTCCACTGCTTCGGGGAAGTGGTCCGCAGGGCCGCCAGCATGCGGGAATCGGCGCAGCGTTGCGCCAGTTCCATTGGCGAGCCGCCGCCGCTGCGCAGGCTGGCCGCAACCGATGTTGTCAGCGCGAAAGCAGCGCACGCCCCGAGCGTGCAGAAAATGGCGGCCGGCCAGGACACGCCGCCGGCCGAGGCCCTGTCCGCGTCATTGTCGTGGCGGTTGGCGATGGCAAGCGCGCGCCGCAGGTAAAACGCATTGGCGAAGAGGGAGAACCCGATCTGGGGCAGCAGTTCAAGGCCGGGCGGCAGGCCGAGCAATGGCCGCGCCAGGTCAATCGCCATCATGATGAGCACACTGGCGACGCCAGCCACGTACAACTTGCGATAGAAAAACCACATGCTGCCCAGAAACAGGGCTGGCCAGTTCAGGCTGGGACGCCAGACGACCTGCCAGGCCGTGCTGCCGGCGCGCTCAAGCATGCGGACCCAGCGACCCATAAAGATGTGGGCGTTGGGTCCAACAACGGCGCGGATTCGCCCACCGTCATAAAGGCTGGCGGCGGAGGTTGATGACGCAACAACGGGGGTGGGCGTTTCTGTCAAGGGGAGTTCCGGGGCGGTTTGCATGCTTCAGAGTGTCTGACGGCTGGCTTCGGCCCAGGAGGCCGGACATCGCCACAGGCGCCAGAAACCCACCCTGGGAGCGGGCCCCGGTCATGTCATCCCCGGACCGCCCTGAAGCGGGCGCTACCGCAAGTGAGCACGGGCGGAAGCGCGCGTCGCCTCAGTTATCCGTGTTGCGACCGGTGATGATGACCAGATCGTCCGGATGCGTCATGCCGAGGCGATTGCGGGCCAGATCTTCCAGCAGATCGCGATCGACTGAACCGTCGCGCATGCGGGAAATCCGGTCTTCCAGATGCATGCGCTCCGCCTTCAGCGTGTTGAGTTCAGCCGTCAGCGTCAGGATCTGCCCTTTGATCTCGCGTTTGGCCTCAAGGCCGCGCTGACCGCTGTGGGCGTGCATCCAGAAGTATCCCACCACTGCGCCGGATACGGCGTAGAGGGCGAGCGGCAGGAGAATGGCGCGGAATCGGCGGCGTATGACCATGACTCATCATGCGCCAGGATTGGTAAACAGAGACTTGTCGGCAGGCGTCTGGCGAGGTCGGCATGTCAGCGATCAGGGGCCTGTTCCGGCCCCTGACCCTGCGGCGCCCCACGGGGCGTCAACCGTCCGGCAGCAGGACGACTGAACCGGTGGTGGCGCGGCTTTCGAGCGCCCGGTGGGCGTCCGCGGCGCGCGACAATGGAAACCGGGCGCTGACCGGCGCCTGGATGACGCCGTTCTCCAGGGCGCTGAACAGGTTTTCCGCCATGGACTCAAGCGTCGGCCGCCGCGCGATGTGGCTGAACAGGGTCGGCCGGGTGGCGTAGAGTGAGCCGCGGTTGCCAAGGTCCACCATGGAGACATTCTCCACCGGGCCGGAGGCGTTGCCGAAGTTCACATACATGCCGAATGGCTGGAGGCAGTCCAGCGACCCCGGAAACGTCGCCTTGCCGACGCCATCGTAAACCACGGCGCATTTTTTGCCGCCGGTGATTTCCTTCACCCGCGTGACGAAATCCTCGCGCCGGTACTGGATCACCTCGTCGCAGCCATGGGCAAGGGCAAGAGGAATCTTGTCGTCCGAGCCGACGGCGCCGATCACCCGGGCGCCGAGGTGGCGGGCCCACTGGCAGGCGATCAGCCCGACCCCGCCCGCAGCCGCGTGAAACAGGATGGTCTGGCCGGCCTTGACCGGAAATGTCCGGTGCAACAGGAACTCGGCGGTCAGGCCTTTCAGCATCACCGCCGCCGCCGTCTCGAAATCGATGGCGCCAGGCAACTTCACCACGTGGGAGGCCGGAACGTTGCGCTCCTCCGCATAGGCGCCGAGCGGAAACACATACGCCACCCGGTCTCCGGGCGTGAAATCGCCGACGCCCTCGCCGGTCGCGACGATCTCGCCCGCGCCTTCGCCGCCGGGGATAAACGGCATCTGTGTGGGATACAGCCCGCTGCGGTAGTAGGTGTCGAGAAAGTTCAGACCGATCGCCATCTGGCGGATGCGCACCTCGCCAGGGCCGGGCAGTCCGGGATCAAGGTCTTCCATCTCCAGGACTTCGGGACCGCCGGTCCGATGCACCACGATTGCTTTCGGCATGCCTTTTCCTCTCTTCGCCCAGCCGCGCCCACGCGGGATGCGGCGCAGCAATGTGGCCGGAGCCGCGACGTTGCGCCAGCCCTTTCGGGCGGCAGCCCGGGCTGGCCTTCCGGCGGTGGACGCCAGGCGGACAGCAACGAAAAAAAACCGCGCGCCAGAAACGGCTGGCGCGCGATTGCAAGGCGATGGCCGAAGCCGTTTCATCTCATGCGGGAACGAGATGCTCGTGGCCCCGCGCGTTCTGGCGTCAGGCGGGTGGCCCGGACTGCGAGCCGTTCTCATCCGTCTGCGCCATCCGCCGCTTTGTTCCATTGCGGCGCGACCAGACATTGATGGCCTCGACAACGGCGGCGAACGCCATGGCTGAATAGATATAGCCGCGCGGCAGATGGAAGCCGCCGCCTTCCGCCACCAGCGACACGCCGATCAGCATCAGGAACGAAAGGGCCAGCACCTTGGTTGTGGGATTCTCGGCGATGAAGCGCGCCACCACCCCCGAGGCCAGATACATCACCGCCACGGCGATCATCACCGCGATGATCATGATCGACAGGTCGTCGGCCATGCCGATGGCGGTGACGATCGAATCGATCGAGAACACCAGATCGATCACCGCGATCTGGGCCACCGCCGCCAGGAAGGCGCGCGGCGCGGCGGCGCGGGCTTCGTCATGGGCGTCGCCGCTGACCTCGCCGTGGATCTCGTGAACCGCCTTGTAGAGCAGGAACAGGCCGCCGACGATCAGGATGATGTCGCGCCACGACAGTTCCTCGCCGAGGACGGTCAGAACCGGATAGGTGAGCTTCATGATGGCGGTGAGCGCGAACAGCAGCCCGACGCGGAACACAAGCGCCATGCCAAGCCCCAGCCGCCTGGCCCGCTCCGCCTGTTCGGCTGGCAATTTCGCCACCAGCACCGATATGAAGACGACGTTGTCGATGCCAAGGACGATTTCCATCGCGCTGAGCGTCAGCAGGGCCGCCCAGCCCTCCGGACTTGCCAACCATTCGAACACAGGGACCTCCGTATAGTTTGGCGTGACATGGGAGATGATGCGCGTTCGGGAAAGGGGCGCCGTGGCTTTTAATTCTTCACGAATGCGCTTAGGTCTCGCTCATGTCGCATGCTGATCCGGATATCGCCGTCGTCGGCGCCGGCGCCGCCGGTCTCGCCGCCGCCCTTTGCCTCGCCCGCGAAGGCTTCCACACGCTGCTGATCGGCGATCCCGCCATCGCGGCGCCGGGGCGCACCGTGGCGCTGTTCGGCGGCTCGGTCGCCTTCCTGCGGGCGCTGGGCGTCTGGGAGGCCGTCAGCGCCCGCGCGGCGCCCATGGACGCCATGCGGATCGTTGACGACACCGGCAGCCTGTTTGCGCCGCCGCCGCTGACCTTCCGCTGCGCCGAGCTGGGGCTGGACAGCTTTGGCTGCAATATTCCCAATGACGATCTGGTTGGGGTTCTCGCCGCGCAGGCGCGCGAAACCCCGGGTCTCGAACTGGCCCCGGACACCGTGACCGGAGCGTCGTTCAACCTGGCGGGGCCGCAACTGGTTCTGGCCTCGGGCCGCATCTTGCGGCCACGGCTGGTGGTTGGGGCCGATGGCGGCCGCTCGCTTGTCCGCGCCCGCGCCGGCGTCGGGGCCAAAACCTGGGATTACCCCCAGACGGCGCTGACCGGCGTGTTTGGTCATACCCAGGCGCATCACAGCGCGTCGACGGAATTTCATACCCGCCATGGCCCGTTCACCCTGGTGCCGCTGCCGGGGAAACGCTCCAGCCTCGTCTGGGTGACGGAGCCCGGCAAGGCCCGCCGGCTGGCGGCGCTGGCGCCGGAGGCGCTGGCGCTGGAAGTGGAGCGGCAGGCGCGGTCGATGCTCGGCGCCATGCGCGTCGAGGGCCCATGCGGCGTCATTCCCATGCGCGGCCTCACGGCGGAGCGTTTCGCCGGTCATGGCATGGCGCTGGTTGGCGAGGCGGCGCACATGTTTCCGCCGATCGGCGCCCAGGGGCTGAACCTCGGGCTGCGCGACGTCGCCGCCCTGCGCGACGCCCTGGTCGCGGCCCGCAGCCGCGGCGCGCCGTGCAACGACCCTGACGCCCTCGCCGCCTACGATCGCGGACGTCGTCTCGACGTCGCCACCCGCACCCACGCCATCGATGCGCTGAACCGCTCGCTGCTGTCGCGCCTGCCCGGCGCCGATCTCCTGCGCGGCGCCGGCATGCTGGCGCTGGAGCATATCCGGCCGCTGCGCAGGCTGGCGATGCGCGAGGGGCTGGCGCCGTTGCTGGGCCTGCCGGCCATGATGAAGGCCGACAGCGCGACCAGCCCCAGCTGACCGGCCCAGCGCTCCCTCCTCCCGTGTCGCCATGACCGCGGCACTGGACTGTGAGCGCCGTCTGACCTATCGCAGAACCACGCGCGGATGTTCCGCTGCAAAACGATCTGATTGCACAACCATTGCATGGACAGGCGGTTTCCGGGGCCCGGGCCTATGGAAGCGCCTGAGAATGGAGCGCCCCGATGAAGTTGCCCCGCCAGTTTTTCCGTCCCCTCGCCATCGGCGCGCCGACCCCTTACCGGGAGCTGCCGGTGCGGCTGGAGCGGATGATCCATTTCGTGCCGCCGCAGAACGAAAAGATGCGCTCCAAGGTGCCGGATCTGATCAACCAGGTGGACGTGGTGCTGGGCAACCTTGAGGACGCCATTCCGGCGGACGCCAAGGAAGCGGCGCGCGCCGGCTTTATCAAGATGGCTCAGGAGAACGAGTTCGGCTCGACCGGCCTGTGGACCCGCGTCAACTGCCTGAACAGCCCGTGGGTGCTGGACGACATCACCGAGATCGTCGCCAATGTCGGCGACAAGCTCGATGTCATGATGCTGCCGAAGGTGGAAGGCCCGTGGGACATCCACTATCTCGACCAGCTTCTGGCCCAGCTCGAGGCGCGTCATAACGTCAGGAAGCCGATCCTGATTCACGCCATTCTCGAAACCGCCGAGGGCGTCAACAATGTGGAGGCGATCGCCTCCGCCTCGCCGCGCATGCACGGCATGAGCCTGGGCCCGGCCGACCTCGCGGCCTCGCGCGGCATGAAGACCACCCGCGTCGGCGGCGGTCATCCGGACTACAAGGTGCTGTCCGATCCGGACGCCAGCGGCGCGCCGCGCCAGATCGCCCAGCAGGATCCCTGGCACTACACCATCGCTCGCATGGTCGACGCCTGTCAGGCCAACGGCATCAAGGCGTTCTATGGTCCGTTTGGCGATTTCTCCGACGCGGAAGCCTGCGAGGCCCAGTTCCGCAACGCCTTCCTGCTTGGCTGCGCCGGCGCCTGGTCGCTGCATCCCTCGCAGATCGCCATCGCCAAGAACGTGTTCAGCCCCGACAAGGACGAGGTCGCCTTCGCGAAGCGCATCCTTGAAGCGATGCCGGACGGCACTGGCGCCGTGCTGCTCGACGGCAAGATGCAGGATGACGCCACCTGGAAGCAGGCCAAGGTGATTGTTGACCTCGCGAAAATCGTCGCCTCGAAGGATAGCGATTACGCGGCGTTGTACGGCCTCTGAGGCCGGCGCCGTTCGCAGACTCCCGGGCGCGTCCTGCGTCCGGGACGACGCGAAGCCGGGTCAGACGGGATCTTGTCCTATCGTCTTGAATCGATGAATTTTCCTGCCGCGAAGCCCGTCGGTTTTGCCGGAAAATACCCTGTAAACGCGGCGCGCTGACGTTATAGTGCGGTCAGCAGATGCATGCGCGAATCCGGCGGAAACCGTTGTTCCTCCGGATGCGCTGGCGGAGAGAACTGGATGAAGAGCGGATCGGCGAAATTTGCGATCGGACAGGTGGTGCGGCATCGCATCTACCCGTTTCGCGGCGTGATTTTTGACGTGGATCCCGAATTCGCCAACACCGAGGAATGGTGGCAGTCAATCCCGGAAGACGTGCGGCCCTCGCGGGACCAGCCGTTCTACCACCTGTTGGCCGAGAACGATGAGTCCCAGTACATCGCCTACGTCTCGGAGCAGAATTTGACGCCGGACACCTCTGGCGAGCCTGTGAAGCACCCGCGCGTTGCGGAGTTTTTCACGCGCGGTGAAGACGGCGCCTATCGCGTCCGCGCCGGGCAGTCCCATTGAGCGCTGGCGCGCCCCAGCGCCGGACGCGACATCCGGCGCGCGGGCGCGGACTTGCGCAAAACAGGCTGCGAATGCAACGGATATGGTTGGCGGGCGCCGCCGCGGCGCTGACGTTTTCAGCCATGGTCGCTCCGGTGGCGGCTGAAGAGCCGGAAGGCCTGCTGAAATCAATCCTGAAAACCGCTCCCAAGGCCCCGGACGCCTGGTGTCAGCGCCATGCGTTGAATGAGGCGACAGTGCGCTGGCGCGCCAGCCGGGGCGAGGCTTCGCCGCCGCTTGAGGTGGGCGAGGACACGTCGGCTGCCTGCAACCCTGCTTATGTCCAGCAGTTGCAGCTTTGCGCCGCGGCGGCCAACGCCAGCGGCGATAACCTCACGGCTCTGAACGCGCGCCTCAAGACCTGCATGGCTGAACTCGCCGGCAAGGGCGTCCGCCCGGCTCTGTGATGGCCCGTCATCGCCGGTCTGGAGCCGCCTCGCCCGGAAGGCCGCGACCCGGTCATGTGTTCAGGGCCGGGTTTTCTCCAGAGCTTTTTCGCGAAAACTGGATGTCATTTTTCGTGAAAAGAGGCGCGCGAACAGCGTGAAAATTACGCCAGCCAAAGTGATGGCGCGCTTCCGGTGGGCCAGGTTTCACTGAGGCGCGCTCCAGTGGAGTTGCCAATGGGACTGGACCTGGAACAGCAGCGGCGGCGCATGCTGAGCGGGGCGCATTACAACGACCTGACAGAGGAACTGGTCGCCGCGCGCGCCAGGGCGGTGCGCCTGGCCACCGCTTACCACGACAGTTTCGGCGACGATCCGGTCGTGCGCGAGGCCCTGTTGCGCCAACTGCTGCGCAGCGTTGGCGACGGGGCTTGTTTCGAGCCCGGATTTCGTTGCGAGTTCGGCTTCAACATCACCGTCGGCAAGAACTTTTACGCCAATTTTGACTGCATCATCCTGGATGGCGCCGAAGTCACCATAGGCGACCATGTGCTGTTTGGTCCGCGCGTGGGCGTCTACACGTCCAACCACGCCATTGACGCCGGCGAACGCGTCGCCGGCGCCTGTTATGCGAAACCCGTGACGATCGGGGATCGCGCGTGGATTGGCGGCGGCGTCAACATCAACCAGGGCGTCGCCATCGGCGCCAACAGCATCATTGGCTCCGGCAGCCTGGTCACGAAGGACATCCCGCCTGACGTGATCGCCGCCGGGACGCCCTGCAAGGTCATCCGTCCCATCACGGCGGCGGACCGTGTTGGTTTCATTCCCTGACCCGTCAACGACTGTTCCGCTCATGACAAAAGGCCCGCCAGATGGCGGGCCTTTCTTTTTCCTGTATCGGCGGAGAAGCTTACTGCTTCGGCGCGGGAGCCGCGGGGGCTGCGGGAGCCGGAGCGGCGCCGCCCTGCTGCTGCTGCTTCTGCTGCTCTTCCTGGGCCTTCTTCTGCATGGCTTCCTGCAGCTTGCGCTGCTGCTCTTCCAGCACCTTCGGGTCAATGCCCGGGCCGTCGAAGCCCTTGCCGAAGCCTGCCAGCGGCACCTGGAAGGTGACGACGTTGGCGGCCTGGTTCTGCACGCTGATGTTCAGGTGCTGACCCTTCTTCATCGCCGCGACGTCGCTGTCCTTG
Source organism: Camelimonas fluminis (assembly GCF_014656355.1). Taxonomy (GTDB): domain Bacteria; phylum Pseudomonadota; class Alphaproteobacteria; order Rhizobiales; family Beijerinckiaceae; genus Camelimonas; species Camelimonas fluminis. The sequence goes on from NZ_BNCG01000002.1 coordinate 71,310, forward strand.
ATCTGCGCCTCGGCGAAGCAGCCGTTCGGGAAGCAGAGCGCATAGCGACCTTCAATGGCCTGGCCCTGGTCAACGGTGCTGCGGATGCCAGGCTGCAGCAGCAGGCCGAGCGGCAGCAGGAAGCGCATCATCTTCTGGGGCTCGCCCTTCACGTCGTAAATGGCGACGGCGAGGACGGGCTGGCCCTGATCGGAGACGAAATCACGGGTGGTGTAGCAGATTTCGCGGCCGCCGCTCGGGTCCTTGCCGCAAACCTTGGTCCAGTCCGTCTGGGACGGCTCAGGCTTGACGGCGACGACGGTCGGGCCGGCGGGCTGCTGCGGCGCAGCCTGCTGCTGCTGTTGCTGCGGCTGGGCCGGTTTGGCCGCAGGCTTGGCCTGGGCAAAAGCGGCGGCGGGCGCCAGCACCGCGCCGAGCGCCAGCAAGGCGGCTGCGCCACGGGTCGCTTTGCTGCTTGCAGACCTGCTGTTCAATGACATGAAGTTTTCCCTTCGATCACAGCTCGGGACCGATGCGCGCCCCCAACGTCCGATGCGGCCCGCAACAGTATGTTGTCTTTGTCAAACTCGGCGCCCGCGAGCCGGAAAGGTCAAGCCCGTCCCGCTGGCCCAGACACAATCTTCGGGATGCGACCTCATGCGCCCGGTGATCCTGTCCGTATACGAATCGTCTGCGACAGCAGGCAACCACCTTCGCTGTCGACTGTCACCAGTGCTTTCACGGCGAATGAGGCGGATGCATGACCATCAGCGTATCCCGTTCACTTATCGTGAACCTCGCCGGCATGCCAGCCCTTTGCCAGTGCTTCACCGAATTTCCGACCGGATTATCATCGACGCCGCCGTCAGCGGGGGAAACGCGGTGGCCGTGAATACCTGGCGCCGGTTCATAAACTTTGAACCAGCCCGATTTATGGTGCCTTTCATGTTTGCGCGACTGGCCTTTGCGGGCGTTCTGGCCCTGATTCCGGCGACCACGCTTCCGGTCCGCGCCGGAGACGGCGCGCGCGATGGCGCGCCGCCCCCGCAGGCTCTGACCATGCATGGCGCGCCCGCGCGGCCGCGCGGCCCTGACGGCGCATTCGTGGCGCCGAAGATCACGCCGGATCCGGCGCGCGGCGGCCGGCTTGTCATCGGCGTCCAGGGGGCGTTCGACAGTCTCAATCCCCTGACGATCAAAGGCATGACGGCCCCAACGGGCATTGCCTCCCTGACCCTGCAGCCGTTGATGCGACGGGCGCTGGACGAGCCGTTCACGCTCTATCCGCTTGTGGCCCGATCGGTCGAACTGGCGCCCGACAATACCGCCGTCACCTTTTATCTTGATCCGCGCGCGCGCTTTTCCGACGGCAAGCCCGTCACGGCGGAGGATGTGGCGTTTACGTTTTCATTGCTGCGCGCCCAGGGGCGTCCGAACCATCGCAATGCGCTTGGCAAGGTCACGGACGTTCATATTGCTGGCCCCCATGTCATCCGCTTCGAACTTGCGGGCAACAGGGATCGGGAGCTGCCGCTCATTCTGGCAATGTTTCCGGTGCTGCCCAGGCATGCGACGGACCCGGAGGCGTTCGGCCAGAGCGGTTTCACGCCGCTGGTCGGCTCAGGGCCCTATACGGTTGGCCAGGTGCGTCCTGGCGAAAGCATCAGCTTCGTCCGCAACCCCGCCTGGTGGGGCGACGCACTGGCCAGCGAGCGCGCCGCCGCCAACTTCGACGAGATCCGCTACGACTATTTTCGCGACGCCACGTCGATGTTCGAGGCTTTCAAGGCCGGGTTGATCGACGTGCGCATCGAAACTGATCCGCGACGCTGGGCCAGCGGCTACAACATTCCGGCGGTGCGCTCCGGCCAGATCATCAAGGAGAATGCGCCGTTCGCGGCCCCGAAGGGCATGTCCGGCTTTGTCTTCAACGAGCGCCGTCCGCTGTTTGGGGACGCGCGGGTGCGCGAGGCGCTGTCCTTTGCCTTCGATTTCGAGTGGGTGAACCGCAATCTCTACGCCGGTCTTTATCGGCGCTCTGACAGCTATTTCGCCGATTCGCGGCTCTCGGCCGCTGGCCGCCCGGCGAGCCAGCGGGAGCGCGAACTGTTGCAGCCGTGGCCCGATGCGGTGCGCGTCGACATCATGGAGGGCAAGTGGTCGCCGGCCAGCAGCGACGGCAGCGGGCGCGACCGCGCCAACCTGCAACAGGCTGTCGACCTGCTGGGCGCCGCTGGCTATGCGCTGGACCGCGGAGTGATGCGCGACAGCAAGGGCGAGCCCCTTGCCTTTGAGGTGATGGTGACCGGGCGCGAGCACGAGCGGCTGGCGCTGGCCCTGTCATCGGCGCTACGCCGCATCGGCGTCAGGGCGCGGGTTCGCGTGGTCGATTCCGTGCAGTACGAGCGGCGGCGCCAGACCTTCGACTACGACATGATCATCGCCACCTGGCTGACGTCGCCGTCACCGGGCAACGAGCAGTATTTCCGTTGGGGCGCCCGCGCCGCCAGCCAGCAGGCGTCATTCAATTTTGCCGGCGCACAATCTCCGGCCATCGACGCCATGATCGCCGCCATGCTGTCCGCTCACAGTGAGGACGATTACGTCAGTGCGGTGCGGGCGCTGGATCGGGTGCTGCTCTCGGGATTTCATGTCATCCCCCTGCACTACGCGCCGCACATCTGGCTGGCGCGCTGGAGGCATGTGGGGCGTCCTGACCCGTTGCCGCTGCTCGGGGCCGCGCCCGAAACCTGGTGGCGCACCGACACGCCGGCGCCCGCCGCGCGCGGCCGCTAGAGCCTTTCGGGCGAAAGCCGGTGCGCCGGAAGCGACAGGCTCCGGACACAACGCCAGTCATTCCTGTCCTGAAAAAACCGGTTGACCAGCCGTTGCGGCTGTCCGGGGCGCGCTCCAGTCCGTGCTGCCTGTCGGGCGCCGGATACGTTAAGATGGCCGACACCGATTCAGGCCGACCAGGTTTCCGCCGGGTTTTCTCGCGGGTGGGCCGGCCAGCGTTGGCTGCATGTTCCGCAGAGAATATGCGCCAGGAGGAGCAGCGCCATGACCCAGGAAACATCCCCCGCCGGCGTCGCCGCGTCCGGCCCACGCCAGTCGTTCCATATCGATGTGGTGTCGGATGTGGTCTGTCCGTGGTGCTTCATCGGCAAAAAGCGGCTTGAGAAAGCCATCGCCCAATTACCGGAATTGCGGGTCACGGTCGGCTGGCATCCCTACCAGCTCGATCCGAACGTGCCGGCCGGCGGCATTGACCGACGCGAATATATGGAGCGCAAGTTCGGCTCGCGCGAGAAAATCGCTGGCATTCATGAGCGCATCGCGGCTGAGGGCGCCAAGGAGGGAATCGCCTTCCGTTTTGATCAGATCAAACGCTCGCCCAACACTCTCGACGCTCACCGGCTGATCGGCTGGGCTGGCGCGGCCGGCGTGCAGGACGCGGTGGTCGAGGCGCTGTTCCACGCCTTCTTCATGGAAGGGCGCGACGTGGGCGACAGGGCCGTGCTGGCGGAGATCGCAGGGGCCTGTGGCATGGACGCCGGCGCTGTTGCGGCGCAACTGGCCACGGAGGCGGATATGGACGTGGCGCGCCAGTCTGTGGCCCAGGCGCGCGAGATGGGCGTCACGGGCGTGCCATGCTTCATCCTGGCCGATCGCCTCGCCCTGCCCGGCGCCCAGGACCCGGATGTGATCGTCCGCTACGTGCAGCGGCTGGCGCAAAAAATGCTGGAGGAAGCAACCGGCGCCGGGCCGGCTGGCTGACCGGGTTTTTGGAAACGTTTCCCGCGATCCTCATTCGCGAAGCCGCCGCCGTGGCGGCGGATGGGCCCCCCTGGCGGGAACGGGTCTTGCCCTCAGGAACCCAGATCCGCGGGGAAGGAGTTTTGTATAACCTTATGATTATATGAGGTTTATCGGCGCACCCTGGCGTCCGTGTCGTCAGGCGGCGCGCTGTCCTGCTGCGCCTCTCCGGCGTTGAGCGCATCCAGCAATCTGCGGATCTCACCGTTGAGCGCCGCCAGCGCCGCCGGCTCAACATTGCAGCGCGCCATGACCAGTGGCGCGAGACAGCCGGTCTGCGCCCATCTTTCATGACCTTGCGCCGTGAGGCGCACGCTCACCTGTCGCTCGTCCTGCGGATTGCGGGCGCGCTCCGCCAGTCCCGCCGCCTCCAGCCGTTTGACCAGCGGCGTGATGGTGCTCGACTCAAGCCCGAGGCGCGCAGCAATCTGGCCAATGGTGCGGCCCTCGTGCTCATGCAGCGCCTGCAACACCAGAAATTGCGGATAGGTGATTCCCAGCCGGTCCAGCGTTGGTTTGTAAAGGCGGGTGATCGCCATGGAGGCGGCGTACAGCCCGAAGCAGAGTTGCTCGTCCAGCGGCATGGGCCCGGGGGCAGCCCCGGCCGGCGGAAGGGAAGCGCGGATGTTCATGGCTTCTGCATATCACACAAACATATATCGCGATACATTTCCGCTTGACGGTCCGGGGCGATCGGGTCAAGTTGTTTATCGCGATAACGAATTTGGAGCAAAACCAGACTGACGCGCAGCCATCCTGATGTCTGGTCCCACGCATGTTCCGACGCGGAGCGACAATCGCTCCGCTCAAAGCGTCTGTCCCGAAACGCCGCGCCAAGAACGCTTCACGCAGCAAGAACGCTTCACGCAGAAAGGTTCACGCCATGTCCATCGACGTCAAATACACCGCCACAGCCACCGCGACCGGCGGCCGCGACGGCGCGGCCCGCTCGGATGACGGCCGGCTTGAGGTGAAGCTGTCCACGCCGAAGGAACTCGGCGGCGCCGGCGGCGACGGCACCAACCCGGAGCAGATGTTCGCCGCCGGCTACTCGGCCTGCTTCATCGGCGCCATGAAGGTCGCCGGCATGCAGCTCAAGATCAAGGTGCCGGACAATGCGTCGGTGACGGCGAAGGTCGGCATCGGACCGCGTTCGGCCGGCGGCTTCGGCATCACCGCCGCCCTCGCCGTCAGCCTGCCCGGCCTCGACCGCGACCAGGCGCAGAAGGTGGTCGACACGGCGCACCAGATTTGCCCGTATTCCAACGCCACCCGAGGCAATGTCGACGTGCAGCTGTCGGTGGTTTGAGACCAGGCGGGCCACGCCGTCCCCCGGCCCGCAGCCCCAGCCTCCCAATGGCCGCGCTCGTCGCGGCCATTGCTGCTTCTGAAGCGCCGGCCTTACGCCGCCTGCTTCTCCGCCACCTTCACCAGATCGCGCATCAGACGGCGGGCGCTCTTCAGGCGGCTGGCCGGGGTCGGCAGGTCGTCGTAGAAGAAAATGCTCATGTCCGGGCGGACCTTGGCCATTGAGCCCTGTTCGCCCAGCCAGGCCACCAGTCCGTGTGGGTTGGCGAACTTGCCGTCGCGGAAAGCGACGACGAGACCCTTGGGCCCCGCCTCCAGTTTCGCCACATTGGCGCGCAGGCACAGGGCCTTGATCGCCATCAGCTTGAGCAGTTGCTCCACCTCCTCCGGCAGCGGGCCGAAGCGGTCGATCATCTCGGCGCCGAAGGCGTCGATCTGCTTGTCGTCTTCCAGCGTCGACAGGCGCTTGTAGAGGCCGAGGCGCAGCTGGATGTCGCCCACATAGCTTTCGGGGATCATCACGGCGGCGCCCAGGGTGATGTTCGGCGACCAGGCTTCATCCGCGCCGTCGTCATCCTCCACGCCGGCCTTGAGCTGGGCCACGGCCTCTTCCAGCATCTGCTGGTAAAGTTCGTAGCCGACCTCGCGGATGTGGCCCGACTGCTCGTCGCCGAGCAGATTGCCGGCGCCGCGAATGTCCAGATCGTGGCTGGCGAGCTGGAAGCCAGCGCCGAGGGTGTCGAGGCTTTGCAGCACCTTCAGGCGGCGCTCCGCGGTGGCCGTCAGGGTGCGGTTGGCCGGGGTGGTGAACAGCGCCCAGGCGCGGGTCTTCGACCGGCCGACGCGACCACGCAACTGATACAGCTGGGCCAGGCCGAACATGTCGGCGCGGTGGACGATCAGCGTGTTGGCGCTGGGAATATCGAGGCCGGATTCGATAATCGTCGTCGACAACAGCACGTCATAGCGCCCCTCGTAGAACGCGGTCATCACGTCCTCAAGCTGGCCGGCGCTCATCTGGCCGTTAGCCACGGCCACCTTCACTTCCGGCACGCTGCGGTCGAGGAAAGCCTTGATCTCGGCGAGGTCATCGATGCGCGGAACCACATAGAACGACTGGCCGCCGCGATAGCGCTCGCGCAGCAACGCCTCGCGGATCGACAACTCGTCGAACGGCATGACGAAGGTGCGCACCGCCAGACGGTCGACCGGCGGCGTGGCGATGATCGACAGCTCGCGCACGCCGGTCAGGGCGAGTTGCAGGGTGCGCGGGATCGGCGTCGCCGACAGGGTCAGCACATGTAGCTGGGCGCGCAGGGCCTTCAGGCGCTCCTTGTGGGCGACGCCGAAGTGCTGCTCCTCGTCCACCACCACCAGGCCAAGCTCGCGGAAGCTGATGGTCTTGCCCAGCACCGCGTGGGTGCCGACAACGATATCCACCGTGCCGTCGGCAAGGCCGGCCTTCACCTGCTTCATCTCGGCGGCGGGGGTGAAGCGCGACGCCTGGGCTATCTTCAGCGGCAGGCCTTTGAAGCGCTCCATGAAGCCATGGTAGTGCTGGCGGGCGAGCAGCGTCGTAGGCGCGATCACCGCCACCTGCTGGCCGCTCATGGCCACGGCGAAGGCGGCGCGCATGGCCACCTCGGTCTTGCCGAAGCCAACGTCGCCGCACACCAGCCGGTCCATCGGCCGGCCCGAGGCCAGATCGGTCAGCACCGCGTCGATGGCGTTGAGCTGGTCCTCGGTCTCCTCATAGGGGAAGCGCGCGACGAATTCGTCATACAGCCCCTGGGGCGGCGTGACGGCCGGGGCGGATTTGAGGGCGCGGGCGGCGGCGACCTTGATCAGCTCGCCCGCCATCATGCGGATGCGCTGCTTCAGCTTGGCCTTGCGGGCCTGCCAGGCGCCGCCGCCCAGCTTGTCGAGGGCGACGCTGGTGTCTTCCGAGCCATAGCGCGACAGCAGCTCGATGTTCTCCACCGGCAGGAACAGCTTGTCGCCGCCGGCGTAGTGCAGCTCCAGGCAATCGTGCGGGGCGCCGCCGACGGCGATGGTCTTCAGGCCGACGAAACGGCCGATGCCGTGATCGACGTGGACGACGATGTCGCCCGCCGTCAGACTGCCGACCTCGGCGATGAAATCCTGGGCGCGCTTCGACTTGCGCGCCTGGCGCACCAGCCGGTCGCCGAGAATGTCCTGCTCGCCGAGCACGCTGAGTTGCGGCGCATCAAACCCCGCCTCCAGCCCCCAGATGGCCATGGGGATCTGGCCGGCGGGCGCGGCCAGGGCGCGGGCGAGATCCGGAACCGGCGTCAGGCCGCGCACCTCGTGATCGGCCAGCACATGGGCGAGACGCTCGCGCGAGCCCTCCGACCAGGCGGCCAGCACCACCTTGCGGCCGCCGGCGGCCAGATCGCGGATATGGGTCGCTGCGGCCTCGAACACATTGGCGCTGTCGTCGGCCCGCTCGGGCGCGAAGCTGCGCGCCTGACGCACGCCAAGATCGATGATATTGCCGGCCGCGGTTTCCGGGCGGGCGAAAGCAGAAACGACGGCGGTGTCCAGATTGGCCAGCCGCTGCTTCCACTCGTCCGTGGTGAGATACAGGGTTTCGGGACGGACAGGCTTGTAGGGCGCGCCGCCGCCGGCCTTCAGCGCCGCGACGCGGGCGTCGAAATAGTCGGTGATCTGGCTGATGCGCTCGCCGGCCGCATCCTCGAGCTGGGCGTCGAGGACAAACGGCGACCCGGCCAGATAATCAAACAGCGTGTCCATCTTTTTGTGGAACAGCGGAAGCCAGTGCTCCATGCCGGGATGCCGCCGCCCCTCGCTCACCGCCTCATACAACACGTCGTCGCGGGTGGCGGCGCCAAAGGCGGCCACATAGGCCTGGCGGAAGCGGGCCATGGTCTCGGTGGTGACCTGCACCTCGCTCATCGGCACCAGATCGAGCGCCCGCAACTGTCCGGTGGAGCGCTGGGTTTCCGGATCGAACGGCCGGATCGATTCCAGGGTGTCGCCGAAGAAGTCGAGGCGGATCGGCGCGGCCATGCCGGGCGCGTAGAGATCGAGAATGCCGCCGCGCTGGGCGTATTCGCCGGTGTCGCGCACCGTGCCGGTTCGGGTGAAGCCGTTGATCTCCAGCCATTTCACCAGCAGGTTCAGGTCAATGGCGTTGCCAGGCGCGGCCGAGAAGGTTTCCTCGGCGATGCGGGCCAGCGGCGGCACCCGCTGCACCGCCGCATTCACCGTCGTCAGCACGATGCGCGGCCGCTCCTGCGATGAGCGGGTGCGGGCAAGGCGCGCCAGCACGGTCATGCGCCTGGCGGTGATGGCGCTGGTCGGCGAAACACGGTCGTAGGGCTGGCAATCCCAGGACGGGAAGCTCAGAACCTCGATGTCCGGCGCGATGAAGTTCAGGCCGTTTTCAATCAGTCCCAGCCGCTGGCCGTCGCGGGCAATGAACACCAGCGCGGCGGGGGCGTCGGTTTTTTGCGCGGCTGCCCGCGCCAGATCCGCCAGAACCACAGGGATGAAGCTGTCCGGCGCGTTGACGAGGACAGGCTTGCGCCCTTCCAGCAACTGGGCGACGGCGTTCTTCAGCGGAACAAGGCTCATGAGCGGAACATTTCTGGCTGGCGCATTTTCGGGGCTGGAGCATTTTCGGGAAAATGCGTCCTGTCAAAAAGATCGGGCGCTTCCGGCGAGGCGGATTTCACCGGCAGCGCGCAGGCGGACGCCGCGCTGGCGTCCGGATAACGATGGAAGAACCCTGCGGCGAACGCCGCTTTCGCGGCGGGCCACCACAGGTCCGGCCTTGCCACGAAGAAGATGTGAGATCGTACAGATCGGGCGTTGGTCGTAAAGCGGCCCGCGCGTCGGTCCGCGACGCCGGATGGACAGGCGCAAGACGGACGATGGCTCCGCCATTCCTGACAGTGCGCTCAGATGAACACCGCGCCGGTATGGCGATGGAATTCGCGGATCTGGCTGAACACCGGCGTGTCAAATTCCGCCGGCAACGCCAGTTCCCCGGTCAGCCAGCTGAACACGTCGCGGTCCTGCGCCTCCAATAGCGCCTCGATATCGTCGAGATCCCGGGCGTCGAGCGCTTCGACACGGGCGTCGGCGAACTGGCCGAGCAGCAGGTCCATCTCCCGGGTGCCGCGATGCCATGACCGGTAAAGGATACGGCGACGGCGCTCGTCCAGGCCGGCGCTGCTGCGCATGGTTCCGCTCATGACCGTCTCCCAATGTTGCCGCCCGATCATTCGGGGCGAACGCGGCGCATCTCGCCGGGCCAACGCCTGGGCTATATAGTCCCGGCAGCGCGGCCTGTCAGCCATAACCCGCCAGGCCTGTTCCGCAGGCGGTTCCGCCTGCCCGTCCCATCTCAGGCCGCACAAGGATTTCATGCGTCCCTCCGTGCTCGACCCCCTGTTCGCTCCCATCACCGCCTTGCCTGGCGTTGGGCCGCGCGTCGGCGCGCTGTTCGACCGGTTGCTTGGGGCGCCGGGCCGGCCAGCGCGCGTCATTGACCTGCTGTTTCATACGCCCGGCGGCGTGATCGACCGGCGGCATCGTCCACGCATTGTCGATGCGCCGGTGGGAACGGTGGTGACGCTGGACGTGCGCATCGCCTCCCATGCGGCGCCGCCGGCGCGCAGCGGCTCGCGGGCGCCAGCCCGCGTGGTGGTGGAGGACGACACCGGCGACGTGACCCTGGTGTTCTTCGGCGGCTCGCGGCAGCGGCTGGAGGCGCAATTGCCGGTGGGCGAACGGCGCATCATCTCCGGCCGCATTGAACTGTGGGAAGGCCGCCGCCAGATGGCGCATCCGGACCTGATCCTGCGGCCGGAGGAGCTGGAAGGCGCCAGCCTGATCCAGCCGGTGTATCCGCTGACCGAAGGTCTCGGGTCGCGTCTGGTGCAGAAGGCCGCCGCGGCGGCCCTCGAGCGCCTTCCCGGGATGCCGGAGTGGCACGACCCGGATTTGCGCGGCGCGCTGCCGCCATTCGCGGCCGCGCTGCGGCTGGTGCACCAGCCCCAGGAGGTTTTCGCCGAACACGCCGACGCTGGCGTCGCCGGGGAGCCCGACCCTGCCCGTCGCCGTCTCGGTCTCGACGAGGTGCTCGCCACCCAGCTGGCGCTCGGCCTGATGCGTCAGAACCGGCGCAAGACGCGCGGTCGCGCCCATGCGGGCGATGGCCGCCTGGCGCGGGCGCTGCTGGCGCAAATCCCCTTCGAACTTACTGGCGCGCAGAAAACCGCGCTGGACGAGATTTGGCGTGACCTGGCTTCGCCGGAGCGGATGCTGCGCCTGTTGCAGGGCGATGTCGGCTCCGGCAAGACCATTGTCGCCTTGCTGGCCATGGCGCGGGTGGTGGAAAGCGGCCGCCAGGCGGCGCTGATGGCCCCGACGGAAATTCTCGCCCGGCAACATTACGAGCGCATTGCCCCGCTGGGCGAGGCCGTTGGCCTCCGCATCGGCGTGTTCACCGGACGCGACAAGGCGGCGGCGCGCCGCAAGATCCTGGAACAGATGGCCGCTGGCGACGTCGACATTGTCGTCGGCACCCATGCGCTGTTTCAGGAGGCGATCGCCTTTCGCGACCTGGGGCTGGCGGTGGTGGACGAGCAGCACCGCTTCGGCGTCCAGCAGCGGCTGGCGCTGGGAGAGAAAAGCCCCGACGCCGACATGCTGTTGATGACGGCGACGCCGATCCCGCGCACCCTGGTGCTGACCTTCTACGGCGACATGGAGGTGTCGCTGCTGAACGAAAAGCCGCCGGGCCGCACCCCGGTGACCACCCGCGCCGCGCCGCTGGAGCGGCTGGACGAGATCACCGCCGCCGTCGGCCGCGCCATCCAGAACGGCGCCCGCGTCTACTGGATCTGCCCGCTGGTGGAGGAATCAGAGGCGTTGGACGTCGCCGCCGCCGAGGAGCGTCACGCCTTCCTGCGCGAGCGGCTGGGGCCAACGGTCGGGCTGCTGCACGGCAAGATGAATGCCCGCGACAAGGACGCGGCGATGCAGCGCTTCGCCAGCGGGATCGACAATGTGCTGGTGGCGACCACCGTCGTCGAAGTGGGCGTGGATGTGCCCGAAGCGACGATCATGGTGATCGAGCACGCCGAGCGCTTCGGCCTTGCCCAGTTGCACCAGCTGCGCGGCCGCGTCGGTCGTGGTTCTGGAGCCTCAAGCTGCGTCCTGCTGTATCGCGGCCCGCTTGGACAGGCCGCGGAAGCGCGCCTGCGCATCATGCGCGAAACCGAGGACGGTTTCCGCATTGCCGAAGAAGACCTGAAGTTACGTGGCCAGGGCGAAATCCTTGGCACCCGCCAGTCAGGTGCGCCAGACTTCCGCTTCCTGCGCCCCGAGCACGACGTGGACCTGATTGCCTCGGCGCGGGATGAGGCGAAGCTGATCCTCACCCGTGATCCAGGCCTGACCAGTCCGCGCGGCCAGGCGTTGCGCCTGCTGCTGTATCTGTTCGGTCGCGACGAGGCGATCCGGCTGCTGCGCGCCGGATAGAGCGCTTTCAGCTGTCTCTCAAGCCGGGTTCTCCGGCAGTGGCGCGTCGGCTGGCGTATCGGGATCGTCCACCATCGCCTGCATGCGTCGCTGGTGTTCCTCCGGCTGGATCAATCCGGCGGACATGACCAGCTTGGCCGCCTCATCCACCGGGATAGAAACCTCGACGATATCCTTGCGCGGCAAATAGAAAAAGAAACCGGTGGTCGGGTTTGGCGAGCAGGGCAGAAACACGCCCACGTAATCCGCGCCGGCGCCGCCGGGCAGCGGACGCGCCATATCGGCGGGCGGCGGAGCCGAGACGAAGACGATCGACCAGGTTCCCGGCGTCGGAAACTGCACCAGCGCCACCTTGCGAAACGACGTGCCGCCTGGCGAAAACGCCGTCTCGAAAATCTGCTTGATGCCGCGATAGAGCCCGCTGACCACGGGCATGCGCTCCAGCAGCGTCTCGCTGGAACTGACCAGCGTGCGCCCGACAAGGTTGGCGGTGAGAAAGCCGAGCAGCGTCAGCGCGAACAGCGCCACCACCAGGCCGAAACCCGGCACCGAGACGCTGAGATAGGCGTCTGGCCAGTACCGGTCCGGCACGAGTGGCTTCACCCAGCCGTCAATGGCCCCGACGATCCACCAGGTGATGTAAATCGTCAGCGCCAGCGGGCCGGCGACGATCAGCCCGGTAAGGAAGTAGTTTCGCAGCCGGGCCCGGGCCGAAAACAGCCGCCCGCTGGAGGCAGCGGCGGCGACCATGGCCGCCGGGGGCATTGGCGGAGCTTGCAGGGGCTCCGCGCTGGCATCAGCCGGTTCTGGTCTGCGCTGACCGTCGGTCATTCAGGGTATCCATGCCGTGGATGCGACGTTTATGCCAATATATGATCTATTTATGGCGATTTATTCACGCCGTGGATCATCGTCGCAGGCCGTCACTCCACGGTGACCGATTTGGCCAGGTTGCGCGGCTGGTCCACGTCCTTGCCCATGAAAACCGCCACATGATAGGCCAGCAACTGGATCGGCGCCGCGTAAACAATCGGCGCCACCACCGGATCGACGTCCGGCATGGTCAGCGCCGCCACATTGTCGAGGCCGGTCTGGCGCACGGCGTCGCCATCGCCGATCAGGATGATGCGTCCGCCGCGGGCGGCGACCTCCTGGATATTGGAGACGGTCTTGTCCATCAGTTCGTCGCGCGGCGCGATGACGATGACCGGCATGTCCTCGTCCACCAGGGCGATGGGGCCGTGCTTGAGTTCGCCCGCAGCATAGCCCTCTGCGTGGATGTAGGAAATTTCCTTGAGCTTGAGCGCGCCTTCCAGCGCCAGCGGAAATGCCGGTCCACGGCCCAGATAGAGCACGTCGCGGGCGCGGGAGAGATCGCGCGACATCTGCTCGATGTCATGTTCGAGCTTGAGCGCCTCGGAGAACTGGCCGGGCAGCCCCATCATCAGATCGGCGATGCGCGCCTCGTCCGCCTCCGACAGCACGCCGCGCTGGCGGCCGGCATAAACGGCCAGCGACAACAGCACGCTGAGCTGACAGGTGAACGCCTTGGTTGAGGCGACGCCGATTTCAGGTCCGGCGAAGGTCGGCGCCACGGCGTCGCTCTCGCGGGCGATCGTCGAGGTGGTGACGTTGACCACCGACAGGATGCTTTGCCCCTGGGATTTGGCGTAGCGCAGCGAGGCCAGGGTGTCGGCCGTCTCGCCCGATTGGGAGATGAACAGCGCCAGACCGCCCGGGGTCATCGGCGCCTCGCGGTAACGGAACTCGGAGGCGACGTCGATATCAACCGGCAATCGCGCCAGCCGCTCGAACCAGTAACGGGCCACGTAGCCGGCAAGATAGGCCGTGCCACATGCGCAGATGGTCAGGCGCTGCAGGTTTGCGAAGTCGATGACGCCCAACTCCGGGAAGCGGAACCGGTTGGCGGAGGCGTCGAGATAATGGGCGACGGTGCGGCCCACCACTTCGGGCTGCTCCCAGATTTCCTTCACCATGAAGTGGCGGTAATTGCCCTTGTCAGCCACGAAGGCGCCGGGGACGAGACGCTGTCGCTGACGCTCGACATGGAACCCGGCGGCGTCGCGGACTTCAGCGCCAGCGCGGGTGATGACGGCGTAGTCGCCCTCGTCCAGGTAGAGCAGGTCATCGGTAAATGGCGCCAACGCCAAAGCGTCGGAGCCGAGGAACATCTCGCCGTCGCCGAAACCCAGCGCCAGCGGCGCGCCGTGACGCGCGCCGATCATCAGATCGTCTTGGCCGGCGAACAGAAAACCCAGCGCGAAGGCGCCGCGCAGGCGCGGCAGCACGTTGGCCACGGCGCGCACCGGATCATGGCCGCGCTCAAGCTCGCGGCTGACCAGGCGAACCACGACCTCGGTGTCGGTCTCTGATTCGAAGCGCACGCCTTCGTTTGCCAGTTCGGCGCGAAGTTCGCGGAAGTTCTCGATAATGCCGTTGTGAACCAGCGCCACGCGCTCCGTGGCGTGGGGATGAGCATTGTCTTCGGTCGGCTTGCCGTGCGTCGCCCAGCGGGTGTGGCCGATGCCGCTGGCGCCCGGCAGCGGCTGCTCGCGCAGGACGTTTTCCAGATTGCGCAGCTTGCCGGCGGCGCGGCGCCGCTCCAGTACACCGTTATGCAAGGTGGCGACGCCGGCGGAATCGTAGCCGCGGTATTCGAGCCGCTTCAGCGAGTCGACCAGGTCGGCGGCGACGTCATACTTGCCGAGAATGCCGATGATTCCACACATGTTTCTGGTTCACCTGAACTGGAAAGGGGCGATGCGCCGGATGGTCGGTATCCGGCGTTTGCCTCTGGAGGCGTTCGAATCTTGGGTTTGCGGACACCCGGCGTTAACCGGGATGCAAACGCCAGACTGACGCCATGCGCGCCCGAAGTTGCGATGCCTGACGGAAATGGTGGCGTGAGACAAATCAAAAAAGGTGACGGATTATGACGCCGGGCCTGACGACCCGGGGGACAGTTCGTCACTTATTTCTTGCGGCCGGCGTTTCTGGCGCGGAATTCCGCCGCCCAGCCGGGTTTCTCCACCTGACGCCCCCGCGCGAGGGCCAGGGCGTCCGGCGCCACGTCGGCGGTGATGACGGAGCCCGTGCCGATATAGGCGCCGTCGCCCAGGGTCACCGGGGCCACCAGAGATGAGTTTGAGCCGATGAACGCGCCCTTTCCGATCACGGTTTTTGCTTTCCCGAAGCCGTCATAATTGCAGAAGATCGTGCCGGCGCCGATGTTGGCGCCCTCGCCGACCACACCGTCTCCCAGATAGGCCAGATGGTTGGCCTTGGCGCCAGCGCCCATCACCGTGTTCTTGAGTTCGACAAAGTTGCCAACGCGGGCCTTTGCGCCCACATCGGCGCCAGGGCGCAGGCGCGCGTAAGGACCGATGTCGGCGCCCTCGCGGACGACGGCGCCCTCCAGATGCGAGAAGGCGTGGATGGTCGCGCCCGTCTCCACCGTGACGCCGGGGCCGAACACCACATGCGGCTCCACGGTGACGTCGCGGCCAAGCCGCGTGTCGGCGCTGAAATAGACGCTGTCCGGGTCCTGCAACGTGGCGCCGCCGAGCATGGCGGCGCGCCGCAGCCGTCGCTGGATTTCCGCTTCCGCCACGGCGAGCTGGGCGCGGTCGTTGACGCCCATCACCTCGGCTTCGGGGGCGACGGTCACCGCCGCCCGCAGGCCGAGCCCACGGGCGATGTCGACGGCGTCGGTGAGATAGAACTCCCCCTTGGCGTTGTTGGGCTCGATGCGCTCGAGAATGCTGAGGGCATGGGCGCCGGACAGGGCCATGAGCCCGGCGTTGCACAGGGTGATGGCGCGCTCGGTCTCATCCGCGTCTTTCTCCTCGCGGATCGCCGCCAGATCTTCACCATGGCGGACGAGACGGCCGTAGCCGAAGGGATTGGCGGCCTCGAACCCCAGCACCGCCACGGCGACATTGCCGCCGAGCAGACCATGCAGGCGCGCCAGGGTTTCCGGCTGGATCAGCGGCGTATCGCCAAACGCCACGACAATGTCGGCGTTGTCCGTTGCAATATCCTCGCGCGCCGCCAGCACTGCATGCGCCGTGCCGAGCCGCTCGCGCTGTTCGCGCAGCACGGCGCCCGGCGCAACCTTGCGGGCCTCATCAGCCACATCGGTCCGATCCGGCCCGACCACGACGACGACGTCGCGGGCTCCGGCGGCCTCCAGCGCGTGCAGCACATGGGAGACCATGGAGCGGCCGGCGATGCGATGCAGCACCTTGGGAAGCGACGATTGCATTCGGGTGCCCTCGCCGGCGGCGAGAACAATGGCGCGGAACGGGGCGACGGCGTGGGACGCGGTCATGGACAGGCGATGCTCCAGGGTAGCAGGCTGTGGCGAGGGAAACCCATTCGCCAGAAAAAACACAACAGATCGACCGCCAGCCCAGGAACTCCTGCGGCGGGCGCCCGGCGATATGCGGAGGGGATCGACCCCTCCTTCCAGATGGTGGCCACGCCCTTTAAGGCTCCTGACGCCATCCGCCTAATAAATCATGATTCCCGATGCGAAAATCACCAGTCATCCGTCGCGCCCTGCCGGAGATCTCCCGGCAATGTCAGATTTACGCTGTTGGATCACAAGGAGAGACGCTGCGCCGACTGTCACATATGACGCGGAATGGGGACAATCCGGCTCGCCGCCAGGGTATTTCCCAAGGGGGCCTTTTATCGAACATATGCCTGTGAGAGAGCTGCCTCACGGAAAAACATGGGATTCTGTTTGGTTTCCCGTCTTGAAACCGCCGCTTTTCGCCGCATGGTCCGCTGCGGCCCGCCCGCTTCGCCGCTCATGGCCGATGTCCATTGCAAGAAGCTGGCGATAAGTCATAATTTTCATTGTCCGCGCCTCAACGGGGCGGCGCGGCGCTTTAACGCTGGTTCAGATGAGCATGATCAACCGCAGGCAACTGATGTGGTCTGGCGCAATCGCAGCGCTCGCGGCGTCGTCCGGAGGCACCGCCGCCCAGACGGCGGACCCCAGTCGCCCGCGCGCTGGGGCCGCCAATGGCGAGGGGAGCTTCGAACCCGGCCATGTGGTTGATCTGGCCCGACAACTCGCCATGCGCCCGTTCACTCCGCCGCCGGCCGATCTGCCTGACCAGCTCGCAAACCTGACCTATGACCAGTATGTCGGCATCCGCGCCCGGCAAGAAGGCCTGCTCTGGTCGGGTCAGCAGCGCGGTTTTATCGTCGAACCGTTGCCGCGCGGCGCCCTCTTCAAGGACCACGTGGTGCTCTATGTGGTCGCGGACGGCCAGGTGCAGCGGGCTCCCTACAAATCGGCGAATTACGATTTTGGGGCGTTGCCAGCCCCTCCCGACGGCAAGGACATCGGGTTCTCGGGCTTCCGGATTTTCGCCGGAAACGGTGAGCGCCCGGTCCAGATGGCGATTTTTCAGGGGGCGACCTTCTATCGCGCCATGGCGCGTGGGCAAAACCTCGGGACAGTGGCGCGGACGCTGACCCTGCGACCGGGCGAGATCAAGGGTGAGGAGATCCCGGTTTTCCGCGCCTTCTGGCTCGAGCAGCCGGCGCTGGCCGCCGAAACCCTGGTGATTCACGCCCTGCTTGAATCCGAAAGCGTCACAGCCGCCGTCAGATATACGGTTCGCCCCGGCGACATGACCATTGTCGACGTCGAGGTCACCATGTTTACCCGCGTCGCCATCGATCACGTCGGCTGGGGCGGTCACGCCGGGACATTTCTGTTTGGCCCGGCCAGCCAGCGCAACGTCGACGACGTGCGCGCCGCCGTGTTTGAGCTGAATGGCCTGCAGGTCAGCAACGGGCGCGGCGAATGGCTGTGGCGCCCGGTGGTCAATCCGCAGCAGTTGCAGGTGTCGGCATTTGTGGATTCCAATCCGAAGGGATTTGGCTTGCTGCAGCGCGAGCGCAGCTTCGCCGCCTTTCAGGACGACAGCCAGCGCTTCGACCGGCGTCCCAGCGTCTGGGTGGAGCCCCTGTCTGACTGGGGCGAAGGCTCGGTGCAGTTGATCGAAATTCCGACCGAGTCGGATGTCAACGACAACATCATCGCCTACTGGCGGCCGAAGGCGCCGCTGGCGGCTGGAGCCGAAACGACCTACGCCTACCGGCAATACTGGTGCTGGAGCATTCCCGAACCGCCGCCGCTGGCGCGCGTCAACCTGACCCGCACCGGCAAGGGGCGCGGCGGCCGTCGGCGCAGGTTCCTGGTTGAGTTTGTCGGCGACGCCCTGGCCGATCCAGGCCGGCTGGCGGAGCTGAAACCGGCGCTTGGAGCCGGCAAGGGCGCGACGATTACGAATCTGAAGTTGTGGCCCTACCCCGAGCGCAAGGTGATGCGGGTGGCTTTCGAGCTTGATCCGGGCGACGAGCCGCTCACCGAACTGCGCCTCGTGCTTGAGGCGGCCGGCAAGCCCCTGAGTGAGACATGGCTGTACAGATGGACCGCGTAGAAACTTTTGAAGAAAACGCGGCCTCGCAGGCTCCGGCAGGCCATTTTCCGGAACAGGGCGCGCCCGGGGCGTTGCCGCCGGAAAACAGGCTGGAGATGCCGACGCAATCCCTGCGTCGCTGGCGGCGTCGCGACGGCCGGCGCCCCGTGCGCGGGGTGGGACCCGGCGCTGCGGGGTGGGTCGCCCGCTTCGTGGTGTTCGTCGGCGCGCTCGCCCTGACGCTGTATGGCGCGCGCGAAATGTATGAGGTGGTGTCGGTCAGCCGCACGACCTGGCTGCAGTGGGCGCTGCTGGCGCTGTTCACCATCAATTTCTCCTGGATCGCCATCGCTTTCACCAGCGCCATCGTCGGCTTCGTGGCCCTGCTGTTCCGCTCGCGCAAGACGCCGGCGCCGGTTGACGGCCTGACCACCCGCACCGCAGTGGTGATGCCGGTCTACAACGAAGAAACCTCCCGCACCTTCGCCGCCCTGTTCTCGATGCGCGAGAGCATCGAGGCGACCGGCCGTGGCGACGCTTTCGACTATTTTATCCTGTCAGACACCACCAATCCGGATGTCTGGGTCGCCGAGGAACGGGCCTTTCTCGCCCTGCGCGAGCAGATGGGCCCCGGCGCGCGGCTCTATTATCGCCGCCGGCAAAAGAACACCCACCGCAAGGCCGGCAACATCGCCGACTTCGTCACCCGTTGGGGCGGCGGCTACGACCACATGCTGGTGCTGGACGCCGACAGCCTGATGACTGGCGACTGCATTGTCCGCCTCGCCGCGGCGATGGAGGCTGATCCGGACGCG
Source organism: Camelimonas fluminis (assembly GCF_014656355.1). GTDB lineage: Bacteria > Pseudomonadota > Alphaproteobacteria > Rhizobiales > Beijerinckiaceae > Camelimonas > Camelimonas fluminis. The sequence goes on from NZ_BNCG01000002.1 coordinate 90,226, forward strand.
GGCATCATCCAGACGTTGCCGTTGATCATCAACCGCAACACCCTGTTCGCGCGGTTGCAGCAGTTTGCGGCGCGCGTCTACGGCCCGGTCATCGCCACCGGCCTGTCCGTGTGGATGGGCAAGGACGGCAACTACTGGGGCCATAACGCCATCATCCGCACCCGGGCTTTCGCCGCGCATTGCGGCATGCCCGACCTCTCCGGCAAACCGCCTTTCGGCGGCCATATCCTGAGCCACGATTTTGTCGAGGCGGCGCTGATCCGCCGCGCAGGCTGGACGGTTTACATGTTGCCGCACCTTGGCGGCAGCTACGAGGAAAGCCCGCCGTCGCTGATCGATCTGGCGACGCGCGACCGTCGCTGGTGCCAGGGCAATCTGCAGCACGCCCGCGTCATCGGTTCGGCGGGCCTGAAATGGGCGACGCGGCAGCATTTCGCCACCGGCATCTTCTCGTATCTGGCGTCGCCGCTGTGGCTGATGCAGCTGGTGATCGGCATCATCCTGGTGCTGCAGAGTCGTTATGTGCGGCCCGAATATTTCAGTCAGGAATTCTCGCTGTTTCCCGCATGGCCGCGCTTTGACCCCGAGCGCGCCCTGGCGCTGTTTGTGCTCACCATGGCGATCCTGCTGGCGCCCAAGCTGTTCGGCCTGATCCTGACCCTGATCAATGGCCAGGATCGCCGCGACGGCGGCGGCGCCTTCCGCGTCATCATCTCGACCCTGTTTGAGACCATCATGTCCGCCCTGCTCGCCCCGATCATGATGGTGATCCAGTCCGGCGCGGTGATGCAGATCCTGCTTGGCCGCGACACCGGCTGGAACCCGCAACGGCGCGATGACGGCTCCATCGCGTTTGGCGACATCGTCAGGCGGCACTGGCAGCACATGGCGCTCGGCGTGATCGCGGGCCTTACCGCCTTCCTGATCGCCACGTCGCTGGCCCTGTGGATGTCGCCGACCATTGTTGGCCTGTTGCTGGCGATTCCCATTTCGTGGATGAGCGGCAAGAAATCCATCGGCCTGTTCCTGAAGCGCATCGGCCTGCTGCTGACGCCGGAAGAGGTCGCGCCGCCGCCGGTCGTCACCCGCGCCAACAGGCTGCAGGAAACCTTCGCAGCGCGGGGCTTCGATGAAGACGACGCCTTCGACGTCATGCGCCGCGCGCCAGAGTTCCGTCAGGCCCATATCGCCATGCTGCCGCCCCGCCCGGTCCGCAAGCGCGGCCAGGTCGATCCCGAGCACGTGCTGGCGGAAGCCAAGCTGGCGGATGCTGAAACGGTGGCTGACGCCCGCAGCTGGCTGTCGCAGCGCGAGCGCATCGCCGTGCTCAATGATCCCCTGTTGCTGGCGAAACTGGACCGGTTGCAGCCCGCTGCATGACGCGCGGGGGCGGGTCGTCCTCACAAATCGGTCTTCACAATTCCGACGGCGCCCTGGAATGGGCGCCGCGCTTCGCCACCCTGGCGATTGCATTTGAGTCGAATGCAACCAGATCCATAGGCCGGACGGGGCCTGGGCGCGGCGCGCCCGCTCGCGTCTGGCTGCAGCTGGAGCAAGATATGAAAGCGATATTCGGAGCAATCTTTGGAGCGGCGCTCGCCATGGGCGTCGGCGCCGCCCAGGCTGCGCCAACGCCGGTTGGTTCTGTCGCGGCGTCAGGCGTTGGCCTCCCGGTCGCTCAGGCGCAGTACTACCATCACCATCACCGCCCGCATTATCACCGGCCGCCGCCCTACTATCGTCACTATCACCGGCCGCCGCCACGCTATCATCACCGCCACTATGGCCCCCCGCCGCACGCGCGTGGGCATGCCTATGGCCACCGCCATCACCGGCATTGGTAACCCGCCCAGCCCCGCCCCCAGGGCGGGGCTTCTGTTTGCGCGCGCCTCAGGCGACTGAAAGTCTCTGCTAACCATGGCGGCTGGAAGATCGCCGCGCGGCTTGCGCCTCACGCCTCCGTGACAGGCTGATTTACGCTTCGTTTGCTGACGCAGCGATAACCAGATGTCATGAGCAATGATCTTCGCGCCTTCCCACGCCCCGACCGGCGTCCGGCCGTTCCGGCGTTCGACCCACATTTCGCGCCGTCGAAGTCGTTTGACGACGCGCTGTTCGGCGACATGCGCCAGCAAGTGTCGCCGCGTCGCCCCATTGGGATGCCCCGGGCAGACCTCAACCGGAAGCGCCAGGGAGCCGAAATCCCGCCGCGGTAACCGGGGCCGGCCGCCCGCCGGTTTGCCGTCAACCGGTTTTCCCGCCATCGACGGCAGGGATTCACCCGTATTGGTTGGGGACTGTGCTGCAGGGCGGTTGACCACAACGCTATCTGCGCATATCACCGCGAACGTGAGAGCGCGTAGCTCAGCCGGTAGAGCAACTGACTTTTAATCAGTAGGTCCAGGGTTCGAATCCCTGCGCGCTCACCACCATTGCCTTGATATCGCAGGTTTAATCCGGCTACTGCGTATCGCGAAAATGGCGTCTGGTTTGCAAATAAGCATGCGTGTTTGCAAACCCCCTCGTCTCAGCCCTCGGTCAACCGGTTGCGAGCCTTGCCAAGCACAGTTGAGCGGATGTCAGACCATCCGTCCTCAAGCTTGCGCATCGCGCTTTTGGCGACCCTGCGGGCATCAATATCCCGCGAATAGTGCCGCACCATCTGCTCGCTCATCTCCACGAGCCGCGAGACCTCCGTCTCGGTGCAGCCGGCCTCCAACAGCATGCAGACCGAGTTTTTCCGGAGCCCGTGAAATACCAGGCCGGCCTCGCGGATGCGCGTCATCGCGGCCGCCCTTGCAGGATTATCCGCTGCCTCGCGTTTCGCTTCTGCCTGTCGCGTTGCAGGGGATTTTTGCGGATCGCATTGGCCATATGACAGTTCGCGTTGCCAGGCCGTCCGAAATCCAGCGAGCGTCCACGCCTCGCCGTCCTCGCGCAGGTGCAACAGGGCTGTATCGGTATGGGTTGCCACGAGGATATCCCGATACTCGGAGTGTATGGGCGCCCAGACGTTGCCGCCGGTCTTATGGGTGACAAGCTCGATGGCCTCGGCCTCGGGCGCCGGTCGCAACATGCCGATTACGTCGATAGACCTCTGCCCGGTATAGAGCGCTGAGTAGACTGGCAGATGCAGGCCGATTCTGGCGTGCTCAAAAAACAGCTCGAAAGCCCACTCTGGCCAAGGCTTGTAAGGCGTGCTGTCGGCGCCGACCTTTTCGGTTTTGTCCACCACATTGGCATCGGCGTATCCGCGCGGAATGCCAAAATCGACAAGGCGCATGAGCACCGCCCGAAAAAAACGCGCTGTCGCCGGCCGATCCTGAAACGTGTCGATGGCTTGTTGCGCATCGACAGTCGTCAGATCCCGCACGGCGTCGTCGCCACACACGCCCCGAATCATATCCAGATAGCGGTCATACTCCTGGCGGGTCTTTGGCTTGAGAGACTGATACGCCGCATGCTGCGTAAACAGGTCAATAAGCGCGCCGAAAGTCTTGTGGTCTCCGGCTTTTTCGCGCTCGTATAGCGCGTGCGCCTCTGCCAACGCCGTCAGAAATCCCGCCGGATCTTTGGCTGGATGCGGCAGCGGCCTGCGCTGCCCGGCGTGACCGGTGTGGCCAAACGATAATTCGCCGGCTTCGCAGATTGCATCCAGGCGCTCATATTGCGCCGCCCTTAACCAAAACTCTGGGTCATGAGGCGTAAACGGCATTGGCAGGCGCGGCCACACCCGGTCTGTCCCGCGGTAGCGCTGGTAATAGTAATAGGCGCGCCCGGCCCGGTTGCGATATCCGCTTACATAGAGCGGCAGATCAACCTTGCCGACGCCGGCCTTCGGTCGCCCGTTGCGCTTCACGGAATTTTTCTCCGATCGATGGTTTCGGCGTAGTTGGCTCCGGCGGTGTCTCGCCAAGCTCCGGGAAAAGCTTGCGATTCCGCGCCTTGCGCCATCGGTCAATTGCTTCCAGGTCGAACATCCCGGTAGTCGGGTCCGGCGCTGGAAAGCCGCGGGCAAGCAGCCTTGGCAAAGCCGCATCAAATTCGGCCGCTGTCAGATGGAGGCGGCGGGCCGCTTTTTCTGGCGGGACATCGCCGGGGTCGACAGCAAATCGGATTGATGCTTGCCGCGGTGGCTGTGGCCCATGGGTGGCTGTCATCCCCCTGCCTCCGTCAAAGTCGGGCGCCGCCATGTGCCGCCGGCCTCGGTGATGGCGTCGGCGAGGGACTGCTCCGGGATCTCGTAAGTGGTTTCGCGCTGGCCGCAGTCGTCGCAGGCGCGGCGGCGATAGGTGATTTCCCGTCCGCGCCATACGCGCGGGCGAGAATCGATAACGCGCATCAAGCCGCCGCAGGTCCCGCACATCATGCTCAGACCCTCATCGGCATCAGCACAAGGGTATGGCCCTCGGCCTCGTTGCTGAGGCCACGCCAGAGCGCCGGCGAGCCGCCGTCAGCGAGGGCGATCTCGACGCGGTCAGCATCGACCACTGCGAGGAGATCGCGGACGTAGGCGGCGTTAAAGCCGATATCGACGGGGTCGCCGCTGTAGTCGCAATCGATCGCCTCCTCGGCCTGGCCTGTGTCCGGGCTGGTGACCGAGAGCGTCAGGCCGGCGTCGGAAAAGGCAAACTTGATGGCGCGGGATTTGCCCTCGGCGACCGTGGCGACGCGATCGACGGCCTGTTGCAGCGCAGCGCGAAACAGCGTGCCTTTGTGCGGATTGTGTTGCGGGACGACGCGGCGATAGTCCGGATAGCTCCCGTCGATCAGCTTGGTTGTCAGGCTGATGTCGCCGCAGGTGACGGTCATCTTGTTGGCGGACACCACCACCTGCATGACTGACGCCGGGCGATCCGCCGCCAGCTTGTGCAGCTCGGCCACGGCCTTGCGGGGCACGATCACGCTGGGTATGGCGGCGACGGCGGCGTTTGCCGTTACGTCGCGCATGGCCAGGCGGTGCCCGTCCGTCGCGACGCCGCGCAAGGTCGAGCCATCAGCCTCGGGCGCCGCATGCAGATAGACGCCGTTGAGGTAATAGCGCGTCTCCTCGGTCGATATGGCGAAGTCGACGCCCTGCAGCATGTTTTCGATCTCGACGCCCATCACCTCAAATTCCGCGCCGTCGTCCGGCCGTCCCATATCCGGCCAGTCCGCTTCGGGCAGCGCGTGCAGGACAAAGCGCGAGCGGCCGGCGCGGATGGTCATCTGGTTGCCGTCGTCGGACAGGCGCAGATCCGCCTGGCAGCCATCCGGCAGCTTGCGGACGATGTCTTTGAGGGTCAGCGCGGGCACCGTGATGGCGCCGGGCTTGTGGATCTCCGCAGCCACGGTTGCCGTGGCCGACATGTCGAGATCGGTGGCGCTGATGGACAGCTTGCCGCCGGCGGCCCGCAACAGCAGGTTCGACAGGATCGGGATGGTGTTGCGTCGCTCGACAACCCGCCCGAGCATGTCCAGCGGCTTGACGAGATTGGCGCGCTCTATGGTGATGTGCATGACGTAACCCGCTGGCGTGGGGGTGGCCGGGCGCGTCGCCCGGCCTGCGAAGCGACAGGCGTCAGGCCGACATTTCCGGCGCACCCTCGTAGGCGGGCAGGCCTGTCTGCTCGGCAGCCCGAGCCAGATCCTTGACCACGCGCTCAGTCACGTATTGATCCGGCCGGAACATCTGGAAAAACCAGACGATCGACCCGGAAGCCGCTCGATACCGCAGCCGTACGGGTATCCGTAGGACCTCGCCCCGGAAGAACGGCGAGATCGAGAGAATGAACATCCCCGGCACCTTGATGGGCTGGCCGTCACCGCCGGTATGCGTCTCCTCGAACTGCATCTGGATCTCGCCGGATTGCAGCGTGCTGTGGTTTTTGATTTTGGAGTCCACGTTGATCTGCAAGCCGCGCGACAGTTCTACCAGCTTGGCTGGCGACGCCACTGTTGTGGCGAACATCTCCTGCATCCGGGACGTTTCTTCTGGAGTGGGCGACGCAAGCTCGGCGATATGATCCTCAATAAACGCCGCGAAATCAGCCTGGCCCATCTTGACCCCATCCTGGTCAACCCAGACCTGCCACTCCTCGGAGAGCGGGAAAGCATAGTGGATGCGGTGTTTGCCATTATCAGCGATTGGCGCTGCTGCCCCAGTGTCCTCGACGCCACTAACGTTGGCCTCGTGATAGTCCACGATTGCCGTCAGGCTTGGCGCCCGCCAGTTGCTATCGGCAAAGATGGCCGTGTTGCGCGTCTTGTGCCGGTTGGTGAGGTCGACAAAGGAGGCCAGCGTCAGCACTTTGGCCTGCCCGGTCTTGCGCTCCGGCCGCTGGCGCCACTGGTCGATCAACGGCTTGAGGCTCACCGCCTCCGGCTTGTCGCCATTGGTGATGCCGACCGGGATTGACGGCGGGAGGCCATGGCTGCCGAGCGGCGGCGTGATGTTGGTGACGGTTAGAGCGCCCGTCTTCACGAGGGCGGCGACCTCTTTGACGGCGTCGCCGGAAAGGCTGGTGTTCGACATGGTTTTCCCTTGCTTCATAAAGGTTTTGATCAAGCCATCTCGCGGTCGCGCGAGACTTCGCGCGGGCCGCTAAACATGTCGCCCTGGGTCGGGTGCTCATCACTGAGCGATCCGTCCTGGAGGACAAAAAAGAATGAGTTGCCGCGCACCGGCTTGGGCCGCTTGGAGGCGATTTCGGCGCCGATGGTTGCAGACACGCCCTCGACCTCGATGTTGAGCGTGAGAGTGACCTTGCCCTTGGCTTTGGCCTTCGGTCGGTCGCCCGCGTGCTCTTTGAGGGCCGCCAAGGTGGCGATCAGCTCCTCGCCAAGCGCGGCGGCGGTCTCGCCGCCCTCGAGCATGCCAATGATGGTCTGGGCATCGCGGATGCGTTTCATGGGTTTCTCCTGCCGGCGGGGCCATCTGCCCGACGCCGGGAAAATGGTTGCGGTCAGGCCGCGCGAGCGCGGGGCAGCGGGCAGTAGCGGTTCAGTCGGTCGACATAGTCGGCGGCGGCGTCAGGCCAGGGCTGGGGCTTGAGCTTGTTGGCGAGGCGCAGGGGATGGGCGCGCTCGATCTCATCCTGCCAGGGCTGGGGCGGCCTTGTGAGCAGCCGGTCGCGCTCGGTGCGCAGCAGGGCAAGATCGGTTTGCTTGATGATCTGACGGACCTCCGCCGTCAGGGGCCAGCGCATGCCAGCGGCGGCATAGATCGCCGCATCGAGGTGATCCTTAAGCAGGCCCAGCACCACGCCAAACAGGCGGGGCGTCGCCATGCGGGCGCTGATGGCCTGCACCACTGGCGAGGTCATATCGCCGATGTAGGCCTCATGGGCGTCGTGCAACAAAAACGCGGCGGCGAGAGTCTTGTCGCGGGTCTGCTGCATCAGATAGTCGGCGCCCACCACACAGTGCTGCGCCACCGAATAGGGGCCGCTCATGACATGGCCGCCAAAGCGCGGAATGCGCGCCAGCGCCTCGGCCACGTCGACCTTGAGGTCGACCATCTCCGGCGTGGGGTTGAGCAGGTCAAACGCCCTGCCCTTGCTGGTCTGGATCCACGTCATGGATAGTCTCCGGAGATCTGGTCGCCGCGAAATTCCGGCGCGTGCCGGCGGCGGCCGGCGCGCTGGACAAGGTTGGCGATGATGAGGACGGCGGGCACCGCGAGGCCGGCGGCAAAGCCGGCGATGATCTGATGCGGGCTGGCCGCGCCGCCGGCGCCGCCGATCACGAGGACGGCGAGACAGGCAAGCGTGGCGAGGCCAATGATGGCGAGGCGCGCGAGGGTGCTCATAGCGCCCCCGCTGCGATGCCGCCCCACAGGGCGATGTTGGCGACAAACAGGGTGAGAGCGGCCAGCTCGGCGGCGGCGCGGGAAAGGGCGTGCATCAATGGACCCCCCTATCCAGGAGGCGCTTGACGTTGCCCGCCATGCCGACTGCCGCGGCGTGCGCATGACAGTAGCTGTCGCTAAGCAGGACCTCGACACCTGTCACGTTTCCGGCCGAACACGCCCCGACAACGTCACCAAGCGTCCTCGCGAGAGCCAAGACGACACCGGCCTGTCGCTTGAAATCGCCGGCCACCGCCGCAAGTTCGCGGGAAGCCATCTTGCTAATTGCCTGCTCGAATTCGGTGAGCTGCTCGCTCATGCCGCGTCCCTCCGCTTGCCAGCGGTGGCGGCGTCGATGGCGGCGGCGGCGTGCAGGTTGATCTGCCCGTCAGTCCAGCCAAGCCGCCGGAAATCGTCAGCGCTGATCGTGGCGTCGGCGCCGGCGCGGTTGATCTCCGCCTTCACCTCCTCGGCCATGCGCTTGCGGATTGCCCTGGCGTCCGTCATGCGCTGGCGCGGCTGCGGCCAGATGTGGCCGTCGTGGGTGGCGAATCGGGTCTGTTTGCGGGTGGTCGAGAGCATCAACGCCTCCTGATGTAGGTAGCATTGATTATTAGTAGGCATTGCCTACCTTCGTTGTCAACACGAAAGTAGCTGTTGCCTACCTTGGCTCAATTTGACTCCTTCCGTCGCGTGTGTTCACATTTTGTTCCACGCAAGGGGGGCGTAAAATGGAGTTGATAACGTACTACGTGGTGCAGCCGTACGCCCTTGCTTCCAATGGCAGGACTGTGATCCCGCTTGATGCCATTGAGGCAAGGGATCTGCAGGATGCTGACCGGCGGGCATCGTTCCTGAGGGATGGATGGTGCGGAGCCATCGCCTTTTCGCGCACGGGCAGCTGGGCGCTGGGCGAGTGGGGCGATGCCGAGATTATCCGCATCGCTGGGAGCGTGCCGGATGCCGCAGTGCTCGCGTTGGAGCGCGTGGCTTGATTTATCGCTTTACAAGTAAGTTTGGGACGTTTTCGCCGCCCGGCCCGTACAGCCCCCAAGCCGTGAGGCACCCCACCTGCTTACCTGCGGCCTTGAGCCCGTTGAGGTGGTTTGCCGCCAATAGCGCGGTTACATTGCGGATATACTGGGCATCCAAATCAATACTATAGACTTTAGCAAGAGCGTTGATTGCACGTGCATTGGCCCGATATTCATTGCAATAGGATTCGGTAGCGACAACTTGGGCTATGTGATTGACAGCATTTTTCTGCTGCTGCGACAACTCTTGCGCCGCAGCGCTGGCCGCAGACATCGCGATTGCAATAACAATACATCCAGCCGCGCGCAACATTTTACCCCCGCCCCCATACACGCTACAGTTCAGTACCTCAATGACCCGACGATAACATGCACCCGCTTTACAAGCTTTCGTTCAAATACAACTTCACCTTGAGGGTTGTATTGCCACAGATGCAGTTTTTCTGGTGTCCACGCCCGAAATTCTTTTATAAGGCCTTCGGGCGGAGCATCTGGGTCGTTTGTATGTAGCTGGACAACCACATCATCGTAGCGGTCCGCAGGCTTGTTCGGGTTGACCCAGACGAGTTCGCCCGGCCGGTAACGCGGCACCATGCTTTCACCCACAACATAGATTGCATAGGCGTGTTTGACCCCCACCAGATTTGGAGGGCGGGCCACGTACTCAACCGTCTCGCCGTTAAACGCAAATCGGCCGTCATCACCGCCCCGACCGACGCCGAGCACTGGCAGGCGCTGATCGCTCATGTCTGGCGCTGGCACGAGCGGCGACATCTCTGCGGGTCTGATAATGATTGGCGGCTGTTCGACAGGCTTTGCAACGGGTTCGGGGTCATCCGGCAGTGGATCCCCTTGCAACAAGTACCCGATCGTCACCCCGAATAGTTCGGTAAGGCCTATCAGTTTGCGAGGGTCTGGGCGCGCGCGCTCACTCTCCCACTGGGTCACTGACACCCGGGCAATGCCAAAGTGATCGGCGACCTGCTGCTGGGTCAATTTCGCCCTGAGGCGCGCCTGTTTTATGCGATTTCCCAATGACATGCCGGAATGTAGGTTCATCCTACCTAGCGTGTCACCTACATTGCTATTGACATTGTAGGTAGGCATTGCCTACTTTCCTTCCACCATGTTGGATATCGTCAAACGCGCCGCTGAGAAAGCAGGAGGGATCACCAAGCTCGCAAGCGAGATTGGGGTCAAACACCCGTCCCTGCATTCCTGGAAACAGATCCCCGCCAATCGCGTGCGCGATATCGAGCGGGTGACCGGGATTCCGGACTACGAGTTGCGTCCCGACCTGTTCCGCCCACCGGTTGGCGCATCTGCGCCGGAGGTCACCGCATGACGTCGTCTGATCGTCTCCAGCCTTTGCACCGCATCGCGCAGGGCCAACATCGCCGGATGGGGACCCGCATCGGCCACGCCCTTGTGCGCGCTGGCATCGTTTGGGGCGACGGCGTCGCCCTGGCGGCGCTGTGGCTTGGGCGCCCGTCCATCTGGATGGTGTCCGTTGGCGTGTGGCTTGTCCGACATTCCCGTGCTCCCCCGTGATCGCCTCGCGCTGATCTGATGCGCTGACCCTGCCCGCCAAAACCAGTTTTCGGAACGAAAATCCAAAGGGGGATTTTTCGTGATCGCTGATGCTTTGCCTGATGGCCTCTTTTCTTTGATCAAAGCCGCTGTGCGGGCCCAGATCCTCGCCATGGCCGCGCCGGGCTCAACGCCGGCGCAGCGGGTGGCGCAAATCACCGGCGCATCGGCCGGCACGATCAGCCGCTGGCAGGGCGACGCCTATGGCGAGCTGCCGCCCCTCGAGGTGATTTTTCAGCTCGAATACCTCTCCCAAAAACCCATTGTTTCGCGGGCGCTGGCGCAGCTCAGCAGTCACCGGCTCACGCCCATCGCCGACGATGAGGCGGCCGGCGAATGCTTTGTCGCCGATCTGGTCAAGATCACGGGCACCGCCGCGCAAACCGCCGGCGAGCTGTCCACGTCTCTCGCTGATGGCGTCGTGACGCCCGCCGAGGCCAAGCGCGTGCTCGCCAAAGCCGCCGAGCACCAGGACGTGCTGACCGGCCTGACCCGCAAGCTTTCCGTCGTCGCCAATAAGTAGGGAACGCCCCATGCGCACGCCTGACTTTGCCATTGATGAGCTGCCCGAACAGGAGCGCCTGTATGTCAGCGCCGCCGTGCAGCGGATGATCGACTCCAGCGAGGCGCACCTCGCCGATCTGCGCGCCCATTGCGACCGGGAGTATCCCGATGTCGCCGAGGATCCGCGCGACCTACTGCCCTACAACTGGCGCGGGCGCCTGCACGGCGTCGCCGCGGCCAATGTCGCGCACTTCCGGCGGTGACGGGGTGATGTCCCGGACCCGCCGCCGCAGGCTGGTGGTCGTGCCGCGCCGCAACATGGCGCGCCTGCACCGGGCCGCGCGCCGCCTCCAGGAGGTTGGCTGGCCACAGCACGCGATTGCCCGCGCGCTACACCTGAGCCGCGCCACTGTCTCCCGCGCCCTGCGCGGCAACGACATCTGGGGCGGGGATTTTTCGGATTTGATCCGTAGTGCGATGCGGGAGGCCTGAGCATGACCACCACCCCGGAAACCAGCATCGTTGAGCCGACTGACGGCAGCTTGGACGATGACCGGATCATTCCGCTGCTTCTGGCGCAGGCCGCTTCTCGCGGTGCGCGCTACTGGGATTATCAGGATGCGCACCAGGTCTACGCGGCTTTGCTGGCCAAACTTGACGCCGCCCTTCCCGCGCGGGCGCCGGAGCCGGCGGCCGCTCGCTGGGAAATTCGGTCTCCTGCCGGTTGCCCGTCCGTGACCGACAAGGCGGATTTAGCCGGCCAATGGCTGAAGCAAGGGTACGTCGTCACGCCCTTCTACACCGCCCCGCCAAACCCCGTTGCCGCCAGTGCGGTGGATGGGCAAGCGGCTACCGGCGATTGGCACATGGAAGCCGTTTACGAGGTGATCGAAGAACTGCACCAAGCGGCCAAGCAAGCCGGCACCGAGCCGATGAAGGCACTGCTTTCAGACGCTGCTGACATGGCTATCTGGCTGATCTCCGCCCCGTCATCACCAGCCCCCGTTGCTGATAATCCGGCGGGCGATCCTGTCGTCAACGCGCCCATGTCTCTTTGGGCGGCGGCCGCAATGTCGATGTTGGCCACATACGACGCCTTTATGGATGGCGCCCTCCAGAGCCCCGCAGACCGAGCCAGTTTTGAGCACCTGCTGCTGGCGGCCAGTTTCGGCGCCCAGGCTTTTGACGACGCGCCGCCAATCGCCCGTGGCGGCGCAGAAGTTAGCCTGTTGCTCAAGGCTTTCTGCCAAGCGCTGATCGACCCATCAGACAAGCGCCTGGACCATTTGCGGGCCAACTATGCGCCACCATCAGCAGCGGAGCCTGCATGATGGCCCGCATCGCCCAATCCGAAATCGATCGCATCCGGTCCGAAAAGCGCATTGCCGACATTGCCGGCGTACCGCTGCGCGCCAGCCGCATGGGGCGCGGGCTGACTGGCCCTTGCCCGTTTTGCGGCGGCAGCGACCGTGGCCAACGCTTTGAGATCCGGCTGGACACCAACACCTTTGTTTGCGCCGTCTGCCAGGCTGGCGGCGACGTCATCCGCTTTGTCGAGCTGCGCGACGGCTGCGATTTTCGCGGCGCTGTCGAGCGGCTGGGCGGCGGGGCCGAGGCTGTTGACCCCGAGCTGGAGCGCCAGCGGGCGGCCGAGCGCCGGGCGCGGGAGGCGGAACGCGCCCGGACGGCGGCGCGGCGCGCCGAGACCGAGCGCCGCCGCCTGTATGACATCTGGCAGCGGGCCGCGCCGCCATCGTCGCCATCGATCGCGGGCTATCTGGCGCGACGCGGCATCTGGCAGTTGATGAGCAACCGCCTGCGCGCGGTCGAGGACATGCCCTATTACCACGGGCGCGAGGCCCGGCCCGGGCGGCCTGACAAAGACCGCGCGCGCGTGGTGCATCGGGGCCCGGCCATGCTGGCGCCGATCGTCGGGCCGGATGGGGCGTTTTCTGGCCTGCACATCACCTGGATTGATCTGGCGCAGCCCAAGGGCAAGGCGATGATCCTCGACCCGGACACCGGCGAGGCGCTGCCCGCCAAAAAGGTGCGCGGTGTCAAGGTTGGCGGGCGCATCGAGCTGATCCGCTGCGCCTCCCCGATCGCCCTGGTGATTGGCGAGGGCATCGAGACGGTGCTCTCCGTGTGGACCGCGATGGCCGCCGTTGGGCGCGATCTGGATGGCATTGCGTTTTGGTCATCCGTCGACCTCGGCAATCTGGGCGGGCATGCGGCCGGCCTCGCGCCGCACCCGACCGCCAGACGGCCGGACGGCAGCCCCCTGCGCATCCCTGGTCCCGTACCGGACATGGACGCCCGCGCCATACCCGTGCCGGACAGCGTCGCGCGCGTGCTGCTGCTGGGCGACGGCGACAGTGACCGCTTTTTGACGGAGACGACGCTGCAACGCGCCGCGCGCCGTTATGCGCGCCTGGGCCGCGATATCCGCCGCGCTTTTGCGCCGGATGGCAAGGATTTCAACAATTTACTGATGGAGGCGGCGGCGTGATTGACCTGCAGCCATTTGCCTATGACGTGGTGATGATTGACCCGCCGTGGCCGTGGGAGACGTACTCCGCCGCCGGGCAGGCCAAATCTCCCGAAGCCCAATACGACACCATGTCGTTTGACGACATCGAGGCGCTGCGCGCTGGCGATCTGCTGGCGACGGGCGGCGTGATGATGATGTGGTGCACGTGGCCGCTGTTTGACCGGCAGGCCGCCGTGATGCGCGCCTGGGGCGTCAAGCCGGTGACCGGCGGCGCATGGGCCAAGCGCACCGCCAGCGGCAAGCTACGCTGGGGGACGGGCTATGTTCTGCGCAGCGTCTGCGAGCCGTTTTTGATCGGCGCGCTCAAGGATTCCGGCGCGCGCGGACCCGGCGTCTCCAACCTCATCGGGACGATAGACGAGGCGCTGGTCGACGGCGTGGCGCGGGAGCACTCGCGCAAGCCCGACGAGGCCTATGCGCTCATCGAGGCCGTGGCGCCCGGGTTGCGCCGCGCCGACATTTTCGCGCGCCAGCGACGGCCCGGCTGGGACGGATGGGGCAATGAGGCGAGCAAGTTTGATGGGGTGGCACCATGAATGACAGCACAGAGCGCGAGGAACTGGCGGACGCCCTGAAAGCTAAGGCCGAGAAATACGCCAATCTCGAAGAAAACCAACGGTACGGCGAACTGGCGCGATCGTATTTTCGCGGAAAATGCGTGGCCTATCGGGACGCCGCGAAGATCGCCAGCCGCCCCACCGAAGCCCTTGCGAGTAAGGGAGGCGACGATGGCCAGTGACCTGAACGAATACGAGATCGATGCCCTGCGCATGCTGGCTGGCGAGATTGAACGGGACTGGGGCGCGTGGGTTGCTGCGTGCCTTGAAACGCTGGTCGCCAAGGGCCTCGCCGCTCCGGCCTACCACATCACTGATGCTGGGCGCGCCGCCCTCACCAATATCGACCGGAAGTCGATCAGCCCCACCGGAACCCTTGCTGATAAGGGATTCCCGGCATGAGCGACGACGCCATGAAAGGCATTGTCGATCTGGTCGACAATGCCGAGCCATACGCCACTGACGATTTGGACGGCGGCGGCCCTCCGCAGCCACCGGATGACGGCGGTGACGGGGATGGCGGACCCTCGCCATTTGGCAAGCCAGACCCGGCCGTGGTGCAGGCGTGCGCCTTGCTCGATCAAAACGACACCGACAATGGCCGGCGGCTGCTCAACCATTTTGGCGACAGGTGGCTCAGTGTGCGCGAGATCGGCGCCCATATCTGGAGCGGCACCCATTGGGACCCGGACGGGGGCGACGAGACGCTGCAGCGCATGGCGCAGGAGACGGCGCGCCGGATCAAACTGGAGTGCGGCCATATCGTCATGTCGCCAGCAGACGCCCGCATGGTCGCTGAGGCCGCCCGGATCCGCGCCGATGACAGCGCCGAGCCAACGGCGGAGGCCAAGGCCCTGCTGGGCCGCGCCGAGGCCGCCGAAAAGCGCAACGGCAAGCGCCGCGGCGACCGGCACAACTTTGCCGTCTCCAGCGGCAACCGCAACCGCACCATGTCCATGATCTCCCAGGCGCTGCCGCACCGTTCGTGCGCGCCGGCTGACCTCGATGCTGACCACATGTTGTTCAACGTGGGCAACGGGACGCTGCGATTTCGCAAGTGGGTCGAGGAGGATCTGGAGTGTCCGGACCCGGATGCACGGCGCATGATCGCCCATGCCAGCGTCGAGATGCTGCCGCATAACCCGGAGCACCTCATCGCCAAGATATCGCCCTGCACTTATGACCCGAAGGCCGTGGCGCACCTGTTTTTGGCGTGGCTGGAGCGGTTTCAGCCGGATGCGGAGGTGCGGCGGTTTATCCAGACGGCGGTGGGCCGGGCGCTGCTCGGCGGGGCAACTACACAGGTGCTGATCTTTCTGTATGGGGACGGCGCCAACGGCAAATCCGTGTTCATGGAGATCATTTCGGAGATCTTGGGGGGATATGGGGGCCGGCTGAAGCCGGAATCCATCGCGGGGGCGCTGGAGGGGCGCGGCGACCAGGCGACGCCGGATTTCGCGCGACTGGCCGGCAAGCGCTTTGTCGCCATCGCCGAGCTGCCGCGCAATTCGCCGCTACGCGAGGGGTTGGTGAAGGCCATGACCGGCGGCGAGCCCATGCCGGTGCGGCACCTCAACAAGGGTTTTTTCGACCTTTTGCCGGAGTTTATCCCGTTTATGTCGGGCAACGACTTGCCGGACGTCGGCGGGCTCGACCACGGCATCTGGCGGCGGCTCAAATTTGTGCTCTGGCCGGTCAAGGTGCCGGCGGATGAGCAGCGACCGCTCAAAGAGGTGGTGGGAGAGATGATGGCGGAGGCCCCGGGCATCCTCAATTGGGCCATTGAGGGGGCGCTGCGCTTTCTGCGGGAGGGCCTGCACGAGCCGCCTGCCGTGTCCTCGCTGACAGAGGCGCACCGGGAGGACCTGGACCCTGTTGGCGCGTTCGTCACCGCCCACGTCCGCGACCGGGAGGACAGGAGCGTGCAGGCGCGCGACATGTACGACGGCTTCAAGCTGTTCTGCGAGGCCAACGCCATAAGACCTTGGACGGAAAAGACTTTTAGTCTCGCCCTGAAGAAAAAGGGGTTCCGGCGTGAGGATAAGCGCGTCCGGAAATGGCTTGGGATCGAGCTTGTGGACGTGCCCAAGCCCCGCAGCCCCTATGGATCGCTGGACAGGTGACGGACGCTCACGCCCGGATTTAACGCGCGAGGGTCGCGAGGGGCGCGCGATAGACAAAACATCACCCTCGCACTGGTTTTTGCGCGTGTTTTCAAATGGTTGCGGGCGTTGCGCGAGGGTTGCGAGGGTTGCGCGCGCCTATACATAAGCAACCGGGGTTACGGGGTGTAATTATCAGTCGTTTTTATACGCACTATAGACCTTAACCCTCGCAACCCTCGCAAACACAAATCAAACTACTGAAATAAAACACAAATTTGAGCGCGAGGGTTGCTTGACGTCTATCGCATAACCCTCGCAACCATCGCACAGGGGCAAATGGCATGGCCAAGACCACAATCGACATCGAGGCGTTGCTCCACTGGGCCTATGGCGTGCAACGGGTTGACCGCTGGGCGGCGCAGGCTGATCGCGATCTGGCCGGGCCCTCGCTGTCATCCAGCGACATGGCCGGCGTCGCGGCGCTGGGCGTGCGGGTGCAGTCCAGCGGGCGCTGGCTGACCAGCATGGGGGCCAAGATCGCCGACGACGCGGTGACCGTGCATGACGCGGTGCTGGCGCTGGACGACATGTTTTGCGAGACGCAGCGCGATGGCGCGGTGCGGATCTGGCTGCGGGATGAGATCGTCGCCGCCGGCATGGACGTGCGCAATACCGCCCACGGCCCGGCCCTTGTGTGCGTCTCTGCCCTCTCCGGCCGCGTGG
This sequence comes from Camelimonas fluminis, assembly GCF_014656355.1. Classification (GTDB taxonomy): domain Bacteria; phylum Pseudomonadota; class Alphaproteobacteria; order Rhizobiales; family Beijerinckiaceae; genus Camelimonas; species Camelimonas fluminis. Next base: position 107,118 of record NZ_BNCG01000002.1, read on the forward strand.
ATTGGTCGGATGCGCGCCCGGTCAGCAAGGCGGTGACGTCGGTGCTGGTGATCCAGCATGCGCGCATCACCGAGCGGCCGGAGTGCTATGCGGATGTGCGGCGTCCGGCTTCGCGACCCGCCTCCTCTGGCGGCGTCGATGCCCATGGTCGCAAGCGCGCGGTGCGGTCCGGCCCGTCGTGGGAGAGCGTGATTGCAGCGCGCGCCGAATACCATGTCTGGCACTGCGCCCTGTCCGCACTGGCCGCCAAGCTGGCTGATCGCCTCGCGTTTTATTCGCCGCAACCGCCCTCCGCACCTGCGTCGCCGTGGATTCGTGATCGCCGCCCGGGACAAAACAGCCCTTCCCGCACAAAAGTCAGCGGCGATATTTCACATACATAACAATAACTTACAACATGCTTGACACGCTCACCCCATTGACGCATATTCCTCCACAGACAAATACGTCCAAATCACCCCGCCGGAGCGATCCGGGCGGGGTTTTTTGTTGGCCGGGAGGCAGCGATGTGACCGGAGCCAATTTGATGCTGGCAGCCATCCTGCTCGCTGGCGTTGTCATGAGCGTTGCCGGCATCCTGACCGTCGCCAGCAGGTATGACCAAACCATGGTGTTGCGGTGATCGAGATCAAGGTTGACGCCGCCGACTACCTGCGGCTGGGCAACATGATCGCCGCCGCGGGCAGTAAGGCCCCAGATGCCCTGCGGCGGGCAGTCAACCACACGGGCGAGCGGGCCAAAACCCAGATGACGCGGTCTTTGACCGCCCAGACGGGCCTCAAGCGGCAGGTCATCGTGCGCGCCCTCAAGGCCAACAAGGCCTATTCCGGCGGCCCAACGGGCGGCGGTAGCGGCTCATACGTGATCGCCGTCAAGGGCGGCAACGTCTCGCTCAAATTCTTTTTCGCCCGTGAGACGCGGCGCGGCGTATCGGCCGCCCCCTGGAACAGCCGCCGGGTTTTTCCCAGCGTGTTTCTCAAGGGCGGACGCTTTCCGGGGCGCAAAGCGCTGTCGCTCGGCGGCCACGCCTACAAGCGCGCCGCTGGCGGTCGGCTCCCGATCGCCCGGGAGAAGTCGGGGCTTTTCATCCCCGAGGAGATGGTCGCCGGTGCGACGCGCAATGCGTTCTTCGACACCGTCCGCGCCCGCCTCCCCGACCGCCTCGCCCACGAGCTTGCCCGCCTGTTCGGCGGGTGACCTGCCCTCCTGTGAAACATTCATCGCGCCCGATGTTTCACGGGAGGGTGGCGGGTCCCTCCCGACCCCCATGGGGTCCGGTCGGGCAGGAAGCGCCCGGGATTTCGTCAGTTAACCACCTCAAAAATCAGGGCTAACGGTGCTAACGATCGACCAAACAGGGGCTAACACACCACGAACGGTGATGATGACCCTGGCCGATCTCGCACGCCGCGATGGGGTGTCCAAGCCCACCGTATCCGCCAAGGTCAAGCGGCTCTGCCAGCAGCATGGTCTTGAAGTTGAGCGCGATCATCTGGGCCGGGTGAGCGCCATCAACGTGGCGCACTACGACAGCCTGCTTGAACGGACCTCCGACCCATCAAAGGCGCAAGGGCCGCAGCGGGCAGCGCCCATCTCACTGCTGCCGCCGGGGGAAGACTCATACGATGAGGCCCTGCGGAAAAAGACGGTCTACGAGGGCGAGCGCAAGCGCATCGATCTGGAGCGCCAGAAAGGCAATCTGGTCGAGGTCGCCCGCGTCGCCGATGCGGCGGTGACGTGCGCAACCACGATCACGCGCACAATCGACCGGTTGCCCAACGCCGCCGACGATATCGCCGCCGCAGTCGCCCGTGACGGCGCCCACGGCGTGCGGGTGCTTCTCAAGACCATCGCCGCCAAGATGCGCGCTGACGTTGCCGACGCCCTTGCCGGGCTGTCTGGCGGCGCGAACCCAGACGAGCCGGAGCCGGACGAACCAGAATGAGCGGATATGCGGATGCGCTGGCGCTGATCGCCGAGACGATCGCCGGCGCCGTCCGTCCGCAGCCGCCAGTGCCTGTCAGCCAGTGGCTGGCAAGCAACCTTGTCCTGGTAGACGGACCCAATGCCGGAGAGTTGTGGAGCCCGGACGGCGCCCCGTATCTGGCGGAGATCGCCGACCTGCTGTCGGACGATCACCCGTGCAATCTGGTGACTATCCGCAAGAGCCAGCAGACAGGCGCGTCAATCCTCGCTCTTGGCTGGTGCCTGTACGTCGCCGCCCGCGAGCCGGCCAACATGCTCTACGCCGTGCCGGGCCTCGACGCCTTGCGCGACCTCAACGGCCAAAAGCTTGGACCGCTGATCGACGCCTGGCACAACCATCTCGCCCGCCAGCGCCCACGGCGCGGGCCGGTGATCCAGCCGCAGACGTCACGCTCTGGCGTCGGCAGCACCACGTTCGAGAAAAAATTCGTCGGCGGATACATGGCGCTGGCCAACGCCAACGCCGCCATGGACCTGTCGTCCAAGACGGTCAAAAAGGGCGTCAAGGATGAGATGTCCAAATGGCAGGACATCCCCGGATTTGGCGACCCGGAGACACTGTTCTTTGGGCGTTTCACAGCATTCCGTCGGACGCGCGACTACAAGATCCTCGAGATCTCGACGCCCGAGGAGGACAGCGGCGACGAGCTGGGCGAAGGCCCCAACCATTGCCGCATCGACCGGTCATTCCGCCGATCGGATCAGCGTTACTGGCATCTGGCCTGCCCGGAGTGCGGATGTGAGCAGACATGGACGCACAAGCCGACGATCTCGACGCGCGACCTCGCCAGCGGCGATGCCGCCGTTGGCAAAGGCGGGGTGTTTTTGGTCGATCTGGATCACCCGCACAAATCGGTGCTGGTGTGTGCGGGCTGCGGCCATCTGATCAGCGAGCCGGAGCGGGTCGCCATGGTGCGCGCCGGACGCTGGATCCCGACAGCGACTGAGCCTGACCGCCACCACGGCTATCACCTCGACGCCTACATCTCGCTGATGATGAGCCTTGAGGCGATGGGCGAGGACTGGCGCAACATGCAGCGCGCCGGGACCGAGAAGGCCGAGAAGGACTACAGCAATCTGGTGCTCGGCCTGCCGTACCGCTATCGCGGCGACGCCCCGGACCACATGCGGCTGATGGAGCGCCGCGAGGACTACCCGCGCGGCAAGGTGCCGGCAGGCGCGCTGATGATCACCGCGTTTTGCGACGTACAGCACTCGGGCATCTTCTTCGAGGTAGTTGCCTGGGCGCCGGATCGCGCGTCGTGGACCATCGACGTCGGCTTTTTGACTGGCGACACGACGGACCATAGGCGCGGCGCATGGGCGTCTCTGGCCGAGGTGTACGAGCGGACCTACGAAACGCGCTGGGGACAGCGGATGCAGGCGGACGCGTTTGGCGTCGACGCCGGTGACGCCTCAGGCGGCCGGGCCAATCAGGTCTATGCCTGGTGCGCCGCCCGCATCAACGCCTACGCCATGAAGGGGCAGGATGGCTGGGCGACCCCGGCCATCTCCTCGCAGGCCAAGCCTGTCGATATCGATCTTGACGGCCGCGTACAAAAAAACGGCGCGCAGCTATGGCGCACCGGCACCTGGCCCCTCAAGCGCGAGTTTTACGACAATTTGCGCAAGGGGATGATGGGCGACAACGGCGTGGTGGATTACCCGCCCGGCTTTTGTCACTTCGGCCTCTGGCTCGATGAGGTGTATTTCAAGCAAATCACCTCTGAATACCTGCAGGACACTATCGTTCGCGGTAAGGTCACCGGGCGCAAATGGGCAAAGCGCGGCGAAAACCACTACCTGGACTGCCGCATCGGCAACATGGCGCTGGCAGAACATCTCGGCCTCACCGCCATGTCGGAGGATGACTGGCGCACCCTCGCCCGCGCCCGTCAGGCGCCTGACGACATGCTCACGCCGGACTTGTTTGCTCCGGAGCCCATCAAGGCGCGGGCAGCCGCGCCGCCACCACAATCGCCAGAGCCGCCGCCCCCGCCGCCGGATGATCCGGGTGACGGCGGCTGGATCGCGCCGCGCAGCAACTGGTTTGACCGCTGAGGACGCCATGGCCACCTGGTCGCAATCGGATATCGACAACCTCAAAAAGGCCATCGCCGAGGGCGTGCTTGAGGTGCGCTTTGCCGATGGCCGGCAGGTCCGCTACCGCTCGCTCAAGGAGATGCGCGAAACGCTCGACATGATGGAGGACGAGGTCAACCCGTCCGCTGCCCCCCGCCAGATGGCGACATTTGCCGTCCACTACCGGGATTGATCCATGCATCCTATCGACTGGCTGGTGTCGCAGGTCTCGCCTGCGGCAGGGCTGCGCCGTGCTCATGCCCGATCGGTGCTGGCCGAGTTGCGCTCCTACGAGGGGGCAAAGCTTGGGCGCCGCACCCAGGGCTGGCACGCGCCGGGCGGCACCGCCAATGACGCCATCCGGGGCAGCCTGCCCCGTCTCGTCAATCGCAGCCGCGATGTCATGCGCAATACCTGGTGGGGGCCACGGATCAAATCCACCTTTGTCAGCCACGCGGTTGGCTCTGGCATCACGCCAACGGTCAAGACCGGGGCCAAGAGCGCGAGCAAAGATGCAACCCGCCGCGCCATCCGCGTCTGGAATGACTGGGCGAAGGAGTGCGACGCCGAGGGGCAGCTCGATATCAACGGCCTGATCGCCCTTGCGGCGGGCACGATCATCGAGTCCGGCGAGGTGCTGATCCGCCGCCGCCCTACTGGACATACGCGCGGCAAGGTCCCCTTGCGTCTCCAGTTGATCGAAGGCGATCAGTTGGACACGTCGCGCACCGGGCCACTTACCGATCAGGGCATTGATTTTGCCGCTGACGGCGGGCGGTCGGGTTATTGGCTACTGCCGTACAATCCCGGGCGCATGATGATGGGCATGGCGCGAGGTGCATCGGCCAGGGTCCCGGCCAATGACGTGCTGCACGTCTACCGTAAGGATCGAATCGGTCAGGCGCGTGGCGTGCCTTGGGTCGCGCCCGTGCTGCTCAAGGGTCGCGATATCGCCGACCTCGAGGAGGCGGTGATCGTAAAGGCCAAGGTGGAGGCCTGCCTCACGGTCTTTGTCAAGCGCGCTGCTGGCAGCACCGCACATCTGGCGCAAACGGTTACAGACCCAAGGGCAGCAGCGCCGGCTGCCGGGCGTCGGAAGTTAGAAAATCTCGCCCCCGGCATGATCAATTACCTTGACCAGGATGAGGACATCAACGCCGTCACCCCGTCGTCGTCGCTGGCCTTCGACTCGGTGCAAGTCAACAACTGGATGACCCTCGCCGCGGGCGCTGGCATCACCTACGACCAGCTCACCGGCGATCTGAGGCAGGCCAACTACTCCAGCCTGCGCGCCGGAAAAATCGAGTTCCGGCGGCTGATCGAGCAGTTCCAGTGGCTGACGCTGACGCCGATGCTACTGGACAAGATCTGGCAATGGTTTGTCGACGCCGCCCAAGACGCTGGCGTGTTGCCGCGCCGGGCGGGCGGATATCCAGTCGAGTGGATCATGCCGGCGGTCGAGCCCATCGACCCGCTCAAGGATTTGCAGGCTGACATCCTCGCAGTCCGTAGTGGTCGCATGACCTGGTCGCAGTTTGTGGCCAGTTGGGGCGTCGACCCCGATGACCAGCTCGATGAGATCGAGCGCTGGCTCAAGGATCTAGACGCCCGTGAAGTTGTGCTCGACGCCGATCCCCGGCGCGGCGCCGGCGGCGTCAAGGGCGCGGCCAAGTCCGACGCCAAACCCCAGACAGATGATGAGGACTTAGCCAATGCCGCCTGAAACTCCAGGCGCGCTGCCGATGCAGACGCGCGCATTGCCCATCGGCGGATCGGCGGTCAATGCCGAGACGCGCACCGTCCGGGTGGTGTTTTCGACAGGCGCTTCGGTCCGGCGCATGCGCTGGACCGGGTGGGATACAGCTGTGCCCTTTGACGAGGTACTGGAGGTCAGCGCCCGGGCCGTGGATCTGACCCGGATGAACGCCGGTGGCCCGGTGCTCGATAGCCACTCCACCTGGTCGACAGGGTCGCAGGTCGCCGTGGTTGAGCGGGCATGGATTGCCGGCGGCGAGGCGCTCGCCGAAATCCGCTTCCCGGCGGCGGGCATTGATGAGCGCGCCGACCGGATGTTTGGCCTCGTCTCCGAGGGCATCATCCGCAACGTGTCGGTGGGTTACTCCATCGATCAGGCCCGGGTCATAGAGGCCGAAAAGCGCGGTGAGGTTGAAAAGCGCATCGTTGAGCGCTGGACCCCGCACGAGATCAGCTTTGTCACCGTCCCCGCCGACGCTGGCGCGCAAGTGCGCTCCGGCGCCGGCGACGCTGTCACCTATCCCCTCACCGTTACGCGGGCTGCGGCCCCAACTCAGGAGATCAGCATGCCAGAGGCTGCTGCGGCCGCAAACGGCCAGACCACCGAAACTACGACCCCGGAGACCCGCGCCGCGCCGGTCGCTACGCCTCCGGCCCCCGTCGCGCCGGCCCCGATCGCTGACGATACCAGCGCCCGCGCCGTCGAGATCATCACGCTCGCCGAGCGCCACGCCATGCCTCAGGGGTGGGCGGCTGAGCAGATCCGCGCTGGCGCCACGCTCGACGCCGTGCGCACGATCGTGCTCAACACCGTCGCCGAGCGAGCCACCGCAACGCAGATCAATACCCGCGTCCAAGTGCTCACCGACGAGGTCGACACGATCCGAGCGGCCGTCGAAAACGCGCTGATGCACCGCGTTGCTCCGGGCAGCACCCAGCTTGATGATGCAGCCCGCCAGTGGCGCGGCATGACGCTGATGGAGATGGGGCGCACATACCTTGAGGAGACCACCGGCGCGAGGATGCGCGGCCTTGATCGCCTGAGCCTCGCCGCCCGCATCCTCGGCATGCAGTCTCGCGCCGCTGGCGGCATGTCGACCTCTGATTTTCCGGAGCTGCTGGGCAACGTCGTTTCCCGGCGGTTGCGGGGGGCCTATGCGGCCGCCCCGCAGAATTGGCGCGTGTTCTCGCGGCAGTCCAATGCAAGCGATTTTCGTGAGCGCGCCATCGTCCAGCTGTCCAATCTCCCCGAACTCAAGCTGGTGCGCGAGGGCGGCGAGTACGAGTATGCGGCGCTCTCCGAGGGCGTGGAAAAGTATGCGCTGGCAACCTACGGCCGCATCGTGCCGATCACCCGCCAGGCGCTCATCAACGACGATCTCGGAGCTTTCGATCGGCTCGCAACCATGATTGGGCGTGCTGCCGCCGAGGCTGAGGCAAAGTCGGTTTGGGCTATCCTCACCGGCAACGCCGTGATGGGCGACGGCAAAGCGCTGTTCCACGCCGATCATGGGAACTTGGCTGGATCCGGCGCTGCAATCTCGGTGACATCTCTCAACGCCGGCCGCGCCGCGATGCGCAAGCAAAAGGGCTTTGGGGCTGATGCGGAGCCGCTGAATATCAGCCCCGAATACCTCATCGTCGGCCCGGACAAAGAGACGGAGGCCCAGCAGTTTCTCGCCAGCATCGTCGCCACCAAGGCTGGCGACGTGAACGTCTTTGCCAACTCGCTCAAGCTGGTGGTCGAGGCGCGTCTTACGGGCAACGCCTGGTATCTCGCCGCCAGCCCGGACCTGATTGACACGATCGAGTACGCCTACCTCGAGGGCGCCGAAGGCGTCCACACCGAGGAGCGCACCGGCTGGGAGATCGACGGCCTCCAGATCAAGGGCCGCCTCGACTTTGCCGCGAAAGCAATCGACTGGCGCGGTTTTTACAAAAACCCCGGCGCCTGATCTGACCCGGGCCGCCTGAAGGCCCGCCTCACCACATATCCCGACATCGGAGCAACCCCATGAAAAACATGGTGCAACGCGGTCATTCTATGACCGTGACGGCGACGGCTGCCGTCAAATCAGGCGACCTTGTCCTGTCCGGTCTCGTGCCAGGCATCGCCTACACGGACGCAGCCAACGGCGAGGAGTTTGAGGCGGCGACGGATGGCGTCTTTGACCTGCCAAAGGCGGCGGGCGCCATTACGATCGGCGCCAAGGTCTACTTTGACGCCGCGGCCAAGAACGTCACCACCACAGCCAGCGGCAACACTGCCATCGGCCACGCCTGGGCCGCCGCCGCCGCTGGCGCCGCCAGCGTGCCCGTCAAGCTGGCGGCGCTCTGACGTGACCATCTTTGACCGGCTCGCCTCCAAAACCGACAGCGTATTTTTGCGGCACGGCGGCGAGCCGGTGATCATCCGCCCCATGGTCCCCGCCCGGGGCGCAAGGGTTGTCGCCGGCACAGATCCGGAGCGCGGCCCGGACGTCGAGACGACAGGCGTCCTGACGCTGGAGGCCCGCGTCGCCGGCCGGTCGCCGGTGATGGAGGCGGAGGAGACGGCCCGCCGCCCCGGCGCGCAGTCCGATCGTTGGATTTTGTCGCTGCCGTCCGGCTCGCTGCCCTGGCTCCCCAAGGTCGGCGATCTGGTCACCCGCGTCCGCAATGGTCAGGTGCTCAAGGTGGCGTCAGACGCCGCCCAGGATGAGACCTGGCTGCGCATTACCCTGTCTGGATAGATATGCTCGCCCAGCTTGTCCTGCGCCGCGCCGCCCTCGCCGCCATTTGCCCCCCAGCCTCCATCGGCGGCGTGTGGCCGACGCTGGCGCAGGACAGGGTTTTTGACAGTCGCCTCGACGGATATGACAAGTTTGTCGCCGACGAGCCGCGCATCGCCATTGTCATCTACACCGAGGAGATGAGGTCGCAGCCGGGGTCGACCGTCAACGGCCAGCCACACACGCCGACCATCCAGCTCATCCTGCAGGTTACGGCCCGGCAGATTGTCGGCCATGACGATGAGGTGTCTCTGGACACGCCGTGGTCAGATCCGCTGCTCGAGGCCGCGATTGACACCACGTGCAGCCAGATCCTGCATCGCCTGATCGTCAAACCTCATGCGGCTTTTTTCCAGGCGCGCAGCAAAGTGACGGACCAGAGCAGCGAGCCATACCGCGAGTCGGAGGGCGGCTCGCCCCTCGCCGCCCGGGCCATCATCCTCAGTTGCCAGATGCCGCGTGATTACGGATCGCCCGCCTGGGCGCGCAAGGTCGCAGCGCTGCTGCCGGACGGCGACGCCGGCCGCCAGATCATCGAGGCCGCAGCCGCCGCGCTTGAGGCGACCATGGCCCTCGACATCCAGACGCCGCTGACCGGCGTCGACATCACCAAGGTCACGCCGATCGGCTGACCGTCGCTGGAGCACCCCCATGGAGATCTACGTCAAGCCCGCGCCGGAGCGCCGGGTGCGCGTCCCTGCGCGCGCTTACGCCGTCCTGCCGCCGGGAGGCGACAGCCTGCCGCGCGACGCCTGGCTGATCCGTCGCCTCGCCGCTGGCGACCTTGTCGAGGCGACCAACCCCAACAGCGAGCCGGCGGCAACGCCTGCGCCCGCCCCGAAAAAGTAACCGGAGCCGCTGCCCATGGCCGTGTCCTTTAATCAGATCCCCGCCTCGCTCCGGGTCCCCGGTATGCGGGTGGAGGTCAACAGCGGTGAGCGGCCCTATCAGGGCCAGTCCCGCATCCTTTTTATCGCGCCCAAGCTCGCCGCCGGCAAAGCGCCAGCCGGCGTGCCGATCCGTCTGCCGTCCAATCCCATCGAGGCGTTCGGCACGGGGTCCATCGCTGCCGAGGTCGCGTTGCTGGCCCGCCGTCAGTCCGCAGTCTACGAGATGTGGTTTTTGCCGGTAGCTGATCCGTCCGGTACGGCAGGGGCGCAGACGGTCACCGTCAACAGCGTGCCAGCAGCTGGGGCGTATCCGTTGTGGGTGCATGGTCGCCGTCGCAGCATTACGGTTGCCGGCGCCGACACCACGGCGACTCTCGCCGGCAAGATCGCAGCCGCGATCCAGTCGCCCTATTATCTGTCAGGCCTGCCCACGGCGATAACCCCGCCGGTCACCGCGGCGGCAGCAACCAACGTCGTCACCATCACCGACCGGCACAAGGGCGTGATCACCGGCACGGATAGCCGCGTCGACTTTGCGCTCTATGACGAGACGTCGGCGCTCGCCGCCGCCGTGACGGTCGGGGCGGTCACCGCCGGCACAGGCGCGCCGGATCTTGCCTTGGCCCTCGCGGCGCTCGGCGATACCGAGATCGACTGGTACGGCTGCGTCTTTGACGATTCCGCCAGCATCGATGCGCTCAGTGATTTTGTCACCGCCCGCTGGGACCCGATGTCGATGCAGTACGGCCTGGCCGTGTTTGCGCGGCAGGATGCGTATGGCGCCCTCGCCGCCGCTGGCGGCGCCATGAACGATCGGGCGCGCATCCTCATCGGCCAGTACGACAGCCCGGACAGCAAGTGGGCCATCCTGGCTCAATGCACGGCCGGACTCGCCGAATATTATGATCTGGGCGCCACCCTCACCGAGGCGCAACGGCTGGCGAGACCGTGCAACGGCCGCATCTTGCGCGATCTCAACCCGCCCAGATCCGGCGGCAATGCCTTTGACACGTCGGAGCGCAACGCCCTGTATTATGACGGCGTCTCGCCGCTGACCTGCACGGCTGACGGCAAGGTGACGTTTGAGCGGGTGATCACGACGTATCAGCATGACGATCAGGGCATGGACGATATCAACTATCTCGATATCAACTACCCGCTGATCGACATCTACACCGTCCGCTACACCGCCAACTATGTCTGGGGTGTCCACGCCAACACCTCGGCGGCCGGCGATACGGAGCCGTATCACCCGGCCCAGTCGCGCCCCAAGGATGTGCGCGCCAGCTTTGGCCACGCGCTCAGCAAGCTGCGCAACGAGGCGCACATCCTCGAGGACATCGACGGCATGCTCAAGCGGCTGGTGGTCGAGCGCTCCAGCGACCCGACCCGCATCAATGCCGAGATGTCCATTGACCGGGTCAACCCGCTGCACGTGCTGGCGGTCAACGTCCAGGCGTCCGCCCAGTTCCAGTCCTGATGCTCCGCCGGCGTGAGCCGGCCGCTCCCCTATCCAGACATCGCCCCGGAGATACCCGATGCAAACCTTTGGCGAGTGCAGTTTCAAGCTCGGCGGGCGGTCATACACCGCCCGCGCCTCCGCCGAGTTGACCAATGTCGGCCTGGAGACCGCCGTCGAGGGCAACATCGACGGCACTGTCTACCAGACCGCCAAGACCAAACCGTCGGTCATCAAGCTGGATCTCGAGGATCCGCTCGAGGGCACGTTTACTGCGGCAGACATGGTGACGCCGCAGGACGTGACCTTTGTCGAGGAGCATCGCGGCGTGACGCACCTCTACACCGCCGCCAAGGCGATCGGTGAGCCGCAATATGCCCCCGACAGTGGCGCGATCACCAACATCAGCTTTGGCTGTCAGCGCGCCAACTATCGCCGCGTCGGCAGCTGACGCGCATACATATTAAGGAGTCCGCGCCGTGGCTGACGCCGTCGTCAAACTCACCAAACCGATCACCACCCACAAGGGCGCGGTCACTGAACTGCGCTTTCGGGAGCCGACATTTGCCGAGCTGCGCCAGTTCGGCGAGCCGTACTCCCGCGCCTTTGGCAAAGACGGCGTTGTGATCAGCCGCATCAGCTATGACGTGGTCAACGACTATGCCCGGGCTCTTGTGCAGGGCGTTGAGCCGCTATTGCTCGACCAGTGCAGCGCCCGCGACGGCGTCGCCATCGGTGATGTCATCATCGGTTTTTTCTCCGCGCCGGCGGCAGGGCCGGCGCCGAGCAACGAGCTGCCGAACTCGTCTTTGAACTCGGATGGGACGCCGCCTCTGTCGATCGGATGACGCCGTCTGATCTGGTCTGGTGGCACAGCCAGGCGGTCAAGCATTTCGAAAAGCGCAAACGTCGCCGGTAACGAGAGGATATGCGGATGGCCGACAAGGTGATGACCGCCGAGGCCCGCATCAAGGCCACCTATACTGGCGACGGTTTTGCCCGGGCCGCCGCCGATGCCAGGCGCGCGACCAAGGATCTCAATGCCCTCGGCGGCTCCCGCGGTATGCGGGCGGCGGCGCGAGACATGCGCGAGATGTCCTTCGCCGCAAAAAGCATGCGCGGCGCAAAATTTACGCCTTATGCCGATATCGTCAGCGCTCACCATGCTGCCCAAGCGTCAAGGATGTTCCGGCGCAGCGACTACGCGCTGGCCCGTACGGCGGGTATGGCCACTGGCGGCGGCTCCGGCGCTGGCGCCGGGCTCGGCGCGATGGGGCTTGCGCGCGGCGGGGCTTTGGCGGCGGGAGTGATTGGCCCGGCGGTTACGGCCTACGCTGGCAAGCAAGCCGTCGAAAATTGGGCCGACCTCGAAATGGCTGTCACCCGTGTGGGCATTACGGCCGAGGCGTCATCTGGGCAGGTCGCGGCGGCGCTAAAGCTTTTCCGCGATCAGGGGCCAGCCATGGGGATGGTCGCCAAGGATATGGCCGGCGCTGCTGATCAGTTCGTCGCGGCCGGGCTTGATTTTGAGACCGCGACCAGTTCCGTGCCGGCAACAGTTCGCGCGGCCAAGGCTTCGGGGGGCGCAACCGAGGATCTTGCATCGGCCGGCATCGCGGCCATCCAGCAGTTTGGGTTCACCGCCAACACCTTGGGCCGGGCCTACGATATCATGGCCAAGGGCGGCAAAGAGGGCCGCTACGAGCTGCGAAACATGGCCAAGGATCTGCCGAGCGTCGGTGCCGGGGCCAAGAGACTTGGCCTATCTGGAGAGGTGGGCCTCGCCAAAACAGTCGCGGCGCTGGAGATCATTCGGGACTCGGTTGGCAGCGCCGACGAAGCGGCAAACCGCTGGGAAAATGTTTCGCAAAAGGCATTCTCAGAAGACACATCAAAGCGCTTCGCGAAAATGGGCGTCAATTTAGAGGACGAAATTAAGAAAGGCGCGAAGAACGGCATCGATGCATTGCAGGTTCTGCTTGTAAATACTGAAAAATTGACCAAAGGCGACCCATTTAAAATGGCGCAATTGTTTGGTGACATGCAGGTGCTTGAAGGCATGCAGGCGATGGTCAAGAACCTGCCGCGACTTGCAAGTCTGACGAAAACCATCCTCAATGATTCCGCTGGAACGATCGAAAACGACTACAAGCGGATCGCTGACCTGACCCGGCAATCCATGGATCGCATGGGCGCATCATTTGATCGCATGGCGGGCAACATCGGCCAGAGCTTGTCCAAGGTAGTCGTGCCAGCGATGGATCACATCAGCGATGTGCTGGAGGGCAAGCTCGGGACGCCGCAAGAATCACTTGATGCCCGCCGAGATTTCCGGCTCCCCGATGGCACGCGCATGACACAGGCGCAGTACGACGCCATGCAAGCCAAGCTCAAAGAGCGCGAGTCAAAGCTTGACCCCACTGGCCAACTGACCAGAGCGGGGGTCCGCCCGCTTGGCCCAGCCGGACAGGACGCAGCCCTGCGAGTCCAGGCGGCAACCGCACGGCAAGCGGCGCAGGCGGAGATAGATGACCTCCGACAACGCGCGGCGACAGAGGACGCAGCCTTGGGCACGCGCGGTGCGATCAATCAGCACCGCCGCCGCAATCGCGATCAGCAGATCGCCGAGTTGCAGCGCAAGATGGACCTACCGGACGCAGCTCTTGCAGTCGCCAGCGCCCTCGCTGCCCAGGACAAATGGGGCAACCAGCGCCGCGCCTTTACGCCGATCGGCACCGGAGCCAACGGCATATCCTCAGCGCCGGGCGGTCCGCTTAATCCGACATTCTCTCGCTGGGGTATCGGTGGGCTGGATGGCGGAAAAACGCCGACAGGGCATAGGTTTGTCAACATCCCAGATGCCGGGGGAAAGACCCATCAGGACATCAACTCGGTGCTCGGCAACGGCAAAATCGAGGCGACCGTCAAGCCCGATCAGGTCAAAGCAGAGCTGACCGGGTCGGCAGAGGTCACGGGCACCGGCCAGTTCACCATTACGATTGATGACGGGCAGGTTGTCCGAGCGCTCGCGCAGCAAAATCAGGCAATGATGCAGCTGCGGGGCGAGGTCCGGGCCGGAAAATCCTCCTCAACCTCGATGCCGCAATATGAAAAATAGGGATCACGCCCATGACGGCGCTGGACGAACTGTCACCGGCGTCGTTTGCCGGCGTGCCATTTCACATCGAGCGCGAGGTCACATCCGGATCTCGCGCCGTCGCCATCCATGAGCTGGCTGGCGCCAACGATTGGGTGACGCAGGATCGCGGCCTGAAGGCATCGCGCGCCCGGCTGCTCTGCTATGTGGCGGAGATGGCCGGCGTCAAACCCAACAGCTACGCGCTCTGGGGGGCGTGCGAATCCGGCGTTGGCCTGCTCTCACTGCCCCATGCGCCCCCGCGCATGGCCTGGCCGCTTGAATGGGAGCGCGCGCAGGAGCGCGACAAGATTGGATTTGTTGCCTTTGAGATCAGCTTTGCCGATGAGCCGCCAGCCATGCTTGGCGTCTCTCCGCTGCTGGCCCCGGCCGCCGTTGCCAGCGGCTTTGCCGCCCTCACCTCCGCGCTTGGGAGCGCCCTGTCATGATGCAGCTGGATACGGCCCGCGCCCGCCTTGCCTGGCTGGCGACGGCGGCGGCGATCGGCGCAGCGCTGCAAAGCCGCGCGGCGCGTTTTGTCGACGGCGACGTGCGCAAGGCTGTCGCCGCCGCCATGCCGGGTTTTGTCGGTGTGGACCTGTCGGACCCGGATCGTGGTCATATCCTGTCCAACGCCATGGCCAAGGTGGTCGACGCGGTGCGCGTCTCCCCTGATCCTGAGGCAGCGCAGTTGCTGGTCGACTGCGCCGCCGATATCTCAGCCACCGACATCGCCGCGGCTCCGCAACGCCCGCCGGTGGCCGATCAGGCCATTGTGCTGCCGACGCCCTCACCGCCCGGGCCTGCCCCCCGCGCTCTATCGCGCCAGCTGGCGGGGAAAACTGCGGCGGCGGTGCGCGATGCGCTCCGCGCTCTGGCCTGCGTCGCCTATGCCCGCCGGGTGATGGCGACGACATACGCCACACGCGATGACGCCCTGCACGCCCGGGCGGGACTGACCGCGTTGTTTGCGCCGCTGCTCGATACCGGCGCGCTGGATCAGGTCAGTTACGGGCTGGTCGCCAAGGCATGGGGCGACGCATCAGGCCATCTGCTGGATCAGGCCGCCGGGCTCAAGCGGATCATCCGCGTCGAGTCCACACGCTCCCTGCCCGCCACGCTACTGGCCTGGCAGATCTATGGCGACACCACCCGCGCCGGCGAGCTTGTCGCCCGCAACCGCATCGCCACCCCGGCATTCATGCCGACGATCATTGAGGCAATCGCCCCATAGGAGCCGCAATGGCTGACGAGTCAGTTGTTATCGAGGCGGACGGCGCGCCCCTCGATGGCGTGCTGCGCCTCACATTGAGCTATGGAGCGACCGAGGGCGTGCGCAAAGCCTCCATCACCATGGTGGAGCGTGATCGTCGCTTTGTTGCCCCGCCCGGCGCAAAGATCAAAATCACCGATGACGGCGACCCCGTGCTCACCGGCATTGTGCGGGACTACAGCAGCGCGGCGATCAAGGATGGCCGCGAGATCACCCTGTCGATCGAGAGCAACACCTGCGATCTGGCCGAGTGCTCATGCGTCCACAAAACCGGCAGCGTCAAACAAAAAAAGCTGCACGAGGCAGCCGACGAGCTGGCCAAGGGCGACGGCGACGGCTTTGCCGCCAAAATCAAAGCCGAGGGCGCGTTTGATCCGATCGACAAGGTGACCACCGTCCCCGGCGAAACGGTGTTTGAGTTGATGGAGCGCTATGCCAGATCGCAGGGCGCGTACATCACCGACGACGCCAACGGCGATCAGGTGCTGTTCAAGGGGGTTCGCGGCCGGCACTCCGGCGTGTTGGCTCTGCCCGGCAACGTCATTGCAGCGCCCAACGCCACCCTGAGCGAGCGCAACAAATTTAGCGAGACCCGTGTGCGCGGCCAGTCCGCACGCAAGCACGGCAAGGCTGATCTGCGCTCAGAAGGCATCACCAAAAACGCCGCCGTCAAACGCTACCGTCCGCAAGTCATCAACCACGAGGGCGAAGCGGATGCGCAGCGTTTGCGCAAGCGGGCTGGCTATGACCAGCAACGCGCTGGCGCGGCGTCGGCGACCGCCACCATGATCGCGCCCGGCTGGCGCGCCGACGACGGCAAGCACTGGCAGCCCGGCTACATCATCGCCGTCGACGCCTGGGATGAGCTGCGCATCGAGGGCGACATGGCGATATCCAGCGTCGTCCTGCGCTGGGACAAAGAGGACAAAGTCGGCAAAACCGCCATCCTCGAGCTGCGCGACCCCGGCTCGTTTGGCGAGCAAGCCAAAAAGGGCGCGTCCCAGCGATCCGAATCCGCCTGGGATTTTGTCGATCCCGAGCCTTACCTCAACATGGATGGCCCATGATCCGCATCGAGATCACGTCTGTCCGTGACGACGGCGACCTGCAGCTCATCAGCGGCCGGACGCAGGCGGGCGAGGAGATTGAGGACGCCGTCCGCATCCAGGGGCATGGCCTCACTACCCACCCACCCGTGGGCGCTATCGGCATCGTCGTGTTTTTGTACGGGCGGCGCGACATGCCGTCCTGCATCGGCATCGAGGATCCGAGCCTGCGCGTCAAAAACCAGCAGGCCGGCGGCGCGACGCTCTATGACCACAAGGGCAATGCCCTGCGCCTCTCCGGCGATGGCGGCTCCGCCCTGGTGAGCGAGGCCGGCAACACTGTCGTCGGCGCCAAGGCCGGGCAGACCCGCGTCGGCGGCGATGGCTCGGGCTCCTATGTCCGTGTCCTGACCGAGAGCGGCCCCTCAAGCACGGTGTTTGCCCGCCTATGACCCGCATCATTGACCCGGCCGGCAACGCCGCGCCGTCATCGCCGGATCTTGTGTTGATCGCAGATCCGGTGCTCGGCGCCGATCGCGCCGATTTTGCCCTTGCCGGCCCCAGCGACCAACACAACCCGCTCGGTCTGTGCGCCGGCCAGACCTTGGCCACGGCGATCGCGCTCTGCCTGATGACCGATGCGCGAGGCGCGGTTGATCAGGATGACGGCGACCAGATCGACCTGCGCGGCTGGCCCGGCGACGGCTTTGACGTTGACGCCGCGCGCGGCGAAGCGGCGCTCGGCAATACGGTGTGGGAACGATTCCGCTGGCCGGCCGACGCAGCAAACGCCAGCCAGATCGCAGCCCGGTTTGCTGCGGCGCTCGAGCCATTGCGCCGTCAGGGCGTGATTGGCGAGGTCCGGTTTGACGCGACCCCGGATCCGGCCCGCAACCGGATCACCATCAATGTCCGCATCGCCGCCCCTTCGGGTCGCGTGATCTACGACGGCCCCTTCGCCGGGCTGTGGGAGGCCATCCTTGCCGTTCGCGATCCCCTCTCTCCTCGATAAATCCCGGTCAATCTGGGGCTATATTCGCGCCCGCCTCCCCGGCGCCGATGGCGAGATCTGGCCCAACAATCTGCGCATCATCGGCAAGGTGATTTCCATGGCGGTCCACGATGTGGACCTGCGGGCGGAGTACCTTTTCCGGCAGATTTTTACCTCGACCGCCGAGCGCGCCTATCTCGACCTGCACGCCTACGAGGTCGGCCTCGTGCGCCGGCCTGCCGCGCAAGCAACCGGCAACGTCATCATGGCGGCAACGCCAGGCGTCACCTTTGCCGCCGGCATCCGCCTGGTGCGCAACGACGGCGCATTTTTTGTGACGACGGCCCCGTCCACTGCGATCGGCAACTCTGTCACCTTTGCAGTGCGGGCAGAGGACGCTGGCGCGGCTGGCAACACGCCGGCCGCCGCTGCCATACGCGTGGCGGCAAGCGTGCCTGATCTGGCCGATTCTGGCGAGGTCGGGCCGGACGGCCTTGGCGCTGGCGCTGACGGCGAGCTGGATGACCTGCTGCGCGGGCGCATCCTCTATCGCAAGCGCAACCGCACGCGAGGCGGCAACGACAACGACTACAAGGAGTGGGCGACAGAGGTCCCTGGCATTGCCCGGGCGTTTGTCCGCGGCTGGATGCCGGGCGCTGGCGCCGTGTCTGTCTACCCCATCCTCTCCGGGTCTGGCGTGGCCGCCATCCCGACTGTACCGGACCTGGAGGCGGTCGCCGCCCACATCGCGACCAAACGGCCAGCGACGGCGGCCGTCTACGTGTTGCAGGCGACCGCCCGTGTCATCGACGTGTCGGTGCATATCCGGCCAGACACGACGGCGATCCGCGCCGAGGTCATCGCCGAGTTGCAGGACATGTTTGATGAGCGCGCCGTCGTCGCCCTCCCAAGCGACGGCGATCGCTTTGACGTGGAGTGGATCAGCGCCGCCATCCAGTCCGCCATTGGGCTGGAGAGCCATGACCTGATTGCGCCAACCGCAGACATCATGCTGACCACCGGCCAGTATCCGGTGCTTGGCAACGTCACGTGGATGCCCTGATGCCGTCCCGCACCTTTGTCGTCCCGGCGGCATCGCCCGGCTATCGTTGGCCGGCGTTACAGCCTCCCATCACCTGCCCCGCGATCCTCGGCGGCGTCCCTCCCATCCCCATTGATCGCCTGTCGTCGCCAACCGGCGACGCCCTGTTGCCACAAGTCATAGCGGTCGCGCCGCGCGGTCGCGCCTGGCAGACTGATGAGACCAGCGCCCCGGTTGGCGCGACCGTGCAGCACAAGCTCTGGGCCGTGGTGACTGACGCCGTTGCAGTCGCCTACGCCAGCCTGACCAGAGCGGTTGGCGCGGCGTTTCCGTCCGCCGCAGACGAGGGCGGGATCGCATCCTGGGAGTATGACTACGGTCTCCCCGACCCATGCCTTGGCCAGACGCCGGGCCTCGAGGCGCGACGACAGGCGGTGCGTGGCGCATTGGTCTCGGCCGACGACGCCAGCATCCAGGCGATCGTCTGCGCCGCCGCCGCCATTGGCTATGACATCCAGATCGAGGAGTGGGACGCCTTTGAGTGTGGTTGGACCGGCTTTGGCGAGGCCGGTTTTGGCAGCCCGGATCTGGCGTTTGAGTTTTTGGTCATCGCCCCGAATTTACCCCTGACGTGGATCGCATTTGGCGAAATTGGCTTTGGAAATGAAGGCTTTGGCTCATTTCCGCCGGACGGTCTCGTCTGCCTGATCCAGCACATCAAGCACTCCCACACCTGGGCGCACTACAGCATCGAAGGAATCATGGCATGAAAAGGTGGTCGCCCATTGCATTTCCGGGGCCGGACGATACGCACGTCAACGCCAATATGAGCATTGCCCAGCGGGGATCATGGCCAGACGGCGACGGCTATCAGCAGATGCTTGATGAGCTTTGCGCGGTGGTCAGCAAATCCGGCATGACTCTGGATGGCGCCGTCTCCACCCAGATCGCCCAGGCCATCCGCTCCCAGTCCCTCAACTATCGGGTAGCTGCCGGCACTGCCAACGCCCTGACGGTGACGCTTGATCCGGCTCCGCCCAGCTATGCGGCTCTCACAGGGGCTCCAATCCGGATCAAGGTTTCAGCTAACAATACCGGCGCAGTAACCCTCAACGTCAATGGTTTGGGGGCAAAGGCCATCACCCGTGCTGACGGCACGGCCTTGGCAGCAAATGACCTCGTTAGCGGGGCCATCCTTGATTTTGTCTACGACGGGACCTCATTCCAGGTATCTGGTCTGATGAGTGTCTTTATCCCAGCAACGGGCGTCCAAGTTTTTGCAGCGCCAGGGACGGTAAACTGGACGGTCCCGACCGGTGTCACCCGGATCAAGGTGCGAATTTGGGCCGGTGGCGGTGGCGGAGGCGGCGCGACAACCACAACTTCAGGCGCCGCTGGCGGCAACGGCGGTGGATATCGCGAGGCAACTATCAGTGTCACGCCCGGCCAAGTGATCCCCATCACCGTAGGCGCTGGCGGAATTGGCGGCACTGGTACGGGCTCGCCGCTTAATGGTGCTGCTGGCGGTTCAAGTTCGGTTGGTGCGCTTGCCACGGCAACCGGCGGCGGTGGGGGCAATGGCGGTTCAGGGACCTCCTATGGCACCGCATCTGCGACGCTAGGCACGAGCTCCGGAGCCGGCTGGGGCGTAGACGGTATGATGGCCGCCAACGCAGCGGCGATCGGGTCCACATCGACTGGCACAGGCGGCGGTGGTTCTTATGGCACCACCAACTCGGCCATCACCGTCACACAAGGCACGGGGGCGTCTTTCCCCGGCGGCGGGGGGGGCGGCGCAGCGGGTGGATACAGCGGCAAGCCGGGGTCGAATGGACTGGTAATCATCGAGTTTTGAGGGCGACATGCAGAGCTACGCACGTGTTGACGGCGGCGTCGCCGTCGAGATCATCAATCTGCCGGCAGGGATCGGCCCATCTGAGGCATATCACGTGGATATCGCGGCCAGCATCTTGCCGTGCCCTGCGGAGGTTGTGGCAGGCTGGTCAGTCGGCGATGGCCAGTGGTCACCGCCGCCACCCGCTCCAGCTGCGAGCAAGGCTGACCTGCTGGCTTACGCAGCCGACAAGCGCTGGCGTGTGGAGACGGGTGGGATCACCGTTAGCGGCGTGCCCGTCGCTACGGATCGCGAGAGCCAGAGCCTCATCACCGGCGCTCATGCCTATGTGCAGACAAACCCCGGCGTGACGATCAAATACAAGTCAGGAGCCGAGTTTGTCGATCTGGACGCGGCGACGGTTACCGCCTTGGCGACAGCGGTGGCGGCCCATGTGCAGGCATGCTTTGCATCTGAGGCGGATGTGGCGGCTGCGATTGCAGATGACACGATCACCACGACGCAGCAGGTCGATGACTGGCCGTGGCAGCGGTGACTTGCAAATCCTCCCCGAAGTTTATTAGAGCAAAGGTAGACGTCACTGACCGTCTGTGGGGGGGGGCAACAATTGTCGTTACCAGAGAGAAAGATCCGCCTGAAAGAGCACCATCCTGGCCAGAAATGGAACGCCTTCTCAACGGAGCATCAGCGAGCCTATTCCGATGCCACACTAGAGGAAGGCCCCTTCGAGGTGTCGACCGACTCCAACGGATTTATTGAGTCCGCACTTGAGGAAGACGGCCGAACCCCGACTATCATCGTGTTGGGGGACTCAGTTGTAGAAAATCTATTTGTTCAAGCTGATTTGCGGTTATGCCGGGTGATGGAACGCAGCTTCACTGCTGCTGGGAACCCGATGCGCGTACTCAACGGAGGTGTATCAGGGGCAACAACGCTTCACACTCTACACGTCATAACTTCAAAAATACTAAATCTGAAACCAAAACAAGTCGTCATAATGAA
The DNA here is from genome assembly GCF_014656355.1 of Camelimonas fluminis. GTDB lineage: Bacteria > Pseudomonadota > Alphaproteobacteria > Rhizobiales > Beijerinckiaceae > Camelimonas > Camelimonas fluminis. The sequence goes on from NZ_BNCG01000002.1 coordinate 128,406, forward strand.
TGGCGTTATCGATTCAGACTGCATTGTTGATTTGGATTCATATTGGACCAAACACGAGTGGCGCGATCCTTTTTCGTATGCCTACAGCCCCGCAGACATGGGGCAGCGAGGGACGATTCGGCCGAATACTGAAAATAGAGAAAGACTTTTACGGCTAGCTGTCACAACGTTAAGGGCATTTCACATTGAACCCATGTTCGCGACATTTCACCGAAGGACATCATGGGGATCGGATATAGTCCTTCAGAAAGCATTCAGGGAGCATCAGTTCGCCGAGCGCATGCTTTTGTGGGATGAATCTATGAACGCAATGAGAAGTGTCGCGCGCGCGATGCGCGTTCCATTGTTCGACGTCGCAAAGGAATTCGAAGGCCGCTCCGAGTTGCTGTACGATGAGATACACATGAACGCACGCGGTTCCGCCGAGATTGGACACTGGCTTGCTCAGCGCATTATCAACACTCCCCAAAAACGTGCATGGCTAAAGCTTTTTAGATCAAGACAGTCCAGCATCTCAACTGTCCAGACTGACTTCTAAACCTCACCGCCCTCTGGGCGGTTTTTTTATGGGTGATCCATGCTGACCGCAGCACAGGTCCGCAGGGCGTGCCGACGAACGCCTGATGCGGACAACCTCAACTCCGTCATGGTGGCGCTGGAGCGATATGGCCCGGGCGTTGGCCTCGACCTCCTGCACCGTGAGGTCCCGTATCTCGCCCAGATCATGCACGAGAGCGGCGAGTTTAAATTTGACCGGGAGGTATGGGGGCCGACCGACGCGCAAAAGCGCTATGAGAGCCGCACAGACCTCGGCAACACGCAACCTGGCGACGGCTACAGGTTCAGGGGGCACGGCCCACTCCAATGCACGGGCCGCTACAATCACAGGGATTACACGGGCTGGGCGCGCAAGATCGACCCGGCCGCCCCTGATTTTGAGGCGGAGCCCGAGCGCATCAACACGGACCCGTGGGAGGGCCTGAGCGCCATCTGGTATTGGGACACGCGCGGCCTCAACGCCTATGCAGACAAGGGCGACAACGAGATGATCACCCGCCGAATCAACGGCGGGCTCAATGGCTACGCCGATCGGCTGACATGCTACACGCGGCTGGCTCTGGTGGTGCTGGGCTATGCCCCGGATGCGGTGCGCGCGTGGCAGTCTGACAATCGCCTGACAGCCGATGGCATCGCCGGCCCTGCCACGCGGGCATCCCTCCATGATGCGTTGGTCCGCACTGACAAGATCCTGCCGGCAACGCCTCCCGTAGGCAGCATGCCGGTGCTGCGGCGCGGCGCAAAGGGGCCAGACGTCGCCTCGCTGCAAGCCCTCCTCAATTCAGCCGGCGCATCGCTCAAGGTCGACAAGGACTTTGGCGGCCGGACCCTCGACGCCGTGCTCGCGTTCCAGCGGCGGGAGCATCTGACGGCTGACGGCATTGTCGGCCGCAACACCTGGGCCGCCCTCGGCGTCGCCTGATCCTCGCGGTCCCGCCGCAAACCTCCTGGAGACAACATGCAGATCCTCAAACTGATGGCAGCCGCCATCGGCATGCTGGCGCTTGCCGCTTGCACAAGCAGCCAGTCCGTCAACAACCCCACCGCCTGGGGCCAGATCGCGGCTGGCGTGGCCGCCGTCGTAGGCGAAACCAAGATTGATCCCAAGATCGAGCAGGTGAGCAGCAAGCTCGCCAGCTACTGCGTCGAGGTGCAGACGGCGGCGCTTGCCGTTGACCTGTTTGCGCCGCCGAAGGTCCAACTGGCCGCCCAGGATGCCCGGGCTGTGGTCCGCACGTTTTGCGCGAGCCCGCCCACGTCTGTCGCCACGGCGATCACCAGCCTGGCGGCTGCATATGCGGCCATTGAGGCGGCGCGGAAAGGAGGCGGCGCATGAACACCAATCTCACACTGCCAATCCGGCAGGCGCTGATCGGACTGGGACCGCTGCTGGCTTACATGGGCGTCACTGATGAGGCGAGCTGGCTCGCATTGTCCAACCACCTCGCCGTCGTCCTCGGGGTCGCCTGGATGGTCGGCGGTGTGATCTGGCAATGGTGGGTCAGCCGCCCGGCCGCAAAGGTTGCCCAGGTGGCGGCGCTCCCCGGCGTCATCGGCGTGGTGACCAACGATCCCAACCTTGCGGCTGCCGCCGACGCGGGCAGCAGGGCCAACAAAGTCCCATAAGGAGACGTCATGGCTGATGCGCCGCCGCCCGATCTGCTGGCCTATTGGCTGGGGGTGCGTGCGATTGATGTTGCGGCCGGCCTCGGCGGCGGACTTGTCCGTGGGCTGGTCAATCCCTCCTACACTTGGCCCATGCGGCTGACGTCAGCCGTCGTGGGGGCCATCACGGCTGGTTACCTCACGCCGCCGGCCGCCCGTGTCGCCGCCCAATGGTATGCGGCATGGGGCGGGACATCTGGAGAGGTGACCGGCGCCGTGGGGTTTTTCCTGGGGCTCTGCGGGATGACCGTCGCCGAGATGCTGCTGCGCTGGGCGCGACACTGGCGGGATAAGGCTCCACCGCCAGCGCTGCCCCGGTAGCCATATCCCTCACACGGAACTCTGTGTGGGGGATTGCGTTTCTGGGCAGGAGGATCGACCGATGGTTGGCTTAAATGAGGCGATCACGCTTGCTGTCAGCGCGCATGCCGACCAGGCAGACAAGGCCGGCGAGCCCTATATCCTGCATGTCCTGCGCGTCATGCTCGCCCAGAAGGACGTCGAGGCGATGACGGTGGCGGCCTTGCACGATGTCGTCGAGGATACCGACATCACCATTGCCGACCTCAGGGAGGCGGGCTGGAGCCAACGCATCGTTGATGCGGTGGACGCGATGACCCGTCGGGAGGGCGAGGACTATTTCGATTTTGCCCTGCGCGCGGCATCGAATGAACTGGCGAGACCGGTCAAGGTCGCCGACCTGAGAGACAACTTGCGTCAATCCGCAGACGCCGGTGCCGAAAGCCGTCGCCAGCGCTTCCTGAAGGCCCTCGATCTCATTGGGGAGACGCCCTGAGGAGCGCCTCACCCGGAAGCCTTACGGAACTGGGCAATGAGCAAATCTGGCAACCATGCTTCTCGATCTGAAGCCCGCTTGAGGATGGCAGCAAAAAATACCTTGCGGATCGGCCTGGCTTTTGGCCTTTCCAAAAAAGCGGCCTGGAGGGCCGCGGCGCTCGTGCGGTGTGGCGGGCGCGGGGTTTACCGCAAGTAACGGTCCGAGGGCTCACTTCTTGCGCCCGCTGCCGCCGGACTTCTCGCCGGCGATGCTGCGTTTCAACGCATCGAAGATGCTCACGACGTTCGTCGGCACGTCCTCGGCCTCCGGCTCGGCGCGGGCCTTCCGCTTGGGTTTCCGGGTGTTTTTGCGGGCCTCAATCAGGTCGAGCAGTCGATCCTGGACAGGGTCATGCACCATCTTTGGTGACCACTTGGCCTTGCGGTCATTGATGAGGCGCGTGACCAGCTTCAACAGCTCGGGATCGGGCTTCTCGTCCTCGCGCTTGAAATAGTCGGTGGGATCCCGGACCTCGTCGCCGTAGCGCAGGGTCCACAGCACGATGCCGTTTTCGCGCGGTTCCAGCATGACGGCGCGCTCGCGGCGAGAGATCACAAGCCTGGAGATTGCGACCATTCCGGTTGACCGCATTGCCTCGCGAATGACCGAATAGGCTTCCTCGCCGACCTTGCCGTCCGGCATGAGGTAATAGGGCGTGTCGTACCAGGTCCAGCCGATGCTGTCGGCAGGCGTGAACAGGTCGATGTCGATGGTTCTGACGCTGTCCAGCGCGACTGCTTCCAGTTCCTCGTCTTCAAAAAGCACATACTCATCCTCGCCACGGGGATAGCCCTTGATCTCGTCATCTTCCTCGACAGGCTTACCGGTGACGGCGTCGACATACTGGCTGACCACGCGGTTGCCGGTGCGGGCGTTGAGTGTGTGGAACCGGACTTTTTCGTTGTCGCTTGTCGCGGGCATCATCTGCACCGGGCAGGTCACGAGGGACATCTTCAGATATCCCTTCCAGTAGGTTCGCGGGGCCATGTCCGCCCTCCGTCGCTTGATGCGAATCAGAACCTGTCAGCCGGTGATTCGTTCCCAGGCTGGCCAGCGGGCAGTGCAAGCGGCAACGTCGCCGCATTGACTCGGAACGATCGATGTTCCTATTTCGTTCTCATGAGCGAGGCAGGATCATGGACGCTGACAAATCCACTCTGACATTTGCCGCCCCGCCAACGATCGAGACGGAATTGCGGGACTATCCGTATGTTTCCATACGGTTCCGCTGCTATTTTTGCGGTCGTCGGGCTGACGTGCGCTCGGTTGCCTGCGCGGCCAAATACGGCCACCGCGTAACCATGGGCCGCCTGTTGCTGCTGTTCCGCAAAGGGTGTCGTTGGTCCGATGAGCGCATTCGCAAGCCGCAAAAATATGGGATGCGGTGCGCTGGTTATTGCTATGATCTGTACAGGGAGCAGCCGGCGGATATTCCGCCGTTTCGCGACCAGGCCAAGCCCTTTACGTCAGAGCCTTAGAGGTCCGGCATGTGCAACCTATACAGCCAGACCAAAGGGCCGCAGGCCATCGTTGAGCTCGCCCGGGCGATGCGGTCGGACGCCGGCAATCTCCAGCCTGGCGACGTCTATCCGGATTATCTCGCCCCGATCGTCCGTAATGAGGTTGGCGAGCGCGTGTTGGCCATGGCGCGCTGGGGCATGCCATCGTCTCGGCAGGCCATTTATGAGGCGGCGACCAAGCGAGCTGACAAGCTTCGAGCCAAAGGCAAAGACGTCGATTTTGACGATCTGCTCAAGATGGAGCCGGACGGCGGCACAACCAACGTGCGCAACACCAAATCGCGCCATTGGCAACCATGGCTGACGCCGGAGCATCGCTGCCTTGTGCCGCTTACGGCCTTCAGCGAGCCCGGCCGCGATTCGGCCGGGAAATACCAGCCGGTATGGTTCCGCTTGCGCGGCGATGATCCTGAGCCATTGGCGTTTTTTGCCGGGATCGAGCTGCGCGGCTGGGAGGGCGTCCGCAAGATCAAGACAGGCTGGGAGACGGCAGATCTGTTTGCGTTTTTGACCTGCGAGCCCAATGAAATCGTGCGGCCCATCCACCCCAAGGCCATGCCGGTGATCCTGACGGTTCCAGATGAGATCGATGTGTGGATGCGGGCGCCGTGGGCCGAGGCTAGCGCCCTACAGCGTCCGCTGGCGGATGACGCGCTGGAGGTGTTTGAGCGGATATAGACCAGCCGTGCTCCACCGGCCGCGTCGGGATATCCGCCAGCGACCAGCCACGCCAGGTGCTGATTTGGCTGTCAGACTTGCCCCTCAACCATTTGGCAACCTGGCGCAGGCCGGCGTAGGTGTTGCGCCACGGATGGGGCGCAAACAGGTCCGCATTGTGCTCGCACCAGAGGCGCAGGTTGCGGACCTCGCGGCGGTAGCCGGTCGGGTCAATGACGATCCAGACGCTGGCGTTGATATTGGTCTCAAATCTCCCTGATCGGGGCGACAGCTTTGCGGCCGCAACGCCAATTGGCTGCACGCGGCTCGCCCGCTCCCGCCGCTCCCGGGCAATACGGACCTTTGATCCCTCGCCGTCCCACATCTCGCGGATGCTGGCCCATCCCTGGGCGCGCAACTCTGCCGCGCAGGGAGCGGAGCAGGCAATCTTGCGGGATTTTATCTTAGCCTCAAATGTGGTCAGGCAGATCGGGCAGGCGCGGGTGCGCAAGGCATTGCGGCTGCGGCTTGCAGGCGGCATGGATCAATCCCTGAGATTGGGGAGACAAGGGTGTCTTTTGATCCACGCCCTTTCGGGCGACTCGAAATGAGATACGGTTTAGATTTCAATCCGCGCCCGGAGACGACATCCCAATCATCCATTCAGGCGGCGGGTTGTCAATCGTCATCGCGGGCAAGCGCCGCCAGGACACGCGGAAGGGCGTCATGCGCCTTTTCATTGAGCGCCTTGAGCCGCCCCAAGTGCTGACCGGCGGCGTCGACGTCGCCACGTTCAAGATGCTTTTCGATGGCGCGCAAGGTGTCGTCGTGATCGGCGCGCCAACTGTCCGCCCAGTCGAGCGCGATCTCACGTCTGGTATCTGCTGATCCGGCCCTGCTAAGCCGGTCGCCGATTGACCGTCGCTTGGGCGACTGGCTCATAGCTCGTCCTTTTTGGCTTCGATCTCCGCGATCACGCTCGCGAGCACGGCGGCCCGCTGTCGGGCGATCGTCAGGAGATCTGCCCAGACACCGGCGCGTGGCGATGACCTGCCCTGCCGCCAATCATTGATGGTCGCCTTGCTGATCCCAAGGGCGTTGGACATCGGCGTCTGCCATTTATCGCCCCACAGCGCGAGCCCGACCCGACTGAAGAGATTCTGCGGTTGGCCCCATGGCTCTGACCGCACCTGAGCGATAAGGGCCAGTGCCTCTTTCCCATTGGCATGGGGCATCTCGGCGCTGACGATTCTTTGTCTGCTCAGGGCGCTGTCAAACTCCAGGCGCGCCAGTCGCCCCGTCTCATCCAGCATCTGCATCAGACCGGCGGTGTCGGCCATAAAGCCGCCGGTTGGCGATTTATGCTCAATCCGGGCGTCCTCGGTGCGGCGGTCAATCTCGGCCTCGATGGCGAGCGCCGCCTCATGCAGTCCGCGCACATGGGTGATGCCGTCAATTCCGCCGGCCTCGAGCATGGCCAGCCGAAGGCCGATCTGGCCGGATACGCTGGCATCTGGATGGGCGACATGGTCGTTGCTCATAATACGGATCCCGCCTCAACTCCGTGGGTAATGATGGTCATGATCTGATCGTCTGTCGGCTCTGCGTCGACCACCCAGCTCTCGTACCACTGGGCGTCTGGCGGGCTAAAAACCTCCATCTCGATCAGCCAGACCTGCTGGCCGTTGGACTTGCGCGTGTAGGTCCAGAGGCTCACCGCGCGCTGGGTAAAGCTAAAACCTGCCGCAACCTCCTGCGCCGGACGCACTGGATGGCACTCAATCCCGCCCAGGTCGCGGGTGATATCACGCAGTTTCGGCCCGTCTTCGGCGATATGGACTTGCAACACCTGCATGCTGGCCTCCCTCAAATCCCTTGGTTGCGCCGCGCCGCGTGTGCACGGGCTCTGGCGAGGGCCGCGCGCTCTGCTCGCATCACGGCTGTCTGCGCGTCTTTGATGGCCGGCAGCGCGGCTCTGAGCGCCCGCCAGTGCTCAGGCGGGATGCGCCACCCCTCACTGCCCCGTGTACCGGCCATCCTGCTGGCGCCCGGCAGTTTGCTGGCGATGATCGACGCATGATGGTGTGGGGAGATCCACACAGTATAGCGGCCGACCCGGCCACCCGTGCCGTTTGGCGTGTCGAGCCCAAACCGCGAGTTGGGGTCATCCGCGTCAAGGCTCGACCACTCTGACCAGTCCTCAAACAGACCGGCGTCGATCTCGCGTGCGATGTCATGGGTGTGGGCCACGTTCCGCCTCCCAGGATGCGGGGCCGTTGCCGGCCCCGTCAGTCCTTACGCCTTGATGGTGTGGGTGATCAGCGCCTTGGCGCCGGCATCATCCGTCAGGGCCGCGGCGGCGGCGCGACCGGCGGCGCGGTTGTCGATCCACCAGGCTGCCGCGGTCTTGGCGGCGGCGGCGTCCATGGCGGCGTAGGCGGCGGCAATGCCAGCTTCGGCGGCGGCGTTTCCGGCCATGCGCTGGGCGATGGCCCCGATCGCGGCGCGCTGCGCCTTCAGGTCGGCGATGATGGTAGCGCGGATCTCGGTAGCCCAAGCGACCTGCTTCTCAGAGCCTTCGAGGGCGGGAAGCTCACCGGCGGCCTCAACGGCCTTGGCGGCCTTGTAACAGGCATCACAAACCTTGTCGGCCATCCAGGCCAGTTTGCGGGAGCGGTCTTTCTCCGGGCCATACAGCTCAACCGTTTCGGTGTGGCCGCAAGAAAATTTGGCGGTGTACTTGGCCATGGTGAGGTCTTCCCTGTTGCGGGGCGGGCTGTCCTGCCCCCTGAACAAGATCAATATAGTACGACATCCCCGGATTTGTAAATATTTAAATTCGGCAAAATCGAATTTATTTGGAGGACACATGCTGATTGGACTGATGGGCTATGCCGGGGTCGGCAAGAGCACCGTGGCGCGCATCCTCTGCGCGGAGCATGGGTTTGTTGCTCCGCATATCGCATCGCCGATCAAGACGATGCTGGGCGCCCTCCTCCGATCAACCGGCTATGACGCCCAGACCGTCGCCCGGTTTGTTGACGGCGATCTCAAGCGGGAGATCATCCCGGAGCTTGGCGTCACCGCGACAGAGGCCCAACAAACAATCGGCGATTGGGGCCGCGTCTGCCGGCCGGATCTTTGGCTGTCGCTCTGGCTGGCCAAGGCTGACGCGATTATAGCGGCCGGCGGGCGTGTGGTGCAGGAGAGCGTGCGCTTTGCGGATGAGGCGACGGCGATCAAGGCGCGTGGCGGCATCCTGATAGAGGTGCGCCGGCCGGGCTTTGGGCCGCTGTCCGCGCATGCCTCGGAGGCGGTGCCCAGTGCCGGCGATATTATCCTTGACAACTGCAATTGCCCTACCGATCTGGCGCGGCAATGCGCTTGCTCCATTGGTAATCTGTGTTTACAAACCCCGCGTTTTAAGGGCCATTTCGGCACTTTCGCGCGTTAAGACTGCAAACTTATAAGTTTGAAGTATCGATGAATTTTCAAAAAATCACTTCCTTTTAATCAGTAGGTCCAGGGTTCGAATCCCTGCGCGCTCACCACCATTGCCTTGATATTGCAGATTTAATCCGGCTGCTGCATTATCGTGAAAAGGCATATGGCCTGCAAATGGACATGTGCGTTTGCACCCCCCTCCCGTGTCCGTCCCTGGTCAGATGACGACTACGCCAGGTCAGGCTGGACGCGCATCCGCATCGCCGTCTTCCCATTCACAAATCGTGCTTTTACCCCCTGCCCGGTATGCATCGTCCGCGATTCTGCATGGGAGGCTGGCCTCCAGACAGTTCGCCCCGACCTGTCTTCAGCCGGGGCGCGAAGCGTGCGTTGTGGGCCGTCTGAAGGCCCGGAGGAAGCCTGGGAGCTGTCCAGCTCGCCCGGCTTGCCGTCAGCCGAGGCCGACGGATTGCCGGGGCTTGATCTCGCCGAAGATCCGGCGCGCCTTGCGCGCAACCTGCTCGGCCTCTTGTGCATAGGGCAGCGCCAGTCGTTCGTAGACGCCCCGCACCGTACGGCTTGTCACTTTCCGGCCCTTGCGCTGGTAAAAGATGGAGCGGTTGGCTTTTGCCGCCCGGGGAAAAACCCGCGCCGCCGGTTCTCCAGGCTTCGCCGTGGCCAGGGCGGCAAGTTTCGCCGCCTTCCGGACGCCGAGAAAGTGCGCGGCGTACAGGTCTGTGTCGGTGGCCTCACGCTCCAGACTGGTTTTCAGGTAGCAGGCGTCACGCTTCAGCATCTCCGCGGCCATGGCTGCGGCAAGATCGGGATTCTTGCGTAACCCGAGGATACAGGCGCGGCGCGCGCCGTTCGCAACCTCGCCTGATGGGTCGATCATGGCGGCCTCACGGGCCAGGCCATGCCTGGCCCCGAACTGGCGCACGGCGGTAAGCCAGGTGCTGTCGATGAACTGGTACAGGCCGGTCGCGCTCGACGTGCGCGCCCTGGCTTCGGGTTTGAATGCAGACTCCCGATGCGCCACAGCGATAAGCAGCTTCAGATCCACGCCAGTGCCGGCGCTGGCCCTGACGATGCTCATGGCCACGTCCGCGGGCAGGCTCAGATTGCCAACGCTGATCGTCTCCGGCGCGTAAACCTCACGCAAAACCGCCAGAGGCTCCACGCGCTCTTCCGCCGGAAGCGGGATCAGAAACGGTGTGATCGCCTGAGACGACCCGGAGATCATGATCGCTGACAGCGTAAATCCGGTCAGGGCGGATGTCATGCCAAAAGGGATCCCGGACATGACGCGCTTGACGGCGTCATATCCGGGAATACGTCGAACAAGAATTTTCACAGTATTTCCTTTCGAGAAATTATTCCTAGTATATGGGGGTGAATATAAATGCTTAATTGTGGCAAATTCTGGTTTTACTGATTTATATTCCAGACATCTGAAGATTCAGCGCGTCGACAAGGTCCATTCGCTATCCCCAGGCCAGGATTTTTGCCGGAGCCCGTCCTCTTTTCGGTCCGCTGCTTTAAGGTGGGGCCTCATGAATCAGCCGCCGCTATCCCAGGCGCGGGGAGTAACCGATGCGCATTACAACCTGGAACGTGAACTCTGTCCGGCAGCGCCTGGAGCACCTGGAGCAATTTCTGCAAACGGCGGCGCCTGACGTACTCTGCCTGCAGGAAATCAAGTGCATGGATGAGGCGTTTCCGGCGGCGCGCATCGAGGCCCTGGGTTACAACGTGGCGGTTCATGGCCAGAAGACCTTCAACGGCGTCGCCCTGCTCTCCCGTTTTCCACTGGAGGACGTGCGTCGCGGCCTGCCGGGCGACGAGACCGATGAACAGTCGCGTTATATCGAGGCGGTGATTTCCGTGAATGGCGGCGCCGTTCGGGTGGCGTCGATCTATCTGCCCAACGGCAACCCCCTGGGCACGGAAAAATTCTCCTACAAGCTGGCCTGGATGGAGCGGCTGGGGCGCCATATGGCGGCTTCGGTCGCCGCTGAGGAAACGGCCATTTTCGCCGGCGACTACAACGTCATTCCCGAGCCGCGCGACGCGAAGGACCCTGCGGCCTGGCTCGGCGACGCGCTGTTCCAGCCAGAAAGCCGCGCGCTCTATCAGGGCTTTCAGAACCTCGGCCTGACGGACGCCTTGCGCGCCTGCCACGACAGCAGCGGCCTGTACACATTCTGGGACTATCAGGCTGGCGCTTTCCAGCGCGATTTCGGCATCCGCATTGACCACGCCCTGCTGACGCCCCGCGCCGCCGACCTGCTCCGCGACGCCATCATTCACAAGGAAACCCGCGCCTGGCAAAAGCCATCGGACCACGCGCCGCTGTCCATCGATCTGGAAATCGCGCCCCGCGCGGCATAGGGACGCCGCCAAAGCAACGCATGAGGCAACCCGTCAGGGCAACATGCCCAGGAACCTGTGGCCGGACCTGAGGGCTGGCTGCGCGCTGCTTGCGGTTGCGGACGCGCCGGAATTCCGGCCAGGTTTCGGCCCTGGCGGGTGCGGATGGACATGGTCATGCGCCGGGATTTCCCATCCCGCGCCGTCATGCACGCAACTGTTTGAGAGATTGGACTGGCGCCTGAACGGCTGTCAGTTCTTGCCGCCGCGCTGTTCGATATAGGCCTGGGCGGTGGCCTGGGCGGCGTTGCGATCCCGCTCGGGGGCAAGGGCGATGGCCTGGTCATACATCTCGATGATCCAGGCGTCTTTTTGCGGATCGGCGCCGTTGCGCGCGATGGTCAGCCACATCAGGCCGCGTGAGGTTTGCCGCGTGACGTTGCCCTGGCCGGTGAGCAGCAGATGGCCCAGCAACGCCTGCGACGGCGCGTGGTTCTTTTCCGCCGCCAGATGCAGCCAGCGGGCGGCGAGCTGGGCGTCGCGGGCGCCCCCCTGGCCGGCGAGGCACAGACGGGCGAGATTGTACTGGGCGTCGGGGTCGCCATAGTAGCTGGCGGCGTGATGGAACATTTCCCGGGCCCGGCGCTCGTCCTTCTGCACGTAGGAACCAGCGATGCCGTCCAGATAATAGCCGCCAAGCGCGACGTAGGCGCTGGAGATGAAGCGCGCGACGGCCCGCCGCGAATTGTCCTCGGCGCCTTCCACCACTTTTGAGAAGTACTCGAAAGCTTTCAGGTCGTCGTGGGGCACGCCGTCGCCTTCAGCGTACATCCGGCCCAGCTTCCACTGCGCCGGCGAATGCCCGCGCGTCGCCGCGTATTCCAGCGCCTGCACCGCGCTGGCCTTGTCGCCTGAGTAATAATCGCGAATGCCAGTGCGGAAGGCGTCCCGCTCGGAGCGGAACTTCACCACAGGGCCGCCCGGGGACGCGCCGGAAGCCGCGATGGCGAACGGCGAGGCCAGGGAGCCGCCCGCAAACGGTCTGTCGCCTGGCGCGATGCGCCCGGCGTCGGTGTCGCCGTCGTCGCGGACCGCTCCAAGATTGGCGATGGCGCGCGGCGAGGAAGCGCCAGGCGACGGGATATCAGCGGCAAACGCCTGGCTGCAAAGCAGAAGGGCTGTTCCAAGACAAACGATGTGACGGTAGTCAGAAACGCCCATTTCTCACACCCCGGCGCGCCTGCGCCGCATGAAATGATGCAGGCGCTGTCCGCGACCTGCCGGAGCATGCTGCGCAATCGCAACACGCCCAATCCTGTTGTCTGGGGCGGACCCCCGGTCCTGGACGCCGACGCAATGTTTCGGCCATCGCGTCCTGACCCAACCCGCCCTGGCGCCTGCAGCTATCTTCTGCGGCTGGCGCGGCGGGATCACAATACACAGCGTATGCAGCTTGCCAATTCGGCGACATAACGCGCATCTGTTGATCCCTGCTGGAATCTGCCTGCCAAAAACCAAGTACAATCATGTTCTTGCAGGTGATGCATTCTTCCAATTCATTTATGGCGGCTTGGGGGCGCCGGTTTGCCGAAGTGCGGGCATGCGCAGGTTCCCGGCGCACGTTGTATAAAGGGCACATTCAGGCTCTCCATGGACGCAACAAAAAAGGCCCCCGCGAAGCGGGAGCCCTGAAATCGTGTGGCGATGACCCGCGCCTCAGGTGAGGCGCGTCAGCGCTTCCGAGAGGCGGACCCGACGTTCCGCCGCTTCGGCGAGCCGCTCCTTCTGTTCCTCCACCACCTCTTCCGGCGCGCGCGCCAGGAAATCGGCGTTGGAGAGCTTGGCCTCGATCTTGCGGATCTCGCCGGCAAGCTTGTCGATTTCCTTGGTCAGGCGCGCGCGTTCGGCGTCGAAATCGATGACGCCTTCCAATGGCAGCGCCGCGGTTTCGCCCCGCACCAGCAACTGGATGGCGCGGCCGGAAACGGCGTCAGCGAAGCTGATCCCGGAAACGCGGGCCAGGCGACGGATGGTGTCGCCCCAGACGTCAACGGCGTTGCGGGTGACGTCCGACGCGCCGACCAGAACCAGCGGGATCTGCGCGCCCGCCGGAACGTTGGTTTCCGAGCGCGCCGAACGGATGCCGGAGATCAGTTCAACCACCCAGCCAAGTTCCGATTCCGCCGCCGTTGCGTCCACCGCCGGATCCACCGGCCATGGGGCCAGCGCCAGCACGCCGTCGCGGCCGCCCGCCGCTTCCGCCGTCACGCCCCACAGTTCCTCGGTGAGGAACGGCATGAACGGGTGCAGGATCTTGCAGATCTGGTCGAGCACGTAGCTGACAACCGCCCGCACCTCCTGCTTCGCCGGGCCTTCGGCGCCCTGCAGCACCGGCTTGGCGAGTTCCAGATACCAGTCGCAGAACACGTTCCAGACGAAACGGTAGGCGGCGTTTGCGGCGTCGTTGAAGCGGAACGCCTCCAGCGCCAGCGTCACCTCGTTGATGGCCTTGCCGGCTTCGCCCAGCACCCAGAGGTTGAGCGGCTCGCGCACGCTGTCCGGCCGGAACGTCGCGTCGCGGACGCAGCCGTTCATCTCGGCGAAGCGGGCGGCGTTCCACAGCTTGCTGGCGAAGTTGCGATAGCCTTCCACCCGCTGGGTGGAAAGCTTGATGTCGCGCCCCTGGGCCGCCATGGCCGCCAGGGTGAAGCGCAGGGCGTCCGTGCCGAAGCGGTCCATCAGATCGAGCGGATCGATGACATTGCCCTTCGACTTGGACATCTTCGCGCCCTTCTCGTCCCGGACGAGCGCGTGCAGATAAACGTGACGGAACGGGACTTCGTCGGTGACAAACAGCCCCAACATCATCATCCGGGCGACCCAGAAGAAGATGATGTCGAAGCCGGTCACCAGGGTGGTCGTCGGATAGAACCGCTTCAGTTCCGCCGTGTCGTCCGGCCAGCCGAGCGTCGAGAACGGCCACAGGCCGGACGAGAACCAGGTGTCGAGCACGTCTTCGTCGCGCACCAGGAAGCTGGCGGCGGCGGCCGGATCAGCCGCCCAGGCCGCGGCCTGGGCCGGCTCCAGCACGCCGCGCTCCACCGCGGAAGCCAGAGCCGCCGGCAGCACTTCCTCGAAGCTTTCGCCCACGTAGACTTCACCGTCTGGCGTGTACCAGGCCGGAATCTGGTGGCCCCACCACAACTGGCGGGAGATGCACCATGGCTCGATGTTCTCAAGCCACTGGAAGAAGGTTTTCTCCCAGTTGCCTGGAATGAAACGGGTTTCCCCCTCACGCACCTTGTCGAGCGCGCGCTCGGCCAGCGGCTTGACGTTGACGTACCACTGATCGGTCAGGAACGGCTCGATGACCACGCCGGAGCGATCGCCGTGCGGGACCATGTGGACGTGCGGCTCGATGGCGACCAGCAGGCCGCGCTCATCCATCATGGCGACGATAGCCTTGCGCGCCTCGAACCGGTCCTGGCCGTGCAGCGCCAGAACGGCGTCGAGATCGTCGCCTTCCGCTTCATCCAGGAAGGCGGCGTTGTGCTTCAGGTCCAGCCGGCCTTCGGAATCGAACACATTGATGAGGCGCAGATCGTGGCGGCGGCCGACCTCGAAGTCGTTGAAGTCGTGGGCCGGGGTGATCTTGACGGCGCCGGTGCCCTTTTCCGGGTCCGAATAGCTGTCGGCGACGATCGGGATCAGACGGCCGACCAGCGGCAACTGGACCATGCGGCCGATCAGGTCGGCGTAACGCTCGTCATCCGGGTTCACGGCGACGGCGACGTCGCCGAGCATGGTTTCCGGACGGGTGGTGGCGACGGTGATGAAGCGCTCCGGCTCGGCGGCGAGCGGATAGCGGAAATGCCAGAGATTGCCCTTGGTCTCAACCTGCATCACTTCAAGATCAGAGATGGCGGTCTGGAATCTGGGATCCCAGTTCACAAGGCGCTTGTCGCGATAGATGAAGCCCTGGCGATGCAGTTCGACAAACACCTTCACCACGGCCCGGGACAGGCCCTCGTCCATGGTGAAGCGCTCGCGCGACCAGTCACAAGAGGCGCCAAGGCGCTTGAGCTGGTTGATGATGGTGGAGCCTGACTGGGCCTTCCACTCCCAGACCTTTTTCAGAAACGCCTCACGGCCGAGGTCGCGGCGGCCAGGCTCGCCACGCTCGGCCAGCTGGCGTTCGACCACCATCTGGGTGGCGATGCCGGCGTGGTCCATGCCAGGCTGCCACAGCACGTCCTTGCCGCGCATGCGCTCAAAGCGGCAGAGGACATCCTGAAGGGTATTGTTGAGAGCGTGGCCCATGTGCAGCGAGCCGGTGACATTCGGCGGCGGAATGACAATGCAATAAGGCTCCGCGTCAGCCCGCTCCGGCCGTCCAGCGCGAAAGGCCCCCGCCTGTTCCCACAGGCCGGCAATACGCGCCTCGACGGCGGCAGGCTCAAATGTCTTGTCCATGTCGCGACTTTACCATCAATGCTCGCGCCATCCGGCTACCGCCAGATAAGACGCCTTACGGATACCTGATGCGTTTCCCACAAACACAGGCTTGGGGAAAGGCTCCAATTTTTTGATCTGGCGTCATTCCGGGGCGTTGGCCGCCCGCGATCGGGACCGGGCGTCCGGCTGCCGGAAAACCGCGCGGATCAGGGGTCAGTCAAGCTCGCCACGGCTCAGGCGCGTCACCTGTTCCGCGACCAGGCGCTCGACGATTTCCGGCAGATGAGCCTCCAGCCAACTGGCCAGCATCGGCCTCAGCATGTCCGTGACGGTCTCCTCCATGGTGCGGGCGCGTTCGGCCGCCACGCGTTGGGTCAGTGCATCGAACGCGCCGGAAATGCGCGCCGCCGTCGCCGGAGAGACGAGAACGCCGACGGCCTCCCGCGCATGATGCACCACCTGAGTCTCGGCCGGAATGGACGCCAGAGGCCCGGCGGGAACCCCGCCGGCGACTGGTCCGGTCATATCCGCGCGCGGGCCGACAGCGCGGCGCGCAGGCCAGATCCGGGGCGCTTCCGCCTCCTCCTGATCCAGAAAAGCTTCTTCGGGATCCGGCTCGCGCCAGGACGGTTCAGACAGTTGCGGCGTCGTGGCTGGCCATTGCCCGCCCAATGCGGTCGCCCGGGTCACTTCCTCGACCTGCTCGGCCACAGCGCGGCGGATGATGCTGGCGAGGCGCTGGTCCACCAGGGGCGACGGACCGGTGGCGGGCGACGCCTGTTCGCGCGCCTCTGGCGGGCGGTAGTCGACGGGCGGGGCGGCGGAAAGCCGGACGGGCGGCCTGGCGCGCGGCGGCAGGCCGGTGTCGATGTCGGCCATGCGCGACGCCTCCGCGCTCATGCGGTGCAGGCTGAGGTCGATGTCGTCAGCATCATGATCGCCGCCGGCGCGATGCGCGCCCGTGTCCGCAGGAGTTGCGGAAACCGGCCGGATGGCGGCGCGCGTCGCCCGCGCCGGGGACGGCGCCTCCGCCGGCGACCGGGCCGTTTGCGGAGCGCTGACGCGCCGTGGGGCTGCCCGGAGCGGCATGTCGTCCATGGGAAGCCCGAGAGCTTTCTGGTCGTCGGAGATGATCCTGCGGATGGAGGCCAGAATCTGCTCCATGTCCGGATCAACACGCCTCGTCGTCAGACCGTCAGCATGCGCTTCAGTCCCGCCCGACCCCATAAGACCCCTCCACAGATTGATGACCAGGGAAGCCATGGCCAGATTTTACGCGCCGGTCACCGCCAGTTCAGGTCCCGGTTCAGGTCCCAGCACAGGCGCGAGTGAGCAGGCGGGTGAAACCGCCAGTCGCCAATGACATCATCCAGACCTGACAGCCGGAAGATGCAGCCCGTCCGTCACGCATTGCGCCAAGGTCAGGCGCCATTTCATCACAGGCGGGGCAATATCATTCTTAGGAAAATATAAAGGATTGTCCCTGCCCACGGTAGAGGGGCGGCGCCTGGGCCAGACGCCCTTCCACACCGAAACGCGACGCATTTATCAGGCAAAGGAACAGGGAGCGTCCAGGGCGCCATGACGAAGAGCGCGCCCGTTTGCCCCGTGCGAGGCCTTGTCGCAGATCGCGTGACCGCCCTCGGGGCGATCCTGGAATATTAGCGGCCGCTTGGCGTGCTCAGGCCGATCCACTTGTCCTTGACCTGGTCATAGTGAACCTTGGGGTCATAGCCGGAGACGCGCAGGCTGAGGTCGCGGGCGGTCAGGCGACCAATCGAGGCCATCACATTGTAGGACGCGACGACGCGGTCGCGCTGCGCCGTCACCAGCAACACGCGGGACTGCAGCAGGGCTTGCTGGGCGTTCAACACATCCAGCGTGGTGCGCTGGCCAACCTTGGCCTCTTCGCGAACGCCGGCCAGGGCGATTTCGTTGGCCTTGACCTGGGCGGTCGAGGCCTCGATCTGGGCCCGGGCCGCGTCGAGCATGCTCCAGCTCGACACAACGGCGGCCCGTACCTGATCGCGGAAAATGTCGACGCTGATATTGGCCTGGCTGGACAGTTCCTTGGCCTGACGGGTCTGGGCGTAGTACTGGCCGCCATCATATAGCGGCACCGTCAGCTGGGCGACGATGCTGGCCGACGATATGGCGTCGCCGCGCACATTGTTGTCGAACGAACGCGACACGTTGGCCGAAACGCCTACCTGCGGCAGCAGCGCGCCCTCGGCCACCTTGATCTGCAACTCGGCCGCGTCGGCGCTATGCAGGGCCGAGGCGATGGCGGGATGTTCGCGCAAGGCGAGGTTGACCGCGGCGGTCTGATTTTTGGGCAGGAACGGCTCAAGCGATTTGCCAGGCGCGAGCTTGGTCGGCTGCTCGCCAATGACCTGGCGATACTGGGCGATGCTCGCCTTCAGATTGGCCTCGGCGGCGGAGAGCTGTGAGCGGCCGCCCGCCAGCGCGGCTTCGGCCTGCGCCACGTCAGTGCGCGTCACTTCGCCGACGTTGAACCGGTCCTGGGTCTGACGCAGCTGCTCCTGCAGCACTTCCAGGTTGTTGCGCTGCAGGTTCACCGTCGCGGTGTCGCGCAGCACGTTCATATAGGCCGTGGCGCCGGACAGCAGCGTATTCTGCTCCTGATTGCGCAGGCCTTCGCGTTGACCGAACACCTGGGATTCAGCGGCGCGGGTAGAGTTCAGCGTGCGCAAGCCATCATACAGCGGCTGGGTGACGCCCACGCCAACGGCTCCAGGAAACAGGTCCACATTGCCGCCGCCCGTGCCCATTCCCT
This sequence comes from Camelimonas fluminis, assembly GCF_014656355.1. Taxonomy (GTDB): domain Bacteria; phylum Pseudomonadota; class Alphaproteobacteria; order Rhizobiales; family Beijerinckiaceae; genus Camelimonas; species Camelimonas fluminis. The sequence continues at coordinate 146,710 of NZ_BNCG01000002.1, forward strand.
GGGTGCTGCGCGCGGTGTATCCGACGCTGCCGCTGGCGTTGACGCGCGGGCGCATGCCTGATTTGGCGATGGCGACGCCTTCGTCGGTCGCGCGCAGCGAGGCGCGCTGGGAGTTCAGCGTGGGATTGCCCATGTAAGCTTTGGCGAGAGCGCCATTCATGGTTTCCGCCGACGCCGCCGCAGCGAACGTCACCGCAAGGCCCGCCACCGTGCTGAACAGGATGGAACGCTGGAAACCACGCTTCTTCGTCACTTGCTTACCTCACCGGAACGCAGACAGCGCTCCATAGTATGCCGGCGAGCCCCCGGGCGACGCCCCCGGAGAGCAACGTCGCGCCGTGGATCGACCGATCCGGCCGGAGCCGGAAACCTGTAGATGCAGCGCCGCGGCGGACCCCGGCGCCAGGCATGGTCGAATCCATGCAGGCTCTGGAGCGGACAGTCGCCGAAACGCCCCCCTCCTGTCCAGTGCCCGCTCTTGCCGTTTACCATAAATTCATAAGCGGATTTGCGGCCGCGATTCGGAAAACGCCGTCATTTTCCGTCGCTTGCCGGCGCCCGGCCGCGGACCGCCCACCCCGGCGCTCGTCGCGGGTTGCGGCGCGGCATAGGTTTTTCAGGAAACCGCAGACAAGCCATCTACAGTTTCCGTACATTGAAAGGAATTGGAGCCCTGTTGCGTGCAGAAAGGCCACAGTAACCAGCGAAATGACATCAAGGCGTCTGCAACTGTCGCTGATGCGCGTTTCAGGCGGAACGCACGCAAGCTTTAACCATAAAAAAAGGCCGGCTTACGCCGACCTTTTCATCTGAACGACCGGGCGCCGGTCAGAATGTAAATTCTGGCTTCCGCGCGAACCCTTCCAGCACAGGCGCCCAGGCATTGACGATCACAGCCGTGCTGTTCACGCCGGAAACCCGACGCAGGACGATGATCCGGCTGGCGGCGCCGCTGACTTCGATCGCCACCAGGGCGCCGCCGTCAGCCAGTTGCTGCGGCAGGGCGTCAGGCAACGTTTCAAACCCTCCGTTCAGCAGAATGGCGTCGTATGGCGCGTTGGCGGCGTGGCCGCCAGCCAGGGGGCCGGTGACAACCCGGACGCCAGCAACGCCGTCGCGCTCGAGATTGATTTTTGCCGCGGCGGCGAGCCCATCGTCGGATTCAAGCGCGGTGACCTGGGCGCCAAGGCGAGCCAGCAGCGCCGAGCCGTAGCCCGTCCCTGCCCCCACCTCGAGCACCTTCAGGCCATCAAGCGGACCAAATGACTGCAGCATCCGCGCCAGGACCAGCGGCGGCAGCATGGCGCGTCCGGGAGCGCCGTCGAGTGGAATGGCGACGTCCGCATAAGCCATGGCTTCGCGTCCGGCCGGCGCGTAGATCTCGCGCGGCGTCACGTCGAAAGCGGCGATGACGGAAAGGTCGGTGACGTCAAACGTACGCACCTGGCAATCAACCATGGTGCGGCGTGCGGCGGCGTAGTCCTGCATGACTCCCTCAGGCGGGGTCTCACGTGGGTGTCCCGCCGCGGGATCCCGGAACCGCCGGACGGGCGACATAAGTATATGGAGGCCTCGGAGGGAATCGAACCCCCGTGCAAGGATTTGCAGTCCTCTGCGTAACCACTCCGCCACGAGGCCTTGACGGCGCTAATAGCCCAGGCCGCAGTGAAAGGGCAACAGTCTTTCATGCGGTTTTCACAAGCCGGGTTTTCGGAGGCGCCCCAGGGCTCCACTTGTCCACACTTCCACAGCTGGGGTCAGGCCGCGGCCTTTTCAGCGCGGCGGGACTTGCGCAGCCCGGATGCTTGGGCTACACCCCGGCCATCAAGTGATCCCCGGTAGCTCAGCGGTAGAGCAACCGGCTGTTAACCGGTTGGTCGCTGGTTCGAATCCGGCCCGGGGAGCCACCCTTTTTCAGGGTGGACTTGATATGAGTTGCGATGCGCCCGCCAGGGCGTTTTTTATTTCGCAACAGGCTTTCCCCGGTAGCTCAGTGGTAGAGCAACCGGCTGTTAACCGGTTGGTCGCTGGTTCGAATCCGGCCCGGGGAGCCATCTCCTTTTTTCATCACATCGTCACGCCCGCCCGGGTTTTCAGGCCACGGGCTTTTCAGGCAGGGAAGCCGGGCTGGGCTTTGGTCCGGCGTGGATGCGCGGGCCAGTGCTCGGCGTTTCCTGACTGATCCGCGAGCCGGTTCAGACCTGCTGCGTTGACAGGCGCGCGTACATCGCGCCCATCTGCTCAGGCGTGCGTCCGTTGTCAGCGATCAGCCATTCCAGCATCAGCGCGCCAACAGCTCCGGCATAGAAGCTTTGGGCAAAACGCGATTCTTCGGGATCTTCCGGCAGAAAGCCGGGCTGCGCGCTGGCGATGTTCATCATCTTGCCAATCTGGACGGCGAACAGCGTCAGGGCGCCGCTTCCCGCCTGCCCGCTCAGAATCAGCCGGTACAGCCGCCGCTGCTGGCTGGCGCGGGCGAAGGCGAAGGCCGTGACGTCCTCGACCCAACGGACATGGGACGTGGCGCCGGCATGTTCGTCAGCAAACGCGAGTTGCCGGGCGAGATCGTCGCTCAACCGCTGTTCCAGCATGGCGTCGATGCTGTCGAAGTGGCGATAGAACGTCTGCCGTCCAACGCCGGCCCGCTGCACCAGATCAGTGACGGTGATGTCGCGGTAGGCCCGCTCGCCGAGCAGGGCGTCAAGAGCTTCATAAAGGGCGTGTCTGGTTTTGCGCTGGCGGGCGTCCATGCGAACTTCTGTTTCTGGCGACATGTTCCGGCGACCTGGCGCTTTCCTGACTGACGGCTTTTCTGTCCCCTCTTGGCCGCGTTGCGGAACATTTTGCAACTGAAATTTCCATAAATCCGCATCCGTGACGCTCTCCGGGGTGGCCGCGTCTTTGTTTACTGGTGCATACTTCATACGCAGTCAGCAACAGAAGTCAGAAGCCCCGGGACAGCCGGGGACTGTCCGGGAGGACCCTATGGAAGACTACTTCCGCCTGCGCCAGATCGCCCTGGCGACGGATGATCTTGAGCGCGCAATCACCGATTTCCAGCACATCTTTGGCGTCAGGCTGGCCTATCAGGATCCGCATGTGGCCAAATATGGCCTGCACAACGCCCTGTTTCCGTTCGGCCTGGCGTTCGTGGAGGTTGTGGCGCCATTCGAGGAGAACACCGCCGCAGGACGCTTCATGGAGCGCAGCGGCGGCGTAGGCGGTTACATGGCGATCTTCAACTGCAGCGACCCGTTGCGGCGCGGCGCGCACGCCAACGCCATCGGCGTTCCGACGGCCCACGCCCTTGATCACGATGGCTTTGTCGGCGTGCAACTGCACCCGCGGCAATGCCGGGCGGCGATGATCGAATTCGATCACACGCCAGGCGAGGAGAATCTGGAGGGGCCTTATTATCCCGCCGGCGGCGACGGCTGGCAGCACGCCATCTGCACCGACGTTACCCAGGGCATCCGCGAAATCACCGTCGAAAGCCCCGATCCGCATGGCCTTGGCCAGCACTGGGCCAGAATTGTCGAAAAGCCTTACCGTCAGGAAGGGGACGGCGGCCTGATCGACGTCGACATGATCAACATCCGCTTTGTGCAGGGCCCCGACGGCAGCCGTGAAACCCTGCGCGGCGTCGTGGTTGCAACGGCAGATCCGGCTGGCGTCATGGCGCGGGCGGCGGAGCGTGGCCATGCGCCGGACGGAGCAGGATTCCGCATGTGCGGCGTCAGCTTTGAAGCGGTCTGATCACTGGCGTTTTCATCTGGAAGCTGCCCCGCCGGCGTGAATGGCGGGCGGCGGCTGGTGCCGCGGGCGATGCCGGCCAGGCGACGGCGCGGCGGTTACGATGAGCAGGTCTGGCGTCATCCGGCGGCTGGCGCGCGAAAGAACCATCGTGATCCTCCGCCGTCGCGCCCCGACCCGTTCCGGCCAGATCCGCCAGACCGGTTCGGTTTTGTCCATTCCTGGAATGATTCTCCACGTCTCCCAGCGCGCGAATCTCCGCGATGCGGGCCCCAATCATGGATGTGGCGCATGACGGCGACCCAGGCGGCGCGGCCTGGTCGCATCGAAGCGCGTGGGTTTCCGATTGCGATGGCCATTCCGGGTTTTCAGGATCCGTCCATGTCAGTCCAGCCGGTTCCGTGGCTGGTTTCGCTTTGCGGCGTCGCCAGTCTTGCTGGCGTTGGCGGATGCTGAAGGTGGTTGTCCTCTGGCAATGCGTAACGCGGCGCGAGGCAGGCTGGCGGGGCGCAAGTTGGCGGGATGCAACTCTTTCGCCGGCTTGCGATCATCGATTTCCATACAGACTGTGAGGTCAGTCGCCGTTTTCCGCGCGACTTTTCCTGTTGGGTGAACATCCGGGAGCCGTTTGTCGCCCCATGGAACACAGACCAGTAGAATGCAATTAGATTTGATTATTTCTATAATTTTAACGATAAAAATAAATACAACTCAAATAGATTTGAATATTTTTTATGTTCGATGAAAATATAAATCCAATCCATGGAGGGGCGACATGGGGCTGGATTCCATTTATTTTCTTATAGAAGAATCAAAGAAATCTGGACCTTCGGAAATTTCAAATGCACAACTTTTCATATGCAGGCTTTGTGAAGCGCTTGCCCTGCCGCTGCCGCAGTTCGCCGCGGAGCATGACTGTGACAATCATTATATCTTTGAAAAATCTGTCAGCTTCGGCCTCCTGAACGGCCGGGCATGCAGCGGCCGCATCGACCTCTACAAGCGTGGTTGCTTTGTGCTGGAGTCGAAGCAGTCGACGATGGCGCGCCGCAAGGCGGCCGGCTGGCCGCCGCCAGCTCCCGCGACGCGGAGCGTGTCGGCCTGGCGAAGGGCCATGAACGCCGCGCGCATGCAGGCTGAAAACTATGCGCGGGCCCTGCCCGAGCCACCGCCGTTCCTGATCATTCTCGATGTCGGCCATATGATCGAGATCTACGCCGATTTTTCGGGAACGGGGGAAGCCTATGCGCCATTCCCGGACCCTGCGCGGCGTTGCATCGTCATGGACGATCTGCGTCGCGCCGATATCCAGCAGCGTCTGCGCGCCATATGGACCAACCCTGGCAGTCTCGCCAGCGAACTCAGCGCGTCCCCCGCCCGTGAAGACGCCCTCACCCGCTATCTGCTTGACCGGGCTGCGGCGCGCGCCCGCGGGCAGCCACGGCTGCGCGGCCAGGCCACCATGATTCCCGAGCCGACGGCAGGCCGGTTCGCGCCGCGCCTCGGGGTCAGGGAATGCGGCTCCGCCTGCCGGATACTGGTTTGACGCCTCCGGTCGCCGGCCAACCCCGTCGGCGATCCATGGCCGTATGGCTCTCCGTCCGCTTTCCGCATGCCCGCTGGCGTCATTTGACTGGCGCGGGCGCCCGGGAAAGGTCAGATTGCGGACCTGACCGCGCATGATCCGGAGCCCTGCTCATGAAAACATCTCCTTTCGTCACCGCCGGCTGGCTTGCCGGGCAGCTTGGTCTCGCCGGTCGCGAAGCCGCCGCTCCACCGCCAGCGGTTGTTGATGGTTCATGGTATTTGCCGGCGATGGCCCGCGACCCGGAGGCCGAGTTTCTGGCCGGGCATATTCCAGGCGCCGTGCGATTCGACATCGAGGCCATCCGGGACAAGGCGTCGCCGTTGCCGCACATGATGCCGTCGCCGGAAGATTTTGCCGCAGGCGCCGGCGCGCTGGGACTCACTGCCGACCGGCCGGTCGTGGTCTATGACGGCGCAGGACTGTTTTCCGCTCCCCGGGTGTGGTGGATGCTGCGGGTGATGGGCGCGCGCCAGGTTTTCATCCTGCAAGGCGGTCTGCCGACGTGGAAAGCCGAAGGCTGGCCGCTGGAATCCGGTCCGGCGCATCGTCCCCAACCCACGACGTTTGTGACCAGCCTCCAGGCTGGCGCCGTCGTCGACCATCGCGGCATGGCGGCGACCGTCGCCAGCGGTGATCGCCAGATCGTTGACGCCCGCCCGGCAGAGCGCTTTGCCGGCCTGGCGCCAGAACCACGCCCCGGCCTCGCCGCCGGTCACATGCCAGGCGCGCGCAATACGCCGTCGTCGAGTCTGGTCGCCAACGGCATGCTGAAATCGCCTGCTGAGCTACAGGCCATATTCGACGCGGCCGGCGTCGACATCCGCAAACCGGTGACGACCACCTGTGGCTCAGGCGTGTCGGCTGTCATCGTGGCGCTGGCCTTGCAGGAACTGGGCGCCCCCCTGCCTCCGGTTTATGACGGCTCGTGGAGCGAGTGGGGCGCCCTGCCCGGCGCGCCGGTCGCAACCGGTCCGGCCTGAACAGGCTCGCGGCGCCCGGCCCTCATTGGTCGCCCAGCACCTGGCTCAGGAACGCCCGGGTGCGGGCGTGCTTCGGCGCGGTGAAGAAAGTCTCCGGCTCCGCCTGCTCGATGATCTGGCCGCCGTCCATGAAAATAACCCGGTCGGCGATGCGGCGGGCGAAGCCCATCTCATGGGTGACGCACAGCATGGTCATGCCGTCGCCGGCCAGCTCCACCATCACGTCCAGCACCTCCTTCACCATCTCGGGGTCGAGCGCCGAGGTGGGCTCGTCGAACAGCATGATGCGTGGGTTCATGCACAGCGCCCGGGCGATGGCGACGCGCTGCTGCTGGCCGCCGGAGAGCTGGCCGGGGTATTTGCCCGCCTGCTCCGGGATGCGCACGCGGGCCAGCAGCGCCTGCGCCTGCTCCTCCGCCGCGCGCCGGCTGGCGCCGCGCACGCGCATGGGCGCCAGCACGCAGTTTTCCAGCACGGTGAGATGCGGAAACAGGTTGAACTGCTGGAACACCATGCCGACCTCGCGGCGCACCCGGTCGATGCTGCGCAGGTCGCGGGTCAGTTCGACGCCATCGACGATGATCTCGCCCTGTTGATGCTCCTCCAGCCGGTTGATGCAGCGGATCAGGGTGGATTTGCCGGAGCCTGACGGTCCGCAGATCACCACCCGCTCGCCACGCCGCACGTTGAGATCGATATCGGTCAGCACCCGGAAGTCGCCGTACCATTTGCTGACGCCGCGCATTACCACGGCGTCGCCTTCGCCGGACGCAGCCCGGCGGGTGGAAGGTTCGTTCGCCGTCATGACCGGCTCCCTGCGGCCGCCAGACGCCGTTCCATCGCCGCTGAATAGCGGGACATGGCGTAGCAGCAGATAAAGTAGAAAATCGCGGCGAAGGCGTAGCCCGTCGACGCGGTCACCGGCGTCGCCCAGGCCGGATCGCGGGAGCTGACGTCGATGGTCGTCAGCAGGTCGAAGATACCCACCACGGTCACCAGAGTGGTGTCCTTGAACAGGCTGATGAAGGTGTTGACGATGCCCGGAATGACCAGGGTCAGCGCCTGCGGCAGAATCACCGTGAACATCATCTGCCAGTAGCCGAGGCCAAGCGCGGCGGCGGCTTCGTACTGGCCCTTCGGCAGCGCCTGCAGGCCGCCGCGGATCACCTCGGCCATGCCGGCGGCGGCGAACAGGCTGACGCCGACCATCACCCGCACCAGCGGGTCGGGCAGCACGCCCGGCGGCAGGAAAAGCGGCAGCATGCGGTTGGCCATGAACAGCACGGCCAGCAGCGGCACGCCGCGCATCACCTCGATGAACACGGTGGAGGCGGCGCACACCACGGGCATCTGCGAGCGTCGGCCCAGGGCCAGCAGCACGCCGAGCGGCAGAGAAACGACGATGCCGACAATCGAAATCACCAGCGTCACCAGCACGCCGCCCCACAGATTGCTGGGCACGGCGACGAGGCCCGAGAAGCCGGGACCGTAGAGCAGGATCCACGCAATGACGGGGAACGGCAGCACGAATGAGAACAGCGCCGCGCCACGGAACGGGGCGCGCGGCCACAGCGCCCAGCCAATGTTGAGGGCGCACAGGGCCATGGCTGCGTTCGGCCGCCAGCGCTGCGCCTCCGGATACTGGCCATAGATGAAGTAGCCGAGCCGACGGGCGATATAGGGCCAGCAGGCGCCGGTCTCGCCGCCAGCCTCTCCGGCCAGGCAGGCGGCGCGGTCGTGGCCGCTCCAGACAGCGTCGATGAACAGGAATTCAATGGCCGGCCGCAGCAGGAACCAGGCGATGGCGAGGGCCAGCACGGTAAGCAGCGCATTCAGCGGCGTTGCGACGAGGCTGCGCAGGCCCTGGATGAGCCCGGGCGCCTGCTGCGGCGGGCGCGCCAGAGCGCCATGGGCGGGAGGCTGGTTGGCCGGCGTTGAAGGCGTCGTCGTCATCTCAGCGCTCCGCCAGCGCCATGCGCGCGTTCCACCAGTTCATCAGCAGCGCCGTCAGCAGCGACAGGCCCAGATAGATGAGCATGATGAGTGAGATCACCTCCAGGGCCTGGCCAGTGTTCTGCAACACCGGACCGGCGCCGATCGACACCAGGTCCGGGTAGCCGATGGCGACTGCCAGGGACGAGTTCTTGGTGAGATTGAGATACTGGCCGGTGAGCGGCGGAATGATCAGCCGCAACGCCTGGGGAATGACGATCAGGCGCAGGATCGGGCCTTCGCCGAGGCCCAGCGCCCGCCCGGCCTCGCGCTGCCCCTTTGGCACGGCCTGGACGCCGGAGCGGACGATCTCGGCGATGAAGGCCGAAGTATAAAGCGACAGGCCGAGCACCAGCGCCACGAATTCCGGCAGAAGGGTGACGCCGCCGCCGACGTTGAAGCCGCGCAACTCCGGCCAGGTGACCGGCAGGGCGCCAACGAGGCTTCCCGCCGTCAGCCACGCCGCCGCCAGCGGCAGACAGATCAGGACCGCCGGCGCAATGGCCCAGAGCGTCAGGGCAGCCTTGCCTTCGCGCCGCCGCCGGGCGCTCCATGCGGCAAGGCCGATGCAGAGTCCCAGCGCCGTCAACAGTCCGGCGCCAACGGCGTTCCAGCCCGGCGACTCAACCGGCCATGGGCCGTAAAGCCCACGATTGTTGAGCAGCAGACCGCCCGGCAAAGCGATGGACTGGCGCGGCCCGGGCAACGCCTTCAGAACAACGTTGTACCAGACCAGCAACTGCAGCAGCAGCGGCGTATTGCGCAGAACCTCCACATAGGCTGAGGCGCTGCGGGCCACGAGGGCGTTATTGGACAGGCGCGCAACGCCGACGACAAAGCCGAGCGCCGTGGCGATGACGATGGCGGTGAGCGAGGCGGTCAGGGTATTGCCGAAACCGGCCATCAACGCCCGGCCGTAGCTGTCTCCCGCCCGGAACGGAATCAACGAGCCGGTGATGTCGAAACTGGCCGGCTCCGCGAGAAAACCGAAACCCCAGGTGATGTGGGAGGCGCGCAGATTGGTCACGACGTTGCGACCAGCCCAGACAAAAAGGCTGATCACGGCGATCGCCAGCAACGCCTGCCAGATCAGGGCGCGCGCCGCCGGATTGCCCCACCAGGCGATCGCCGGGCCCCGCCCCTGTCCGTATGTCCTGACCGGCTTGCCTGCCTTCACGCCGCGCCCGCCCCTGATCGATGTCGTGACTTCATGGATCAGAACAAAATTCGCGCCAATCCGGGAAGTTTTCGCCGGTGTTTATCTGACTTTCACGGGGATGCATTGGCCATCAGGAGATGGCGCCTGAGCATATCCAGTCAAAGTCTGGTTTTGGAAGATGGTCTGTACAGGTGTTTTTCAGATCATCTTCATGCGGGCGTCGCCGGTCTTTGCTGGAGGGCGCGCTAGCGAATTGGCGGAGCGTACATCAATCCGCCCTTGTTCCATAGATTATTCTGTCCGCGCGGGATTTTCAGGCGTGAGTTTTCGCCGAGATTGCGCTCATAAATCTCGCCGTAATTGCCGACCGCGCGCACAATATTGACCAGCCACTCGTTTGGCAGGCCGATGCCTGAACCAAGCTTGCCGTCGACGCCGAGCATGCGGCGCAATTCCGGATTGTCGCTGGCGCGCTTCTCCTCGACATTGGCTTTGGTGATCCCGGCCTCTTCCGCCGCGACAAGGCCAAAACCAACCCAGCGCACCACGTCAAACCACTGGCCGTCGCCCTTGCGCACGGCGGCGGCGAAGGGCTCCCGCGAAATCCGCTCCGGCAGGACGATATTCTCGGCCGGGTTCGTCATGCGCAGGCGTTCGGCGTAGAGAGCCGAGCTGTCGCTGGTGAAGACATCGCAACGATGAGCGTCATAGGCCCTCACGGTTTCAGCGGCGCTGCCGAAGGCGACGGGTTTGTAGTCCATTTTGTGCGCGCGGAAAAAGTCGGCGAGGTTCAGCTCGTTGGTGGTGCCGCGCTGCACGCAGATCTCGGCGCCATTCAGCTCCAGGGCGGATTTCACGCCGAGCCTGGCCCGGACCATGAACGCCTGCTGGTCATAGAAATTGATGCTGGTGAAGCTGGCGCCCACCGCAGTGTCGCCGGTCATGGTCCAGGTCGTATTGCGCACCAGAACGTCGATTTCACCCGTCTGCAGGGCGGTGAAGCGGTCCTTGGCGGTTAGCGGCACATATTTGACCTTGTCCGGGTCGCCGAAAATGGCGGCTGAAATCGCCCGGCAATAATCCACGTCGAAACCGGTCCATTTGCCCTTGTCGTCCGGCACTCCGAAACCTGCGAGGCCAGGATTGGAGCCGCAAATCAGCTCGCCGCGCTGCTTCACCTGGTCAAGCACGCCGGCGGAGGCCGGCGCGCCGTTAGCCGCGGCGGCGATCACGCCACAGGTCATCGCCATCAACACGGGGGCGCGTTTCATCCGTCTGTCCTCCTTTGCGCCCGCTTTCCGGCGCCGGGTCTGGTGTGGCTCGCACCTGCATGACATGGCGGGTGAGCCCCGCAGGTCAACCCCAAAGCGGTAATTTCCGCCGTCGCGCCATGGTTCCACAGGCAGCGGCCTGGGGAGAAACAATGGCGATCCTGGCGGGCGCGGGGTTGACGGCCGGCGCGCAAAAACCGCACACCTCCAGGGTCGAACCGTTGTGACGAGGAGCCATCCGGGCATGCGCAAACTGAGTGATGATGAACGCAGTCGCCTGTCCAGCCGCACCCGCCTGGTGCTCGGCGGTCGCAATCCGGACGAGCAGTTCGGCTTTGTCAACACGCCGATCTATCGGGGCTCCACCGTGCTGTCGCCAGACGCAGCCTCGCTGCGGCGTTCCGACGCCCGCTTCACCTACGGCACCCATGGCACGCCGACCACCGAGGCGCTGGAAAACGCCTGGTCGGAGCTTTCCGGCGCGGCGGGAACGGCGCTCGTCCCCTCGGGGCTCGCCGCCATCACCCTGGCGCTGATGTCCTGCGTGAAGGCTGGCGATCATATTCTGGTGACGGATTCGGCCTATCGCCCCACCCGGCGCTTCTGCGACACGGTGCTGGCGCGCATGGGCGTCGAAACCACTTATTATGATCCTTATCTTGGCGCGGGAATCGCCAGTCTGATCCGCCCCAACACCAGCGCGGTGCTGACCGAAGCGCCAGGCTCGCAGAGCTTCGAGGTGCAGGACATTCCGGCCATCGCCGCGGCGGCGCACGCGGCCGGCGCGCTGGTGCTGATGGACAACACCTGGGCGACGCCGCTGTTCTTCCCGCCGCATGAACGCGGCGTCGATCTCGCCATCGAGGCTGGCACCAAATATCTTGGCGGCCACTCGGATCTTCTTCTGGGGCTCGTTTCAGCCAATGAGCGGGCGCTGCCGGGCTTGCGCCGCACGGCGGAGGCTTTCGCCATGTGCGCGGGGCCGGAGGATTGCTTCCTCGCCCTGCGCGGCCTGCGCACCATGGAGCTGCGCCTGCGTGAGGCCGAGCGGCAGGGCCTCGCCCTCGCCCGCTGGCTGGAGGCGCGGCCAGAGGTCAAAAGCGTGCTGCATCCGGCGCTGGAAAGTCACCCGGATCACGCTATCTGGAAACGCGACTTTCTTGGCGCCAGCGGCCTGTTCAGCATCGTCCTGAATCCGGTTCCCGAGGCGGCGGTGGACGCTTTCCTCGACGCGCTGGCCCTGTTCGGCCTCGGCTATTCCTGGGGCGGCTATGAGAGCCTGGTGATCCCGTTCAATTGCGCCGCCTACCGTTCAGCGACCACATGGAGCCCCGGCGGACCGGCCCTGCGCTTCCAGGTGGGACTTGAGGACATCAACGACCTCACCGCCGACCTGGAGCGCGGATTCGACAGGCTGCGGGACGTCGCCGGATCGTCCGGCGCAGCTGGCTGAGCCCCGCCATGGCAGGCCGTCTTTCCCTCATGTGGCTGATGGCGGCGAGCGGCGTCGCTCTGGGCGCCGCCAGTGCAGTGGCCGAGCCAGGCCGCCAGGCGCCCCCTGCCGGTGCGGCGTCCAGCCCATCGTCCGCGGCCGCCCAGACAATGGCCGGCGACGCGCGCACGGCGCTGCCGGTGGGAACGCTGCAACTGCCGCGCCCTCCCGAGCTGCAGCTGCGGTCGCTGGACATCACTGTCACGCCTCAGGAAGTGCGTGGGCGCTACGTGCTTTTCAACCGTTCGGACCGCGACGTCGCCCTCCGGGCGTCCTTCGCCGCGCCCGATCTGGACGCCGCCGCGCCCGATTTTGGCTATGTGGCCATTCCCCAGCCCGAGCAGATGAACTTCATGGGATTCGCCGCCACGGTTGGCGGCGCCGCCGTGGCGCTGATGGACGAGTCCCACGTGTTCGGCGCCGGGCTGGAGCGCACGGAATTGATCGGGGACGCCGGCGCGCCGTTGCAGCCCGCCGGCGTGGCGGCCTGGGAGGCTCTGGGCAAGTTGAACCCGCAGGCCTTGCAGGACCTGCGCGCCGCCGGACTGATCGACATGGATCGGCTTGGCGAACGACTCGAGCCCCGCCCGCGCTGGCTGCTGAAAACCGCCTGGCACTGGCCCCAGGTGTTTCCGGCGGGCAAGGAAACGGTTATCGCCTGGCGGCACGCCGCCTCCGTTTCTGTCGCCGCCACGCCGCTGGCGGATCGCAACCAGCTGGCGCATGCGGCGCGCTACGAACGCCATTGCGCCGGGGCGGCCGTCAACGACGCGGCCGCCGCCGCCCGGAACAATGGCCCTGGCAACGACTGGCTGCTGGAGCGGGGTTTGCGCCTGCGCATCAGCACCGGTCCGGCTTTCGCCGGGCCCGCCGGCGTCGTGACCATCGCCATCAATACCGGGGCTGACGACGTTATTGCAGCCGCCTGCATGAGCGGGCTGGAGCGCGTCGGGCCGGGACAGTGGCGCATCCGGCGGGAAAACGTCGTGCTCGACGAAGACCTGAAGGCGTTGTTCGTCAGTCCAGGCAAGGTGGCCAGCCAGGGCGCGCCGCCGCCTGATGACGCCGACGCGGCGCCGCAGGATCAGTGAGCGCGATTTGTCGGGAGCGTTTTCCTGCGAAGTGGACGCCACGTCATGTCTGGAAACGCGTCAACTCATTAAAGACGGCGCAAAATCCGGTTCAGCATGAACGGGTTTTGCGCGGGCGTGCGGCCGGTCAGGCGGTCTCGCTCTCTTTCTGACGACTGCTGCGGATCAGGGCGAGATTACGCAGATAGATGAAGACGCTGAACGCCTGGCCGAGGATAATGACCGGCTCGCGCTTGTAGAGGCCGTAAAGCAGCGTGATGAGCCCACCGCCGATCGAGAAGAACCAGAAGGCGACCGGCACCACGCTGCGGCCAGCCTTCTCGCTCGCCAGCCATTGCACCACGAAGCGCATGGCGAACAGGAACTGTCCGACAAGCCCCAGCACCAGCCACAGGTCGGCGCGGGCAATGAATACGTCATAGAGATAGCCGCCAACATCGTGCGACAGGCGAATCAGCATCAGCGCAATTCCTGAACATGCGGCGGGGCCTTGCGGCGGCGGATCAGCCACCAGACGCCGGCCAGATCGAGTATTCCCACCCAGAGCCGGTCGAAGAATCCATATTTTGACGCGCCGGCCATGCGCGGCCGGTCGATGACGTCCACGAGCGCAACCTCATGGCCGTCCCGTCGCACCAGCGCCGGCATGAAGCGATGAAGCGCATCGAAATATGGCAATTGCAGGTAGACCTCGCGGCGGATGGCCTTCAGCCCACAGCCCGTGTCGCGGGTGCCGTCGCGCAGGATGGCGCCGCGCACGGCGTTTGCGACCCGCGACTGGAATTTCTTGAAGCCGGTGTCCTTGCGCCCGACGCGCTGGCCGGCGGCGAGGCCGACGCGGGAGCCGCCCTCCGTCAACTCCCGCACCAGCGAGGGAATGAAGGCCGGATCGTTCTGGCCATCGCCATCGATGGTGACGAGAATGGGCGCGCGCGCCGCGAAGGCGCCGCTACGCACGGCGGCGCTCTGTCCCCGGGATATGTCATGGCGCAGGCGGCGCAGCCACGGGCGCGTCCGGGCCTGCTCCTCCAGCACCGCGGGCGTGGCGTCGGTCGAGCCATCATCCACATAAATGACCTCGAACGCCGCGAAGGCCGCGCAGGCCGTTGCGATTTCCGCGATCAGCGGCGCGACATTGTCCGCTTCGTTCTTGACGGGAACGATGACGGTCACCGCGGGGAGGAAGTCGGTCGGTTCGCTCAAGGGCACAGCTTTCCATTTAGCGGGTCCGGCGACTGGCGGTCTTCAGGGCCAGGCTCCGGCCGCCGGAACAACCCGGCTTTACCAGAATGCCCGACGCACCGCGCGTCATATGCATGCCTGCCCATGCCGCGTCCACCAGATGCGCAGGGCGCGCACATAGCAAGCCGGGTCGCAGACGGCAATGATGCGGCGCGCATGGCCGCCCCCGCCAGCCCCGCCTGCGTCTCCGGAAGCTGGCGGCGACTGCCCCGCGACAAGGCGCCAGCGTCGCCCTCGCCTGATCCTCCGGACCGAATGTCCCGGGCCGGTTTTCCCGGGAGGCCCGAAGGCTCTGAGGCTTTGAAGCTCTCAGCGCGCCGACATCCAGACGCCGATGTCGAGGCGCTTGCCGCCATTGAGGTTGAAGCCCCTGATGCGCGTGGACAGCGCCGGCTGGCGCGGGTCGCCCGCCAGTCGCTGGCGGAAGGCCGGCTCTTCCTGCGCCGTGACGAAGGCGACGCGGCACGGCCCCTGGCGGATCCAGTCGGCGGCGGCGGCGCCATCGGCCATCACCAGGTCGGTTCTGGTCAGGAACACCAGGCTCGGCTCACGGTAGCCGGCCGTCAGCGCCTTCACCTCCGGGCACCCCGCCGACGCGGCGGCGGTCCGCATGGCTTCGGCGAGGCGCGGCGAAACGCGCAGGCCGGCCAGGTGCGGCTGGGTCACCCCCAGCACCGTGGCGACGAAAACCACCGAGGCGAAAATCGCCAGCAGCGCCGAGCGCCAGATATGGCCGGCGCAATAGGCCAGCCAGCCCGTCACGGCGATGGCGGCGGCGACCAGCAGGCCGGGAACGGCGATCCAGGCAATGGCGCCGTCCAGCGCCCAGCCGGCGGCCGGCAGCAGGAACAGCGCCGCCACCGGGATCAGCGGCAGCAGCAGCATGGCAGGCCGCGCGCCCCAGCGCAGCGATGGGGCCAGCGAACCATTGCACAGGGCGCGGGCGACGAGCAGGGCCACGGCCGGATACAGGGGCAGCACGTAATGCGGCAGCTTGGTCGGCACCGCCTCGAAGATCAGCCACGCCGGAATGATCCAGGCCAGGGCGAAGGCCACCGCGTCGTTGCGGCGCTCGCGCCACAGGGTCTGCGCCGTGATGGCGGCGAACGGGGCCAGCGGCCAGGCTGTGCCGAAGAAAGCGATGAAATAGGCGCCGGGCGGGCCCCAGTGCTTCTCCTGGCCTCCGCCCACCTTGCCGAGCATGTCCTTGCCGACGGCTTCGGCAAAGAAGGCGCCCCTGGTTTCAATGGCGATGGCGATGAACCACGGCGCCGTAAGCAGAACCACGAGCAGCACGCCGGTCAGCGGACGTAGCGCCAGCAGCCAGCGCGCCGAACGGAGCCAGATGCTGAGGGCGATCGCCGGCAGGCCGACGATCATCAAACCGACAGGTCCCTTCACCAGGATGGATGCAGCAAGGGCGCCCCAGAACGCCAGGCGCACGCCCAGCGGCAGCGCCGCCGCCGCGTCGCCATCCCGCCAGACATCGCGCCGGGACGGCATCCATGCCCGCGCCAGGCCGCCCATCAGCACAACGCAGCAGGTGGTGAGCACCGCGTCGGTTTTGGCGAGGCGCGCCTCAACGCCGAGCAGGATGGTGGCGGCGAACAGCGCCGCTCCGGTGATGGCGAGGCGGCGGCCGCCGAACGCCAGCAGCGCCCAATAGGTCAGCAGCACGGCGGCGATGGCCCCGAGCAGCGACGGCGCCCGGTACAGGGCGATGGTCGTCCGCGCCTCCGGAACGCCGAGCGCCTCGCCGATTTTCACGGCGCCCACCTGCAGCCAGTAGATGCCAGCCGGTTTCTTGTTGCGGGCCTCGCCCTGAAAACGGATGGCGACATGGTCGCCCGTCTCCAGCATCTGCTTCGTCGCCTGGGCAAAGCGCGGCTCGTCGCGATCCATGGGCTGGAGCGAGGAGAACCCGGGCAGGAACAACGCCAGCGACAGCAGCAGCAACGCCGCCGCCGCCCGCCAGTGCGAAACTTCCAGCCAGGACAGCAGGCCCAGCACGCGACGATCGCCAGGGGACGGAACGGGCGGCGCGGCGGAGGCGGCGCCAGGCAGGTTCGTGGGGGCAGCGTGGGACATCGGATTCTCTTGCAGCGAGGCTGGCGTCAGTGCGGGGTCGATGTGGGCGCCTTCCAGCCAGGCGGCGCGTCGCTTCCGGGCAGGCGCAAGCGGCGTACAAACCACCTGAACCAGACTTGCCGCGCCCAGGTCAGACGCCCGCAACGGCATTCATGCCTGCCCCCTGCCCCTGTCGTCCGCGGATCGGAGGTCAGGCTGAGATCTGTTCGCTGCGCGCCGCCGGAGCGCGTCCGGACCAGCCGCAAGGATACAGACTTTGTCAGGCGCCCGTCTGACGCGCCGGACCTGACGGATCCGGGCTTCCGCTTTAACGCGTCTTGCCCGCGTCCTCAATGACGGCGGGCGGCCGTTACGGCATTTCACGCGAAGCGCCGCGCCTGGCGTTGGCGGTGCAATCTCGCTTCCGCCGTCCGGTTCTGGCCTGGCGACACAGGCCAAAACCGAATGGACCTGGCTGGTTGGGCTCTGGTGAAGGGGAAGCCGCGGCGGAACATGGCGTCCCCGGTCGGGGAACGCCCCACATGGGGTCGCGCTTTGCCTGTCGTGGATGCGTCAGCATCGGTAAATGGCCTGCGCGACGTTGATTTCGACCGGCGGAATTCTATGGTCATGGGGGCGTCGATGGATGCTGACGGAGGCGTGGGAATGAAAAAATCTGGTTGGCGCAAAGCCTTTGCAAAAGCGGACGCCAGTTCCCGCCCGGAGAGCGGAGCATCGCCTGAAGCCATGCGCCTGACAACAACCGTCCGGCCTGTCGCCAGCGACGATGGCCAGGACGGCCGGGATGCGCGCAACGCGCCGCCACCGACGGGAGAGCCTGTTTCCGGGCCGCCAAGCGCCCAGGTCATGGTATTGCGCGCGGGGCTGGAAGACTGTCTCTGCCATCTGGTCGAGCTGTACGGGCCGGACGTGCTCGATTCATTTCTGGAGCGGCGTCTGCGCCGGAACATTGCGCCCATTCTCGCCCATGCCGCCGAGATGGAAACGGGACCCCAGGGGGCTCGCATCCGGGCTCATGCGGCGGCGGCGGAGCGGCTATTGCGCGATGCGGTCGAATCCGTCAGGAAAGACCCCACGCCGCCGACCGGCTGAGGCAGAAGCGCTACATATCTTCGTTATCACGCGCCCTGGGCGTTGAATCCGGTCTCATTTGCTGGCGCCCTGTTCGGAATAGCGCCAATCTGCAGAAAGCGCCGCACGGGGTGTCTGCATTCGCCGGCGACCCCAGGCAGCGCGGTTTCCTGCTACAGACGGAGCCGCCTGCTCCAGATTTCTGGACCGTCGTCTTTTCCTGCGGAGCGAGGCTCATCGGGAAGAGGCTCCGGTTTCGCCATGATCGCCGATGTATCGCCTATGCAAGGCGACAGGCTGCCCTGCCCTTAAAATCGCGAGGCCCGTGATGCACAAATTGGTCGCCACCCTGACTGCGCTGACGCTTCTCACCGCCTGCCAGACCACTGGCGCCCGCAATGTCGCAAACATGACGCCCTCCCAGTTGCAGGCCGCCAAAGCCCAGGACGCCAGGGCGGCAGAGGCTGAATACGCGCGTTGTGACCAAGCGTCAGCCAACATCGTCGCCTCCACCAAGTGCAAGGCCGCAGTGCGCGAGCGCTACATCACCCCTTACGCCCCACCGGAGGAGCAGCGCATTTCCCGCATCCTGGTGGCGCAGAACATTGCTCTCGCCGAGAAGATCCAGCGCGGCGAGATCACCGAAGCCCAGGCGCGCGAGCAGTATGCAGCCATCGTTCGCTCGGTGATGGATCAGGAACGCCGCCAACACCAGGGACGCGGCAGCCGCAGCTGACGCCCAGTGAGACTGGCTCATTGGGGGTGAGGAAAATTGCCGGTCAGTCCCACGTTGGGGAGGCCTGAGGCCTGGCGCGAGTTGGCGTCAACGTGGCTTGCGGCGTGGCGGGTTTGTGGCGTGACGGGCCCTTGACGTGGAGAAGGCCTTGGCGTGACGTGGCGCGCGCCCCTCATGCCGCGCCGCCGCGCATGAAGCGCTTCATTTCTTGCGCGCCTGTTCTGGCTGTCCGCTCCTGCCCTGCCCGCACTTGCGCTGGTTGCCTGGCAAACAAACCGGGCGGCCCAAACGGCTGGTCTGGCGATGTTGTGCGGCGTGAGGAAACACATCTGCGGAATCGTGCGCCAGGCTGCCGGTGACCGGCAGAAAAAAGAACCGGCGCGAATCCGGCCGACGCGACGTGCGACCGGCAATCAAAGATCAGCAAGATGTGGAATTCTGTGAGAGCCTGATCCGGCTCATGCGCTGCCGATCCATGACCGGCGCCAGACCAGGCTGGCCCGGGCATGCGACCCGGCAAGCATTCAGCAGCATGATGATGTATGGTCGGGGCAGCAGGATTTGAACCTGCGACCCTCTGCTCCCAAAGCAGATGCGCTACCAGACTGCGCTATGCCCCGACATGCTGAAAGCTCGTGCTTTCTATGCGTTCTGCATCTGCCGCGCAAGTTACGGCAGAAAAAAAACGGTGGAATATTTGACGGCGCGACCTGCGAGCGCGCCGACCTCCCGAGATCGCTTCGCGCCGCATCGCGCCATTGGTCAAACGCGGCCAGTCCGCCGCCGATATCGGCCGGCTTTTTGAGAAAATCAGCCCCACGCGGCGCATGAGGCCATACCCTTCAGATTTTGACGCCTTCAGGTTTTGCACGGATAGCATTGCAACGCGGGTTCAGTGCAAAACGGCGCCGGCCATGCGTTGACCTTTGATGGTCGAGGCCGGCGCAGAAGCCGTGTGGTCAATCCAGGCTCCAGAACTACTTCAGAAGCGTGCTGGCGCGATCAAGGGCATCGCCAAAGCCTTTGAGCGACACGTTCAGCGCGAATGGCTTCTCCGTATCGCTGGCGACCAGATTGAGCTTCAGCTGCTTGCCTTTGCGCATGCTGGCGACCGTGGAGGAATCGAGCGTCAGCGGCGCAATGCAGCCGCCCGGAACGCAGGTGCGGATCGGCGTCGCGGCCTGCGCCTTGCCCTCGTCCACCTGCACGGCGACCCCTCTGGCCATCAACAGGCCGAATGGCAGCAGCAGCGCCCCTTCCGCTCCCTTGGCTGATGGCGTCAGCTCAATGGACAAGACCCGCTGCGCGCCGCCGCCCTGGGATTGCTGCGCCAGTTGCTGTGACACGGTGCACAACTTGCGATCCTTGGGAACAACGCAATTCACCATCCAGTCGCCATGGGTCTCCCGCAGGGAAGAGGCGCCGCCGGGCAATGGGCTGCCCGTTTGCGCAAAAGCGGATGTGGAGGCGAGAATGGCCGTCGCAACGATAGCAGTGCGAATCATATGATGTTTCTCATCAGCAAAGTTGAAAAAAACAGACCGGACGCGACATCCGGTCACGATGATTTGGTAATGTATATATTAGAATTCATGCCAATATAGAAGTATAGAAATGCATGTATGGCGTTTTTGCGGCCTGCATTTATCTGGGGGCGCGGCGTCTCCCTCCCGGCCCACGCCAACGGGCTTGCCTTGCGGGCGCTTCTGGAAGGTTGGGACCCCGCCCTGGGGCAAGACGCCGGAATGAAGGGACCGGACGATGGCGAGAATTGTCATCTGGCCGCGTAATATGGTACCGGGTCAGCAAGACCTGCTTGCTGGGCAATCGCTTCCCTGGATGGCGACCGGCCCTCTGGTTGGCAATCACTTCTCTGGCTGGAAAGTCTCATGACCGCGCGAATCCTGCAGCCCGCCCGTAACGCCATGCAATCCGGCAAGGCCAAATCTGGCCGCTGGCTGCTTGCTTTCGATCCGGCTTCTCCGCGCAGCGTGGAGCCGCTGATGGGATGGACCAGTTCGTCGGACACGCGCCAGCAGCTGCGCCTGTGGTTCGACAGCAAGGAAGAAGCCATCGCCTATGCGGAACGGAATGGCGTCGCCTGGCGCGTTGAAGAGCCGCGCCCAACCCGGCCGCGGCATAACGCGGCCTATTCCGATAATTTCAAATCCGACCGCATCGGCCAGTGGACCCATTGAACGATCCACACGGTCCGCCCTGCCGATGACCTGCGTTCGCGGCTGCTGAGGCTTGCCATCGCATCGGCCGCTGCAACAGCCACACCGACGTCCAAAAATGGGATCCCAAAAAACCGGCGTCCCCAAAAACCGGCGCCGATGTGATTTCCGCTCCGCATGCGCCGGATTTTGGCCTATACGGCCATGGAATTGACTGACGGAATCAGGCGGCCGGGTCAGGTTTGACAGATGTGGCCGCCTGCGTGGCGGAGCGCCATAGTCATCGGGCGCCTCGCGAACTGGACACACGTTTCTTCATGGCTGGTCCGCCAGCATGCCATGGGGCCCCGTAGCTCAGCTGGATAGAGCGTCGACCTTCTAAGTCGAATGTCGCAGGTTCGAATCCTGCCGGGGTCGCCAACGCCTTTGCATATCAACGCCCTTGCGTATCAAAGGGTTGGAACAGGTCAGGGACGGCTTTCGGGCCATGGCCAGCCCCCCCCTGCTTTCCCATGCCATGGCGCAGGATCGCGACGACGCCAGCCATCCACGACCTGCAAAGCTAGATGAGCGTGACGCACGTTCATGCGGGATGCATCGCGCCGCTCGGGGCTTCGTCAACTCCATGCGTCAGGGGCGCCGGATTTTGGCGTCAGCCGCTCTCACGGTCGCTTTCGGCCGCCTGCCTCCACTCTTTTGCGCGGCTGCCTGCTGATCGCACCGGCGCCTTTTCCGGCGTTTGACGATGGAGGTCGCCCATGCGCCGGCTCCCCGCCGTCGAGGCGCCGATAACCGTTGGCGAATGGCCGTCAAGGCGCTCGTTTCACGGTCGAATCCTTGACTTTCAGGCGTCGCGTCGACATCTTTCCTGTATGAACGACGTACTCGCCACAGCGGGACATCCGCAAGCTAACTGCCCGATAGCGGGACATTAGCCCGACGTTCGTCCGCGCGCCCCGGACGTCGGGGACGCGCTGCCTGTGTCTTCAGGCCATCCGTCTGCCCGTAGCAGGCGCGCTTTCCCAACACGTCTTTACTATCGCACCCGGTCCAGCAAGAACGCGCGCCGGATTGGAAGGCCTGACCCATGACCAAACTCAGCAGCACCCGCTCCCGTTTACCTGCCCTGGTTATCAGCGCGGATGACCATCATCGTCTCACCATGCTCGCCGAGGCCGCCAGCGACCGGATGCCGGATGTCGCCGAGGTGCTGCTCCAGGAGCTGGATCGCGCCAGGGTGGTGAAGGACGGTTCGGCGCCGGCGGACCGGGTGCGCATGGGGTCGACGGTTACCTACCGGTCCGACGCAGGCGAGCGGACCGTGCGGCTGGTGTATCCGGGCGAAGCGGATATCGAAGCCGGACGGATTTCGATTCTCACCCCCATCGGCGCAGCCCTCATTGGGCTCAATCCTGGCCAGTCCATCAAATGGACCGCCCGGGATGGGGCAGCCCATCAACTGACCATCGTCGACGTCAAACCGCCGGCCGCCTGAGCGGGCGGCAGGCAACCGCTTCCGGCGTTGCCGCGGCCTGGTCCGGGACGAGGACGGATCGCGGTCGCCATTGGCCGCACGTCCGTTCCGGACTCTCTGGGCGGCGAGGATCTGATTCGGCGGGCATGCGCCCGCCGTTTTCATCTGGCGTTGCGACAGCTCCAGAATCGGCGCGCGGGCCTGACGCCGGGCCACATCCAGCATTTCACGAATGCGCGAGCCGGAACGTCCGGCAGCGACGCCTTCGGGGCGCCGAAAACCGCGAGAACGCGGGGCGCCCAAATGGCAACAGCCCGCCAGGCAAATGCACCGCATCCACATCCGGACGCCGGGGCATTGCAAAAGTCCCCGGTTTCCACATGGCGGATATATTTTTACGGTTTGATAACGGCTGCGGAAACGGCGACGCTTGAGGCGAAAGTCTCGTGTTCGTCGCGGGTTGCGCGCGTCAAGAAGGCTGTCGCCCGACACAAGTCCTAGGGTGACGATCCGTTAATTGATCTATATATAGTGTCTGACGCGAGGCGAGACGATCGCGGGGCCGGTCAGGCCCGGCAATCGTCCGGTGACTCTGGCGACAGGCGGCGGGCGCTCCCGGGTGAGGCTTCGCACTGCGCCGGACCGTCTCATACGACAGTTCGCTTGTGGCGCGCGGTTTTTCTGGCCGTGCGGCGCTGGGCGCTTCAGGGCAACGCCAGGCGGTTCAGACGCCGGGTTTCGTCCATCTTGTTGATTTGCTGGCATTTTCCAGACGAGACGCAGCCTGCGTCGCGTGGAGGATGCCCCATCGCCACGACACAGCTGAGCCGCCGCCGGATAATTACGGGCAGGCGTGACGGAGTCTTCCATGCGGATCGAGCGGCGTTACACCACCGAGGGCAAGCCAGTCTGGGAGAGCATTGCGTTTCGCAAGACCACCAGCGAGATCCGCAATCCGGACGGTTCCGTGGTCTTCCGTCTGGAGGACATGGAGGTTCCGGCTGGCTGGAGCCAGGTCGCGGCTGACGTGCTCGCCCAGAAGTATTTTCGCAAGGCCGGCGTGCCGTCACGGCTGAAGCGCATTGAGGAAAACGGCGTCCCCTCCTGGCTGTGGCGCTCGGTTGCGGATGACGCCGCCCTCGCCGGCCTGCCCGTCGATGAGCGCACCCGCTCCGAGATCTCGGCCAGGGAAGTATTCGATCGTCTCGCCGGCTGCTGGACCTATTGGGGCTGGAAGGGCGGCTATTTTACCGCCGAGGACGACGCCCGCGCCTTCTTTGACGAACTGCGCTACATGCTGGCCAACCAGATGGTGGCGCCCAACTCGCCGCAGTGGTTCAACACCGGCCTGCACTGGGCCTATGGCATCGATGGCCCGGGCCAGGGTCACTATTATGTCGATTTCCAGACCGGCGAGCTGAAGGCTTCCGAATCGGCCTATGAGCATCCGCAGCCGCATGCCTGCTTCATCCAGTCCGTCGCCGACGACCTGGTGAATGAAGGCGGCATCATGGACCTGTGGGTGCGTGAAGCGCGCCTGTTCAAATATGGCTCGGGCACCGGCTCGAACTTCTCGGCCCTGCGCGGCGACGGCGAACGCCTGTCCGGCGGCGGCCGCTCCTCCGGCCTGATGTCGTTCCTGAAAATCGGCGACCGCGCCGCCGGGGCGATCAAGTCGGGCGGCACCACGCGCCGCGCCGCCAAGATGGTGGTGGTCGACGTCGACCATCCGGACATCGAAGCCTACATCGACTGGAAGGTGAAGGAGGAGCAGAAGGTCGCGGCCCTCGTCACCGGCTCCAAGACCGTGCGCCGCCACATGAAGGCGGTGCTGAAGGCCTGCGTGAATTGCGAAGGCGAAGGCGACGCCTGCTTCGACCCGGAGCGCAACCCGGTGCTGAAGCGCGAACTGCGCCTCGCCCGCCGCGCCCAGGTGCCGGACAGCTACCTGAAGCGCGTCATCCAGTACGCCCGCCAGGGCTATCGCGACCTTGATTTCGACGTCTATGACACCGACTGGGATTCGGAGGCCTATCTCACGGTTTCCGGCCAGAACTCCAACAATTCGGTGTCGCTGACCGACGAGTTCCTGCGCGCTGTCGAGAACGATGGTTCGTGGGCGCTGAACTACCGCGACGGCAAGGTGAAGAAAACCCTGCCGGCCCGCGAGCTGTGGGAGAAGATCAGCTACGCCGCGTGGGCCTCGGCCGATCCCGGCCTGCACTACAACACCACCATGAACGACTGGCACACCTGCCCGGCGGACGGCCGCATTCGCGCCTCCAACCCGTGCTCGGAGTACATGTTCCTCGACGACACGGCCTGTAATCTGGCTTCGGCCAACCTGCTGCAGTTCTATGATCGCGACGCCCAACGCATGGACGTGGAGAGCTTCGCCCACGCCTGCCGGCTGTGGACGGTGGTTCTGGAAATCTCGGTGACCATGGCGCAGTTTCCCTCGAAGGAAATCGCTCGCCTGTCTTACGAGTTCCGCACCCTCGGCCTTGGCTACGCCAATATCGGCGGCCTGCTGATGACCATGGGCCTCGGCTATGACAGCCGCGAGGGCCGCGCCCTCACCGGCGCCCTCACCGCCATCATGACCGGCGTGTCCTACGCCACCTCCGCCGAGATGGCGAAGGAGCTTGGTCCGTTCCCCGGTTACGCCCGCAACGCCGACAACATGCTGCGGGTCATCCGCAACCATCGCCGCGCCGCCCACGGCGTGACCAGCGGCTATGAAGGCCTGTCGGTGGCCCCCGTGGCCCTCGACGCCGCCTCGTGCCCGGACCAGCGGCTGATCGAGGTGGCTCGCGCCGCCTGGGATGAGACCCTGAAGCTCGGGCAGGAGCACGGCTTCCGCAACGCCCAGTCAACGGTGATCGCCCCGACCGGCACCATTGGCCTGGTGATGGATTGCGACACCACCGGCATCGAACCTGACTTTGCCCTGGTCAAGTTCAAGAAGCTGGCTGGCGGCGGCTATTTCAAGATCATCAACCGCGCCGTGCCGGACGCCCTGCGTCGCCTTGGCTACACGGAAGCGCAGATCGCCGAGATCGAGGCCTACGCCATCGGCCACGGTTCGCTGGGCCAGGCGCCTGGCGTCAACCACACGACGTTGCGGGCGAAGGGCTTTGACGACGCGGCCATCGCCGCCATTGAAAAGGCGCTGCCGAGCGCCTTCGACATCAAGTTCGTCTTCAACAAGTGGACGCTGGGCGAGGAATTGCTGACAGGCAAGCTGAAGACGCCGGCGGAGCGTCTGGAAGATCCTTCCTTCGAGCTGCTGTCGTTCCTCGGCTTCAACCGCAAGGACATCGACGCCGCCAACATCCACGTTTGCGGCGCCATGACCCTGGAAGGCGCGCCGCATCTGAAAAAAGAACATTATGCGGTGTTCGACTGCGCCAACCCGTGCGGTCGCATTGGCAAGCGCTACCTGTCGGTGGAGAGCCACATCCAGATGATGGCGGCGGCTCAGCCGTTCATCTCCGGCGCCATCTCCAAGACCATCAACATGCCGAACGACGCGACGGTCGAGGACTGCTCCAGCGCCTACATGCTGTCCTGGCGCCTTGGCCTCAAGGCCAACGCCCTGTATCGCGACGGCTCCAAGCTGTCGCAGCCGCTCAACGCCGCGTTGATCTCGGATGAGGACGACGAGGTCGAGGACGCCGTCGACACCCTGCTGGCGCAGCCGACGGCGGCCCGCACGGCCCAGGTGGCCGAGCGCATCGTCGAGAAGGTGGTGGAGCGGGTGCAGCGGATCCGCGAGCGCGAGAAGCTGCCCGAGCGCCGCAAGGGCTACACCCAGAAGGCCATCGTCGGCGGTCACAAGGTTTATGTGCGCACCGGCGAATATGAGGATGGCCGCCTCGGCGAGATCTTCATCGACATGCACAAGGAAGGCGCCGCCTTCCGCGCCATGATGAACAATTTCGCCATCGCCATTTCGCTTGGCCTGCAATATGGCGTGCCGCTGGACGAATACGTGGAGGCCTTCACCTTCACCCGTTTCGAGCCGGCCGGCTTCGTCCAGGGCAACCAGTCGATCAAGAACGCCACGTCGATCCTCGACTATGTGTTCCGCGAGCTGGCGATCTCCTATCTCGGCCGCGACGATCTCGCCCATGTCGACCCGTCGGAGATCGGCTTCGACGTCATCGGCAAGGGCGCGGCCCAGGGCCGGCAGCAGCCGGACGGCGAGCCGGTCGCCACGCCCGCCGCGCGCCCGCTGGTGTCGAAAGGCTTTGTGCGCGGCCGCCAGCCGACCAACCTGCTGGCCATCGCCGGCGGTCAGGACGGCGCGCCGACCGCGTTCGGCGGAGCCCAGGCGGCGACGGCCCTGAAGGAGCCGCTGCCGGATCTGAACGACAACGATGACGACGAGGCCCAGGCCGAGGCGATTTCGACAAAGCTGCAATTCGCGCCAGCCGGCTCCGCCGCGGCTGCGGCTCCATCTTCATCGGACCGGCGCAAGGAAGCGCTGATGAAGGGCTACCAGGGCGACGCCTGCGGCGAATGCGGCAACTTCACCCTGGTTCGCAACGGCACCTGCCTGAAATGCGACACCTGTGGCGGCACGACCGGGTGCAGCTGACCAGCACACGCGCGGATAAACCTGACGTTTGTCCGCGCATGCAGGGAAAATAGCGCAGCAGATCACAACGCTTGCATACGATTTCGAACCTGGGGAGCCTCTTGAGGCTCCCCTTTTTCATGGGAGCAAGCCGCTGGCGGATTGTGAGGCCGTCATGGCCTGCGCCGCCGCCGTGCGCGGCGCCGCTACGCTGCATTGCAAACCCGGAAGCGACCGCGATATTGAGATTGTCGTGTTCTGCCCCACGCCATGAATCAGCCTGGTTGTCCGGATGCGCCCGCAGCTCGTCCCGGCCCGGTCAGGACATCAATCCGGGCGAGAAGACAGCCGCAAGCGCATGGGCTATCTGCTTCGCCATGCGTCGATCCCGTCACTGGCCGCCTGAAGGGAGCGCGACCAATGCCCAATTTCCAGATGATCAACGCAGGCGGCGCGCGCATCCGCGCCGTGGTTGAGGGGACTGGCCCCCTCGTCATCATGGTCCATGGCTTTCCGGAGTCCTGGTATTCCTGGCGCCATCAGATCGGCCCGATTGCCGCGGCGGGCTTCACCGCCTGCGCCATTGACGTGCGCGGCTATGGCGGCTCGGCCAAGCCGCCCAAAGTTGAAGACTATTCGATGGAGAATATCGTCGGCGACCTGGTTGGCGTCGTCGACGCGCTGCAGCCGGGCGCGCAGGCGATCCTGATCGGTCATGACTGGGGCGCGCCAATCGTCTGGAACGCCACCATGATCAGGCCGGACAGGTTCAAGGCCGTGTGCGCCATGTCGATCGTGCACGCCGGTGTTCCGCACCGGCCGCTGACCGAGGTCTTCGACGAGCTGTTCACCTCCAGAAACCGCTTTTTCTATCAGGTCTATTTTCAGGAGGTCGGGCGCGCGGAGCACGACTTCGACAGTGATCCCCGCGACTTCCTGGCCACCTTCTATCACGCGATTTCCGGCGACGCGCCGGCCGGATCGTGGCCAAACAACAAGACCGCCGACCAGGACCTGCTCACCGGGCTGCAGCGGCCGCCGGGGCCGACGGCCTGGATGACAAGGGCCGATCTCGACTATTATGTGGGCCAGTTTGAAGGTTCGGGCTTCTTCGGGCCGCTCAGCCGCTACCGCAATCACGAGCGGGATTTCGCATATCTTCAGCAGTTCAAAGGACGGAAGATCGCGCAGCCGTCATTGTTCATCGCCGGCGACAGGGACCCTGCCTTCAATATGTTTGGCGGCCCTGATCCGGTTGAGGTGATGAAGAAGCACGTGAGCAACCTGCAGGGCGCCCACGTTCTTGCCGGCTGCGGTCACTGGACCCAACAGGAGCGTCCCGGAGAGGTCAACGATCTGCTCCTGCCCTGGCTGAAGAGCCAGCGCTAAACGGCAACGCTTCCCCCGAGGCCGGCGCCCCCTGGCGAAGCAGCAGGATTGCTGGCCAGGCCGGGGGAAACAGGACATGATGCTTTGAAGGCGCGCGCCGGGGCCTGCCCGGCGCGCATCGCCTAGCCACGTATGAAAGCGAGCAGGTCGGCGTTGAGTACATCGGCGTTGACCGTGAGCATCCCGTGCGAGAATCCCGGATAGATGATCAATTGGCTGTTCCGCAGCAGCTTGTCCTGCATCATCGCCGCCGTCCTGTAGGGGACCACCTGGTCGTCATCGCCCTGCATGACCAGGGTCGGCACGGCAATCGCTTTCAGATCAGCCGTTTGATCGGTTTCCGAGAACGCCTTGATCCCCTCGTAGTGCGCCCTGGCGCTGCCCATCATGCCCTGCCGCCACCAGTTGTCGATAACGCCCTGCGAGGGCTGCGCGCCAGGTCGGTTGTATCCGTAGAACGGGCCAGCCGGCACATCGCGGAAGAATTGCGCGCGATTGGCGGCGAGCGCGGCGCGGAAACCGTCGAACACTGCGATCGGCGCGCCGTCGGGGTTGCTGTCCGTCCGCAGCATGAGCGGCGGCACGGCGCTGACCAGCGCCGCCCTGGCGACGCGCCCTTGCGGCTGGCCATATTGCGCGACATAGCGCGCAACCTCCCCGCCTCCGGTCGAATGACCGATATGGATCGCGTTGCGAAGATCAAGATGCTCGGCCACGGCCGATGCATCAGCGGCGTAGTGGTCCATGTCATGGCCGTCGCTGACCTGTCCCGAACGTCCATGCCCGCGCCGGTCGTGGGCGACAACGCGGAAGCCTTCCCTGAGGAAAAACAGCATCTGGTTGTCCCAGTCATCGGCGCTCAGCGGCCAGCCGTGGTGAAAGTGGATCGGCTGCGCGTCCCTGGGACCCCAATCCTTGTAAAAGATGTCCGTCCCGTCCTTTGTTGTGACAAACGCCATGACAACTTCTCCTTTGATGGTGAAGGCCAGGATCGGCAGCGGGGCGCGGTTTCCGGTCAGCTACGCATGATCTCCGGCTATACAGGCGAAGTGCAAAGCCGACCCACGCGATGAACCGGATGACGAAAATCACGCCGTGTCGAACGTCCGGGCAGCTTTTTGCAACGCCCGCCTGCTGTTTGCGATCCATGCGCGCCCACCCGGTCCAGTCGTTTTGGCTTGACAGGAAACGTGCCCGGAAACGTAGGCGCTGAAGATGAAATCGGGAGGTCAGTCTTCAGGTTCAACCCCCGCTGATGGCTCCGCCCGTCCGCATGGCGGGGCGCGGGACCGGCCAGAGTTCCGGACGCCGCGCTGTCTATCCCGGATCCGCGCCCCCGGGCGCCGCGTTTCCTCCAGCGCGGGCGCCGCAATGAGGTTCAGTTACCGGGCCGTCGCGGCCAAACGGTCAGCGCAACGATCAGATGTCGATGCCCCAGTCGATCTTGCCGCGTCCTTCGCCGGATGCGGCGAGATCCGCCGCTTTTTTCAGGAGGGCGAAAGCCAACGACGTGAATGTCTCCTGCAGGTCGACAAATTTGGGCAAGAGCTCAATCTCCTGCCCTCCGGCCTTGCGAATGACAACCAGCTCCCGCTCCTGCGCTGCTTCCATCATGCGGCGGACGTGAGCCCGCGAGACGCCAAAACAGCTCGCGAGATAGCCATAGGGGCATGACACGATGGACGAACCGGTTTCGCTTTGGGCCACCAGGGCCAGTCAGAGTTTGAACATGATCTGACGGCCGGCGATCTGTCCCATGAAAAACTGCGCGTCCGGTATGGCCAGCGCCAGGCGAACGCCCCTGGCGTAGAGATTGATCCCCTCCACCGAGTACCTGGCCCTGAAATCCGGATCATTCTCCAGCAGGCTGAAATAGTCGAACCGGTCGCTGAGCAACTGGATGGGCGCAAGCGTGCTCTGGGCGATCAGCCGGCTGAGCGCGTCGCCTTTTTCGGTTGGCTCCAGCCGTTTGATGCGCCGGTCTTCGCTGACGTCAACCTGCCGCCAGTAGCCGGCGTGCCTTTTGAGGCTGATCAACGCCGCCACCCGGTTGGCGCTGGCGAGACCATAACGCGCGGCGAACGCCTGAATGCGGGTCAGGGTGGCTCCCGAACGCGGATCCCCGGGATTCCTTGCCAGATGAAGCGCCGTCAGCGCGATCCCGAGAGTCAGTTGCGCTTCTTCACTGGTGAGCCGGACCAGGTCGCGGGATCTCTCCAGATTGCCAGCTATCAATTGGGCATGAAGCCGGAGCGCCTGCGGAAATGCGGGATGTTTCCGAAGGGCCGCTCCATCCTCAAGCACCCAGGCTGGAATCTCAGGCGCATCAGCAACGCCGGCAAACTGGTTGGCATGATCTGCCGCCGCGTCACCCCTCATATTTCCCCCCTCCCCGAAGAAAATGGCTCCCTGAAAGGCCTGGACGCCCGGCGAACGACGCTGCGTCATGGCCTTGGCGCGATGACGGATTTACTTCCTATAGCAGCGTCTCCCGTCATATCCAGCTTCGTCGTCGTCATCCAGGAGCGCCGTCATTGAGGCAACCCGGTTATCTGGGGTCTGTCTGTCTGATTTGATCTGGGCTTTCACCGCCTGACCAGACTGGCGGGACATCACCGCTTCTATGCCAAAATGGCCATGTGCGCCGGTCAGAAATGGCCTAGAGCCGGTCTGGGAGTTCAGCGGCGGAGAGCCGGCGAAACTTGCATGGGCAGCGAGAAGAACGGCAGGCGCCGCCTTTCTCCCAATGACAGCCCCGCCACGGCTCGCCTGCCTGAAGCCCTCCTGCTGGAAGCTCTCTTGCCTGAAGCTTTCTTGCCTGAAGCTCACTTGCGCCTGCCACGGGCTACGGACGCCAGGCTGCCTGAAGACGTAATGAATCCGCTGGAATGCCGCGGATTTGCCACAAGGGCCACAATGCCGTGAACAATTTGAACCAAATCCACCGCATCCGGCACTCATGAAGCAGAAATAGGGGGGCGTTGTCATGAGTGATGAAAAGCCAAAGTCTCGTCGGGGATTTGCTGCAATGGATCCGGCGAAGGTAAAGGCAATCGCCAGTCTTGGCGGACAAAGCGTGCCGAAGGAAAAGCGGGCGTTCTCGATCCAGCCAGAACTTGCCGCGAGCGCAGGCCGCAAGGGCGGGCGGAATGTTGATGCTGAGCGGCGTTCATTTTCCCAGGATCGCGCCCTGGCTTCATCCGCAGGCAAGATCGCCAGGAGCCGTCGCAAAAGCCGGCGCGCGGAAGATGAAACAGAATAGCGTTGTCGTTTCCCGTTGGGACGCGCAGGGAAACTGACGCGGCGCGAGGCTGCGGCTGACCGGGGAAAAAATTACCGGATTGATAAACGACCGGGCTGACACATATGTCTGACGCATCGGCGCATGTCCGCATTGCGTTCACGAATGGAGACGGCCTTGTCAACAGACGCCCTGTTTCAGCCTTTTAATCTCAAGGGCTTGCGCCTCAAGAATCGGATCGTCATGGCCCCCATGACGCGCTCGTTCTCGCCCAAAGGCGTGCCAACCGGCGATGTCGCCGCCTATTATCGCCGGCGCGCGGCCGCCGATGTGGGCCTGATCGTCACCGAAGGCACGGTCGTCGAGCGCCCGGCTGCGAAAAATGACCCGAACGTGCCCGACTTCTTTGGCGACGCCCTGCCAGCCTGGCGCCGTGTTGTCGATGAAGTGCACGCCGAAGGCGGCCTTATCGCGCCGCAACTCTGGCATGTCGGAGCGGCGCGTGGCCGCGATCCATCCTGGGACCCACAGCCGGTAGACGCCCCATCGGGCCTGTCGCGCCCCGGCAAACGCTTCACCGAGCCGATGACCGAAGAAGCGATTACCGACACGCTGCACGCCTTCGGGCGCGCGGCGCGAGCAGCGAAGGACATCGGTTTCGACGCCGTGGAGCTGCATGGAGCGCATGGCTACCTGATCGACCAGTTTCTATGGCGCGGCACCAATGAACGCGACGACGCCTGGGGCGGCGCCGGCATTCCCGAGCGCGCCCGCTTCGCCGGCGAGATCGTGCGGTTGACCCGGGAGGCGATCGGCCCTGATGTTCCGCTGATCCTGCGCCTGTCGCAGTGGAAACAGCAGGACTACGACGCGCGCATCGCCCATAATCCCGAGGAAATGCGGGCCTGGCTGGAGCCGCTGGCGGAGGCCGGGGTCGATGTCTTCCATTGCTCGCAGCGTCGGTTCTGGGAGCCGGAGTTCGAGGGCTCGGACCTTAATTTCGCGGGCTGGGCCAAGAAGCTCACCGGAAAGGTCACCATTACCGTTGGCTCGGTCGGTCTCAGCGGCGAATTCATCGCGGCGTTCGCTGGCGAGGGGTCAAAGCCGGCCTCGCTCGATGGCCTGCTGCGCCGGCTGGAAGCCGGAGAGTTCGATCTCGTGGGCGTTGGTCGCGCGCTGATTTCCGACCCGGAATGGGTGCTGAAGATCCGCGACGGTCGCACGGACGAACTGAAGAACTTCGAGCGCTCGGATCTGGGGACCCTGTTCTGAGGAAAGCGCTGTTCCAGGGGCGGGGCCTCCGGGACAGCCCGAACGCGCAAAAAAGAAGGCCGCCCTTTTGAGGCGGCCAAATTCAGGGAGGTCTCGCTGGAGTGGGGATCTCCCGATCCCCGAAACGCGGCGTCGCCGCGTTTCATGCCGCCAACATATGAGCCTGCGCTCCACCCGTATGTGCGCGAAGACACATGGCGCGGCCAGGCTTGCGACCCGGACGATCGTCCCGGCCGAAACAGCTTGCGCGGATGAAAGTCCGGACAGATGCTGGCGCGGCGATTTTGCCATTGGCGTCCGCTGTCGTGTCCAGCCAGAGCCAAGCGCAGCTTCGTGAAACTGATATAAAATCAACAGGATGCCATGGATTTCGTTGTTCTGTCCTTCGCTGCGCCGCGTTGTATGGCGGGCTGCGCATGGCGGAAACGGGTCCCTGGGCCCTGGATAACAGGCGCATGGGAGGAAACGGGATGGGAGATCGTCTTGCTGGGCGGGCGGCGCTGATTACTGGTGGAACCAGCGGCATTGGGGAGGCGACCGTCAGGCTGTTTGTCGCGGAGGGCGCAAAGGTGATGATCGCCGGCCGCAACGCCGCGAAAGGCGAAGCGCTTGTATCGGAGCTTGGGGCCAACGCCGCGTTCATCGCCGCCGATGTGGCGCGTGAGGCGGACGTGAAGCGGGCGGTCGAGGCGACGGCGGAGCGCTTCGGCCGGCTGGACTGCCTGTTCTCCAACGCCGGCGGCCCCACCCAGGGCGGCGCCGACACCATCACCGCCGATGATTATCATCACGCCATGGACCTGCTGGTGGGCAGCGTGCTGTTTGGCATCCGCTACGCGGCGCCGATCATGAAGGCCCAAGGACGCGGCGCCATCATCAACAACGCCTCCATCGCCGCCATCCGCGGCCATATGGGCGGCTATCTGTATTCCATCGCCAAGGCGGCGGTGCGCCGCGCCACGGAAATGGCCGGCCTGGAGCTTGGCCCCTCCGGCATCACCGTGAACAGCATCTCGCCGGGCGCGATCGCCACGCCGATTTTCTTTGGCGGATCGCAGGTCGCCACGAGCCTTGATCCGGCCCATTCAGAAGCAAAGATGCGCAAGCTGACGCAGAACCTTGCCCGGGCGACGCCATTGCACCGTTCGGGGACGCCGCATGACATCGCCACGGCGGCGTTATTCCTGGCGTCGGACGAAGGCGCCTTCATCAACTGTCACGATCTGGTCGTCGATGGCGGCATGGCCGCCGGCGGGCGCACCAGCTTTGAGGATCAAACCGCGGGCGCGCCGGTCTGAACGCCCAGCCTGGCGGCGGCTTCAGGGGATGATCCGGCGTCTGGGCGGCGCGGCGGCTGTCCCGCGGCAAGTGGCGGCCGGGCTGCGTCCAGAGCGCACCAGTTATCTGGCTGAAGCAAATTCCCGTTTCGATCTGATCGAATATTGCTACAGCCATGCACCGATAAACACGATGAGGGAGAAACTTATGACGTCACCGGTTCAGCAGGGCGCAAGCTACGAGGAGGTCGTATGTGGCCGGCGCAGCATTCGCGGCTACACATCCGACCCGGTTCCGAAGCAGCTGATCCGCGAGATCCTCGAGATCGCCATGCGCGCGCCCTCCTCGCACAACACCCAGTCCTGGAATTTCTACGTGCTGACTGGCGCGCCGCTCGATCGCATCCGGGCCGGCAATACCGAACGTAATCTGGCCGGCGTGCCCCATTCGCGTGAATTCCGGATTCGCGATGAATCCGGCGGCGTGCACCGGGAGCGGCAGATCGACATCGCCAAACAGCTCTTCGGCGCCATGGGCATCGAACGCCACGACAAGGAAAAGCGCCTCGATTGGGTCATGCGCGGCTTTCGCCAGTTTGACGCTCCGGTGTCGGTCGTCATTACCTATGACCGGGTGATGCATGGCAGCGACATCGCCCCGTTCGATTGCGGCGCCGTGGCCAACGCCCTGGTCAACGCCGCCTGGGCCCGGGGCCTTGGCTGCGTCATCAACAGCCAGGGCATCATGCAATCCCCGGTCGTGCGCGAGCATGCCGGCATCGCTGACGATCAGGTGATCATGATGTGCATCGCCATGGGCTATCCGGACGACAGCTTCCCGGCCAACAGCGTGATTTCCCGTCGCAAATCGGTCGACGAAGCCACGACGTTCGTCGGCTTCGACGACTGACGTCCGGTCGCGAAGATTTCGCGAAGATGCTGTGGCGGAAGATGCTGTAGCATCCGCGACCTGCAAAGCCCGGACTGGCGCGACGCATGTGCGGGAAACGCCATGCGTTGCCCGGGCTTTTCCTTCACCACAGGTGGTGAAGCGAACGTCGGAACAAAACGCCATCAGAGCGCTTTCCGACCAGACGGAATCGTCTGATCGATCAGAGTTCGCTCAAAACAAGGGAAGCTGGAACAATTCCCGATCCATGTAGATCGGAAATTACTCTAGTGTTTTGAAACGTGCTCCGGCTTGCCCTTGCGGCTGGTG
Source organism: Camelimonas fluminis (assembly GCF_014656355.1). GTDB lineage: Bacteria > Pseudomonadota > Alphaproteobacteria > Rhizobiales > Beijerinckiaceae > Camelimonas > Camelimonas fluminis. The sequence goes on from NZ_BNCG01000002.1 coordinate 181,804, forward strand.
GAGGCCATTTTTTCGAGTTCCCGTTCGCTCATCGATTTCTCCATCGATTTTGAAGCGCCGCGAAGCTCACTCTTCTTGAGATCTCCGCGCTTTGCGGCGAGGGCCGCGCCGGCGGCTTTCTGTTGGGCTGCTGATTTGGCGGGCATTTCTCATCTCCTTCACATCATTGGGTAAACCCCGAGGCCAGGGATGATGTTCCCGTAGGGATGCCCGACAGGAGATGTGAGGATGGCGCGGGCGTCAGCCGACCTGAACCCCGCTCTGGCGCTCCCATGACGACGTCTCAGTGAAGGCTCCCTGGGGGCGGCGAACCGGGGAAATTTCCCGATCCGGTGCAGCCGAAATCCAGGCCTGCCCGACGACGGCCTGCGTGAGGGCGTCGTTTCCGAAAAAAGGCCCCGCCAAGAGCGGGGCCAGTACGATGACAGAATGCAACAAAGGCTGCGCAAGCTTAACAGTATCCGGTTCCGGCTGGTTCCATCACGGATCGTTGAAGGAGCCCCGCCAGGTCGCCGGTTGCCGGTTAGCCGGCGTCCGCCATGCCGATTTCCCGCGTGATAACCTCGTTGACGATATGGCCATATGGCATGCGCATGTTCATCAGATCACGCGCGCTCAGAAGAATGCCCTGCCATTCCGCATCGGAGATCGGCCGTTCCAGTTCGCGCAAGATCCTGAACCGCCTCAGGGATTCCATGACTTTCTGGATAATCTCGCCCGTATCCTGGGTGCTGGTCGCCAACACTTCAATCTCCCGCAGGAGATAGTCAATTGTTCGCCTGGCCATCGCGCCCACCCTTCCGAGACAGCTACAGCGTCGCCATAACCGCAAAGCCTGATTAATGGCGTAAATGAGCCGCCAGGCAAGTCACTTCAACGGGTTTTCATCTGATCTGCGGCAGCGCCAGGTCGCCAGGCGGCGTGGCGCTGATCAGACCAGCGTCAGGCGCCCGGTGAAGCGCAAGCCGACCGCATGCACGGCCCGGAGCGGCAGGTCGACGCCGCCGTCGGCGGATTTCTGTCGTAGCCGACGCAGCACGGCGTCCAGGCTCCGGCTCTCGACGCTGGCGTCGCCATATCCGAGATGCTGGGCCAGCGCCAGCCGGGGCACCGTCGCGCCATCAGCCAGCGCCATCCGCTCAAGCAGCATCAACTCCCGCCCCGAAAGCGAAATCACCGCGCCGTCCGGCGCCTCCAGTTGCTGGCGCCTGGCGTCGAGCCGCCAGCCCTGCGGCGGCGCCTCATCGGCGAGTTCCTGCTGCGGGGCCCGGGCGTCGCGCACGCGACGCGCCAGATTGCGGGTCACATGCAACAGCTCCTCGCTGTCCACCGGCTTGGTGAGGTAAATGTCAGCGCCTTCGGCGTAGCCGCGCATCCGGTCGTCACGGCCCGCGCGGGCGGTGAGCATGATGACGCCGACGCCCCGCCCGGGCGCCAGATCCCGGGCCAGCTCGAAGCCGCTGACGTCCGGCAGGTTGACGTCCAGAATGGCGACGTCGAAATCGCCGCCGCGCAGCGCCCGATAGAAACCGACGCCAGAGCCCGCCTCCGTCACATCGACGCCGCTGAGCCTGAGATAGTCAGCGAGGCCCTGACGCAGATCCTCATCGTCCTCCACCAGAAGGGTGCGAACAGGCGGTTCGTCTCGCGGCGTATTTTCCATAGGTTGTGCAATCCCGGAAACGGACAGTACACACAGATAACCGGCGCCCCGGACGCCAGCCATAGCTCAACCATATAGTGGCCTGTCAATTTTCAGGAAGGCGCCCCATGCCAGGCGAAACAGCAGCGGCCGGGAACCCGATGCTGGCGATGCGCCGGCAATGGCGGCGCGTGCTGTCGCTGACGGCGCTGGCGCTGGGCCTGCTGGCGTTGCTCCTGCTGCTGGTGGCTGGCGTCGCCCGCCACGGGCAAACAGCTTCGCCTGCCGACAATGGCTTCTCACTCGCCGGTCGCGTCGGCGTTCTGGTCGACCCGCAAGGCAGGCTGACGCTTGCCCAGGCGATCGCCAGTCCAGAGCGCTTCACGCCCGCGTCGGGCGCCAGCGTCAATCTTGGCTACACGCGCAAGACCGCTTGGCTGCGCATCGTCATGGCCGCGCCGGCAGGCGAATCTGGCGTTCGCGAGGCGCTGTTGTCGCTGGCGCCAAATTTTGTCGACGAGATTGACGTTTACGTGGCGCAGAACAGGCCCGGCCTGACGGCGGCGGATTTCGTCCATTACGCCATGGGCGACCATCGCCCCCTGCCCGCGGACGCGGTTTCCGGCCTGGAGAACGTCGTTCCGGTCTCCCTGGCGCCCGGCCATGAAACCCTGGCGCTGGTTCGCATCGCCAGCGGCCATTCCGCGCTCTCCATCACCGCGTCGTTGTACCCGCCCGCGCACCATACCCGGCGGGTCACCAGCGGCGCCCTGCTTTCCGGCTTCTGGTTCGGCGGCATGGCGGTGCTGGCGGCGATCCAGGTGGTGTTCTTCCTGTTCGATCGCAAGCCGTTCTATATCCTGCTGGCTTTCAGCACCTGCGCCGCCATGATGGTCTATATGGGCAATCTGGGCGTGTCGCGCCTGTGGCTGTTTCCCCATGGCGGACGCGGCAACGACTGGTTCACTGGCGGATCCGTCTGGCTGGGCCTGTTCGCCAGCGGCGTGGCCGGCGCGAGCATCCTGGAGCTGCCGCGCCGCCACCCGGTAATCAACCGGATTTTCCAGGGGCTGGCCTGCACAGGGCTGGTGGGCGTCGGCTTCGCGCTCGCCGACGTCCATCCCGAATTCGCCGGGCCTGGCTATCTGGTCATCACCACCCTGTCGACGCTCGGCATGGTCATGGGCATTGTCGGCATTGACCGCAACGCCTCCGGCACCCGCCTGCGCGCCGCCGCCTACACCATCCTGTGGTGCGGCCTGATCATCACCATGGTGCAGCGCACCGGCATGCTTTCGCTGCCCAACTGGGTGGCGCACGCTTATGCCGTCAGCTGCCTTGTGCACACCCTGCTGCTCACTGGCTCGCTGGCGGTGCGTCTGCGCGCCGCCGAGGCGCTCAACAAATCCATGCGTGAGCAGGCGCTGCAGGCAGCCCAGGCGGCGGAGCGTCGCGCCGCTCGCCTGGTGGAAACCCGCACGGCCGAACTGGCCGAAGCAAAGCGGGTGGCCGAGGACGCCCTGCAGGCGGAGCTGGATTCCCAGGAGCGTCAGGTGCGGTTCATGGAGGTGATCTCGCACCAGTACCGCACACCCCTTGCGGTGATCCGCTCAAATGTGGACAGCATTGGCCTCAGTCTGCCGCCCGAAGACGCGGCCAACCGGGGACGCCTGGACCGGGTGCGACGCGGCATTGTCCGCCTGGTGGAGACGCTGGAAGTCAATGTGGCGCGCAGCCGTCTGCATGGCGCCGCCTTCGCCCCACAGATGCATGCGCATCCGCTGGCTGATGTGGTCGCGACCGCGGCCGCGCGCGCCGGCGACATGCTCTCCGGGCGGATCAGCCTGGAAACCACGCCCGCCGCGCGGCGGGCGACGATCCGCGCCGATGCGGAAATGCTCGAACTGGCGTTGATCAATCTGCTGGAGAACGCGGTGAAATATTCCGTCGCGAACGGGGCGCCGCCGGTCGCACTGGCCTGCGATGCGACAGGCGCCGATGCGGTCATCACCGTGCGGGACCAGGGCGTCGGCATTCCCGCCGGGGAGATCGACGCCGTCACCGCGCGCGCGGTGCGGGGTTCCAACGCCATCAACACGGAGGGCTCTGGCCTCGGCCTCTCCCTGGTTTCGCGGATCGTCGCGGCGCATGGCGGCAAGCTTCATATCGACAGCATCGCCGGCGCTGGAACCACGGTGACGATCACGCTGCCGCTGGCGTCGCAAACCGACGCGGCCGCTGATCCCGCCCGCGCCGCAATCACGGCGTCCTGAAGCCCCGGAGGCTCGCCGCTCCCTTTCCCGCTTTTCCTGCCCCCGGGCGCGCGGCGTCTGACGAATGTGGTCGCCGCGTGCGCGCTGGCGCGTTCCGCATCCGCCTGACCCATCCGCATCCAGCCGGCGTCCGCGCGCGATCCGACGCCTGGCCCCGCGATCGCGTCATGTGCATTGACGCGCCTTAAACGTTCATTTAATCGACATTTTAAATATGAATTTAAATCACATGAGGAGACAGAGCCGACCATGTTGGAAACAGATCCCCGCACTCCAGTATTGGTCGGCGTTGGCCAGATCGTTCGCCACTGGGACGGCAAGGATGTCGCGGCGGCGCCCAGCCCCCTGAGCCTTCAGGTCGACGCGGCCAGGGCCGCCCTGGCTGACAGCGGCGCGGCCGCCGCCCTGGCATCCGTGATCGACAGCGTCTTCGTCGTTCGGGCCAACCATGATTCCATGCGCAGCGTGCGCCATCCGCTCGGCCGCTGCGCCAACCCGCCGGCGACCCTGGCGGCGGAGCTTGGCCTGTCCCCCACCCGGCGCGTCTATTCAGTGGTCGGCGGCGATCAGCCCCAGGCGCTGGTGAATGAGGCTGCGGAAGCGATTTTCGCCGGCGAGGTCCGGGCGGCGCTGCTGGCCGGCTCCGAGGCGACCGCAGCCCTCAAGATGGCGCTCAGGACGAAGGCCCGGCTGGACTGGTCGCGCACTGTCGATGGCGCGTGGGAAGATCGCGGCATCGGGCCGACGCTGCTGTCCGAATACGAGATCGCCAACGGTCTTGGCATGCCAACCCAGAGCTACACGGTGTTCGAGCATGCCCTGCGCAACCGCCTCGGCCTCGACCAGACCGCCTATGTCGACCTGATGGCGGAGCTTCTGGCCGGGTTCTCGACCGTGGCGGCGCAGAACCCTTACGCGCAGTTCCCCGAGGCCCGCAGCCGTGAGTTTCTGGCGACGGAGAGCGCCGCCAACTACCGCATCGCCGATCCCTACTTGAAGTGGCATGTGGCGCAGGATGCGGTGAACCAGGGCGCCGCCCTCATTCTCACCTCGGTCGGCGCCGCGCGCGAGGCCGGGGTCGACCCCTCGAAATGGGTGTTCCTGCACGGCTACGCCGCCGCGAAGGACAGGCTGATCGTCGAGCGGCCTGATCTGTCGCGGTCGCGCGCCATGGAAGCGGCGCTGCATGGCGCGCTCAATATGGCCGGCAAGACCACCGCCGACATCAGCCAGTTCGACCTGTACAGCTGCTTCCCCTGCGCCGTGCTGATCGCCGCCGAAGCCATCGGCCTCGACTGGCGCAAGACGCCGTGCACGGTGACCGGCGGGTTGCCGTTCTTCGGCGGCGCCGGCAACAACTACTCCATGCACGCCATCGCCACGATGGCCGAGCGGATGCGGGCGTCGCCTGGGGCCTGGGGGCTGGTGCTGGCCAACGGCGGCTTCCTTTCCAAGGAAGCCGCGGGCGTCTACTCAACCACCTCGCCAGACGCATGGCGGCCGCGTCACGCCGTTGTTCCTGGCGACGACATGCAGGCCCGCATCGACGCCGCGCCGGCGCCACGCCTGCTGTCGGAGACCACCGAGGCCACCGTCGAGGCCTACACCGTCACCTGGAAAAAGGGACGTCCCTCGCGTGGCTATCTGATCGCGTCCAACAGCCGGGGGCGCATTCTTGCCCGGGTCCGCACCGGCCACCGCCCGACCCTGTACAGCCTGCACGAGGCCGACCCTGTCGGCCGGCGGGTGCGCATCGTCCATGAGAACGGCGTCAACTTCATCGCGCCGTCCCACCGTCTGTGCGAGCCCGCCCCTGCTGGCGGCCTGCCAGAGCGGCGGTTCGAGCATGTGCTTGTCCGCCGCGATGGTCATGTGCTCGAGGTGACGCTGAACCGTCCCGAGGCGATGAACGCCCTGCATAGCGCCGTTCACTTTGAACTGCATGAAATCTGGGATGAATTCGAGCACGATCCCGACCTGTGGGTCGGCGTCATCACCGGCGCCGGCGACCGGGCGTTCTGCAGCGGCAACGATCTGAAGGTCACGGCCAGGGGCGGCGACATGTCGATGCCGTCCTCGGGATTCGCCGGTCTGTGCTCGCGCTTTGATCGCACCAAGCCGGTGATCGCCGCGGTCAACGGCGTCGCCATGGGCGGCGGCCTGGAAATTGTCCTCGCCTGTGATCTCGCCGTGGCCGACAGCAAGGCGCGGTTCGCCCTTCCGGAGGTGAAAGTCGGCCTCTACGCCGCGGCCGGCGGCGTGCAGCGCCTGACGCGGCAGATTGGCCGCAAGGCGGCGATGGAGCTGATCCTCACCGGCCGCCACTTCGGCGCGGCCGAGGCGGAAGACCTGGGCGTCATCAACCAGCAGGTGGAAGACGGCCAGGCCATGGCCGCGGCGCGCGCCTTCGCCGCCCGGCTTCTGGAGAACTCACCGTCGGCGATCCGGGCCTCGAAGGAGGCGTTGAACCGGCTGGAAGAACTGGAATCGCTTGAAAAGGCGATGGAGGCCAACAACCGCATTTTCGGTCGACTGATGCGCACCCGCGATTTCCGCGAGGGCGTCACCGCCTTCGCCGAAAAACGCAAACCCCAATGGAGCGGCTCATGATCAGCGCAGCGGACGGCCAGCCGATGCTGGCGGGCGTCAAGGTCATCGACCTGACAAGCGTGGTGTTCGGCCCCTATTGCACGCACATTCTCGCGGAGCTGGGCGCCGAGGTCATCAAGATTGAAAACCCGGCCGGCGGCGACAGTTTCCGCTGGTCCGGCAAGGCCGGGAAGACGCCGGGCATGAGCCCCGGTTTCATGGCGATCAATCGCGGCAAGCAGTCGGTGACGCTCAACCTCAAGAACCCCGATGACCTCGCCTGCATGAACGCCCTGCTCAGGGAAGCCGACGTTTTCGTCTGCAACGTGCGCGGCAAGGCCATGGAGCGCTTGGGGCTGGACTACGAAACGGTCCGGGCCGCCAACCCGGGCATCGTCTACGCCCACTGCGTCGGCTTCGGTCAGGAGGGCCCCTATGCGGACCTCCAGGCCTATGACGACGTCATCCAGGCGGCGACCGGAACCGCGAGTCTGCTGCCGCGGGTCGATGGCGATCCGCGCGCCCGCTACCTGCCGTCGCTGATCGCCGACAAGGTCGCCGGCCTGCATGCGGCCTATGGGGTGCTCGCCGCCATCATTCACCGGCTCCGCACCGGCGAAGGACAGAAGATCGAAATTCCGATGTTCGAGGCCTTCTCCCACTTCATGCTCATCGAGCATCTCGGGGGGCTCACTTTTGATCCGCCCAACGGGCCTGTCGGCTATTTCCGCCAGATCGATCCGGACCGGCAGCCGTTCCCGACCAGCGACGGCTACATCAGCATCGTGCCCTATACCGATGAGGCCTGGTTCACGGTTTTCGAGACCCTGGGCAATCCGGGCTTCATGAACGATGAGCGCTTCGCCACCCGCAAGCTGCGCGGCGTGAACCTGGCGTTGCTGTACCGCGAGCTGGCGCGTCTCACCGCCGGCTTCACCACCGCCCGGTTGCTGGAGATGTGCCGCGCGGCCCAGATCCCGGCGCAGGCCGTGCGCGATATCGGCGACATCATGAATGACGCCCATCTGGCGGAAACGGAGTTCTTCTCCCGCCAGGAGCATCCGGTCGAAGGCGCGTACTACGCCATGAAGCACCCGGTGCGCTTCGCGGAGCCACTGGCCTCGGAGCAACGGCCCGTTCCGCAACTGGGCGAGCACACCCAAAGCGTGCGCGCGAAAGCCGGGTCCTGAGGGCGAGAGCTTTTGCGCGCCGGCAAAAAGACGGTCTCCGCCAGCATCCGCTGATGCCGGCGGGGGCTGGCGACGCCGCCGGGCGTGAGTAACAGTTGGGGGGTGCGCCAGGGGGGGCCAGACGCCTGGTTCTGGTGACGCGCCGCCTCTACCCGGCTGTGAAACCGGACGGCGGCGCCATCGCCGGAACGCGCTTGCTCGGGTAAAATCCGCTCACACTGAACCGGATGTCGTTCTATCCATTTGAGGTTACGCGCCTTCCCGACGTGAGGCGGCGTCCGGTTTGCTGGAAAACGCTCCATCTCTTTGCATTTGACGCGTTATCTTCACGAAAACTGGGCTCCACTTTTCTCGAGAATGCTCTAGTGGTCTGTTTCCGACGTTCGCATCCTTCGATACGGAGCGGCGGAGCGAATGTCAGAAACAGGAAGACCACCAGCAACCCGTTGATTTCGTGATGAAAACCATGAGTTTAACGGTTACTCGCCTCATGATGTGAAGGTGGATGCAAATGTTAAATTCGTTCCACCAGCCGACAGGTTACAGATGAAGCCTGCTCCCGCCCTGCTGCAACAGACTCCGCAACGCATCGTTGAGGCGGCGCGATCGCTGATGACCGAACGCGGGGTGCTCGAAGTGTCCCTGGCCGATATTTCGGAGCGGGCCGGCTCCAATGTCGCCCTCGTCAGCTATTATTTTGGCAATCGCGAAGGGCTGATGCTCGCCATTGTCGAGGCAGACGCCGAACAGGCGGCCGCCCATCTGGAGCGCCTGCTGGCGGCGGACATCACGCCGGCCGCCAAGATCGCCGCGCATGTCCGGGGTCTCGTCGAAGCCTATTACGCCCGCCCATATCTGCACCGCCTGCTGCAAAAACTGCTGCGCGAGGGCTCCCCGGCCGCCTCCGCCAGGGTGGCTGAAACCCTGGTCCAGCCTGTTGCCGAGGCGCGGCGGGCCATCGTCGCCGAGGGCGTGGCGCAGGGGACCTTCCGCCCGGTTGACCCGGGCCTGATCGGCTTCGCCATCGACGGCGCCTGCGCGCATATCTTCTCCTCCGAGCAGTCCCGGCGCACCATTCTTGGCGACGGCGCCCTGGACCACGCGCTGGTGCGCCGCTACGCCCGGGAGGTTTCAGAGCTTGTCGTCAATGGACTGACAGTTCCGTCGCCGGCCCCAGCCAGCTGACGCAGGCGACAGCGCGATCGCGTCAGCGCCTCAGCGGGCCGGCGGGCGTTGCAGCAGGTTGGCGCAAGCGGCCGCTCCGAGCAGGATTGGCGTCGTCCAGAAGCCTGCCGCGACATTGCCGGTGGAGTCGGAAATGGCCCCGCCAATGATCGGCCCGACAGCCTGCCCGAAGGCGAAGGACACCGTGAGCAGCGAGATCGCCGCTGTCCAGGATCCGGGCGCCAGCTGACGCTGGACCACGATGGTGATCGACGAGGGGCCGGCCATGAAGCTGCCCCCGAATATGACCGCCGACAGGAACATCGCCGCCGGTCCGGGATAGAGCAATACCGGCAAGGCGCCGATCATGGCGATGGCGAACACCAGAGCCGGCCCCCGCCCATCATCGAAGGCGCCGAGCACCCTGCCCCAGATGAGATTCGAAACGGCTGAAACGGCGCCCAGCACGAACCAGAACCAGATCATCTGACCGCTGCTGCCGCCCTGACTCTGCAGCAGCACCATGATGAAGGTCATGTAGCCGACGTAGCCAGCGCCGAAGAGGCCATAACCAATGACGGTGGGCGCCAGCTGGCGCAACTGGCCCCTGTCGAGCGTCGCCGCCGCGCCGCCGGCCGGCTCCCTGATGCGGCGCGCCGCGGCCCAGGCAAATGGCAGACCGATGACGCCCAGGACGCCCAGCGCCGCCCACGCCTGGGGCCAGCGGTGCGTCCCCTCTTGCAGCACGAACGGAACCACCGCTCCGGACAGCAATACGGCGATGCTGACGCCCGCCACATAAAGGCCGACCAGCAGGCCGCGTCGACGCGGATTTTCCGCCGGGCAGATGGCGGAGGTCAGCGCCGCGCCGAGGATGAATGTGAACGCCGTTGAAAACCCGCCCAGCGTGCGCAGGGCGAACAGCGCCAGAAAATTGCCAGTGACGGCGGTGAGCAGCAGGATCAGCACGCTGACCGCGTAACCGGCGATGAAGGCGCGCGCCGCGCCCCATCGGCGCGCCGCAAGGGCGGCGACAAGAGCGCCGCCGATGTAGCCGGCGCCGTTGGCCGTGTTGAGCGCGCCAGCCTCCACATAAGTCCAGCCAAGATCGGCGCGCATGGGCGGCAGAAGCAGGCCATAAGCGAAGCGCGACAGGCCGAGGGCCACGGCGGCGCCGGCGGACAGGCCCAGCGCGGTCAGGACCTGGCCACGAAACCGCGAGGCTGCTTCACCGCTCTCCGACGTAACCTCAAGGCTCATGGCGCCCTCCCGTTCACGGCAACCGCCGATCGGCAACGCTTTGTCATCCTGAAACAACCCGCGCCCCATGCGCAAAACGTCGCGACGCTGGCGCGATCGAGGCCGGGTGGCGCACGCTTCCTGCAACCGGAGCCGGCTCTGGAGACCCGGAGCGCGGTCTGCTATCTTTGACAAGCATGTCATTTTTGACATGAGTGTCAATAACCATCCGGAGGCGGGTTTGGCTGGCGTCAGGCAGTTTGACGAGGACACCATGCTGGAAGACGCGCTGGCGTTGTTCTGGAGCCGGGGCGTCGCCGCCACCTCCATGGTCGATCTGGCGAACGCGACGGGCGTGCAGCGGGGATCGCTTTACAACGCCTATGGCGACCGGGAAGCAATCTTTCTGCGCGCCTACGATCGCTACGCGGAGCGTTTTCTGGAGAGCGCGCGGGCCAGCCTGACGGGCGACGACGCCGGCCATATGCTGCGCCGCCTGTTTGACTCCGTGATCGACAGCATGTTCGCGGGGGAAACGGCGCGCGGCTGCCTGACGACCCGCACGGCTGGCGATGGCAGCCTGGCGAGCCAGCCAATCCGCGAGCGCATCCGCCACATGCTGGGCGATTTCATCGCCATTGTGACGGAGGCGCTATCGCGGCCAGGCGTTCCGGAGCAACTGACGCTGGAGCCGGCGCAAGCAGCGGAGCTGGTGGTCACATTCACCCGTGGCCTTGCGGTGATGGAGCGGGTTTACGGTGACCGGGACGCCCTTCTGCGAAGCGCCGGCAGCCTGATCAGCGCCATCGCGCCAGACGCGAAGAGACCGTGACGAAGCCCGTCAGGCGTCCTGCATCTGGCCGAACGACGGCAGGCGTTCACGCAGAAAACTGACGAAAGCGCTCACGGCTGCATCGCCCTCGAAGCGCGCGTCATATTGCAGGACGAAGTAGCGCGTCGTCGGCCGCACAACGGGATGCGCGACCACGATATGGCGCGTGGCGAGGTCAACCGGCAGCAGCGCCTCGATGGCCATGGCGCATCCAAGGCCCGCCGCCGCGGCTTCAATGGCCATGCCGATGCTCTCGAAGCCGCCGCCATTCTGGGCGGACATGGCCCCGAAGCCGGCGTGATCAAGCCAGCGTCGCCAGTCGTCCGGCCGCGCCCGGGCGTGAAGCAGCGGCGTGGCCGGGAAATCCACCGCGCCATGCTTCAGCCATTCGGGCGCACAGACCGGAAGCGTGCGAATGGGAGCCAGCAGCAGGGTAACCAGCCCGGCGCGCGGGGCCGCGTCGGACACGGCGATGACGGCGTCGAAACGGCCGGGCAACAGGTCCAGCGGGTTCAGGCTGGTGTGGAGATCGATTTCGAGATCCGGATGGGCGGCGCGCAGGGCTGGCCAGAGCGGCAGCAGCATGCGCGATGCGAAGAAGCCGTAGGCGCCAATGGCCAGGCGACGGAAACGGCGCAGCTTCAGGCCGCCGGCCGCGTCGGCGATGCGGTCCAGCCCCTCGCGCGTGGCCTCCGCCAGGGTTTCGCCAGCCGGCGTCAGGACCAGACCCGAGGGACGGCGGACGAACAGCGCCGTCGCCATGTGCTCCTCCAGCGACCGGATGTGACGGCTGACGGCGCCCGGCGTCACCCCCAGTTCGCCGGCGGCGCGGGTCATCGAAAGATGGCGCGCCACGGCCTCGAAGGCACGAACGGCGTGCAGAGGAGGCAATCGTCGCCATGACATGGATTGAGTTTAACTCAAGGCGATGGGCGAACAAGTCGTTTGGCCGCGCCGGTGCGCCGCCCCTAAGCTGGCCCCATGAACGCGCCCCAATCTCCATACGCCCTGGCCTCGCGAACCGCGAGCGCCCGGCGTTCCGAAGCGCTGGCTCCGACCACGCGCGGTCTCAATTACTTCGATATCGACGGCAGCCTGCGCGCGCTGGCGCCGCTGTATATGGAAGAAAAGCTGCTGGCCCACCTGACGCCGCATCTGTCGGCGCTGGGCGAACTGGCGGGCAACCGGCTGTCGGACCTTTCCGAAACGGCCGAGCGCCGCCAGCCGGTGCTGCACCCGCGCGACGCCAGAGGGCGCGACGAGGAGTGGCTGGAGTTCCACCCCGCCTATCATGAGATGGAACAGATCGCCTTCGGGCAGTTCGGCATGCACGCCATGAGTAACCGTGGCGGCGTCATGGGCTGGCCGGAGCGCATGCCCGCCATCGCCAAATATGTCTTCCACTACCTCTTCTCGCAGGCGGAGTTTGGCCTGCTGTGCCCGGTCAATCTCACCGACAGTTCGTCAGAGCTGGTGCGCCGTTTCGGCGACGACGATGTGAAAGCGCGCTACCTGGACCGCATGTGGAGCCAGGACATGGGCGAGTTGCTTCGCTGCGCCCAGTTCATGACGGAGAAGGCTGGCGGATCCGATGTCGGCGCCGGCGACCTGACCGCCGTGCGCGATGGCGATCACTGGCGGCTGTGGGGCGAAAAATGGTTCTGCTCCAACGTCGACGCCGAGCTGGCGGTTCTGCTGGCGCGCCCGGAAGGCGCCGGGAGCGGCGGGCGCGGGCTTGGCCTGTTCCTGATGCCGAAAACCCTGCCGGACGGTTCACGCAACGGCTACCGGATCGTGCGGCTGAAGGACAAGCTCGGCAGCCGCACCATGGCCAGCGGCGAAATCGTGTTTGAGGGCGCGGTCGCATATCAGCTTGGCGAACTCGACCAGGGCCTGAAGCAGATGCTGGTCATGGTCAATTCCAGCCGCGTGTCCCACCTGGCCCGCGCCGCGGGCATGATGCGGCGCTGCCTCAACGAGGCGTTCCAGGCCGCGCGCCATCGCAACGCCTTCGGCAAGGCGGTGATCGATCATCCGCTGATGCGCCGCCAGATGCTCAAGCTGATGGTTCCGACGGAGCAGGCGCTCTCCGCCCTGCTCTACGCCGCCACCGCGCCGGAAACAGCGCTGCGGCTGCTGACCCCGATCGCCAAATATCGCGCCTGCCGCGACAATGTCACGGTGGCCACCGGCGCCATGGAGGCGCGCGGCGGCAACGGCTATATTGAGGACTGGCCCAACGCCCGCTTGGTGCGCGACGCCCACCTCGGCCTGATCTGGGAGGGCACCAGCAATATCAACGCCCTCGACGCCATCCAGCGCGCGGTTGGCAAGGTCGCGGCGCATGGGGCGTTGCGCGATGATCTGAACGCCAGGCTGGAGCAGACCCCCGGCCTGCCCGGTCAGTTCCGCACCCGGCTGGATGGGGTCATGGGCGAAGCCTTCCGCTTCGCCGAAGAGGTGGCCCGGCATCCGGACAACGAACGGTTCTGCCGCGTGGCCGCTGGCAAGCTCTACCACGCGACGACCGCCGCACTGATGGTCAGCGAGGGGCTGGCCATCGCGGCGGCGGGCGGCGACGCACGACGGCTGCTGCTGGCCAGGTTCGTGCTTGAGCACCGCCTCGGCCGTTCTGATCCGGCGTCGCTCGACGCCCTGCGCTGGGAGGATGAGGCGACCGACCTGCTGCTCGACGACGCGCCCGTGTCGCTGGCGCAGGCGGCGTCGCTCCTGGTGGCCTGAGGGGCGCCGTTCCCGCCTCATGCACAGCGCGCGCCCGGAGCATTTTCCGGTCCATGTTGATCGGATAGTGCTCCGGCTTGGCTTGTTTTGAGCGCTTTCCTGGCGATCCGGCAATTCCGTCTGATCGCCAGGCGCTCGCCAGGCCCGCGTTGTCATGCGAACCAGCCGGCGGCGGCGTCCGTTTTGCCGGAGGAGCGCCTGCCTGGCGCCGGGCGCTGGCCGCGAATTTTCGCCGCCAGCCCTTGTCGCGACGGCGCGACGGCCTGACAGTCTGGCCGGACCAGCACAAGAATAACGGAACAGGAAGAAACGACGTGAGCAACGGATCCGACAACGTCAACTACAGCGTCAGCAATGGCGTGGCGCGCATCGCGCTTGCCCGCCCCCCGGTCAACGCCCTGACCATCCCGCTGCTCAAAAGCCTGATTGGCGCCCTGCAGCGCGCCTCTGCCGATCCGGCCGTGCGGGTCGTGCTGCTGGCCAGCGACGTTCCGGGGCGCTTTTCGGCCGGGCTCGATCTGCCGCTGATGCTCACCGCCTCGCCCGATGAGGTGCGCCAGACCCTGCAGGACCTCTACATCAATCTCCATGACGCCCAGCACAATCTGGGGAAACCCTCGGTCGCTGTCATCAATGGCACGGCGCGCGGCGGCGGCATGACCCTGGCCATCTCCTGCGACATCATCATCGCCGCCGATGACGCCACCCTGGGCTATCCGGAAATCGATCTGGGCCTGCCGCCGGCGATCCATTTCGCTCATTTGCCGCGCATCGTCGGTCGCCACCGGGCGTTCGAACTGCTGTTCACCGGCCGCTCCTTCACGCCCCAGGAAGGCCGCGAACTGGGCCTTGTCAGCCGCATCGTTCCCGCGGATGAACTGGACGCGGCGGCGGGGCTGCTGGCAGAGGAGCTGGCAGGCAAGCCAGCGCGCGGCGTCACCATGGCGCGGGCGGCGTTCATGCGCCAGAACGACCTCGACTATCGCCGCAGCATCGCCGTGGCGGTGGAGGATTTCTGCAACGCCTTCGCCATCCCTGAAGCGCGGGCTGAGCTGGAGGCGTTCGCCCGGCGCAAGGGCAAGCTGCCCGCCGCCTGACGAGGACGCCGGCGGCCAGGCGGAGCCGCCAAAGGACGCGACATCCGTCCGGGCGGAGCTGCGCCCGGATTGCCGGTGGCAGGCGCCGTTTGCCGCGACCTATCCCGACCGCCAGGGGCCGGGATATGTCAAGCCGTGTTGCGTCGCGCCGGCGGGCTTCCCGGCGGGACGCCCTGTCAGGCGGACTGCTTTGCAGCCGCCTGGGCGTCGAGCTCGCGGATGGCGGCGCGGGCTTCCTCACCCTCGGGGATCGGCTGGCCGCCGTCGCGCCAGGCGATGGCGTCCTTGAAGCCGTGCTGCTGGGCGTACCGGCGGAACCACAAACCTTCCGGATTGTGGCGGGTGATGCCGTCGAACAGCGTGGCCATCATCTGGCTCTGCTCCAGGCCCATGTTCAGCATCACCTGATTGACCACCAGCTTGTGCATGGCCAGATGGCTTTTTGGCACGCCGGCGATGCGCGCGGCCAGCTTGATGGTCGCGGCTTCAAGCTCCGCCGCCGGAACCGCCACATTGGCCAGGCCCCATTCGGCGGCCGTGGCCCCTGAGATGATGTCGCCGGTGAACATCAGTTGCTTGGCGCGGATCGGGCCGAGACGGTAAGTCCACATGGCCGTGGTCGGGCAGCCCCAGACGCGGGTCGGCATGTAGCCGATGCGGGCGTCATCGGCCGCCACCAGCAGATCGCACGACAGGGCTATGTCCGTGCCGCCGGCCACCGCCGCGCCATGCACCTTGGCGATGGTTGGCTTGGAGCAGCGCCACAGGCTCATGAAATCCTCGGTGTTCCGCTTCATGTAGGCGTAGTCCACCATGGGATCCCAAGGGTAGCTTTCCTGCTGGCATGGATGCTCGATCACCTGCTCGGCGGAGCTGGCCAGATCGTAGCCGCCACAGAACCCCTTGCCAGCGCCCTCAACGATAATGACGTGGGTCTGCTCATCGGCCTCCGCCCACGCCACCGCCGCGCGGATTTCACCGGGCATGGCGTCGCTGATGGCGTTCATCCGCTCCGGCCGGTTGAGCAACAGCCGGGCGATGCGCGGATTTTGGGGATCGTGATCTATGCGCAGGGTCGAGAATTCAGGCATCTGGGCATCCTCCCGTATGTGGTTTATGGGCCCGGTCGTGGGTCGGCGTGGCGACGGCGCTTTCTGGCGGGCGGCCTGGCTTGCGGCTCGCTGCTCCGCTGTTTCTGGGGCTGCTGCTTCTGGGCTGGCCAAACCCCGGCAGGACGGCGTGGTCCGGATTGTTCGGCCAGGGCGGACGCGCGACGCGATCAACGCGAAGGCGCCGCGCACGGGCGTTGCCGCGGTGTCTTCGCCAAGTCTGTTCGCCCGGTCTGTTCGCCCAGCCTGTCCGCCTTCCGCCGGAAGCCTCTTTCGGGAGCCTTCCCCGGGAGCGCGAACGACGCCGGGCTGGCTCACCGAGGTTCGCTGATAGCGGTGATCGTGCCCTGGGCGACGGCGCAAAGCTTCTCACCGTCGGCGTCGATACAAAAGATATCGCAACGGCAAACGGCCTGACGTTTGCCAGCGTGCACGACGCCGGCGCGCGCCGACAACCTGGCGCCGAGCGCCGGCCGGACGTAATTGATCTTGAATTCTGAGGTGACAACCGCCTGCCCCAGGGCGTAGCCGCCGGCGAAGGTCAGGGCGTTGTCGGCGGCGTAGGACACCACGCCGCCATGCACGAAACCGTTCTGCTGCCTGATCTCGTCGGTCACAGGGAGTTGCAGTTCGACGCCGTCATCGGCGTAGCGGACAAGTTCAGCTCCGATCAAGCGGCTGAAGGGCTGGGATTGCAAGACCTGCCGGGCTACAGCGAACGTGACGTGGGACATGGCTCTGCCTCCTGAATGTCGCCCCCCCAATTTCCCGATTTCCCGCGCGCCAGGCGAAACCGCTCTCGCCTGACGCGCATCGCTCAAAGCGACGGATGCCGCGCCAGAATGCTCCGGACGTCGACGCTGGCCGGAATCGCGCCAAAGGTGCGGCCGCTGGCGCCATTGATGCGGGTATCGACAAAAGCGTCCGACACGGCGTGCGGCGCGTGCTGCAGCAGCACGGCGCCCTGAAGCATAAGCGCCATGCGTTCGGCGTTCATGCGGGCGTCCCGTTCCTGCGAGCCGGCGCGCAGGCGCTCGACCAGCTCCGTGCTGGCGCGATCGAAGACGGCGTTGAGCCCCCTGGCCCGGTCCAGTTCGGCGGCGAAGGCGTCAAGCGACGCGGGCTCACGCGCCAGGGTGCGCATGATGTCGAGGGCGATAACGTTGCCCGAGCCTTCCCAGATGGCGTTGAGGGGCGCCTCGCGATACAGGCGCGGCATCATGCCTTCCTCCACGTAACCGGCGCCGCCGTGGCACTCCATGCATTCGTAGACGAAGTTGGCGTTGCGCTTGGTCAGCCAGTATTTGCCGACGGCGACGGCGAGGCGGGCGAACGCTTTTTCCGCCCCGTCGGGGGCGTCGAAGGCGCGGGCGACGCGCATGGTCAGCGCCACCGCCGCCTCATATTCCAGCGCCAGATCGGCCAGAACGCCCTCCATCACCGGCTGGTCGGCAAGGGTTTTCTGGAAGGCGCGACGGTTGCGGGTGTGATGCAGCGCCTGGGCCAGCGCCATGCGCATGATGCCAAGGGTGCCAGCCATGGTGTCGAGGCGGGTGTGGTGCACCATATCGATAATGACGTTGACGCCACGCCCTTCCTCGCCGAGCAGTTCCGCGTACGCGTCGTGATACTCGATCTCGCTGGAGGCATTGGACTTGTTGCCGAGCTTGTCCTTCAGGCGCATGACCTGCATCGTGTTGCGCTCGCCGTCCGGCTTGATGCGCGGAACGAGGAAGCACGACAGGCCGCGATCGGTATAGGCCAGGGTGAGGAAGGCGTCGCACATGGGCGCCGAGCAGAACCATTTGTGGCCAACCAGCCGGAAACTGCGGCGCGCCTCGTCAAGCGGCCAGGCGCGGGTGGAATTGGCGCGCACGTCGCTGCCGCCCTGCTTCTCGGTCATCGCCATGCCGATGGTCACGCCGGATTTTTGCTGGAACGGCCGCAGCCTGGCGTCATAAGATCCGCCGATCAGCCGGTCGAGCCATGGCTGGGTCACCTCGGGCGACGTCCTCAGGGCGGGCACCGCGGCGTAGGTCATCCCGACCGGGCACAGCACGCCCGCCTCGGCCTGGGTGAACACGGCGATCATCGCGGCGTGCGCCACATGGCCGCCACGCGCCTCCTGCCGCCAGGGCAGATCATGCAGGCCATGCTTCATCGCCAGCGCCATCAGCTCATGATAGGCGGGGTGGAAGCGCGCCTCGTCGATGCGCCGGCCATATCGATCGAACTGCGCCAGCTCCGGTGGAAACCGGTTGGCCAGGGCGCCCAGCTCCAGCACGCGCTCCGAGCCCATATCCGCGCCAAGCTCCAGCAGCGGTTTCTCCGCCCACTCGCCGGCTTCCCGGGCGACGGCCTCGCGCAGCGGCGTGTCGATCGCATAAAGGTTGACGTCGGCGAATTCCGGCGGCTGGTTGGCGACGTCGTGCGTGGCAAGACTGGTGCGGGGCGCGTAGACGGACATGGATTCCTCCAGGGGCAAGCAGCGCGGATCAGGCAGAGTGGATCTGTGGGCCGGCCAGATGTCGTTTCGAGAAAGTTGCTAAATTTGTCTGATCCTGTCAACAATCGCAACAAAGAGAAGATCTCCGCCCGCGCCCTTGTGCTCGACCTGTTCACCACGGGCGTGCGCAACACGCTGTCCTCCAACGATATTCGCAAGATCGGCCACGCCTTTGGGCTGAGCGATCTGGCGTTGCGCACGGCGCTCACGCGGCTGCGGGCCGAGGGCAAGCTGAGCACGGCTGGTCGCGGGATCTACGCGGCGGGCGCCATGGAGGACCCGGTGCGCGAACGGGCCGCGGTGTGGCGAACCCATCCGCGGCGGCGCATTGCCTGGGACGGAAGCTGGATCTGCGCCGCCATCAAGCCGACCAGCCTGCCGCGCACCCGCTGGCGCCGCACGCAATGGGCGCTGGAATTCAATGGTTTCCGGCAGGATGAAACCGGGATGTGGGTGCGGCCCAACAACCTGCGCGGCGGCGCCGGGCAGATGGCCGGCGATCTGGTCGCCCTCGGCGCCGCCAGCGCCATGCTGACGGCGCAGCTGGATCACGTATCGCCGGCCCATGCACGGCGGTTCGGCGCGCTGTGGGATCGCGACGGCCTTGCCCGTTCCCACGAGGACGCCATCGGGATGCTGGAGCGCTCGCTGCAGCACATGGGCGCTGGCGAGGCCGCCGCCGTCGAGACCTTGCTGACCGGGCGCGAGGCGATACGGCGGATTTTGCGCGATCCGCTGCTGCCGGCGGAAATCGCCGAAACAGCGACCCTCGACCGGCTCGTCGCCTGCATGGACGCCTATGACGCTTTCGGGCGCAGCGCCTGGACGGATTTCATGGATCAGCTTTGATGCGGCGCGCCTGCATCGGACGAAACGCCCTCCGGCTTGACTCCGGGCGGCGGCGGGAGGAAGGACGTGGCGTCCCATCCCTGCCCCAGCGTGTTTCGATGATGACCGCGCCCGGGCGGAAATGTTGCGTCTTTCTCAGGTTCAGAAACTCCAGACACGATGTCAGAAACAGAAAACCAGTCTCCGGAATCGTCGCCAGAAGCCTACTTCATCCAGCAGGGCGACCTGTTCGTTCCCACGAAACGGAGCCTTGGATACTGGCTGGACAACACGCTGACCGGCCCGGCCGTCGCCAGCCTGCTGGCCTGTTGCCTGGAGCGGGAGTTCGGTGGTCCAGACTACATCGTGACGCGGTATTGCGTTGACCTGCTCGGCATGATCCGGGCCGAGCCGTTCAGCGTGGAAACCCGGATGCTGCGCAGCGGCAAGCGGCTGCAACTCGCCGAGGCGTCAATCAGCGCCAACGGCCAGTTGCTGGCCCGGGCCAGCGCCCAGTTCATCCGCAAAACCGAAAACCCGGACAACCCGACCTGGCAGACGCCGGCCTGGCGCTCCCCCCTGCCAGACGAGCTGGAGCCGGGAAAAGGCTATGGCCTTGCCGCCGTCAAACCGGTTGCGGCGGAACATGCGCGCATCGACCGGGTCGCGCCCGACGCGACGGACAGCGGCCGGGGCAACGCGCAGGTGCTTGGCCCGATGGCCCCGGTCGCCTGCCGCCAGGCCTGGTTCCAGCCCCAGCGTCTGGCGATTGCCGGCGTACCGCTGACGCCGTTCATGCGCGCGGCGATGATGGGCGACATGACCAGCCCGATGACCCACAGCAGCGAATTCGGCATCGATTTCATCAACACCGATTTCACCCTGTATCTGCACCGCGAACCCGTGGGCGAATGGATTGGCCTGGAGCTGGTCAGCCACAACGCGCGGGACGGCGTGGGCATCGGCGGCTGCTGGATGCATGACGTTGAAGGCGTGCTCGGCACGGTGAACCTGTCCGCCATCGCCCAGACCCGGCGCAAAAACGCCGCATGAAACCGCGCCGCGCAAGGCGGCGGAAGCGCCCGATCCGGCAAACCCGCTCCCCGGCCAAGGGGAGACAGGCCCGCCGTTCATCCGGGATCGCGGCAGCCGTCCATGATGAACGGGTCGGGCGCTACGCTGAAGCGCCGTCGGCGCCCTTCATCTTCACCGGAATTTTCAGGTATCGCACGCCATTGGCCTCGGCCGGCGGAAACCGGCCGGCGCGGATATTGGTCTGGATTGACGGCAGCAGCAGGCGCGGCGCCGACAGCGTGGCGTCGCGGGCGTTGCGCATGCTGACGAAATCTTCCTCCGTGACGCCCTCCCTCACATGCACATTGCCGGCGCGTTGCGCCGCCACGGTCGTTTCCCAGGCATAGGCGTCGCGGCCTGGCGCCTTGTAGTCGTGACACATGAACAGGCGCGTTTCCGCCGGCAACGCCAGCAGACGCCTGATGGACCGGTAGAGCTGGCGGGCGTCGCCGCCAGGAAAATCAGCCCGCGCCGTGCCGTAATCCGGCATGAACAGGGTGTCGCCAACGAAAACCGCGTCGCTGATGCGCCATGATACGTCGGCCGGCGTGTGGCCCGGCGTGTGCAGGGTCTCCACCTCCAGTTCGCCGATGCGAAACCGCTCGCCGTCCCTGAACAGATGGTCGAAATCGCGCCCGTCCGCGTGCAGGTCTTCCGCGTTGAACACCGGCCGGAATATCCGCTGCACGTCGCGAATGTGTTCGCCGATGCCGATTTTCGCGCCGGTTCTGACCTTGATCCATGGCGCGCCGGACAGATGGTCCGCGTGGGCGTGCGTCTCCAGCACCCATTCAATCCGGTAACCGGCGGCGGCCGCCGCCTTCAGAATGGTTTCAACCGAGCGCGTATCAACCGCGCCGGAGGGATGGTCATAGTCCAGCACCGGGTCGATGACGGCGGCGGCTTTCGTCACCGGATCAGCCGCCAGATAGCTGACGGTGTTGGTGGGCTCATCGAAAAACGCCTGAATGATGGGTTGGACGGACATGCAGGGCCTCTTCCTGAATGGCTTTGCGAAAAGGATATTGACAATATATAAGAATTAACTAAATAAGCAATATCTTAATTAACAACCCTGCGAGGCCGCCATGTCTCCGACCACCGCATTCCTGCCCGCCATCTCCCCTGAACGCGCCCGGCGCCTGCTGCAGGAGGGCGCGATCCCCGTCGATATCCGCGAAGCGGACGAGCACGCCCGGGAGCATATTCCCGGCGCCCACTCCCGCCCTCTTTCATCGTCGGCGTCGCCCTTGATCACGCCCAGGGGCGCTGCGGTTATTTTCCATTGCCGCAGCGGCATGCGCACGGCCAGCGCCGCCGACCAGCTGGCCGCCGGAATTGCGCCAGGTTGCGAGGCTTATGTCCTCGAAGGTGGCCTGGATGCGTGGAAAAAAGCCGGCCTCCCGGTCGCGACGGATCGCAGCCAGCCGCTGGAAATGCAGCGCCAGGTGCAGATCGGCGCTGGCTCCATGGTGCTGGCCGGCGTGTTGCTTGGCTTTCTGGTTTCGCCAGGGTTCTTCGCCCTGTCGGGCTTGGTCGGGGCTGGCCTGATCATGGCCGGAGCGACCGGTTTCTGCGGCATGGCCCGTCTGCTGAGGCGCGCGCCATGGAACCGGGCGCTACGTCCGGCGAAGGCGGCTTCATGCTGCGCCTCGCAGAAAAACTGATGACGCCGGCCGGGGAATCACGCCATGACGCTGACCCTGCTTGACGCGGGAACGGGCCTGGGCGCCGGCGGCCTGGTCGGCTTCACGCTCGGACTTGTTGGCGGCGGCGGCTCGATTCTCGCGACGCCGCTGCTGGTGTATCTCGCCGGAGTCGCCAATCCGCATGTCGCCATCGGCACGAGCGCGGTCATCGTCACCGTCAACGCCTTCGTCAACCTGCTCAACCACGCCCGGGCCGGAAACGTGAAATGGCGCTGCGCCGCAGTATTTTCCGTGGCGGGCGTCGCCGGCGCGGCGGCGGGCGCGGCCTTCGGCAAGTCGATCAGCGGCGCCCGATTGCTGGCGTTGTTCGCGGCGCTGATGCTGGCGACAGGCGTGATGATGCTGCGCGATCGCGCCGCCGCCGGCGAGCCATCCGTGCGTCTCAACCGGAGTAATTTTCCGAAGCTGGCGGCTACCGGCGCCAGCGCCGGAGCGCTATCCGGCTTCTTTGGCATTGGCGGCGGCTTTCTGATCGCCCCCGGGCTGGTCGCGGCCACGGGCATGCCGCTGGTGTTCGCGATCGGTTCGTCCCTGGTGGCGGTCACCGCCTTTGGCCTCACCACAGCGATCAGCTACGCTGTCTCCGGTCTGGTGGACTGGCGACTCGCCGCCCTGTTCATTGGCGGCGGCGTTATCGGCGGCCTGCCAGGGGCCTGGGCGGCGCGGCGGCTGGCCGCCAGCAGGGGCGCCCTGAACCGGATGTTCGCCGTCATTGTCATGGCCGTGGCCCTGTTCATGCTGGCGCAGGCGTCGGGGCTGCACTAGAGCGTTTTCCGACCAGACGGAATCGTCTGGTCGATCAGAATTCGCTCAAAACAAGCGAAACTGGAGCAATCCCCGATCCATGTAGATCGGGAATTGCTCCAGAGCATTTTCGAGAAAAGCAGAGCCCACGTTTGTCAAGTTACAGAGGCGGAGCATGTTGGGTGAACTGGTTCTCACCGAAATGCTCCAGGCAACGGGTCAGGGCAGCCTGGGAAGCGAACGGCACATGTCACATCCACAGATGGCGCTCGACGCCTTTGAGCGACAGGCTACGGACGTCGCCAATGTCCTGCGCGCGCTCGCCAACGAGCGAAGGCTCATGATCCTGTGCAAGCTGGTGGAATGGGGCGAGGCCAACGTCACCACCCTGGCCGAGGCGGTTGGCCTGTCGCAGTCGGCGCTGTCGCAGCATCTGGCGCGTATGCGCGATGAAGGCATTGTCGCCACGCGTCGGGAAAGCCAGACGATCTGGTACCGGATCGCCGATCACCGTATCGAGCAGTTGTTCAACACCCTTTACCAGCTGTATTGCGCCGCCCCGGACGGGGCGACAGGCGACTGAGCCGCGCGAATTCCGTTCACGCTGAACGGCCGTTCGGCTGCCGCTGCCCGATTGAGCGCGTTGTCCTGACGTGGCGACCTCGCCAGAATCGTTCTGGCGCCTGCTACTTCACCCGTGATTTCTCCAGCTTGCGGGCCAGGGTGCGCCGATGCATCCCCAGACGACGCGCCGTTTCGGAGATGTTGAAATCCGTCTCGATCAGCACCTCGTGAATCCGCTCCCATTCGAGATTCTTGAGAGACGTGGGCCGGGCGGTGACGCCGATGGAGGCGTCGCCCTCGCCGCGATCAAACGCGGCGATGATGTCGTTGGCGCTGGCCGGCTTGGGCAGATAGTGGCAGGCGCCGAGCTTGATCGCCTCCACCGCCGTGGCGATGCTGGCGAAGCCGGTGAGCACGACGATGCGGGTTTCCGGGTCGTTGGCGTGCAGGATGCGCACGCACTCCAACCCGGAGCCGCTGGCCAGCTTGAGATCAACGACGGCAAATTCCGGCGCGCCGTCTTCCAGCATGGCGCCCAGGCCGTCGACGCCATCGAGACGCCGCACCACATATCCCCGACGCTCGAAGGACCGCTTCAGTGCGCGGGCGAAAGCCTCGTCGTCCTCGATGATGAGCAGGTCGCCCGCATCAGTCTCCATGAAGCCGCCCCTCCACGTCTTCGTTCATCGGCGGACCAAAGGTCAGGGCCGTCAGCGGCAGCGTCATGCGCACGCAGGCGCCGCCTTCCGCCCGGTTATATGCATCAAGACGGCCGCCGAGCTGGCGCACGACGTTGGAGACCAGAAACAGGCCGAGCCCGCTGCCGGGTCGTCCCTTGGTGGAATGATACGGCAGACCGAGCGCCTTGAGCATCTGTTCCGAAAAGCCCGGTCCGGCGTCGCTGACCTCGATTTCCAGCTCCTGACCGCTGTTGCGCACGCGCAGTCGCACCATTTGGGGCGAGGCCTCCAGCGCATTGTCCAGCACATTGAACGCCATCTGTCGCAACGCCATGTCGGTGACAATGGGGCAATCGCCGCCCTCCAGGCCCGCAAAGGAAAAATGCGCCGGCTTGCGCGATGACGCCCACTCGCCGACGGTATTGTCGATAAAGGCCGACAGGCGCGTGTGCGCCGCGCCCTCGCCGCGCACCTCGCCCGAAGCGGTCAGGATGCTGGAGACGATAGCCTTGCAGCGGTCGAGCTGCTCCTGCATTTCCTCCAGCTCCTCCATCATCCCGGGATCGCCCGTGAAGGCCGCAGCATGACGCCAGTCATCAAGAATGACCGTCTGGGTCGACAGCGGCGTGCCCAGCTCATGCGCGGCGCCAGAGGCCAGCAGCCCGATGCGGACGATGTGCTCCTCCTCAGCCGAACGCTGGCGCAGTTCCTCAAGCCGCGCATCGCGCGCCCGCAGGTTGCGCTGGATGCGGCCGACAAAGATGGCCAGCAGCGCCGCCGCCAGCAAGAAGCACAGGAACATGCCCTGCAGGTGCAGCCGGAAAAAGGCGGCCTCGCCCTCGCCCGGCGGCATGACGATCTCCCGGCGGAAGAACATCAGCCCGATGAAGCACAGGCTGGTGATGACCACCAGGGCCCATACGGCCCATGCCCGCAGCAGCACGAGGCCGAGCATCAGTTGCAACAGGTACAGGAAGATGAACGGGTTGGCGGCGCCGCCGCTCAGATAAAGCTGCAGGGTCAGGGCTCCGACGTCGACCAGCAGTTCAAGAAACAGGCCGGACGAGCTGATGCCCCCCGGCCAGCGGCTGCGCCAGACGCTGGCCAGGTTCACGCAAACGAGGAAAGCGACCACCGCCAGCATGCCCGCGAGCGGCAGGCGGACGCCAAGCCAGACATGCACCGCCAGAATGGTGGCGATCTGGCCGCAAGCGGCGATCCAGCGCAGATGAATGAGCAGGAGCAGGTTCTGCCGGTTGGCGAGATCATCTGGATTGGCCGTGGCGTTCACGGGCGCTCTCCGCCTTCGCGCCCTTCAAGGCGAATGGCGAACGCGGCGGCGGCGGCCGTCATCAGCGCCAGGGCGAACCAGGTTACGGCGTAGACCAGATGGTTGTCGCTGAACCGCACGACGGTGAGGCCGCCAACCGGATAGCCGCCAGGGTTGGGGACATAACCAGCGTCAATGAAATAGGGCGCGACGGCGCCTGGCGCCATCCGGTCCAGCCCCTGCTGGCGGGCAATGGCCGCCACATCACGGGAGTGCCAACGGCCGGCGGCGGGATCGTTGTTGCGCAGAAAACCGCCGCCTGGTTCCGTGAGGCGCAACAGGCCCGTCACCTCCACCCGTCCCGCTGGCAGGGCCTCCTGGCGCATGGCCTGGGCGCGGCGCTCCGGCGGAACGAAACCGCGATTGACCAGCACGATGAAGCCGGCGTCGGCGCGCAGCGGCGTCAGCACCCAAAAGCCGCCGCCAAGCCGGGTGACAGCCTGGGTCAGGATTTCACGATCATGGAGGAACTGGCCTGCGACGCGCACGCGCCGGTATTCCTCGCTGGCGACATTCCCCCAGGCCGCCGGCCCTGGCGCGGCGACGGGGGCCGCGTTGACCCGGCTTTCCACCCTGGCGATCAGCTCGTGCTTCCACGTCATGCGCCGGATCTGCCAGACGCCAAGGGCGCCAAAACCCAGCGCGCCCGCCAGGGCGAGCGTCAGGATGGCCAGCAACCGGAAGCCGCTCCGTTTCATCGTCAGGCGCGTCTCCCTGCTACGGCGCATTCACGCGGCGCTGTCGCGGACCTGCGTGGGCAAGGCGCTTCAGGCCCGCTGGCGCATTTTCAGGAAAAGCGGAGCCCACCTTCGTGAAGAAAATGCGTCAAATGAAAGAGATGCAGCATTTCAGGCGAACTGGCTTTCACCAAAATGCACTGGTGGACCAATTTAACATTTGCATCCACTTCCAGATCATATGGAAAGCAATGTCAAATTTATAAATTCCACAAAGAATCAATACGTTGCTGGCGACTCCATGTTTCCGCACCCCGCTTCGCCGGCGAGGGATGCGGATGTCGGAAACAGCCCGCCAGTATTATCAAACCCCGGGCTGACGCGCGCCAGACCGGGGTTCCGGCTCACCGGCGGATCATCTCCTCGTGGGTCGCCATCATGTTGGCGTTGAGGTGGGTCATCACCCAGAGCGAGCCAACCAGCACGATCACCACGATGATCACCGTGAAGACCAGGGCCATCATGTTCCAGCCCCCTTCCGAGCGGCCGTTCATGTGCAGGAAGTAGACCATGTGGACCACCATCTGCACGGCCGCCAGGGCGAGCACGACGACGGCCGTGACCGTCTTGCTCTCGATAGGGCCAGCCATGACCAGCCAGAACGGGATCGCCGTCAGGATGACCGAAAGCACGAAGCCGATCACATAATCCCGCAGGCTTCCGTGCGTTTCCTCGTGGCCGTCGTGGTGATGGCCATGGTCCGCGTGCGTTTCAGCGCTCATCGCAGCATTCCCATCAGATAGACAATGGTGAAGACGCCGATCCAGATGACGTCAAGAAAGTGCCAGAACATGCTCAGGCAGGTCATGCGGCGGCGATTGGCGGGGATGAGGCCGAAGCGCCCGATCTGCACCATCAGCGTCACCAGCCAGATCGTGCCGAAGGTCACGTGCAGCCCGTGCGTGCCGACCAGCGTGAAGAAGGCGGACAGGAAGGCGCTGCGCTGCGGCGTCGCCCCCAGATGGATCATGTGGTGGAATTCGTAAAGCTCGATGCTGAGGAACGCCAGACCGAACAGGCCGGTCACGGCCAGCCAGGCGAGCGTCGCGCCCTTTCGCTGTCGCGCCATCGACAGCATGGCGAAGCCGAAGGTGATCGATGACAGCAGCAGCATCGCCGTGTTCAGCGCCACCAGGTTGAGATCGAACAGATCCTTCGGCGCCGGGCCGGCGGCGAAATTGCCGCCGAGCACCGCGAAGACCGCAAAGAGGATGGCGAAGATGAGACAGTCGCTCATCAGATAGAGCCAGAACCCCAGAGCGGTGCTGTGCCCTTCGGGGTGGTGCGGCTCTTCCGCCAGATGGAACGCCGGAGCCTGACCGGCGCCCACGATGATTGCCTGGTTCGCCATCGTCAGACTCCCGCCGCCGCGAGGGCGCGCGTGCGCTCTTCCTCGGTCCGCGTCACTTCCTCAGCCGGAATGTAATAGTCGCGGTTGTAGTTGAAGGTGTGGGCGATGGCCGTGACGATCAGGCCGACAAAGCTGACGGCGACGAGCCACCAGATATGCCAGATCAGCGCGAAGCCCAGCGCCAGGCTGATGCCGGCGAGGATGACGCCCGCGCCGGTGTTCCTGGGCATGTGGATCGGCCGGTAGCCGGTGAGCGGCCGCGCGTAACCACGCTTCTTCATGTCCGACCAGGCGTCATTGTCATGCACGACCGGCGTGAACGCGAAGTTGTAGGCTGGCGGCGGCGACGAGGTCGCCCACTCCAGGGTGCGGCCGTCCCAGGGATCGCCGGTCTCGTCGCGCAGCTCGTTGCGTTTCCAGATGCTGTAGGCGATCTGCAGCAGGAAGCAGACGATGCCGAGGAAGATCAGGAAGGCGCCGAAGCCGGCGATGAGGAACCAGATCTGGTGCGACGGGTCGTCGAAGACGCGCAGGCGGCGGGTGACGCCCATCAGGCCGAGGATGTACAGCGGCATGAAGGCGAACCAGAAGCCGATGACCCAGAACCAGAACGAGAACTTGCCGAGCAGCGGGTGCAGGCGGAAGCCGAACGCCTTGGGCCACCAGTAGATCATGCCGGCGAACAGGCCGTAGAGCACGCCGCCAATGATGACGTTGTGGAAGTGAGCCACAAGGAACAGGCTGTTGTGCAGCACGAAGTCCGCCGGGGGCACCGCCAGCAACACGCCGGTCATGCCGCCGATGACGAAGGTCAGCATGAACGCCATGGTCCACATCATCGGCGCCTCGAAACGGATGCGGCCGCGATACATGGTGAACAGCCAGTTGAACATCTTGGCGCCCGTCGGGATCGAAATGATCATCGTCGTGATGCCGAAGAACGAGTTCACGCTGGCGCCGGAGCCCATGGTGAAGAAGTGATGCAGCCAGACGAGGTACGACAGGATGGTGATGACCACCGTGGCGTAAACCATCGAGGTGTAGCCGAACAGGCGCTTGCCGGTGAAGGTCGAGGTGACCTCGGAGAAGATGCCGAACGCTGGCAGGACGAGGATGTAGACCTCCGGGTGACCCCAGATCCAGATCAGGTTCACGTACATCATCGGGTTGCCGCCGAGATCGCTCGTGAAGAAGTTGGTTCCCACGTAACGGTCCAGCGACAGCAGCACCAGAACGGCGGTCAGCACCGGGAACGTGGCGACGATCAGCACGTTGGTGCACAGCGACGTCCAGGTGAACACGGGCATTTTCATCATGTCCATGCCTGGCGCGCGCATCTTGATGATGGTGCAGATCAGGTTGATGCCCGATAACGTCGTGCCGACGCCCGCTATCTGCAGCGCCCATATGTAGTAATCGACGCCGACCCCCGGACTGCCGTCGATGCCCGACAGCGGCGGATAGGCCAGCCAACCGGTCTGGGCGAACTCGCCGATGAACAGCGACATCATCACCAGCACGGCGCCGGCGGCGGTCATCCAGAAGCTGAAATTGTTCAGGAACGGGAACGACACGTCGCGCGCGCCGATCTGCAGGGGAACCACATAGTTCATCAGACCCGTGACCAGCGGCATGGCCACGAAGAAGATCATGATGACGCCGTGCGCCGTGAAGATCTGGTCATAGTGGTGAGCGTTGAGATAGCCCTCGGAGCCGTTGAAGGCCCACGCCTGCTGCAGGCGCATCATCACCGCGTCGGCGAAGCCGCGCAGCAGCATGATGATGCCCAGCACCATGTACATGACGCCGATTTTCTTGTGATCCACGCTGGTGAACCACTCACGCCACAGGTAGCCCCAGAGGCGGAAGTAAGTGAGCGCGGCCAGCACCGCCACGGCGCCGATGGCGACCACGACGAAGGTCCAGACCACGATCGCCTCGTTCAGCGGCAAGGAGCTGAGCGACAGTTTGCCGAACAGGATCGACTGGGATGTAGAAGCGACAGTCACTGAAGCCACCCGCGTCAGGAGTTCGTGGGACGCGCCGTCTGCATACCGCGCGGCGTGGGTTCGGAACGACGGAAGATGCTTCCGGGGTGCGGCAGGCCAAAGCCGGTGATGGCCGTCGACGACCTGACCGGAGCCACCGGCGGCGCGCGCGACGCCATCTGTTCGGCCTCATCCGGCGTGCAGATGCTGGCGATGACGCGATCGCCGCTCCTGACGCGCGCCCGGTAGTCCCGGGGCAGCGGCAGGGTGGCGTGAATGCCGGCGAGGCCGAGGCCGCCGCCCGCGTCGAGCGCCATCATCTCGCTCATGCACATGCGGCCCGGCTCGACGCACATGTTGCGGATCAGGTCGAAAATGCCCTGCTCCACCTTGCCAAATTTCTGAACCGGAACGTTCTCGCTCGGCCGCTCCAGCTGCATGTAGGCGGCGCGATCAAGCCGGGAGCCAGAGGCCTTCGCCTCGTTCACCCAGGTTTCGAAGCCGGCGTCGTCCATGCCGTGGAAGCGGAAGTGCATGCCAGAGAAGCCGGCGCCGCTGTAGTTGGCGGAAAAGCCCTTGTAGTTGCCCGGGTGATTGATCACCGCGTGCAGCTGGGTCTGCATGGCCGGCATGGCGTAGATCTGGCCCGCCAGGGCCGGAATATAGAAGGAGTTCATCACCGAGGACGCGGTGATGCGGAAGTGAACCGGCCGGTTGACCGGCGCCGCCAGCTCATTGACCGTGGCCACGCCCTGCTCCGGGTAGATGAACAGCCACTTCCAGTCGAGCGCGACGACCTGCACCTCAAGCGGCTTCACGTCCTTCGCCACCGGCGTATTGGCCGCGATTTTCTCCAGCCGCCGGTACGGGTCCAGCAGGTGGGTCCCCATCCAGGTGATGGCGCCGAGGCAGATGATGATCAGCAGCGGCGCCGCCCAGATCACCAGCTCCAGCCCGGTGGAGTGGTCCCAGTCCGGCTGGTAGTTCGCCTTCTTGTTCGCCGCCCGGTAGCGCCAGGCGAACAGCACCGTGAGCGCCATCACCGGAATGATGATGACAAGCATCAGCAGCGTCGAGATAATGACGAGGTCCCGTTGCTGTTCGGCGATGAAGCCCGCGGGATGAAGCACGACAAAGTTGCAGCCGCCCAGGAGCGCCAGCACCGGCAGCAACGCGACAATGCGAAAACGGTTCACGGCGCCATCCTTCCCGAAATACGCTCGTTCAGGGAGCTGCTAATCACCCCTTAGCGAACATGACATTGGACAATTTGTCCAATGCCGTCATCGGGAGCTATGCTGCATGAGGCCAGAGCCAATTCAACCCTGAGGCGCGCACAGCCTCACTATTGCGTTGGAGCGTTTCCGGGCGTGGGAGCGACGTCCGCTTTCGCTGGAATTACGGCGCGACGCCGCGAAACTGACTGATATTTCAACGGACGGATCCTATGGCGCAGACCCTGACTACCGCCGATGGCGGCCTCCCGGAGAGTCACGGCCACGTGAACCCCGGGGAAATCGCGATTGGCGTTATTATTGGCCGCACGTCGGAGTTTTTTGACTTCTTCGTCTACGCCATCGCCTCGGTCGTCGTGTTTCCGAAGCTGGTGTTCTCGTTTGCGGATCCGCTACGGGGAACGCTGTATTCCTTCGCGATTTTTGCTCTCGCCTTTATTGCCCGCCCCATCGGCACGGCGATTTTCATGGCCATTGACCGGGCGGCGGGCAAGAACGCCAAGCTGACTATCGCGCTGGTCATGCTCGGCACCTCAACCTGCGCCATCGGCTTCCTGCCCGGATATGAGACCGTCGGCGCCCTGTCGATCTGGTTGCTGGCGCTGGCGCGCATCGGTCAGGGAATCGCGCTTGGCGGGACGTGGGACGGCCTGGCCTCCCTGCTCGCCCTTAACGCGCCGCCGGAGAAGCGCGGCTGGTACGCCATGATTCCGCAGCTGGGCGCCGCGCTCGGCCTGATCGTGGCCAGCGGCCTGTTCGCCTATTTCATCCATTACCTGTCGCAGGAAGATTTCTACAGCTGGGGCTGGCGCTATCCGTTCTTCGTCGCCTTCGCCATCAATGTGGTGGCCCTGTTCGCCCGCCTGCGCATGGTCGTCACCCCGGATTACCAGCGGCTGTTCAACAACCAGGACCTGCACCCGAAGAAGATCTCCGAGACGCTGCGCGCCGAGGGCGGCAATGTGGCGATCGGCGCCTTCGCCCCGCTGGCCAGCTTCGCCCTGTTCCACATGGTGACCGTGTTCCCGCTGTCGTGGGTGTATCTGTTCACCCGCGACAACCCGGCCAACTTCCTGGTCATCGAAATGGTGGCGGCCGTGTTCGGCGCGGTGGCCATCATCGCCTCGGGCGTTATCGCCGACCGGGTTGGCCGGCGCGTGCTGCTCGGCGTCAGCGCCGTGGCGATCGCCGCGTTCTCCGGCTTCGCGCCCCAGCTGCTGGACGCGGGCCCGGTTGGCGAGGCTTCCTTCATGATCGTGGGCTTCATCATTCTGGGCCTGTCGTTCGGCCAGTCGTCGGGCGCCGTCGCGTCAGCGTTCTCGCCCGCCTACCGCTACACCGGCTCGGCCATCACCTCTGATCTGGCGTGGCTGTTCGGCGCCGGCTTCGCGCCGCTGGTCGCCCTGGTGCTCTCCAGCCAGTTTGGACTGCTGGCCTCCGGCGCCTATCTGCTGTCGGGCGCCATCTGCACTCTGGTCGCCCTGCGAATGAACACCCGCTGGGAAGCGCACCACCGGTCGACGCCCTCCCCCTGATCCTGACCAGGAGAGCATCGGGAACAGACAGACCGCCAGGATCGGAAAGATCCTGGCGGTTTCTTTTTGCCGGTGGGCCGTCATGGCGCAGGACGCCATCAATCCAGGGCGAAAATCCGGGCGAAGCGCTGCTCCGTCCGGTTCACGGCGTCTCCCGGCGGACGCTTTAACGTCCCCGGAAAACCGCCGCCCGCCGCTCAACGAACGAGCGGATGCCCTCGGCGGCGTCCTCCGTTTGCATGACGCGATCGCGAATCGCGGGAATGACGTCGATAGCCGCCCGCTCGCCCGCTTCGATGAATTTGCGCCCCGCCTCCTTCGTCACCTGCACGCCAAGCGGCGCATTGGCGGCGATAATTCGGGCAAGCTCCATGGCGCGGTCAGTCTGCGCGCCCGCTGGCGTCACTTCCTGCACCAGGCCAATGCGCAGGGCCTCCTGGGCCCCGAACTCATCGCACAGCATCAGATGATACATGGCGTTGCCCCACCCGGTGCGGGTGATGAAGCGGAAATGCGCGCCGCCAAGCGGCGCGATGCCCCGGCGGGATTCCATCTGGCAGAAGCGCACGTCATCCGCCGCCACCACGATATCGCCGGCAAGCGCGATCTCGATGCCGACGGTGAAGCAGATGCCCTGAACCGCCGTGACGATGGGCTTGCGGCACTGGTTGCGCAGGCCGAACGGATCAATGGCCCCTGGCGGCAATTCGCGCGGCGTCGCGCCAGGGCCGAAGAACTTCGGCATGTCGAGCCCGGCGGTGAAATTGTCTCCCTCCGCGCAGAGCACTCCGACCCACAGCTCCGGATCCTGGTCCAGCCCGGTCAGCGCGTCAGAGAGCTGCGTCATCATCTCGGGGATGAAGGCGTTTTTCTTTGTGGGATTATCGATGATAATTTTCAGAATGTGATCGTGGCGCTCACTGCGCACGCGCGCTGTCGGAGACGTTGCTGCGGTCATTGTGTCCTCCCTGTCGCCGGATGGTCCCCGGCGATCTGGATGATGATCGACATTCATCACGATGATAGGCATCATGCTGATCGTCAAGCGTGAGTTACAGGCATGGGTCATTCGCAGGCTGGAAAATCGGAAAACCGCGAGCGCATCCTCGCGGAAGCGTCGCGGCAGGTGCGGAAGAACGGTCTTGAGTCAGTCAGCGTCGGCGAGTTGATGAAGAGCGTTGGCCTGACGCACGGTGGTTTTTACGGGCATTTCAACAGCCGCGCCGCGCTGCTGGCCGAGGCGCTGGCGCGGGCGCTGGCCGACGGCCAGAAGCATGCGAAAAGTCAGGAGCACGCTACAGGACAGGAGACGCCGACCGGAGACCTGCCCGGATTCGCCCGCAGCTACCTCAGCCGCACCCATCGGGACGCGCCTGAAAGCGGCTGCGCCATCGCCGCGCTGGCCGCCGAAGCGGGGCGCGCCGCTCCGGAGTGCCGCGACGTCATGAGCGGGCATGTGGACGCCTTCATCGGGGCCGTTGCGGAAATGCTGGACGGCGACGAGGAGAAGGCCATGGTCGCCGTCAGCGCCATGGTCGGCGCGCTGGCGCTAGCCCGCGTCGCGACTTCTGCGGAACGTTCGGATGCGATTCTGAAGGCGGTTCGGGAGCACATGCGGATGCTTGTGACGGACTGATCGTCATGGGACGCGCCATCTGGCCCGAGGGCTCGTGAGCCGCCATCCAGCCCTGCCGCCCCCCTGACGCCAGGGTTCCCCGGCGCGGGACCTGGTGAGAAGTACATCTGGCGGGAAGAAACCCGCGGGCTGCGGCCGGCCCTGTACAGGGCCAACGTCGCCCCGGCGCGCTGACCGGTCGCTCACGCGCCAGGCCGGCCATCGCAACGTGTCGCCACAACTCGCTGTCGCAACCTGCGTTTACGGGCGGCCAGTTCCGTCAGCGCCTTCACCGGCGTCGGCGGCGCGCTCCTCCATGTCAGCCATAGCCGCGATCCGCCGCCGGGCGATGTCGAGAATCTCGCCTGACCGCGCTTCCCCCCTGAACACTCGCGACAGGGTCAGGGCGCCGAGCATGGCGCACCAAGCGAACACCGCGTCTTCCTCCGTCGCCGCATCGCCGCCAAAAGCCGCGTTCATCCGCGCGAAACCGCGCTCGGCCAGCTCTCGCACCGGCCCTGACAGTTGCGGGTCCGGCTGCCGGCTGACATCGCCCGCCAGCGCCGCGATGGCGCAACCCGCGGCAATGTTGTCGCGATGGCCCTCGCTCAGGTAACGCCCGACAACCTTCCGCACAGCCTCCGGTCCGCCCGCCTGCGTCTCCTCACTGAAAAGTCCCGTTCTGGCCGCCGCGGCGCGGGCCACGGCGGCGTGAATCAGGGCGTCGCGCGATCCAAAATGCTTGTAGAAGCCCCCATGGGTCAGGTCGGCGGCTTTCATAAGCTCGCTGATGCTGACGCCTTCCGGCCCATGCGCGCGGATACGGCGCGCCGCCGCATCGAGAATCCGTTCGTGGGTTTCGGCCTTTTCGGCCCGGGACCGTCGCATGACGCCTGCCTCCTGTTCGACCGTTGACAATATAGATGTCGATCATCATCCTTATGAAATTGGATGATGCATAGCATCTAATCACGGCAGGGCGACGTTGTGAAGATCGCCCCTGCTTCATCGGGACGGAACGAGCCATGAGCCCCATTTTCCATAACAGCCGGCGCGCGGGCCCTGCCGCGTCAGATCCCCTGGCGCCGGTCGCCCAAAGCTGGCCGGCATATCGGCCAGCGGAGTGACCGCCATGGCCAGACCCAACCCTGACCACCCGCAGGTTGCCGGCGCATCTTCTCCGGCAAGAAGCCTGTCCCCTGGCCTCATTGCGCTGCTGGCCGGCTTCGCCGCCGTCGGCGTGCTGTCAACCAACATCATGTTGCCGGCCTTTCCGGCCATCGCCACGGCGCTGCGCGTGGCGCCGCGCGATCTCGGCGTCACTTTGTCCAGTTTCTTCATCGTCTTCGCCCTCGGCCAGGTTTTCGTCGGTCCGGTCTCGGACCGTTTTGGCCGTCGCAGGGTGATCGTCAGCGGACTTGGACTGTTTCTGCTCGGCTCGGCCATCTGCGGCGTCGCCACTTCGCTGGAGGTTCTCGTCGCCGGCCGCGTGATCCAGGCCCTGGGCGTCTGCGCCACTTCGGTGCTGGCGCGAGCCATCGCCCGCGATCTTTTCGACGGCGACATGCTGGCCAAGGCGCTGTCGATGATCATGGTGGCCATGGCGGCGGCGCCGGGCTTCTCGCCGCTGGTCGGCGGTCTCATCGCCACCTTCTTTGACTGGCGCATGATCTTCCTGCTGGTCAGCATCGTCGCCGTGATCCTGCTCGTCGCCTATGTGTCGAAGCTGGGCGAAACCCATCCGCCAGATCGCCGCGCGCCGCTTTCCCTGTCGAATGTCGTTGGCGCCTACGCGGCGCTGGCCGTTGACGTGCGCTTCATCTGCCCGGCGCTCGCCGTCAGCCTGATTATCGGCGGCCTGTACGCCACCTTCGCCGCCGCTCCCGTGATCCTGATGGCGGAGATCGGCATGACGCCGATCCAGTATGGATTGTTCACGGCGGCGACCGTGTTCGTGGTGTTCGGCGCCGGACTGGCGGCGCCGCGACTGGCCGCCCGGTTTGGCGCGCTCACCATGGCCCACGCCGGAGCCGTCCTCGCCGCCGCCGGCGGGCTGCTGCTGCTGCTCACCTACCGTCAGCCGAACCTGGTCGCCTACACGGCGTCAATCGTCATCTTCCTGCTCGGCATGGGCATGGCCAATCCGTTGGGGACCGCCATCGCGCTCCGGCCCTTCGGCGAGCGGGCTGGACTGGCCTCGGCGCTGATCGGCTTCCTGCAGATGGCCGCCGCCGCCGCGACCACGGCGCTCGCCTCCAGTCTGCCACTCGCCACGGCGACGGTGCTCGGCGCCATGCAGCTCTGCGGCGGGCTGGCCGCTCTCGCCCTGCTCGGGCAACTGGCCCGCGCCGCCAGAAAGGCGCCGGCCATCGCCGCGGCGGAAGGATAACCGCCCGCCCACCACCACAGGAAACAGCGCCATGGACGTATTGCGAAACAACCCGACGCAACTGAGCGGACTGGAGCAGTTGCGCGGGCTCGTGGCGGCGGGAACGCCGCCGCCGATGATGCGGACGCTGTCGTTCGCACCGACGATGGTCGAGCCCGGCAAGGTGGTGTTCGAAGGCTCGCCAGGACCGGAAACGCTCAACCCGATCGGCTCGGTGCATGGCGGCTACGCCGCCACGTTGCTCGACAGCGCCTGTGGCGCCGCGGTCCACACCAGGCTGGGCGCCCATCAGGGCTTCACCACGCTGGAGCTGAAGGTGGCGTATCATCACGCCCTGACGCCGGCGAGCGGCCCGGTGAAGGCCGAAGGCGTGGTGGTGTCGATGGGCGCCCGGGTCACCTTCGCCGAAGCGAAGCTCACCGATGCGCGCGGCCGGGTCTGCGCCTCGGCCACCTCAACCCTGCTGGTTTTCGACCTGAAGCCCGTCGCCTGAGGCCGCCCCGGCTGCGCCAACGGACTGGCCGACCCAAGGCACGTCGCCCCGCCCCCGGCTGTGGGGGCGGAAATGACTTGGCTGCCGTCCCGTCCAGCGGCGGAAGGCGCTGCGGAAGCTCGCCGTGGCGCCAAAGCCAAGGACGCGGGCGATTTCATCAGTCTTCATGCGGGTGGCGCGCAGATAGCGGATCGCCATGCGGGCGCGCACCGTATCGAGAATGCCGGCATAGGACGCCCCCTCCGCCAGCAGCCAGCGCCGCAGGGTGCGCGAAGTTACATGCATGCGGGCGGCCACCTCATCGATGCCGGGAAAATCATAGCGCGCCTCTTCCAGCATGCGGGTGACGACGCCGGCGACGCCGCTGCCGGCGGCGATCTGTTCGCAAAGCTGGCCGCAAATTTCCTCCAGCGCCTGCGCCGTCAGCGGATCGGCCATGCGCATGGGCTTGTCGACCCACGTCCGCTCCCAGAAGATCTCGTCCCGCGCCGCGCCGAACCGGACTGGAGCGCCGTAAAGCTCCATGATTTCCGCCGCATGGCGCGGCTTTGGACGCGACAGGCGCACGCCTGCGAGCTGGAAACCCTCGCCGTAAAGATCGCGCTGGTAGGTCAGAGCCATGCCCAGATGGAAATCCAGAATGAAACTGAACAGCTCCGGTTCGAGATCGTGAGCGTCGAAATAGGTCATGACGCAATGGGCGTCGGACACGGAAACATTGACGCCGAGCGCCGGCGTCGAAAGCTGGCGGTGCTTCTCGAAACAGCCCATCAACTGCCGCCAGTTGGCTGAGGTCAGCAGCAGCAGGCCAAAATAGCCCAGCACCGGAAGGTGACATTGCAGGCCGCCGCGCAGGGCGAACAGGGGGTCATCGACCAGCGCGTGGGCGTTGCGAAACACGCCGATCAGTTGCCGGATCGACATGCGCGCCGCCACATTGTCGAGATCGCGCGCCTGCAGGCCGACGCCGGCCAGGGTGCTGGCGCCGTCAACGCCGGCTGCGTCAAGCAACGCCACCAGGGCGCGAACCTTGTGCATGGGATGCACGGCCGGATCGAGCGCTGACGGCAACGTGCGCAGCATCGGCAGGCCGGCGCGGCCCGGTTCCGGCCTTTCCAGCATGGCTCCTCCCGTCCTGGTCGCGCGCCCGGATTTTACACGCGGCGTGTCCGCCAAACGTCTCCGAATGTCCGCGAAGGCGACTTGGAGACAGCCGGCATAATCTAACATCATTCCAGAAAGGACGGACTGCAAAAGCGGCGCTCCCGCAGCGCGCCTGGATCAACCGGGCGTTGCGGCGTCAAAAGCCACGCAGATACCGGCAATTAGCGAGGAACGCCCATGACCACGGTCGCTGATAGCGAACGGCTGAAGTCCTTTGTCACCACGCTTTTTCAGGCGGTGGGTTCAAACAGCCAGGAAGCGCTGGAGATCGCGGACCATCTGGTGGAGGCCAATCTGGCCGGACACGACAGCCATGGCGTCGGCATGATCCCGGCCTATTTCCTTCACTTGCGCGCCGGCCACGTCAAACCCAACCAGACGCCGCAACGTATTGGCGGCGACGGCGCCTTCGCCCGCTTCGACGGCCTGATGGGCTACGGCCAGCCGGCCGCCAACCGGGTGATGGAGGAAGCCGCCGCCATCGCCCGCGCCCACGGCGTCGCGGTGACGACCCTGTGCAACGCCCAGCATATCGGCCGCGTCGGCGCCTACGCCGAGCGGTTGCAGGCCGAAGGGCTGATGTCGCTGCATTTCGTCAACGCCGTCTATCACACGCCCACCGTCGCGCCCTACCGCGGCAGCGACGCGCGCGTCATGACCAACCCGGTCTGCATCGGCGTGCCAGGCGCAACGCCGCTGCTGCTGGATTTCGCCACCGCGACCATCGCCCTTGGCAAGGTCCGCGTCGCCTACAACAAGGGCGTCGCGGCGCCGGAAGGCAGCCTGATCGACAACCGGGGCCAGCCGACCACCAATCCGGCGGTGATGTTCGAGGAGCCGCGCGGGGCGCAAACCGCCTTCGGCCTGCACAAGGGCTGGGCGCTGGCCTTCATGGCGGAGGCGCTCGGCGGCGTCATGACCGGCGGCCCCCGTTCCGGCGATGGCTTCGCCGGCGAGCGCGGCCTGGTCAATGGCATCATGTCGATTGTCATCGATCCCGCCCGCCTCGTCGACGCGCAATGGCTGGACGCCGCCATGGCCACGCTGGCCGATTACGTGAAGGCCTCGCCCGCCGCCGATCCGCAGGCGCCGGTGCAGGTTCCTGGCGAAGCCGAAGAACTGATGCGCGCCGAGCGCCGGCGCAACGGCATTCCCATCGACCCCAAGACATGGTCACAAATCCTTGCCTGCGCCGCGCCCTACGGCTTGCGGGCGCCGGTCTGAATCCGGGAGGACGCGCGATGCGGGGACAAATCAGGGCGTTCGTCTTCGACGTTTTTGGCACGGTGGTTGACTGGCGCGAAGGCGTGGCGCGGGAGTTTGTCGCCAGCGGCCTGGTCCCTGGCGCGGACGCGAGCCTGGGGCTGCGCTTCGCCGACGCCTGGCGCCGGCGGTATGCGCCGTCGTTCATGAAGGTGAACCGGGGCGAGCGTCCCTTCGTCAAGCTCGACGCGCTGCATATGGAGAACCTGCTGGAGACCCTGCCGGAGTTCGGCGTCGATCCCTCAGGTCTGGCTCCGGCGCAGCTGGAGCGGCTCAACGCCGCCTGGCGTCGCCTGCCGCCATGGCCGGACTCGGTGGAAGGCCTGGCCCGCCTGAAAACCCGCTACATCATCGCCCCCCATTCCAACGGCAACCTGCGGCTGCTGCTGGAGATGGCGAAGCATGGCGGCTTGCCCTGGGACGCCATCCTCGGCGCCGAGGTGGTCGGCGCCTACAAGCCGACGCCGCACAGCTATCTGCGCACCGCTGAACTGCTGTCGCTGCAACCGCATGAAGTCTGCATGACGGCGGCGCATAACGACGATCTGCAGGCGGCGCGCGCCTGCGGCCTGCGCACGGCGTTCATTTACCGGCGCACGGAATATGGGCCGGAGCAGCGCACCGATCTCCAGCCCGCCGCCGACTGGGACTTCGTCGCCGAATCCATCACCGATCTGGCCAGCCAGGCCGGCTGCGCCTGAAGCCGCCGCCAGCACAACCCGGGGTAACCCATGACCGCATCCGACCAGCCCCCCGCCCGCAAATTGCGCAGCGCCGGCCTCACCGGGCCGAACGCCTTCGCCACCCGCGCCATGCTGCGCGCCGCTGGCGTGAAGGCGGAGGATTTCGGCAAGCCGATCATCGGCATCGCCAACACCTGGAGCGGCGCCATGCCGTGCAATATCCATCTGCGCGATCTGGCGGCGCGGGTGGCCGACGGCGTGCGCGCCGCCGGCGGCGTGCCGCTTGAGATCAACACGGTGGCGGTGAGCGACGCGGTGCTGGCGGTCGGCGGCGCTTCGCTGATCAGCCGCGAGATGATCGCCGACTCCATCGAGCTTGCGGCGACCGCCTACGCCTTCGACGCCATGGTGGCGATCGGCGGCTGCGACAAGACCAACCCCGGCTGCGTCATGGCCATGGCGCGGCTCAACATCCCGTCGATCTACCTGTACGGCGGCGCCATCGCCCCAGGGCGCTATCGCGGCAGGGACGTCACCATCCAGACCCTTGCGGAAATGTCCGGCGCTTTCGCCGCCGGCGCCGTGAGCCGCGCCGACATGGACGAACTGGTGGAGACGGCCCTGCCCGGCCCTGGCGCCTGCGGCGGCATGTTCACCGCCAACACCATGGGTTCGGCCATCGAGGTGATGGGGCTGACAGCGGCCAATTGCACCAGCGCCCCGGCGGTGAGCGGGCGGCGCGGCGACATCGCCCATGAAACCGGCCAGCTGATCCTCGATGTGCTCGCCCGGGACGTGCGACCGCGCCAGATTATCACCCGCGCCGCGCTGCACAACGCCATGGCCGTGGTGGCGGCGATGGGCGGCTCCACCAACGCCGTGCTGCATCTGCTGGCCATCGCCCATGAGGCGGGGGTCAAACTGGAGCTGGAGGAGTTCCAGCAGGTCAGCG
This sequence comes from Camelimonas fluminis, assembly GCF_014656355.1. Taxonomy (GTDB): domain Bacteria; phylum Pseudomonadota; class Alphaproteobacteria; order Rhizobiales; family Beijerinckiaceae; genus Camelimonas; species Camelimonas fluminis. The sequence continues at coordinate 222,521 of NZ_BNCG01000002.1, forward strand.
ACCGCACCCCTCACCTCGGCAATTTCACCCCCTCCGGCAAATACAACATGCAGGACCTGCACCAGATTGGCGGCGTGCCCGTGGTGATGCAGGCGCTGCATCGAATGGGCCTGCTCGATGGCGACGCCCCCACCGTCGACGGGCGCACGCTGGCGGAGCGTCTCGCCGACGTGGCGTTTCCGGCGGAGCAGGACGTGATCGCCCCTCCGCAAGCGCCCCTGCACCCCAATGGCGGCTGGGTGATCCTGCGCGGCGATCTGGCGCCGGAAGGCGCGGTGCTGAAAGCGACCGGCACAGAACTGCGCCGTCACGTCGGCCGCGCCCGGGTGTTCGAGGACGAACCGGCGGCCTTTGCGGCGGTGATGGCCCGGCAAATCGTCGCCGGCGACACGATGGTGATCCGTAACGAAGGCCCGGCCGGCGGCCCTGGCATGCGCGAGACCGCGCGCGTCACCGCCGCCCTGGTCGGCCAGGGGTTCAAGGACAGCGTGGCGCTGATTACTGACGGACGATTTTCCGGCATTTCGCACGGTCTCGCCATTGGTCACGTCAGCCCGGAGGCGGCCTTCGGCGGACCAATCGCTCTGGTGCGCGATGGCGACGAGATCATTGTGGACCTCGACGCCCGGCGCATTGATCTCAAAGTATCGCCAGAGGCGCTCGCCAGCCGCCGGGCGGAATGGCGCCCCGTAACCCGCCCGGCGAGCACCAGCGTCTACGACAAATACGCCCGCAACGTCAGCTCGGCCTCCACGGGCGCCGTGACGACGCCGGCGCGGGCGTGAAAACCTGACGCGCCATCTTGCTGACGGCGCGCCGGTGTTTGGTGAATTTTCGTGAAACGCGACGCCGGCATTTCGCGAAACCGCGCGCGCTAACCACGCATCAGGCCAAGGGGACAGGGCATGTCCGTGGAGGCGGCCTCCACGGACATGCCCTCAGGAAGCAGCGGAACTCCCATGAAGCAGCCTATGACACGGGGCCGGATTGCCGGCTTGCTTGAGCAGGACGACTGGTTCGCCGCTTTGCCCGCGCCGCTGAAAGACGCGATCGTGAGCAACAGTTGCGTGCGCGGCTACCGGACCGGCGAACTGGTGTTCGCCACCGGCGATGAACCCAACGGGCTGTTCGCCCTGCTCTCGGGCCAGATCAATCTGGTGAACAACAGCAGCTCCGGTCGCCAGGTCATGCAGAACCTGCACCGGCCGGGAACCTGGTTCGGCTATCTGTCCATGCTCGACGCCCAGCCGCGCTTTCAGGACGCCGCGGCGACCGGGCCAACCGAGCTGCTGTGCCTTGGGCAGTCCGCCTTCCGGCGCATCCTGCGCGCCGATCCGGATTATCATGCGCGCTTCGCCCTGCTGTTGTGCGGCAGCGTCCGGGTGCTGCTGGGCATGCTGGTGGAAAGCCGCACAAGCCCACTGAGCAGCCGGCTGGCCGCGACGCTGCTCGACATGTCGGGCGCGGTCTCCGCGCCCGCCGTCGCCAGCCCCGCCCCGCGCCTGACCCAGGAACTGCTGGCCGGCATGGTGGGCGCCACCCGTCAGACCGTGAACCGCCAGTTGCGGGACTGGCAGGCGCGCAACATCATCCGGCTGGGCTATGGCGCGGTGACGGTGGTGGACCGGGCGGCGCTTGCACACGCCGCGCGTGGCGACGCCACATCCGGGGAATACGGCCGCCGCGTCGCCTGAACGGGCGCCCGTCACGGGGCATTGATGGATCACAGGGCGTTCATGCAGAACCCGCCGTCGATCAGTATATTCTGGCCAACAATATAGCCGGCCGAGGCGCCGCACAAAAAGGCGCAGGCGTCGCCGAATTCGTCGGGATCGCCCATGCGCCCGGCCGGCACGCTGCGGCTCACCGCCTCCAGATCGGCGGCCAGCGCCTGGGCGCGGGCGGTGGCGAATGATCCCGGCAGCAGATTGTTGATGGCGACGTTGCGGCCCGCCACCTGGCGGGAAACGCCGGCGACAAAGCCAGACAGGCCAAGCCGCGTGGCGTTGGACAGATCGAGATTGACCACCGGGCGGACGCTGGTCATCGAGGTGATGTTGACGATGCGGCCGAAATTGCGCGCCATCATGCCGTCGACCGTGCGGGTGATCAGCGCCACCGCGGCCAGCATGTTGGTGTTGAGCGCCGCCTCCCAGTCCGCCCGCGTCAGCTCGCGAAAATCCTTTTTCGGCGGGCCGCCGGAATTGGTGACGAGGATATCCGGCTCCGGACAGGCGGCCAGCAGGGCGTCCCGGCCGGCGTCGGTCGCCACGTCGGCGACAACGGTCCGGACCAGGGCGCCGGTGCGCTGGCGCAGCTCCGTCGCGGCGGCCTCCAGCTTTTCAGCGCGCCGGCCGTTCATGACCACCTCGCAGCCAGCTTCGGCGAGCGCGCGGGCGCAGGCAAAGCCGAGCCCCTCGCTGCTGGCGCATACGATGGCCTTGCGGCCGGCGATTTTCAGATCCATCGGCTGTCTCCAGCGCGCGATCGGCGCCTGCTCATGTGATTGCGAAGATCGTGGGGAAGCGCCGCCCATAGCGGCGGCGCATGGGCGAACCGGCAGGGCTCAGGGCGTGATGATATCGCCGAACAGCTCCCAGGTTTTCCGTTAAATCGCTGGAGCTGCATGCTTTTCAATGGGTAATAGTCGGTCGGCGTCGTCCTGACGTTGATGCCGGGCAACAGCATGGGCACACGGAAGTTCATATTGGTCGCCTGCTTCATGATGTTCTCGCGCGTCAGGTTGTCGCCGGCGTTTTCCAGCACCTTCTCCGTCACGCGGGCCACCACATAGCCATAGACGTTCATCTGGTCTTCCAGATTTCCATCCGGGTAATATTTGGCCATAAAGGCCTTCCACTCCTTCGTTTCCGGATCGTCCTTCCACTGCGGATCGGTTGGGTCCTTCAGGTAATAGGCGGAGATGATCCCCGTCGAGGCGTCAAACCCGGCCGGTTTCAGCACGCTGGAGACTGAGGTGGAGGTGGCGGCGAGGAAGAACATCGGTTTCCAGCCGATTTCGTGAATCTTGCGGATAGCCTGCGCCGCCTGCTTGGGAATGGCGTGCATGAACAGCACGTCGGCGCCGGAAGCCTTCAGTTTCAGGATCTGGCTGTCGATGCTCGGGTCCGTCGGCTCATAAGTCGCCTCGGCGACCACCAGCTTCTTCACATTGTCCGGCCCGAGCCCCTTCTTGAAGCCGAAACCATAGTCCTTGCCGGCGTCATCGTTCTGGTACAGCAGCGCGATCTTCGCATCCGGCTTGTTCTTCAGCACATAGGCGGCGTAAACCGCCGTCTCCGCCTGGTAGGACGGCTGGAAGCTCATGCTCCAGGGGAAGTGCTTGGGGTCGCCCCAGGCCGTGGCGCCGCCGCCAACGAACATTTGCGGGATCTTTTTGTCGTTCAGATATTTGCGCACCACCATGCCGGTCGGCGTGCCAAGCGGGCTGAAAATGAAGGAGACATTCTCCTGCTCCACCAGCTTGCGCGTCTGCTCGAAGGTCTTGGGCGGGCTGTAGGCGTCGTCGAGCGAGATCAGGTTGACCTTGCGCCCGTTAACGCCGCCCTTCTCATTGACCATCCTGAAATAGGCGATCTGCGCGCGTGGAATGACGCTGTAGGCGGACGCTGGTCCGCTGTAGGCGAACGTCTGGCCGATCTTGATCTCGGTATCCGTAACGCCTGGGCCATACTGTTTCTCAGCCATGGCCGGACCGAGGCTGGCGATGACAGATATCGCCGCAACGGCGGATAGACCCCATTTCATTGTGACGCCTCCCGATATTTTGTTATCCAACAACAGTCATGACGGGGCGCTTCCGGCGCCATGTCGCCCTGGCTTTCACGCTTCCGCGAACGGCCCGCATATTCCGGTTGCGCTGCGAGTATGCACGCAAGCGGCGCGACGCAATGTCAAATGGACGACATTATCGTCAACGGCGTCAGCCCGGCTGGACCCTGACCACGGCAAACGGCGTTTCGCCGGCCGCGAACCTGGCGGCATTTTCCGCCACATGCCGGGCCAGCCGCGTCATGTATGCGGGCGATGCCGCGCCGCCGAGGTGCGGCGTGACGATGACGTTCGGCTCGGCCCACAGGGGATGACCCTGCGGCAGCGGCTCCGGGTCGGTGACATCCAGGCCGGCGCCGCCGATTTTTCCGGCGCGCAGGGCCTCAAGCAGCGCATCACTGTCCACCAGATCCCCGCGCGCCACATTGATGAGCAGGGCGTCCGGCTTGCAGACAGCCAGCTGTTCGCGGCCGATCATGCTCCGGGTTTCCGGCGTCGATGGCGCGGCGACCACAATGACGTCGGCTTCCGCCAGCGCCGCATGCAGGCGCCCCACCGGATACATCACGTCCGCTTCCGCGACCGGGCGACCGGAGCGGTTGACGCCAGCGACGCTCATGCCGAAGGCCCTGGCGCGAACCGCCGTTTCACGACCGATGCCGCCCATGCCGATAATCAGCAGACGGGCGCCGGCCAGTGAGCGCACCTGATGGCGCACCGGCGCATTCCAGCGACCAGCCTGCTGGTCGGCGGCGCACTGGCGGGCGCAGCGGGCCAGTCCAAGCATCAGGGAGAAGACATGCTCGGCGACGCTGGGCGACCACACATCGCCCGCGTTGCTGACCAGGCATCTGGCCGGAACGCCATGCATGTCGAGCGTTTCGTAGCCCGCCGTCAGCAACTGCAGCCAGCGCGTCCGCGCCTGCGGGGCGGCGAGCGCCGCCCCCAGCTCCGGGCCATAATGAAAGCTGCCAAGCACGATGGCGTCGGCCTCCCGCGTCGCCGCCGGCAGATCGCCAGGTTCGCACGCCCAGGCTTCAATGCCAGGGGTTGCGGCCATCAGGGTCAGCATGTCATCGAGAAGGATCGGCGAGCAGACAGCGATGCGCATGAAGGACATTCCCGCGTAGCAGTTTCAGGTCAGTGTCAGCGACACCTCGCCCAGGCCCTGAAGATGTCCGAGCAGCGTCAGTCTCCCGGCCCCGGCTGGCGCGGGCCCAACTGGCGCGGGCCATGGCGGAATGCAGGAGCCGCTGCTGACGATATCGCCAGCCTTCAACGGGGCGCCCATGGCGGCGCGGCTGCGGGCGAAGCGCAGCAGTTGCCCCAGTGGCCCGTCCACCACCAAAGCGCCGGAGCCGCTGGCGACGGCCTCGCCATCGGCCATGAGCGTCACCGCCATGGCTTCCAGATCAAGCGCGCGCCAGTTGGCGACAGGCGCGCCGATGACCAGCGCCCCGGCGTTGCCGAGATCGGCGACGATCGCCTCTGGCCCCGGACGCTGCTTCTGGCGAAACCGGCTGTCCGCGACCTCCAGGGTGGGAAACACTTGGGCAATGGAATCGCGCAGGGCCGCCGCGTCGATCTGCGGATCAAGGATATCGGCGCCGATGCGGAAACCGACTTCCAGCTCGATGGCGCAAACGAAGAAATCACCGCGCCGCAGCGTCGCCGGGCTGGCGTGCGTCCAGGCGGAAAGAATCGGGCCGTGGAACGGTTCGGCGAACCCGAGAGCCTTCATGGTCGCCGTGCTGGTGGCGCCCAGCTTGTAACCGGTCTGCGCCCCGCCTGAGATGGCGATCCGGCGGGCCAGGTGCTCGACCTGCGCCACATAGGCTTCGTCGAGGGTCTGCGGCGTGGCGACGGACTTTTCCGCCAGATCCAGCGGGACGCCACTGCGCCACGCTCCCACCAGTTCATCAACCAGCGCCGTCATCTCCCATCTCCCTTACGTCAGCCAACTCGCCCGATCATGGACCAGTGGCGCGCCGCAAACCGTCGCCATGGCGACATTCCGGCATGACGCCGTGATCCATTCAGGCGCCCTGTCCCCGCGACGGATTTCCGCTCTGTCACCGATCGGGACATGGGGTGAATCCATGGCATGAATCTTGTGAGCGAAATCAGCGCCCAAGGTCGCGGCAACGCCGACGCCGCCCGGTCTCGTCCATGTACCGGACGGTGAACCCGCCATCACGCGACGGCGCTGCGGCCAGGGTTTCAGCCATCGCCATCCCGACGGGGCGTAGCCCAAAACGACGGACCTGTGCGTGATGAAGGCCTGCGTGTTGAGGAAAGGCATCTACTGGCTTGCCTGAAGCCAGTCCGATCGGCGGAAACTGACTGCTACTTTCTTTCCTCGTGAAATTTCACTATATATTGTTTCCATGGAAAGGAGATCGCCATGTTGACCGTTCAATCCCGGCAGACGGCTCAGGTCGCAGCGGGACCGGTCGTCACCAAGGCCGTGGTCCGCGCCGCCGACCGCCTGGGGGTGAGCGCCCGCACCCTGGCCGCAACCATCGGCGTTAGCGAGGCGACGGCGTCGCGCATGAAACGGGGCGCTTTCAGCCTGGAGCCAGGAACCAAACCGTTCGAACTGGCCGTGCTGTTCATCCGCCTGTTTCGCTCGCTCGATGCGCTGGTTGGCGGCGACGACGGCGTCGCGGCGGCCTGGCTCAATGCGTCGAACACGGTGCTGGATGCACGCCCCATCGAAAAATTGCAGAGCATCAGCGGACTTGTCGATGTCATCGCCTATCTGGACGCGCGTCGCGCTCTCGTCTGAGTTCCGGCCATTCGCCGGAACCTGCTGGCGACTGGTGGAAGCGCAGCACCACGTCTCAACCCTGAAGCTGACTGACAGCCTGGCCGAGCAGGCGCTGCTGGAAGAGCTGATCGAGGAGACGAAGCCGGCGATCCCGCCCGAATGCCGGCATCTGGATTTTCTGCTGGCGACGCCGTTCCGCTATGGCGCGCTGTATCCGACCGGCTCGCGCTTTCGCCGGGCGGGCCGGACCCTGGGCGTCTATTACGCCGCCGACCTGCCCGCCACGGCGGTGGCTGAAATGGCGTTCTACCGCTTGCTGTTCTTCGCCGAATCGCCAGCCACGCCCTGGCCCGCCGACGCCTCCGAGTACACCGCCTTCGCCGTCGCCGTGGCCAGCGGCCGGGTGCTCGACCTGACGGAGCAACCGCTGGCGCAGGACAAAGCAATCTGGAGCGACCCCGTCGTCTATGAAGGCTGCCAGGCCTTCGCCGAGGCCGCCCGCGCCGCGGATGCGGAGATCATCCGCTACCGCGCCGTGCGCGACCCACATGGCGGCGCCAATCTGGCGCTGCTCACCTGCCGCGCCTTCACCCAGCCCGCGCCGGTGGAGCGCCAGAGCTGGCGCATGCGCATCAGCGCCAGCGGCGTGCAGGCGCTGTGCGAGTTTCCCCGTCAGGCCGTGGAGTTCTCTCACGCGGATTTCGCCAGCGATCCCCGCATCGCCGGGGTGAACCTGGACCGGCCGGCGCGCCCGCGAAAATAGGACGCGATCGATGGATTGGGGCGCGCAACCGGTTGACCGGGTTTGCGCTGGCGGTTTGGCGCGCGGGCGCCCATCGCCTGGCCCAGGGCGCAACCCCGCAGGCACATGGGGTCCGGCCTTCCCGCCGCCTCGCCCTCCAGCCTTTCTCCGCCGCCTCGTCAACGTCATGGCCGAACCTGTTCCGGCCCTCCATGGAAACCTCGGCTTCACAACGCGCAGCGACGGGATTCGCGCCAGGAATGAGGATGCCCGCAACACGTGCGGGCATGATGCTGTGGCTTGTTCTTGCGCGCCCCAGCGGGAGGGCAATCACCGGGGATCTGGCGGATCACATCGCCTGAACTTGAAAATAATAATATAAATCATACATATATCTAAATATTATAATCTTTATCATGAACCAGACATCATCCATGCTGGCTCTGTTCGTCCGGATTGTCGGCCGGTTCGTCGCGGCCCATGGCGGCGCGCCATGCGTCAAGCGCCGGCGTTTCGCCGTGAAGCGCCGCGGCCTGAGCCAGGGCGACGCGGGCGGCGGCGCGGGCGGGACGGGTTTCCGATTCCCGCCGGTTGCCTTCGCGCCGGTCATCGGGGCCAACGCCGTCGGCGATGGCGGCCAGGATGTCATGCTTCACCGCCTGATGCGCCGGATCGCCGTAAGCGGCCAACAGCGCCTGGAACGCCGCATAAGCCTGATGATCGAACGGGCGCGGTTTGCCCAGCATGGTTTTCGTTGGGTGCGACGGGCCAAGGTGAACGACGGGAACCATGCCTGCCGGGATCGGCTCGGTGGCGGCGTGGGTGCGGCCGGTGCGCAGCATTTTTGGCAGCAGATGGGTATGCGGCCCTTCCGGGCTGACGCCATCGGGCGGCGGAATCGGCTGAAACACTTCGATGCGACCGATCAGGCCGCAAAATACCCGGTTGGGACCGTGACGCAGGATGGCGCCCATCGGCGAACGCACCGGATCGAATACCGAAGCGCCCTCCGCCGCGCGCAGCACGGCGATCAGTTCCACATCGCTGGTCCTTATGCAGGCGTCGACCTGCAGCGCGCCCAACCCGAGGTCGAACAGGATGGCCTCGCGGTCCTGGGGGCGCACGGCCTCCCGGTCTGGCCCGAGTTCGGTCAACGTCGCGCGCCGGTGCATGGCGCAGGCGTCGCGCGGCAGGCACAGGGCAATGCTCTGGCTCCAGCTCCGCCCCTGCGACAGCGGCCGCTCGAAAGCCACGGCGTCCAGCAGCGGATGGGGCGTGAGGCGCATGGCGCCGCGATCGGTCGCCGCCTCCACCACATCGGCGTCGAGGCGCACATGGGCGCGTTCATCGGGATCGCGCAGGAATTCGGCCACCGCGCCGAAACTTCCGAGCGCCCATGCGCTGGCGCTATCGCCCGCATGGCGCCGCACCATGCCAAAAACGCCCCGCGCGTCAGTCATGTCCGCCCTCCGTTTCAGCATTTGTCCGATCGTTAACCGGCTCCCATGGCGTCGCGTAGCGCTCGCCCCGGTGGCTGGCGTGGGCCAGGCGCACGTGGAAAGCGCGGGCCGCCAGGGCGTCGTCGAGCACGGCGTCAGGCGAGCCGTCCGCCAGCTTGCGCCCTTCCGCCAGCAACGCCAGGCGATCGCAGAACCGCGACGCCAGCGCCAGATCATGCAGGGTGACCAGCACGCCGCAGCCAGCCCGCGCCTTCGCCCGCAACAGACGCATCACCTGGAGCTGGTGCAGCGGATCCAGCGCCGCCGCCGGCTCGTCGGCCAGCAGGAACGGCGCCTCCACCGCCAGCGCCCGCGCCAGCAGCACGCGCACGCGCTCGCCGCCGGAAAGGCCATTGAGGGGGCGGTCGCTGAACTGTCGGCAATCAGCCTCGTCCATGGCCCGGCCGATGGCGGCGTGGTCGGCGGCGGTGAGGCTGGCGAAGGCGCGGCGGTGCGGCAGGCGGCCGAGGGCGACGATATCGCGAGCCCGCATGGCGCCGTTGTCATCGCCGATGGAATCGGCGCTCTGGGACAGCCAGGCCACGGCGCGCGCCAGTTGCTGGCGACCAATGTCGCGCGGCGAGCGCCCGCCATACGAAACCTGCCCCGCCGTGGGCGGCAGCACGCCGGCGAGGATGCGCAGCAACGTCGACTTGCCGGCGCCGTTCGGCCCGATCAGGCCAACGATCTCGCCCCGGCGCAGGGTGAAATCGACGCCGTCCAGGGCGAGTTGCGCTCCATGCGCCAGTTTCAACCCGCTGGCGACGATGGCGTCCATCGTCGCCGTCATGCCCGCCTCCTGCCCTGCAACATCGAGATCAGGAACGGCGCGCCGACCAACGCGGTCATGACGCCGAGCTTCAGTTCGGGCCGGACAGGCAGCAGCCGCACCGCCATGTCGGCGCACAACACGATCATGGCGCCGGCAAAGCCGCTGACCAGCAACAGCCGGCCCGGGCGGTGACCGACCAGGGGCCGCATCAGATGCGGCGCAACCAGGCCAACAAAGCCGACGGCGCCGGTGACCGAGACGGCGCTGCCCACAGCCAGCGCCGAGCCCAACACCAGTTGCAGCCGCAGCCGCTGCAGATTGACGCCAAGACTGGCGGCGGTGTCCTCGCCGAGAGCCAGGGCCTCCAGATTGCGGGCGGCTGCCAGCAGCGCGATCCACCCCAGAACCATCAGCGGCGCGGCCAGCAGGAACTGGGCCATGCTGCGATCAGCGAGCGAACCCATCAGCCAGAAGATGATCTCCAGCGCGGCGTAAGGATTGGGCGACAGGTTCAGCGCCAGCGCGGTGAACGCGCCGGCCAGAGCATTGGTGGCGACGCCGGCGAGGATCAGGCCGGTGGGGCTGTGGCTGGCGCCGGCCATGCGAAACAGCAACAGGGTGGCGATCAGCGCCCCGGCCATGCCGCCGAGCGGCAGCGCCAGGGCGAAGGCCCCGGCGAAGCCGAAATAGAACACGCAGACGGCCCCGAACGCCGCCGCGCCGGAGACGCCGATGACGCCCGGCTCGGCCAGCGGATTGCGCAGCAGCCCCTGCAACGCCGCCCCCGAAACGCCAAGGCTGAAGCCCATGAACGCCCCCAGCAGGGCGCGCGGCAGGCGCAATTGCACCAGCACCAGCGCATCCATGCCGTCGCGACCACTCCAGGCGCCGGCGATGGCCGCGCCCAGATCGAGCGGCGCGTAGCCGATAGCGATGGAGGCGATGGTGAGCGCAACGGTCGCGGCCAGCAGGACGGCGACCAGCCATGGCCATGGCGGCGTCGGCAACGCGGGGCGGATCATGGCTTGTGGCTCGCCTGGCTGGCGCTCCCGGCTGCCTTGTGCGCGGCGCGCCAGTCGTCCGCAGCCAGGGCCAGCCTGGCCACGGCCTCGGCGACGCCAGGCCCGGAGCAGGTCCACAAACGCGCCGGCAAAGTCACCACGCGCGCATGTTTCGCCAGCGCTTTCAGGGCGGGATGCACCAGCACTTCGCCGGCAAGGGCGGGCGCTTCGCCTTCTTCGTCGGTGAGGATCAGCATGTCGGGCCTGGCCTGGATCACCGCCTCCAGCGGCGGTTGCGCCTGCCCGGCCAGCGGGCCGGCGGCGGCGAGATTGTCGATGCCGGCGCGGGTGAGAATGTCGTTGAGCAGCGTGCCGGGGCCGGTGGTGAATCCGCTGGCGCGCACCACCACGGCGCGGGGACGCGGCGCATGCGGGTCCACCCTGGGCAGGCGGGCGTCAAAGGCCTGGATCTGGACTTCGGCGCGCTCCGCGCCATCGAGCAGGGCGCCGACATCGCGGATCTGCTGGCGCACGCCGTCGATGCTGGGCGGCGTGTCGATCTCCACGACCGGAACGCCGAGCGCCCGCAGCAGCGTCACGGTGTTGCGGGTGGTATACAGCCCGGCCAGCACCAGATCGGGACGGAAGGAGACCACATCCTCCACCAGCCCATAATTGACCGGCGTCGCGGCCGCTTCGGCGACGACATTGGACGTGTCGGGCCGGCGCGACAGGTAAGACACTGACGCCACCGTCTCCGGCCGCGCCAGCCGCAAGGCCAGTTCATCCGTGCAGAGATTGATCGAGACGATGCGCTGCGGGCGCTGCGGCGGCGCCAGCTCTCCCGCCGCCACGGCGACGGACGCAAGGCGCAGGCCGGCGGCGACAGCCGCCAGCCCCAGGCAGCCGCCCCGGGTCCAGGTCCTGACCAGTCCGCCGCGCATGTCGCCCTCAGAAGGTGATGCGCGCGCCGAGCGTCGCCGTGCGGCCCGCGACGCCATAGGTGTAGACCTCCTGGTATCGCTTGTCGAAAAGGTTATCGACCTTGACATACAGCTCGGCGTTTTCGTTGATGCGCCAGGATCCGCCAATATTGACCAGCGTATAGGCGCCCAGCGTCACGACCTGACGATTGTAGAAGGCGTCATAGGCCCAGTCGGTTTGCTTGCCGTTGTAAACCAGGCCGACGTTGACGTTGGCCTTGCCCTCAAGGAAGGCGTAATTGACGTTAAGACTGGCAATATTGCGCGGACGCCGCACCAGCTCGGCCCCGGTCGCATCCCTGCCATCGGTATAGGTGTAGGAGCCGGCGATGGTCAGGCCATCGATGGGCCGCACGGTCAGCCCCAGTTCAGCGCCCTGGATGGCCGAGGTTCCCGGCATGTTGACCGAGGTATACCCGGCCCCGGTGATCAGATCGGTGATGCGCTGGTTGAAGTAAGTGGCGTTCAGCACCACCCGCTGGCCCCAGATCTCCTGATCGACGCCCACATCCCAGCCCCGCGCCTTCTCGGGCGTCAGGTTGGGGTTGCCGCGATAGGTGTTGGTGTAGCCGTACAGCTCCATCATCGTCGGGTTTTTGACGCCCGTGCCGTAAGAGGCGCGCAGCTTGGTCCCGGTTTCGTCGATGCGGTAGGCGCCGGTGAAACGATAGGTCGTTGAGTCCTTGAAGACGTCGTTGTTGTCGTGGCGGACGCTGGCGGTCAGCGTCAGGTTGCGGAACGTGCCCTGATACTGGCCGACGAGGCCGGTCGACGCCATCGACTGGTCAAGGTTCGCCCAGGCGCTGTTGGTGCGGTAGCGCTCGTCCTTGTGCTGGGCGGCGAAGGTAACAATGTGCGAGGCGTCGAGGAACGACGGCGTGTCGAACCGCAGGTCCGTCTTGTATTCGTAGCGCGAGACCGTCCCGCGTGAATCGCTCTGGGGCAGCCGGTCCAGGCGGTATTCGTTGCTCTGGTCGCTGCGGGTGGCGGCGAATGTGTGGTTCCAGCGGCCGTCGAGCAGCTTCAGCTTCGCTTCGGCCCGGCCGAAAACCTGCTCGCCCTTCGTATCGGAGTTGTCGTCATAGGCGCCGACGCCGCCAGCGTAGCCGTCGGTCTTGTTGAAGAACTTCGTGTAGCGGCCCATGACGTTGAATTCGAGATATTCACTGGGGCTGAAGCCGAACTTCGTATAGCCGCCGCCGTTGCGGTAGCCGTCATTTTCGAAATTGCCGTAGCGGCGATCGGCGGACGAAAAGCCGTCGGTGCTGAAGCCGTTGGCGCCAATGACGAAATTGAAACGCTCATCGCCGTAGCTGACGCTGGAGGCGCCGTTGATGGTCTGGCGCGAGCCGCCCTCGATGCGGGTGCTGAAGCGCGGCTTGCCCGAGCCCTTTCTGGTGACGATGTTGATGACGCCGCCGACGGCGTCCGAGCCATACAGGGCGCTCTGCGGGCCGCGCAGCACCTCGATGCGGTCCACGTCGTCGGTCAGCAGATTGGTCAGGTCATATTCCGAGCCCGCCGCCGGATCGTTGACCACGACGCCGTCGATGATGACCAGGGTCTGGTTGGCCTCAGAGCCGCGCATGCGCACCTGGGTCTGCTTGCCAACCGGGCCGGAGCGACTGACCGCAAGGCCCGGAACCTGACGCAGGGCGTCCGGAACGAAACGGATCTGCTGGCGCTGCAACTCCTCGCCGGAGATCACGGTGACGGCGCTGCCCACCTTGCTCATGTCCGTGGGCGTGGTGTTGGCCGTGACGCTGACGGTGTCGAGCTGGATCACGTCCGCCGGCAGGGCGCCGGCGGCGTTGGTCGCGCCAGCTTGCCCAGGCGCGCTCTGGGTTCCGGCATTCTGAAGCTGGGCGTTTTGGGTCTGCACGTTCCCGGCCTGGGCGGCCGGCGCCAGGGCCAGCAGCAACGCAGCGGCGGAACAGCCGGCCAGAACCTGGCGGCGCGCATGACGATGGAAACGATTATCGGAAGAAGACAACAACATCTGAAACCCCGGCGGGACGCCTGTGGCGCGTCACCGCGAACAGGGCTCCCCGTTGCCCGCGAGCGCGGGTTCCAGAAATCAGCCCGCCACGGAAGCACCCCGCTCCATGGGCTCGCGTGTGACCACGGCTGACGGCAGGTCTCCTGGCTCGCGGGTCGTTACCTGCCGCCGCCTTCCCGGAGCCGAGATCTCCAGTGGCGTCATGGCGGAAGATTCGCCGCTTACAGTTGCGGGGGCAGCCGCAGATTTGGAAGGCAAGCCATCCGCACTGCGTTCCCTTTTGATCCGTTGAAGGAACCGTCGCTGACGGGAGTAGGACGCGGCGCCACCGGTGTCAATTGCACCACGGGCGGCGGCTGCTCAGGCAGGCTGGCGCGCATGCTCCAGATAGCGGTCGGCGACGATCGCGGCGGCGGTGCGGTTGTCGACGCCGAGCTTTTCCAGCACCTGCTCCAGGTGCTTGTCGACGGTGCGGCGGGACAGGCCGAGATTCTCGGCGATTTCCTGGTTTGTCTTGCCGGCGGTCAACCACAGCAGCGCCTCGGCCTCGCGGGCAGTCAGGCCGAAACGCGCCTGTAACCGGGCGATGTCGTCGCCCTCGTCTCCCGCATGAGCCTGGATGATGATTTCGCCGCGCCGGCCGCGTCCCAGGCAGGTCAGCCGCATGCCGTCACAATTCAGGGGCTGGACCTCCGAAACCGGCCGGCTCGCTGCGGCGCTGATCCATGGCCCGGCCGCCGCGGGCAAAAGCGCCGCGCCGGCTCCAGCGCCGCGGTCTCCGGCCAGCAATTGCACGGCGCCGGGCGTCGCCCACACCACCCGGCCGTCCGCTTCCGCCGCCAGCACCGGGCGGCCGGCCTGATCCAGGGCGCCAGAGGCCAGGCGCATGCGGCGGGCGTTGAGGGCGTGAACGGTGATGCGCGCCAGCAGCACTTCGTGATTGATTGGCTTCACCACATAGTCGACGCCCCCTGCCTCCAGCCCGCGCAGCACGTCTGCGGGATCGCCAAGGCCAGTCATGAAGATCACTGGCGCGTCCACGGCTTGCGGGCCGGTCTTGAGTCGCTTGCAGGTTTCAAAACCATCCATGCCCGGCATCACCGCGTCGAGCAGCACCAGGTCCGGCGTCACCCGCCCCGCCAGATCAAGCGCCCCTGCCCCATCGCGGGCGACGATGGCGACGCAGCCGGATTCCTCCAGCGCCATGCAGATGGCGTTGAGGGCGGCGGGATCGTCATCCACGACCAGTACGATCAGATCCTGCGGGTTCATGGCGGCGTTCCATTGATGCGCGTAATGCGCGGGCGATGGTCGGCAGATCGAAGACGTCGAGCGCGGCGCGGATCCTGTCGAGCGCGCCCCGGTCGAGCCACGGCGGCGGATTGGCCAGGGCCTTGCGCAAGGCGGTGGCGCGCCCCTCCTCGGCCAGGCGGATCAGTTCGGCGGCGGAGGCCGGGCCGGCGTCCGCCCCCCGCTCCGGGCGGATCTGGGCGGCCGCGCCGTCGCCAAGCAGCCTGGCGATGCGCGCCGACAGGTCGTCGAGCCGGTAGGGCTTCACCAGCACGCTCTCCGGCGCCTGGTCGTCGCCGACCAGCGCGTCAGCCTCGCGGGCGTGACCGGTGATGAACAGCACCGGCGTTGAACCGTGGCCATTCCGGCGTAGCTGGCGGGCCATTTCGACGCCGTTCATGCCGGGCAGATCAACGTCGAGCAGGAACAGCTTCGGCCGGATGGGGTTTTCGCCATCCTGCAACAACGCCAACCCGGCTTCGGCGCTGGCGGCGGCGTGGACGGTGAAGCCAAGCGGCTCCAGGTGCGTTTGCGCCAGGCGTATCTGCGCCGCGTCATCGTCGACCACCAGAATGTCGCCGGCGCCGGGCGTCGGCTGCAGCGTCGGCGGTTCGTGCAGCACCACCGGTCCATGCGCGTCCTCACGCGGAGCGACGTGCTCGGCCGGCAGCATCAGGCGGACGGTGAAGCGGGAGCCCTTGCCCGGCGCACTGTCGAGGGCGATTTCACCGCCCATCACGTCCACCAGCAGCCGGGTGATGGTGAGGCCGAGGCCCGAGCCGGCGTGATGGGCGGCGCGGGCAGCGGCGCCGCGCTGGAACGGGCTCCAGATGCGTTCCTGTTCGTCGAGGGGAATGCCTGGGCCGGTGTCGGCAACCTCGAAGCGCGCCACTTCGTTCCGATAGCGCACCGACAGCGTCACCTCGCCGGCGGTGGTGTAGGCGACGGCGTTGGAGCACAGATTGATGAGAATCTGGCGCAGGCGCTTTTCGTCGATGCGCACCAGGGCTGGCAGCGGCGTTTCCAGCCGCAGGGTGAAGACCAGGCCTCTTTCGGCGGCGCTGGAGACGAAGATGCGACGAATCTGGCCGAGAAAGGCGTTGATGTCGACGAGATCGACATTGAGGGCGAGCCGTCCCGCCTCGATCTTGGAGATATCGAGCAGGCCCTCGATCAGCCCGGCGAGATGCTCCGATGAGGCGCGGATGGCCCCGGCGGCGGCGCGCCGCTCCGACGGCAGATCGCCGGCCTTTTCCAGCACCTGGGCGAAGCCGTAGATGGCGTTGAGCGGCGTGCGCAATTCGTGCGACAGCCCGGCCATGTAACGGGATTTGGCGTTGCTGGCGGCCTCGGCGCGTTCGGTGGCCTCGCGCAGGGCGGCGTCGGTGCGACGGTGGGCGCGAATCTCGCGCAACAGTCTCGCCGTACGATCGCGGACCTCGCGAAACGCCTTGATGCGGTTGTCATTGGTGAGCAGCAGCAACCAGACGCCGACGCCGGCGAAGATCAGCGCCAGGCAATAGACCAGCAGGACGACGCGATTGAAATCGGCGGAGCCGCCAGCGCGGACCAGCGCCATCATCATGCCGCCGAGCACCGTGGCGACCAGCGCCGTGAAGATGATGAAACGGCCGACCAGCGAGCGCACGCCATTGAGGGCCGCCGTGGGCAGCACGGCGCGCAGGGCCCGGTAGGTCTGGGCGCCGATGCGGGCGCCGCGTCGGCAGGCGTCGTGGCAGGCGGCGTCCAGCGAGCAGCACAGGCTGCACACCGGCCCGCTGTAAAACGGGCAATGCAGCAGATCTTCCTGATCGAAGCCATAGCTGCAGATGCAGCAGCGCGATTCGCCGATGGCCGCCGCGTCTGGCTGGCGGGCAAGGTAGTAGTGGCCACGCGTCGCCCAGGCGATCGCCGGCGCGGCGGCGATCGCCACGCCAAGGGTGATGAATGACGAGAACGCCTGGGCGATTTCTCCGGCGAGGCCGCTGCCGGCGGCCAACGCCGCGACGCCGGCCAGGGCCATGGCCCCGACGCCGACCGGATTGACGTCGTAGAGATAGCCGCGCCGGAATTCGACCCCGGGCGGGGCCAGCCGCAACGGCCGGGAAATGGCGAGATCGCCAAACACCGCGCCGATCCAGGCCAGGGCGAAATGGGCGTAGACCAGCAGGGCCCGCTCCAGGGTTTCCACCACCCCGCCCCACATCAGCACGAAGGCGATGGCGACGTTGAACACCAGCCAGACGACGCGGCCGGGGTGACTGCGCGTCAGCCGGGCGAAGAAGTTCGACCAGGTGATGGAGCCGGCGTAGGCGTTGGTGACGTTGATCTTGATCTGCGACAGCACGACGAAGCTGACCGTGAGCAGCACGATCACGCCAGCCGGCAGGTCAAGCGTGGCGAAGGCGGTGTGATACAGCGCCGAGGGGTCGGAAGTGGCGACGCCGGTGAGCTTCAGCGCCATGACGGCGAGGAAGGAGCCGAGCAACAGCTTGACGGCGCCAGGAATGATCCAGCCGGGGCCGCCGAGCAGCAAAGCCGCCCACCAGCGCCTGCGCCCGGCGGCGTCGCGCGCCTCGGGGAGAAAGCGCAGGTAATCGACCTGCTCGCCAATCTGGCCGACCAGCGCGAACAGCACGCCGCAGGCCGAGCCGAAGGCGATGAGCGGCGACACGGGCGCGCCCTCCGGCCGCCAGGCCAGCCAGGTTTGCGCGTCCGGCGCCACGCCGGCGAACAAAAGGGCGGCGAAGGGAATGACGTGCAGGATCAGCCACGGCCAGCGCGTGGCCGATTGCAGCGCCGAAATGCGGTTGACGCCGCCGACCACCAGCGGAAAGACGACCAGCGTGCCGGCGAGGAAACCGGCCCAGACCGGGACGCCGAGAAACAGCCGCAGCGCCTCGGCCAGGATGGCCGATTCCAGCATGAAGAAAATGAAGGTGAACCCCGCATAGATCAGTGAGGTCAGGGTGGAGCCGAGATAGCCGAAGCCGGCGCCGCGGGTCAGCAGATCCACGTCAACGCCGGCGCGGGCCGCCGCCCGGCAGATCGGCAGACCGAGAACGAACAGGATGAAGCTGACGGTGAGAATGGCGCTGACGGCGACGCCCGCGCCCCAGGCGAGGGTCAGCGCCGCGCCGATCGCCTCCAGCGCCAGAAAGCTGATGGAGCCGAGCGCCGTGGCCGCGACCCGGCCAGCCGGCCAACGCCGGGCCCGCCGCGCGGTGAAGCGCAGCGCGAAATCCTCCATGGTCTCGTCGGCGACCCAGCGGTTGTAGCGCCGACGCTCCCGCGTCGCGGCCACATGCCGGGAGGCTCCGATGGCGTATGGCTTTTCCAGGGGCCTCATGGCGGATTTCGCGGGCCTCACGGCAGATTGCGCGGGCGCGACGCGCGTCCGTTTTCGCCTCGACCATAGCCGGGCGGCAGGCGCGCCCCACCGCCCCCGGTGATGAACATTTGTGCAGGCGCGCCAGCAAAACGGCGCCTGTTCCGTGGCCTGCCCCCTTCGCGCTGAAAACCCCCGTGAACAGCCAAGTGCGGCGCCTGCCATTTAGGCGGGAGGCTGCGTGATTCTTGAATTTCAGCAACTTACGCCCGGCCGGCTACGCAATTTCACGTATGCGCGGCCGCCAGCGGCTCGGGCAGCATGAGATCAATCCAGAGCAGTCGTTCCGGATCGCATCAATCGCCCCGCGGCAGCGTCGCCAGCCAAACGTCGCCAGGCAACGCAGCCCCGGGGCCAGAGCCAGCGAGAGCCTCCATGACCGACGAAACCTTCCGTCCCTCGCGTCGCGCCATGATGTTCGGCGGCGCCGCGCTTGGCGCCGCCCTGTTCATGCCGAAGAACCTGCGGGCCCAGGATTTCCCGACGGCGAAGATCAACACGACCGGCCTCAACGTCACCGACAAGGAGGCCACCGTCGGCATCCTGCACTCGGTCACCGGCACCATGGCCATCTCCGAGATCGGCTCAGTGCAGGCCGAGAAGCTGGCCATCGAGCAGATCAACGCCCAGGGCGGCGTCCTCGGCCGGCAGATCAGGTTCATTCAGGAAGACGGCGCCTCGGACTGGCCGACCTTCGCCGAGAAGGCGCGCAAGCTGCTGGTCAACGACAAGGTTCCGGCGGTGATGGGCTGCTGGACCTCGGCCTCGCGCAAGGCGGTGCTGCCGGTGTTCGAGCAGAACAACGGCCTGCTCTACTACCCCACATTTTATGAGGGCCTGGAGGAGTCGCCGAACGTCTTCTACACCGGTCAGGAGGCGACCCAGCAGATTATCGCCGGCCTCGACTGGGTGACAAAGACCAAGGGCGCCAAGACGTTTTACCTGCTGGGCTCCGACTACATCTGGCCGCGCACCTCAAACAAGATCGCCCGCAAGCACATCGAAGACAAGTTGGGCCTGAAGGTTGTGGGCGAGGAGTATTATCCGCTCGGCCACACCCAGTTCAACAGCGTTATCAACAAGATCAAGCTGCGCAAGCCGGACGTGATCTACGCCGTGGTCGTCGGCGGCTCCAATGTGTCGTTCTACAAGCAGCTGATCGCCGCCGGCATCGATCCGGCGAAGGAGAAGCCAATCATCCTGACCATCTCGGTGACCGAGGACGAGATCCGCGGCATCGGCGGCGAGAACGTCAAGGGCGCCTACGCCTGCATGAAGTACTTCCAGAGCATCGACAACCCGGCCAACAAGGACTTCGTCGCGGCGTTCAGGAAGATGTGGGGCCAGGACATGGTGATCGGCGACGTCACCCAGGCCGCCTATCTCGGCCCGTGGCTGTGGAAGATGGCGGTGGAGAAGGCCGGATCCTTCGATGTCGACAAGGTGCGCGCCGCCTCGCCGGGCCTTGAGATGACCAATGCGCCGGAAGGCGTGATCAAGATCCACAAGAACCACCACCTCTGGTCGAAAACCCGCGTCGGCAAGGCGCTGGAGAATGGCCAGTACGAGGTGGTGTTCGAAACGAAGGATCTGATCGAGCCCAACCCCTTCCCGGCCGGCTACCAGTAAGCGCCCGTGCGCGCCGGTCTGATCGGCGCCGCCACCTCATGCACCGCCAGGCCGGAGCATCGCCCGGCCGGCGCGTCTCGCCAATGCCGGGGGACGGAACAAGGGGACGGAAGATGTTTGGTGAATACAGCCTGTCCGAACTGGCGTCGATTTTCGCGATGCAGGGCTTTTCGGGCCTGATCCTGTTCTCGGTGTTCGTGCTGATGGCGCTGGGTCTGGCGATCATCTACGGCCAGATGGGCGTGATCAACATGGCGCACGGGGAGTTCATGATCCTCGGCGCCTATGTCACCTATCTGGTGTCGCGCGCCTTCGGCCAACTGCCGCACGCGCTGTTCAACGTCTATTTCCCCGTGGCCATGGTCGCGGCGTTCCTCGTCGCCGGCGCATTGGGCGCCTTCGTGGAGTGGGCGCTGATCCGGCGCCTGTACAAGCGGCCGCTTGACACCCTGCTCGCCACCTGGGGCCTGTCGCTGATCCTGCAGCAGCTTTACCGCACCATTTTCGGGGCGCGTGAAGTCGGCGTGACCATGCCGGAATGGATGATGGGTTCGCTGAAGCTGACCGATGCGATCGAGGTTCCGGTCAATGGCGTCCTGGTGATGGGCATCGCAGTGGCCATCTCCATCGCGGTGGGCGTGATGATGTACCGCTCGTCCTGGGGCCGCCAGGTGCGCGCCGTGGTGCAGAACCGGACGATGGCCGGCGCCGTGGGCATTGACACCGGGCGCACCGACCGGCTGACCTTCGCGGTGGGCTGCGGCATCGCCGGCGTGGCCGGCTCCGCTTTCACCATGATCGGCTCCACCGGCCCCAGCTCCGGCCAGCTCTACATCGTCGACACCTTCCTCGTGGTGGTGTTCGGCGGCGCGGCCAGCCTGCTTGGAACCATCGCCAGCGCCTTCACCATCAGCCAGGCGCAGTCGATCCTTGAGTTCTTCCTCTCCGGCTCCATGGCCAAGGTGCTCACGCTGCTCTCCGTCGTCGTCATCCTGATGCTGCGCCCGCAGGGCCTGTTCGCCCTCAAGCTGCGCAAGTGAACGGCAGATGAGTCCCTTCCCGGACGACGCGGACCGCCGCCCGGGATCCCAAATTCACCGAACGCCTGTTCCGGAGACCGCCATGCGCTTCCTTTCCGCATCCGACCCAGGCCTGAGGCGCCAGCTCATCGGCCTCGCCATCCTCGCCGCCCTGCTGCTCGTCGCGCTGCCGCTCGGCCTCGACGCCTTCCGGCTCAATCTGTTCGGCAAGTATCTGTGCTTCGCCTTCGTCGCCATCGGCCTCGTGCTGTGCTGGGGCATGGGCGGCATCCTCTCCCTCGGCCAGGGCGTGTTCTTCGGCCTCGGCGGCTACGCCATGGCCATGTATCTGAAGCTGGAGGCCTCGACGCCCGAGGCGACGAAGATCCAGTCGACGCCCGGCATCCCCGACTTCATGGACTGGAACCAGTTGAAGGCGCTGCCGCTGTGGTGGGAGCCGTTCCACTCGCTGCCCTTCACCCTCTTCGCCATCATCGCCCTGCCGGTGCTCTTCGCCTTCATCATCGGCGCCGCCATGTTCCGGCGGCGGGTGGGCGGCGTGTATTTCGCCATCATCACCCAGGCCATCGCCGCCATCGCCACCATCCTGATCATCGGCCAGCAGGGCTACACCGGCGGCGTCAACGGCATCACCGACCTGCGCACCCTGCACGGCTGGGACATCCGTCCGGACAGCGCCAGGATCACGCTGTATTTCGTCTGCGCCGGCCTGCTGCTGCTTGCCGCCGCCCTCGCCCTGTTCGTGCAGCGCAGCAAGCTCGGCCGCATCCTGATCGCCATGCGCGACCAGGAAGACCGCGTGCGCTTCTCCGGCTATGACGTCGCCGCGTTCAAGACCTTCGTCTTCTGCCTCGGCGCGGCCTTCGCCAGCGTCGGTGGGGCGATGTTCACCCTGCAGGTCGGCTTCATGTCGCCGACCATCGTCGGCATCGTGCCGTCGATCGAGATGGTGATCTTCTGCGCGGTCGGCGGCCGCCTGTCGGTGATCGGCGCGGTGTATGGGGCGCTTCTGGTCAACCTGGCCCGCACCAGCTTCTCTGAAAGCTTCCCCGAACTGTGGCTGTTCGGCCTCGGCGCCCTGTTCATCGCCGTGGTGATGGCCTTTCCGTCCGGCCTCGCCGGGGTCTGGGTCGACCGCATCGAACCGCTGCTGGCCCGCCTGCTGCGCCGCAAGACGACGACGCCGGCAAGCCCGAACGCCCCCGGCGCGCCAGAGCCCGCCCCCCTGGCCCGCGACCCCGCCGCAGGGCGCCGCCCGGGCGCCCCATCCCTGAACGCCCTGTCTGCAAATCCTTTGCCCGCAACCCCCATGACAGACGCCGCCCGCGCCGCACTGTGAACCCTGACCGGAGGATCGCATCATGTTTGAAGAGCCATCCCACTTCATCCTCACGGTCGAGGGCCTGACGGTGTCGTTCGACGGGTTCAAGGCGGTTGACGGGCTCAACCTCTACATCGCCCCCAACGAATGCCGGGTGATCATCGGCCCCAACGGCGCCGGCAAGACCACGGTGCTCGACCTGATCTGCGGGCGCACGAAGGCCACCGGCGGCTCCATCCAGTTCAAGGGCCTGGAGCTGCGCCGGATGCGCGAGGACCAGATCGTCCACGCCGGCGTCGGCCGCAAGTTCCAGACGCCCAGCGTCTACGAGGATCTGACCGTGTTCGAGAACCTGGAGATCAGCTACCCCAGGGGGCAGAGCGTGTTTGGCGCCCTCGCCTTCCGCCGAGACGAGGCGGTGAAGGCGCGCATCAGGGAGATCGCCGAGCAGATCTTCCTGGACGGCGCGCTGGAGAAGAAGGCGGGGTTGCTGTCGCACGGCCAGAAGCAGTGGCTGGAGATCGGCATGCTGCTGATCCAGGACCCGCAACTGCTGATGCTGGACGAGCCGGTGGCCGGCATGTCAGTGGCGGAGCGACGCAAGACCGCCGAATTGCTCAACCGCATCATCCAGGACCGCAGCGTCATCGTCATCGAGCACGACATGAGCTTCGTCGAGGACATCGCCACCCGCGTCACCGTCCTGCATCAGGGCAAGCTGCTGTCCGAAGGTTCGCTGGCCCACGTTCAGGCCGACCCCAAGGTCGCCGAGGTCTATCTGGGGCACTGACGGGCGCGCCGGGCCCGCCGACGAATCCCACGGCAAGTATCTGATTTTATTGAACCTGCAACGAACCGACGCCCGAATTGCGTCCGCAGGCCGCGGCCAGGGTCCCCGAGGGATCGCCGCAGGAAAGGAGCCAGCCATGCTGAAGATCGCCAACCTCAGATCCGGCTACGGCGCGTCGGAGGTGCTGCACGGGCTCGACCTCGAACTGGCGCCCGGCGAGATCGTCGCGGTGATGGGCCGCAACGGCATGGGCAAGTCGACCCTGATGAAGACGCTGATGGGCATCATCCCCGCCATGGACGGCGACATGCGGGTGGCCGATGCGCCGCTCAACGGGCTGAAGCCGCACAGGCGCGTCGCCGCCGGCGTCGCCTATGTACCGCAGGGGCGGATGATCTTCTCCGCCCTTACGGTGCAGGAGAACATCGAAACCGGCCTGACCGTCACCGGCCGCCGCGACGTTCCCCAGGACCTCTACAGCATGTTCCCGGTGCTGTGGGAGATGCGCGGCCGGCGCGGCGGCAATCTCTCCGGCGGCCAGCAACAGCAGCTCGCCATCGCCCGGGCGCTGGCCTCCAATCCGCAAACCCTGCTGCTGGATGAGCCAACCGAAGGCATCCAGCCGTCGATCATCAAGGACATGGCCCGCACGCTGAAGCAGCTACGCGACGCGCGCGGCCTGTCGATCCTGGTTTCCGAACAGGTGCTGTCGTTCGCCCTCGACGTGGCCGACCGCATCGTCGTCATCGACAACGGCCGCTTCGTCCATGAAGCGCAGCGCGCCGACGTCGACGCCGCCGCCGTGGAGCGGTTCCTGTCCGTCTGAATTCTTCCCTTTATCTTGTTTTTCAACAGCGAGGACGCCATGGCCGAGACCCTGATTTCCGTAGACCTGTCGGCAAACCCGCACAGCAACGCCAACGTGCACAACCGCTGGCACCCGGACATTCCGATCAATGTCTGGGTCGCGCCCGGCGATGACTTCAAGATCGAGTGTTATGACTGGACCGGCGGCCAGATCCGGAACAACGACGACGCGGCGGACGTGCGCGACGTGGAGCTGCCGCAGGTGCACTATCTCTCCGGTCCCATTGGCGTGAAGGGCGCCGAGCCCGGCGATTTGCTGGTGGTTGATATTCTCGATATCGGCGCCAAGGAAGAGATGCAGTGGGGCTTCAACGGCTTCTTCTCGAAGAAGAACGGCGGCGGCTTCCTCACCGACTATTTCCCCGAGGCGCAGAAGTCGATCTGGGACTTCGAGGGCATGTTCACGAAGTCCCGCCACGTGCCGGGGGTGCGCTACGCCGGGCTGATCCACCCGGGCCTGATCGGCTGCCTGCCGGACCGCAAGATGCTGGATGCGTGGAATACCCGCGAGAAGGCCCTGTTCGACACCAACCCTGATCGCGTGCCCGGCCTCGTCAATCTGCCGGATGGCGGCCCGACCGCCCACATGGGGGCGCTGAAGGGCGAAGCGCGCGACCGGGCGGCGGCGGAAGGCGCCCGCACCGTGCCGCCGCGCGAACATGGCGGCAATTGCGACATCAAGGACCTGTCGCGCGGCTCGAAGATCTATTTCCCGGTCTATGTGCCCGGCGCCGGCCTCTCCATGGGCGACCTGCACTTCTCCCAGGGCGACGGCGAAATCACCTTCTGCGGCGCCATCGAGATGGCCGGCTGGCTGCACATCAAGGTGTCGCTGATCAAGGACGGCATGAGCAGGTATGGCGTCCGCAACCCGATCTTCCGCCCCTCGCCGATCGCGCCGAAGTATGATGACTACCTGATCTTCGAGGGCATCTCGGTGGATGACGCCGGCGCGCAATATTACCTCGACGTCAACGTCGCCTATCGCCAGGCCTGCCTCAACGCCATCGAATATCTGAAGAAGTTCGGTTACTCGGGCGCCCAGGCCTACGCCATTCTCGGAACCGCGCCGGTGCAGGGCCACATCTCCGGCGTGGTCGATGTGCCCAACGCCTGCGCCACCCTGTGGCTGCCGACCGACATCTTCGAGGGCGACCTGATGCCCGGCCCCGATGGCCCGCGGAAGCTGGTGGACGGCTCGGTGGACGTGCCGCTGGCGCCAGACCTGTAACCGCCGGCTTGGCCAGGGGGCGGAGGTCGTGCTTCCGCCCTCACACTGAACAATGGCGCGGCGCCTGCCGTCGGAGCCGCGCAGAAAACCAACCCGACCGGACGCCATGACGTCCAGAGCCTGTCATCCGGAGACCGCCATGCCGTCCTATGATTATGAATGCGCCGCCTGCGGCCCGTTCGTGGCCTTCACCAGCATGGCCCGTTACGCCGACCCAAGCGCCTGCCCGGATTGCGGCGCTGAAAGCCCGCGCGCCTTCATCAGCACGCCAATGCTCTCTGGCATGAGCGGCGAGCGCCGCTTCGCCTGCGAGACCAACGAACGCAGCGCCCACGCGCCGCGCCGCCTGTCAAAGGACGGACCGACCGGAGCGGGCGCCCGCAAGCACGGCGCCGGTTGCTCCTGCTGCAGCGGCAAGACGCTCGCGCCGCGCAAGACCCTGCATCGCCCGGATGGCTCCAAAAGCTTCCCAACCGCGCGGCCGTGGATGATCTCGCACTGAAGCCTTCGTCAAAAATAGCCGCGGCTTCGTCTGTGGCAAGGCGGGCGACCGGCGTCATGACTGCCTCAGCCCAGTTGTAGAGCCCGACCCGGATCGACCTGAACCAGACGCGGGCCCGGCGCTTTTCGCGGAAGGGTCGAAAAAACAGGGGCGGGAGTCCGCTGACCCAGCCCCTGCCTGTCGCCGTGGTGCGCCGGGAGCTGCGCTGCCGCCTGTCAGGCGGCGAACGCTCTCACGCCGCCTTGCCGATCATGCGGAAGTGATAGTCGGCGGCGCCGAACATCGACTCGAACGCCAGCACGCGCTTCATATAATGGCCGACCGACAGTTCGTCGGTCATGCCGACGCCGCCGTGAGTCTGCACCGCCGCCTCGGCGATGGCGCGGCCGAGCTTGCCGACCTGGGCCTTCAGCACAGAAACATCGCGCGCCGTCAGGCGGCCGGCTTCAGCCAGCGCCGTCGAATACGTCAGCGTGGCGTGGGCCCTGGCGAGCGCGATTTTCATGTCGGCCAGACGGTGGGCCACAGCCTGGAACGTGCCAATGGCGACGCCGAACTGCTTGCGGGTGGTGGCGTAGGCGCCGGTGATGCGCATCATCGCGCTCATCGCGCCCACGGCCTCCGCCGCCAGCAACAGGATGGCGTCGGCGACCAGCCGGACGATCACGTCATGGGCGTCGCGCACGAGGACGTCGGCGCCGGCCACCTTCACATTGTCGAACCGCACGTGAGCGGCGCTGCGGCCGTCCTGGGTGCGGAACGGCGTAAAGGTCACGCCATCGGTCTTCGGGTCGACCAGCAACAGCGCCAGCCCGGTTGCGTCACCCGCCTTGCCGGCGACGCGGGCGGCGACGACAAGGAAATCGGCCTGCGCCGCCCCAAACACCAGCCGCTTCTCGCCATTCAGCGTCACGCCGTCTCCAGACGCCGTGGCCGCCAAGGCGATCTGAGCCGGAGCGGCGAGACCGCGACCCTCGTCATAAGCGAAGGCGCCGATGCTGGCGCCGCTGGCGAGATCCGCCAGGCGGGCGCGGGCGCCCGCGTTGTCGCCAGCCGCAACCAGGGCGCCGCCGGCGAGCGCCAGGGCGAAGGCCAGCGGTTCGACGGTCAGATGCTCGCCGCAGGTTTCAGCGACCGGAACCAGCGTGGCGGCCGAGCCGCCGAGGCCGCCGACCTCCTCCGGAAACGGCAGGGCCAGAACGCCGAGTTCGGCAAACTGGCTCCACGTTTCCTTCGACCAAGCCGCGCCCGAGCGCAGCAGGCCCTGGCGGGCGTCGAAGTCATAGTTGCGGTCGAGATAGCGCGCGACGCCGTCGCGCAGCATCACCTGCTCTTCGGTGAAATTGAAATCCATGTTCCAGTCCTCACCGATTGGCGGCCAGCACCGTGCGGGCGATCAGGTCGCGCTGCACTTCATTGGAGCCGGCGTAGATCGAGGTCGCGCGGGTGTTGAGATAATACGGCATGGCGATCAGGTCGAAGTCGTCGCCCAGCGGCGCCACGTTCGAGCCGACCACCAGCGCCTCAAGCTGCTGCGGGACGGTTTCGATGCCGGAGACGCGGGTCATCATGATCGAGATGCGCTGCGACAGCTCCGAGTTCATCGTCTTGTTCACCGACGGATAAGCCGCGTCGCGGGCCATCGGGTGACCGCTGATGGCCAGCTGCTCGAAATGGCGGCAGGACATCACGTCAGCTTCAAGCTCGCCGAGATCGCGCTGGAACACCGGATCGTCGGCCAGCACGCCGCCGAACGGCGATGGCGTCTGCTGCGCCGTATGGCGGATGCGGTCGATGGCGTGCAGCATGGCCGGGCTGGCGGCCGAACCACCGCGCTCGTGCTTCAGCAGGTGCTTGGCCACGGACCAGCCGTCGTTCTCCGCGCCGACGCGGCCGGATTTCGGCACGCGCACGTTGTCGAAGAACACTTCGCACTGCTCCGGGAAGCCGTCGAGGCCGATGATCGGGCGGATTTCCATGCCCGGATAGTCGGTGCGCTCAAGCAGAAGGAAGGTGATGCCCTCCTGCTTCTTGCCGGTCTTGCTGGTGCGCACCAGCATGAACATGCGGTTGGAATGGTGCGCCAGGGTGGTCCAGATCTTGGAGCCATTGATGATGTAGTCGTCGCCGTCCGAAACGGCGGAGCACTGCAGCGAGGCCAGATCGGAGCCGGCGTTGGGCTCGGAATAGCCCTGGGTCCAGTAGTCCTCGCCAGCGAGGATGCCCGGCAGGTGCTTGCGCTTCTGCTCCTCGGAGCCAAGCTCGATCAGCATCGGGCCGACCATCTGCAAGCCGTTCGGCAGCAGCGGCGGCAGCTCGCGCTTGCGGCATTCCTCAGCAAAGATGTAGCGCTGCTCGACGCTCCAGCCGGTGCCGCCGTATTGCTTCGGCCACGCCGGCGCCGCCCAGCCCTTGGCGTGCAGAATTTTATGCCACGCCATCACCTGCTCGAAGGGGGCGAACACGCTGGTGGTCTTTTTGCCGGCTTCGCGAATGGCCGGGGTCGGCGCGACGTCGAGAAACGCCGCGACTTCCTGCCGGAAGCTCTCAAGCTCCGGTCCGAACTCGATATTCATTTGCAGTTTCCTGCCCTTGTGATGTCGCAAGGCGCCGGCGAAAACGCCGGCGCCGGATGTCTGGCGCGCCAACTTTCAGACTGGACGCATTGTCTGGCGCCCACATTGCTGAACGCGCCCAGGCGCGCCCGCGCGGACGGGACACAAACTGTCCCGTCCAGGTGGTTTCAGTCAGGGTTGACCCGCCAGCGCTCAGCCCCTGGCGGACGTGGGCTTGTCGGCCAGGTCCCACTCGTCGCCCTTGTAGGTGCCCATGATCAACTCATTGAAGGGCGAGTAATCCTCGGGCGTGATGCCGTAGGTGATGCCCGGCAGCAGGGCCGGCGTCGTCATGCCCTTCAGGTTGGTGGCCTGACGCAGCAGGTTCTCGTGGGTCAGCTCGTCGCCGCAACGCTCCAGCACCTTGTGCATCAGCACCGCCACGCCGTAGCCGAGGAAGGCGGTGTTGTTGTCCGGGGTGATGTTGGGCAGGCGCCTGGCCCGCAGCGCCTGGTAAGCCACAACGTCAGGATCCTGCGCCCAGCGCTTGCCGCCGATGTCCTTGACGTATTGCGGCGAGACAATGCCCTGGATGGCGTCCTTGCCGGCGGCGTTGAGGATTGAGGTGGCGTTGGAGGTGCTGATCAGCAGCTGCAGCACATTCCACTTCAGCTCGTGCGCCTTGCGGATGGCCAGCGAGGCGAACTTGCCGGAGGCGCAGTTGTAGAACACGTCAGCGCCCGATTGCGCCAGCTTCAGCATCTGCGAATCGACCGTCGGGTCGGTCAGATCGTAGTGAGCTTCGGCGACGATGGTTCCGCGATTGCCCAGCGCTTCCTTGAACAGGCGGAAATAGTCACGGCCAAATTCGTCGTTCTGGTAAAGGGCGGCGACCTTGGCGCCCGGCTTCACCTTCACCGTGTAGTTGGCCAGAATGGCCGCTTCGATATTGTAGAGCGGCAGGCCCGGCGTGGTCCACGGGAAGTTCTTCGGGTCATTCCAGCGCGGCGCGCCGGCGTTCAGCAGCAGCTGCGGAATCTTCTTGCTGTTCAGATATTTCTGCACCGACGCCTGGGTCGCGGTGCCAAGCGAGCCGAACAGGCCGAGCACTTCTTCCTGCTCCACCAGGCGGCGGGTCGCCTCCATGGTCTTCGGCGGGCTGTAGGCGTCGTCAAGCGAGATGAACTTGATCTTGCGGCCGTTAACGCCGCCCTTCTCGTTCAGCTCATTGAAATAGGCCGCCTGGGCGAGGCCCACGGCGCCATAGACCGAGCCGGCGCCGCTGTAGGGGATGGTCTGGCCGAGACGGATCTCGGTGTCGCTGGCGCCCTTGTCATATTTCTTGGCTCCAGCAGCGATCGCCGGCGCGCCGCGCAGCGTGAAGCCAGCGCCAAGCGCGCCCGCGCCGGCAAGCAGGAATGTCCGTCTGTCCATGGTGTCCCCTCTCAACAACTGATGGCGCCGGCTGGGCGCCCGTATTCTGCCTGGTCTGCCTGGACAAATCCGTGCGAAACGGATTTCCAGGCCCGCGGCCCGGTCGCAACCTGAATGGCGACGGTTCCGCCAGATGGCGCCATGGCCGGGCGTCTGCGTCCCGATCCCTGGCGATGCGCGTCGCCCTCCCTCCACACCGTCGTCAGAAACGTCCGGCTGGCCTCCCACGGGCAGCGCCAGCGGATATGGAGCGCAGTTTGCGGGCGTCCGCAAGAGGTCTGGACGCATAAATCGTTGCATTCAGAACCAATCGCCGCCGCCCGTCGCCGCCAGCCTTTGTCCATGGCGCGACTAAGGGATTATCTCCCAAACAGTTACAGTGATTTATCCGTTGCCGGCGTCATGCGCGGCGCCCGGCCAGAATGGCTGGCGGCGGTCGGCCGCCGCCCCACAGATCCGCCGCCCGTATCATTCAGCTGGCCTGCCTGCGGCGGCTTTCTGGCCAGACGGCTTTGCCAGCAACTCAAGCGCCGACAGCGTCGCCACGCGGGTTCCGAACGGGATCGCCTTCAGGTCGACGATGAAATTCGGATTATGGTTCATGTAGGGGAACTTCTTGCCCTCCTTCACCGCCCTGGTGAACACGCCGGGGTCGGCGACGCCGACGAAGGTGTAGTTCAGCGGCACGTCGGTGAACTCACCGAGCAGGTGGTGGAAGTCTTCCGAGCCGTTGGCGCGCGGCATGTTGGTGATCACGGCTTTTTCGCCGATGGCCGGCCTGAGCGCGGCGGCGAGACGCTCCGAGAGTTTCTTGTCATTGATCAGCGGCGTCGCCCCACCCTTCATGGTGATGGTCGGATCAGCGCCTGGCGCGGCGTATGTGGCGGCGACGCCGGCGTTCACCGCCTTGATGCCCTTCAGCAACTGCTCGCGCACGTCGGGATCGTACCAGCGCAGATTGGCCTTCAGCAGCGCGGTTTCGGGAATGACGTTATTGTCGGCGCCCGCCTGCACGGAGCCGACGGTGATCACCGCCATTTCCTGCGGATTGATCATGCGGCTGACCACGGTCTGATAACCCAGCACCGCCATCGAGGCCATCACCACCGGATCGCGGGCCATCTGCGGCATCGAGCCGTGGCCGCCGACGCCCTTGAACACCACGTCGAGCTGGTCCGTGCCGGCCATGCGCGGCCCCGGCGCGTTGGCGATGGCCCCGACCGGGATCGGCGCGGTGTGCAGGCCGATGAAATAATCCGGCTTCGGCACGCCATGTTTGCCATACATGCCGTCCGCCACCATCGCCTTGGCGCCGGTGATCGGCTCCTCGGCCGGCTGGGCGACCAGCACCAGGGTTCCGCTCCAGTCCGCCTTCATGGCGACCATGTTCTTCGCCATGCCCAGCATCCAGGCGACGTGGGCGTCGTGGCCGCACATGTGCGCCGCCGGCGCCTCCGAGCCGTCGCCGCGCTTCACCGTCACCTTGCTGGCGTAAGGCAGGCCGGTTTCCTCCTTCACCGCGTTGGCGTCCATGTCGGCCCGGTACATGACGATGGGACCAGGGCCATTCTTCAGGATGCCGACAACGCCGGTCTGGCCGATCCCCTCCTTCACCTCAAAGCCCAGCGCCTTCAGTTCCCTGGCCACGATGGCGGCGGTGCGCGTCTCCTGGAAACCCAGTTCGGGATGCTGGTGAATGTCCTTGAACATATCGGTGAGGCGCGCCGTATCGTCCTCCACCAGCTTCGTCACCCGACTGTTGAAATCCGCTGCTGACGCCTGGGTTTTCCCGGATGCAGCCTGGGGTTGCGCGGGCGCCGCTGGATTCTGCGCGGGCGCCGCTGGATTCTGCGCGGGCGCCGCTTGGACCAGCGGCGGCAGCGCGACGCTGAACAGGGCTGCTGACAACACGCTGCGAATGATGCTGTTTCTGGACATGGCTTTCCCCCTCCTGAGCCGGCTGGCGCAAAATCCGCTCACGCTGACGCGGAATTTGCTCCAGTTTTTTGATTTTCCGCATTTCCCCCAAGGCGGCGTCCACTGTGCGGGAAAATGCTCATCGCCATCACGCCGGCGTTTTTCGTCTGTTATCCGCCCATGGTAGCGACGGCGTGGGCGCGGCGCTGCAATTTTAGGCTGTCCGGCGGCTTTGGCCGGATTCGCCCTCCAGTCAGAACTCCACCCCCTGCTGCGCCTTCACGCCGGCGGCGAAATGATGCTTCACCGCGCCCATTTCCGTCACCAGATCGGCGGCGGCCAGCAGCTCCGGTTTGGCGTTGCGGCCGGTGACGACCACGTGCAGGTCGGGCCGCCGCGCCTGCAGGCGGGCGACCACGCCGGCCAGATCGAGGTAGTCGTAGCGCAGGGCGATGTTCAGCTCATCGAGGATGACCAGGCTGTTGTCCGGATCGTCCATCATGGCGCAGGCCGCCTCCCAGGCCCGGGTCGCCGCCGCCACGTCGCGATCGCGATCCTGGGTCTCCCAGGTGAAGCCCTCGCCCATGGAGCGCCAGGTCACCAGCTCGCCGAAGCGCTGCAACGCCGTCTGCTCGCCGGTGCTCCACGCCCCCTTGATGAACTGCACCACGCCCACCTTGCGCCCATGCCCCAGCATGCGCAGGGCAAGGCCAAAGGCGGCGGTGGATTTGCCCTTGCCTGGCCCGGTGTTGACGATGAGCAGGCCCTTCTCAATGGTCTTGCTGGCCACCTCCGCGTCCTGAACCGCCTTGCGGCGAACCATCTTGTCCTTGTGACGCTGCGCCTCGTTATCGGGCCTGGCCCCGTCGTCGTTTTCCACGTGCGTGTTCCCGTTCCGGTCTTGCCGCGCCAGAGCGCGACCATCCAGGCGGTTTCCGGTCAACATGATCCGGAAACCGCGCCAGCTTTCTGTGTTGAACGCGTTCTGATCGACCAGACGTTTCCGTATGGTCGGAAAACGCTCCGGACCGCGTCACCGGCCAAAGCCCTCACATTGACAAAATAAGCCCGCCCACACTAGATGCCGGCAGCGATGGTCTTCTTCCCCACAGGAAGAAGTAAAAGGGAAAGCGGTGCGCCGCTCCCCCAAAGCCGGCCCGGCCGGCGATGCGGGTTTTGCGCGCAATTCCGCTGCTGTACCCGCAACTGTAAGCGGACAGCCGGCGTCACATGGCCACTGGGGCAACCTGGGAAGGCGACGCGACCGGCGTTTGATCCGCGAGCCAGGAGACCTGCCCTCGCCACAGATTCACCATGTCGTCCGGCGGGTTTACCGGGCAGGGAGAACAGCGTGAGCAAACACGTTCCGTCGCTGGCCTCGCCAGCGGCCCCAGGCTCCATCGCCAGCGAAGACCACCTCGCCTCCGGTTCGCCGCCAGTCGACGCGCCACCCGTCGCCGCACTGCATGGCGTGGTCATCGTGGTGTGCGAAACCTGCCGCCAGCCCGGGGACCCCACGGCCGAACCGCGCCCCGGCGCGGCGCTTTGCGCCAGCGCGGAAGCGGCGGCCAGCGGTTCGGGCTTTACGGTGCGCCGGGTGTCCTGCCTCTCCAATTGCAAGCGCGGCCTCAGCGCCGCCATCGTCAGCGACGCGGCCTGGACCTACGTGTTCGGCGACCTGAAGCCCGACAGCGGCCCCGACCTGCTGCGCGGCGCCGAATTGCTGGCCGGCTCCGTGGACGGGCTGATGCCGTTCCGCCCCCGACCGGAAACGCTGAAACGCGGCATGATCGCCCGCATCCCCAACATGCAGACGCTGCTGTCTTCTCCCGCAAAGGATATGTCATGAACGCTCCGCTGAGCGCCGCCTCCGCCGCCCGTCCTGGCCAGACGCGCGTCCCCTGCACCGTCATCACCGGCTTTCTCGGCGCCGGCAAGACGACGCTGATCCGCGCGCTGCTGGAGAAGGCGGACGGCCGCCGCTTCGCGGTGATCGTCAACGAATTCGGCGACGTGGGCATCGACGGCGAACTGCTGAAGAGCTGCGGCGTCGCCTCGTGCCCCGGCGAGAACATCGTCGAGCTGGCCAATGGTTGCATCTGCTGCACCGTGGCCGACGATTTCGCCCCGGCGCTCGACCGCATCCTCGCCCTGCCCCAGGGGGTCGATCACATCCTGATCGAGACGTCTGGCCTGGCGCTGCCGAAGCCGCTGGTGCAGGCGTTCAACTGGCCGGAAATCCGCAACCGCGTCACCGTCGACGCGGTGATCGCCGTGGCCGACGCGGCGGCGCTGGCGGAAGGCCAGGTGGCGCACGACATGGAGGCGCTCGCCGCCCAGCGCGCCGCCGATGAATCGCTCGACCACGACGACCCGGTGGAGGAAGTATTCGAGGACCAGCTCGCCTGCGCCGACCTGGTGGTGCTGACCCGCACCGACCTGATCGACGCCGCCGGCCTTGAAAAGGCCCGCGCCCATGTGGCCGCCCATGTGGCGGCCGGCGTGAAGACCATCGCCGCCGCCAATGGCGACGTCGACCCGGTGGCGCTGATTGGCCTCGGCCATGCGGCGGAAGACCAGATCGAAGGCCGCAAGACCCATCACGACGACGAACTGGACCACGAGCACGACGATTTCGACAGCTTCGTCGTCGATCTGGCCGATCCGCAGTCGCCGGAAGACCTGGCGGCGCGGGTGCAGGCGGCGACCGGCGTTGACAATGTGCTGCGCATCAAGGGCTTTGCCCGCGTCGCCGGCAAACCGATGCGCCTGGTGGTGCAGGCGGCTGGCCCGCGCGTCAGCCATTATTTCGACCGGCCATGGCGGGCCGACGAAGCCGCCGCCACCCGCCTCGTGGTCATTGGTCTGAACGGCCTCGACCGCACCGCCGTCGAGGCCGCCCTGAAGGCGTAAAGCGCACGGCATGCACATCCTCGCCAGCACATCGTCATCACTTGATGACCTCGCGGTTCCCGTCGATCTGGGCCAGAGCCCGGCGGAGATGGCCGTGCTGTCGTTCAGCGACAGCGATCTGGCGGGGGTGGAGCGCGCGTGGCGGGCCGAGCGCGACGCCACGCCGGAACTGACGCCAGACCTGCGGCTGGTCCCCCTGCGCGATCTGCGCCATCCCATGTCGGTGGATCTGTGGATCGACGCGGTGGGATCGAAGGCGCGGGTCGTGGTCGCCCGGATTCTCGGCGGCCTCGACTGGTGGCGCTATGGCTGCGAGCAACTCGCGGCGGCGGCGCGTCGCCACGGCGTCGCCCTGGCGCTGTTGCCGGGCGAGGATCGCGACGACGACAACCGGCTGGCGGAGCTTTCCACCGTCGACAGCGCGACGCGACGCGCCATCCTGGACTGCTTTCGCGCCGGCGGCCCCGACAATCTGCGCCTCGTCGCACGCCACATGGCGCGGCTCGCCGGTCGCGCCATCGATGTGGCCGAAGCGCGGGTAACGCCGCAGACCGGCGGTTATCTGCCCGGACGCGGCGCCGTCTCCCTCGACGCCCTCTGCGCGGAAGCCGGCCTGGAGCAGCCGCGCGTCGCCATATTGTTCTACCGCTCGATGCTGCTGGCGGAAGACACGGCGCCAATCGATGCGCTGGCGGCGGCGTTGCAGGCGCGCGGCGTGCAGCCGGCCCCGATTTTCGCGCCCTCCCTGCGCGACAGCGCCGGACGCGCGGCGGCGCGCGACGCCTGCGCCCGATTGCGGCCGGCGGCGCTGGTCACCGCCACCGCCTTCGCCGCCACAGGCGCCGACGACGGCCCCAGCCTGTTCGCGGAGTTGGGCGTTCCGGTATTCCAGGCCATTGTGGCGACGACCCGCCGCAGCGCCTGGGCCGACGGCCAGCGTGGGCTGACGCCCGCCGACACCGCCATGCACGTGGCCCTGCCGGAGGTGGATGGCCGGGTGCTGGCGGGAGTGCTTTCCTTTAAAGGCACGCTCCCGCCCGGAGACGCGGCGTCCGATGGCGCCGGCGAAGCCCTGCGCAACATTCCAGAGCCAGATCGGGTCGCCGCCGTAGCGGACCGGATCTGCGCCCATATTCGCCTGCAACGCATGCCAGCGGCGGCGCGGCGCGTGGCGGTGATGGTTCCCGATTACCCCGGCGTCGAAGCCCGCAGCGGCTACGCCGTCGGCCTTGACGCTCCGGAAAGCGCGCTCGCGATCCTGGCCGACCTCGCCGGCGCCGGTTACGCGGTCGCGGATATTCCCGCCGACGCTCGCGCGCTGATGCTGGCGCTGGAGCGGCCGCAGCCAGCGTTCAGCGCCGCCGACTACCTCGGTCATTTCAGCGACCTGCCGGAAGCCGCGCGCGCCGCGGTCATCGACCGCTGGGGCCCGCCGCCCGCCGTGGATGCGCCAGATTTCGGCTTTCGCGCCGTGCAGTGCGGCGCGGCGACGGTGACGCTGGCGCCTGATCGCGGCGACGCCGACAGCCGCCGCGCCGACTATCACGACGGCGCCCTGCCGCCGCACCACAATCTGCTGGCCTTCGGTTTCTGGCTGCAACACACCCTCAAGGCGGACGCCGTGGTGCATGTGGGGGCCCATGGCGCGGTGGAATGGCTGCCAGGCAAGACCGTCGCCCTCACCGGCGCCTGCTGGCCTCAGATCGTGTTCGGTTCGCTGCCGGTGATCTATCCGTTCATCGTCAGCAATCCCGGCGAGGCGGCGCAAGCCAAGCGGCGCATCGGCGCCCTCACCCTTGGTCATCTGACGCCGCCGCTGATCGCGGCCGGGACCACCCCGGCCATGCAGGAGCTTGAGCGGCTGGTGGACGAATACGCCAGCGCCGAAAGCCTCGATCCGCGCCGCCGCGACCTGCTGGCCGGGCAGATCGTCGCCGCCGCCCGCGACAGCGGCCTTGCGCGCGAAGCCGGAGTCAACGTGGACGGCGACGCCGTGGAAGCGTTGCAGCGCATCGACGCCTGGCTGTGCGACCTGAAGGATTTTCCGGTCAAGAACGGGCTGCACGTTTACGGCCGCGCCAGCGATGGGGCGACGCCGGAGCGCGCAGGCAGCGCTTTTGCAGAAAGCGCGGCGCTGCTCACGGCGCTGGACGGCCGTTTCGTCCCGCCCGGCCCGGCCGGAGCGCCGGCGCGCGGCCGCGCCGACGTGTTGCCCACCGGCCGCAACCTGTTCGCCGTCGACCCGCGCGCCATGCCGACGTCGACGGCTTACAGCCTGGGCAAGGCGGCGGCGGAACAGCTGGTGCTGGACTATCTGCAGCGCCACGGCGACTGGCCGCGCGCCCTGGTGATCGACCTGTGGGGCAGCGCCAGCCTGCGCACCGGCGGCGAGGAAATCTCCATGGGGCTGGCGCTGATGGGTTGCCGGCCGGACTGGGACCACGCCACCGGCCGAGTCACCGGCGTCGAGGTGTTGCCGCCGGCCAGTTTCGGCCGGCCGCGCGTCGACGTGTCATGGCGGATTTCCGGCCTGTTCCGCGACATGTTCCCGGGCCAGATCGCCCTGCTCGACGCCGCGACGACGGCGGTGGCGACGCGCGAGGAAAGCAACGAAGACAACCCGCTGGCCGCCAGCGTGCGGGCCGGCGGCGCGCCCGCGCGGGTGTTTGGCGCGGCGCCGGGCGTCTATGGCGCCGGCGTCGAGCAGGCGCTGGCCAGCAGCCAGTGGGAGACGCGCGCGGAGCTGGGCCAGCGCTATCTGGAAACGGCGTCGCACGCCTATGGCGGCCTTGCCGGCGACGGCGTCGCTGTTCCTGGCGCCTTCGCCGCGCGGGTTGCGGCGGCTGACGTGCACGTGCACCCCCAGGACGATCCCGGCCGCGACCTGCTGGAAGGCTCCGCCGACGTCGCCTTCATCGGCGGCTTCGCCGCGGCGCGGGCATTGCAGGCGCGCGATGCGGGCGAGGCTCGCCCCGCCGACATCGTGGTGCTGGACACGACCGACCCGGCCAGCCCCCGCGCCCGTTCGCTGGCGGCGGCCATCGCCCGCGTGGTGCGGGCCCGGGCCGTGAACCCGGCGTTTATCGCCGGCCAGATGCGGCACGGGCCACGCGGCGCCTCGGAGCTGGTCGAAACCGTCGACCGGCTGGTGGCGTTCGCCGAGACGACCGGCTGCGTGCCCGGCTCGCTGCTGGATGCGGTGCACGACGCGTATCTGGGCGACGAGGCCGTGCTGGATTTTCTGCGCCACAACAACCCCGCCGCCGTGCGGGTGATCGCCCGCCGTTTCGCTGACGCGCGCCGGCGCGGCCTGTGGCATCCGCGTCGCAATTCCATCGACGGCGATCTGGCGGCGCTGATGGCGGAAACCCAGCCCATGACGGAGGCGGCGTCGTGACCGGCGGCTCACGCCTGCCAACAGACGCCAGGCCAGACGACGGCTGCCAGAACGGCGGCTGGCGACGGGGCGCCTGCCCCAGCCTGGCGACGCCGATGCAGACCGGCGATGGCCTGCTGGCCCGGCTGACGCCGCGCGACGGCGACCTCAGCATGGCGCAACTGGCCGCGCTGGCGGAAGCCGCGGCGCGTCATGGCAACGGCCTGATCGAAATCACCATGCGCGGCGCGGTGCAGATTCGCGGCCTGACGACGGCGAGCGCCGAAGCGCTGGCGATGGACGCAGCCGCCAGCGGCGTCATGGCCCGCCAGGGCCTCGCCGTGGACGTCAACGCGCTGGCGGGCGTCGACCCGCTGGAGCGCTGTGATCCACGGCCGCTGGCGGCGCGGATTGCTGGCGCGGTGAACGGCTCGGCGCTCGCGCCGCTGCTCGGTCCGAAAGTCTCGGTGACCGTGGACAGCGGCGGCCAGTTCGGCCTCTCGGCGCTGAAAGCCGATATCCGTCTGCTGGCGGTCGATGCGTCGCGCTGGGCGATGATGCTGAGCCTGGCCACCGGGACGCGTCGGGCGTTCCGCGGCGATGAAACGGCGATCGCCAGCGCGGCGCTGGACATGCTGGCGGCGATCGCGGCGCTGGGGCCAGACGCCCGCATGCGCGACGTGGCGGCGGAGATCGCCGACGGGGTTTGCGCCGGGCTGGTTCCCGTCGATCCGGTTCCGGCGCAACCCGCCATTATTCCGGTCGGCATTTTTCCGACAGTTCATGGCCCCGCCATCGGCCTGACGCCGCCGTTCGGCGCCACCGACAGCGTCGCCCTCAGGCAACTCGCGGCGGCGTTTCCGCAGGCGCCGGTCCGCTTCGCGCCGGAGCGCGGCCTGTTGTTGATGGGCCTCGATGCAGCCGCGCAGACGCGTTTGCGGCAAATCGCCGACGATCTCGGCTTCATCCGCCGGGCCGACGATCTGCGGTTGCGGATTTCAGTCTGCGCCGGCGCGCCGCTTTGCGCCTCCGCCGCTGTCGCCACCCGCCCGCTGGCGGCGGACCTGGCGCGCGACCATAGGGCGACGCTGGACGCAGCCGTAGCGCCTGGCCAGCAATTGCACGTCTCCGGCTGCGGCAAGCGGTGCGGCGCGCCATCGCGCAACGTCACGCCGCTCGACATGCCCGTGGGCGCAGCCGTCGTGACAGGCGTATTCGCCAGTCATCCGCACGCGGAGCGGGACAGGGCTCTCACCCTGGAAACTGCCTCCGCACATCTTTCACAATTGTCCCGGGTGCTTCATATCCTGGGCGCGCGCCACACCCGTGGCGACGCACCCGATCCGACGCCCGACGCTCTGAAAAACCGGCCATGACCACCCAGACCTATATCAAGGATGGCGCCGCCATCTACGAACAGTCGTTCGCCATTATCCGGCGCGAAGCGGACCTCACCCGTTTCAGCGGCGGCGAGGCCGACGTCGCGGTGCGGATGATCCACGCCTGCGGCGTGGTCGACGCGGCGCGGCATTTCATCTTCTCCCCCGGCTTCGAGACGGCGGCCCGGGCCGCGCTGCAGAACGGCGCGCCCATCCTGTGCGACGCGGAAATGGTAGCGCACGGCGTCACCCGCGCCCGCCTGCCGGCAAGGAACGAGGTGATCTGCACCCTGCGCGATCCGCGCACGCCTGAGCTGGCGCAAAAGCTTGGCAACACCCGCTCGGCGGCGGCGCTTGAGCTGTGGCGCGACCGGCTGGAGGGGGCGGTGGTCGCCATCGGCAATGCGCCGACGGCGCTGTTTTATCTGCTGGACATGATCGACGCCGGCGCGCCGCGCCCGGCGGCGGTCATCGGCATGCCGGTGGGCTTCGTCGGCGCGGTGGAATCGAAAGCGGCGCTGGCGCAGCGCGCCGATCTGGCCTTCGCCACCGTGGCCGGGCGCATGGGCGGCAGCGCCATGACCGCCGCCGCCATCAACGCTCTGGCGAGGATCGGAATATGAAAGCGGGAACCATGAACGGAACGGCGAGCGGCCGCCTCACCGGCGTTGGCACCGGCCCCGGCGACCCGGAGCTGATGACCCTGAAGGCGGTGCGCGCCCTTGCCGCCGCCGACGTGGTGGCGCATTTCGCCAAGCGCGGGGCCGCCAGCAACGCCCGCGCCATCGCCCAGGCGCATCTGCGCCCGGAGGTGATCGAGCTGCCGCTGCTCTATCCGGTCACCACCGAGCTGCCGCACCGCAGCGACGCTTACCGGGACGCCATCACCGGTTTCTACGAGGAATCCGCCGCGGCCGTGGCGGCGCACCTCGACGCCGGCCGTTCGGTCTGCGTGCTGAGCGAGGGCGACCCGCTGTTCTACGGCTCCTACATGCACCTGCATGTGCGGCTGGCGACGCGCTACCCCACCGAGGTCATTCCCGGCATTACCGCCATGTCTGGCTGCTGGTCGGCGGTGGGCCTGCCGCTGGCCCAGGGCGAGGACGTGCTGATGGTGCTGCCTGGCACCATGGAGGAAGCGGAGCTGGCGCGCCGCCTCGCCGACGCCGACGCGGCGGTGATCATGAAGGTTGGCCGCAACCTCGGCCGCATCCGCCGCGCGCTGGCCCAGGCCGGGCGGCTGGAGGGCGCGATTTATGTGGAGCGCGGCACCATGGACGCCGGCCGCACCCTGCCGCTGTGCGAGGTTGCCGGCGACGCCGCGCCCTATCTGTCGCTGGTGCTGACGCCAGGCTGGAGCGCCCGGCCATGAGCGGCGACGCTTCCCGTAACGGCGTTGCTTTCACCGGCCGCCTCACCGTCATCGGCCTCGGCCCGGGCAGTCCGGAGCAGATGACACCTGAGGCGCGCAACGCGGTGGAGCGGGCGACGGATTTCTTCGGCTATTTTCCTTATGTGGAGCGGTTGACGCTCGGCCCGCACCAGCGCCGCCACGCCTCTGACAATCGCGAGGAGCTGGCCCGCGCCAAAGCAGCGCTGGCCTTGGCCATGGACGGCCGCGAGGTGGCGGTGGTCTCCGGCGGCGACGCTGGCGTGTTCGCCATGGCGGCTGCGATCTGTGAGGCCATCGATCACGGCCCGGCGGAATGGCGGGCGTTGGACATCGCCATCGTGCCCGGCGTCGCCGCCATGCTGGCGATGGCCGCCTGCGTCGGCGCGCCGCTCGGCCATGATTTCTGCGCCATCTCCCTGTCGGACAATCTGAAGCCGTGGGAGCTGATCGCGGCCCGGCTGCGCGCCGTGGCCGGCGCCGGCCTGGTCATCGCCCTGTACAACCCGGTGAGCAAGGCGCGCCCGTGGCAACTGGGCCAGGCTTTCGACATCCTGCGCGACATCCTGCCGGCGCGGACGCCCGTCGTGTTCGGCCGCGCCGCCGGCCGGCCCGACGAGCGGGTGGCGATCGTCCCGCTGGCCGAGGCCCGGTCCGACATGGCCGACATGGCCACCTGCATCATCATCGGCTCGCCCGAAACGCGGTTGATCACCCGCGACGGCCGGGCGCCGCTGGTCTATGCGCCGCGCTCTGCGACGGGCGCAGGCCCGGATGTCACCCAAGGTTCGCTGTCAGAAGGTTCGCTGCCGCAGGGCTCGCCGTCATGAGCATGGCCGGCCATGCGCCCCAGCCAGATCTGCCGCAGCCATGCCAGAGCTTCAGCGGAGGACGGCGTCGTGAGACCGCCGCCGGGCGACGCTGGACGGTCGACCATGACAACCGGCACGCCGAGCGCCCGCGCCGCCGCCAGCTTGGCTGCGGCGTCGTCGCCGCCACTGTTCTTGGTCACCAGCAGGTCGATGCGATGGTCGATGAGCAATTGCTTTTCGTCGTCCAGACTGAACGGACCGCGCGCCTGCAGCCAGGCGACATGGGGCAGGCGCACGCCGGCGTCGGCCGCCTCGATGGTGCGGGCCAGATAGGCGTGTTGCGGCGCGGCCATGAAGGCGGCGAGGTTCTGCCGGCCGATGGTGAGGAACACCCGGCGCGGGACTTCGCCAAGGGCCGCGACGGCTGCTGTGATGTCGGCCACATGGCGCCAGTCATCGCCGGGCCCGGGGGCCCAGGCCGGGCGGACCAGCCGCAACAGCGGCGTTCCGGTCAACGCTGCGGCCTCGACGGCGTTGGCCGCCATGCGCGCGGCGAAGGGATGGGTGGCGTTGACGATACAGGCGACGCGCTGATCGCGGATGAACGCCGCCAGCCCGCCGACCCCGCCGAAACCACCGACGCGCTGGTTCACGGCGACGGGGCCGGCCAGCGGCGGCGGCGGGTTGCGGGTGCGGCCGGCGAGCGACAGCGTCACGCTGAGCGGCAGATCCGTCTGTGTCTGCAAGGCGCGCATCAGG
This sequence comes from Camelimonas fluminis, assembly GCF_014656355.1. Lineage (GTDB taxonomy): Bacteria > Pseudomonadota > Alphaproteobacteria > Rhizobiales > Beijerinckiaceae > Camelimonas > Camelimonas fluminis. The sequence continues at coordinate 264,672 of NZ_BNCG01000002.1, forward strand.
GCGCGAGCGTCGGCGGCGCCGCCCAATATCAGAACATGCATCGGGGCGTCGGGCTGGCTGGAGGTCATGATGGCGTCCAGTAACGACGGGCGGGCAGAAGTTGCAAGCGCCGCCGGCGCCATCAGCGGCGCAAGCATCGTCAGCGTCGCAAGCATCATGGACGCGTCAGGTCAGCACGCCCCCCGCCCCTGGCTGCATGTGGTCGGGCTTGGCGAGGATGGGCTGGATGGCCTCGGCGCCGGCGCCCGCCGGGCCATCAGCGACGCCCAGGCGGTGTTCGGCGGCCACCGCCATCTGGAGCTGGCGGCGGCGGCGATCACCGGCGAAGCCTGCCCATGGCCGACGCCATTCGACGCGGGCCTCGCCGCCGTGATGGCGCGACGCGGCGCGCCGGTGTGCGTGCTCGCCTCCGGCGACCCCATGCATTACGGCGTTGGCGTCACCCTCGCCCGCCACGTGCCCATCGCCGAAATGAAGGTGTGGCCAGCGCCGTCGTCGTTCAGCCTCGCCGCCGCGCGACTTGGCTGGGCGCTGCAGGACGTGACCCTGCTCTCGCTGCATGGCCGCGACGAAGACGCGCTGCGCGCCCATCTGTTTCCAGGAATGCGGCTGCTGGTTCTGACCAGCGACGGCGCGGCGCCGGCCCGGCTGGCGCGGATGCTGGATGATTCAGGCTTCGGAGCTTCCGGCGCGTGGGTGCTGGAAGCGCTGGGCGGTTCCCGAGAGCGGGCCACGGCGACCACAGCCGGGGCCATGGGCGACGCGCTGTTCGATCCGCTGAACGTGCTGGCGCTGGAGTTGCGCGCGACGGAACGTTCCGGCGCAGCGGACGGCGTTTCAGCTGAACAGCACGCCTCGCCAAAGACGTCGGAAGCACAGCCCGCGCCGCTGGGCTCCGGGCTCGATGACAGTTTCTTCGATCACGACGGCCAGATCACCAAGCGCGAGGTGCGCGCCGTCACTTTGGCCGCCCTGGCGCCGCTGCCAGGGCAACTGCTGTGGGACGTCGGCGCCGGCTCCGGTTCGATCGGCATCGAATGGCTGCGGCTGTCGCCAGCCATGCGCGCCATCGCCATCGAGCAGGACGCCGCGCGGGCCGAACGCGCCCGCGCCAATGCGGCGCGTCTCGGCGTCCCCCGCCTCGACCTGCGCGCCGGCGCGGCCCCGGAGGCTTTCGCTGGTCTGCCGCAGCCGGACGCCATTTTCATTGGCGGCGGCGCCCGTGAAGCCGTCGTGGACGCCGCCCGCGCCGCGCTGAAGCCCGGTGGTCGGCTGGTGATCAATGCGGTGACGCTGGAAACCCAGGCGCTGCTCACGACCATGCGCCAGCGCCATGGCGGCGACCTGATCTCGCTGGCGGTGGCTCGCGCCGCGCCGGTTGGCGGCCTGACCGGCTGGCGCGTCGCCATGCCAATCGTGCAATGGCGCTGGAGCAAGCCATGAGCGCGCGTGAACCCACGGAGCATAACGTCGCCTGCATCGCCAGCGTCTGTATTGCGGGCCTGGGCTGCCGCGCCTCGGCCAGCGTCGACGATATTCTGGCTGTGATCGGTCAGGCGCTGACGCGCGACAGCCTGCAAGCAGCGGATCTCAGCGCCCTCGCCTGCATCCCGGCCAGGGCGGACCATCCGGCCATCCAGGCGGCGGCGACCCGGCTCGGACTGCCGCTTGTCGTCGCCGACCCGGCCGCGCTGGCGGCGATGGCCGGCGCCTGCCTCACCCGCTCGGGCGCGTCGCTGGCCGCCACTGGCCTGCCCTCGGCCAGCGAGGCGGCGGCCCTCGCCGTCGCCGGGCCAGACGGCGCCCGTCTGCTCGGCCCGCGCAGCGCCAGCCCCACGGCCACCTGCGCCATCGCCGTGAATGACGCGAAATCACAGGGCGCACCGGCAGTGCGCGTGCAGTTCAGCAACACATCATTGATTCTAAAAACATTTGACCATCTGGATCAGCAATGACCGTCCACTTCATTGGCGCCGGGCCTGGCGCCGCCGATCTCATCACCGTTCGCGGACGCGACCTGCTGGGGCGCTGCCAGGTTTGCCTGTACGCCGGCTCCATCGTGCCGGCGGAACTGCTGCAATATTGCCCGCCGGAGGCGCGGCTGGTCGACACGGCGCCACTGTCGCTGGATGAGATTGAGGAAGAATACATCGCCGCCACGGCGCACGGCCAGGATGTGGCCCGGCTGCATTCCGGCGATCTGTCGATCTGGAGCGCCGTGGCCGAGCAGACGCGCCGGCTCGACCGGCTGGGCATCGCCTGGACGATGACGCCGGGGGTGCCGGCCTTTGCCGGGGCCGCCGCCGCCCTGGGGCGCGAGCTGACCATTCCGGCCATCGCCCAGTCGCTGGTGCTGACCCGGGTTTCCGGCCGCGCCTCGCCGATGCCGGCGGGCGAAACCCTGACTGGCTTCGGCCAGACCGGGGCCACCCTGGCGATTCATCTGGCCATCCACGCCCTCGACCAGATCATCGCCGAACTGACGCCGCTGTACGGGCCGACGTGCCCGGTCGCTGTGGTGGTGCGGGCCACCTGCCCGGATGAGCGCGTCATTCGCGGAACCCTGGCCGATATCGCCGGACGGATGGCCGAGGCGCCGGCGGAGCGCACCGCGCTGGTGTTCGTCGGCCCCGGCCTCGCCGCCGTCGGTTTTCAGGAAAGCGCCCTGTATGACGTGGATTACCAGCGCCGTTTTCGCGGCCGGGACGCCCATAACCAGCCGCTGGCGCGGCGCGAGGTGGAAAGCGGTGAGCCGTCATGAGCGCTGACCGTCCCATGTCGCCCGGTCAAACCGGCGAAAGCCTCCCCGCCCTGGCGGCGGAAGCCCTGATGCGCCTGGCTCATGCGCCGTTGCCAATGGCCGAAGCCAGCGGCTTCGCTCCTGGCGAGGTGTGGCTGGCCGGCGCCGGCCCCGGCTCGCTGGAATGCCTGACGCTGGGCGTCATTGCGGCGCTGGCGAAGGCCGACGCCGTGGTTTACGACGCTTTGGTCAACCCGGACCTGCTGCTGGCGGCGCCGGAGGCCGAGAAGCACTACGTCGGCAAGCGCGCCGGCGTGCGCTCGGCGGCGCAGACTGACATCAACGCCCTGCTCATCCGCCTTGCCGGCGAAGGCAAACGGGTGCTGCGGCTCAAGGGCGGCGATCCCAACGTATTCGGCCGCGGCGGCGAGGAAGCGCGGGCCCTGGCTGGCGCGGGCGTGCCGTTCCGGTTCCTGCCTGGCCTCACCTCCGGGCTGGCGGCTCTGGCCGGCGCCGGCATTCCGGCGACGCTGCGCGGCGTCAGCCAGGCGATCACCCTGGCAACAGGCCATGCGGCCGAGCCGCCGGTTCCTGGCGAGGGCCCGGACTGGGCGGCGCTGGCGAAGACCGGCCAGCCCATTGTCATCTATATGGGGCTGGGCAATCTGCCGCTGATCCGCGACCAGTTGCTGGCCGGCGGCCTGCCGGCGCGTACTCCGGCGGCGGTGATCCACGCCGCCTCGACGCCTGAGGAGAAGGTGCTGGTTTCGGACGTGGCGGGCATCGTCGAGGCGACGCGGCGCGACAACATCAAATCGCCGGCGCTGATCGTCATCGGCGAGATCGTCGCCTGGCGAAATGGCGCGACGCCCGCCGGAGCAGCCCCATGAGGCAGGGTGTGCGTCCCCCTGGCCAGCCGCGCGGCCTCATCGTCGGCGCAGCCCGCTCCGGCTCCGGCAAGACCAGCGTCGCCATCGGCCTGTTGCGCGCCCTGAAACGGCGTGGCCTGAACGTGCGCGCCGCCAAATCGGGACCGGATTATATCGATCCGGAATTCCATCGCGCCGCCACCGGCCACCCCGGCGTCAATCTGGACAGCTGGGCCATGGAGCCCGTGCTGCTGCGCGACCTGCTGGCCCGCCAGGGCGACGGCGCCGATCTGGTGATCGTGGAAAGCGCCATGGGCCTATTCGACGGCGTCGACGCTGCCCCCGGCCGCAGCGGCGCGGCGGCCGATCTGGCCCGCATCTACGGCCTGCCGACCCTGCTGGTGCTGGACATTTCCGGCCAGTCGCAGACCGCCGGCGCCATCGCCCATGGTTTCGCCACCCATGATCCCGCCGTGCGCATCGGCGGCGTCGTGCTCAACCAGGTCGCCAGCGAGCGGCACGAAGCCGTGGTTCGCCCGGCCATCGAGCGGCTGGGCCTGCCGGTGGTCGGCGTCATCCGTCGCAACCCGGAGATCAGCCTGCCGGAACGGCATCTGGGCCTGGTGCAGGCGGGCGAGCACACCGCTCTGGAAGCCTTCATCGACCAGATGGCCGACGTGATCGAGGCTTCCGTCGATCTGGACGCGGTGCTGGCGCTGGCGGGGCCCATCGCCACCGGAGATAGGGAAGCGCCCCCCTCCTGGCTGCCGCAGGCTGCCTCCTCGCTGCCGCCGCCTGGCCAACGCATCGCCATCGCCCGTGACGCCGCCTTCTCCTTCATCTACCCGCATGTGTTGCAGGGCTGGCGCGACGCCGGCGCGGACATCGCGCTGTTCTCGCCGCTGGCCGACGAGGCGCCAGACGCCGCCAGCGACGTCTGCTGGCTGCCCGGCGGCTATCCAGAGCTGCACGCCGGCCGGCTGGCCGCCGCGAGCCGTTTCATGGACGGGCTGCGCCGCTTCGCCGAAACCCGACCGGTGCATGGCGAGTGCGGCGGCTACATGGTGCTGGGCGCGGCGCTGGAGGACGCCGGGGGCGTCACCCACCCGATGGCCGGCCTGCTCGGCCACGTCACCAGCTACGCCAGGCGGCGGATGAACCTGGGCTATCGCGAGGCGCGGCTGCTCGCCGACAGTCCCGTCGGCGCGGCGGGCGACGTCATTCGCGGCCACGAGTTCCACTATTCCCGCCTGGTGAGCGCCGGCGACGACGCGCCGCTGGCGCAGCTGGCTGACTCCCAGGGGCGCGATCTTGGCCCCTCCGGCGGGCGGCGCGGCCATGTCACCGGCTGCTACTTCCACGCCATCGCCCGCCACAGTGTTTGAGACTGCCATGCGCAAGATCATTGTCATCGGCATCGGCGCCGGCAACCCGGACCACATGACCGTGCAGGCCATCGCCGCGCTGAACCGGCTGGATCTGATCCTGATCCCCCGCAAACCGGGGCAGAAGGATGATCTGGCAGAGGTCCGCCGCGACATCTGCCGGCGCTTCCTGACCAATCCGCACACGCGGCAGATCGAATTTGACCTGCCGGTGCGGGCGCAGCAGGACGACGCCTACCATCAGACCGTCGACGACTGGCACGACGCCATTGCCGGCGCCTACGCCAGCCTGCTGGACAGGGAATGCGGGCCCACCGGAACAGTGGGCCTGCTGGTCTGGGGCGACCCGTCGCTCTACGACAGCACCCTGCGCATTCTGGAGCGGCTGCGCGCCCTGCCGGAGGCGGCGCTGGCGATCGAGGTGATCCCCGGCGTCACCAGCGTCCAGACGCTGGCGGCCAGTCACCGTATGCCGCTCAACACCATCGGCGGCCCGGTGCTGCTCACCACCGGCCGCCGGTTGCGCCAGGGCGTCCCCGCCGACGCGGAGACCATCGTGGTGATGCTGGATGGCGCCTGCGCCTTCACCACCCTGCCGGCGGCGCAATACGACATCTGGTGGGGCGCCTATCTCGGCATGCCCGACGAAATCCTCATCAGTGGGTCGCTGGCCGAGGTGGGCGAACGGATCGTGCGCACGCGCGCCGAAGCCCGCGCCCGTCACGGCTGGATCATGGACACCTACATGCTGCGGCGGCGCGGCGACGTCTGACGCCCTGACGCCTGCCGCATCAGCCCATCAACGTGGCCCCGGCGCCAAACCGTCACGCCAGGCTTGCCCCGTCCATTCCCGGAACAGCGGAGCGGCCAGGAGCGACGCCTTGTCCAGCGTGGAACCAGCATACGGAGAACAGCCATGCCAGACAGTGGACAGCCGGCCAACGCCTCGGCAGCGGACGCCCCTGTCGTCATCCTGTATGGCCGCGCTTCATTCGACCGGCAGCAGAACGTCGCCCAGATCGCCGCGCGGCTGAACGCGGCGGGCGGGCGCACGTTCATTCCGGCCTATGAGGATCTCACCGGGCCGTCGATTCCCGACGTCCTGGAAGAGCTGCTGCAACGCGGCGTGCGCCAGGCGCTGGTGATTCCGGCCGCGTTTCCAGCTGATCCGTCGTTGACCGCCTGGTTGCCCGGGGCGCTGGCCGCCTGGCGACTTGAGCACGCCAACGCCGACTTCGACCTGCGGATCTGCCCGCCGGTCGAGCAGTTTCTTGACGTAACGGCGGCGGTGACGGCGGCTCTGGCGGCGGAGCCGGAGCGGATCCGGCCCGTCGCCGACGTGAAGCCGAGCATGGGCAAACCCGGCTGGACCGATGTGCCGGAGCATGCGCGTCAGGCATTCTTCTGTCTGGGCGCCCGTTGCGCCCATCGCAAGGCGCTGCCGCTGTATCAGCACATGCGCACGATCATGAAGAGCATCCGCTCGCTCAACAGCGGTCCGCAGCGGGCCATGTGCGTGCGCGCCGGCTGCCTTTATCCCTGCAACCAGGGGCCGCTGTTAGTCGTCCAGCCGGACGGCGTCTGGTACGGCAATCTCGACGAAGCAATGATCGACCGCATTGTGCGGGAGCATCTTCTGGAAGGCCGGCCCGTGGCTGAGGCGGTCATTCACCGCCAGAAGACGCAGCGGGAAGACCTTGGATTGATCGACATATAATATAATTTTATCCGATACTTGATGAAAACTCCTGAAGCGCCTGATCAAGTCTGTGGGTCGCGGCTTTGTCCGGCGGCAAGCCGATGCGGATGGCGTCTGCGCCAACGCCGGAGGCAATTTCAAAGCGGCGCACCCAGAGGCCGCGCCGCCCCAGCGCCGTGAACAGGTCGCGGGCGCGCGGATGGCGCACGAGCCGGAACAGGCTGACGTCGCCGGTCACGGCGAGGCCCGCCGCCGCCAGCCGCTGGTCCAGCCGCGTCGCCTCAGCCGCCAGCCGCCTGATCATGGCGTTCCGCCAGGCGTCGTCCTGCAGGGCCGTCACGCCATATTCCAGGGCCGGGCCAGACACCGACCAGGGGCCAAGAATGGCGTTGAGCCGGGCGGCCTGGGCCGGAGCGGTTATGGCGAAGCCAAGCCGCACGCCGGCGAGGCCATAGAATTTGCCGAAGGAGCGCAGCACCACCAGGGCGTTTTCCAGACCATGCAGCCCCACGTCGCCAGCGAGGCTTTCCGCCGCCGGACAGGCGTCGATGAAGGCCTCATCCACCACCAGCAGACCGCCCTTGCGGGCCATCGCTTCAGCCAATCGCAGCAGCGCCGCGCGGCCGGTCACCCGCCCGTCCGGATTGTTGGGATTGACGACAACGGCGACGTCGGCGTCCGCCAGCGCCTCCAGGCTGGCGGACGCGCTGGCCTGATGACAGGCGACCTCATGAACCGCATGACCAGCGACCCTTGCGGCGTCGGCGTGGCCGGCGTAGGTCGGCGCCAGGATCATTGTCCGGACTGGTCTGGCCGCGGTTGGCCGCGCCAGCATCATGATCTGCGCCAGCAGGATCTGGGTTCCCGGGGCGGCGACAACCGCCGCGCCGGGCGACACGCCCCAGGTTTCCGCCGCCACGGCGCACAGACGGGCGTGCCGGGCCGGTTCCGGCAGCCGCGTCAGCAGCGCCGACGGCGTTGGCCGGCGGGTATAGGGATGGGGATTGACCCCCGTCGACAGGTCGATCCACGGCGTTGGCGCATCCGGGAACAGCGCCGCCGCCTGCACAAGGGAGCCGCCATGCACGATCACGCCCTGATCCGGCGCGCTCCGCCCGCCCGCTACTGATTTCGCGTCCATCAAACCCGCACTGCCCATAAACCCGCACTGCCCATAAACCCGCACTGCATGAAGCCGCCATGACCATTCTGCTCGCCTTCGCCGCCATGCTGATCGAACGCGCCGTCGGCTATCCAGGCCGGGTATACACGACCATCGGCCACCCGGTGAGCTGGATTGGCCGTCTCATCGCATGTCTGGATGAAAAGCTGAACCGGCCGGGCTATTCCACAGCCGCCCGGCGGACCCTCGGCGTACTGACCCTGCTCGTTCTCATCGTCGTCTGCGGCGGCGTCGGCCTTGCCATCCAGCAGACGTTGCTGGCGGCGTTTGGCCTGATCGCCGGTGGGCTGGCCGTCGCTGTGCTGGCGAGTTCCCTGCTGGCGCAGCGCAGCCTTGCCGGGCATGTCGTCGCCGTGGCCGACGCGCTGGAGCGGGACGGCCTCGCCGCCGGCCGCCACGCGGTGTCGATGATCGTCGGTCGCGACCCGGATACGCTGGACGAGGCCGCCGTCTGCCGCGCTGCGATCGAGAGCCTGGCCGAGAATTTTTCCGACGGCGTCACCGCGCCGGCGTTCTGGCTGGCGGCGGCGGGACTGCCAGGCTGCGCCATCTACAAGGCGGTGAACACCGCCGACAGCATGATCGGCCACCGCACGGCGCGGCACGAGGCCTTCGGCTGGGCCGCCGCCCGTTGCGACGATCTCATCAATCTGCCGGCCTCGCGGCTCACCGGGCTGGCGCTGGTGGGGGCCGCCGCTATGGCGCCGGGCGCCGACGCCGGCGCCGCCTGGCGGGCGGTGCGGCGCGACGCCGGCAAGCACCGCTCGCCCAATGCCGGGTGGCCCGAGGCGGCGATGGCCGGCGCGCTCGGCCTCGCCCTGGCCGGTCCCCGGGTCTATGGCGGCCAGACGGTCGATGACGCCGAAATGGGCGCTGGCGGACGGCGCACGGCGACGCCAGCCGATATCCGCCGCGCCCTGCGGCTGTATCATCTGGCTGACGCCATGCTGATCGCCGCGCTCGGCTGCTCTTTTGTGATTTTACAACTGCTTATCTGGATGTTTTGACAAGCCAGTCGATGTCAAGATGCGCTTCCAGGTGCGCCGCCAGCGCGTCCAGCGCCGCCTCGACGCCGGCTTCATAGGCATGATCGACGCCATCGCCGCCGAGCCGGCGCAGCCAGGCGTCACGCTGGGCGTCATCGGCGAACAGGCCGTGCACATAGCAGCCGCTGACCCGGCCGCTGGCGGAAACAGCGCCATCAACGCGCCCGTCGGCGAAGTGGGCGAACGGCCGGGCGAGGCCTGGCCCGGTGGTCACGCCCACATGCATCTCGTAGCCATGGAAGGTGGCGTCATCGGCGGTCCGGCCGGAGGTCTCGCGCAAGGTCTTGTCGCCGGCCAGCACCGTGTCCACGTCGAGCAGCCCGAGGCCGGGAACGGTTCCGGTCGCGCCCTCCAGCCCCGCCGGGTCGCTGACGCTCCGGCCAAGCATCTGGTAGCCGCCGCAAATGCCCAGCACATGGCCGCCGCGCCGCACATGGGCGGCGATGTCGATGTCGAAGCCGGCCGCGCGCAGGGCGGCCAGGGCCGGGATCGTCGCCTTCGAGCCTGGCAGGATGACCAGGTCAATGTCGCCGGGCAGCGCCTCGCCTGGGCGAACCTGGATCATCTCCACCTGCGGCTCGGCCTCCAGCGGGTCGAGATCATCGAAATTGGAGATGTGCGGCAGCACCAGCACCGCGATGCGGATGGGCGCGCCAGCTGTTTGGGCCGGTCGCCCGCCTTTCCCGGCAAGGCCGAGCCCGTCCTCCGCCGGCAGCCGGCCGGCCGCCTCCAGATGCGGAACAAGGCCGATGGCGCGCCAGCCGGTGCGGGCCTGAATGATCGCCATGCCATCGGCGAACAGCGCCGGATCGCCGCGAAACCGGTTGATGATGAAGCCCGCGATCATCGCTGCGTCCGCCGGATCGATCACTGCCTGCGTGCCGACGATGCTGGCGATCACCCCGCCCCGGTCGATATCGCCAATCAGCACCACCGGAACGTCGGCGGCGCGGGCGAAGCCCATGTTGGCGATGTCATGACTGCGCAGGTTGACCTCGGAGGCGCTGCCGGCGCCCTCCACCAGCACGATGTCGGCGTCCTGACGCAGCAGATTGAAACTCTCCAGCACCGCGGGCATCAGGCCAGCCTTGACGCGCTGGTAGTCGGCGGCGCCTGACGCGCCCGCCACCCGGCCCTGGACGACGATCTGACTGCCGTGGCCGCCCTGGGGCTTCAGCAGCACCGGATTCATATGCACCGTGGGAGCCAGGCGGGCGGCGCGCGCCTGCAGGGCTTGGGCGCGGCCGATCTCACCACCATCAACAGTGACGGCGGCGTTGTTCGACATGTTCTGCGGCTTGAACGGAGCCACCCGCAGGCCGCGGTTGACCAGGGCGCGGGCAAGCCCGGCGACCATCAGCGATTTGCCGACGTCGGAGCCGGTCCCCTGAAACATCAGCGATCTGGCCGGCATCTGGCGCTCCATAGCTTTGACGGGGGCATTTCGCACGCTGTTCGCGCGCGTCCCTTCAGGAAAAATCGACGGCGCTTTTCGTGAAAATGCTCTGGTTGCAGGCGTCTGACTACACGGATGGCTGGCCGGCATAAAGATCGCCCGCGCCAGACGCCCATGCGACATTCTTGACATTTATATCAATTGATACATTTTCATGAAACAAACACCCAGGAGGAAGCCCGCATGGCTTTTGACGCAGACAGCCCGGACGTCTGGGCGCGCGCCCGCCGGCAGGCGGAGCAGATTCCCGCCATTTACAGTCGCATTGATTTCGACAACCTGCCCGAGCGCTTCACAAACGAGATTGCAGGCGACAGCGCCGTGCGCGGCGCCTTCCGCGACAAGCGCGCCGCGCTGCTGGCCGATCGCCAGCGGGTGGCGATGATCGCCGGCTACACAATGACCGGCGACGTGGTGGCGGACGCCTATGCGGCGCTGATGCCGCAACTCGGGTTTCGCGGCATGATCTCCCAGCTCGAAACCGCATGCCGCAAGGGGCTGGACGCCGTGCCCGACGCCCCGCCAGAGCTGGTGGCCTTCATCCGCGACATGGAGCGGACGCCCGCCTGGGTCGACATGGATCTGGTCAACGAAGGCGCGCGGCTTGAACGCAACGGCATGGCCAATCTGGCGCCTTATGTGATCCGCGGCGCCCTGCTCGCCACCTTCATGAACAAATATTCGGCGCTGCCCATGGCGCTGACCGGGACGCTGACTGATTCCCTCGCCGCCAAGCGGGCGTTCGAGACGGCGACCTTCTTCACGCTCACCGTCCTGCCTGGCGGGCTGGAACGCCATGGCGAGGGCTTCCGGGCCGCCGCCATGGTCCGGCTGATGCACTCGATGGTGCGGTTCAACGTCATGCGCCGGCCCGGCGTCTGGGACGCGGGCGTGTTTGGGGTTCCGATTCCCCAGGTGGACCAGATGCCGGCGGGCCTCATCAGTTCCTTCCTGCTGTCGTTCAAGGTGCTGGGCCAGGGTCGCAACCATTTCACCCAGGAAGAGCGGGCCCGCATCGAGCTTGCCCGTTACCGCTGCTTCCTGCTTGGCCTGCCCGAGGATCTGCTGGGCGAGACGCCGCAGCAGATCGTCGACCTGCTGTTGACCCGTCAGGCGACATTGCGGGCCGGCTTCGACGACAAAACCTGCGGCTCCCTGGTGCGCGGCGCCATGTCGGCGGAACTGTCGAAGGACAACACCCTGACCGGGCGCATGCGTCGCGGCATGGAGCGCAGCTTCTCCAAGGCCTATCTGGTGCGCAATTTTCTCGAGGGCGACGCCTCCAGAGCCGAAGCGATGGGCGTTTCCTATACCGGGCGCGACCGGCTCATCGCGCTGGCCACGGCGCTGTTCATCGTCCCGCGCATGAAGCTCTATGACCTCGCCATGCGCGCGCCCGGCGTGCGCGACATCGCCAACCGTCGCCTCGTCAGCAAGCTGGAGCGGCTGCTGCACCGCTATGGTCACGCTGATTTCGCCTCCGACGGCGAGAACTACCGGCCGGTTCAGGCCTGACGCCTTGCGGCGCGGCAGTCCGCGCCGCCATTTGCGCCCTGGCCGGAGCCATGCTCAATAAGACCATGGCATCACCGTCCACTCCATCCATCAAGCCGGCCGCGCCCGCGCGGGGCGCGCGCGAGACCCGTTCCGGCTACGCCAAGGGCGAGGGAACCCGGCGCGCCATCCTCGCCGCCGCCCTCGCGGAGTTCGGCGAGCATGGCTTCGCCAACGCCACGACGCGGCGCATCGCCCAGGCCGCCGGCGTCACGCTGCCGTCGCTGGCGTACTATTTCGGCAACAAGGAGGGGGTGTATCTCGCCTGCGCCACCGAGATCGTCGACCGGTACGTGCGCCAGATGGCCACCATATCGGCTGTCGATCTCACCGGAGCCCTGGCGCGCGCCGACAGCGCCGCCTGCCGCGATCACCTCAAGCAGTTGCTGCGACATCTGGTGCAACTGCTCGCCGGCTCCGACGACGCCCTGACCTGGACGACATTCGTGGCGCGGGAGCTTCGCGAACAGGGGCCCGCCTTCACGATCCTGTACGAGCGCCTGTGGGAGCCCGGGGCGCGCCTGCTGGCCCGGCTGATTGCCGGGGTGCGCGGCGCGACGACCGTGCGCGACGCCGACACCATCGACGCTCTGTTGCTGATTTCGAGCCTGGTGGCCTTCTACACCGGGCGCGTGGTTTCCCTGCGCACCCTGGGCTGGGACAAAATCGGCGACAACGAACTGGAGGCGCTGTTCGCCGCCGCTGACCGGCTCGCCGACGGCGTCAGCGGCGGGGCGGATTCCTGAGAGGACGTCCTCCGGTTCCGGTTTGGAGCGTGTCCGGCGAAAACCCGTTCGCCAAAAATGCTCCGTCGCTTTCATTTGACGCACTTTTTCACGAAAAGCGGGCGCCACTGCTCCCGAAAAGCTCTAGCGCGGCCACAACACCATTTGCGTGCAACGGAACAGCGCCAGGGTTTTGCCGCTGGCCTCGCTGCGCGCCACGGCGTCCCATACCTGGGTGGTGCGGCCGCCGTGAGCCATTGTCGCCACGCAGGTGACGTCGCCCTCCCTGGCCGTGCCGAGGAAATTGGACTTCAACTCGATGGTGGTGAAACTTTCCGCGCCCTCTGGCAACGACAGCATGCATCCGTAACCGCAGGCCGAATCCACCAGGGCGATGACCGTGGCGGCGTGCAGGAAACCATTGCCGGCAAGATGGCGCTGCCCGATGGTGAACCCGCCCTCCACCAGGCCGCGTTCCGCGCGCATCCAGCGCATGCCCAGATGCCACGGCAATGTGCCCTCATGCCGGGCGGCGATCATGGCGATACCATCTGACATCATGTCCTCCGGTGGTTTCGGTTTCCGGTCCAACTGCGCGAAACCAGCGTTTCCATTTATAATTTGCTCCGCCACGGACCGGAAGGAAGGCAGATGCGCATCCATGTTACCAGCGTCCTCGTGGACGACCAGGCGCGGGCGCTTGATTTTTACACCAGGGTTCTCGGGTTCACGCCAAAGCACGACGTCGCCGTTGGCGACCATCGCTGGCTGACGGTGGTCTCCCGCGAAGCGCCTGATGGCGTCGAACTGCTCCTTGAGCCGGACGTTCATCCCGCCGCCAAGCCCTGGAAGGCGGCGCTCGTGGCCGATGGCATTCCGGCCATGTCATTCCAGGTGGACGACGTCGACGCTGAATATGACCGCTTGCTGGCGCTGGGCGTCCGGTTCGCCCGCAAGCCAGCCGACGCGGGCCCCGCGCGGGTGGCGGTGCTCGACGATACCTGCGGCAATCTCATCCAGCTGTTGCAGATGAAGAGCGCCTGAGCAGCGGAGCAAAGCAACGGACCGGAGGCCCGGAGCGCGAGGCGGCGGCGTTGCGGGGACGCCGCGTCCGCGCGTCGCCTGGGGCTTCGGGTCAGTCCCGCAGATCCAGCACCATGAACATGGAGTTGGGATCGGCGACGTAGTCGTTGAAGGGCCCGGTTTCCGCGAAACCGTGGCGCAGATACATCCCGATCGCCGGGCGAAAATAGTCCCAGGAGCCGGTTTCCAGCCAGAGCTGGTGGACGCCGCCTGTCCGGGCGTCGGCGATGAGATGGCGCAGCATCTCGCCGCCCACGCCCCGCCGCCGCATGGCCTCCACCACATACATGGATTTCACTTCCGCGTGACGCGGCGCGAAGCGCTTCAGCGCGCCAATCGCCAGCAGCGCGCCCTGGTCCCACGCGGACCAGAAGCGGACCTGCGGCGTCTGTAGCGCGGCGATTTCCAGCGCATGGGCGCTGCCGGGCGCGGTGTTGGCGTAAGCCGCTTCGAAATGGGCGCGCAACGCCTCTATCACGCGCGCATCATCAAAGACCCCCAAACGGAACATCATCAGAACCTCCCTTGGGCGAGGACTGGCCAGGGGCCAGCAGGATACCCCGATTGCCGGCGCGCCAGAAGCCTCGGCCAACCCGGCCGATCCGCGCGCGGGCCGGCCAACGGCGGTCACGACATCCGGCCCGGGCCGCATACAGGGGAAAATCCGCTCACACAGGACCGACGTTTTGCTTTATCTCTTTGGTTTGACGCGTTTTGCACGCGGATCATGCCCTTCCGTAATGCGCAACGTGGCGTCAGCTTCGCCAGAAGACGCCCCCAGTTGCGCTGGCGACGTTCCCATCCGCCCGGGGTCCCGATGCTCCAGATCGACGCTTTCCTGTCCTTCACCATCGCCATGTCGCTGCTGCTTGGCGGCAAGGTCATCACCATGAACGCGCCGCTGCTCCGGCGTTACAGCATCCCGGAGCCCGTGGTTGGCGGCGTGTTGTGCGCGGCGGTGGTCGGGCTGATTTATGTCTTCAGCGGCAGGAAGGTCACCTTCACCCTTGGCGCGCGGGATTTTCTGCTGCTGGTGTTTTTCGCTTCCATCGGGCTCGGCTCCGACCTGCGGACCCTGCTGCGCGGCGGGAAACCGCTGGTGATCCTGACGGCGCTGGCGACCCTGTTCATGCTGATGCAGAACGGCCTGGGCGTCGTGCTGGCGGAGGCCTTCGGCTTCAATCCCCTGGCGGGCCTGATGGTCGGGTCCATATCGCTCACCGGCGGCGTCGGCACCACCCTGGCCTGGTCGCCGGTCTTCGTGCATCAGCACGGCGTCAGCAACGCCATGGAGCTGGGCATCGCGGCGAACACCGTGGGTCTGATCGCCGCCTGCGTTATTGGCGGCCCCATGGCCACGTGGCTGATCAAACGGCATGGCCTGCATGGCCCGGCGGCGCGCCAGCTCGACATCGGCTCGCGATCCCGGGGGCCCACCCCGCCGCTCGATTATTTCAGCGTCGTCTGGGCGCTGCTCGTGATCAACCTCACGATCATGCTGGGCATGGGCCTGCACGCCCTGATCGCGGAAACCGGCGTGACGCTGCCGGCGTTCGTCGGCTGCCTGCTCGCCGGCATCATCGTCCGCAACGCCACGCCCCTGACCATGAAGCGCAACCTCGCCCGGATGTGGCCCGGCGTGCGCCAGGGCATGGCGCTGGTCTCGGACATCGCCCTTGGGGTTTTCCTGACCATGGCGCTGATGGGCCTGCAATTGTGGGAGCTGTCTGGCGCGCTTGTCTTCATTTTCACGGTGCTGACGCTGCAGATCCTGCTCACCATCGCCTGGACGATGTTCGTGGTGTTCCGCGCCATGGGATCGGACTACGAGGCCGCCGTCGTCTGCGCCGGTTTTGGCGGCATCACCCTCGGCTCCACCGCCACGGCCGTGGCGAACATCACCGCCGTGGCGCAGCAGCATGGCGCGGCGCACCGGGCGTTCATCATCGTCCCGCTTGTCGCCGGCTTCTTCATCGACCTGGTGAACGCCGCCGTCATCTCGAGCTTTATCGCCGTGTTGGGCTGATGCCTGGCGCAAAATTCCGGCAATCCTGAACGAAGTTTTGCGCGATCCCCTTGCCCGTTCCTGGGTTTGATGCGCCTTCCCCGGGTTTGGCGCGTCCTTCTTGCACAAGGCGACGTCCGCCCCGCCTGGAAGCGTCCAGGCGGCGCGCTCAGCGCCGGGCGGCGTCCCGCGCCGTCACCGCCACATCGGGGAAGTCGCTGAACAGGCCGTCGACGCCCAGATCGATGAACGCCTGGACTTCCTTCGCCGGATCGCCGCCATAACTGGCCGCCAGAAAACGCGGCTCGCTACGCAAGGTCCATGTGACGACGCCGAGCCCCACCGCATGGGCGTCCCGCACAATGCCGGTGGGCGGCAGGGTGAGCCGCGCGCCCTCGCCCGCAGCGTCCGGGGCGACGCCGTCCCCGACCGTCGCGGCGCGGGTCGGGATCAGCCATAGCTTCCATGGCGCCACATAGTCGGCCCATGTCTTCACGTCAGCCAGGCCAGCCGGCGTCAGCAGGTCCGCCCACGTGCGGCTGTCCCCGGTGACGGTCCAGTCGTAGGGGCGCATATTGTCAGGCGCCAAGGTCATGGCGCCGGCGGCGTCAGGCCCGCCGCCATCCACCAGTTGCAACAGGCGCACGCCGGTGCGGCGCCGCAGGTAACGCAGATTGCCGGTCTCGAAGCTCTGGATGATCACCGGCGCGGCGCGGTCCTTCCAGCCGGCGGCGTCAAGGGTCGCGACCAGCCTGTCTTCCAGCGGCAGGCCCTGCGCCGCGTGCCAGGTGGGATGCTTGGTTTCCGGCGCAATGCCAATCTCCCGGCCGATCCCCCGTCCCAGCCTCGCGCTTTCGGTTTTGGCGAGATCGATGACTTCCTGCAGGGTGGCGACGCCGTAGCGATCGTTATGGCCCTGGTCGCGCCACGCCATGGGCTGGCGCGCGCGCAAGGTTTTCAGCTCAGCCAGGGTGAAATCGGTGGTGAACCAGTCGGTGACGGCGACGCCGTCGAGCAGCATGGTGCGGCGCCGGGCGGCGAATTCAGGGAGGTCGGCGACATTGGTCGTCTGCGACAGCATCGGCTCATGACGCACCACGAGCACGCCATCGCGCGTCGAAACCACGTCCGGCTCGATGAAATCGGCGCCCATGTCGATGGCGCGCCGGTATGCGGCGATGGTGTGGTCAGGCAGATAGCCGGAGGCGCCGCGATGGGCGATGACCAGAGGCTTCCGGCCGGCCAGGCCAGCCTTGCCGGCGTCAGGCGTTGTCGCCATGGGCGTCTCCGCGCCAGCCGGCGCAATCAGGCACAGGAGCAGGAAAACCGCAGTCAGAACGCGCGCCACGCAACCTCCCATGAACGAAACGACGGGGCGATCATGCTGATGCGACCCCACGACCGTAACATGACGCGGCGCCGGCGGGCAGACGCCTGGAGGAACTTCAGGGCGCGCGGACGCCGGCAGCCGAATGTCGTCGCCAAAAGCAAATGGCCGGGAAATCCCGGCCATCAAATCATCCAGTCCGCCCGTCGCCGGTCAGGCGACCGACTTCAGGTGGCGCGACAGCACGTCGGCGATGGCGTGGTCGTCGAGGCCACGGGCGCGCAGGTCCTCGGTGAAGGCGCGCACGTTGAACTCGCCGACGCGACGCTCGGCCGGATCGACCTGCGGCTCGGTGACCATGCGGAAATCGAACGGGCGCTCCGGCCCCTCGAAGACCTCGTAATGGATGATGTCTTCAACCTTGTTGCCGGCGCCGTAGGTCAGCACCTTCGGGCGCATGGAGTACAGCTCGGTTTCCTGCACGAAAGCCGACGCGCAGATAATGAGCTGGTCGCCCTTCTGGCAATTGCGGGCGGCGGCGCCGTTCAGCACGCACTCACCCTTGCCCGGCTCGCCGAAGATCACATAGGTGTAAAAGCGCGCGCCGTTGGCCTTGTTGAAGATGTCAACGTACTCCAGCGGGCGGATGCCTGCCTGGGTGCACTGGTCGGGATCGAGGGTAATGGAGCCGTGATAGTCAAGATCCGCGCCGGTCACGCGAATTCCATGCAGCTTGGCCCTGACAACCTGGATCATAGCTAACCTTCCGCAGCGTTCACGGCAGGACCGTGAGGCCTGTATCGCCAGTCTTGCGCCCGGCAGAACTGGCGGGACGTCCAACGCACCCGACGCCGGAGCCCGCCGCAGGGCGCGCAGAGGCCCGCATATACGTAAAAACGCGTTCAGGCGCCAGCTTTATCCACGCATGGCGCCATTCCGACGCACGCAGATTGCGGCTCCGTCCTGTCAGATCAAATCCAGACGCCCGCCAATCGCGCTGACGGACGTCTGGATGCTGAAACAATACCGGTCAGCTGGTGCGCTGTGAGCGGTCCTTGTCGTTCTGCCCCTTGATCAGGTCGCGGGCCTTCTGCCAGTCAGCGTCGCTCCAGTCCCGCATGACGCTGTAAAAATTGCCGCCGGTCGCCAGGCCCTGGGCGCCGTCGAGAGCGATGGTTTCGCCGTTGATCCAGGTGGAGCCGTCCGACTGCAGGAACGACGCAAGGTTCTGCAGATCAGCAAATGTGCCGTGGCGGCCCATCGGATTGGCCTTCGCGGCGCGCTCGCCAGGCTTCTGGCCGGGGCTGAGGCGGGCGTTCATGCCTTCGGTCGGAATTTCGCCCGGGGCGATGGAGTTGAGGCGGATGCCGTAGTGGCCCCATTCGGCGGCCAGCGACATGGTCATGACGTTGACGGCGGCCTTGCTCATGGCCGACGGCACCACATACGGGCCGCCATTGCGCACCCAGGTGGCGAGGATGGAAATCACCGAGCCCGGCAATTGCTTTTCGATCCAGCGCTTGCCGACCGAGTGCGTGACGTAGAACGTGCCGTGCATGACGATGTTGGCGATGGCGTTGAAGCCGCCCGGCGTCAGATCCTCGGTGCGGGAGATGAAGTTGCCGGCGGCGTTGTTGATCAGGCCGGTGAGCGGCGCGCCGCTCTGGAACACCTCCTCCACCATGGCGTCGACCGCGTTGAAGTCGCGGATATCGACGCCGAACGCGTCGACCTTGCGACCCGGATAGCGGTCCATCAGCTCCTTCGCCGTATCATCGAGCACGCCCTTGCGGCGGCCGCAGATGACAACGTCCGCGCCGAGCGACATGAAGCCTTCCGACATGGCCTTGCCGAGGCCCGTGCCGCCGCCAGTAACCAGAATGCGCTTGCCGCTGAGCAGATCCTTGCTGAACATGTGACTCTCCAGTTGAGCGTTGGTTTGCATCCCGTCCCCGCCGCCGGCTTCCGCGACAGTCAGGTTTGGCGACGGTGTTTCTTTGTTGCGGCCGCCAGGCGGCGCAATGGCCAGGCATGGCGAACCGCACGGGGCCTCAGGCCCCGCCCTGTTTCCATGATCGCGCGCATTGTCTTCACAAAAGCGGGGCGCCGCATTTTCCGAAAAGGCTCAGGCGGCGAACCGCGCCTTCATGCGCTCCGCGACCTCGGCCAGGGCGTTCAGCGGCCGGATCATCACTTCAAGTTCAGTAACGCGGCCCTGATCGTCGAGGCGGAACCTGTCGACGCCGCGTAGCTGGTGCGACCCGACATTGGCCTCGAAGCCGAGGATCACGCCATCGCCGTTGATCCACTCGCTGACGTAACGAAAATTCTCGAAGACAGCCAAGGCGTTGCAGACAACCGCCACGGCGTAGTCCTTTGACTGCTTCGGGCTGTAGAACGCCGGCGACATCAGCGTTGGGTTGTCGGCGAACATCGCCGCCGCGCCGGCCGGGTCGTGGGTCGCGGCCCATGCGCGCCAGCGGTTGATGAAATCCGCAGCGATCTCCGCCTGATCCACTCCGTTCATGCTGCTCTCCCTGGCGTCAGAACGCTCTCCAGCGACGTTGAGGTGGGATCGCGTGAAGAAAACGCTTTACTTCAAATAGATAAAACGAAAACCCGGTTCAGCTGAACAGATTTTGCTCTGGCCGCCCACCTGGGCGCGAGTCTTCGCGCGGAACCTGGCCGGGCGCGACGACACGCCCGGACAAATCCAGTCAGTCAGGCTGAATGATGCGATGCTCCTGGCGTGACGTACTGTCCGCATCACGCAAAATCATACTGGAGCGGGTTCCGCTCGCGAACGGCGCCCATCTGGCGGGCGACGCCCGGTCCATCGAGAGTCATCAGGCGAAAGCTGATCTGGCAGCCGCCCTGGGGCGCAGGCCAGTCTCCCACGGACCGCAATCGTGACTCTGGCCATGGCTAATTTGGGCCAGGGTCGGCTGGACGCGCCACCGTAGAAAATTGGGCCTCCCCCGGCTTCCGGTCTATGCGCCCACCGGAAGCCGCCGCCCAACGTCAGCGTCAGCGCGTCCTGCCTGACAGATCGCCAGTTTGAGGCCGGATTCGCAAGGCGCAGACACGCCATAAACTTGTGTTTTTGCGCCAGCTGCGACACCATGCGGCGACATCTGTCGCCATCGCCCCGAGAGGACGGGATTCGGCGACGCAGAAACGGATAATGCCTTACCAGACTGATCTTGCGCGGTTTTCCCGGAGCAACCGGCGCGCATTTTCTCTGGAAAGAGGCTGACCGCGCGGGAGAAAACGGGGCGATGCTGCTGTCACTTTACCGCAAGGTTCCGGTATCGCCCCAGAATATGGCGGTGATGGCGGAGTTGCTGCGCGAGAACGACATCGACCCTGCCCCAGCTTTCGCCGCCGCTGGCGTGACGGCCGATCAGGCCAGCAATCCGCTGGCGACGGTCAATGGCGCCGCCGAACTGGCGTTTCAGGAGAAGTTTGTCGAACTCACCGATGGCCGCCGGCACGTGTGGCTGGAATTGGGATTGCGCTCCCGCTTTCTGATGCTGGGCCTGTTCGGAGTGGCGGTAATGACGTCGCGGACGCTGCGCTCCGCCATGGAAACGGCGGGGCGGCTGGCGTGGCTGCACCATTCGCTGGCGCTCTACGATCTCCGGATTGAAAATGGCGTCTGCACGCTGCGGATGCGGCTGGACCAGACGCCGCCGCATTTGCGCGAATTCACGGCGTTGCGCGACGCCCCCGCCACCACGGACCTGCTCAACATGATCTGGGGCGGGCGCTTTCCATTTCTCGGTATCGAACTGACAGCGCGCGACCGGATCTTCACCCAGGTGCGGAAGCCGGACGCAATGGTGGTGAGCGTGGGCGAACCGGGCTCGACCTGGACATGGCCGGCGGAATTGCTCGACCAGAAGCTGCCGGCGGCGGACCGGCGCTCTCATGAACTGTCGTTGCGCCAGGCCGACCAGTTGCTGCAGCGCGCCCTGGCGACGAATGAGGACAACGACCTGGCGGCGCGCATATCCAGATTGCTGCAGTCGGGCGAGCCGGGCCTGAGCCTGCCCGACGCGGCGACCCGGCTCGGCATGAGCGCGCGCACGCTGCAACGGAGACTGACCGAGGCCGGCGTCAGCTATCGCCAGTTGCAGGCCCAGGAGCGCATTAATGGCGCGCGGCGGTTACTGCGCGAAACCAGCCTTCCGGTGGCGGAGATCGCCTGGCGCCTTGGCTATACGGAAACCTCGGCGTTCAACCACAGCTTCCGCCGGACCTGCGGCATGAGCCCCCGGGCCTGGCGCAAGAGCATTGGCCAGGCGTCGACAGCTTGAGCCATCTCCCGCAGTTCCAGACAACAGTCCGATGAACGGGGCCGGTCTGGAAACGGACCGCTAGGGCTGGATCACCGGAATCGCCGTTTCCGACTTCAGCCGTTCAAGGGCGAAGCGCGACACCACATTCTTGAGATTGCCGGCGGCGATGATGCGGCGGTAAACCTCGTCATACTCGGCCATGTCGCGCACGACGATGACCGCCAGATAATCCACGTCGCCAGCCATGCGATAAAACGCCAGGACTTCCGGCATCTGCCGCAGGGCTTCGGCGAACCGGCGGATCTCCGCCTCGGAATGCTCGCCGATCTGCATCGAGACGAACACCGTCACGCCATAACCCAGCATCTCGTGATCGAGCAGCGCCACGCGCTTGCGGATGATCCCCGCGGCCTCCAGGCGCTGGATGCGCTTCCAGCATGGCGTCGGCGACAGGCCAGCCTCATCGGCGATCTCGGCGATGGTCAGCGACGCATCACGCTGCAGCGCACGCAGAATGCGCCTGTCGATAGCGTCCAGCCTTGGCGCCGGCCCACGCGGGGCCGGGCGCGGAATGTCGCGTGTAACGGCAGCTTCAACCATGCCCGATGTCCTGTCCCCGCGCCTGCCGCTCTCACGTCCGCCCGACAATTTTCAGGCTGGCTGGCGCCGTCGCGGCTTAATTCACATTAAAATTCGATATTTAAAATAATAATACAGAAAATTATGACGTAAAGGCAACCAATTTCCGAGGGATGCGTTTTTTATGCGCGGCGAGCCGCCGTTGCACGGGATCGCTTCACGCCGCCGCCGCGAGGGCCAGCTTGAAAGGCATCCAAAACCAATCGCCCGACCGCGTTGGCGGCCGGGCGAGCGAAAACGGTGCGGAATGGAATGCAGGCGGCTCATGCCAGGTCGCAAGGATGCTGATGCATCGGCGACCTGCGCATCCGTGGCCCGAAAAACTCAGGCCCCGCCGAGCCGTTCACGCCGGATGCGGATCCCCGCCGCCTCCCGGTCCCACACGTCGGCGGCGACGCCTTCGTCGCGGATGACATGCTTCTGCACCTTTGCCGTCGGGGTCTTTGGCAAATCAGGCAGGATGCGGACGTAGCGCGGGATCATGAAATGCGCCATGCGCGGAACGAGGAAGTCGATCAGTTCAGCCGGATCGAGGGAGGCGCCGGGGGCCAGCGACACGGCGACAAGCACCTCGTCCTCGGAAATCTCGCTTTTCACCGCCACCGCCGCCGCCTCGCGCACGGCCGGATGGCTGATGACTTCCGCCTCCACCTCGAAGGATGAGATGTTCTCGCCGCGCCTGCGGATGGCGTCCTTCATGCGATCGACGAAATAGAAATACCCCTCCGCATCGCGCCGGAAGCCATCTCCGGTATGGAACCAGCCGTTGCGCCAGGCGGCGGCGGTGGCCTCCGGGTTCTTGTAATAGCCATGGTTCATCGCCCAGGGCCGGTCGGTGCGCACGATCAGCTCGCCAACCTCGCCGGGCGCCACCTCGCAATCATGGCTGTCGACGATGCGGCATTCGACGCCGGGGCGGGGCCGGCCGCAGGCGCCGACGCGGTCCGGATTGGTCTCCGACACCAGCGGGCACGACACCTCGGTCATGTTGAACACGGTGATGATGTCGACGTCGAAGCGCTTGCCGAAAGCGATGGCGTCGGCGTCGAGCGGCACCGCCGTCACCCATTTCAGGCTGTCGGCGTAGCCGGCCGGCGGATCGGGCTGCTTCATCAGGAAGCCGCCCATGACCCCGAGCAGGATGACCGTGGTGGTCTGCGTGCGATGCACCGTTTCCCAGAACCGGTCCGTGGAGAACGATTCGACCAGGGTGATGGAGCCGCCCTTGCCGAGCATGAAATAGACCGGGATGGTGCCGCCGGCGTGAAACAGCGGCAGGGTCACCATGTGCCGGTCATCGGCCGTGGCGAGCGGGAAGCCTTCGCCGAAGCTCATCAGTTGCATGTAGGATTGCAGCACGCCCTTGGACGGCCCGGTGGTGCCGGAGGTGAAGATGATGGCGTGCGTGTCCCAGGGCTCGATCGGCTGGGCCAGGTCGCTGACGTCTCCCGCGCCCTGCTCCAGCACGCGGGCAGGATGCAGCGTCAGCCCTTCCACCACCACGTCGCGGTCGTGGATCACCACCACGTCGCTCAGGTCGGCCAGGTCCACGTCGCCGAGGCGGTGCAGCAGATCGCCATGCACAACGCCGATGTGGGCGTCGGAGAGCTTCAGCACATGCTCAAGAACGCCGCCGCGATAGGCGGTGTTGAAGGGCACATAAACCGCGCCGAGATAGTTGACGGCGAACCAGACGGTGAGGATTTCCGGTCCGTTCGGCAGCCAGACCATGACATGGTCGCCGCGCTTCACGCCGAGCTTTTCCAGCCCGCCGGCGGCGGCGCGCACCCGCTGGCGGAACTCCGCATAGGTCCAGCCGGCGCCGTCTTCGAAGACCACGTAGGTCCTGTCGGGAAACGCCGCAGCGCGGGCGTCCAGCAAATAGCGCAGCACACAGGATTCGCGCGGCGTCACGCCATGGTCGGTGTGGTTGGGCATGAACGTCTCCCTGAAGCAGGCAAGCCTGGTGTGATTGCTTCTTTGGTCTGGGCTTCTGGTTTCTGGTGCGCAGCGCGCCAGTGAGGGGACTGGCGCGCTGCGCGTTCCGCCAGCCTGAGGGATTAGACCGGTGGAATGGTGCGGAAACGCGGCGGCGCATGATTGTCCCGGCGGGCGGGCGTGCGCTGCAGCGTCTCGATAATGCGGAAGCGGGTGGTGCGCGGATCGATGACGTCGTCAACGCCGAAACCACGGGCGGCTTCGAGCGGCGTCACATGGGCGCGCATGTCGTCGATCAGTTGCTGGCGACGGGCCTGTGGATCGGCGGCGGCCGCGTATTCCTTGCGGAAGGCCACGTCAACGGCGCCTTCGATCGACATGGCGCAGATCTCGGCGCTCGGCCAGGCGACGGCGAGATCTGCGTCAAAGCTGCGACCGCCAGCCATCGCCACATAGCCAAGCCCATAGCCCTTGCGCAGCACCACGGAGATGCGCGGCACCGTCGCCAGCCCCAGCTCGGCGATCAGCTTGGCGCTGCGCCGGCCAAGCTGGGTGCGCTCGGCGTCGGAGCCGATGGCGAAGCCGGGCACGTCGATCAGATAGATCAGCGGCAGGCCGAAGGCGTCGCACATGGCGATGAAACGGGCGGCCTTCTCGCAGGCCGGCGAATCCAGCATGCCGCCGAGCGTCAGGGCCTGGTTGGCGATGAAGCCAACCGGGCGCCCGTCCATGCGCGCCAGCGCCGTCACCACATTGCGTGCGAACGCCGGCTTGAACTCCGTGACGCTGCCGGCGTCGGCGATGCGGCCGATGACATGGCGCACGTCATAGGCCTTGCGGGTGTTGGCCGGCACCATGGCCGCCAGCGGCGCGGCGCGCTCCGTTTCCTCGGCGGCGCTGAGGCTGGACGGAACCACCGGCAGCGGCGCCCGGGCGTTGGTGGGCATATAAGAGAGATGCCGGCGCAGGGCGGCGATCGCCTCCTCTTCCGTGGCGACGGCCAGATCTGCGAGGCCGTAACGCCCAACCTGGGAGTCGGCGCCGCCCAGCGCCTCGATGCCGATGTCCTCGCCCGTGCCGGCCTTCACCAGCGCCGGCCCGGCGAGGCCCATGGCGGACTTGCCCCGCACCATGACGACGAAATCAGCGAGGCCGGTGTAATTGGTGTTGGCGGCGAAGCCGGCGCCGAGGATGGCCCCCACCACCGGAACCCAGCCGTTGAGCCGGGTGAGGTCGTGGAACGACGTGGCGCCGGCCGCATAATAGCGGGAGTTCTGGCCATCCTGGATGCGGTGGCCGCCGCCGTCGAGCAGCATGGCCAGCGGCACGCCGCTCTTCAGGGCAATGGCGATGGCCCGGTCCATCTTCTCGATGCCGAGATGGCCGACGCTGCCGCCAAAGACGCTGAAGTCCTGGGAAACGACCATCACCGGCCGCCCGTCGATGCGCGCCGAACCGACCACCACGCCTTCGGCCGGAGCGGTTTCCTCCAGCCCCTCATGGGCGACCAGCCCGCCGATCTCGACAAAACTGTCCGGATCCGCCAGCAGCTCGATGCGCTCGCGCGCCGTTAGCCGGTCGCGCTGGCGCAGACGGGCCACGGCGTCGGGCCGCGCCGCGTCCATGGCCTCGGCGCGGGCGCGTTCGATGACGTCGCGGTGGGCCAGCGCCTCGGGGTCGTGCTCCGGCTCCTGCTCCACTTCGACCACCGGCCCATCGGCGCCAATGATCCAGAGGATTGGCGCATCGGCGCGCAGGGTTTCGCCGGGAGCTGCGTCGACGCGCGTCACCTGCCCCGCCGTGACGGCGGTGACAACGTGCTCCATCTTCATGGCTTCGACGATGGCCACGGCCTGCCCGGCGGCGACGCTGTCGCCCGCCGCCACCTTCACCGCAACCAGGCGGCCGCGCATGGGCGCGCGCAGCGCTGTCGCGTCTTCCAGATCGCCGGCGGCGACATCCGTCACGGCGCTGTCGCCCGCATCGACGCGCGGCGCGAGCCATGACTTCTGATGGCTGGCGGCGGCCACCAGTTGCGGCGCGGCGCGGCCGATGAAGCCGGTGTCAGCCTGGCCGGCGATGAATTCAGGATGGGCCAGAATGGCCTGAAGCGCCGGAATCGTGGTGGCGACGCCATCGACGCCGAACTCGCCCAGCGCCCGGCGCGCCCGCGCCAGGGTCTGGCTGAAATCGCGGGAAGGCGCGTGCACCACCAGCTTGGCCAGCAAGGCGTCGAAGCCGGAATGGGTTTCATAACCCCGGTAGCCAAAGCTCTCGACGCGGACGCCGGCGCCGGCTGGCGGCTCGAACACGCTGAGCACGCCGCCGGACGGCAGTGCCCCGCCGTCTTCGGTCAGCGTCTCCATGTTGACGCGCAGCTGGATGGCGTGGCCGCGCACCGGCGGCGGCGTGGTCAGTCCCAGCTCCTCCAGCGTGCGGCCGGCGGCCAGGGCAAGCTGGGTCTGCACCAGGTCGACGCCGGTCACCTCTTCGGTGACGGTGTGCTCCACCTGAAGCCGGGGGTTCATTTCGATGAAGACGTAGCGGCCAGAAGCGCCTCCCTGGGCGTCGGTCTCCACCAGAAATTCGACGGTGCCGACCGCGTCATAGCGCGCCGCCGCGGCGATGCGCGTGGCCTCCTCGCACAGGCGCTGGCGCAGGTCGTTTTCCAGCCACGGGCTGGGGGCGATCTCGACCAGCTTCTGGTGGCGGCGCTGCACCGAGCATTCCCGCTCCCACAGATGCGAGACGGCGCCGGTGCGATCGCCGATCACCTGCACCTCGATGTGGCGGGCGCGGCCAATCAGCTCCTCGGCGTAGATGTCGGCGCCGCCAAAAGCGGCGCGCGCCTCGGAGGCGCAACGGTCATACGCCTCAGCAAGTCCGGCGACGTCGCGAACGATCCGCATGCCCCGGCCGCCGCCGCCGGAGACGGCCTTGAGCATGACGCCGGCCGCATCCGGCCCCAGGCTTTCCATGAAGGCCTCGACCTGCGCCAGACTGGCTGGACCGTTGGTGTTGCGGGCCACGGGCGCGCCGGCTTCGCGCGCCAGGGCGACAGCGCGGGCCTTGTCGCCGAACAGCTCCAGCGCCTCTGGCCGCGGCCCGATGAAGGTGAGGCCGGCGGCGGCGCACTGGCGGGCAAAGTCCGCGTTCTCACTGAGGAAACCGTAGCCGGGATGAACCGCGTCGCAGCCGTTTTCCAACGCCGCGCGAACGATGGCGGCGCCGTCGAGGTAGGCGGCGGCGCCCTCGCCCGGCAGCGTGGCCGCCGCATCCGCCTTCGCCATATGCAGCGCGCTGGCGTCATCCAGGGGGGCGACGGCCATGGAAACCACGCCGGCTTCGGCGCAGGCGCGGGCAATGCGGATGGCGATCTCGCCGCGATTGGCGATCAGGAGCTTGCGGAACAAGGACAGGTCTTTCACAGGTTCTGGAGGCCGCCCGCCAGGGCGCATGGCGGGCGCGAGAGGCTTTATCTGGTCTGCGACGCGGGTTTTGCCTGGAGGGCCGGGCACTCGCTCTGCGACGCTGGCCGGAACGCCTGGTCGGCCGGAATGACGGTGACGATTTTGGCGAAATCGTCCGCGGCCTTCGATTCCTGCGGCGTCTTGATGACCGCGTAATACATGTCCCGCATCATGCGGCCGTCGGCGCGGATTTTGCCGTCTTTGGTGAAAGCGTCGTTGACCAGCATCTCGTTGAGCACGGGGATGACCTTTTTGGTCTCGGTGGTCCCCGCCTTGTCGACGGCCTTCAGATAGTGGTTCACCGCCGAATAGACCGACGCCTGCGTGTTGGTGGGGACCTTGCCGTGGATCTTGCGGAACCTCTCGGCGAAATGCCGGCTGCCGTCGTCGCGATCCCAGTAATAGTCCACCGTCATCGGCAGACCCTTCGCCATCTCCAGGCCCAGGCCCTGGATGTCGGTGGTGGTCATGAAGATGGTGGCGATCTTCTGCTGCAGGCCGAACTCGCGCGCCTGCTTGATGATATTCTGCAGATCGCGGCCGCCGGTGGCGAGCCCGATGACATCGGCGCCGGACGCCTGGGCCTTGAGCAGGATCGAGGCGAAATCATTCGTGCCCAGCGAATAGCGGGCGGAGCCGACGACTTCGCCGCCATTGGCCTTCACCACATCGGAGGAATCGATCTCGATATTGTGGCCGGCGGCGTAGTCCAGGGTGATGAAGAACCACTTTCTGGCCTTGTCGCCATATTGCTTCATCAGGCCGGAAACCACCGCCTTGGACAATGAGTAACTGTCGTAGCCCCAGGTGTAGCCGTGAGGCGAGCAGGATTTGCCGTTAAGATCGCGGTTGTTGGCGCCGGAGACGAACACCAGCCGGTCCTTCTCGGCCGCCAGCAGCTGGATCGGCAGCGCCATGCCGGAGTTCAGCACGTCAAACACGGCGTTGACGCCATCGACGTCATACCATTTGCGCACGGCGGCGAGACCGACGTCGGCCTTGTTCTGATGGTCGGCGGAAACCAGCGTCACCGGCTTGCCCAGGGCCTTGCCGCCATGGTCCTCGATGGCCAGCTTCGCCGCCACCACCGAACCCTCGCCGCCAAATTCGGCGTAGATGGAGTTCTTGTCGGTGAGGACGCCGATGGTCACCGCGTCACTGGCCGCCTGGGCGCCGCCAGCGGCAAACATGGCGCCGGTCATGGCGCTCCACGCCGCGGCCATCAGCACGCGCCGCATCGTGAGGCCGCTCGCGGCCGCCTTGCCCTGACCGGTCATCCGGCCCTCCCTTCATGTTATATCGTTGGCGCCGTCATGCGGCCGCCCTTTCGTAATTGTTAGCATAACCAATTTATTTACATCAAGTCGTTGGCATATTAAATTGTGTGGGCATTGGCCATGCACGCATCAATTGCGTCGGGCATGGGCCTGGCCGTCGCCCGGTTGACGCGCGGGCCCCGCGCCGAGCGGGGATTCCGGATCACGGCAGCGGTTTTTTCCGATTCCTGCGCGGCTTGAGCGTTTGAACTTCCCGGAAGCAGATGCCATGCAGGGCCGACAGCCCTGCAACCATCACGCGAATACTTCCGGCCAATGAAACGACAAACTCGCTGCGCCCCAGACGCTCCGCCTCCGCGGGCGCGCGCCATTTCCGCGTGGGCGGCGCCTCCGCCTTCCATCCGGGGATCAGTACGGGAGCATCGCCATGGCCGCGGGACGTGACCCCATCGACAGGCGGGCGGACGCCGCCACGCCCCCCGCCCCTGGTCCAGACAGCGGCGCCAGCGACAATGGCGCCATGGAAGCCGCGACCAGACCCGCGAGTTCCCCACCCGAACTTTCCCGCCCCCCGCGCGCCCGACGTCCGGGCCGCCCTCCGCGGAAAGGCGGCGACGGGGAAGATTCATCGCGGGAGAAGTTGCTCGACGTCGCCATCGACCTGTTCGCTGACTGGGGTTACGAACCGGTGAGCACAGCGGCGGTCGCGCGGGCCGCGGGCCTGTCGCAATCGATGGTTCACTACCACTTCGGCTCCAAGGAGCAGTTGTGGCGCGAATCGATCGACCGGCTGATGCGCCGTCGCGGACGGTTTTTCCCCGTCAGGCGCATGGAAACCGATGGGCTTGACCCCGTCGCGCGCCTGAAACTGCTGATCCGCCGCCTTGTCGAGGCCAACGCCGCTGAGCCGCATTACATCCGCATCGTGACCCATGAGGCCATGGGCCGGACGCAGCGGTTCGACTGGTTGATGGAGAAGTTCGTGCAGCCAGGCATCGCCGCCTTTGACGCGGCGATCGCCGACGCCATGGCCCAGGGGCTTATCCGGCGTCTGCCGCCCCATCAGACGTCCAGCATCATCACCTCCGCCGCCTCGATGACCTTCAGCATCGGGGCGGTGACGATGGCGATGCATGGCGAAGATCCTCATATGCCCAATCAGGTCGCCATATACAGCGACACCATCGTCTCCATGCTGTTCGAGGGATTGCTGGCCCGGCCGGACGACAAGGCCCAGCCGCCCGGCGACTGAGGGATTTGTCCTCGACCAGCGCCCGTTTCGGCGGCAGGATGCCCGGGCTCGGAACCCGCCGCCACACAAGACGGCGGGTGTGGGAGGACGGGAGAATGAACAGGCATGTGCTTGTGGCGGGGGCCTCGGGCCTCGTTGGCCAGGCGGCGTTGCGCCATTTCCAGGGCATGGCGGGCGTGCGCGTCACAGCGCTGTCGCGACGGCGCCCGCTTCAGGATGGAGGCGTCCGCTTCCTCAGCCTTGACCTCGACAATCAGGGCGCCTGCGCGGACGCGGCCGCAAGCCTGGGCGATGTGACCCATGTGGTCTATGCGGCGCTCTACGAAAAGCCGGAGCTGATCGACGGCTGGCGGGACCCGGAACAGATCGCCGTCAACGCCCGCATGTTCAGCAATCTGATGGAGCCGCTGCTCGCCCATGCCGGCGGCTTGCGCCACGTCACCCTGTTGCAGGGCGCCAAGGCCTATGGCGCCCACGCGCGCCGCATGGCGCTGCCGCCGCGTGAAGATCGCGACGAGGCGCATGATATCCCGAATTTCTACTGGGAGCAGGAGAACTGGCTCAAGGCGGCGCGACGCGGCAAGGCCTGGAGCTGGACGATCTGGCGTCCGCAGATCATCTTCGGCCTGTCGTTCGGCAGCGCCATGAACCCCATCACCGCCATCGGCGCCTGGGCGGCGCTGCTGCATGAGAAAGGCGAGCCGCTGTATTTTCCCGGCGGCGAGACCGGCAATGTGCTGCAGGCGGTGGATGCGGACCTGCTGGCGCAGGCAATCGCCTGGGGCGGTGAGGCTGAAACGGCGCGCGACCGCATTTTCAACATCACCAATGGCGATGTCTTCGTGTGGGCCAATGTCTGGCCAACGATCGCTGACGCCCTTGGCATGCGTCCTGGCGAACGCCGCCCCGCCTCCCTGGCCGATGATCTGGCGCGAAGCGGCGCGGAATGGGCCGCCCTGTGCCGCCGGCACGGCCTTGCCGCGCCCGAGCTGCCGGCCTTTGTCGGCGCCTCCGCCCAGTATATGGATTACCTGCTGGCGCGAAACGCCAGCGGCGGCCCCAAAGTCTCGATCATTTCCGACATCCGCAGGCACGAGGCGGGCTTCTCCATGGTCATGGATACGGAAGCCATGTTCAGGAAATGGTTCACCGCTTTTCGGGAGGCGCGGCTGTTGCCGGGCCATGCCGGCGCGCATTGAGCCTCGGGACATGACCGCGGCCGGCGCGTCCCGGATTTTGCCCATGCCGCCAGGCCGGGGACCTTGTGCGACGTCTTGTGAGACGCCTTCCACGGCCACTTCGCGCGACGCTTTGCGCGAGATGGCGTCCGTCGCGTTGACCGCGCCCACAGCAGCACATACCCGCAGCGAAAGGTACAGCTCGTGAAATATGTGAAATTCGGCCGGACCGGCCTCGACGTTTCCCGCATCTGCCTTGGCTGCATGACCTACGGCGTTCCGGAGCGCGGCGCGCACCCCTGGACGCTGAACGAAGAGGCCAGCCGGCCGCTCATCCGCCAGGCGGTGGAGAAAGGCGTCAATTTCTTCGATACGGCGAACGCCTACTCCGACGGCACGTCGGAAGAAATCGTCGGCCGGGCGCTGAAGGATTTCACGCGTCGCGAGGAAACCGTCATCGCCACCAAAGTCTTCATGCGCACGCGCCGCGGGCCGAACGGCGCCGGGCTGTCGCGCAAGGCGATCATGCAGGAAATCGACGCCAGCCTGAAACGCCTCGGCGTGGAATACGTGGACCTCTACCAGATCCATCGCTGGGACTATGACACGCCGGTGGAGGAGACGCTCGAGGCGCTGCACGATGTGGTGAAAGCCGGCAAGGCCCTCTACATCGGCGCCTCCTCCATGTTCGCCTGGCAATTCTCCAAGGCGCTTTACACCTCCCGCCTCAACGGATGGACGGAATTCGTCTCAATGCAAAACCACCTCAACCTGCTGATGCGGGAGGAGGAGCGCGAGATGCTGCCCCTATGCCGTGATCAGGGCGTCGCCGTGATGCCATGGAGCCCGCTGGCGCGCGGCCGCCTCACCCGTGACTGGGACGAAACCAGCCAGCGTCAGGAAACCGACGTGTTCGGCGGCACTTTATATCGCTCCAGCGAGGACAGCGACCGGCAAATCGTGGCGGAGGTCGCCCGCATCGCCGCGACGCGCGGCGTGTCGCGCGCCCAGGTCGCCATGGCGTGGCTGCTGCAAAAGGACGGCGTGACGACGCCGATCGTCGGCGCCAGCAAGCCGCAACATCTGGACGACGCGTTCGCGGCCGTTGACCTTGTGCTCGACGACGGCGAGATCGCGGCCCTTGAGGCGCCTTACGTTCCCCATCAGGTCGCCGGGTTCAGCTGAGCGGCGCCCCGTCGGGGGCTGCTGGATGCGCGCGTCGCCTGAAAGGCGCGCGCGGGTTTGAGGGCATTGGCGCATGGCCCTTTGGGCGCGCGTGCGGCGGCCAGGACGCCGGGGGCTGCGGGCCAATGGCGTCATCATTTTCACGCGACAATTAACAGGCGCCCATTGCGCCCGTTGCATGATGCTCCGGCCGGCGCCATCCGGGATGGCGCAGAATAAACGATTGTCGCCATGTAAATATTTTCGATCAGACGCCCTGGAGCAGCCTGGCGGCGGCGTCCGGCGGGACGCCCGCGGCGTCCGCTTCTTAGAATCCCTCCAAATCATTGAGATTGCGTTCAAATTTTTACGGCGTTACTGAAGCGCAAGTTTCAGGATGCCGGTCCGGGGCAGCAGGTTCCAGCTGTCTGGAATGCTGGTCCAGATCCGGAAAGCCCGCCAGCGGCGCCGGACAGAATGATGGACTGGCTGCTTGCGGGGCCTTCTGGCTGATGCGCCGGCCGCCGGCGCGCTGGCAACGGTGGAATCCATGTTCCCGCCGCAGACGCCAGCCTTCCGCCAGGCATCCCGGCGGTCGTTGCAATATGGGAGTTGGTCACTTGTCCGCGTTTTCGAAGCATTTCGCCCGTTCGCGCAACGTGCGCGCCGTCGAGGCCTTTGAACACGCCAAACCTGGCCCCCGTCAGCGTTACGCCGCGCCCCTCGCCGTGCTGATGCTCGCCCAGGCGCTGGCCCCCGCCGCTCTCGCCCAAACCCCGCCCCAGGCGCAAACTCCGCCCCAGGCGCAAGCGCAGCCTCAGGCGCAAGCGCAGCAGGCCCCCGCTTCGCCAGGGGGCGCCCCTTCCGGCGCGCCGGCCCAGCAGCAGCCGAAACCGGTCATGCCGGCTCCGGATCACGCCGCGCCGACCTCGACGCTGCCGGCGGGCCATCCGCCCCTGCCCGCATTTCCGGCGCCGGTTTCGTCTCCGGCCAGCCAGCCAGGCGCTGCTCCGGCAGGCGCCGCGCCAGCCCGGCAGGCCGCGCCCTCCGGCGCTGCCCCGGCGCCCGTCGCAACGCCGGCGGCTGCCGCCGTCATCCCGCATGACCTGTCGCCGTGGGGCATGTTCATGCAGGCCGACATGGTCGTGAAGGCGGTGATGATCGGCCTCGCCTTCGCCTCGCTGGTCACCTGGACCATCTGGCTGGCGAAATCGCTGGAACTGCTGGCGGCCCGCCGCCGGGCCTTGCGCGCCGTGCGGCGCCTGCACGCGGCCGACAGCCTGGTTGAAGCGCTGGCCGACAACGCCATCCGCTCCGGCGGCCCTGTCAGCGAAATCGTCGCTGCGGCGGAATCAGAAGAAGAGCGCTCCGCTGGCCTGCCCGCCGAGGGCGTCAAGGAGCGCGTCGCCATCGCCCTGTCGCGCATCGAGGCGCGCGCCGGCCGCAACATGGCGCGCGGCACCGGCCTGCTCGCCACCATCGGCTCCACCGCCCCCTTCGTCGGCCTGTTCGGCACCGTGTGGGGCATCATGAATTCGTTCATCGGCATCTCGGTGGCCAAGACCACCAATCTGGCGGTCGTCGCCCCAGGCATCGCCGAGGCGCTGCTGGCCACCGCCATCGGTCTGGTCGCGGCCATCCCGGCGGTTATCATCTACAACGTGTTCTCCCGTTCGATCACCGGCTACCGGGCGCTGCTGTCCGACGCCTCGGCCCTGGCCCTGCAGCATCTGTCGCGTGATCTGGACCGTCGGGACATGAGCGCCAACGTGGCCCAGCTGCGTCGCGCCGCGGAGTGATCAGATGGCCGTCAGTCTGAAGGAAAGCGGCGACGACCTCGCGGAAGTCTCCGAAATCAACGTGACGCCGTTCATCGACGTCATCCTGGTTCTGCTCATCATCTTCATGGTGGCGGCGCCGCTGTCGACAGTGGACGTGCCGGTCGATCTGCCGGTCTCCAACGCCCAGCAGCAGCCGCGTCCGGACAAGCCGCTGTTCCTGTCCGTGAAGAACGATCTCACCCTGGCGCTTGGCGACGACGGCGTCGCCCGCGATGGCCTGCAGGGCGCGCTTGACGCGCGCACCCATGGCGACCGCGAGCAGCGGGTGTTCCTGCGCGCCGATCAGGGCGTGGCCTATGGCGAGCTGATGAAGGTGATGAACCTGCTGCGCAGCGCCGGTTACCTGAAGATCGCCCTCGTTGGCCTGGAAGACACCGGCCAGGCCGGGCAGCCGGCCCCGGCCGCGCCGGCCGCCAGCCCAGGAGCTGGCCAGTGATGGGAGGCGCCGGGCATGGCTGGGCGTTCGCCCGCTGGGGCGCCGCCGGCGCCGTGGTGCTCGCCGCCCATTTCGGCGGGGCCTGGATGGCGCTGAACTGGAAGCACGCCGAACCGGCGGGCGATCCGCCGGCCGCGATCATGATCGAGCTGGCGCCGCTGCCGGTCTCGGCCAACAACGCGCCCCAGAACGAGGCGGCCCCCGGCCCCGAAGTCGCGGAAGCGCAACAGGCCGAGAAGCCAGTTGAATCCGAGGTGGCGCAGAACGAGCCGCCGCCCCCGCCTCCCGAGCCTGAACCCGAGCCGCAGCCCCAGGAAATCCAGGCGCCGGAAGTTCCCCAGAAGGCCGAAGTCGTGCTTCCGGCCGCCCCCAGGGTCGATCCGCAGAAAGAACGCGAGAAAGAGCGCAAACTGGAGCGCGAGCGCCAGAAGCGCATCGAGCTGGCGCGAGAAAGGGAGCGGGAGAAGGAACGCAAACGCGAGCTGGAGCGCGAGAAAAAGCGCGCGGCGCGGGCAAAGGCGCTTGAAGCAGAACGCACCGCCACGGCGCAGCGCACCTCCGCGCCCTCCGGCGCCCCGGGGCCGCGTTCGCCTTCCGCCGCCTCCGCGTCGGCGGGCGCCAACAGCGCGGCGATGTCGAGCTGGCGCGGCGCGCTGATGGCTCACCTCAACCGGCACAAGCGCTTCCCTGGCGGCGCCTCGTCCAACAATGGCACGGCGGTGGTGTCGTTCTCGATCAACCGGAGCGGCGGCGTCACCAGCGCCCGTCTGGCCCGCTCGTCCGGCGACAGCGCCCTCGACGCCGAGGCCGTATCGACCGTGCGGCGCGCCAGCCCGGTGCCGGCGCCGCCGGCGCACATCGCTGGCGGCTCGATTTCCCTGTCGGTGCCAATCCGCTACAGCCGCTGACGACGCAGGTCCGCAGCGTCGCCGTGGAGATCTGAAAGTGAAAATGCCCGCGCTCATCGCGGGCATTTTCTTTTGGGGGCATGGGACCTTCCCGGCGCGTCGCGCGTCAGGCGGGCTCCAGACAGGCGCGCACTGCGGGCCTCCGCGAACGTCGCGCCGTCAGTGCGTTATTTTTTCGGCGTTTCGGGCTGCACCGGCGGCGAGAGCGGCTGCAATTGCTGGGCTGCGCCGTCATGGCCGGCCGAGGCGCCGGCTTTCACCGCCGCCACCGCGTCGAGGATGGCCCTGGCCACCACATCCGGCTGCGACAGCACCACCGCATGGCTGGCGGGCGTTGACACCGTGCGGGCCTTGATGCGTCCGGCCTCGGTTTGCTGCGCGCCCGGGTCCAGCAGCCGGTCGTTGCTGGCCACCACATACCAGACCGGCAGATTTTTCCAGGCAGCGTTGTTCACGCGCTCCTCGAACACCTTGCCGAAAACCGGGGCCTGGGTGGCGGCGAGCAGCCTGTTTTGCGCCGCGTCGAGATCCTGGCCGAAGTCGGTGGCGAAGGCGTCGTCGGCAAGCCGGACAAAGCCGGATGAATCGGTCAGCAGCTTCGCCAGCCCCGGACCGCGCGGCGCGTTGCGCAGGCGGTCGATGAATGACTGGCCCACGTCGGGCGCCATGGCGGCCACATAGACCAGCGCCGCCACCTTCCGGTCGACGCCCGCCTCGGTGATGATGACGCCGCCCCACGAGTGTCCGACGAGAATCACCGGCCCCTTGACGATGGCCAGCGCCCGCTGCACCACCGCGACGTCGGCCCACATGGAGTTGAGCGGCAGTTGCACCGCCAGGGCGTTGACGCCCGCGCGCTGCAACAGCGGAATCACGCCGCGCCACGCGGAGGCATCCAGCAACTCTGAATGAACCAGGATGACCGTAGGGGAGATCTCTGCTTTCACAGCGGCGGGAGCCGCCCCGGCGGTCCCCGGCGCGGCAGGATTTGGCGTCGCGGAGCCTGGAGCAACAGAACCTGGAGCGTCTTGCGCCGCGGCGGGAAGCGGACCGCGCCCGGCCGGCGACGTGGCGCCGGCCCCCTCCCTGGCGCCGGCGGCCTCCGGCGACGGATGGGCAGGCGATGCAGATGCGCCGCCGGCGGGACTGGTTGTGGGGCTGGTTGCAGGCGGCGCCGTTGCCGGCGCCTCCGGCTTGCGATCACCCGCGCCGGATGGCGTCGCGGGGGACGGGGAAGCAACGGATTGCGATGTGTTGGCGGTGGGCCCGCCATCCTCCGCATGCGCTGCCGGCGCGGCCATCACGAGCAGCGCCGCCAGGCTGAGACTTGCCAGGCCAAGGCAAATCCGCGCGGCGTGAGCGCGCCGCCGCTGCGGTCCCTGCTGGCGTAGCGCGGACGGGCGGAGTTTCGAATCGGGCGTCATTCCGGCCGCAAAAGCGGCGCCCACTTTTGCTGGAATCGCCGTGGCCGCCATATCGCCCTCCTCGCCCCGCCATGCGGTCGCCGCGACCATCAGCACTCGCAGCGTTTACGAATCGTCCGCTCGCACGAAGCCATACGCCAGTTGTCATTCCGGTGTAGCGAGACTGCCCCAGCGTCGTCCGCGCGTAAAGCCGCACCGGCGGCGCGACGCAGCGCCGGCCAGGCAAGCAGCGCGCCCGACAAATCAAGCGGCGCGCACAAAAAATCCGGCCAGACGTCGCCGTCGGGCCGGATCTGATCTTTATGGGGCGAGCCAAACGGGGTGAGCCAGGACGAGCGGCCGGGAAAGACGACCGGACTGAGCGGTCTCCTGTTCCAGGCGCCTGGGCCTGCGCTCCCAAGCCCGCCGACGTCGCCGCGCGCCCGCCAGAGCAAAATCCGTTCAGACTGAAACGGAATCTCGCTCCAACGTTTTATCCTGACGCGCTTTCCTGGCGCGAAGCGGCGCCCACTTCGCTGGAAACGCTTAGCCGCGCAGCGCCTTCAGGGCGTTGCGGCCAGCGTAGATGGCCTGGCCGCCGAGCTGCTCCTCGATGCGGATCAGCTGGTTGTACTTGGCCGTGCGGTCGGAACGGGCCAGCGAACCGGTCTTGATCTGGCCGCAGTTGGTGGCGACGGCGAGGTCGGCGATGGTCGAATCCTCGGTCTCGCCCGAACGGTGCGACATCACGGCGGTGTAGCCGGCGCGGTGCGCCATATCGACGGCGGCCAGGGTCTCGGTCAGCGAACCGATCTGGTTGACCTTGACCAGGATGGAGTTGCCAACGCCCTGACGGACGCCATCCGACAGGCGCGCGACATTGGTGACGAACAGATCGTCGCCGACGAGCTGGCAACGGGAGCCGACCAGATCGGTCAGCAGCTTCCAGCCCGCCCAGTCGTCCTCGGCCATGCCGTCCTCGATCGAGCTGATCGGGTAGTCGCCGACCAGCTTGGCCAGGTACTTCGCCTGCTCTTCCGGCGAGCGGGTGACGCCTTCGCCTTCATAGACGTAGTTGCCGCCCTTGAAGAACTCGGTGGAGGCGCAATCGAGGGCGATCATCATGTCGTCGCCAGCCTTGTAGCCGGCGTCCTCGATGGCCTTCATGACGAAGTCGAGCGCAGCTTCCGCGGACGGCAGGTTCGGCGCGAAGCCGCCCTCGTCGCCCACATTGGTGTTCTGGCCAGCGGCCTTCAGGTTGGCCTTCAGGCGGTGGAACACCTCGGCGCCGGCGCGCACGGCGTCGGCGAGGCTCGGCGCGCCGACCGGCATCACCATGAATTCCTGGAAGTCGATCGGGTTGTCGGCGTGGGCGCCGCCATTGACGATGTTCATCATCGGCACAGGCAGGACGCGGGCGGTCGGGCCGCCGACATAGCGGTAGAGCGGCAGGCCGGACGCCTCAGCGGCTGCCTTCGCCACCGCCAGCGACACGCCGAGGATGGCGTTGGCGCCGAGGCGGGCCTTGTTCGGCGTGCCGTCGAGTTCGATCATGATCTCGTCGATCGCCACCTGGTCCTCGGCGTCCTGGCCGGCCAGGGTGTCGTAGATCTCGGTGTTGACCGCCTCGACAGCCTTCTGCACGCCCTTGCCGCCATAGCGGGACTTGTCGCCGTCGCGCAGCTCCACCGCTTCGTGGGCGCCGGTCGAAGCGCCGGAAGGAACCGCCGCGCGGCCCGTGGAGCCGTCCTCCAGCACCACATCGACTTCAACGGTCGGGTTGCCCCGGCTGTCGAGGATCTCGCGGGCGACGATATCGACAATGGCGGTCATGGAATGAAGCTCCATACGTTCGGGAAAGCGCGGGCATACGAAACGCCTGTGACGCGCGCATGAAAAGGGTTCGCTCTGGCGACGGTTCCTGAGGGCCTTTTACGGCATCAACATGGGCTTTCAATAGCCATGCGCGGAAATTACCGCGCCCACGCGCCGACTTCAGGCGCTCACGCGGCCGTTCCCTGCGCCGTGCAAAAGGAGTATAGGGGCGCCATGAGCAACGCCGATCTCACCCAGCATCTCAGTCATTTGGGCCAGCAGAGCGCCGCGCCCGCCGACCCGGCGACGGCGGTGCTCGACCGCGTGCCGAACCCGCACCCGGATACGGACTATATCGCCCGCTTCACGGCGCCGGAGTTCACCTCGATCTGCCCGGTCACCGGCCAGCCGGATTTCGCCATCCTGGTGATCGACTACGCCCCGGACCAGTGGCTGGTCGAATCGAAGTCGCTCAAGCTGTACCTGCACGCCTTCCGCAATCACGGCGCCTTCCACGAGGATTGCACCGTCGCCATCGGCAAGCGGCTGGCCGGCCTGCTGCAGCCGCGGTTCCTGCGCATCGGCGGCTACTGGTTCCCGCGCGGCGGCATTCCGATCGACGTGTTCTGGCAGACCGGCGACCTGCCGAAAAACGTCTGGCTGCCGGATACGGGCGTGCAGCCTTACCGCGCCCGCTTCTGAAGCCAGGCGCGCCGGCCGGGCGCGCAATACCACGTCATCGGCTGTAGTTTTGTCTTTCGTATAACATATCACCCTCTTGCCACCGGCTTTGGGGAATGCGCACACTCGCATCAACGGTCCGTGAACGACCGCTTCCGCCAGAAACGGCAAGCCGGCCGGCAGGCCGCCTCCACTTCGGGCATCGGGAATGCGCTCCCGCGCCGCGCCTCGATCGCGCAAGACGATCCGGGCCGGACGGCCACGCTTTCTGGCGGGCTCCAGGGAGGGATGAAATGAAGAGATTGGTATCGACGGTCGCCGCGTCATTGCTGCTTGGCGGCGTCGCGTTGGCCCAGAGCGCCGACATGCCCGGCGTGACAAAAGACAACATCAAGATTGGCCAGACGACCGCCTTCAGCGGCGGCGCCTCCGCCTATTCGGTGATCGCCAAGACGCACCAGGCCTATCTCAAGGAACTCAATGACAAGGGCGGGATCAACGGCCGCAAGGTCGAGCTGATTTCCCTGGACGACGGCTATGCCCCGCCGAAAACCGTGGAGCAGACCCGTAAGCTGGTTGAGCAGGACGGCGTCTCGTTCATCTTCAACCCGCTGGGAACCGCCACCGGCCTCGCCGTGCAGAAATACCTGAACAGCAAGGGCGTGCCGCAACTGTTCGTCGCCTCCGGCAACAGCGGCTGGGACAATCCCAAGCAGTTTCCGTGGACCACGGGCTTCCAGCCATCCTACTTCAGCGAAGGCGTGGTGATCGGCCGCTACATCGCCAAGAACCTGCCGAACAGCAAGGTCGCCTTGCTCCACCAGGCTGACGATTTCGGCAAGGATTATCTGCATGGCCTGCGCAAGGGCCTTGGCGCCAACGCCGACAAGCAACTCATCAAGGTGGTGAGCTACCAGCCGACCGATCCGGTCATCGACTCGCAGCTGGTGGAGCTGAAGGCGTCGGGCGCCGACGTGTTCGTCAACGTCTCCGTGCCCAAGTACACCGCCCAGGCCATCCGCAAGGTGGCGCAAATGGGCTGGAAACCGACCCACTTCGTCTCCTCGATCTCGGCCTCGGTGGCGGCGGTGATGAAGCCAGCCGGCCCGGAAAACGGCGTGGGCATCATCGCCACGGCTTATGTGAAGGATCCGCTCGACCCGCAGTGGAAGGACGATCCGGGCATGAAGGATTTCCACGCCTTCATGGATCGCGCCATGCCTTCCGCTGATCGCGCCGACACCAATTATGTTTATGGCTACACCACGGCCAAGGTGCTGGAAGACGTGCTGAAGCGGGCTGGCTCCGATCTGAGCCGCAAGAACATCATGAAGATGGCGACCACCCTCAACATGGAGGTTGGAACCCTGCTGCCGGGCATCAAGATCCAGAACAACCCGGAGCGGTTCTCGCCGATCACCCGCATGCAGCTGACCAAGTTCGACGGCAAGACGTTTCACCCGTTTGGCGAGATCATCTCGGCGGAGTGACCGTTTGCTCCGTGTGCATTCCGTGACGTCCGGGGCCATCCCGGGCGTCATTTTGTTTGTGAAAACTCAACAACAAGATATTGAAATCATTTCGAAATCATAATCTTTCCGTGGCGTGTCGCTGACGATCCCGACTGCAAGGCCGGGGCGATGTCGGGAACATGATGTGGGAGCATACAGACGTCACGGCGCGACGTTTTCCGGCGGGCGCGCCGCCGCAGCGCCTGACCGGGGGCCCGAAAGCCGCAGGCGCCTCAATTAAATTATTATATCAACACCAATTACTTATCGGTTATTTTTAACAGGTAGCCGCAGAGCAATCCGACAATCGCGATCACCCCGGCGCCGAAGCCCAGGGCCAGCGCCGGCCCGGCGAGGTGCAGCGCCGCCCCCCACCAGATCGGACCGACCGCCTGGCCGGTCATGAAACTGGAGCCATGCAGGGCGACGGCGGAGCCGCGAAAAGCCGGGGCCAGTTCAGTCGCCTGCACCTGCAGGGAGTTGTGCAGGCTGTAGAAGCCAAAGCCGAGCACCATGAAGGCGGCGAAGTCGCCCTGCCAGGGCAGGCCTGCCGCAGTCGCCAGCAGGGCGGCGGCTGCGGCTACGCCCCCCATGCCCATCAGGCCCTGGCTACCCAGCAGATCCATCAACCGGCCGGCGGAGGCGCTGTAGATAATGCCGCCGAGCGGAAAGGCGGCGATCACCAGGCCGGCGATGGCCGGGCTGTTCTCGCCGCGCGCCGCCAGCAGCACCGCGACAAACGGCATGAGGCCGAAGATGAACACACCCTCGCAAAACACGGCGCTGAAGCACACCCAGGCGCGGCGATTGCGCAGCACCTCGCGAAAACCGTGCAGCACGCCATGGGCGGGCGCCGTGGCTGAACGGGCGCCGCGCGGCAATACCCGCATGACCGCAACGGTGGTGATGGCGCAAACCACGCCGTACAGCAGAAAAACGCCGCGCCAGCTGAGCCATTCAACAAGGAAACCGGCGCCGATGGCTCCCGCGAGGCCACCGCTGATGGTGGCGCCGAGCATGCGGGCGAGCACCGCCTGGCGTTGTTCGAGCGCCACCCGGTCGCCAATCAGCGCGATGGTCGCCGGGAAGATGCCGGCGGAGGCGACGCCGCAGACCACGCGCATGGCGAACTGCCAGTCCCATGCCGGCCACAGGGCGCTGGCGACGCCACCAAGCGAAATGATGACCATGCAGATGCGGATGACGCCGCTGCGACCGAAGCGGTCGCCCACCGGCCCCCACACCAGCTGCATCAGACCAAAGGGAAAGGCGAAAGCGCTGCCGAGCAGCGCCACCTGCCCCGCCGGCACGTTGAGATCGCGGGCGATCACCGGCACCAGCGGATCAACGGCGCGCACGAACAGGCTGGCGGTGAAACAGGAGACAGCCAGCCAGACCTGAAGCCGGGCAAGCGAAGGCTCAGCCACGGGCTGACGCATGGTTTTCCTTCCCTGACGCCTGGCGGCGCCCTGTTCTTCTTGTCCGCGCGTTTTTCAGCGCGCGTCATTGTTCCGCCGCGCCTTGCGGGCGCGGGCTGGCGCAAGGCCGCCCGAGCGTCCGTGCGCTGTCCCGATGTTTACTGGCTGGGTGAGCTGGAGACCAATTCCCCGCCGGCGGGACCGCATTGCACCACGCGAAGGGCTTGACGCTTCGGCAAGGATCTGGCGCCCGGCAAAGAGCCTGGCCTCATGCAATGTCAGAGCCTGGAGCAAATGGGCGCCGGCGCTGGCGCCGAAGAGGGGCGCTCTGTCCGATCAAAGCCCTGCCGCCGCGCAACCATACGTCCCGTCATGGCCGGCCTGTTCCGGCCGTCCACGACGATGGCGCGTCAGCAATGCCCGGGCGCTCGTCTGACCGACATGGTGGGGCGAACTGGCCGGGGCGTGGGCGCCCGCAACATGGGTGGGCATGATGCGCAGGCGCGGGCCGGCGCCGGGGCGCGAGACCGGTTCGCGCCGGAACGGGGTTTTGCGCAGCCGCTGATGTCATGCGTCGGCGCGCATTGCCTGGCGCAAGGCGACCACCGTCTTGCCGGAAAACGCTATTGGCGCCGGATCAACCGCCGCGCCGTTTGGCGATGGCGTCGAACGCCATCAGTTCGCGCACCAGAGGCTCCATCTGCGACAGGGGCGCCATGTTGGGGCCGTCCGACGGAGCGCGATCCGGATCGGGATGGGTTTCGATGAACACGCCAGCCACGCCCACCGCCACGGCGGCGCGGGCGAGCACCGGCACGAAGCGCCGCTCGCCCCCGGATGAGGTTCCCTGCCCACCGGGCTGTTGCACCGAATGGGTGGCGTCGAAGATCACTGGCGCGCCAGTGGTCTCCGCCATGATTGGCAGGGCGCGCATATCGGAAACCAGGGTGTTGTAGCCGAAGCTGGCGCCGCGCTCGGTGACCAGCACGTCGGGGTTGCCAGCGCTGGTCAGCTTGGCGACCACGTTCTTCATGTCCCAGGGGGCGAGAAACTGGCCTTTCTTGACGTTGACGACGCGCCCGGTAGCAGCGGCGGCCAGCAGCAGATCGGTCTGCCGGCACAGGAAGGCCGGAATCTGCAGCACGTCGACGACCTCGGCCACCGGCGCGCACTGGCCGGCGTCGTGCACGTCGGTCAGCACTGGCACGCCCAGCTTTTCGCGGATCTCGGCGAATACCGGCAGCGCCGCGTCCAGCCCCATGCCGCGCGCGGCGGAAGCGGAGGTCCGGTTGGCCTTGTCGAATGAGGTCTTGAAGACCAGGCCAATGCCCAGGCGGTCGGTGATGGCGACCAATTCCGACGCCACTTCCATGGCGTGGTCGCGGCTTTCCATCTGGCAGGGGCCGGCGATCAGGGCGAGCGGCAGATCGTTGCCGAAACGCACCGGCTTGCGGGCGCCCGCGCCCACGGTGACGACGGGATTGGCTGTGACTGGGGCCTGGCTGGTCATCGCTCGCCTGTCCTTCTGTCCGGTATGGGGCGGACCTGGAGCGTTTTGTGATCCAACTGGACCGGAAAGCGCTCCAGGCTTCCCTGCTGTGTGCAAATTCTGATCGACCTGGCGCTTCCCTCCTGCCGGAAAGCGCACCAGCGGCCGCAAGAACCCGCCATGAACGGCAACGCCCCGTAAGCCGGGGCGTTGCTCTTTTCAATTCTCAATAGCCCGAGCCTGCGCGATTACCCGCGCCGAACCGCGGCCGCCGTGCCTCGGAGGCGTTGGTCCAGAGGCGCTGATCCAGGACCGCGGGCCTCAGACCAGCCGGCTCTGC
The DNA here is from genome assembly GCF_014656355.1 of Camelimonas fluminis. Taxonomy (GTDB): domain Bacteria; phylum Pseudomonadota; class Alphaproteobacteria; order Rhizobiales; family Beijerinckiaceae; genus Camelimonas; species Camelimonas fluminis. The sequence goes on from NZ_BNCG01000002.1 coordinate 308,805, forward strand.
GCGATCGCCGCCTCAACGAAGCTGCCGAACAATGGGTGCGGCTCCAGCGGACGCGACTTGTACTCGGGATGGTACTGCACGCCGATGAACCATGGATGATCCATATGCTCGATCGTTTCCGGCAGCACGCCGTCCGGCGATACGCCGGAGAAGCGCATGCCAGCGGCCTCAAGGCGCTCACGGTAGTCCATGTTGACTTCGTAGCGGTGGCGATGACGCTCGGAAATCTCGGTCTGGCCATAGATCCGGGCGATCTTCGTATCCGGCGACAGCACCGAACGGTAAGCGCCGAGACGCATGGTGCCGCCCAGGTCGCCCTCGGCGGTGCGCCGCACCAGCTCATTGCCGCTCAGCCACTCGGTCAGCAGGCCGACCACCGGCTCGTCCGTGGGACCAAACTCGGTGGAGCTGGCCGCGTCAACGCCGGCAAGGGCGCGGCAGGCCTCGATCACCGCCATCTGCATGCCGAAGCAGATGCCGAGATACGGCACCTTGCGCTCGCGGGCGAAGCGGGCGGCGCGAATCTTGCCCTCGGCGCCGCGCTGGCCAAAGCCGCCGGGCACCAGGATGCCGTGCACATGCTCCAGGAACGGCGCCGGGTCCTCGCGCTCGAACACCTCGCTCTCGATCCAGTCGATATTGACCTTCACCCGGTTGGCGATGCCGCCATGCGTCAGGGCCTCGATCAGCGATTTGTAGGCGTCCTTCATGCCGGTGTACTTGCCGACAATGGCGATGGTCACCTCGCCTTCCGGACTTTTCACCCGGTCGGAGATTTCCTGCCAGCGGCTGAGATCCGGCTCAGGCGCGTCCTTGATGCCGAACGCGGCCAGCACTTCGCCGTCCAGCCCCTCTGCGTGATAGGACAGCGGCACGTCATAGATGGAGGAGACGTCGCGCGCCTCGATCACCGCCGTCTCGCGCACATTGCAGAACAGCGACAGCTTGCGGCGCTCTTCGCGGGGAATCGGCCGGTCAGTGCGGCACAACAGCAGGTTGGGCTGGACGCCGATGGAGCGCAGCTCGGCCACCGAATGCTGCGTCGGCTTGGTTTTCAGTTCGCCAGCGGACGGGATGTACGGCAGCAGCGTCAGGTGCATGTAGATGGCCTGATCGCGCTCCAGTTCCTGGCCGAGCTGGCGGATGGCCTCCAGGAACGGCAGACTTTCGATGTCGCCGACGGTGCCGCCAATCTCCATCAGCACGAAGTCGTAGCCATCGTTGCCGCTGAGCACGAATTCCTTGATGGCGTTGGTCACGTGCGGAATCACCTGCACGGTCGCGCCCAGATAGTCGCCGCGCCGCTCACGGGCGATGATGTCCGAGTAAATACGGCCGGTGGTGATGTTGTCGTTGCGGCTGCACGGCATGCCCGTGAAGCGCTCGTAGTGCCCCAGGTCGAGATCGGTCTCGGCGCCGTCGTCGGTGACGAACACCTCGCCGTGCTGATACGGGCTCATGGTGCCCGGATCGACGTTGAGATAGGGGTCGAGCTTGCGCAGGCGGACCTTGTAGCCGCGCGCCTGCAGGAGGGCTCCGAGAGCGGCTGATGCGAGGCCCTTGCCCAGGGAGGAGACCACGCCGCCGGTGATGAATACGTACCGCGTCATGGGACCCGCTGGATACGCTGAATCGGGGCGGTTGGCGAGAGCTCCGGATAAATTTTGTTCAGTCATCACAAAAAAATGCCCCGCCGCTGACGCGGCGGGTCCATGCTGGAGCAACCCTCGCAAACGTGGACGCCACCTTGCGCGCGGAATTGCATCAAATCAAACGATCAGAGCGTTTTCACGGCTTCATGGCTGAACCCGGAAAACGCTCATGTGTGGCGTGACGCCCGTGGTCGCAAGCAGCCGTCCGGAGGCCGGCCGCGCCACCTGACTTACTGCTGCGTGGGAACCTGAGGGGCAGCCGGCGCCGCAGGCGCGGCCGGAGCCTGGTTCTGCATCTGCTTTAGCTGGTCGAGAACACCGCCGCCGGCAGGCGCGGCCGGGGCGCCCGGCGTCGCCGGCGCCGTCCGGGACGGCAGGTTGCGATCGATGATCGAGCCGCCGCCGCGCGACATGCTGGCCAGCACGGTCAGCGCCAGGCTGGTGGCGAAAAACAGCGCGGCGAGAATCGCCGTGGCGCGCGTCAGGGCGTTGGCCTGACCGCGGCCGGTCATGAAGCCGGAAACGCCGCTGCCGCCGCCCATGCCCAGCCCGCCGCCTTCAGAACGCTGGAGCAGCACAACGCCAACCAGCGCCAGCACGATGAGCAGATGAACGACGATGAGAACCGTTTGCATGAACTATGCCCAATGGCCGGCGCCCGGCCCATCTCGATGTGAACTGGAAAGCGGTTTCGGGAGCCAGCCCCCAAAGCGACTTGCGCGTTTAGCACGCCCCGCTCCCAAGAGCAAAGCGTGCGGCAAAACGCGAAGAGCGCGGCGCAGCCGGTCCCGCCTGGCGGAAAACAGCGCGACGCAAACGCATCTGCCGCCAGATTCGCGCCGCCAACAGGAGAGCAGGACAGTCGAATCGGCTTCCCGGAGCCAAATCTCCCGCGCTGGCGGGACGCACGCCGCGCCTGTGCGGCGGCGCCCATCCTGCCGGCAAAGATGCCTTTACGCCGGAATCAGCAACCGGCGGCGATCGCCAGGAAATCCGCCGCGACAAGGCTGGCGCCGCCCACCAGGGCGCCGTCCACGTCCTCAACCGCCATCAACTCGGCGGCGTTGGAGGGCTTCACCGAGCCGCCGTACAGGAGGCGAACGTCATCGGCGAACGCCGCGCCAAAGCGCTTGCGCAGTTCAGCGCGCATGAAGGCGTGCACTTCAGCCACGTCGGCGACAGTCGGGGTCAGGCCGGTGCCGATGGCCCACACTGGCTCATAGGCGACGATCAGGGCTCCCTCGCCGTCGGGGACCGAACCGGCCAGTTGCGCGCCAACCACGTCCAGCGCCCGGCCAGCGTCCCGCTCCTCGCGGGTCTCGCCAACACAGACGATCGGGGTCAGACCAGCGCGGCGGGCGGCTTCGGCGCGGGCGCGCACGTCGGCGTCGGTTTCGCCATTATAGGCGCGACGCTCGGAATGGCCGACGATGACAGCGCTCGCGCCGGCGTCTGCCAGCATCTCCGCAGAGATTTCGCCAGTGCAGGCCCCGGAAACCGCCGGATGGCAGGTCTGGGCGCCGATGGCGACGCCGCTGCCGATCGATGCGGCGGCGAAGGCGTACAGCAACGGCGCCGGCGGGCAGACGAGCAGGTCAGCCCTGGCGCGCAGGGCGGCGTCATAGCCCTCGATCACCTGGCCGAGCGTGCGGGCGCCGGCGATCTTCAGACCATTCATCTTCCAGTTGCCCGCGATCAGCGGACGGCGCTTGTGACCGGCCATCGTGCTCCCCGTTTGCGTCATTGGCGCTCCGCGCGCCGGACGCCAGTCCGGAAGCGCAGCCGCCGCCCCGCGAATCTGGCGCGGCCGCCGCCACGCCCAACCCGGGGCTCCAGTTCCTGTGGCCGGCTCTAGCAGAGCCGCCGCAACCCCGCAATGGAGCGCCGATGGAGAGCCACGCGGCTATATATTGCGATATCTGGCCCTCCAGGGCCCTGTCTCACGCGCGCGGACCATGGACGCAGGCCCGACCGTGCTCTATGTCAGCGTGTTCAATACAAGTCAGCATTGACTTGCCAAGCAGCCCGTTCAGGCGGCCGGGCCAGCGCAGCCGGGCGGCCGGCCCATCATTCACCCCGGCAGGCAGGCCCGTGCGGCCCGCTCCCGCCGGGACGCTCCAGGAAGGTCGATTGATCACATGCTTCAGGGAATGCGCAACGCGAGCAAGGGCCTGCTTGGCAAGGTCGTTCTCTTTGTTCTTTTCGGACTGCTGATCGTTTCCTTCGCCATCTGGGGCATTGGCGACATGGTGCGCGGCGGCTCGCGCAACACCGTGGCGATGGTCGGCAAGACCGAGATCACCATGGAACAGTTGCGCACCGCCTGGCAGAACGAGTTGCAGCGCCTTTCCCAGCAGTACCGCACGGTGATCACCCCGGCGCAGGGCCGCGAGATGGGGCTGGACGCCATCGTGCTCGGCCGCCTGGTGACCGAAGCGGCCATGGATCAGGAAGCCCGCGACATGAATCTGGGTGTCACTGACGCCTTTGTCGTCGAAACGATCGCCGCCGATCCAAACTTCCGCGGCGTCAACGGCCAGTTCGACCGCGCCCGTTTCGCCGAGGCGCTGCGCAACAACGGCTTCTCGGAAGCCGCTTACCTTGCTGAGCAGCGCAATACGCTGGTGCGCCGGCAGATCCCCGAAGGCCTGGCTGGCGGCATCCGGACCCCCGCCGCGATGAATCAGGCGGTCTTCCGCGTCAACGCCGAGCGTCGCGCCGCGTCCTGGGTCGCGCTTCCCGCCGCTTCGGTTGGCGAGATCGCCGCGCCGTCGGACGAGGCGCTGAAAAGCTTCTTCGAAAGCCGCAAGGCCTCGTTCCGCGCGCCGGAGTTCCGCACGTTCAACGCCGTGGCGCTGACGCCGGCCGGCCTCGTCAAGGCGAAAAACCTCGCCGCCGCCATTACCGACGCCGAGATCAAGGCGCACTACGAGGAAACGAAGGAGAGCGCCTGGGGCTCGCCGGAGCGCCGTCGCCTGCAGCAGATGTCCTTCCCCGACGAAGCAACGGCGAAGGCCGCCGTGGAGTCGATCAGGGCCGGCAAGCCGTTCGAGGCCGTCGCGAAGGAGCGCGGCGTGCCGGAGAAGGATCTGGATCTCGGCGAGGTGACCCGCGCCCAGATGATCGATCCCGCCGTGCGCGACGCGGCCTTCGCCCTGGCTTCCGGCGCCGTCAGCGATCCGGTGAAGGGCAAATTCGGCGTCGTGGTGGTGCGGGCCGCGTCGGTGACGCCGGCGACGATCAAGCCGCTGGCCGAGGTCGCCGGCTCCATCCGGACCGAACTGGCCGCCGCAAGGGCCAGGAAAGAGATCTCGGCGCTGCACGACAGGATCGAGGACCAGCGCATCAACGCCCGCCCCCTCGCCGAGATCGCCCGCGACGCCGGCCTGACCGTGGTCAAGGTGGATGGCGTCGACAATCAGGGCAAGGACAGGCAGGGGACGCCGTCAAGCGTTCTGCTCGCCCTGCCCGGCGCCCAGGAACTGCTGCGCGACGCCTTCAACACCGACGTCGGCGCCGACAACGAAGCGCTGGGCGTCGATGGCGGCTACGTCTGGTACGAGGTCACCAATGTCGAAGCGGCGCGGGACCGCACGCTCGAGGAGGCCCGGGCCAGCGTGGAGAAGCTCTGGCGTGAGGACCAGGTGAACGCGAAGCTCACGGCGCGCGCCGACGAGATCGTCAGGAAGGTCAACGAAGGCGCGACGCTGCAGGCGGCTTCAGGCCTGCCGGTCAGGACCGCCAGCGACCTGCGCCGCGGCCAGGCCGCCGGTGATCTGGACGTCGACGCGGTGCGGCAGATCTTCTCCGTTCCGGCCGGCAAGGCGGGGTCGGCGAGCAAGCCTGGCCAGCGGATCATCTTCCAGGTGACCTCGGCCACCCTGCCGCCCTTCTCGGCCAGCGCCATCAATCCCCAACTGGCGGAGCAGATGAATCTCGCTCTCACCGACGATCTGCTGAGCAGCTACGTGCGCATTCTGCAGAACCGTTTTGGGGTCAGCATTAATCAGCAGAACCTTCGCAATGCGATCGGTTCCGCCCAGCAGTAAGCTGAACGATGCAATTCGAACCCACGCCTGAAGCCGCCGCCGCGCTGTACGCCGCAGGCCGGCCCTTCACCCTCGCCGTCCGCTTCCTGGCGGACCTGGAGACGCCGCTCGGCGCCTATATCCGCCTGTCGCAGGCCGCCGGCCCGAGCTTCCTGCTGGAAACCGTGCAGGACCTGTCGGTGCGCGGACGCTATTCGATGATCGCCGTCGCGCCGGACCTCATCTGGCGCTGCGTTAACGGCAAGGCCCAGATCAACCGCCAGGCGGCGCGCGATCCGGAGGCCTTCGTCGACGAAGCCGCGGGACCGCTGGACAGCTTGCGCGCCCTGGTCAACGAGAGCGCCATCGACCTGCCGGCGGGCTTGCCGCCGATGGCCGCCGGCGTATTCGGCTATCTGGGTTACGACATGGTGCGCCAGATGGAGCGCCTGCCGAACATTAATCCGGACGCCCTCGGCGTTCCGGAAGCGATCATGGTGCGCCCCACGGTGATGGCGGTGTTCGACTCGCTGAAGGATGAACTGATCCTGGTGACGCCGGTGCGTCCGCAGGCGGGCGTCTCCGCCAGCGCCGCCCTCGCCGGCGCCCAGGAGCGGCTGGAAGCAGCCGTTGCGGCGTTGAGCGCGCCGCTGCCGGTTGCCGACCAGACCGACGTGACGGAGATGCCGGAGCCGGAGGCCGTGTCCAACACGCCGCCGGACGCCTTCATCGCCATGGTGGAGAAGGCCCGCGACTACGTGCGGGCCGGCGACATCTTCCAGGTGGTGCTGGGCCAGCGCTTCGAGGCGCCGTTCACCCTGCCGCCGCTGTCGCTGTACCGGGCGCTGCGCCGCATCAATCCCTCGCCTTATCTCAGCTTCCTCGATTTCGGCGGTTTCCAGCTGGTTTGCTCCAGCCCGGAAATCCTGGTGCGGTCGCGCGAGGGCAAGGTCACCATCCGGCCCCTCGCCGGCACCCGCCCGCGCGGCGCGACGCCGGAGGAAGACCGGCGCCTCGGCGAGGAGTTGCTGGCCGATCCCAAGGAGCGCTCCGAGCATCTGATGCTGCTCGACCTCGGCCGCAATGACGTCGGCCGGGTGTCGAAGACCGGCACGGTGAAGGTGACGGAGAGCTTCGTGCTGGAGCACTACAGCCACGTGCAGCACATCGTCTCCAATGTGGAGGGCGAGCAGGACCCGCGCTTCGACGCGCTGGACGCGCTGGTCGCCGGCTTCCCGGCCGGCACGCTCTCGGGCGCGCCCAAGGTGCGCGCCATGGAGATCATCGACGAACTGGAGCTGGAGCGGCGCGGGCCGTTCGGCGGCTGCATCGGCTATTTCAGCGCCAATGGCGACATGGACACCTGCATCGTGTTGCGCACCGCCATCGTCAAGGACGGTAAAATGGCGGTGCAGGCCGGCGCCGGCGTGGTCTATGATTCCGATCCGAAGTCGGAGCTGATGGAATGCGTCAACAAATCGAAGGCCCTGTTCCGCGCCGCCGAAGAGGCGATCCGCGTGGCCGGGCAAGCCGGGCGCAGCCAATGAACTCCCGGGCGCAGCCAATGAAACCACAGGCGCAGTCCGTGAGCATTGGGGCGGAGCGCACGGCCGCCCGGGCAAATCCTGCGTTGCGGCGGACGACAGCGTCGTGGCGCTGGCGAAGCTGCTGACCAACGGATTCGCCCTGCCCATTGCCAAAGCCCTTTGGGGCTGACGCATTTTCACGGAACGGCGAAGAGCCTTTCCCCGGAAATGCCCTGAATGATAAAGGCCCTGCCATGACGCGCGTGGTTCTTGTCGACAATTACGACTCATTCACCTGGAACCTGGTGCACCTGATCGGCGCGCTGGGCCCGCAGGTGGACGTGCATCGCAACGACACGCTCACCACGGCTGACATCGCCGCCATGGCGCCGGACGCCATTGTGCTGTCGCCGGGGCCATGCACGCCCAACGAAGCTGGCGTTTGCCTTGACGTGATCCGCGATCTCGGCGACCGCATCCCGGTGTTCGGCGTTTGCCTCGGCCTGCAATCCATTGGCCAGGCCTATGGCGGCCAGGTGGTGCGCGCGCCACTGCCGATGCACGGCAAGGTTTCCGTGGTGCGCCACACGGGGCAGACGATCTTTGAAGGGATCGACGGCCCGTTCAACGCCACGCGCTATCATTCGCTGATCGTCGACCGGGAAACCTGCCCCACCGAGCTGGCGATCACCGCCGAGACCGACGATGGCCAGATCATGGCCCTTTCGCATGTCAGCCTGCCGGTGCACGGGGTGCAGTTCCACCCGGAAAGCATCCTCTCCGAGCATGGCGCGACCATGATGCGAAACTTCTTCAACCTGGCCGCCGCGTGGAACGCCGCGGCAACCGCTGGACATTGACGGACGCCATGGACGCTTTCAAACCCTTCATCGCCAAGGTTGCGACCGGCGCGGCCCTGACCCGCGACGAAGCCCGGGCCGCCTTCGAGAACCTGCTTTCCGGAGAGGTGACGCCCTCCCAGGCTGGCGCTTTCCTGATGGCCTTGCGCGTGCGCGGCGAGAGCCTGGACGAGATCGTCGGCGCCGTCAGCGCCATGCGCAGCCGCATGGCGGCGGTCGAAGCGCCCGCAGACGCCATCGACATCGTCGGCACCGGCGGCGACAATGTCGGCACCTGGAACGTCTCGACCCTCAGCGCCTTCGTCGTCGCCGCCTGCGGCGTTCCGGTGGCCAAGCACGGCAACCGCGCCGCATCGTCCAAATCCGGTTCAGCCGACGTGCTGATGGCGCTCGGCGTCAATCTGGATCTCAGCCCGGCCGACATCACCCGCTGCATCCAGGACGCCGGCATCGGCTTCATGTTCGCGCCCAATCACCATTCCTCGATGCGCCATGTGGCGCCGGTGCGCACTGAGCTGGGCGCGCGGACCATCTTCAATATTCTGGGTCCGCTCTCGAATCCGGCTTCCGTGAAGCGGCAGCTGCTCGGCTCGTTCTCGGCCATGTGGCTGGAGCCGATGGTGCGCGTGTTGCAGACGCTCGGCGCCGAACGGGTATGGGCGGTGCACGGCTCCGACGGGCTGGACGAGATCACCACCACTGGCCCTACCCAGGTGGTGGCGCTGGAAGATGGCGCCGTGCGCACATTCACCGTGCAGCCAGAGGATGTCGGCCTGAAGCGGGCCAGCCTCGACGACCTGAAGGGCGGCGATCCGGAGCATAACGCCTCCGCCGCCATGCGCCTGCTCCAGGGCGAGGCGGGCGCCTACCGCGACATCGTGCTGATGAACGCCGGCGCGGCGCTGGTCGTCGCCGGAAAGGCCTATGATCTGGCCGCCGGCGTCGCCATGGCGGCGCAGGCGATCGACAGCGGCGCGGCGCGCAAGACGCTGGAAAAGCTGGCCCGGGCGAGCCACGCGGGAGCAACGGCATGAGCAACGTTCTGGAGCGCATCGGCGCGTACAAGCTGGAGGAAATCGCCGCCGCCAGGGCCGCGATCCCCCAGGCGGAGATCGAGCGGCAGGCCGCCGCCGCTCCGGCGCCGCGCGGCTTTCTGGCCGCGCTGGAGCGGAAGATCGCCGCCGGCCAGCCGGCGCTCATCGCCGAGATCAAGAAAGCCAGTCCGTCGAAAGGGCTGATCCGCGCCGATTTTGACCCACCGGCGCTGGCCCGCGCTTATGAGGCCGGCGGCGCCGCCTGCCTGTCGGTGTTGACCGATACGCCGTCGTTTCAGGGCAGCCCGGACTTTCTGAAGGCGGCCCGCGCCGCCTGCGCCCTGCCCGCGTTACGCAAGGACTTCCTCTACGATCCATACCAGGTTTTCGAAGCCCGGGCCTGGGGCGCGGACTGCATCCTGGTCATCATGGCTTCGGTTGACGACGCGACTGCCCTTGAGCTGACGCGGACAGCTACCCGCCTCGGCATGGATACGCTGGTGGAGGTGCATGACGGCGACGAACTGGAGCGCGCCCTGAAATTGCCGTCGCGACTGATTGGCGTCAACAACCGCGACCTGCGCACCTTCGAGGTGTCGCTGTCGGTGACCGAACGCCTGGCCCCGCGCGTGCCGGCGGATCGCGTGCTGGTCGGCGAAAGCGGCATCTTCAATCCGCAGGACATCGCCCGCCTCGCCGCCTGCAAGGTCAACGCCTATCTGGTTGGCGAAAGCCTGATGCGCCAGGAAGACGTCACCGCCGCAACCCGGGCCCTGCTTCAGCCGGCCTGAATCCGGGTCCCAGCTGGCGCCTGCGGCGTCTCGCGCCTGACGATGCGCCGCCGCGGGCCGCCCCGCGGCGGAGCCCGGAGCGCCCCAACCCGGAACGCCGCGCGGGAGCCGTCAGTTGCCCGGAGACACGAAGGTTAGCGCCTCGCTGTCCGTCCCGCAGGCAAGCTCGGTCGCATCCTCAAGCGGCCGGAACGTTGTCGGGTCAAGCTGGCGAAGATAGACCCTGGCGCCTCCATCCGGCGTCAGGCGCAGACGGACGTACTGCAACGTCATCGCGCCGGTTTTTGACGACAGGAACAGATGATTGTCAGAGGTGGCGATCCATCTGTCGATGACATTCCAGGCCTGGAACCGGACAACGGCGAAACCGGCCTGCCCAAACTTTTCCCCGCCCGTGCATTTCGCCAGCCGCATCACCACCGTGGGCGTTTCGCCGCTGGCGAGGCGGCGCGAAAGCACATCATAGCTCCAGCCAGCCCAGGCCATGTGTGGAAGACCCGCCGCAAGAGCTGCGGCCAACAAGAATTTCTGAATGCACTTATTCACGACAACCATCACTTTATGTAATAAATATCTATAATTCCATATACTTACATATATTCGTCGAGTTTAAAACTTGAGAAACGGGTTGCAGGCAAAAATCGATCCGTCACGGCCGAATGCAAAACTCCGCCGCGCTGCGCCCAAGCATGTGACGATGGTCAATATCCACGTTGATCTGACATGGGACGCCGCCACGGCGCGTTTACCGGCCATTTCCGGAGCGTTCGCCAAGGGCCACAACGTATCGGCCAGACCCCTTCCCGCATCCACCAACGAACGGACGCGAGTCATGTGTCTGCGGCAAAACTGGCGCGCCAGACACGCTCAACCGATAGCGGAGACGCGCTCATGGCATGGGATCAGAACCGCGCCGGGGCATCGCCGCTCATGTGAACCGGCTGATGCCCGACCGGACCTTCTGACGCCGCCCGCCATGAATGGCCGTGACGCGCGGCGTGGGAAAACACGCTTGCGCTGAAAAGCCCTTACTCCGCCGCCTGGGCGCTGTAGCCAAGTTCCAGCCCGTCCATGTCGCCCTTCTGGCGCCAGGCGTCCCACATGCGCAGGAACACGGTCGGGCCACGCCAGTACTGGTTGTTTTTCAGCACACGCATGTTGTTCACGTTGCCCTCGTTATTGTAGTAGCCCGGCGTGCACTCCTCCAGATAAGGCACGCGGGCGCGGGCGATCTTGACGCAGGCGTCGACCCACGCCTTTTCCGCTGCCTCTGTCGCCTCCACGGTGACCGCGCCGCGCTCGCGCATCTGCCGCAGCAGCCAGCCGATATGACGGGTCTGCTCGTCCAGCATGTGCTGGAAGTTCGGGCTCTGGCCGGACTGGATCGGCGTGACGATGAAGCAGTTGGGGAAGCCGCGCGAGAACAGGCCATGGAAAGTTTCGGCGCCGTCCTTCCATTTCTCCGTGAGGGTCAGGCCATCGCGGCCGTAAACCTCCAGACCGAACCGGCGGGTGATGTCGGTGCCGACCTCGAAGCCGGTGGCGTAGATCAGGCAATCCAGTTCATATGATTTGCCGTCGACGACGACGCCGGTTTCGGTGATGCGCTCAACGCCGCGTCCCTCCGTGTCGATGAGATGAACGTTGGGGCGATTGAAGGTCGGCAAATAGCCGTCGTGGAAGCACGGCCGCTTGCAAAACTGGCTATACCAGGGCTTCAGCGCCGCGGCGATCGCGGCGTCCTGGACGATGGAATCAACGCGGGCGCGCACCCGCTCCATCTTCTGGAAGTCGGCCAGTTCGATCAGCTTTTCCGGATCTTCAACGACCTCGCCCTGCTTCTGCTTGCGCCGCGCCGCCAGCAGGATGTTGCCGATGAGATCTGTCCAGCCGTCGTTGACCAGATCCTCCTCGAAGTCGCCGCCCGAGACGACGGCGGTGAAATTGTCCATCCGCGCCCGTTGCCAGCCGGGCTGGAGCGAACCCGCCCAATCCATGTCGGTGGGCCTGTCATCACGCACGTCAATGGACGACGGCGTGCGCTGGAAGACGAACAGTTCCTTTGACCATTCGCCAAGATGCGGCACGCACTGCACCGCCGTGGCCCCGGTGCCGATGATGCCGACGCGCTTGTCGGCAAGGCCGGTGAGATTGCCGTGGGAATCACCGCCAGTGTAGGCGTAGTCCCAGCGGCTGGTGTGGAAGCTGTGGCCTTTGAAAGTCTCGACCCCTGGAATGCCAGGCAGCTTCGGCCGGTCCAGCGGACCGCCGACGAGGATAACGAACCGGGCGGAAATCTCGTCGCCGCGATCGGTGCGCAGGCGCCAGCGGGCTGCGGCCTCCTCCCACCGCATCTCGGTCGCCACCGTCTGGAACAGGGCGTGGGGATACAGATTGAAATGGCGGGCGACGCGGTGGGCCTGGGCGAGAATTTCCGGCGCGCGGGCATATTTGCGCTGCGGCGTGTAGCCGGTTTCTTCCAGCAACGGCAGGTAGATGTAGCTTTCCGTATCGCAGGCTGCGCCCGGATAACGGTTCCAGTACCAGGTGCCGCCGAAGTCGCCGCCCTTCTCAATGATGCGGAATGATTCGATCCCCGCCTCGCGCAAGCGCGCGCCAGACAGCAGACCGCCAAAACCGCCGCCGATCACCACGGCGTCGACAGTTTCGCGCACCGGCTCGCGGGTGAAGCCCGGCTCTACATACGGATCGTCCAGATAATGCGCGAACTCGCCGGTCATGGCCGCGTATTGCTGGTTGCCGTCGGCGCGCAGGCGCCGGTCCCGCTCCTCCCGGTAACGCGCCTTCAGCGCATCGACCTCGATATGCGCGGCGTTATCGCCCGTAGCAGACATGTTTCACTCCCGGCGCAGTCGCCATATTTTGTGAAATATCCTTATTCTTGATAAAGATACTGATCAGTACCAGTGTTTGTGTCAACTGCGGCGGCCACGTGCTCCTGCCTGCGCGCAGCGCATGACACCCCTTGCCGGCCTGCTTCGCCACAGCCGGCCGCGTGAAGTCTGCCGGTCAACATATCCGGGGCCGGATCACATGTTGCGGAACACAGCGGGAACATGCCATACTGTTCATGATTTGTTTCGCTGCAGAATCGGCCTGACAGTTTTGCCGTGATCGTCCGGCGTTGCGACGGGCGGCCGGCTGGTCTGTCATCGGGGGTGAAAGACAATGTTGACGGCCAAACAGCACGAGCTTTTGCGTTTTATCCATCAACGCCTTCAGGAAACCGGCGTTCCGCCGTCGTTTGACGAAATGAAGGAGGCGCTGGATCTCAAATCGAAATCGGGCATCCATCGTCTGATCATGGCGCTTGAGGAGCGCGGCTTTATTCGCCGGCTGCCCAACCGGGCGCGTGCTGTTGAAGTGTTGCGGATGCCGGACATCCAGCGGGCTACTGAAGCAAGGCCCGCCCAGTCCGGCTTCCGGCCGCGCGTGGTGGCGGGCGGCAAGGGTTCCGCGACGGCGACAAAACGCACGGAGTGCGACGGGAACGCCCCGGCCATGGCGGAGGGGCAGATCCCGGGCGTGGTCGCCGTGCCGCTGATCGGCCGCATTGCCGCTGGCGTGCCGATCAGCGCCATACAGCATCAGGGCGAGAGCATTCCTCTCCCGGTTGGGCTGCTGGGAACGGGCGAGCACTACGCCCTGGAAGTACGCGGCGATTCGATGGTGGACGCCGGCATTCTTGAGGGCGACACCGTGGTGATCCGCCGTCAGGACTCCGCCGACAACGGCGACATCATCGTCGCGCTGATCGACGATGAGGAAGCAACCCTGAAACGTCTGCGCAAGCGCGGCCCCAGCGTCGAGCTGGAAGCTGCCAATCCACAGTTTGAAAACCGGGTGCTGCCGGCGGGTCGGGTGAAAATCCAGGGCAAACTCGTCAGCCTGGTGCGTCGTTACTGATGCGCAGCGTCCCGGCGTCTGAACGCCGCCATTACCTGGGGATGCTTTCGAACGGTCGCCAGCGCGCGGACGCCACGTCGCGCGCCCCTGAATCCTTTGGCTGGCAGCCGGGATTTCGCGGCCGCCGCTTACGGGACGGCGGCTTCGCTCCGCTTTCCGTGCGGGGGGCTCCCCTGGTCCGGTTGTGCGGCGTCAGCTTCGTCAGGCGCCTCCTCATCGGGCTCCGCTTTGCGAAATGCTGGCGCCCGGCCTGACGCTGGCCCGGAGGTTGCGACGCCAGGCAGATCGGCTACGCCGGACAGGTCCGCGCCCTCCTGTCGCTCTGCCTCTTTGGTGGGCTGGAAGGTCCGGCGTGCGGGCGGTTCGTATCGGGATGGTTTTGCTGGCGTCCACGGCCAGTTTTCTCCGGTCTTCCGCACACGCCTCACGGTGGCCGCGCCTTCCTGCAGATAGATGCTGGCGGCGCCCAGTTGCGCCAGTGTCTGACGGTCCAGCATCACAGCCGCGCCGCATCCCGATGGCGCGCGATGTGGCGAGACGACGACGTCGGCGCGCGCGCAATCCTCGAACAGGCTGCGCCGTTCCCGGCTCCATGCGACCGCGCCGCCATCATCGCGCGTCACGATGCAACCGAGCGGATCGCAGCGCGCTCCGGAGCGCAGGGAAGGATCGGCCGCCGTCCGCTGGTCGCCAACGGCGCGCAACCATTGTTCAACAGTGAATGACGACGGTGCGCCCAACAGCGTGACGCGCAGGCGCCCTTCAGCATCGCGTCCCGCGCCCCGCACCACCAGCGCCCCACGTCCCTGCCGGTCAGCCAGCACATCGGGGGTCGGAGCGGCCTGGAGCAGAACAAGCCCGGCAAGCGCTGGCGCAAGAGCCGCCCAGCGCAAGGGCGTCCGCCAGATGACGAACCAGACGATGGCCGCGCTGAGACACAGCAGCGCCCCCGGGCCTGGCGCGGCGACGCCGGCGACGGCGTGGGGCGTCGCGGCGATGCGCATGGCGACGTACAGCACCGGCTCGGTCGCCGCCCCCATCACCCACCAGACTGGCCAGTCGAGGCCAAGCGGCGTCAAGGCGACGCCCACGACAGCGGCCGGCATCACCACCAGCGACAGAAATGGCAGGGCCATGGCGTTGCCGATCAGCCCCAGCGGATACACGGACTGGAAGTGCCAGACGCTGAATGGTCCGGTGGCGAGTTCGCAGACAAGCGTCGTCAACCCCACCGCGACCAGCGGCGCGGCCATCCGCCGGATCAGGCCCGGTTGCGGACGCCGCCGCCGCGGTTGGCCAGGCGTGACGACGCCACGATCCGCCAGCACAATCAGCCCCGCCACGGCGGCGAACGACATCTGAAATCCCGGGCCCAGCAGGCTTTCCGGTTCGCGCACCAGCACAACCATCGCCGCCACGGCCAGATTGTGCATCGAGAGCGCGGGCCGGTCGACCAGGATGGCGCCCAGCATGGCGAGGATCATGATCAATGACCGTTCGGTCGCGACATCCGCTCCCGAGAAAATGCAATAGGCGGTCGCCCCGGCCATGGCGAGGATGGCGGCGATCTTGCGCACCGGCAGATGCAGCGCGCACCACGGCGACAGGGCCAGCGCCGCGCGCGCCGTCCAGAAGAACATGCCGGCGGCCAGCACCATGTGCAGTCCGGAAATGGAGATGATGTGGTAAATGCCGGCGGCCCGCAGCCAGACGTTGGTTTCGTCCGCGATCTGACCGCGTTTGCCGGTGACGAGGGCCGCGGCGACCGCGCCGGCCTGGCCGCCCCAGGCGCCGGCGATGCGATCGGTCAGCGTCATGCGGCGATTGTCGATCCAGGCGGCGAGACGCCATGCCCACGGCGACGCAGTGGGCGGCGCCGATGTCTCCCGCATGCTATCCTGATCGTGTTTGTCCCGCCCCTGCGCCGGAGCCCCAGGTTGCGCCGGCGCTGCATCACCCCACGCGGCCTGCATCTCATTCAGGACAGCGACCCGGCCGAGAGCTGAGCCGGAGCCCCCGATCTGCCGGAACCAGGCGTCGCGGGCGAAGTCATAACCGCCCGGGCGCGCCGCCTCCGGTGGGGGCAGCAAACGCGCCTTTGTCCGCACCATGACGCCGGCGCGCAAGGGCTCGGCCTGCCGCAAAGACAGCCTCACCAGGCGCGGCAACTGTTGCGGGGGCAGGTTCGCGAAGCTGACGGGAGCCACGAGCAGCCTCGAACCGGCTCCGCGCTGGTCCACCGCCACGATGTATCCGGTCAGTTCGCCAATGGCTGGTCGCTGCAATACGGGCGCATCGAGCGCGGCAAGCCGCAGGGCGCTGGCGGCGTAGCCAGCGGGGATCATGGCAAGCGCGATCAGCGCCATGCGCGCGGCTGGCTGACGGCGCGTCATCGCCGCAAGCAGCAGGGCGCAGGCAGCGACCAGCGAAGGGCCAGCGTCGCCCGGCGTCAACCGGTTGAAATACCAGATGACGCCGCAGCCGAAGAGCACCGGCAGCCAGAGCCAATGGCGCCGCTGGTCGATGTCCGCGCCCAGCCAGCCACGCGTCTGGGCGATGGCCATCACCGCCCAGACGCGCGGGGTCTCGGCCGGAGCCCGGCGCAGCAGCCGAGCCTCGCGCGCAAAGCCGGCCGCCAGACGGCGGGCCAGGCCAGAATAGGTCGGGAGCGACCAGAGCCCCGGGCGGGCCAGATCTTCCCGTGCTGGATCAGTTCCTGGATCAGCCGTGTCAGAAAAGCGGGAATCCGCGCCAACCTCGGCGGACGCCGCATGGGGGACCTCGGCGGCAAGCGCCGGCCCGTCCCACGCGAACGCAGGCGCACCAGACCGGCGCGGGGCGTCCGCCGCCCCACCCTGCGCTCTCGCCACTGGCTTCATGCGCCGTTCCAGCGTCAGGGCGGGTTGCGCCCGCCATACAACTGCAACAATCAACGTCCAGTCATGGCCTGCGTCTGGCTTCGACTGGCGGCGACGACATGCTACACGAGGGCATGGCGCGTTGACAGCGATCCGGCGACGGCTCCGTGCAAACGGCCGACCCGGCGCGGGTTCAGGCGTTATCCCGGCTGTGGGCTCGCGCCCGCAGCTTTATGGACGAACAATCCGATGGGGCGCCGTCTGGCGGGCATGACGTCAAACACAACGCGCCAGGACTTTGATTTTACGCAAATCCTCATGCAAAAGCAGGACGCGCTTTTGCTGGACCGGCGCAACCACATCCATCCAGACCATGGCGCCCCCAACCGGGCGTCGCTTTCCGCATTTCACACGCTGTTGAGCTCATGACCGATCAGATCATCACGCGATTCGCTCCGTCTCCCACTGGCTATCTGCATATTGGGGGCGCCCGCACCGCTCTGTTCAACTGGCTCTACGCGCGCAAGTACGGCGGCAAGATGCTGCTGCGCATCGAGGACACCGATCGCGAGCGCTCCACGGACGCCGCCATCGCCGCCATTATCGACGGCCTTGGCTGGCTGGGCCTGAACTGGGACGACGACGTGGTTTACCAGCACGGCCGCGCCGCGCGTCATCGCGAAGCAGTCGACCAGTTGCTCGCCAGCGGCGACGCTTATTATTGCTACGCCACGCCCGAGGAGTTGACGGAGATGCGCGAGCTGGCCCGCAAGGCGGGCCGGCCCATGCGCTACGACGGCCGCTGGCGCGATCGCGACGCGGCCGAGGCGCCCGCCGGCGTGAAACCGGTGGTGCGTCTCAAGGCGCCGCAGACCGGCGAAACGGTCATCGAGGACGAGGTGCAGGGTCGCGTCGTCTGGCAGAACAAGGATCTCGACGACCTGGTGCTGCTGCGCTCCGACGGCAACCCGACCTATATGCTGGCGGTCGTGGTGGACGATCACGACATGGGCGTCACCCACATCATTCGCGGCGACGATCACCTGACCAACGCGGCGCGCCAGAAGCAGATCTATGACGCGCTGGGCTGGAAGACGCCGGTGATGGCGCACATTCCGCTGATTCATGGGCCGGACGGCGCCAAGCTCTCCAAGCGCCATGGCGCTCTTGGCGTCGAGGCCTACCGCAGCATGGGCTATCTGCCGGAAGCGTTGCGCAACTATCTGGTGCGCCTCGGCTGGAGCCACGGCGACCAGGAGGTGTTTTCCACCGACGAGATGATCGCCGCCTTTGGTCTCGGCCAGATCGGCCGCTCGGCGGCGCGTTTTGATTTCGCCAAGCTGGAAAACCTCAACGGCATTTATATGCGCAACGCCAGCGACGAGCGGCTGGTGGAGGCCATTGAAGCGATCCTGCCGGAGCTGGGCCCGGCCCGCGGCCTCGGGGACAGCTTCACGCCGGAGCAGCGCGCCAAATTGCTGGCCGCCATGCCTGGCCTCAAGGAGCGCGCCAAAACCCTGGTGGAGTTGCTCGACAGCGCAGCATACCTGTATGCGGCGCGCCCGCTGCCGCTTGAGCCGAAAGCGGCGGCGCTGCTCGACGACGCGGCCCGGCGCCGGCTGGTCAGCGTGCTGTCCCACATTGAACCGTTGCAGGACTGGGCGGGCGCGGCCCTTGAGGCGGCCGTGCGCGATGTCGCGGAAGCCGAGGGCGTCAAGCTCGGCCAGGTGGCCCAGCCGCTGCGGGCCGCGCTGACCGGGAAAACCACCTCTCCCGGCCTGTTTGACGTCATGACCGTACTCGGGCGCGAGGAATCCCTCGCCCGTATCCGCGATCAGGCCGCCTGAACGGAGCGGTCGCGCCGGCCCGAGCGGCTCCGTTCCCCAGGAAAAACAAACGACGGACGGCCACGGAAACGTGGCCGTCCGCGCATTGGCTGTTCAGCGGCGCCGCATGGCCTTCAGAGCCAGCCCGGGGGCCGGCGCGGACACGCCGCAAACGCCATGGTGGATGGGTCGCCCACCTCATTGTTTTGTTTCAGGTAAAATGACGCTCGCACAGGCAGAAAACGCCAGTCCGACAGGCCCGGCGGCGCCAACGCCTGCTGTGTTGAGGCGATATCGCCACAAGCCCTCCCTGCCCCGGCCCACGGCGGCCCGTTCCCGGCGCCCGCTTCATGCGCAGACCAGCCATGCTGGAGAGCCGGAAGCGCAGTTACGCTTGAAGGCCCCCGGCAAATCGTTTACCGAAGCACTAGCTGCCTCCAGCCCTTCAGGCTTTGCGCAGCAAGATAACCCAGCACCGTGCGGCGCGGCCAACGAACTGTCCGAAGTTCGTTAGCGCCGCCCGGTCAGACCATGCCAGGGGTGATTCAATGACCGCAAAAACGGCAGCACTAAGCGTCGATGGAAACTCGGTGGACCTGAAGATCAAACAGGGCACCATCGGGCCAAGCGTCGTTGATATCGCGCCCCTGTACAAAGACACCGGGATGTTCACGTTCGACCCCGGTTTCACCTCGACCGCGTCCTGCGAGTCGCAGATCACCTACATCGACGGCGACGAAGGCATCCTGCTGTATCGCGGCTATCCGATCGAACAGCTGGCCGAGCACGGCGATTTTCTTGAGACCTGCTACCTGCTGCTGGAAGGCAAACTGCCGACCGCCCAGGAGAAGTCGGATTTCGATTATCGCGTCACCCGCCACACCATGGTGCACGAGCAGCTGCTGCGCTTCTTCCATGGTTTCCGCCGCGACGCCCACCCCATGTCGATCATGGTGGCTTCGGTCGGCGCCCTGTCGGCGTTCTACCACGACTCCACCGACATCAATGATCCGAAGCAGCGCATGATCGCTTCCATGCGCATGATCGCGAAGGTTCCGACCCTCGCCGCCCTGGCTTACAAGTATCATGTCGGCCAGCCGTTCGTTTATCCGCAGAACGATCTCGACTACACGTCGAACTTCCTGCAGATGTGCTTCGCCGTGCCGTGCGAGGAGTACAAGGTCAATCCGGTGCTGTCGCGCGCCCTTGACCGCATCTTCATCCTGCACGCCGATCACGAGCAGAACGCCTCGACCTCGACCGTGCGCCTCGCCGGTTCGTCGGGCGCCAATCCGTTCGCCTGCATCGCCGCTGGCATCGCCTGCCTGTGGGGACCCGCGCACGGCGGCGCCAACGAAGCCGCCCTCAAGATGCTTGAGGAAATTGGCACCGTTGACCGGATTCCGGAGTTCATCGCCCGCGCCAAGGACAAGAACGATCCGTTCCGCCTGATGGGCTTTGGCCACCGCGTCTACAAAAACTACGACCCGCGCGCCAAGATCATGCAGAAGACCACCCATGAGGTGCTCAACGAGCTCGGGATCAAGGACGATCCGCTGCTCGAAGTCGCCATGGAGCTGGAGCGCATCGCCCTTTCGGACGAATACTTCATCGAGAAGAAGCTGTATCCGAACATCGACTTCTATTCGGGCATCACCCTGAAGGCCATGGGCTTCCCCACCGCCATGTTCACGGTGCTGTTCGCCCTCGCCCGCACCACGGGCTGGATCGCCCAGTGGAAGGAAATGATTGAGGATCCGGCGCAGAAGATCGGCCGCCCACGCCAGCTCTACACCGGCGCGCCGCGTCGCGATTACGTCAACATCAACCAGCGCTGATTTTTCCGCGCTGGAAGACATCAACCCCGGCGATGCGCCGGGGTTTTTTATTGGCGTTCAGCAAGGAAGAGCCGCCGCGCCTTGCGGACATGCATGCCAACACGCGAAGGGAGCGCAGCTTCAGGCTGGGGATGAAGCGCGGGAGCGCGCGGACTTCCGGCCGCGCCAGAACAGATCCGGTGTGATGCGAAGCGGGTTGCTCGGACCTGCGCGGGTCAGCCCCGCCCCTGTCCGGCCATATCAATAACGATGCGCGCCGCCCGCTCCGATGGCGTTTCGTCGCCAGTCAGCATACGCGCCTCAACATCAGTCAAGGCGGCGATCTGCTCGCGCCGCTCCGGTGTTTCCGACAGCAGCGGCGCCAGGGCGGCGGACAAATTCTCCACCGTGCAATCCTGCTGGATAAATTCCGGAATGGCGTTCCTGCCAAGGATGAGATTGGCGAGCACCGCCGACGGCGCGGTAATGAGCCGGCGAAGTATGGCGCTTTCGATATTCGACACGCGGTAGGCCACCACCATGGGGACGCCGGCCAGCGCCAGCTCCAGGGTCACGGTGCCCGAGGCGGCCAGCGCCGCGTCAGCCTGCTGGAAAGTCTGGAGTTTCGCTTCCTCGCCCAGAACGATGCGCGGCGGTGTTTTCCATGCGGCGACGCCCTGGCGGATCTCATCTTCCAGGTGACGGACCGCCGGCAGCACCAGATCGAAACGCAGGCCCCGATCGTGCAACTGGCCGAGGGTTTCGCCGAATACGGTCAGCAGGCGGGAGATTTCACTGCGTCGGCTACCCGGCAGCACCAGCAACGCCGGCGGCGAGGCCAGCGGGTGACCGATTTTCCGCTCTCCCCGCAGCAGCGGCAGTTTCTCAATCAGCCGATGGCCGACATATGTGCACGGCGGCCCGCCCAGTTGCCGGTGTGCTTCCGGTTCAAACGGCAGCAACGCCAGCAAATGATCAACGTAAGCCGCCATCTTGCGCGCCCGGCCCGGGCGCCAGGCCCAGACGCTGGGGCTGACATAGTCCACAATCGGCAGCGTCGGCAGGCGTTTGCGCACCCGCTTCGCCACCGCATGGGTGAAATCCGGACTATCGATAATGACCAGCACGTCAGGCTGCGCCGCGACAATGGCTTTGACGGTCTGGTAGACCCGCCGGATCAATGTGGGCAGCCGCATGATCGGCGCGATGAAGCCCATGACGGCGATGTCAGACAGGGGAAACAGGCTCTGGAGGCCTTCGTGCGCGAGACGCTCGCCACCGACTCCGCCGAAACTGACGCCATCGGAACCCAGCCGCTGCTTCAACGCGGCGGCAAGCCCGGCCCCAAGCTGATCGCCGGATTCCTCGCCACAAACCATCCAGACCTTCAGGGGACCTGCTGCTTTCACCTTGTCCTCCCAGGGATGCGCGTCCCGGAGCAGACGCGCGGGCCAACCGCGTGCAACCGCATCATGGCAAAGCGACAGAACGCCGCCGTGAACCCGATTTCACCGGCGTCGCTCCAGGGCAGAATCAGTTCGTGCTGGACCGGATTCGCGCGCGACCATCCCGAATTGACATGACCTCTTCACGCGAAGCGGAGTCCACCTCGATGAAAATGCTCTAGACGGCCGATGCGCCGATCAGAAAGACCTTCCGCCGGTTGGCTTCCGCGACCGTCGCCGCCTGATTGATAATCATCGTCTTGCCGGCGCCGACTGCGATGCCGGCGAATCCCGCCGCCGCAGCGCACCGCACCGTGCGCGGGCCGATCACTGGCATGTCAATGCGCAGATCCTGCCCCGCCTTGGCGTTCTTCACCAGAACCGGCGCCTGATCCGAGCGTGGCAGACGGCCGCTTCCCCACAACTTGCGCACGCGGGCAATCATGGCGTCGGTGCCTTCTGGTCCTTCGACAGCACAGACCCGCGCGCCAGCAACGACAACGGCCTGCCCAACATCATATGGCGAGAGACTGGCGAGCACGGCGAAGCCAATGTCCACGGCGGCGGCCGCCGCCGCCGGCGTCTCGCCCAGCACGCCTTCGGGCGCCAGCAATTCCGGCGCGAGATCATGGACGCCTGCGACCGGAAACCCCTGATCTTCCAGAAGATTGACCACGCCGCGCAGAAGCCCGTCATCCCCGGAGGCGGCGAGACGGGCGATCAGCTCACGATTACGGAAAGCAGAATAGGCCCCCAGCAGGGCGAGCGGCCCCGGGCGATGTACATAGCCGGCCAGGCTCACCGAGCAAGGTCGCCAGGAATGCAGGACGTCAAGCACGCCCTGGGCGTCGAGCAGGTCGCGCACGGCGCCTGCGGCGCGGCGCGTCGCCCGATCGGCAAAGCCGCGCAGCGCAAGGATCTGAACCGGACGGCCACGCTGACGCAGGGCTTGCGCCAACGCCAGCGGCAGTGACCCGCCGCCGGCCAGAATGGCGACCGGCGCCTCCATTGATCAGCTCTCGGCCTGTCGCGGAGTACAGATCGCCCGGTCTCCGCCCTCACGGATAAACGCCAGCACCTCGGTGACCAGCGGATGGCCGCCCAGTTCGCTCTCAGCATCGGCCACACGCTCCAGCAGCGTGCCTTCCGCAGCGAACAGCAGACGATAGGCCCGGCGCAGGGCGTGAATATCCTCACGCGCGAAACCGCGCCGCTTCAGCCCGACCAGATTGAGGCCAGCCAGATGGGCGCGATTGCCGATGACCATGCCGTAAGGGATGAGATCATTCTCAAGCCCCGACATGCCGCCAACGAACGCATGCGCCCCAACGCGGGTGAACTGGATGACAGCCGAGCCGCCCCCCAGGATGACGTGATCTCCCACCGTGACATGGCCGGCCAGCATCACATTGTTGGACATGATGACATTGCTGCCGACGTGACAGTCATGGCCGATGTGGGAATTCGCCAGCAGGGCGCAACGGTCGCCGACCACCGTCGCCATTCCGCCGCCCGCCGTTCCGGGGTTGATGGTAACCCCTTCACGGATCATGCATTCCGCGCCGACGCTCAGCGTCGACGGCTCGCCGGCGTATTTGAGATCCTGCGGCGCGTGTCCGATCGACGCGAACGGGTAGATCTTCGTGCGGGCGCCAATGGTGGTGTGGCCGGCGACCGCCACATGGCTGACCAGCTCAACGCCGTCGCCAAGCGTGACATCGGGGCCAACCGTGCAAAACGGGCCAATGCTGACGCCGTCGCCGAGCTTCGCCGCCGGATCAACGACAGCAAGTTGATGGATGCGGCCGCCCATGGTCACTCGAGCACCAGCATGGCCGAGACCTCAGCCTCCGCGACCAGAACGCCGTTGACCTTGGCCTCGCCGCGATACCACCACATGTTGCGGCGGTTATTGAGCTTGCGCATGTGAAACTCGACAACGTCCCCCGGCTCCACCGGCTTGCGGAACTTGCACTTGTCGATGGTCATGAAAAACACCTGCTTCGGCGCTTTGGACTCAGCAATTTTGCTGGCGACGCAGATCGCGCCGGCGGTCTGCGCCATGCCCTCGATCAACAGGACGCCTGGAAACAGCGGACGGGTCGGAAAATGCCCCTGAAACTGCGGCTCGTTGAACGTGACGTTCTTGATGCCGATACAGGATTCATCGCGATCAATCTCAATGATGCGGTCAACGAGCAAGAATGGATACCGATGGGGCAGATAGCTCATGATCTGCACAATATCCGCCGACTCCAGCTTCTGCGGCGCCCCTTCCATCAAAATGCTCCTTGCTGATGCCCGTCACGACCGTGGACCGATCTGACCTTCAAGATTGTTCACTTGTTCCTGTCGCGCGACGCAAGCTTTTTCAGCGCCGCGATTTCACGGAACCATTCCTTGACCGGACGCGCTGGCGTTCCGCCCCAGATGGAGCCCGGCGGCACGTCCGAATTGACATTCGACGTCGCGGCGATCTGGGAGCCGGCCCCGACGCGAACATGACCGATCACGCCGACCTGACCGCCGATAACCACATAATCCTCAATGGTGGAGCTGCCAGCTATGCCCACCTGGGAGACGATGACGCAATGACGACCGATCACCACGTTGTGGGCAATCTGCACAAGATTGTCGATCTTCGTGCCCTCGCCGATCATGGTGTCGCGCGTGGCGCCGCGGTCAACCGTGGTGTTGGCGCCGATCTCCACGTCATCCTGTATGATCACGCGTCCGATTTGCGGCAACTTCAGGTGCGAGCCCCCCATGGCGAAGCCAAAACCGTCCTGGCCAACGCGCGCGCCCGGGTGAATGATCACCCGGTTGCCCAGCAACGCGTGCTGCAGCACCACGCCTGGAGCGATGGAACAGTCACGGCCGATGCGCACGCCCGGACCCACCACTGACGTCGCGCCAATCACCGTGCCGCGCCCCACTTCGGCGCCAGCGCCAATCACCGCGCCGGGGTCAATGACCGCCCCCTGCTCGATGCGCGCGTCCGGATGCACGATGGCGCCCGGCGCCACGCCGGAAGCGCCGAAAAATGAACCGGGCCGCATGGCGTCGGGAAACAGCTCCGCCAGAACGCGAGCGTAAGCGCGGTGCGGGTCCTTGCAGACAATGGCGACCGACCCGGCCCCCACCCTCGGGGCGTACCGGTCCGCCACCAGCACCACGCCGGCGCGCGTGGCGCCCAGCTGCGCCACGTATCTGGCGTTGTCCATATAGGACAACTCGTCCGGTCCGGCGCTTTCCAGCGGCGCGACGCCGAGAATTATCCGCGACGGGTCGACGCCTTCTGGAAGAGGCACGCCAGCCAGTGCTGCGACCTCCTGCAGGGCGATGCCGCGCACGGGCCTGAAGAATACCGGGTCAGTCATTATCCGGGGCCATACAGTGAAAACGGCGGGACGTCCAGAAGACGCCCCGCCGCGAAGGATTCAGACACAAGCGGCCGCATGATCGCCCGCCAGCGATAGATCAGAAGCTGCCGCCACCAGAGAAGCGGAACGCCTGGGTGCGGTCGCCGGTCGCCTTCGAAAGCGCATAAGCGTAGTCGAAGCGGATGGGACCGAGCGGCGACTGCCACAGGATGCTGGCGCCGACCGACGAACGGATCGACTTGGAGTCGTAGACGTTCACGCATTCCGGCTGAACCGGCAGGCCCGCGGTGCTGCAGCCCATGGCGCCCCAGCCCTCGATCACGCCGTTGTTGTTCAGGTCGAAGTAGCGCTTGCCCTTGTAGCCATAGAGCGTGCCGGCGTCGGCAAACAGGGCGCCCTTCAGGCCAATCTCACGCGGAACCAGCGGGATCGGGAACTGAACTTCAACGCTGGCGCCGAAGTAGGTGGTGCCGCCGATGCCGTTCGTGGCCGGATCGCCATTCAGGTCACGCGGGCCAATGCCGGACGGAGCGAAGCCGCGCACCAGCGTCGGGCCCATGAAGAACTGGTCGGTCAGGCGCAGGTCCTTGCCGCCGATCGGGCTGATGTGACCGCCCTGGATCTTCAGGATGCCGACCACGTCGTCGAACAGCTCGCGGTAGTAACGGGCCTCACCGGTGGCGCGAATGAACTTCGAGTCACCGCCGAGACCAGCCACCTCAGGACGAACCTCGGCGAAGATACCGCTGTGCGGATCCTTGACGTTGTCCAGCGTGCTGTAGGTCAGCGTGGCGCCAACCAGCGACGTGATGGTGTTGCCGCGCGATTCCTTCACCGCGATCGAGGCTTCGCCGTCGTAAGCGCAGTTCGGATAGTACGACAGGGCGCCAGGCCCGCCGTCGTACAGATACAGGCCGCGGCCCGGATCGCTCGGCGAGAACACCGTGGTGTAGCCTGGCAGCGGAACGCTACAGTCGTTG
The DNA here is from genome assembly GCF_014656355.1 of Camelimonas fluminis. Taxonomy (GTDB): domain Bacteria; phylum Pseudomonadota; class Alphaproteobacteria; order Rhizobiales; family Beijerinckiaceae; genus Camelimonas; species Camelimonas fluminis. The sequence continues at coordinate 334,932 of NZ_BNCG01000002.1, forward strand.
TACGGCTTCTTGTAGGTGTTCGGCACCTTCAGGTTGGTCTGATACAGCGAGTAACGCAGCTGCATCGAGAACTCTTCCGTGATCGGCAGACCGAAACGGATGGTGCCGCCCGACGTCCGCGTCTCGTAGTTACCGTACTTGGTGTTGTCGACATACTTCGTGAAGATGTCGAAGCCGGCGGCGAGGCGCTGACCGAGGAAGTACGGCTCGGTGAACGAGAGCTGCACGCCGTTGGCGCGCTGGCCGAGCTGGCCGGCGAGGCGCACGTACTGGCCGCGACCCATGAAGTTGGATTCGGAAACGGCCACTTCACCGATGATGCCGTCCTGGGTCGAGTAACCGCCCGACACCGAGAACTGACCCGTGGCCTGATCTTCAACGTCGATGTTCAGCACCACGCGGTCAGGCTGGCTGCCCGGTTCGTTGGTGACGCGCACCTTCTTGAAGTAGCCAAGGTTGTTCAGGCGGCGCTCGGCGCGATCGACGAGCACCTTGTTGTAGGCGTCGCCTTCCTCCAGATCGAGCTCGCGGCGAATGACATAGTCACGCGTACGGGCATTGCCGCGGATGTTGATGCGCTCAACATAAACGCGCGGACCTTCCTCGACCACGTAGGTCAGGCCGATGGTGTTGTTCTGGCTGTCGCGAACGCCAGCCGGACGGACCTGAGCGAAGGGATAACCACGACGCATCACGTCCGTGGTCATCGACTCCATGCCCTTCTCGATGGCGTCGGCGTCATAGACGTCGCCAGCGGAGGTCTTCATGCGCTTGCGCACGTCCTCAGCGGAAACGCCCGGAATGCGGGATTCCACATTCACGTCGGCGACGCGATAGGGCTGCCCCTCTTCCACGCCAATGGTGACGACCCAGCCGCCCTTGGCGTCGTCGAACGCCGCGTCGCTCTGCACGATGCGGAAATCGGCGTAACCATGCTTCAGATAGAAGCGACGGATAGCGTCCTCGTCCTGGGCGATCTTGTCCGGATCATAAACGTCGGAGGTCTTCAGCCACGACAGCAGATTCATTTCCGTCGTCTGCATCAGGTTGCGCAGACGCGTGGACGAATAGGCGTGGTTGCCGACGAAATTGATTTCCTTGACGCCGGTCTTGTCGCCTTCCTTGATGGTGAAGACGACGTCAACACGACCATTGTCGAGCGGAACAACACGGCTGGAAACGGTGGCGAACCCACGACCGCCGCGCTTGTAGATCTCACGCAGCAGCGCCTCGTCGCTCTGGACCGTCGCCGGGCTGTAGGGATCACGCGCCTTGGTCGACAACTCGCCAAGAAGGACATCCTTCTGGATCTTCTTGTTACCCTCGAAGACCACGCGATTGACGATCTGACGCTCACTGGCGCGGGAGGCGCTGCGGTGCTGCCCATAGCCCTCCGCTGCCGTCTGGGCCTGCACGCCAACGACGCCAGTCGCCAGCAGAAGCCCGGTCGCAAGAGCAAGACGGCTCACGCCTGTCATACCCACACTGCGGATCGTTGCAGTCACATTCATAAACTGGCCGCCCTGATTCTTATGGACCCCTTCAAGGGGGCGCTATCCATGCGTTCTACGCTGCCTCTCAAAATGCTTCTAACGGGTTTACGTCCGCATGCAATCGAAGAGAGGGTTAACAAAAGGTTTTTTCCCAACCGTGGTTACGAAGTCACGATGCCCGCAGACCAAACAGACTGCCCAGATGCATAAGATCGTTCCATGTCACGAACAGCATCAGCATCAGCACGAGGGCAAGACCAATGCGAAATCCATACTCCTGGAGACGCTCGCTCATGGGTCGCCCCCGCACGGCCTCCACTGCATAAAACAGCAGGTGTCCCCCGTCGAGCATCGGAATGGGAAAGAGGTTAAGCAACCCGATCGACACGGACAGGAAAGCGGCCAGGTTGAGCAGCGGCGTCAGTCCCATCTGCGCCACGTGGCCAGACACCTGGGCGATGCGGATCGGACCGGAAAGCTGGTCCACGGATTCCTTGCCGACGATGAGCTTGCCCAGATAGGCGAAGGTGCGATCCACCACGCGCCAGGTTTCCAGCGTCCCCATTTTCAGGGAATCCAGCGGGCCATAGTGGCGAACCTGGGCGTCCGCCGGATTGCGCGAGCCCTGCACGCCCAGCATGCCGATGCGCTGCTTGCCGAACGGCGTCGACAGCTCGCGCACGGATGGCGTGGCCTCAATGTGAATCACCGAACCGCCGCGATCCACAGTGAATTCCAGTTTTTCCCCAGCGCTGCCGGAAATAATGCGCTGCATGTCGGCGAAATTGGAGATCGCCTCGCCGTCGATCGCCTTCACCAGATCGCCGGCGTGGAACCCCGCCTGGGCGGCGACGCTGTTCTCCTGCACCGCTTCGACGCGCGGGATCAGCTCCATCCGGCCATAGGCGAAGATGGTGAGACTGAAAATAGCGATGGCGAGGATGAAGTTGGCCACCGGCCCGGCGGCGACGATGGCGGCGCGGCGCGGCAGGCTGGCGTGGTGGAAACTGCGCGCCCGCTCCGCCGCGCTCATGCCCGCAAGCCCCGCGTGATCCGGCGTGCTGGCGGCGCCGGCGTCGCCCTCAAACTTCACATAGCCGCCAAGCGGAATGGCCGAGACTTTCCAGCGCGTTCCGTGTCGATCGGTCCAGCCGAACAGCTCGCGGCCGAATCCGATCGAGAAGGCCTTCACCCCGACGCCGCACCAGCGACCGACGATGTAGTGCCCGTACTCATGCACGAACACCACAATCGAGAGCACAAAAATGAAAGGGATGACCGAGCCAAGAAATGACCCGAACAGACCTGTCAGCCCGCTGATATCCATCGCGCTTTCACTCTCCGCAAATATTGCCGCCTGCCTGGGGAGAAATCCGGTCAAATCACTTGAGGAATGTCATCCATCTCGTTGATTTCACCTTGCTTTACCCAAGGGAAGCGACGCGACGCCCCGCGAGGAAAACGCTATGGCGCCCCTGTGCATATATCAAACTGAATCCTGGCTGTATTCGGGCGCCAGCGCCCGAAACAGGCCGCCGCCCGCCGTCAGCCGGCGCACCCCGCCCGCAACGCCGCCGTAGCCCTGGCGCGGGCTTCCGCGTCGATCTCAAGGGCGTCGTCGATGCTGGACGGCGCCGCCGCGCCAGCCATGGTTTCGCAAACGCCCGCGATAAGCGTCGGGATGGCGCAGAAGCCGATGCGCCCGGCGAGAAAGGCGGCGACAGCCACCTCATTGGCGGCGTTGAGCACGGCGGCGGCGCCGCCGCCGGCGGCCATCGCCTCCTGGGCCAGCCGCAACGCCGGGAATCGCGCGAGATCCGGCGCGCCGAATGTCAGGGAGCCGATGTTCGCCAGATCCAGACGTGGCGTCGACAGCTTGAGACGTTCCGGCAGCCCGAGGCAATGACCTATGGGAATGCGCATATCCGGCGAGGCCATGCCAGCGGTCACCGATCCATCCGTGAAGGCAACCATCCCGTGGATGACCGACTGGGGATGCACCAGCACGTCAAGCCGCTCCGGCGGCAGGCCGAACAGGTGCATGGCCTCGATCAGCTCCAGCCCCTTGTTCATCAGCGTGGCGGAATCAATGCTGATCTTGGGCCCCATGGCCCAGGTGGGGTGGGCCAGCGCCTGGGCGGGGGTGATGTCGGCCATGGCGTCGGCGGACCAGTCGCGGAAGGGACCGCCGGAAGCGGTGAGCGTCATGCGCTCCACCCTGTCGACAGTCTCCGCGCCCAAAGCCTGAAAAAGCGCATTGTGCTCGGAATCGACTGGCAGAACCGCCACCCGACGCGCCGCCGCGTCGCGCATGAAGGCTTCGCCAGCGCAGACAAGGCACTCCTTGTTGGCGAGCGCCATCACCCGTCCCGGCTGCATCGCCGCGTGCGTCGGGCGCAGGCCGGCAGCGCCGGAAATGGCCCCGACCACCACGTCGCAGGAAAGGGCGATGGCGTCGGCCACCGCCGCCTCGCCAGCTCCGCTGGCCACGCCGGTCCCTTCCAGCGCATCACGCAACGCCGCGCCCAGCGACGGGTTGGCCATGGCGACGAATTCCGGGGCAAGCTGACGGGCGAGGCCGGCAACGCCATCGATGTCGGAGCCCGCCACGAGGGCGGCGACGCGGAAACGGTCGCGATGCTCCTCCAGCACGGCGGCAGTCGAGCGACCAACGGACCCGGTGGCCCCCAGAACCGTCACGCGGCGAACGCCCGTAGCCGACTCCGGCGAGCGCTCGGGCGCGGTGTGGAGATGCACGCTCATCGCTTGCCGTCCATGATCAGAGAATCCCAAGCAGCATGCCGGCCGCGACCAGCGCGGTCACTGCCCAGAAGCCGTCGAGACGGTCCAGAACGCCGCCGTGGCCGGGTATCAGCGCGCCAGAATCCTTGACGCCGGCATGACGTTTCAGGGCCGATTCAGCCAGATCGCCGCCCTGCCCGAGCACCGAGGCCAGCGCCGACACGGCGACCAGATTCCACGACAGGCTCCAGCCGAATCCAAGGGTGAGCAGCGCCACCCCGGCCAGGGCTCCGAACAGGGTTCCGCCTGCGAACCCGGACCAGGTCTTGCCGGGGCTGACCCGGGGCCACAACTTCGGCCCACCGAATGTTTTGCCAGTAAAATAGGCTGCGATGTCGGTGGTCCAGACCACCGCGAACATCCAGAGCAGAACGCCGGGACCGATCATCGGCAGATGCCGCGCGGCGACCGGCGTGACCGCCAGCACGGCGCCGACGGCAAAGGCGAGCAGCGTCTGCAAGGCGCCCGCGCCCGAGCGGGTGATGGCGTAGCCGAGCCCGGCGCTGGCAGCGGCGCCAGCGAGCACCGCCGCTTCCGGCCAGCCAGCGAAGGCTGCGAGACCGGTCAGACCAACAGCGACGGCGGCGGCCAGTCCGGCGGGGCCGCGCGCTGGCGCGGGGATGGGCTGGGCCATGGCGCACCACTCGCGGGCGGCGACAGCGCCGGCCAGCGACCAGACGATGGCCAGCGGCCAGCCGCCGCTCCAGGCGGAGCCGAGCGCCACAGCGCCCAGAACGATGGCCGACGCGGTGCGCAGCCCAAGTTCGGAACGCCCTCCGCCGGCGCCGCCTGACAGGAATCCGCCGCTCAAGCCTCTTTGCCTCCCCCAGCCTGGACGCCGGCCTCGCCAACGCCGCCAAAGCGCCTGTCGCGCCGGGCGAACTCGGCGATGGCGGCGCTCAACGCCTCCCCGTCGAAATCAGGCCACAGCACGGGCGTGAACACATATTCTGAATAGGCCGTCTGCCAAGGCAGGAAGTTGGACGTGCGGATCTCGCCTGACGTGCGGATAACCAGGTCAGGATCAGGCATGCCGCCGGTATCGAGCATGCGGCTGACCAGTCCCTCGCAAACGTCCCCAGGCTTCAGTTGGCCAGCGACCGCCAGTTCAGCAATACGTCGCGCCACAGCGGTGATTTCCTGCCGCCCGCCATAGTTGAACGCAACCACGAGGTTGAGCCCGGTGTTGTGCGCGGTGCGCTTCTCGGCTTCCTCAAGGATCGCGCAAACGTCGCCCTTCAACCCCTCCCGCTCGCCAATAAAGCGGATGCGAACGTTGATGCTCTCAAGATCAGCGAGATCGCGGCGAAAGAACAGGCGCAGCAGCCCCATGAGCGCGCCAACCTCTGCGGCTGGCCTGCGCCAGTTCTCCGAGGAAAACGAATATACCGTCAGATATTCGAGGCCGAGATCGACGGCCGCGCGGACCGTGCGCCGCAGCGCCTCGACGCCGCGCCGGTGGCCTTCGGCGCGCGGCAGACCACGGCGGGTCGCCCAGCGGCCATTGCCATCCATGATGATGGCGACATGGCGCACCGCAGGCGTCGTGCCGGCATCCACGTCTCCGGACGGGGGCGTCGTCAAATTGTCACCTGCAACGCCCATGCGTCCCCCGAGCCGACCAGACATGGCCGGAGTGACCAGCATCTGGCCGACCCATGCCTCCGGCGGGACGGGCTCCCGCCTGCTTTACCATATCCCGCCTGTGACAGGCAGGCGCATCCGACGCCGGCGCGCTATCGTTACGCCGGGGAGCGGGCATTCCCCCTGGAAAACCCCCGTCAGACCTGCATGATTTCCTTTTCCTTGGTCGCGACGGTCTGGTCGGCCTCGGTCACGGCCTGGTCGGTGGCCTTCTGCACCTGGTCGCCAAAGCGGGTCTGGTCGTCCTCGCTGATATCGCCAGCCTTTTCCAGCTTCTTCAGCAGGTCCATGCCGTCGCGGCGCACATGACGGATGGCCACCTTGGCCTCCTCGCCATATTTGTGCGCGACCTTGACCATCTCCTTGCGACGCTGCTCGTTCATCTCCGGAATGCGCAGGCGGATGACCTGGCCTTCGGTGTTGGGATTGAGCCCAAGGTCCGACTCGCGGATCGCCTTTTCAACCGCGCTGACCATACCGCGATCCCAGACCTGGACGCTGAGCAGGCGCGGCTCCGGCACCGAAATCGTCGCCACCTGGCTGATCGGTGTCGCGGCGCCGTAAGCGTCAACCGAGATCGGATCGAGCAGGTTTGAGGACGCGCGGCCGGTGCGCAGGCTCGCCAGGTCATGGCGCAGCGCATTGATGGCGCCGGTCATGCGGCGCTTGATGTCTTCAAGATCGAAATTCGCGGTCGTCATATGTCTCGCCCTGGCAATCGGTTTGGTTCAGTGGCGTCGCCCGTGGCGCGCCAGGCGGAAGAGGCGGCGACGCCGTCCCCACCCCGGACAGATGGCAGCTTCATAGCGGCTTTACGCGCCGCACGCGAGCATCGCGCGGCAGGAAACGAAAACCGCAAACGAAAAACCGCCCCAGCGCCTTATTGCGGCGCGACCAGCGTGAAGGCGCCCTCGCCGCGCAACGCGGCGCAAATGGCGCCCGGCTTGTGCAGCGAAAACACCAGGATGCTGAGCCCGCTGTCGCGCGCCAGGGCAAAGGCCGCCGTGTCCATCACCTTCAGGTCGCGGGCGATGGCCTCCGCATGGGTCAGCCGGTCGAAGCGGATGGCCTGCGGATTGGCGCGCGGGTCGGAATCGTAGACGCCGTCTACGTTTGTGCCCTTCAGCAGCACATCGCATTCCAGCTCGGCGGCGCGCAGCGCCGCGCCGGTATCCGTCGTGAACCACGGGTTGCCGGTGCCGCCGCCCAACACCACCACCTTGCCATTGCCCAAATGGTCAATGGCGCGCCGGCGGGCGTAGCTCTCGCACAGCGCCGGCATGGCGATGGCGGACATGGCGCGGGCGGGAATGCCGGCCGCCTCGATGGCGTGCTCCAGCGCCAGGGCGTTCATCACCGTGCCCAGCATGCCGATCGAATCGCCCGCGTTGCGGGTGAGACCGCGCGAGAGGCCCTGGACGCCCCGGAAAAAATTGCCCCCGCCGACGACAATGGCGATCTCGAAGCCCAGGCGGTTGGCTTCGGCGATGTCGGCGGCGACCGCCGTAAGGGTCTCGCCATGCAGCCCCGACCCGTTCGGACCGGCGAGCGCCTCACCGGACAGCTTGAGCAGCGCGCGTTTAACCTGCATGCGATCCCCCAAATTTCTGGACTGGTGGCCCGACGTTCTCCCGCCAGCCCGGCAAAGGGCGGGCGGGACAACGCCGTCACGATCTGGCGAAGCGGCTACGCCTCGCAAAAAAGGCTCTGATGCGCCAACCCCGGCCAAACGGGCCGGGGTTGGTAAAACCGGACGGTCACGGCGGCCCGATCGCAATTGTCGCGATCGGCCTGCAACCGAACCTGCGTTGGAAGCCAGCTGATCCATCAGATCAACATAGCCATCCAGATCATTGTCGCCGCGTCGATTTCAGTCGAACCAGGGCGGCGTCCGCCGGACGAAAATCAGCCCTTGGCGGCGGCGGCGACTTCAGCAGCGAAGTCCGGAGCTTCTTCCTTCTCGATGCCGTCGCCCAGACCGTAACGCACGAAGCCCTTCAGGGCGACCGGCGCGCCAACCTTGCCTTCAGCCTCCTTCAGGACCTGGTTGATGGTCTTCGAGGGATCGTGGATGAACGGCTGCTCAACAAGGGTGTTCTCCTTGAAGTAGCTCTTCATGCCGCTCTCGACGATCTTCTCGAGCACGTTCTCGGGCTTGCCGGCGTTCTTGTCGCGCAGGATCGCCTTCTCGCGCTCCAGCACCTCCGCCGGGATCGACGCGGCGTCGAGGCCAGCCGGGCTGGTGGCGGCGACGTGCATGGCGATCTGACGACCGAGAGTCTCAAGCAGCGAGACGTCGCCGGTCGACTCCAGCGCGACCAGCACGCCGATCTTGCCAAGGCCCTCGCCGGCGGCGTTGTGGACGTAAGTGGCGATGAAGCCGCTGTTCACATGCAGACGGTCGACGCGGCGCAGGTTCATGTTCTCGCCGATGGTGGCGATCAGGTCCTGCAGGCGATCCTTGATGGTGACGCTCTCACCCGGAAAATGGGCGGCTTCGAGGTTGGCCAGCGTGCCGTCGCCATTGAGGGCGATCTTGGCGGCTTCACGGGCGAACGCCTGGAAGCTGTCGTTGCGGGCGACGAAGTCGGTCTCGGAGTTCACCTCGACAATCGCGGCGGTCTTGCCCGACGACTCAACGGCGACCAGACCTTCGGCGGCGACGCGGCCGGCCTTCTTAGCGGCCTTGGACAGACCCTTCTTGCGCAGCCAGTCAACCGCGGCCTCGATGTCGCCGCCGGTCTCGTTGAGCGCCGACTTGCAGTCCATCATGCCCGCGCCGGTCTTCTCACGAAGCTCTTTCACCATTGCGGCTGTAATGTTCGACATGGTCGTCCCCTGAAAATATGGCCCGGAACATGCGTCCGGCCCGGAGCATTTTCAAGCGCGGCCGACGCAGTCGCGCCAAAGAAAATGCGTGAAATCAAAAACCTGGGCGCCATCGCAACCTTGCCAGAAGCAAAGCCCAAACCCAAGACAGGCAGAACCCGGCGTCGATGAAACGCCGGGCCGATCAGTTTCAAAGCTCCCGCCAGACGGCCATCAGACCGCCCGGACGGATCGCTCCAGAGACGTCAACCAGACCGCGATCAGGCGGCTTCGACGAGCGCGCGCGCCTGGGAAACCCAGTTATCGCGCTGGATGCGACCATTGAGCTTCAGCTCGGTGTCGAGACGGGCGACATCAGCGTCCTTCAGGGCGCCGATCTGCCAGTAGTGGAAGACGCCGCCTTCGTTCAGCTTGGCTTCCAGCTCAGGGCCAACGCCGTGCAGCTTGGTGAGATCGTCCGGCGCGCCGCGCGGAGCGGCCAGCACCTCGAAGACCTCGTCAGCGAAAGCTTCAGGAGCCTCGGCAACGCCAAGATCCTCAGCGGCCGGAGCTTCATCAGCGCCCTGGTCGAAGCCCATGTCGCTGGCGCCGCGGGAAATGCCGTCGATGGCGGCGCGGGCGACCAGGTCGCAGTACAGCTGAATGGCGCGGCCGGCGTCGTCGTTACCCGGAACCGGATAGGTGATGCCATCCGGATCGCAGTTGGTGTCGACGATGGCGACGACCGGAATGCCCAGACGACGGGCTTCCTTGATCGCCAGCTGCTCCTTGTTGGTGTCAATGATGAACAGCAGGTCGGGCGTGCCGCCCATGTCCTTGATGCCGCCCAGCGCCTTCTCGAGCTTCTCCTGCTCGCGCGACAGCATCAGACGCTCTTTCTTGGTCAGCGCCTGGGCGGCGCCGCCGGAAAGCATTTCGTCGAGCTTGCGCAGACGCTGGATGGAGCCGGCGATGGTCTTCCAGTTGGTGAGCATGCCGCCGAGCCAGCGGGAGTTCACGAAGTACTGGGCCGAATTACGGGCCGATTCAGCGATGGAATCGGCAGCCTGGCGCTTGGTGCCCACGAACAGCACGCGACCGCCAGCAGCGACGGTGTCGGAAACCGCCTGCAGGGCGCGGTGCAGCATCGGCACCGACTGGGCCAGGTCGATGATGTGAATGTTGTTGCGCACGCCGAAGATGTACTCGCTCATCTTCGGGTTCCAACGGTGGGCCTGGTGGCCGAAGTGAGCGCCAGCTTCGAGCAGCTGACGCATGGTGAATTCAGGAAGCGCCATGATATATTCTCCGGTTATACCTCCGTGGAGCCGAGAAGACCGCAAGCCTGAAAAGCCGCGATCACCGGACAGCCCATTAGGGTCATGGGCAAGAACTCCACGTGTGGGATGGCGCGGCTTATAGGCGCCGGGCGCCAATTAGGCAAGTGTCAGGAGGACGCGCCGGCGCAGAAACTGCCGAAAAATGCGACGGCCGCCGCACTTTCCGCCATGGCGGTGGAACACAGCGCCGTGGGCCGGGCGCATCGCCAGCGTGACACCCCGCAAATATGCCGCAGGCAGCTGGCTGCCACGCGGTGCGGCCGGTCGACAAGACGGACGGCGCGGGCGAAAACTGCCATCTGAATCGGGCCCGGAGAGAATCGCCGCGGCGATGCTCAGGGCAATCTCCACAGACCGTCGCCAGGCCGGCGGGCGGGCGCCGTCCCGCCCTGGCCAGAGCGTTCGCAGTGAATCGCCTGCTGCGGGGCTCCTGGGCCCTTCCCGGCCAACATTCCGTTACGACGCAGAGCATCCGGACATCCGACATGACTGAAGGTCACGACGAACAGCATCCGTCACAAACTTCCTGGGGGGCATTCGCCGCCGCGCTCGCCCAGGCTGGCGCGCCGGAAGCGCTCAACCGCATCGCCGCGGCGCTGGAGCGCGCCTGGCCGGAACCGCCCCCGGTCGCCGATTATGACAGCGCCGACGCGTTTGTCTGGCACGCCGCGCCGCCGCGCCTGGCCCCGGTTCCGCACGTCAACCGGGTTGACATGGTGCTGCTGCAGGGCGTCGACCGGGCGCGCGACCAGCTTCAGGACAACACCACGCGCTTCGCCGGCGGCCTGCCCGCCAACAACGCCTTGCTGTGGGGCGCGCGCGGCATGGGCAAATCCTCGCTGGTCAAGGCAGTGCACGCCGCCATCAACAATGGCGACGGCCGCCCAAGGATCGGCGACGACCGGCTGAAACTGATCGAGATTCATCGCGAGGACATCGCCAGCCTCCCGGTGCTGATGAACATCCTCCGTGAGACGCCATACCGTTTCATCGTGTTCTGCGATGACCTTTCGTTCGATTCCGACGACACCTCCTACAAATCGCTGAAGGCGGCGCTCGACGGCGGCATCGAGGGACGGCCGCGCAACGTGCTGTTCTACGCCACCTCCAACCGCCGGCACCTGTTGCCGCGCGACATGATGGAGAACGAGCGCTCAACCGCCATCAATCCCGGCGAGGCGGTGGAAGAGAAGGTCTCGCTCTCCGACCGTTTTGGCCTGTGGCTTGGCTTCCACAAGTGCAGCCAGGACGAATACCTCGCCATGGTCGATGGCTATGTCAGGCACTACGGCCTTGCCATCGATCCGGCCGACTTGCGCCGCGACGCGCTGGAATGGGCGACGACGCGAGGCTATCGTTCCGGCCGTACGGCCTGGCAGTACATCCAGGACCTTGCCGGACGGCTCGGCCGGACGCTGGAGACCTGAGCCACCGCCTGAACGGAGGGAACCATGCGGATTGCCCTGCTTGTTTATGATGGCATGACGGCGCTGGACGCCGTGGGGCCGTATGATTCCCTGTCGCGGTTGCCCGAAGCCGACATCGTCACGGCGTCGCCGGATGGCGGCCCGGCCACCTGCGGCGGCGGCATCGTCATCCAGGCGGCGGCGGCGCTGGCCGATGTGGACGCTGCCGACGTGCTGATCGTCCCCGGCGGCATGGCCTCCGCCTTGCGCGCCATGCTGGGCGACGGCGCCGTAATGGACTGGTTGCGCCGCATCGACCAGACCAGCCGCTACACCTGTTCCGTGTGCACCGGCGCCCTGCTGCTCGCATCGGCCGGGGTGCTTCGCAACCGGACAGCGGCGACGCACTGGCGGGCCCATGACGCGCTGACCGCGCTGGGCGCCACGCCCGCCACGGATCGCGTGCATGTGGACGGCAAATATCTGACGTCCGGCGGCGTCACCGCCGGCATCGACATGGGCCTCGCGCTCTGCGGCCTGCTCGTGGGGCGTGAACTGGGCGAAGCCATCGAACTCAGCATGCATTATGCGCCGCAGCCGCCGTTCGGAACCGGCGATCCCGCGACGGCGTTGACGCCGGCGCGACGGAAGCTGATTGAGGAGCGGCTTCGCAACTGAGCCCGGCGCTTTCCCGACGGGAAGCGTCGCGCCAAACGATCAAACAAACGATTGACCGGCGCAGAACGCCGCCAACTGTTTATGGGAGTGAATGATGAAAGCCTGGCAGCTTCAGGACGCCTCCGGCCTCGACGGCCTGCGCAAGGTGGAGATCGACCGGCCAACGCCCGGACGCGGCGAGGTGCTGGTGCGCATCAACGCCGTCTCGCTGAACTACCGCGACCTCATCACGGTGCGCGGCGGCTATGGCTCGCGGCAGAAGTTTCCGCTGATCCCGGTGTCCGACGGCGCCGGCGTCATCGCCGGGGTCGGCCCCGGCGTGCGCGGGTGGAAGGAAGGCGACCGGGTCATCGGCTCGTTCTTCGAGAACTGGCACGGCGGCGAGGCCAGCGCCGAGAAGATGGCGGCGGCGCTGGGCGGCTCGGTTGACGGCGTATTGTGTGAGTATCGGGTGTTCCCGGCGCATGCGGTGGTGGCGTCGCCAGCGCACCTCAGCGACGCCGAAGCAGCCTGCCTGCCCTGCGCCGCGCTCACGGCCTGGAGCGCCGTGGTGAAATGCGGCCAGGTAAAGCCCGGCGACACCGTGCTGACCCAGGGCACCGGCGGCGTTTCACTGTTCGCGCTGCAATTCGCCAAACTGGCCGGCGCCCGCGTCATCGCCACCTCGTCCAGCGACGCCAAGATCGAACGGCTGAAGACGCTCGGCGCCGATGAAACCATCAATTATCGCGAAACGCCGGAATGGGGGAAGCTGGCCCGCGTGCTGACCGGCGGACGCGGCGTGGACATCGTCGTGGAAGTGGGCGGCGTCGGCACCCTCAACGAGTCGATCCGGTCGCTCCGCATTGGCGGCATGATCGGCTTCATCGGCGTGCTGGCGGGCGAAGCAAGGCAGGAGCCGCGCCTGCCGCTGATGGTGATGCAGCAGCAGCGCCTTCAGGGCGTCACCGTGGGCTCCATTGACGATCTGAAGTCCATGTGCGGCGCCATCATGCAGAACCAGTTGAAGCCAATGCTGGATCGCACGTTCAGCTTCGATGAAGCGCCCGAGGCCTTCCGTCATATGTCGAGCGGCGCCCATTTCGGCAAGGTGGCGATCGCCATCGGTTAACGCCCGCCGTTGCGCCTGACTTGCAGGCTCGGGTCTTGCCGGGTCTGGTCTTGCTGGGTCTGGTGAAGCGGTTTTGCAGAAGAAGCCCTGGCGGCGCCAGGGGCGTGCGTCGCGGCAATTTGGGCTGTGCGGATCGCCGATGCGCCAGCGTCCTTGCGCTCTGGCGCGAGGCTCAATTTTTCAACTTAAAAAGCAGAAAACGCCCCGGGGAGGGATCCGGGGCGTTTTCTGTTTCTCCGGTGGGGTCTCAACCTCCGGCGAGATGGGGCATCGGGTCCACCGGCGTGGAGCCCTTGCGCAATTCAAAGTGCAACTGGGGCGTGGAGACATTCCCGGACTGGCCGGATTTCGCCACCGTCTGGCCGCGACTGACCTTGTCGCCGCGCTTCACCGTCAGTTCGCCATTGTTGGCGTAGGCGGAGACCCAGCCATTCTCGTGGCGGATCAGCACCAGATTGCCATAACCTTTCAGCTCGCTGCCAGCGTAAGCGACGACGCCGCCTTCCGCTGCCTTGACGGGCGTGCCTTCCGGCAGGGCGATATTGATGCCCTCACTGCCGTTGCGACCGTTGTAGCCCTGAATGATGCGGCCACGCGCCGGCCAGCGGAACGATCCGCCGGACGCCTGGGCGGCCTCTTCCTTCGCGGCGGGAGCCTCTGGCGCCGCAACAGCGACCTGCTGACGCTCAGGCGCCTTCTGTTCGACAGCCGGAGCCTTGGGCTGGGCCTGGGCGACTGCTTTCGCGGGCGCCTCCGCAGTCGGCTTCACCTGTGCGGCGGTTTTGGCCTGCGCGGCTTTCGCCTGGGCGGCGGCCTGAGCCTGGGCCTTTGCTGCGGCCTGGGCCTGGGCGGCCGTCTGGGCTTTCGCGGCGGCCGGAGCCTGAACGGCTACCTTCTGCGCCGCCTGGCCCGGCTGGGCTGCGACGGTCTGCGCCTGCTGTTGCAGGCTCCGCGGCGGCTGGCCGGGCTTGACGGGCTGCTGCACGGCGGCGCGGGAAGCTGCGATCACCTGGGCGGTGCGATCGTTGGCCGCTGTCGCGTGCGTCTGCACATTGCGCTGCGCGCCCTGCGCCGTCTGCATTGCCTTGCCTGGCGCGGCCGCCACATGACTGGCGGCGCGGGTCGCGGACGTAGCGGCGTGCTCCACGGGCCGGACCACCGGCTGGGCGGCGCCACGGGCGGCGGAAGAGGCTGACGCAACGGAGCTGGCGCCGGGATTGTAAACCGGGATGACAACGCTGGAGCCCGGCGTCAGACCGCCGCCGCCAATGTTGTTGGCGGCGCGAATGGCTGCCGGCGGCACGCCATAGCGATCGGCGATGGTCTGGACGGTATCGCCCTGCCCCACGGAAACCGTGGCGCCGCCGGAGGCCGTCCAGCCATTGGCGCTGCCGGACATGGCGTCAGGACGAACGCCGGCAAACCCGGAGGAATGACCGGAAGACTGGCTGGAAGCGCCCGAGGGCGGCGGCAGCGACGACGTCTGCACTGCGGATGACCCGCCCATGGAGCCGCCGCCAGCCGAACCGTAGGATCCACCGCCGTAGGACGGCGATGAACCACCAGGCACATCGGAAGGCGGCAGGCTGCCGGTGGACATGTTGTCCGTTCCGCCAAGGCCGGCGAAACGCTGGGTATCGGCGGCGCAAGCCGCGGCCAGCAGTGACAGGAGGCTGACGCCAGCTATCCGGGCCAGCGCTCCAGAACGGTTCGTCGGAATCGAATGAGGCATTTGAAATCCACCGGCTACGCAACACACGCAGTTAAAGCGGATTCAGGTTAAGCAACGGTTTCCATTGGTCGCCTGTGGAACCTTTTTGGCGCAGATAGCGGGAAATTCACACAGGAACAGTTGCGGATCGTCGCGTCCGGCGCGGCGCGCGCTACGCCGGAAATTTGTTAAAGCGCCTGCGCGACGCCCGCCTGCAATGGCGGCAGGCGCAGAGGACCGCAAAGGGTTTCCGGCAATGCGTCGCCGTGGCGCTCGACCCGGACCAGACGCGGCCCCTGCGGCGTGATCATGGCGCCCACAAGCCGCCCGCCATCGTTGAGCGCATCAATCAGACCTGGCGGCGCGTGGGCGAGCGAACCATTCAGGATGATGCGGTCAAACCGGCCCCAGGCGGCTGCGTCGGCAACCAGGCCATCGCCCACCTCCACCGTCACATGATCAAGCTCCAGCCGGCTGATGCGGCTGGCGGCGGCGATGGCGAGGGTGCGCATCCGCTCCAGGCTCACCACCTCCCCGGCCAGATGCGCGAGAACCGCGGTGAGATAGCCGGAGCCAGAGCCAATTTCGAGCACGCGGTGCTCGCGACTGACCGCCAGCTCCCGCAGCATCAGCGCCAGTTGCATGGGCGAGGTCATGGTCTGGCCGCACGGCAGCGGCAGCGCCACGTCCGAGCGGGCCAGATCGGCGAAGCGGCGCGGCGCGAACATGTCGCGCGGCGCCAGCTCCATGGCGCGCAGGATGGCGATGTCGCGAATCCCCCGCGAACGCAGGTTCAGCAGGAAGGCCGCCGTCTCCTCGCGCACCGGATTCTCACGTGTCTGCAACTGCGCCAGCGCCGCCACCCTGCACCTCCGCCGCCATCCGGGACACAACGCCCCGGCCGCTCCTGCATGGCATTACAGCGCGGATTTAATTAAGAAATTATCCCCGTCTGGCGACGGGTTGTCCGCGCCTGGGATCCGGCGCCACTGATCGGCATCTGGTGGCATTTCGCCTGATGTGGCGGATTTTTTATGGCGCTGCGCGCGCCATTCCGGACGAAGCGCAAGCTACGCTTCCGCACTTCGCCCGAACGCCGGCTGTTTCACATCCCTTGCCAGGGCGCCAGGGCATCCGCGACCAGCAATGATCAGTCGGGGCGACGCATGTTGTTGCAGGACACGCCGTGCCCCGGCCAGCTGCCCCGAACCCGGCAGGCAAACGCATGATTCTCGCCTCAGGCGAAGCCCCGCGCGTAACGGGTCATCAGCGGCTCATCGGTCATATTGATGCGCAGCGGGGTGACCGAAATCTTCCGCTCGAACAGGGCTTTCAGATCGGTGCCGTTGCGCGGCGTCGACGGCGTGCGGCGAAAGGTGAGCCAGTAATACGGGATGAGACGGCCGTCGGCGCGCTCCTCGATGTCCAGCATGCCAGGATCGCGCCGGCCCTGGGCGGTGACGGCGATGCCCTCCACCTCGCCCGCCGGACAGGGCGGGAAGTTGAGGTTGACCAGGGTGTCCGGATCCATGCCAAGTTCCAGCACCTTGCGAACAACAGCCTCGCCATGGGTCGCGGCGCAATCCCACGGCGCGGCTTCGCGCAGGCCAGGCGGGAACGACTGGGACAGGGCGATCGACTGGATGCCCAGCATGGCGCCTTCCATGGCGGCGGCGATGGTGCCGGAATAGATCACGTCCTCGGCGACGTTATGGCCCTTGTTGACGCCGGAGAGCACCAGGTCCGGCCGGCAGTCCTTCATGACCTGCCGCACGCCCATCAGCACGCAATCGGTCGGCGTGCCGCGCACTGCATAGCGCTTCCCGTCAATCTGGCGCAGGCGCAGGGGATCGCTGAGCGACAGGGAGTGGCCAACGCCGCTCTGGTCGGATTCGGGCGCGATCACCCAGACATCGTCCGAGATCGCCCGGGCGATCTTCTCCAGCACGCCAAGGCCCTCGGCGTTCACGCCATCATCGTTGGTGATCAGGATGCGCACGAGCAATCTCCCCGGACTGCGAGACAGGATGGGCCCCGCGTGGCGCGGGACTGTCCGTACTGCGTTTTTCGGCGGCATGGACGTCGGTCGCATGCGAAAAACGCATCAACTCAAAAAAGGCGCCGATATCCGGTCCGGCCGAACCGGATATCGGGTCCATATCAGGCTTTGGCCCCAATCCGCGTGACGCCGCCCATGTAGGGAACCAGCGCCGCCGGCACGGTGATGGAGCCATCGGCGTTCTGGTAGGTCTCCATCACGGCGATCATGGCGCGGCCGACGGCGGTGCCGGAGCCGTTGAGGGTGTGAACGAATCTGGTTTGCCGGCTGTCTTTCGCCCGGCAGCGGGCGTTCATGCGCCGCGCCTGAAAATCGTTGCACACCGACACCGACGACACCTCGCGATAGGCCTGCTGTCCCGGCAACCACACTTCCAGATCGAAGGTGCGGGCCGAGGCGAAGCCCATGTCGCCGGTGCACAGGGTGACGACGCGATAGTGCAAATCGAGCTTCTGCAGCACCGCCTCGGCGCAGGCCAGCATGCGCTCATGCTCGGCCAGCGACGCCTCCGGCGTGGTGACGGACACCATCTCGACCTTGCTGAACTGGTGCTGGCGCAGCATGCCGCGCGTATCGCGACCGGCGGCGCCCGCTTCGGCGCGGAAACAGTGGGTGAGCGCGGTGAAACGCTTCGGCAGCTCCTCCTCCGCCACGATGCTCTCGCGCACCAGATTGGTGAGCGGCACCTCGGCGGTGGGGATCAGCCAATGGCCATTGTCCTGCCAGTCGGCGAAAGCCTGGCCCGCCGGATCGGCGACGCCCGCCTCCGCATGGCGACGGGCGCTGGCCTCGAATTCCGCCCGGGTCAGACCGCCGGCGACCACGCGGAACTGGTCCTCGCGGAACTTCGGCAACTGCGCCGTGCCAAACATGGCGTCGTCGCGCACCAGCACTGGCGGATTGACTTCCTCATAGCCGTGCTCGCCGACATGCACATCAAGCATGAACTGGCCAAGCGCCCGCTCCAGCCGGGCAAGCTGCCCCTTCAGCACAACGAACCGCGAGCCAGAGAGCTTCGCCGCCGTTTCGAAATCCATCAGGCCGAGCGCTTCGCCAAGCTCGAAGTGCTGTTTCGGCGCCGTGACGCCCTGCAAGCGGTCGGCGCGGGCCTCGGGGCGCTCGCCAAAGACGCTCTTGACGACATTGTCAGCCTCATCGGCGCCATCGGGAACTTCGGCGAGCGGCGCGTTGGGAATCGCCGCCAGCTCCTGGTCGAGCGCGGCCTGGGCGGACTTTTCGCGTTGCTCCAGCTCCGGCGCTGTTTCCTTCAGCCGCGCCACCTCGGCCTTCAGGGCGTTGGCCCGGTCGACGTCCTTCGCGCGCATGGCCTCGCCCACCTCCTTCGACAGGGCGTTGCGGCGCTCCTGGGCGGTCTGGGCTTCCTGAATGGCGGCGCGACGCGCGTCATCCAGCTCCAGCAGCCGGGACGACAGCGGCGCCAGTCCACGGCGGGAGAGCGCCCGGTCGAAGGCTTGCGGATCGTCGCGAATGAGGCGGATGTCGTGCATGGGATCACACGCTGGTTGCAGCGCTCCCTGGCAAGGCGGCGATCGCCTCGCGCGAGAAACGCATTGGTTCAAACGGGGCTGCGCGCGCGGCGCAACGAACGCGGAAATGAAAGCGGCGCGCCACTGGAACGGCGCCGCGCCGGGCATTCGCAGGGGGTGTTTGCGGCCCCTGGCGCGTCGGGTCAACCCCGGCTGCCCCCCAAAATGAAACCGCCCTGACCATTTCAGGCCAGGGCGGCGGATTGTTTCAGGCGTCTGTCAGATGCCGTCTCCGGCTGTCGGCAAATCTTCCTCCGCCTCCTCCTCCGCCCGTTTGGCTTCGGCCTCGGCGCGTTTGCGCTCGACAATCTTCACGGCGAAAATCGACGCCTCATAAAGCAGCAGCGTCGGGATCGCGAGGGAGAGCTGGCTGATGACGTCCGGCGGGGTCAGCACCGCCGCCACGACGAACACCAGCACAATGGCGTAACGCCGTTTTTCCTTGAGGAAATCCGCGGTCACAAGGCCCGCGCGCGCCAGCAGGGTCAGGATGACGGGAAGCTGGAAGCAGATGCCAAAGGCGAAAATCAGCGTCATGATCAGCGACAGATATTCGCTGACCTTGGGAAGCAGCTGGATCGTCGCTTCGCCAGCGCCGCCAAGCTGCTGCTGGCCAATGGAGAATTTCATCACCACGGGCATGGCGATGAAGTAGACCACCGCCGCGCCGAGCAGAAAAAACAGCGGCGTGGCGACCAGATATGGCAGGAAAGCCTGGCGCTCGTTCTTGTACAGCCCCGGGGCGACAAATTTGTAAATCTGCCCCGCTACCACCGGAAACGACAGGAATGCGGCTCCGAACACGGCGATGCGGATCTGGGTGAACAGATATTCCAGCGGCGCCGTGTAGATCAGGCGCACGTCCGCCCCCGGCCCGGCCGCGAAGACATAGGGCCACACCAGCACGTTATAGATGTAACGCGCCAGGGCGAAGCACAGGAAGAACATCACCACGAACGCGATCAGCGAACGGATGAGGCGCGCCCTCAGTTCGATCAGGTGGTCGATCAGAGGGGCGCGGGAGGCCTCAATATCGTCGTCGCTCATGATGTTCCGTCACTGGCGGGCTTGATGGCGGGCGTAATGGCTTCAGCAACTGGCGCGGCCGCCGGGGAGACATCGGCGCCGGACGCCGGCGCAACAACGCCGGCGCTGTCGGCGTCTGGAACCGCTTTCTTGCGTGACGCACGTTTTTGCGGCGCGGGGGCCGGCAGCGCCGCATCGGTCGTCGCAGCCTTGCGGGCGCGCGTCCGCTTCGGGGCGGCGGCCGCAGCCTCCGGAGCAGCCGGAACAGGGTGCGTATCCGCTGGCAACGCCTGGGTTTTCGCGACGCGGGATCCAGGCTGGCGGCGGGCGCGGGCTGGCTTTGCGGCAGAGCCGGCTTCCGCCGCGCCCTCTTCCGCAACGCCTTCCAGGATTTCCGGGGCTTTCGCCCTGGCGACGCGCTTCTTGCGCGCGGGCGGCGCGTCAGACGCCTGCGCGGCGTCGACCGGCTTTGTCCCCTGCTGCGCCACGGCCTTCGCCGACGCTGCTTCGGCGGCGATGGCTATACCTGCCGGCTCGGTGGCCGGAGGCTCAGGCAGGCTGGTCAGGTAATCGCCGGCGCTCGGCGCATCGGTCGTCGACAACGGCTTCTGCGCGCCGGTGTCGTCGATGGCGCCCTTGATCTCATTACGCAGCCGGTCGATGGGGTTGAAGTTGTTTTTCAGGTCGCGCGCGGTGTCGACCACGTCGGAGACGCCCTTGCGGAACTCCTCCATGTCGGCCTCGCGCATGGCGTCGTTGAACTGGCGCTGGAAGTCCGCCGCCATGCGCTTCACTTTGGTGGTGGTCTGCCCAAGGGTCCGCAGGGCGCGGGGCAGATCTTTCGGCCCGATCACCACGAGCGCAACGCCGCCGATCAGCAGCAATTCACTCCAACCGATATCGAACATGACGTGCTCTCTGGCCCTGGAGCATGTTGCGTTTGCACGAAACCGGCTTCGTGCAAACGCAACATGCTCCGATATTGTCGTGAGAGACGGCCTCCGGAGCGAAAACCCGTTCATGATGAACCGGACTTTTGCTCCATCTCCCTGAACGGGGCCTTTTCCGGCGAAGCGATAGCCGCTTCACCGGAAAGGGCTCCAGGCCGGTCGGGATCATTCCGGTGATCCAGACCGGCGCCAAAGGCCCTGGGCATGAGCATCCCCGTGTCGACGCGATGTTGCCCCCGGCTCCGCGCGGTCGTCCACGGTCTGTCGGCGCGGTTCCGGTCACGGGCAGCCAGGCGCATGGCTACGCCGCGACGGAAAGCGCCGCGCCGTCAGAGCTTCTGACCGGCCTCGCTGCGGACGCCGGCCTGCGGTTCAGCCGTCTTCTGGTTCTCCAGCGGGCGCGGCGGCTCAGCCGGAGCGCGCGGAGCGTCCTCGTCGTCCTGCATGCCCTTCTTGAAGGATTTGATGCCCTTGGCCACGTCGCCCATCAGATCGGAAATCTTGCCGCGCCCAAAAAGCAGAAGCACGATCACTCCGACAACAACCCAGTGCCAGATGCTTGCGCCACCCATCGAAATTCTCCCAACGGCCTGTCGGCGACATGGATCGCCCGGCATGTAAGCCATCAGCCAACGCCGGAATCCGGCCCTTCGCCGGTCAACAACGCCCGCATGGCTGACCTGATATGGCCCAAACCTACGCGGCCCTCGCGGCCAAAACAAGGAAATGCGGGCCAGCGTCAGCTGGTCCGCACGCCTGTTTTCCGGTCAGCCGGGTTTTTCGTCAGGCGAGAGCCGGCGCCAGCAGTTCGGCAAGACGGGCGCGCGCCGCCTCAACATCAAGCGGCTCAACGGTTTTCAGGATGCGGCCAAGAGCCATGTCGGCGCGCCGGGCCGCCTCGCCATTGAGCAGGGGCGTGGCTGCGGCGATCTGTTCCATCTCCGCCCGGTCGCCATTGCAGTGCAAAACCACGTCGCAGCCGGCGGCGATCGAATCCCGGGCCCTGGCGGCGAAATCGCCCTGAAGCGCCTTCATCGACAGGTCGTCGCTCATCAGCAGGCCATCGAAGCCGATCGCCCCGCGAATGATCCGGCTGATAACCTCCGGCGAGGTGGTGGCCGGGCGCGTCGCGTCCAGCGCCGTGAACACCACATGGGCGGTCATGGCCAGCGGCATGTCAGCCAGCACGCGGAACGGCGCGAAATCACGGGCGTCCAGTTCCGCGAGCGGCGCATCCACCACGGGCAGATCATGGTGGCTGTCGGCGCCCGCGCGGCCATGCCCGGGGATATGCTTGACCACGGGCAACACGCCGCCGGAGAGCAACCCTTCCGCGGCGGCGCGGCCAAGGCTGGCCACCGTCGCCGGCTCATCGCCATAGGCGCGGTCGCCGATGACGTCGTGCGCGCCAGGCGACGGCACGTCCAGCACCGGCAGGCAGTCGACGTCGACGCCGACCTCGCGCAGGTCGTGGGCGATCAACCGCGCGCCCAGCCAGGCGGCTTCACGCCGGGCGAAAGGCGATTCAAGCCGGCCATAGGCGCGGCCCGGCGGATAGGCCGGCCACACCGGCGGGGCCAGACGCTGCACCCGCCCCCCCTCCTGGTCGATCAACACCGGAGCGCAGCGGCCGATGGCGGCGCGCAACTCCGACGTCAGACGGGCGACCTGGGCGCGGTCAACGACATTGCGCCGAAACAGGATGAAGCCCCACGGATCGATCTCGCGAAAAAACCGGCGCTCGTCATCCGTCAGTTCGGGGCCGGAAAGGCCAACGATCAGGGCCCGTGCGGTCATGTGCTGCTCCCCAGGCGCTTTCCCCAAGATGAGAAAGTGCGAATCTACGAAGAATGAAAGCCGGCTCAACCGGCGAAATCCTGGCCCGGACGCACGCAGGGCCCCCGAATGGGAGCCCCGTGAGCATCAGCCGCTGGCGGGAATTTCCGCCAGATTATCCCTGCGCGACAAAGCAGCTGCCGCCAACCGACTTGAGCTGCTGGCACAGGCTGGTGGCGCTCTCGCGGCTCAGGCCCGGCACCCGCAGGCGATAAACCGTGCGACCATTGGATTGCGCCTTGACGACGGCGGTGCCGTGACTGGCCAGAACGCCATACTTGCGCTTGAGACTGGCGGCCATAGCCTTCGCCTCCTGCTCGGATCCCGGCGCGCCAAGCTGCACCGCAAAACCGCCCTTGCCTGCCGGAGCGGCGGCGGCGGCCACCGGCTTCGGCGCGGATGCGGCAGCGCCAACCGAACCGGTCGGCGTGTTGTCGACCATGGTCGGCTGCACGCGGTGTTCCTGCTTGACAGCGGCCTGCTGCGTTGGCCTGGCTGGCGGCGTGGGCCGAGCGGCGGGCGTCGGGGCCTGGGCCGTCTCGCGAACCGACTGGGGAGCCGCGGCCGGCTGCTGGCCGGCGTCCCGCACCTTGCCGTCAGGGCCGATCGAGACCGTACGCACCCGACGCGGCTCACCCAGACCAGAACGCGGATCGCGGTTGGCGGCATGGGTGGGCAGCGGCGCAACGCCCGGCGCGCCAAACGTGCCCGCATTGTCGGCGACCTCGGAAGGCAGCTTGCCGGCGGCGACAGCAGCGGCGCGCTGCTGGCGCAGGGTCTGCTCCACATCCACCGGCTGCTCGTTGCTGGCGACAACCTTCGTCTCGCCCGGAGCCCTGGCGATCTGCTCGTAGATTTCCTTGGTCGGCGCCGGCGCAACATTATCCGCCGGAGGCTTCACCTTCACCGCCGAAGCGTCAGCGTGAATGAGCGGAGCCTCTCCGCCACCGCCGGAGCCGCCGCCGCGCAACCCGAAGTAGCCAGCCGACGCGGCCACGCACAACGCGACAACGCCCACAGCGGCGTACAGCGGCGAGCGCGATGGCCTGCGGCGGCGCAGGCGGGAGCCCTCGATCGCTTCAAGCGGATCCAGCGCCGGCGCAAACTCGTGGCGACCCGCGCCGTAGCGATCGTGCTCCGGCTGGGCGGGCCATGCCGCGGCGTCAGCGCCGCCATCCCAATTCTGCCCGGCATGCGCGGAAGCGTGGCCATGCTGAACCTGGCCAGCATCATCCCAGGCAGCGCCTTCTTGCCAGGCGGCGCCCTGTTGATGGCGGCCAGGCTGCTGACGCTGGTCATAGGCGTCCCATTGCTGGTCAGCCGCGCCGGCATCATGACCAGTTGCATCCCCGGACGCAGGGGAATTCATCCATGCCCGTAGGTGGGCCGGATCTTCCGCCTGCATCGGCGCCGGCTCCTGCCAGGCGGCCTGCGACTGGGCGACGCGCTCGCCGCCTCCCGGGGCGCGGAGCAGGTCGCGAAAACGGTCATTTTGCCCGACAATGCGGGCCAGTTCGGCAAGGCGGGCGTCTTCAGACGCCCCACCAACGCGCGGAGGCTCGCCAGTGCTGGCGATGCCTGCTTCAAGCGCATCAAGATCGAGCGCAACGCGGGAGGAGGATCGGTCAGTCATCGGCGCGTTCCGTTTCCTTTTGTGAGCTGGCAGCCAGGGAACGCGCACAGCGACCGACGCGAACGGTCCGCCTAGCGCATTTCCTCAGGCGCTCCGACCCCCAGCACCCCGAGACCCGAAGCCAGAACCGACCGGACCGAGTCAACGAGGGCCAGCCGTGCTTGGGTCAACTCTGGATTCTCCTGGTTAACAAACCGTAAGGCCACGGCGTCGCGCCCCCTGTTCCATAGGCTGTGGAAGGCGCTCGCCAGATCATACAGGTAGAATGCGACGCGATGCGGTTCATGCGCCGCAGCAGCAGCCGCGATGACCCGCGGATATTGCGCCAGCCACCGCAGCAGATCGACCTCGGCGACATCGGACAGCGCGCTCACACTGGCGCTGGCGAGGGCCGCCTGGTCAAAACTGCGCCCGGGGAAAGCCTCACCCGCCTGGCGGAACACAGAAGCGCACCGCGCATGCGCATATTGCACATAAAACACGGCGTTATCCCGGGACTGTTCAACCACTTTTGCAAGATCAAAATCCAGCGTGGCGTCGTTCTTGCGGAACAGCATCATAAAGCGAACCGGGTCTGATCCGACTTCATCAATCACATCACGAAGTGTGACGAAGTCACCGGAACGCTTGGACATTTTAACCTGTTCGCCATCACGAAGCAAGCGAACGAGCTGGCACAGCTTCACGTCAAGCTTGCCCTTGCCGCCGGTGACGGCGGCGACGGCGGCGTTCATGCGTTTCACATAACCGCCATGATCCGCGCCCCAGACGTCGATCATGCTGGCGAAACCGCGCTGGTATTTGGAGCGGTGATAGGCGATGTCGGCGGCGAAATAGGTATAGGAGCCGTCGGACTTGAGCAGCGGGCGATCCACGTCGTCGCCAAAGGCGGTTGCGCGGAACAGGGTCTGCTCGCGATCTTCCCAATCCTCCACCGGTTGGCCCTTCGGCGGCGGCAGCCGGCCTTCATAGACCAGATCGCGGGAGCGCAGGTCGGCGATGGTCGCGCCAATCTGGTCGCCATCGGCTCCGCGGGAGAGCGAACGCTCCGAGAAGAACACCTCGTGACTGATGCCGATCGCGGCGAGATCACCCCGGATCATCTCCATCATGGCGTCGATCGCGGCGTCTCGGGCGATGGGCAGCCACGCCTCTTCCGGCATCTGGCGCAGGGCCTGACCGTGAGCTTCAGCCAGAGCCTTGCCAACCGGAACAAGATAGTCGCCCGGATAAAGACCAGCCGGGATCTCGCCGATGTCCTCTCCAAGCGCCTCGCGATAGCGCAGATAGGCGGAACGGCCGAGCACGTCGACCTGGGCGCCGGCGTCATTGATATAATATTCACGGGTCACGTCATGGCCGGCGAAGGCAAGCAGGCTGGCGAGCGCATCGCCAAACACCGCGCCGCGCCCGTGACCGACATGCATCGGGCCGGTCGGGTTGGCCGAGACATATTCCACATTGACCGCGCCACGACCTGCGGCGCCGCGGCCGTAGGCTTGTGGATCGTTGATGATGTTCTTCAGAACATCAAGATAAACATCTGGTTTCAATCGAATATTGATAAAACCAGGGCCAGCGGTCTCAACAGAGGCCACGCCCTCCACTTCAGCGAGCGGTCCGGCAATCAGCGCCGCCAGGGCGCGCGGATTGGTCTTCGCCTCCTTCGCCAGCACCATGGCGGCGTTGGTGGCGAGATCGCCATGGCTCATGTCGCGCGGCGGCTCCACCACCACGCGCGACAGGTCCAGCCCCTGCGGCATGGCGCCGGCGGCGACGAGCCCTTCCAGCACCGTTTTCAAACGCTGTTCGTAAATATCAAAAATGTTCATTGCAAAACGCTTCTTCACACGCCTGGCGGCCGCAGGGCGTCAATTCCGGATCCTGCCGCCCCCAATAATCCTGCCGCCCGCAATAGCAGGACTCATGCCAAAACCCAATCTGCCCGACTCATCCAGCCCTGGCGGGGCCTGCGCCGCCCGGGTTTGGCGGGCGCCGGCTACTGCGGCGCCTCGCGACCAGAACCCGGAAGGCAAATCAGGCCGCCATAAAATGTGCTGGCAAACAGCCGCCACGCCGCGACGGGCGATCAGCGGTCCGGCGTGTCGGGGCCGCCAGCCCAGGCGTCAGGCCTGGCGATGACGTCGGGCGTATGGGGGAACAATGCCTGATGGCGCGCAAGGGCATAGCTGTCCGTCATGCCGGCGATATAGTCCGCCACCCGGCGCTGCAGGCGCATGTCCTCACCCGCCCCGCCGTTCAGATCCCGCCGCCATTCCGCCGGGAGCAGCTCAGGCTCGGCCAGGAAGCGGGCGTAAAGATCGCGGACAATCGCGTCCGCCCCCTCGCGCAGGCGCATCAGCCGCTTGTGCCGGTACATGTGGGGAAACAGAAACCGCTTCATGTCGCGGTCAGCGGCGGCCAGCCGCTCCGAGAAGGCGATCACCGGCTCCGGCGCGAAACGGATATCGTTGGCGTTTGCGGGATCAAGCGCGGTGATTCGACGACCGCTTTCAACAATGACGTCTTCGACGAAACGGGTGATGACGCGCCGCACCACCTCGTGAATTGTCCGGGCCAGATCAAGGTCGGGCCAGAGTTGCTCCACCTCGTGGAGAATGCCCGCCAGGAAAGGCGCCTTGCGCACGTCGTCGGCCGAGAACAGCCCGGCGCGCCAGCCGTCATCAAGGTCGTGGGCGTTATAGGCGATGTCGTCGGCGATAGCGGCGCACTGGGCCTCGGCGCTGGCCTGGGTGTGCAGCCACAGATCATGGATGGCGTTGTATTCCAGAATGGCGACCGGCGCGCCTTGGGCGGCGTAGCGCGCCGTTGGCCGGCCATCCGCGTCGAGCAGCGGCCCGTTGTGTTTCACCAGACCTTCGAGGGCTTCCCAGGTCAGATTCAGGCCGTCCCAGGCGGCGTAGCGCCGTTCCAGGCGCGTCACCACGCGCAGCGCCTGGGCGTTATGGTCGAAGCCACCAATGGCCCGCGTGCAGGCCTCCAGAGCATCCTCGCCCGCATGCCCGAACGGCGTATGCCCCAGGTCGTGCGCCAGGGCGATGGCCTCGGCCAGATCCTCGTCGAGGCCCAGACAGCGGGCGATGGCCCGGGCGATCTGGCTCACCTCGATGGTGTGGGTCAGGCGGGTGCGATAGTGGTCGCCCTCGTGCTGCACGAACACCTGGGTCTTGTGTTTCAGCCGCCGGAAGGCCGTGGCGTGGATGATCCGGTCGCGGTCGCGCTGGAACGGACTGCGGGTCGGCGAATCGTCATCAGGCCAGCGACGCCCGCGGCTCTCCGCCGGGTTGCAGGCCCAGGCAGCCGTCCACCGCTCTCCGTGCAGACGCAGATGCGTCATCTGGGCTCCCCCCAAAACTTTTCCATCACCGCCACCGCCGCATCGGGCATGAAAGGCGCGGCAGCCCGGCCAGCGCGGGCGTCTTCCCTTTCCCCAACCAGCCAATCAATGACGCCGGTGACTTTCCGGCCGGGGAATTGCCCGCCGGCGTCCTGGGGCGCCTCTTGCCAGACAGAATCGTCCGGTCGGTCAGAACTTACCCAGGACAGGAAACGGCGCCGGTGGTTGAAGCCTCGCCCTGGTGGACATACCTTTGGGACAGGTCCAGGGAAAGCCTCCGGCTGGCAGGCTCCTGGCCCGTATGTTGCAGGAACATCCGCGATGCAGAACGTCACCGTTACAGAGCGCGCCGCCCGCCGCATCAGGCAGGTGCTGGCCGATGAACCCAAGGGCGCGATGCTGCGCATCAGCGTCAACGGCGGCGGCTGTTCGGGCTTCCAGTACGTCTTTGACATCGACCGCGACCGCGCCGATGACGACATCGTCATTGAGCGCGACGGCGCCGGCGTGCTGGTTGACCCGGTGTCGCTGGAATACATGCAGGGATCGGTCATCGACTTTGTCGACGATTTGATGGGACAGGCGTTCAGGATCGAGAATCCCAACGCCACGGCCTCCTGCGGCTGCGGCACGTCATTCGCCCTGTAGGCGCCTCCCCAACGTTGCCGCTGGCGCCGTCCGCCGCCTCTTGCGCGCCGGCCGGCGCCGCGCGATCTCCCGCCGGGCCGGATTTGCCCCTGCGACCAGATTTTGCTCTACAGTCGCCATGGTTGTGGTTCACAACTGGTGGAACGGATTTGACGTTTGCATCCACCGTCACATGAGGCGACGGGCAAATGTGGAGCCCTCAAGTTCCAACATAAAATCAATACATTGCTGGTGGTCTTGATTCCCGCGCCCACGCCACGTCCTCCCCCGCACAGGGGCATGTGACAGGGATGTGAAAGGCCGGAATCAGCCCGCAATCACGGCCAACCGCACGCCACCGAGGACCGTTACCCCCATGAAATCCAGACTGCAGTCCCATGCGCAGCACCAGGCTGCCGCCCCGGCGCGACCCAGCAGGCGGCCCGCACGCCGGATCGCAGCTGGCGGCGCCCTGGCGTTCGTCGTCACCGGCGCCGTGCTGGCCGGCGGCGCCCAATGGACGGCGCATGAGGTGCGCGGCGCCCTTGCCAGCGTCGGGGTCGACGTGGCCGGCGTCTCGGTGGACCCGGTGTCCGGCTCCGTGACGCTTGATCGCGTCGCCGCCAGCCATGACGGGCTGCGGATTTCAGTCGGCTCGATCGCCACGCCTGGCCACTTCGGCCTTTCAAGCGCCGCCGAGGCGGCGGGGCCGGTTACGCTGACCGACATTGAAATCAGCAGCAAGCAGCTCACCGTGCGCATTCCCCGGCTGGAAGTCGCCGGCGACAATGTGGACGAAGCGCGTCTGCGCGCCATTTTTGACAAGACGAGCGCCACGCCGCTGGCGAAGCGGCTGTCAGACATAAGCGTCAGCCGCGCCACGCTGCCCGAGCTGGTCCTCGTCCAGAAGAGCGACAAGGCCATGTCGTCCTCCACCTGGAAGCAGATCACCATCACGGATCTGAAGAACGGCGTCGCGGGCGCCATCACGTCCAGCGGCGCGACGTTCGCCACCAAAGCGGGCGAGACCAGCTCCAGCGGCGCCATCGGCCAGACGGCCATGGAGAAGGTCAACCTCGGACTTGTCGCCCGGCTTTACACCGAGGCGGCCGCCAATGAGGCCGATCGCCAGTTGCAGCCGGCCTATGGCGCGTTCTCGGCCAGCGACATCACGGTCAGGAGCGACGACGCCAGCTTCGCGATCAAGAGCGTGAGCGGCAAGGATTTCAAGGCGCGCCTGCTCAACACGCCCCTGCTCGAGCTGACGGCCAGCATCGAGGCGGTGAAGAATCCGGATGATCTCGAACCGAAGGCCCGCGCCGCCTATTACAGCAGCGTCGCCGACATCCTTGAGGCCTTCTCGTTCGGCGAGGCCGCCGTCACCGGCATGACGTTTGACGTCCCGGATGAGAGCGACGACGAAGGCGAGGAGGCTGACAAGGAAACTGGCAAGCAGGCTGAGGCGAAGGAGAAGAGCGCCAAAAGCGACAAGCCGGCTCCCCGCGTGCGCGGCGAGATCGCCTCGCTGTCGTTCGGCTCCGCCGTGGCCCAGGGCGGCCTCAGCTTCTCCGGCCTGAAGATCGCGCCCGTCGAGGGCGACCATGTGTCCATTGGCGAAGGCAACGTCAGCAATTTCATGGCGAAGCTGGCGGACATGTTCCGCAAGCTGTCCGGCGCCGCGGCCGACGGCAAGGACGACAATACAGCCCTTGCGTCGCTGACCCCGGCGGCCGCCGGCCTGACCCTGAAGAATATCGACGTCAACGTCGCCAGCCCGGACGCGCCCGGCGAGCGGGTGAAGTTCACCATTCAGGGCTTCTCCGGCTCCTACAGCGACCCGGTCAACGGCGTGCCCACCGCCCTCAAAACCAATCTCGACCGGCTGGTGATCGATCTGCCCAGGCCGAAGAAGGGCGACGATGAGGAGGACGACGACTCCCCGGTGAACGCCACCCTGACGAAGCTGCACGCCATGGGCTACGACAAGCTCGACCTGTCGGCGTCGATTGACGGCAAGTGGGAGGCCGCCACGAAGGACCTGCGCGTCAATGCGTTTTCCTTCGGCGCCGCCAATCTCGGCAGCATCAGGCTCACCGGCCTGCTGGGCAATGTGAGCCAGGAGCTGTTCACCGCCAGCGACGACAGGCGCCAGCAATTGCTGCTCTCCTCACGCCTGAAGAACCTGTCGCTTGACGTGACTGACAGCGGTTTTGCGAAGCGCTTCGCTGAATTGCAGGCGAAGGAACAGGGCGATGGCGACGCGACCCAGGTGCGCGCGGGCTGGGCCGCCCTGGCGCAGATGCTGTTGCCGTCGATGATTGGTTCCAGCGACGGCGCCAAGGCGCTCACCGGCGCTCTCGGCAAGTTCATCCGCGACAGCGGCTCCCTGAGCCTCTCCGCCACGTCGCGGAAACCGGAAGGCGACCAGATGAGCGAACTGATCGTCGGCGCCGCATCGGGCAATCCCGATGCGCTGTTCCAGGCGCTCGACTTCAAGGCCACGGCAAAGCAGGCCACGGAAAAGTAGGCCACCTTGCGCTTTGACGTTATGGCGCGGGCGTCGCACATTGCGGCGCCCGCTGCACTTGCGGGGCTTTTGAACTGACCTCCCGGGAGAACGACCAGGCATGGGGCTGATCGGACAGTGGCGGAATCCGCACAACGAAACCCGCGTGCATCTGGCGAATCTGGCGAAGAAGCGTGGCTTCAGCTTCGGCGCCTACAGCTATGGCCGGCCCAAGGTGCGGTTCGCGGAATCTGGGGCGAAGCTCAGCATCGGCCGCTATTGCTCGATCGCCGACAAGGTCGAGATCCTGCTCGGCGGCAACCACCGGCTGGACTGGGTCTCAACCTTTCCCTTCCCGGCCTTCCCCACGGTCTGGCCCGGCGTGAACAGTGACTACCACGCCACTTCTGGCGACGTGCATATCGGCCATGACGTGTGGCTTGGCTCCGGCTGCATGATCCTCTCTGGCGTCACCATCGGCCATGGCGCCGTGGTCGCCGCCCGCGCCGTTGTGACCAGGAACGTGCCGCCTTACGCCATCGTCGGCGGCAATCCGGCGCGGGTCATCCGCCACCGCTTCAGCGAGGCGGACATCGCCGCCTTGCTCGCCAGCGCCTGGTGGGACCTGCCAAAGGAGCAGGTTCAGACGCTGTTGCCGCTGTTGCAGGATACGGACGTCCAGGCCTTCGCCGCCGCCGTGCAGAAAATTCGCGATGGTGGCTGAGTGGGAGCGCCACCGGCGGCCGTCGCGATCCGCGACTGGCGCAACGGCAGCTGACGCGACACCAGGTGGCGCAACATCAAGGCGCGATATGGGCGCGACATGGGCTGGCGCCGATCCTGATTTGCTCCGCCTGCCTGCACTGACGCGGCTTCCCGGCGCGAAACGGCACCCGCCTCAACGAATTTTTTCCAGACGAATGACCTGCCGCAGAATTATTTTCCGCAAATGCGTCCTGGCGTGAAACCTCCCTCTTGTGCCTGGATGAAATCCGGCATACACAGGGCGTTACATCAGGAGTTGGGATGCATTCCCAACGCCAACCTGCCTGTTCCGGGCAAGGTGGCGCTCCCCTCAGGGGAGGATGTGGCCAGACCGGCAACCAAACGGAACCAGCCACCGCATCCACCTGCCCGAATCCGGAGCGCGAGACGGCCAACCGCCGCCTGAGCGCTGTCGTTTGTCGACGCGTTTTCCGTCCGCACGGAGAACGCGAAACCCGAGTGGATGCGCCAATGCCCATCAAGCTGCCCGATGACCTGCCCGCTTTCAGCACCCTTGAGGCGGAGGGCGTGATGGTCATGCGTGAAACCGACGCCGTGCGTCAGGATATTCGCCCGCTGCGCATTGGCTTCCTCAATCTGATGCCCAACAAGATCCGGACGGAGACGCAGATCGCCCGCCTGATCGGCGCGACGCCATTGCAGGTTGAGATGACGCTGGTGCGCATCTCCGGCCACACGCCGCGCAACACCTCCGCCGAGCACATGATCGCCTTCTACCGTACGTGGGAGGAGATCCGCGACGAGAAGTTCGACGGCTTCATCATCACCGGCGCGCCGGTGGAGCGGTTGCCGTTCGAAGAGGTGAACTATTGGGACGAACTGCGCCACATCTTCGACTGGACGCAGACCAATGTGCACCGCTCCTTCAACATCTGCTGGGGCGCCCAGGCCGCCGTGCACCACTTCCACGGCATGCCGAAATATGAGCTGGAGCAGAAGGCGTTCGGCGTATTCCGCCATCGCAACCTGTGTCCGGCCTCGCCCTATCTGCGCGGCTTTTCGGATGATTTTTCGGTTCCTGTGTCACGCTGGACCGAGGTCCACAAGGCCGACATTCCTGCGGGTTCCGGCGTGAAGGTGCTGGCGGAAAGCGACAAGGCGGGCCTGTGCCTGCTGGACGATCCGGCGACAGCCTCGCTGCACATGTTCAACCACATCGAGTATGACTCGACCTCCCTGGCCGAGGAGTACTTCCGCGACCTCAGCGCCAACGTTCCGATGGCGATCCCGCACGACTATTTCCCGGGCGACAATCCGGAGCACATGCCGAACAACCGCTGGCGCAGCCACGCCCACCTGCTGTTCGGCAACTGGATCAACGAGATATACCAGACGACGCCGTTCGACCTGGGCGACATTGGCAACAGGAAGCGCTGAACCGCCAGCTTCACTGGTTGCCTGAGCATCAATGACAATGCCCGCGCCATGCGCGGGCATTGTCATGTCCGGACGGGATGCATCCGGGAAAGAGGCCGGGCGGTTTCAGCGGCGCGCCCTGACGGTCTGACGACGGCGTCAGATCGGTCGTGGGCGGTCGCGCCGGTCAAGGATGCGGCGCTTGATATTGAGAGCCGGCTTCTCAATCATCCGCCACGAGACGAAGCCAACGAGCACGGTGAGCGCCAGCGCCGGCGCCAGCAGGACGAGCGCGCCGGCCAGCGGAAACAGGGCGTGCAACGCCTGCTGGATGGGCCAGCCGTACAGATAGACGCCGTAGGAAATGTCATCGCGCGGCTCGGGGATGAGACGGCTGACCGGAACCAGCGCCAGCCACATCAGACAGTAAGCCTCGGTGAGAAACAGCGCTGTATTGTAGGCGAAGGTGTGCCGCAGCAGCACGACGCCGGCGATCATGAACATCGCCGCCAGGATCGACAGGCGGATGGAGCCGCCGAAGCGATAGAACACCGCCCCGGCCGTGAACAGCAGCGGCAGCCGCACGGCGGTCTGCAAGCCCTTGGCCGCCTCAGGCTGCAACCAGTCCAGCAACAGCAGGGCGGCGGTCAGGGACAGCAGCAGGCCAAGCGCCAGCCGGCGGCTGCGCAACAGGCCAAGCGCGCCGATCACGAACACGGCGGCGTAACAGATCACCTCATATTTCAGCGTCCACACCGTTCCCATGGGGAAGCGGAATGGATTGTTCTCAAACACCCCCGGCAGGACCGTGTTGCTCTTGTAGGTGCTCAGGGTCTGGACGACGAATTTCCAGGTCCCCGCGTCAGCCAGATAACGGAATGGCCCAAGCGAACTGAGCGCCGCGCCCAGCACCAGGCCGACCATCAGCGTGGCGACGATCAGGCCCGGCGCGATGCGCAAGACGCGCGCCAAAGCGTAATCGAGCCAGCCGCGCCGGTCGAAGCTCATGGTGACGAGAAACCCGGAAATGACGAAGAAGCCGTTCACGGCGTGCTCGCCCAGGGTATAGCCGGTCGCCGCCGTCAGCGGCTCGTCGTGCACATTGCCGGTGATGACGCTGAAGCCGTGCGAGACGACGACGGCCACCGCCATCACCAGGCGCAGCAGATTGAAATTGTTGGCGCGGCCGACGGAGGCCTCCGTCACCGTGGGGGCGCCCAGAAGCCCGCCCCGCCACGGCTCAACCGCCACCGCCTCGCCGGCCTGCACCGCGCCCACACGTTCGATCCTGCTGGTCATCCCTCTGGTCATCCCGCCGTCATATCCCGGAGCATTTTCCTAAAACGCCGCGTTCACGTCTCGTGAAAAGCGTCAATACAAAGGGTTGAAGCGCCTCCGGTGAAACCTGGCGCACCAGGAAACACTCCAGCTTCAAACGCTCCAGCTTGCCGTATCGTCCATCGCGGATGAAACACACGCAGGACTGGAGCACCCTCGCGCGAAGCAGACACCACTTCGCGTTAAGAAAGCACATTGCTGCAGAACGGCGGATCTGGTTCTGACCGAATTTGGGACCTTGGCCCATTGGGTCATCCGCCATTCCGTTCATCGGGCGCCGGCTCCAGATGCTCCCGCGTCACCGCCTGTCCGCCACGAAGGAAAGCGAGGGCGCCTGCGGCGCTGCCGGCGTAGCGCTCAATGGTGGCGCGGCGGAAACTGAACAGCGCCAGCAGGGTCTTGCAACCGTTGACCAGCGCCGTCGTGGGCGCTGGCGATCTGAGGCCCCATTTGTGCGCCACATAGGCCTGCGACCAGGCCATGTGCCAGCGGGCGCGAAAGATCCGGCCAGGCGCCCTGCCCGCCGATTTGCCGCGTCCGTGCCGGGCGACGGCGTCGTGCACATGCACCAGCGCCAGGCCGGCGTCAGCGACCCGGCGGCACAGGTCGTCGTCCTCATAGAACAGGAAGATGTTGGGATCGTAGCCGCCCAGCCGCCCGAAAACCGCGCGACGCATCAGCAGGCAGGCGCCGGAGAGGAACGGCGCGCAACAGTCGCCTTCCGGCAGGCGCAGAATGTCGGGCGGATTGGTCAGATAGGGCGACAGCAACGAGCGGCGCTGGAAGAACAGCCGGCCGTCCGGCTCGATGATGCGCGGCGCCAGCATGCCGGCGTCCGGCCAGCGTCCGGCGGCGGCGACGAGCGCGGCGATGCAGCCAGGATCGGGCGCGCAATCGGGATTGATGATGAGAACGTAGTCACTGAGGGCGGCGGCGACGCCGATGTTGTTGCCGCGCCCATAACCCTCGTTGCGGGCGTTGCGAATGACCTGGGCGCCATGGGCCGTCGCGACCGCTGCGGTGTCGTCGCTGCTGGCGTTGTCAACGACAATGATGGCGACGCCTTCGCGCGTCAGCGCCTCAAGGCACTCTGGCAACGCGTCGGCGCTGTTCCACGCCACGACGATGGCGGTGACCGGGCTGTCAGCGCTCATCCGACTTCTCCAACGCACCGCTGGCGCTCAGGCGCCGCTGGCAATCCTGGCGCCGCATTCATTCACGCGGCCCCGCCCCCTGCTCCAGACAACCGGATCTGGCGCCGCCTTACATGAATCGGGGCGCCCGCCAGCGACGGCGGACGCCCCTTTCACATTACGACCCTCGCGAGGGCATGACCGTGATCTGGACAACCAGACCGGCAACCACCGTTCTCACGCCTCAGGCAGATTGAGCCGGATGTGCAGTTCGCGCAGTTGCTTCGGCCCCACTTCGGCGGGCGAGCCCATCAGCAGATCTTCCGCCCGCTGGTTCATGGGGAACAGCGAGATCTCGCGCAGGTTGTTGACGCCGCAGAGCAGCATGACGATGCGGTCGACGCCAGCGGCCATGCCGCCATGCGGCGGCGCGCCGTACTGGAACGCCCGGTACATGCCGCCGAAGCGCTCGACCACGGTCGCCTCGTCATAACCCGCCAGTTCGAACGCCTTCACCATCGCCTCGGGGCGGTGGTTGCGGATGCCGCCCGACGCGATCTCATAGCCATTGCAGGCGATGTCGTACTGGAAGGCGTTGATGGTCAGCGGATCCTGGGTGTTCAGGGCGTCCAGACCGCCTTGCGGCATCGAGAACGGATTGTGCGAGAAGTCGATCTTCTTCTCGTCCTCGTTCCACTCGTAGAACGGGAAATCGACGATCCAGGCCAGCTCGTAACGGTCGTGATCGACCAGCTTCAGGTCCTCGCCCACCTTGGTGCGGGCCATGCCAGCGAATTTGTAGAATTTCTGCGGATCGCCGGCGACAAAGAAAGCGGCGTCGCCCTCTTTCAGACCAAGGGCGGCGCGGATGGCTTCGACGCGCTCCGGGCCGATGTTGTTGGCGATCGGACCACGGCCAACCGCGCCCGTCGCGCCCTCGCCCTCGCCCTCGGCGGCGCCCCACATGATGTAGCCAAGGCCAGGCTGGCCTTCGCCCTGGGCCCACGAGTTCATGCGGTCGCAGAACGAGCGGCTGCCGCCGCCGGGGCCCGGAATGGCCCACACTTCATTGCCGGCGCTTTCGAGCATGCGCGCGAACACCTTGAAGTTGGAGCCGCGGAAGTGCTCCGAGACGTTCTGCATGATCAGCGGGTTGCGCAGATCCGGCTTGTCGGTGCCGTATTTGCGCAGCGCCTCGGCGTAGGGAATGCGCGGCCAGTTCTTCGTCACCGGCTTGCCGTCGGCGAATTCCTCGAACACGCCGGTGATCACCGGCTCAACAGCGGCGAAAATGTCTTCCTGCTCGACGAAGCTCATTTCGAGATCGAGCTGGTAGAACTCGCCCGGCAGGCGGTCGGCGCGCGGATCCTCATCACGGAAGCACGGCGCGATCTGGAAGTAGCGGTCGAAGCCGCTCATCATGATGAGCTGCTTGTACTGCTGCGGCGCCTGCGGCAGGGCGTAGAACTTGCCGGGGTGAATGCGGCTCGGCACCAGGAAGTCGCGGGCGCCTTCCGGCGACGACGCCGTCAGGATCGGCGTCTGGAATTCGAAGAAGCCCTGGTCCTGCATGCGGTTGCGCATGCTGGTGATGATGCGGCCGCGCTTCATGATGTTGGCGTGCAGCTTCTCGCGGCGCAGATCGAGGAAGCGGTACTTCAGACGGATCTCTTCCGGATACTCCTGGTCGCCAAACACCGGCAGCGGCAGCTCGGAGGCGGCGCCCAGCACTTCCGCGTCGGTGACGTAGAGTTCGACCTCGCCGGTCGGCAGCTCCGCGTTGACGGTGCCCTCGGGACGGGCGCGGACCTTGCCGTCGACGCGCACCACCCACTCGGACCGCACCTGCTCCATCAGGCTGAACACCGGCGAATCGGGATCGACCACGCACTGGACGACGCCATAGTGATCGCGCAGATCGATAAACAGCACGCCGCCGTGATCACGGATACGGTGACACCATCCGGAAAGCCGCGCCTGGCTGCCGATATCCGACGCGCGCAGGGCGCCACACGTATGGGAGCGGTAACGATGCATTGTCTTGCGCCAGATCCTTGAAAAAAACGGGAACGCCGGGAAATTTGCCAACGCCGGCGGCGTATTGGAGCGCGACAAAACCCATACGGCGCCCCCATTGTCAATGGCGAACGCCGTGCAGGACGCGCAGACAGCTCCTTGCGGAGAAATTATGGCGCCGGCGCGTCAAAAAAGCTAAACAGTCGGGACATTCCTCCCAGCGTGGTCTATAGCCCGGTTATGCTGCCAGTTACTTCATCCGCCGAACTTGCGGCGGCCTGCGCCCGCCTCGCCGCCCATCCATACGTGACGGTCGATACAGAGTTTCTGCGCGAGACGACGTATTACTCGAAGCTGTGCCTGATCCAGATGGCGTCGCCCGAGGAGGCGATTCTCGTGGATCCGCTGGCGCCAGGCCTCGATCTGGCCCCGTTTTTTGAACTGATGACCAACCCCGCCGTGGTGAAGGTGTTTCACTCCGCCCGGCAGGACGTGGAGATCATCTGGTTCATGGGCCATGTGATCCCGACGCCGCTGTTCGACAGCCAGGTCGCCGCCATGGTCTGCGGCTATGGCGATTCTGTTTCCTACGAGCAGCTGGTCAGTGATCTGGCGCGGGCGCGAATCGACAAGACCTCGCGTTTCACCGACTGGTCGCGCCGCCCCCTCAGCGAGCAGCAGGTGAACTACGCCCTCGGCGACGTCACCCATTTGCGCTCGGTTTATGAAGCGCTGCGCGCCCAGCTCGCAGACTCCGGGCGTGAAGACTGGCTGGCGGACGAGATGGCGGTGCTGACCTCGCCGGCGACCTATGACGCCAATCCCGACGACGCATGGCTGAAGCTGGGCGGCCGGCTGCGCAAGACGCGCGACGCCCTTGTCCTGCGCGACCTCGCCGCCTGGCGCGAACGCGAGGCCCGCTCCCGCGATGTGCCGCGCTCGCGCATCCTCAAGGACGACGCGCTGATTGACATCGCCGTCAACGCGCCGCGCACGGCGGAAGCGCTGGGACAGTTGCGCTCCACGCCCAACGGCTTCGAGCGGTCGCGCGCCGGCGGCGAGATCATCGCCGTCATCAAGGGCGCGCTCGACAAGGACCCGCGCTCCATCACCCTGCCGTCGAAAGAGCGCGGCCGCTCCTCCAACGGCGCGCTGATGGACCTGCTGAAGGTGCTGCTGAAGGCCGTGTCGGAGAATGAAAAGGTGGCGCCGAAGCTGATCGCCACCACCGACGACCTGGAGGCCATCGCAGCCGACGACAACGCCGACGCCCAGGCGCTCAAAGGCTGGCGCCGGACGATTTTCGGCGAGCGCGCCCTGGCGCTGAAGCACGGCCGCATCGGCGTGGTGGTGGACAAGGGCAAGGTGTCGTTCGTGGACCTGCCGGAGAAGAAGGCCGGCTGAACACAGGGTTGCCCCTGCGGCGCCCGTCGCCCGCACGGGCAGGCTGGCGCCAGCCCCATGACCCGCCCCAGCGCGTCATGCCGGCGCGTTGTTGCAGGCAGCCATGTCTTGTTGCAGGCAGCCATGTCTCGCCGCGCTGGACCCGTCAGGCCGTTTTGCCAAATGCTCTTCCGGTCACAGCCGCAAAACAGTTGCGACCTCACGAGGCGATGGCCGGCGCGGTTGATCGCCCAACCGTTGCGCCGCGCCTCTTCAGCCGCCCGCCAACCGCCTGCGGCGCCCTGTCATCCCACGCAGATCTGAACCTGCATGCCGACCGTCCGCCCGAGCTGGCGCAGTCGGTTGGCGATGCGATCCGAGCGCAGGTTCTCCAGTTCCACCGGGATGGACAGGGTCAGCACGCCCTTTTTCACCGTCAGCGGACAGCGGGGCAGCACCCCGGCCATGGCTGCGGAAAGAATGTAGGCGACGCGCATGGCGGCGCCGAGAATGCGCGCCCGCTCGACCATGTGCATCGGCATCAGCTCACGGATGCGCGCGACGTTGCTTTCGATCGACAGGCCCTCATGGCGGATATAGTTGGACAGGGCCATGAAACCCCGTTCCGGATGGGTCACGCCGGCGAACGTCGCCTGCGACAGCAGGATCAGCGCCTGCTCGCCGCGATAGTCAGGGTGGGCGCGCCAGCAGACATCCGAAACCAGGCAAGCGGCCGCGCGCACCCGTGCTTCCGCCGGCGTCTCGCTCAGGTGCAGCGATGCGAACAGGCCGCCGACCCAGTCCACCAGTTCCTCGCAGTGACGTGGCGAACGCGAGCGCAGCCAGTTCATTTCCGAAGCCATGGCGAGCAGCGGATCCCGCGCCTGCAACTCCGGAGCAAGCGCCTCGAACAGCAGCCCTTCCCGGACGCCATAGGGCGAGATCATCACGGAGGACGGGTGGCCGCGCCGGATAATCTGCTCCAGCAGCAACGCGCCATAGGCCAGCAGCGGCCGGCGCGCCGACGAGATGGAGCCGATGGCCTCCAGGGCGCCCACGTCAAGGCGCTGCACCATGCGGGCGAAGGCAATGGCCTCGCCGGGATTAATCTCATAGGCGTGCATCACATGGAGCGGATAGCCGATCTGTTCCATGTGCAAACGCGCCAGGGCGCGCCAGGTGCCGCCCACGGCATAAAACGCCCGGCCTTTCAGGGCGCCAATCTGCGGTGCGTTGGCGAGGGCGGCGCGCACCAGGGCGCCGGCCTTCTTGAGCGAGGCGCCGGAGGCATCCTGCAACGCCAGGCCGCCGAGGCGCAGGCTGAGGCCTGGCCGCAACGCGCCATTGACGATCTCCACCAACTCCAGGCTGCCGCCGCCCATGTCGCCGACGACGCCGTCCGGCTTCCAGAACCCCGAGGCGACGCCGAGGGCCGACAGCTCTGCCTCGCGCGTTCCGGCCAGCAGCGACACAGGCCGGCGCAGGATTTCCTCGGCTTTCTGGATGAACCGTTCGCCGTTGGAGGCGTCGCGCACCGCCGCGGTGGCGAGAACGTGAATGTCCTCGATCTGCATCACGTCGCAGAGACCGCGAAACCGCTGCAAGGCCGCCAGCGCGCTGGCGACGGCGGTCTTGTCCATCTTGCCGGTGCTGGCGACGCCGCGCCCAAGGCCACACAGGGCCTTCTCGTTGAACAGCATCGCCGGCGAACGGGTTCGGCCCTCATAAGCGACAAGCCGCACCGAGTTCGAACCAATGTCAATGATGGCGACCGGGCTTAGCGCGGGAAGGCGCCCGCCCCCACCCATATCAGCGCCTTGCAGAACGCTTGCGAAGGGTTTTAGGGCTTGAATCCTTGAGGGATTTTCCACGTCCGGACAAACTCGGATTGGTCATGAAGTAACGATGAGCGTTGAACGGCTCCTCGCCCTGCATGCGTTGGATACGCGTGGCGGAACCATCGGGAAGGATGCGCCAGCTTTGCTCATTGTCCAGCAGGTTGGCCAGCATGATCTGGTCCAGAACCTGCTGATGCACTGTCGGCGTCGTGATCGGACACAACGCTTCCACGCGCCGGTCCAGATTGCGCTGCATCAGGTCGGCGGACGAAATATAGACGTGAGCGTTCCGGTTCGGAAGTCCCTCGCCGTTGCCAAACGCATAGATGCGGCTGTGCTCGAGGAAGCGGCCGACAATGGATTTGACGCGGATATTCTCCGACAAACCCGGAATACCCGGGCGCAGGGCGCAAATGCCGCGAATGACGCAATCGATCTCGACGCCAGCCTGGCTGGCGTCGTAAAGCGCATCAATAATCTGTGGATCGACCAGCGAATTGCACTTCAGCCAGATGGCGGCGGGCCGCCCGGCGCGGGCGTGGGCCATCTCCTCCGCGATATGGCCGAGGATGCGCGGCTTCAGCGTCACCGGCGACACCGCCATGCGCTCCAGCTCGTCCGGCTCGGCGTAGCCGGTGATGAAATTGAAGATGCAGGCGACGTCGTGGGCGATCACCGGGTCGGCGGTGAAGTACGACAGGTCGGTGTAGATGCGCGCGGTGATCGGGTGATAGTTGCCGGTGCCGACGTGGCAATAGGTGACCAGCTGACCGCTCTCGCGCCGCACCACCGACGACAGCTTGGCGTGGGTTTTCAGCTCGATGAAGCCGAACACCACCTGGGCGCCGGCGCGCTCCAGATCGCGGGCCCAGCGGATGTTGGCCTCCTCATCGAAGCGGGCCTTCAGCTCCACCAGCGCCGTCACCGATTTTCCGGCTTCCGCCGCTTCGGCCAGGGCCTTGACGATCGGCGAGTCCGACGAGGTGCGATACAGGGTCTGCTTGATGGCGACGACATTGGGATCGCGCGCCGCCTGCTGCAGGAACTGCACCACCACGTCGAAGCTCTCATAAGGGTGGTGGATCACCAGATCCTTTTCACGGATCGCCGCGAAGCAATCACCGCCGTGCTCGCGCACCCGCTCGGGAAAGCGGGCGTTGAACGGCTTGAACTTCAGATCCGGCCGGTCGATCGACACCAGCTGCGACAGATCATTGAGCGCTGGCATGCCGTCGACGAGGAACGCCTCGTCGCCAGAGACGTCCAGCTCCTTCATGACAAAGTTGCGCAGGTTCTCCGGCATGTCTCCATCGAACTCGACGCGGATCACCGTGCCGCGCCGGCGGCGCTTCAGCGCCGTTTCGAACAGGCGCACCAGGTCTTCCGCCTCTTCCTCAATTTCGAGGTCGCTGTCGCGGATGACGCGGAAGCCGCCGCGACCGGTGACCTGGTAACCCGGGAACAGCCGGTCGGTGAACCGTCCGATGGCCTGCTCCAGGGAAATGAAACGCACGGCCCCCGTGTCGGCGAAGTCCGGCAGGCGGATGAACCGGTCGATCTTGCCCGGCATGCGGATCAGCGCAGTCAGCTTGCGGTTGTCGCTCTGGCGGAACAACGACAGGGCGATGCTGAAGCCAAGGTTGGGAATGAAGGGGAACGGGTGCGCCGGATCGACGGCCAGCGGCGTCAACACCGGGAAGATGTTGTTGAGGAAATACTCCTCCAGCCACATGGTCTCGGCGCGCGTCAGGTCGCTGTCCTCGACGGTGACGATGCCGTTGTCGAGCAACTGGTCGCGCAGTTCGGTCCAGCGGCGCTGCTGGTCGTCCGCCAGTTGCGACACCTCGCGGCTGATGGCGGCAAGCTGCTCGGCCGGGGTCAGGCCATCTTGCGACAGGCTCATCACGCCGGTGCGCACCTGTCCGCGCAGGCCAGCGACACGGACCATGAAGAACTCATCGAGATTGTTGGCGGAAATCGACAGGAAACGCAGCTGTTCGAGCAGCGGATGCGCCGAGTTGGACGCCTCCTCGAACACCCGGCGGTTGAACTGCAGCCAGGAAATCTCGCGGTTGATGAAGCGCTGCGGCGTCGTGCGCAGGGCGGCGCCGTCGGTCGGCGTCTCGATCTCGGCGGCGGCGGCGGAGATGTCGCCGCTTTTGCGGGCGACGCCGAGGTTCTGCGGATCCGGCGCGGCGGAGCGGCGCGCCTCGTCGGCGGCGTCGTTGTGAAACAGGGCGGCGTAGGACGTCGCAAGCCTGGCGGCGATGGCGCCCGGATCGGAGCCATTGTCGGCGGCCAGGTTTCCGGCTTCGGTCGCGTCCGGCGCGGCCGCCAAGGACGTCTTCCTGGCGGCGGCTTTCCTTGCGCCCTCCGGCGACTTCGCGGCGCGACCAGGGCTCCTGGTCCGGCTGGCGGGCCTGGATCCCATGGCGCCGCCGGAAGCTGTCGTCCGGCGTGAGACGGCTTTCGGGCGGACGGCGACCTTTCCGGCGGCGGCAGGCGGATTGTCCTCCGCCGGGGCGTCAGCGGATGCTTCGCCTGGCGTGGCCTCGCTGATCTCCCCGTCCCGCTCCGCCGGCGCATCCCCGTTCACAACGGGGTCGGCCTGCATTCCGTCAGCCTGAGCCGGGCGATCACGTGATTCTTCGGTATCCACTGCCGCTCTCCTGCCCGTCGCCCGGCCAGACGCCTGGCCGGCAAATGTCTTCAGTTTCGCGCCGGACGACAGGGGCTCAGATCGCCGGGGGATCCTCGCCATCTTCCGCGTCCGGGTTCGCCTCACGCAACACGTCCGCCGCAAGGGCGCGGGTGACGCGTCGCCCCAGACTGAGCGCCCGCGCGTCGATGCGCGCCACCAGATCCCGCGCCAGCAACACCGAACGGTCAAGCCGTCGCGCCAGATAGTCGACCACGCTGACGTCAATCGCCAGTTGCCGGTCGTGAAACAGCTTGACCAGAATGGCCCTGAACAGGGCGTCATCCGGCGCATCGACTCCGACCACCGGACACAGCCGCAGCCGCGACACCAGATCAGGCGTTTTCAGGCCCCAATGTTGCGGCGCGCCGCGGGAAACCAGCAGGGCCGCCCCCCCTTCCGCCCGCACCCGGTTCAGAAGATGAAACAGGGCGTGCTCATCGACCAGCGCCGCATCGCATGAATCGATGACAATTGGGCGACAACTGTCAAAATCGCCGTGAACAGCAGGCGTGACGCCATCTTGCACGCGCATGGTCGCGTCCGGAAGCCAGACAGCCCCGACGCGCCGGGCAAAAATCGACGCCAGATGCGTTTTGCCGACGCCAGCCGGACCGGACAGGCGCAATACGGGCTCCGGCCATGCGGGCCAACGCTCCAGCATGTCCCATGCCTGCTGGTTGGCTGCGCCAACGAGAAAATCCTCTTCGGCGAAACTGTCCGGCATGGGCCAGGGAAAGGTCAGTTGGGCGGCGACTTCAGACACCACGCGTTTCCTGTCGCACTGTGGCGGGGCGTTTTCGGCGAGCGACCGCCGCACCGCATAAAAGCGCTTGGTTCAAAATGATAAAGCAACATTCCAGTTCAGCCTGATGGAATGCCGTTCTGGAGCGTTTTCTGACCCACATGGATCGGAAGCGGCTCCAGACTTTCAGGTTTCGGGCGCATTCCGATCGACCCGACGGTTCAGCCGGGCCGGCAGGCGCCCGGGAGCGCCGGCTGGAAACAGGCCCGCCGGACGCGCCCTATTCATCTGATCTGAAACATTTTTTCATGAAAAGTGGCGGCCACTTCTCTCGAAAATGTTCTGGCGGGCGATCGTCATCCCACACCGACAACAGACTGAAACCAGACGGATTTTTCCTGATCCCCGTGACCATATCAGGGCGTAGGGCCGGGAAATCAGGATGATCCAGCTCCCTGATCAGGCGCACAATGGCGAAAGCCGCTCAGGCAGGCCAGCGCCGGCGGCCGGGAATGCGGCTTTTCCCGCCGCGTTCAACAGCCTGATCCACAACGGAGCGCCCGTTGCGGGCGTCAGCTTTCGCCGCGCGGCGGCGTGACGGCGCGCGGAGACGGCGGCGCCGGCGAGCGGTCCCCATCCTGGTAATAGGAACTGGCCAGATATTTGCGCAGGGCGAAGCGCGCCAGCACGCCAATGGCGGCGCCGGCCGGCACGGCGATCAGCACGCCAACAAAGCCGAACAGCGAGCCAAAGGCCACCAGC
Organism: Camelimonas fluminis; assembly: GCF_014656355.1. GTDB lineage: Bacteria > Pseudomonadota > Alphaproteobacteria > Rhizobiales > Beijerinckiaceae > Camelimonas > Camelimonas fluminis. The sequence continues at coordinate 379,522 of NZ_BNCG01000002.1, forward strand.
GCGAACATCAGCCAGACCGGATGCAGACCAACGGCGTCGCCCACCAGGACGGGCGAAACGATATTGCCTTCGATGAACTGGCCGGCGACGAAAATCGCCAGCACCGCGATGATCCAGGTCCATTCCGGCCAGAACTGCACGATGGCGACGGTCATCGAGACGACGAGCCCAATGGTTGAGCCCACATATGGAATAAAGGTCAGGAACCCGGTGCCGAGGCCGATGAGCGCGCCGAAGTTGAGACCGACAATGCTGAGCCCCACGGCGTAGAACACGCCGAGGAACAGGCACACCAGGCTCTGGCCGCGCATAAAGCCGGCGATGGCCCGGTCGATATCCCGCGCCAGGGCCCGCACGGTTTCGCGCTGGCCGACCGGCACCCAGGAATCGACGGCCTCCACCATGCGGTCCCAGTCGATCAGCATGTAAAACGCCACCACGGGCGCAATCACCACCAGGCCGACGACGCCGAGCACGGACTGGCTGCCGCTCCAGACGGATTTCAGCAGGCCGCCCGCCCAGGAGGCGCCCTGGGAGAAAATCTGCCCCATGGACGTCTGGGCGTCGTTGAGGGCCTGCTCGCCGCCAAAGCGCTGGAACAGCGGGCGCACATAGGCGTCGCCGAGGTCGTGCAGGCGGGCGAAATAGCGCGGCATGTTGTCGAGGAAGCCCGCGACCTGCTGGGCCAGAACCGGCACGACGATCCATAGCGCCAGCACCACCAGCAGCACGAACAGCAGCAGGATCAGACAGGCGGCGAGGATGCGGCTCATGCCAAGACGCTGCAACCGCCCCGCGAACGGATTCAGCAGATAAGCAAGGCCAATGCCGACCACGAACGGGAACATCGCCCCGCCGAACAGCCACAGAAAGAACGCCGCGGCGACAAGCACGCCGATCCAGAACCTGCCCCGACTAACCTGCATCACCGCTCCCGGACAAACGCTTCGCACAGCCCGGCGGCGCCGGAGCTTTGCCATATCGCCCTGATCTGACGCGCGCCCTGGCGCAAGCGACGGTCGCCTGGCGGGATAACGCTCCAGAATACGTCCGCTGGCGGCCGGTCAACGCCGGATCAGGCGGCCATGTGACGCAACCATAGCACAAGATACGCGCCTGCCGAGCAGAGCGTCAGGGCCACGGTGATCAGCAGGCCGATCTCCACCAGCAGCGGCGGCGCGCCGCCGAAAGCATTGGAGCCCAGCAGCAGCGCCGCGAAGCCGATCTGCGCGCCGGTATTGAGTTTGCTGACGATCAGGGGCCGCACTTCCATGGGCTTGTCCAGCAGCATGGAGAGCAGCAGCGCCGCGACGATCATGATGTCGCGAAACACCACGACGATCGCCACCCAGCCTGGCAGCACGCCATGAATGGCCAGGGCGACATAGATGGACACCAGCAGCGCCTTGTCCGCCAGCGGATCGAGATAGGCGCCCAGCTCCGACTGCATGCCCCAGCGTCGGGCGATAAAACCGTCGATCGCGTCCGAGACGCCGGCCAGCAGAAAAATGGCGAAAGCAGCGCCCCAGTGCCCGGCGCCGATCATCACGACGACCAGCGGCACCATCAGCAACCGGGCGATGGTGATCAGATTTGGAATCGTCATGCGTCCTCCGGCCCCGATGGTAGGGCACGCGACGACCGGCCTGCAACGCCGTCAGCCGCCAGTGCGGGGGACATCGTCCGCCCCGCGCCGCCGGGAAGGGCGTATGCTCGAAGAGAACCTGGGCGTCCCACTGAACGTCGTTCCGGAATGACTTCCTGGAATGGCGTTCGGGCGCGTGAATTTCGAACCGGGGCCGACCATGGGCGGACAATGCGGCCAACGGGACACAGCCAGGCAAAAATCCGTGGACCAGACTGGAGCCCGAGGCAACGACAGGCAGAATTACGCAAGAAAACCAGTGCGGCGACGCATGATCCCTTCATCAACCCTTGCGCCTTGGCGCCGGTCGTCGTACCTGCCCCCCAACACCGGAGCGCACGAGACAGATGACTGAGCAGAAAGCAGAAGGCCTCACCTACGCCCAGTCCGGGGTCAACATTGACGCCGGCAACGCCATGGTCGACGCAATCAAGCCCCTGGTGCGCTCAACCCGGCGCGCCGGAGCCGACGCCGAGATCGGCGGTTTCGGCGGCCTGTTCGACCTGAAGGCGGCCGGTTTCAATGATCCTATCCTGGTCGCCGCCAACGACGGCGTCGGCACCAAGCTGAAGATCGCCATCGACACCGGCATCCACGACACCGTCGGGGTCGATCTGGTCGCCATGTGCGTCAACGACCTGGTGGTCCAGGGCGCCGAGCCGCTGCTGTTTCTCGACTACTACGCCACCGGCAAGCTCGACCCGGCGGCGGCCGTGGAGATCGTACGCGGCATCGCCCAGGGTTGCCGCGACGCCGGCTGCGCGCTGATCGGCGGCGAGACGGCCGAGATGCCCGGTCTCTACGCGGAAGGCGACTACGACCTTGCCGGCTTCGCTGTTGGCGCCGCGGAGCGCGGCCAGTTGCTGCCGCATGACGACGTGCGCCCTGGCGACGTGTTGCTGGGCCTGCCCTCCTCCGGCGTCCATTCCAACGGCTTCTCCCTGGTGCGTCGCCTGGTGGCCAATCTGGGCCTCGACTGGTCGGCCCCCGCCCCGTTCGCCCCGGAAAAGTCTCTGGGCGCAGCGCTGCTGACGCCGACCCGCATTTATGTGAAGCCGCTGCTCGCCGCCATCCGCAAGACCGGCGCCATCAAGGCGCTGGCCCACATCACCGGCGGCGGCTTCCCGGACAATATTCCGCGCGTTCTGCCCGAAGGCTGCGGCGTGGCGCTGAACCTGGACGCAATTGATCCCCATCCGGTGTTCCGCTGGATGGCGGAGGCTGGCAATATCGCCGAGAGCGAGATGCTGCGCACCTTCAACTGCGGCATTGGCATGGTCGCCGTGGTCGCGGCGGACAAGGTGGAGGCCGTGCGCACGGCGCTGCTCGGCGAAGGCGAGAACGCCGTGGTGCTTGGCGAACTCGTTGCGTGGAGCGGCGACGGCGAGCGGGTCGCGACGCGCGGCCGGCTGTTCCGGTGAGCGCCCCCAGGATGACGCGCAAACGCGTCGGCGTGCTGATGTCCGGTCGCGGCTCCAACATGGAGGCGCTGCTGGCCGCCGCCAGCGATCCGGCCTTTCCGGCCGAAATCGCCCTTGTGATGTCGAACAATGCCGACGCCGGCGGCCTCGCCACGGCGGCCCGCCAGGGCGTCACGACGGCGGTGGTCGACCACCGCCCCTACGGCAAGGATCGCGAGAGCTTCGAGCGGGCCCTCGACGCCCGCATGCGCGACGCCGGCGTGGACCTGGTCTGCCTGGCCGGTTTCATGCGCGTGCTGACGCCCGTGTTCGTCGGCGCATGGGATGGCCGGCTGCTGAACATTCATCCGTCGCTGCTGCCGGCCTACACCGGGCTGCATACCCATGAGCGGGCGCTGAACGACGGCGTGCGCGTGCACGGCTGCACGGTGCATTTCGTGACGCCGGTGCTGGACGTGGGGCCGATCATCGCCCAGGCGGTTGTGCCGGTGGTGAGCGGCGACGACCCGGACGCCCTCGCCGCCCGCGTGCTGCGCCAGGAACACCAGTTGTATCCGCGCGCGCTGGAACTGATCGCCAGCGGGGCCGCCTGGCTGGAGAACGGGCGCGTGGCCTATCGCGACGCGGCCGCCGCCGCGCGGGCGACGCTGTTCGACCCCACGCCCTGACGGCCGCCAGCTCCGGATCACCAGCCGTACTGCCAGCCTGGCATGGTCTCCCAGGTCGGGCGCATTCAGTCCAGATGCAGTTTTCCTGACGCCTCAGGAAAATGAACCGCCAGGGCGCCGGCCTCCCGCGTCTCGATCCGGATCGAGACGCGCCCGCCCTCCCGGCCCAACAACCTGCCTTCGACTGGCGTGGCGTCGGCGTCATTGGTCACGAACCGCGCTTTTGGACCCACGTCCGGGGCTTTCGGAGCGGCCCTTGCAATGGCGATCGCCTCTTGCCGGTCAATGTCGGTGCGATCGCCATGGCCGATGGCGGCGATCCGGTCCGCCCATGCATTGAGACGCGGATATGCCTCGAGCAGTTGCGCCGTGCGGCCCTTGCCCCAGCGCATGAAGATGATGTTGTGCGCCACTTGCAAATCGGCGGCGCCAGCGGCGTCGCCGAACAGGAACCGCCGCCCGTCAGCCAGTTGCCCCTCGACCAGCCCCAGCAACTCCTGCAGCCGCCCGGTCAGCCGTGGCCCCGCAGCGCGAAACGCTTCCGGATCGAACGGCCGGCCGCTGAGGGCGGCGCGATCGGCGGCGAAGGCGGCGTCATAATTCCAGTCACCAGCGAACAGCAGGCCGACCACCGTCGGAAACAGCTGCCCGTCCGCCCATTGCTGGATGGCGCGGTTGGCGAGCCGCCCGCCGGCGGCGAACAGGTCAGGCCCGCCGAAACGCCGCCCGATCTCATCGAGCACGAGTTCGCTGTCACAATAGATGTCCGCGCCGATCTGCAGCACCGGAATGCGCCTGTAGGCGCCGGTCAGCGCCAGCAGCTCCGGTTTCGGCATGATCGCCGGCTGGTTGCAGGCCCTCCACGCCAGACCCTTGAGGCCAAAGGCGAGGCGCACCTTCTCCGAATAAGGTGAAACTTCATACTGGTGGAGAATCGGCATGGTTTCCGGCGTCATGGCGCTTCCATGGATCGTTGCGCCTGGATCGGAAAGGCGGCGGCGCTCCTGGCCGCAACCGTGTTTTGGCGGCGCATGGAAACATAACATATATTATGTTCCATCCCTGTCATGGGCGCCGCGCCCTGTTTTCAGGAATATCCATGGAACTGTATCAACACCCGCTGTCGCCATATGCGCAGAAGATTCGCATCGCCCTGCGGGAAAAGGGGCTGGCGTTCGCCGATGGCCGGATGAAGCGACAGTTCCGCGACCATCGCCTCGAATGGCTGGCGCGCTCGGGCGGCGTGCAGGTGCTGCTGGACGGGCTCGCCGCCGGCAACGTCCGCTTCACAGAGACCTCGCCATTCGCGGAATAACGCCTGAACGCGATGAGCCCCGCGCCCTGGCGTGACGACAGCCAGAAGCGATGCGCCCGGCAAAGTGGATGCCTGGCGTCTGGAACCCGCGTCAGGGAACAGATGACGGAGCCCCCCGGTTCAGCGCAGGCGGATTTGCGCTGGTGCAGGCCAGCGTCGGCGGGGCCATGACTTCGCCGGGGCGATGACGTCGCCGGGGCCATGACGTCGGCAAAACAAAACCCGGTGGCCAGGGCCCCGGGTCCGGTTGTCAGCGAATGCAGGCGGCCATGAGGCCGCGCCTCAGATCGGCCGCTTCAACTTGCAGTAGTCGATCGCCTCAAGACCCTTGGCCTGGGCGCTGTCGTTGAAATAGCCGGTCTTGCGGAAGGCGTTCAGCTCGTCTTTGGTCATATTGGCGATCGTGCGCCGGGCGTAGCAGCTGCACGGCGTGTGCACCGCCTCGCGGGTCGTGCCGAGCAGGCGCGACTGGGTGATGAGGCAGGCGTCGAAGGCGCGCAAGGTGATCTCATACGGCGTCAGTTTCGCAGCAGTGGGATCATTTGGCGGCAGCTGGTTCACCGCCCTGGGGTTGCCGGCGGCATGCGCGGCGGCGGAAGCAACGAGGAACCCGATAAACGACAAGGTCGTGATGCGCACGATTGCTCTCCTGCTCCCCAAACGGGAGCGGCTCTGTTCATGATGTCACAGGCTGGAGCCGCCGCTCCGATCTGCACCGGACCGCATGCCCCCCAGAGCAGGCGCCGCCTGGACGCCGCCCCGTCGTAAACGCAGAGCGCCAGAAAAACCGGAGTGGTCTTTCTGAATCTGCGCCGAATACTGCAACAAGCGGTATGAGCCGCCCCTTTCGACGCGTCAAGCGTAGGCCGATTAGCCTACGATCTCGTTACCGGCGAAGAACTGGGCGATTTCAATCTTCGCGGTGTCCGGCGCATCGGAGCCATGCACGGAATTCTCACCCACCGACTTCGCATACAGCTTGCGGATGGTGCCTTCCGCGGCGTTCTCGGGGTTGGTGGCGCCCATGACTTCGCGATAACGCGCGATGCCGTTCTCACCTTCCAGCACCTGCACGACGACCGGAGCGGAGATCATGAAATCAACCAGTTCGCCGAAGAAGGGGCGCTCACGGTGGACGCCGTAGAACTCTTCAGCCTGGGCGCGGGTCATCTGGATGCGCTTCTGGGCGACGATGCGCAGGCCGGCCTTTTCGATGACGGCGTTGACGGCGCCAGTCAGGTTACGGGCGGTCGCGTCCGGCTTGATGATGGAGAAAGTGCGCTCGAGAGCCATGCGTAATACTCGTCCAGAAGTGATGGAAAGACAGAAAAAGTAGCGCCTTATAGCCGTGCGCCCCCGATGCGGCAAGCAGCGCAGCCACCCTGGGCGACTGATTCCCATGGCGTTTTTTCCGCAGGCCCCGCGTCACGGACGCCTTGAGAGTTACTCAGCTCGCCGCAGCGTATTCGACTTAAAGCCAGCTTGTAACAGGCGGCGCATCGTCGATCATCGCTGGAAGGCAAGATGTGGAGCCGGAGAGTATCTGCCTCCGGCGGCGCATTAAAGCTTGTCTCTGGAGACAATCATGCTTTCAGTCACCATCCGCGGCGTCATGGCCGGCGCTGGACTACTCGCCGCCCTGGCCGCCACGGGCGCCGCCAGCCAGACTCCTGACATCGCCGGCGTCTGGCTCACCGGATCCGGCGACTCACGCGTGAAGATCAGCCCGTGCGGTGGGGCCTGGTGCGGAACCATCGTCTGGACGCGTAGCGGCGCGAAAGACGTCCACAATCCGGACCCGGCGAAGCGGGATCGCAGCCTCGCCGGCGTTCAGATGATCTCTGGCATGAAACGCGGCGGCGACGGCAACTATTCCGGCCAGCTATACAACCCAATGGACGGCAAGACCTACACCGGCAAGTTGCAGCCAGCCAGCGCCTCGGAACTGCAACTGAAGGGTTGCGTCATGGGCGGGCTGATCTGCAAGAGCCAGACCTGGAAGCGGGTGCAGTAAGGGCGTCTTCGTCTGCCCGGGCAAGCTTTTCGACCAGGTGAAGCCTGTGGCGGCTTCCGCCCCATCCGGGCGGCAAAACCGCTGCAGGTTTTCAGGTTTGCAGGCTTTCCTGAGTAGAGCGCGCGCTGGTCGATCAGGCTCTTCCGCCCGGCCAGAAAGCGCGCCAGCCATGGCAGGCGATCTGGCGCCAACGGGGCGCTGGCGCAAAACGCCGGTTCGGTGCAAGCGCTTTTGCGCTGACCGCTACCGTTGCCGCCCGCCGCTGTCAGTCGCTCTCGCGCAGGGCCTGGACGACCCGCGCTTCAAGCACCTGCGGCTTCTTCAGCACCAGCGCACCGCGCGTGCGTTCGATCAGCTCTTCCTGAGACATGTGGGTGAACTCGCGCGTCACCTGTTCGCGCCGGCAGCCGATGCGGGCGGCGAGCACGTGATGATAGGGCGGCGGCGTCACCACCCGCTCGCCCTCGTGGCCTGGCCGCGGCGTCGACAGGCGCAGCAGCTCTGAATAGAGCCTGTGGCGCAGGTCCAGCACCGACTGCTCCATCAGCCGCGCGTTGAGTTCGCGCACCCGTCCGGCCAGCATGCGCATCACCCGCTCGGAGAGCGTCGGCGACGCATAGACCATCTCGCGAAACACCGGAGCCGGAACGATGCAGGCTTCGCCACGGGTCAGCGCCGTGACGTTCGCAGAGCGCCCGACCCCGTCGATGGCAGACAGCTCGCCAAAAAACTGGCCGCCGCGCATCTCGCCCAGAATGATTTCCTTGCCCGCCAGCGTGCGGTTGAGAATGCGCACGTCGCCGGCGACAACGAAAAACACGTCGGTCGAGCTGTCCTCGAAATCGACGAGGATTTCATCGACGTCAAACTTGCGCCAGCGGCAACGCGGCTCGAAGGGCGCAAGGTCAAGCCCGGCGTCCTTGAAGAATGGTATGCGCGAGAAGGATATCAACGTGCGGACCCCTGGAGCCGGCCGGCGACGCGAGGGCAATTCCACGCATTCCCTGCAACCGTCTCTCACCAAGTATCCGGAACATGAAAAACGCCCGCACAGAGCCCGAACAGGCTCGCCCAAACGCGCCATGATCCATGATTGACGCGTATCGTCGTTTCCCGTGACGGTTGCGTCAAGTCCGTGACGCTTTTGCATGGCGGATCAGGACAGATGCATCGGGCGCGTGAAATTTATACGTTATAACAGGTTGAAAGACACTGGCGCCAGCGACGGAACCGCCTGCCAGCCGGCATGCGCGCCTTCGGGGGGCTTCCGGAGACGCCCTGCCCATGCCGGCGGCGGATTTCGCCAATGCTGTCAGACGCGCACGGTCGGTGGTCGCGCTTTGGACGCCCCGTGTTGGGCAGCGCATGTCATCTCTTCCATGCAGGCCGTGACGCCGGAAACCGCGCCGGAGCGGGCGCCAGAAACGGACAGGGCGCGCACCGACGTCTGCGCCAGCACCAGCGTCCCGAGGACGAGGCAAACCAGCACCAGAAACAGCGCATCAATGGACAGGCGGCGGACAATCATGGGGAATCACTGCGAATCAACAACTTATCAACAGGCATAGATAGGCGGGGACGGTAGGCGCAAGCGTGACGCAAACACGGCGACACTTTGACATAGGTCGCTGAGACTCATGGCAAATGCGGTTTCATTCCGGCAGACGCGGACAGTCACGCGACTGACGCACGCACGGCGGCGCCGGATGACACGCTCGCCCGTCATCCACAGCCTGTCCGCCGCCTTTGCCAGAAGACCTTCTGAAAGCCTGTCTGGATGAGAGACTGCCCAGGTGAGCCTGCCCGGGTGAGCCTGGCCGGGTGAGAGCCTGCCGGATATGTCGGGCAGGTCGATCCGGTGGGGCGCTTCTCGCCCTTCGGCGTCGCCCATCCTGCCTGCGTCAGGGAATGAGTGGCGACCGCCTTCCTGTCAGGCGGAAAGGCGCCTCGCCAGATCGCCGCCGCCGAATGTCCAGGGCCGAATGTCCAGGCCGAATATCCGGCAAGGCCCTGATGCACCGGGGCCACGCCGCGCGCCAGGCTGTTTGGCGGCTCGCGCGACATATGACTTGCGACTTGCGCGATGGCGCGGCCGGGGCCAAAACCCGGCCATGCTTACCATCAGCGACCTGACCTACCGCCTCGGCCCCCGCATTCTGTTCGACAGCGCCAGCGCCGCCATTCCGGATGGGGCGCGGGTTGGCTTCGTTGGCCGCAATGGCGCCGGAAAGTCGACCCTGTTCCGCCTGCTCACCGGAGAGATTTCCTCCGAAAGCGGCGCGTTCTCCCTGCCCCGTCACCGCCGCATCGGCGCGGTCGCCCAGGAGGCCCCCTCCGGCCCCGAACCTCTGGTCGAGGTGGTTCTGGCCGCCGATACGGAGCGCGCGGCGTTGCTGCGTGAAGCGGAAACGACGACCGACCCGATGCGGCGGGCGGAGATCGAGACGCGGCTGGTGGACATTGACGCCCATTCCGCCCCGGCCCGCGCGGCGGCCATCCTGCACGGCCTGGGCTTCGACGCGGAAGCGCAGTTGCGGCCCTGCGCCTCGTTCTCCGGCGGCTGGCGCATGCGCGTGGCGCTGGCGGCGGTGCTGTTCGCCGAGCCGGATCTGCTGCTGCTGGACGAGCCGACCAACTATCTCGATATCGAAGGCACGCTGTGGCTTTACGACTTTCTCGGCCGCTATCCGCACACGGCGCTGGTCATCAGCCACGATCGCGAACTGCTGGACGAGGCGGTTGACCACATCCTGCACCTCGACCGGGGCAAGCTGACGCTGTATCGCGGCGGCTACGCCTCATTCGACCGGCAACGCCGGGAAAAGATGGCGCAAAACAATGCCCTGCGCGCCAAACAGGAGAACGAGCGCAAGCACATGCAGGCGTTCGTCGACCGCTTCCGCGCCAAGGCGACCAAGGCGCGGCAGGCTCAGTCGCGGCTGAAGCGGCTGGAGAAGATGGAGCCAATCGCCGCCATGACCGACGAGGCGGTGCTGCCGTTCAGCCTGCCGGGCCCGGAGCGGCCGCTGTCGCCGCCGATAATCGCCATGGAGGGCGTCGCCGCCGGTTATGGCGAGCGCGTGGTGCTGAAGAACCTTAACCTGTCGATCGCGCCGGACGACCGCATTGCGCTGCTCGGCCAGAACGGCAATGGCAAATCCACCTTCGCCAAGCTGCTCGCTGGCTCGCTGGAGCCACTCTCCGGCGTCATGACGCGCTCGGGCAAGCTGGAAACCGCCTTCTTCGCCCAGCACCAGCTCGACGTGCTGCGCATCAACGACACGCCGTTCCAGCATGTCGCCGTGCTGATGCCTGGCGCGCCGGAGGCAAAAATCCGCTCCCGGGCGGCGCAGATGGGCTTTCCGGGGCAGAAGGCCGATACGCCGGTGTCGTCGCTCTCCGGCGGCGAGCGCGCCCGCCTCACCATGGGCCTCGCTGCCTTCCATGGACCGCACCTGCTGATCCTCGACGAGCCGACCAACCACCTCGACATCGACAGCCGCCAGGCGCTGATGGAAGCCATCAACGACTATCCCGGCGCCGTGGTGCTGGTCAGCCACGACCGCTTCCTGGTCGAGGCGTGCGTCGACCGGCTGTGGCTGGTGGCCAATGGCTCGGTGAAGCCGTTCGATGGCGATCTGGATGAGTACCGGGCGCTGGTGCTCGGCGGCCCGGACGCGGGCAAATCCCGCGCTGACAACCAGGGCAACGAGCAGGCGGAGCGTCGTCGCCAGGCCGCGGAGCGCCGCCAGGCCCAGGCCCCGCTACGCAAGCGGCTCGAAGCTCTTGAGGCGCGGATCGACAAGCTGACGACCGCCGTGACCAAGGTGGACGCGGCGCTGGCCGAAGGCGACGCTTTCGCGAAGAATCCGGCGAAGGCGGCGGAACTGGCCAAGATGCGGGCGGACGCCGCGGAAGCGATCGCCACAGCTGAAGAAGAATGGCTGGAGATCTCGTCGCAACTGGAGAGCGACGCCTGAGACGCAGGCGTGAGGGCGCAGCGTCCGGCCCGCCCCAACAGCGTCATGCCTGCGCGTGTTGCCGGCGTCCTCGCGCCACGGCCGCCAACAGGGCGCGATCGCAGCCGCCGCAGCGCTCTCGTGGGTGGCCAGGCAAATCTGACCGCCTGACAAATCTGCCGATCTGGCAAATCTGCCGATCTGGCAAATCTGCCGATCTGGCATGTCCGGGCGCCGGGCGGACCAGGCTATCGGGCAAGTCTGCGTTGGGGCGCTGCGGCGGTCGTGGCCGTGACGGGAACTGACGAAGCTGTCGCCGCCTGGAACGTGCGCGTCCCGCCGCCTCAGTCGACGATGCGCACCAGCTTGTTGTCGGAGAACAGGTAGACCTTCTTGCCGGTGGGCTCCTGATACAGCACCTGGACCTCGCGCTGCCCCTTGCCGCTGCCGCCGACCAGCACGTCGACCGGCGCGCCCTTGGCGGCGACCAGGGCGCATTCGCTGATCCCCGGCTCGATAGCGGCCGGAGCCGGGCCAGCGAACGGTTGCGAGCAGGTTCCGTCGGCGCGCAACACTGGCCCGTAATTGGGCGCCGGCGCAGGGGCTGGCGAATTGTAAACCGACGTTCCGGATGGGCCCGTCTGCTGGGCATGGACGCCGCCAGAGCCGACCGACGCCGAGGCGCTGCGGTCATTGGCGACGCCGATGGCGCTGATGTTGTAGGAGCAGCCCGCCAGGGCGACCGCCAGCGCCGGCGCGATCACAGCCGCCACCCGGCGCATGTTTCCGCGGCGTTCTCCAGCCCTGGATGGGGCGAAAATGACCAAACCGGGCTGCGAGCGATCAAACCGCGCGTGATCCAACTGCACCTGATGATCCTTCATGTGGTTGCGCAAAGAGCGCGGCGTTTTTCAGACGCCCTTCCGATCCTGAAGCAAACCCGTTCATGCGGAACGCGGCCGTTGTCCCGCCGATCTGGCCGGGCGCGTTCGCACGCTGATCGCGCCTGCCCGACGCAGCCTCAGCGGCTCCGCTCTGGCGTGGCGGCCGGCGTCTCCGTCTCCTTCACGGCAGGATACAGCTTGCGTGCATCCTCCAGGAACGCGCGGCGTGAAGATTCGCGCGTATAGAACATGTGCCCGCCCGGATAGACGCGCAATGGCGTTCGGTCGGCGCCGCCAATGGCCGGCAGGGACGCCAGATCCAGGGTCGACTGGAAGTATGGCGTCACCAGATCGTTGTAACCGTGGACGACCAGGACCTTCATCTTCGGATCAAGCGCCAGCGCTGAGCGCAGATCGGACAGCGCCTCGGGCGGGCGCAGGCCGCGTCCCCAGTCCCAGCCGCGATTCACCTGATCGGAGAGCAGATGATAGCGCCCTTCCGGCCGCCAGCCGATGGTGCGGGTGATTTCATCCACCGCCGCGCTGGCCAGCGGCGCCTGGGCGCCGTCAAGGATCGGGTCGTCGTTGCGGCCCATCAGGGACTGCGGCCATGGGTCCGGCGCGCCGACGTTGCCGTCATACTGGCTGACCACCTCGTTTTGACCGGTCTGGTTCCGGTCACGCCGGAACTCGCGCGAAAACGCGCGGCCGTCCACCCGCCCGCCAAGCCGGGCGACCAGCGCCGGATCGAGACCGGTGAACTCCGCCACTTTCGCATTGATGCGCGCCTGCGCCGCCGCGTCGCGCGGCCCGCGCAGCAGGTCTGTCACATAAGGACCACGCGCGTAGTCCTCCACGGCCTGCAACGCCTCTGGCGTCAGCTTGCCGTCGCGCTCCAGCCGGGCCGCCGCCATCGACGGCAACAGGGCGGCCTGGCCGATCACCGGATCGGTCTGGGCGCCGAGGCGGGCGAAATCCAGCACCGGCGACAGCATCACCACGCCGTTAACGCCGATGCCCTCGCCGGTCTGCAAGGCGCTGGCCAGCTTCGGCGCGCGGAAACCGCCATAACTCTCGCCGACGAGATATTTGGGCGACGCGAGGCGGCCGTTGTCAGTCAGATAGCGGCTGACCACCCGGGCCAGCCCCTTGATGTCGCCGTCGACCGACCAGAAATTCTTGCGCAACGCTTCCTTGTCGCTGGCGAGCCGGCTGAAGCCCGTGCCGGGCGGATCGATGAACACCAGATCGGTGAACGGCAGCCAGGTTTCAGGATTGTCACGCAGCAGCGGCGCATCGGACGGCGTGTCGCCCTGATTGCCAAAGCTGATGATGCGCGGGCCAAGGGCGCCAAAGTTCAGCCAGGCCGATGAGGCGCCGGGGCCGCCGTTGAACACGAAGGTGATGGGCCGCGTGGCAGCGTCGCGCTCGGTCCCGTCGCTCGCGGATTTGGAACTGGCGCGCGGATTGGTCTTGTCATCCGCGTCGCGGCGCACATAGGCCACGTATGCGACTTCGGCCAGCAAGGCGCCTTCCGCATCACGTAACGGGATGCTGCCGGCGGTCGTGACATAGCGTAGCGGTTTGCCGGCAATATCAATGTCGCGAGCGATGCTGCGCGGAGCCGGCAGGCGTTCGCGCGCTGCGCTGGCGTCTCGCGCCGCGGGCTGGGACGCGCCAGCCGCGGCGGGCGTCGCCTCGTCCGAGGCGTGGGCGCCGGACAGGGTCGGGCCGGTCAGCAGCGTGGCGACCATCAGGGCGGCCAGCACGGTCTTCACGGTTTCCGTCCGCCGCGTATTGCGGCGCTGGCGTTCGACCGGCTGCATGGCTTTCCTTTCGGTTGAGGGCTGAAGGGACGAAACAGACGCTTTTTGCCACGGATGTCCGCGCAGGCTCCGATCCCGAACCCCTGCCCTGATTCAGGGGCGGAAGTTTGACAGGGGCCCTGGCCGGCTCAGGCTTTCTTTTCCCAACGGCCCTGGTCGTTCTGCTGCCAATAGGTCGCATCGGCCCCAAGCGCCTTGACCTTGCGCCAGTCTTCGCGCGCGGTCGCCAGCGCCGTCTCGTCGGCGCCGTCGAACATCAGCACGACGCGCTCCCAGCCCGCGAGGTCGTCCGGAGTCCGGGCCCCATAGACCAGAAAGCGCACATTGGCGGCGTTGGGATTGCCAGGTTCGCAGACCAGCGCCACCGGCTGGCTGGCGATATCCGGCTCGCGGGCGGAGCCGTGGGGCAGGAAGCTGTCGTCTGAGAAGGTCCAGAGATGATCGTCGAGCGCAGCCATGCGCTGTTCGTCGCCCGCCTCCACCACCACGCGCCAGCCCCGTTCCAGGCTGCGCAAAAGCAGCGCCGGCAACACCGCCTCAACTGGCTGTCGTTGCAAATGGTAGAACAGGACTTCCGCCATCCGTGGTCAGATCCTTTTGAGACGCCCTTAAGACAGACGCCAGGGGTGAAGACATCGTTGCGGACCTTTGCGCCGGCGCAACGTCGCCCGGCGCACGCCGCCGCGCAGATGGCCATGACAGGCCCGGCCTTGCAGGCCGCGCCGGCACCGTGACGTCGGGCTGGCCGGCCTTCCCTGCCGCGGGGAAAGCGGCGCGCCCTGATGGATGGAGGCGCGGTCACATCGCGCCCGGCGCAGGGAGGCGGCCTGCTGGCGGGCGTCAGGACAGGCTGCCCAAACCCACGATGCCCAGACCACGATGCCCACGGATGGGCTTTGTCCCCTGACGCCAGCCAGTTCCATCCCCGGGCGGCGCCGGCCAACGCCGCGCCCGCACGCCTTGCAGGCATCCACGCCTTCCCGTGAGCCCTGGGGCCCACGGGAAGGCGATGCGCGTCGGCTTCAGCCCTCGTAATTATCCGCCACGAGGCGGTCGAGCAGGCGCACGCCCCAGCCTGGCCCCCACGACTGGTTGATGTCGCTGGCCGGCGGGCCCATGCCGACGCCGGCGATGTCGAGGTGCGCCCAGGGAGTGTCGCCAACGAAACGCTTCAGGAACTGCGCCGCCGTGATCGAGCCGCCGAAACGGCCGCCGGTGTTCTTCATGTCAGCGAATTTGGAATCGATCATCTTGTCGAACGCATCGCCCATCGGCATGCGCCAGACGGTCTCGCCGGTCGCCTCGCCGGCCGCGGACAATTGTCCGGCGAGCGGGTCGTCGTTGGCGAACAGGCCGGCGTGCTCGTGAGCCAGCGACACCAGGATGGCCCCGGTGAGCGTCGCCAGATCGATCATGAAACGCGGCTTGAAGCGCTCCTTCGCGTACCAGAGGATATCCGCCAGCACGAGGCGGCCCTCGGCGTCGGTGTTGATGATTTCGATGGTCTGGCCAGACATCGAGGTGACGATGTCGCCAGGGCGCTGGGCGGCGCCGTCGGGCATGTTTTCCACAAGGCCGATGACGCCGACGGCGTTCACCTTCGCGTTGCGGGCGGCGAGCGCGTGCATCAGGCCGGTGACGCAGGCGGCCCCGCCCATGTCGCCCTTCATGTCTTCCATGCCGGCGGCGGGCTTGATGGAGATGCCGCCAGTGTCGAAGCAAACGCCCTTGCCAATAAAGGCCACCGGCGCGTCGCCGGAGCGGCCGCCGTTCCAGCGCATGACCACGACGCGCGGCGCGAAGGCCGAGCCCTGGGCGACGCCGAGCAGCGCCCCCATGCCAAGCCTGGCCAGTTGCTTCTGGTCCAGCACCTCAACCTCGACGCCAAGCTTCGACAGCCTGGCTGCGCGGTCGGCGAAGGCTTCGGGATAGAGCACGTTCGGCGGCTCATTGACCAGATCGCGCGCCAGGGTGACGCCGCCGGCGATCGCCTCACGGGCGCGCCACGCCTTGCGGGCGGCGGACGGGTCGGCGAGGTAGATGGCGAAATCGCCGCCCTCGGCGCCGTTGTCTTCGTCCTTCTTTTTCGTCTTGTACTGGTCAAAGCGATAGGCGCGCAGTTGCAGCCCCAAAGCGAAATCAGCGGCTGCGCCTGCGCCGGCGGAGGCCGGGCCGGACACGGCGTCGCCGCCCGCCGCGCCCTTCTTGGCGGCTTTCTTCGCGGCCTTTTTGGCGTCCTTGCCGGAGAGCTTCTCCTGATCGTCCTTCGGGTCTCCCGCCCCGGCTGAGGGGAGGTCGAACACCACATGGGCGGAACGGCCGGCGCCGACCTTGCCCATGACCACGCCGCCAAGACGGGTAAAATCGATTCGCGCGCGCGCCTGTGCGTCGCCAACGCCAACAACCACCAGGCGATCGGCGGCGATGCCAGCCGGCGCGGTGATAACCATGGCGCCGCGCGCCTTGCCCTTGAAGCGCTCGACAGCGGCGGCGCGCGTCACCAGCGCCTGGGCGGCGGCGCCCAGCAGATCCTGGGCCAGCGGCGTCAGCTTCAGATCATCGCCGACGAAAACGACCACATCGCCGCCGACAATCGGCTCGACGCTCCGGAAATCAACCTTGATACGATCGCTCATGAAACCCTCGATCCGGGCCGGAATCCATATGAGGGGGGCTCCGGTCTTGCTGCTGAATTGCATATCCTGGCGTTGAAACGGCCGCCCCGCCCGTTTCAACGCCTTGCCTTCACATACATATAACGGGACGCCCGGCGCTGATAAGGCGCCGGCGCGCGTATATGACGCGATGCAGGCGCTGGCCGGACGCTGGACACGGCGCCTTGAAAAGGCCTTTTGCGCTTGCGCAACATTCGCCGCAAGCCGGCTGGCCAACGATGGGGCCGACGCACCCCTTAACGCGACGCCCGCGCCAGGCTACAGGCTGTGGGACACATTGGAAGCCAGGAGATACGGGCTCTTCAACGACAGTTTCGCCGGAGCGGCTCCATTCCGGCGACAACGTTTCCTTCAGGCGGCGCGGCTACCATGGCGCCTGAACGCTGTCGGCGGACAACGCTGTCGGGCAACACTGGCGCAACATTTCCGTCCAATCCGGGCGGAAGCTTGCGCCAGCATGGGGCAAAAGGTCCAGAGCACGCTGCATGACACTGATCGAACGCTATATTTTCCGGAACGTCGTAACCGGCTTCATCAGTTGCCTGCTGGCGCTGACCCTGGTGATCTGGATCACCGAAGCGCTGAAGCAGATGGACCTGCTGACCGGCAAGGGGCAGACCATCTGGGTGTTCTTCACCGTCACCGCCCTGTCGCTGCCAGCACTGATCACCGTGATCGCGCCGGTGGCGCTGTTCATCGGCGCCGTTTACGCCCTGAACAAGCTGAACGGCGACTCGGAGCTGATTGTCATGAGCGCCGCGGGCGTCGCGCCCGGCCGCCTGTTGCGGCCCTTCGGCTACGCCTCCCTCGCGGTGGCCCTTCTGACGGGCTGGATGACCATCTGGCTGATGCCCAACAGCTTTCAGGGGTTGCGTGATCTGGTGACCAACATCCGCGCCGATTTCGTTGCCAATATCGTCAAGCCCGGCCAGTTCACGGCGCTCGACAGCGGCGTCACGTTCCACTACCGCGAACGTCAGGGCGCCACGCTGCTGGGCATTTTCTTCCAGGACAGGCGCGAGCAGGGCAAGACCTCGATCTACCTCGCCCAGCGCGGGCAGACGGTGGAGCTGGACGGGCAAAGCTATCTGGTGCTGGAGAAGGGCTCAATCCAGCGTCAGGATGGCGGCAACGGCGACAATTCCATCGTCAATTTCGACCGGTACGCCATTGATCTCTCAGCCTTTGGCGGCGAAGGCGGCGAAGTGGTGTACAAACCGCGTGAGCGTTCGACCGCGGACCTGCTCAATCCCAACGTAAAAGACGGCTATTACAAGATGCAGGCCGGCCGCTTCCGCGCCGAGTTGCACGACCGTTTCGCCGCGCCGCTCTATCCCGTCGCCTTCATGCTCATTGCTTTCGCCGCCCTGGGCCAGGCGCGCACCACCCGTCAGGGGCGCGGCTTCGCCATAATCCTGGCGCTGGCCGGCGTGGTGGCGGTGCGGGTGCTTGGATTTCTGGCCTCTTCGGCGGCGGTGCGCTCTCCGGCGGGCGTCATCGGCATCTACGCCGCGCCGTTGCTGGGGAGCCTTTTCTCCCTGCTGCTGATTTTCTTCCCGGACCGGGTCGCCGTGTTGACTGACCGCCTCGACGCCGCACGGGCGCGCCTTGTCGCGCGCCTGCCCGCCCTGCCGCTGCGGCGCGCCTGATGAGCACCCCACGCGCATGATCATCGGACCCACGCTTGGCCGCTATTTCGCGCGCCACTTCATCCGCGCCGTGCTGATCGTTTTCGGCACGGTGTTCGCCCTGATCTACACGCTCGACCTGGTCGAGCTGATGCGTCGCGCCGGCGACGCCGAAGGCGCCTCCACGTCGATGATGGCGATGCTGGCGCTGTTTCGCACCCCGGCCGTGGCGGAGCAGGTGCTGCCGTTCGCCATCCTGTTTGGGGCCATGGCGACGCTGCTCAACCTCAGCCGCAAGCTGGAGCTGGTGATCGCCCGCTCCGCTGGCGTGTCCGCATGGGAGTTCCTGCAACCGCCCGTGCTGGTGGCGTTGCTGGTCGGCGTTGTCGCCATCACCATCTACAACCCCTTCGCCGCCCACCTCAAACAGCACGCCTCCCAGGTGGAGGCCCGCATTTTCGCCAAGAGCCAGAAGTTCCAGCCCGGCAAGGAACAGTGGCTGCGCGAGCGGCGGCCGGAGGGCGAAGTCATCATTCGCGCCGACCAGGTGATCGAGAATTCCACGACCCTCAACCGGGTGACGTTTTTCAACTTCAAACCGGACGGCAGCTTCCTCGATCGCATCGAGGCGAAGACCGCAACCCTGGAACATGGTTACTGGAATATTTCGGACGGACGCGTGATCTCCGCCGGGGCGCCGCCACAGCCGTTCTCCACAAAACAGGTCGCCAGCGCGCTCGACGCGGCGCAGGTGCGCCGGGCCTTCACGCCGCCGGAAAGCGTGCCTTTATGGCAACTTCCACAGGTTATCGAGCGAACGGAAAAAGCTGGTCTTGATGCAACGGGTTACCGGCTCCAGTTCGACGTCCTGATCGCCCGGCCGATGCTGTTCGTCGCCATGGTGCTGGTCGCGGCGTCATTTTCCTTAAGGTTTTTCCGATTTGGTGGCGTGGCCAAAATGGTTCTCAGTGGTGTCGTCGCCGGCTTCGTGCTTTATGTGGCGACTGAGCTCATGCAGGACCTCGGGGGCTCCGGGATGTTGGGGACGGCGGTTGCCGCCTGGTTCCCTGCGATAACCGGCGCCCTTCTCGGCGTGCTCGCCCTCCTCTATCAGGAGGACGGCTGAACCGGGGGCGCCCAGCGAACGTTGCGCGCAATCGCAACGCCCCTGGCGCGACAGCGCCCGCGCTTAACCGGCCGCCGCCGCGAGGCGACGTCCCAGCACATGGCGTCTTTGGCGGACTTTGGCGTCCGCTCACGGACGGGATGGAACGGCAGTATGAAGTCACGGATTGGCATGGTTGCGTTGAGGGCGATCGCAGCGGTTCTGCTGACGAGCGCGGCCCCTTGCGTCCTGTCGGCCCAGACCCTGAACGACGCGCTGCAAGCGAAGTCACAGAAGCAATCGGGCGAAAAGGACAAGCTGCTCGTGGAAGCGGGCGAGCTGGTCTATAACAATGACAAGAACACGGTTTCGGCTGTGGGCGACGTGCACCTGTACTACCAGGGGCGCACCCTGCAGGCGGATTCCGTCACCTATGACCGCAACTCCCGCCGCGTATTCGCCACCGGCAACGCCCGCATCACCGAGGCGGACGGCACGGTCATCACCGGCGACCGGTTCGAGCTCACCGACAATTTCAAGGACGGCTTCATCGACTCGCTGCGCGTGAAGCGCACTGGCGTGTTCGCCGGCAAGACCGTCACCACCCGTTTCACCGCGCCGCGCGCCGAGCGCACCGCCGGCGAGACCATGGTGTTCGAAAAGGGCACCTACACCGCCTGCGAACCCTGCGCCGAAAAGCCGGACAGGCCGCCGCTGTGGCAAGTGCGCGCCGCGAAGATCATCCACAAGAACGAAGAACGGATGATCTATTACGAGGACGCGACGATCGAGTTCGCCGGCATCCCGCTGGCGTATATCCCCTACATGTCCGCGCCCGACCCAACGGTGAAGCGCAAGACCGGCTTCCTGTCGCCGCGCTTTATCGCGACGTCGGCCACCGGCTACGGCGTGGCGCTGCCGTATTTCATCAATATCGCCCCCAACATGGACCTGACCCTGACGCCGACCTACATGACGCGGCAGGGCTTCCTGGGCATGGCTGAATGGCGTCACCGCCTCGAAACCGGCAGCTACAACGTTCGCGCCGCGGGCATCTTCCAGCAGGACAAGGACGCCTTTCTCCCCTCGCCGATCGGTCCGCGCGACAAGGATTTCCGCGGCTCCATCGAGAGCGCCGGCCGCTTCTACATCAACGACAAATGGCAATATGGCTGGGACGTCGCCCTGCTGAGCGACAAGTGGTTCCTCGACAACTACAAAATCAAGTCGGAGAGCCTGTCGACCACCTATTTCCGCGAGTCGACCTCGACCGTGTTCCTGACCGGCAAGGGCGACCAGGGCTTCTTTGACCTGCGCGCTTACTACTTCAAGGCCCTGTCGAGCCTTGACTGGCAGAAGCAGCAGCCGGTCGTCCATCCGGTGCTTGACTACAACAAGTCCTTTAACGCGCCCGAATGGCTTGGCGGCCAGATCACGATCGACACCAACGTCACCAGCCTCAGTCGCGACCAGGCGTTCTTCCAGCAGACGCCTGACATGCTGAACAACTGGCTCGGCTATTATTCGAACTGCGCCGTCTATGAGAAGGGCCGCTGCATCATGCGCGGCATGGCGGGAACCTACTCGCGCGCCAGCGCCGAGGTGTCGTGGAAGCGCAAGTTCATCGACCCGTTCGGCCAGGTGTGGACGCCCTTCGCCTCCATGCGGGTTGACGGAACCTGGACGCGCGTCGATCTGAACGGTCCGCTGAACAGCAAGATCCCGAACTTCATGGATCCCGATCCGGACGTGCTCGGCCGCGTCATGCCGGCGGTTGGCCTGGAGTATCGCTATCCCTTCGTCGCGACGACCTCGGGCGGGCTCACCCACACGATCGAGCCGATCGCCCAGATCGTGGCGCGCCCCAACGAAACGCGCATCGGCAAGCTGCCGAACGAGGACGCCCAGAGCCTGGTGTTCGACGACACCACCCTGTTCGAGTGGAACAAGTTCTCTGGCTATGACCGCGTCGAAGGCGGCGTGCGCCTGAACTACGGCCTGAAATACGCCGTGACCACCGAGGGGGGCGCCTACGCCGACATGCTGTTCGGCCAGTCGGTGCAGCTCGCCGGCAAGAACTCCTTCTCGGAAGGTTATCGCGACCCGAGCAACACCGGTCTCGACTCCGGCCTCGACCGCCAGGCGTCGGACTATGTGGGACGCGTTCACATCCAGCCCAACAGCCGCTACTCGTTCACGGCGCGTGGCCGCTTCGACCAGGAAACCTTCGCGCTGAAGCGCATGGAACTGACCAGCAGCCTGAACTTCGGCTCCATGCAGGCCAGCCTGACCTATGGTCAGTACGCCGCGCAGCCAGCGCTGGGTTATGCGGTGCGTCGCCAGGGCCTGGCGCCGTCGCTGGCCTATCAGCTCACGCCCAACTGGCGCGTCAACGGCAGCGTGCTGTTCGACCTGAGCGCCCAGAAGAACGCCAGCCAGTACTTCATGTCCAACCCGCTGGCCACGAGCTATGTGAAGGCGCCCTACGGCTCGGTCGCCTCGACGTCGTTCGGCGTGCAATATCAGGACGAATGCACGACCTTCGCCGTGGTCTACACCAATACCTACAACGACCCGACCACCGGCGTGCGCACCAACAACCAGAGCATCATGCTCAAGCTTGAGCTGACGACGCTCGGCGCGGTGCAACTCAGCCAGTCGATCGGCAATTCGACGCGTGACGGCGTCTCACAATGACGCAGGGCGGCGCACTGGCGCTCACCATGGGCGATCCCGCCGGGATCGGCCCGGAGATCGCCGTGGCCGCCTGGCTTCAGCGCCAGCAACTGCCGCCGTTCTTTGTGGTTGGCGACGCCGGCGCAATGATGCGGGCGGCGCGCGCCCGGGGCGTCGGGATCGCCGTCCTGTCCGCTCCTCCCGGCGTTGCTGATCTTCCGGCCGAACGGCTGCCGCTGCTGCCGGTGAACGCCGCGCCAGCGCCTGCTATTCCTGGCCAGCCTGACCCCGCCAATGCGGCGGCGACCATCGCCGCCATTACCGACGCTGTCTGCCTGGCGCGTAGCGGCGCCGCCGCCGGCGTCGTCACCAACCCCATCGCCAAATCGGTGCTGTATGCGGCCGGCTTCCGCCATCCAGGCCACACCGAGTTTCTCGCTGAACTGTGCGCCGATCCGGCCGGACAGACGCCAACGCCGGTGATGATGCTGTGGTGCGAGGAACTGGCGGTGGTTCCGGTGACCATCCACATTCCGCTGGCGGAGGTTCCGCGCCGGCTCACCACGGCGTCCATCATTGAGACGGGGCGCATCGTGGCCCGCGATCTGGCGCAACGTTTTGGCGTGCTCAACCCGCGACTGGCGTTGGCCGGCCTCAACCCCCACGCCGGTGAGAACGGCGCGCTCGGGAAAGAGGACGCGGCCATCGTCGCTCCGGCCATCGCGGCGCTGCGGGCGGAGGGGATTGACGCCTTCGGGCCGCTGCCGGCCGACACCATGTTCCATGCTCGGGCCCGCGCCGGTTATGACGCCGCCCTGTGCATGTACCATGATCAGGCGCTGATCCCGATCAAGACCATTGCCTTCGACGAGGGTGTAAACGTCACGCTTGGTTTGCCGATCATCCGCACTTCGCCGGACCACGGCACGGCTTTCGATATCGCTGGCAAGGGCGTGGCCCGGCCGGACAGCCTGATGGCGGCGTTGCGCCTCGCCTGGCGCCTCACGGGCGCAAAGGGACCCCTGCCCACATGATCGATGATCTTCCGCCGCTGCGCGAGGTCGTGGCCGCCCACGGGCTGGAGCCGCGCAAGTCGCTGGGCCAGAATTTTCTCTTCGACCTGAACCTGACCGCCAAAATCGCCCGCTCGTCCGGCCCGCTGGATGGCGTCACGGTGATCGAGGTAGGACCCGGCCCCGGTGGACTGACCCGCGCCCTGCTCGCCGGCGGCGCCCGTGAAGTCATCGCCATCGAGCGCGACCAGCGCTGCCTGCCGGCGCTCGCGCAGATCGCCGCCCGCTATCCCGGTCGGCTGCGGGTGATCAACGACGACGCGCTCAGGGTGGATTTCGCCGCCCTCGCCGGTCCTGACGCCGGGCCGCTGCGCATCGTCGCCAACCTGCCGTACAATGTTGGCACGGCGTTGCTGATCGGCTGGATCACCACGCAGACGTGGCCGCCAGCGTGGGAGTCGTTGACGCTGATGTTCCAGCGCGAGGTGGCGGAGCGCATCGTCGCCGGCCCGGCGGCGCCCAATGACTATGGCCGGCTCGGCGTCCTGTGCGGCTGGCGCACGGAGGCGCAAATCCTGTTTGACGTGCCGCCAGCCGCTTTCACGCCGCCGCCAAAGGTCATGTCGTCCGTGGTGCGCATCGCGCCGCGCGCGACGCCGGAGCCATGCCGGCTCGCGGCGCTGGAGGCGGTGACCCAAGCGGCGTTCGGACAGCGCCGCAAGATGCTGCGGCAGAGCCTGAAAGGCGTGACCGCCGATCCGCTGGCCCTGCTGGCGCGCGCCGGCATTGATCAGACCGCCCGCCCCGAAACGGTGCCCGTCTCCGGCTTCGTGCGCCTCGCCAATGAGCGTGACGCCATGCTGGCTGAGAGCGACTGAGACCCTTCGCTCCCGGTCGCCCGGCGCAAGAGCCTCGCCAGACGCCGGAGCATTCCCGGATCCGGGCGTTCGCGCACTGATGGCGTGGCGCGCCCGAGGCGCCTTCCGCTCCCCGGAAGGACGCCGTCAGTCGTGCTGGGGCAGCGGGCCGTCCATCAGGCTGGCGACCAGCGGGACCAGCGCCGTCTGGCGGCGGCGCTTCAGGCGCTCGGCGGAAATGATGGCGATCAGCGCGTTGTAGCTCAGATCAAGGTCCTCGTTGACCAGCACGTAGTCGTAGGCCTCCCAGTGGGCGATCTCGTCGCGGGCAGCGGCCAGGCGGGCGTCGATGACCTCCTTCGCGTCCTCGGCGCGGCGCACCAGGCGGTTGCGCAGTTCGGTCATGGAAGGCGGCAGGATAAAGACGGTCACCACGTCGTCCGGCATCTTCTCCACCACCTGGTCAGCGCCCTGCCAGTCAATGTCGAAGACCATGTCGTGACCGGCGGCGAGGCTCTTTTCCACGGCGCCGCGCGGCGTGCCGTAGAAATTGCCGTGCACCTCGGCCCATTCCAGATAGTCGCCGCGATCGCGGCCGACCTCGAACTCCTCCCG
Organism: Camelimonas fluminis; assembly: GCF_014656355.1. Lineage (GTDB taxonomy): Bacteria > Pseudomonadota > Alphaproteobacteria > Rhizobiales > Beijerinckiaceae > Camelimonas > Camelimonas fluminis. The sequence continues at coordinate 403,823 of NZ_BNCG01000002.1, forward strand.
GGTAATGAAGTGATAGTCCTGGCCGGCAATCTCCGACGGCCGCCGCGCCCGCGTCGTCACCGACACGGACATCTGCATCTGCAATTCGTGACGCTGCAACAGCCGGCGCGTCAGGGTCGATTTGCCGGCGCCGGATGGCGAGGACAGGATCAGAACGAAGCCGCGCCTGGTCACGGGCGCATCGGGAATGTTGGCTTGCATGGGCGTTACTCGACGTTCTGGACCTGCTCGCGGAACTGCTCGACCACGGTTTTGAGGTCGAGGCCGATCGCCGACAGGCTGGCGTCATTGGCTTTGGCGCATAGCGTATTGGCTTCACGGGCCAGTTCCTGGGCGAGGAAATCCAGCCGCCGGCCCACGGCGCCGCCCTCGTCCAGCAAGGCCCGCGCCGCCGCCACGTGAGCGTGCAGACGATCGATTTCCTCACGGATGTCGGCGCGGCTGGCGAGCAGCACCGCTTCCTGGTGCAGCCGCTGCGGATCCAGCGACACCGTCCCGCCGGTCAGCAGGGCGATCTGGTCGTGGATGCGACGACGGATGGCCTCGGGCTGCCGGGCCGGCGACGCCTCTGCGGTGGAGGTCAACGCGGCGATGCGGTCGACATGGCCGCGCAGCACGATTTCAAGCGCCGCGCCCTCGGCGACGCGGGCGGCGACCATCGCGGCCACCGCCGCCTCGGCCGTGGCTGCGATCGCGGCGAACGCGTCCTCTCCTGGAGCGCTGTCAACGTCGACGCTCTCCACCACGCCGCGCACGCCCAGCACCGCATCAAGGGTCAGCGGCGCCATGTCGGCGGGCCGCTCCAGTTCGCGAAAGGCGTTGATGACCATGCGGGCCACATCGAGGTTGACACGGACGCCAGCCGCGGCGGCGGCGCTGACCACCGTGAGCGAGACATGGCAGGCGCCGCGGCGCACGGCGCGCGCCAGCGCCTGACGCCCCGCCTCGCCGCTGCGATCATAGCCCGGCGGCGTGCGCATGCGGATATCGAGGCTGCGTCCATTGACGCTTCTGATCTCCCACGCCCAGGAAAGCGCTCCATGCGCGCCGTCGGCCCTTGCGAAACCGGTCATGCTGGCAATGGCCATACCGCCTGTGCTCCTGTCGTCGTCTGTCGCGAACCAGGGCGGAGTCCGCCTGGTTTTCTGTTGGCAAAACGGCGCCGCGCCATCCATGGGACGGCGCGGCCACGCGTTCTGCGATCTGGCGTCACTCCGCCGGCCTTGCGCGCTCCCCGCACGTGAATGTCACGCTGCGTTGGAGAAAGCGCGCGATCTGTCTGGAAGCACTCACTTCACGAAAGCTGGAGACCACTTTCCGCGAAAACACTCCGCCATGCAAAACGCCTCAAATCCACAGGGTGGAGCAGGATGCGCCCGCGGTGCGCTGGATCCCCGCCCCCGTCGGCGCGGACAAGCGTCCTGAAGCTGTCTCAGCGGATCTTGGGCACGACCTGCGGCGAGTTCAGATCGTATGTCTTGTTACGCAGCGGATCCTTGTCCGTTCCCTCGGAGGCGTCAAAGGCGCGCGGCCGGCCGGCCGGCGACGACTGGTCCGTCCGCCCCTGATCCGTCGCAGCGGCGCCCGCTTCGCCGTCCGCCGGTTTGCCGGCGGCGTTTTCCTGGGCGCGGCGATCGCTCTCGATCTGGCGCAGACGGCTGACGCCGCGATTGTGCTGGTCCAGCGTCTCGGTGAAGGTATGCCCGCCCGTGCCGTCGGCGACAAAATACAGATCGCGGGTGCGCGACGGGTTGGCCACCGCTTCCAGCGCGGCGCGGCCGGGGTTGGCGATGGGGCCCGGCGGCAGGCCGTTGATCGTATAGGTGTTGTAGGGCGTCGACGTGGTGATGTCCGTCCGCGACAGCGGCCGGCCGAGCGCTCCCTTGCCGCCAACGATGCCATAGACAATCGTCGGGTCGGACTGCAGGCGCATGCCCTTCTGCAGGCGATTGATGAAGACGCCGGCCACCCGGGTGCGCTCGTCGGCGCGCCCGGTTTCCTTCTCCACGATCGAGGCCAGGGTCACCATCTCCTCTGGCGTTTTCAACGGCAGGTCCGGCGCACGGCGGGCCCAGACCTCGGCAAGCACCCGACGGCCGTCCTGGCGCATGCGGTCAAGGATCTGCTGGCGTGAGGCGCCGCGAGAAATCCTGTAGGTCTCCGGCAACAGGGCGCCTTCCGGCGGGATTTCAGTGATGTCGCCGGTCAGCAGATCGACCTCGCGCAAACGGGAAACGATCTGCTCGCTGGTCAGCCCTTCCGGCACGGTGAAATTGTGCAGCACCGTCTTGCCGCTGACGAGGGTGTCCATGACCTCGCGCAGGCTGGCGCCCTTGCGGAACAGGTATTCGCCGGCCTTCACCTCGTCGTTGACGCCGGAGACGTAGACGCCGGCGAGGAAGAGGGTCGGCTGGGAGATCACGCCTTCGCGCTGCAACGAATCGGCCACGGCCCGGGCGCCGCCCTTGACCATCACGACCTTGTCCGCCGTCAGCGGTCCGGCGGCGTTGAACTCGCTCTTGAGCACATAGACGCCGCCGCCGATGGCCACGGCCCCGACCACGATCGCGGTGAGAAAATTGCTCACGCCATTGACGAAACCACCGCGATCACGACGCCGGCGCGACGGCGGAGGCGGCGGCACGGCCTCCGGCTTGATGGCTTCCGTCGGGCTTTTCAGCGAACGGACCCGCGCGCCTTTCTCCGGAGCGGGGTTTGCCTTGCCAATGGACGTCCTGTTGTTGTCGCTCATCCCTGGTCCGTTCAAAACCGCTCCGGCTCACATGCCTGATCCACGATGCCCGGAATCACCGTTTTGGGGACGAACCTGCTGCACAGGTCCAGAAGACATGTATCGGGAGCGTCAGATGGCGCCAGCGTCGCGTCAGGCAGACGAATCGGCTGCCTGACGTCCAGCCCGCGGAACTGTACCATTCCGCCAGCGGCTGCGCGCCCAACCCTTCGCATTGACCGCCAGATGGCCCCCCGGTCCAGAGGCAACCCGTTTCTGGCGGTCTCGAAACTGGCGCGGAGCATGAACGTCGATTGCGACGAAAACGCGCCGGCCAGGCGGAGCAGGCCTGATCAGGCCGCGAAGCCGCGGAAGATCACGGAGGCGTTGGTGCCGCCAAAGCCGAAGGAGTTCGACAGCGCCACATTCACGTCACGCTGACGGGCCACGTGCGGCGTCAGGTCAATCGTCGTTTCCACGGATGGGTTATCGAGATTGAGAGTCGGCGGCACGATCTGGTCGCGGATGGACAGAATGGCGAAAATCGACTCGACCGCGCCAGCGGCGCCCAGCAGATGGCCGATCGACGACTTGGTCGACGACATGGAGATCTTGCTGGCGGAATTGCCGAGCAGCCGCTCGACAGCGCGCAGCTCGATCTCGTCGCCCAACGGCGTCGAGGTGCCGTGCGCGTTGACGTAGTCGACGTCCGAGACCGAAATGCCGGCGCGCTTCAGCGCCGCCTGCATGCAGCGATAGGCTCCGTCGCCGTCTTCTGCCGGCGAGGTGATGTGATGGGCGTCGCCAGAGAGCCCATAGCCGATGATTTCGCCGTAGATCCTGGCGCCGCGCGCTTTTGCGTGCTCAAGCTCTTCCAGGATGACGACGCCAGCGCCCTCGCCCATGACAAAGCCGTCGCGGTCCTTGTCATAGGGGCGCGAGGCGCGGGTCGGATCATCGTTGAAATTTGTGGACAGCGCCCGGCAGGAAGCGAATCCGGCGATCGACAGCCGGTTGAGCGGCGATTCCGTGCCGCCAGCCACCATCACGTCGGCGTCGCCCAGCGCCACCAGACGGGCCGCGTCGCCGATGGCGTGCGCGCCGGTCGAGCAGGCGGTGACAACCGAATGATTGGGGCCCTTGAGGCCGTGACGGATGGAGACGTAGCCGGAGGCCAGATTGATCAGGCGGCCAGGAATGAAGAATGGCGACAGGCGCCGCGGCCCCTTCTCATTGAGAATGGTCGCCGCTTCGTAAATGCCGCCAACGCCGCCGATGCCCGAGCCGATCAGCACGCCGGTGGCGTTCTGGTCGTCAGAGGTTTTCGGCTCCCAGCCCGCGTCCTCGAGCGCCTGCTGGGCGGCCGCCATGGCGTAGACGATGAAGGGATCAACCTTGCGCTGGTCCTTCGGGTCCATCCACTGGTCAGCGTTGAAGGTTCCCGCGGAGCCATCGCCCAGCGGAATCTGGCAGGCGATGCGACAGGCGATATCGGAGACATCGAACTTCGTGATGGCGCTGGCGCCGCTTTTGCCGGCGAGCACATTGCTCCAGGTTGCCTCAACATTGCCCCCAAGTGGGGTGACCATGCCAAGACCTGTGACAACAACCCGTCTCATTGTCATGCCGTTCTGTCCCGGAGCCGGCTGCAGATGGGCGGGACGGGCAAAGCCATCGCCGCGCGCATGCAGGGAGCGCCTTTTGAATGCATCGATACTTTGGGCGCGCCCTGCCTTTTACCCAGCAACCCGTGCAAAAAACAGAACGTGTCCAACGCGGTCAGTTATGCTTCGAGGGCCGCAAGGCCCCCGAGATATGCGGCCGCTCCCGGCGGATTCACGCGTTGGCGCGTCAGCTCAGGAACAACCACCAGTAATGTTCAGGAACAGACGCAGGCTCAGGCCGCGTTCTTCTCCAGGAACTTGATCGCGTCGCCGACCGTCACGATGGTCTCAGCGGCGTCGTCCGGGATCTCGACGTTGAACTCTTCCTCGAACGCCATCACCAGTTCGACCGTGTCGAGGCTGTCGGCGCCGAGATCGTCAATGAAGTTGGCGTTGTCCACGACCTTGTCGGCTTCCACGCCGAGATGCTCGACAACGATCTTCTTAACGCGTTCAGCGATGTCACTCATCGTTCGGTCCTCGTTTCATTTTGCAGATGGCGTATGGCCGCCCGATCTTCGAGTTGCCTGGTTCGGAAGCCATGGCCAGTTCGCGCCGTTAATCGTCGGATCAATCCTGCCCGTCAAGGCGCCTTGTCCATTGCTAGTGCAAGCCTGCTTTTGCCTGTCGCGTCAAGTACCCACGCGGCAGGCCGGCCCTGTTAACACACCGGAAACCGCCTGACGAGTGGCGCTCCGGCGCTTTCCAGAGGCGTGGATGGCCAGATCCGGCGCGCGAAGACAGCCGGATCCGAAGCCCCGGCCGCCAGCCGAATCATGGCGCGCGCCACAACGCAGTCGCCAGGCCCCCCCAGGTTACGGACGCACGGCCGGGCCGACGCCGGATCTCCACTGCCAGCCCCGTGGGGCCTCAGATCATCGCCATGCCGCCATTGACGTGCAGGGTCTGGCCGGTGACGTAGGCGGCCTCGGTCGAAGCCAGATAGGCCACCGCCGCCGCCACATCGCCGCCGTCGCCGAGACGCCCGGCCGGGACATTGGTCAGAATGGCTTCACGCTGCTTGTCATTGAGCGCGTCGGTCATTGGCGAGGTGATGAAGCCAGGCGCCACGCAATTCACCGTGATGTTGCGGCTCGCCACCTCGGCCGCCAGGGCCTTGGTCATTCCCACCAGGCCGGCCTTGGAGGCCGCGTAATTGCCCTGGCCCGGATTACCCGTGGTTCCGACAACCGAACCGATGTTGATGATGCGGCCAAACCGGCGGCGCATCATGCCCCTGGTCGCGGCGCGCATCAGGCGGAAAGACGCGGTGAGGTTGACGGCGATCACCGCGTCCCACTCCTCGTCCTTCATGCGCATGAACAGGTTATCGCGGGTCACGCCAGCATTGTTGACGAGAATGTCCAGGCCGCCAAGCGCCGCTTCCGCCGACGGGATCAACGCCTCGACCGATTCGACGCTCGACAGGTCCGCCGGAACGACGTGGGCGCGCGCGCCCAGTTCGGCGGCCAGAGCCTCCAGCGCTTCCCGGCGGGTGCCGGAGAGCGCCACATCCGCGCCCTGGGCGTGCAGCGCGCGGGCAATCGCCCCGCCGATACCGCCGCTCGCGCCCGTCACAAGCGCCTTGCGGCCAGTCAGATCAAACATGCCAAACTCCATATGAGCGGAGGAACAGGCTTGATGCGTTACGTTTATACATCAAGCCATAACACTGAAATAACGTCATAATTAAGATAAAATGGAGAAACGCGGTTCCCGCCGCGCCGGTTCAACTCCGGGCGGCGACGAACGCCTTCACGTCATCAGCCGAGCCAATCGCCACGCCCTTGCCGTTGCTGGCGATGCGCTTCACGAGGCCCGTCAGCACCTTGCCGGCGCCCACCTCATAAAACGATTCAACGCCCTGACCGGCCATCCACGCCACGCACTCGCGCCAGCGAACGGTGCCGGTCACCTGCTTCACCAGATTGGCGCGGATGGCGTCCGGATCGGTTTCCGCCTGGGCGGTCACATTGGCGACCAGCGGCGCCAGCGGCGCGGAAATGGTCACCTTCGCCAGCGCCTCGGCCATGGCTTCGGCGGCAGGCTGCATCAGGGCGCAATGGAAGGGAGCGGATACGGGCAGCAGCATGGCGCGCTTGGCGCCCCGCTCCTGGGCGATCGGCAAGGCGCGCTCGACGGCCGCGCGCGAACCGGAAATCACCACCTGTCCGCCGCCATTGTCGTTGGCGGCCGAGCAGACGTCGCCCTGCGCCGCCTCGCGCGCCACGGCGTCAGCCGCGTCGAACTCCAGACCGATCAGGGCCGCCATGGCGCCCTGTCCCACCGGCACGGCCTTTTGCATCGCGTCGCCGCGAATGCGCAGCAGCCGGGCGGTATCCGCCAGCGTCAGGCTGCGGGCGGCGGCCAGCGCCGAATATTCGCCAAGGGAATGGCCAGCGACGAACGCGGCCTCCTTCGCCAGATCGAGCCCGGCTTCAGCCTCAAGCGCCCGAATCGCCGCCATGCTCACCGCCATCAGGGCCGGCTGGGCATTGGCGGTCAGCGTCAGCTCGTCGGCGGGCCCTTCCCACATCAGTTGCGACAGGCGCTGCCCAAGGGCGTCGTCGACCTCAGCGAACACGTCACGCGACACCGCGAAATTGTCCGCCAGCGATTTGCCCATGCCGACAGCCTGGCTGCCCTGTCCCGGGAAGGTGAAAGCTGGTTTCATCGTGTTTCCATCCATGCTGCGACGTCTGTTTTGCATCATGACCAGGGCGCGCCAGCGGGAAAAGCATGCGCCGGCAGGAAAAACCGGGAAACGCCCGCATGGTGGCTGACGTTTTCACGCCCTGGTTCGCTGCGGCGGCCAGTGGCGCCGACCTGGCGGCCTGTCAAGTGCCGCGGCGGGCGCACGGGGCGGAAAAGCTTGCGCCAGCGGGCGCCAACGTGTATCTGAACCTGATTCCGCACCATTCAGATCCTTTGAAGGGAGCCCTTAATGGCTCGCGTCACCGTCGAAGACTGCATCGACAAGGTTGATAACCGTTTCGAACTGGTCCTGCTGGCCGGCTATCGCGCCCGCATGATCTCGTCCGGCGCGCCGCTGACCGTGGATCGCGATCGCGATAAAAATCCGGTTGTCGCGCTGCGCGAGATTGCCGACGAGACGATCTCCGTCGACGACCTCAAGGAAGACCTCATCCACTCCATGCAGAAGCATGTTGAGGTGGACGAGCCGGAAGAGGACGCCGTGCCGAGCCGCGCCTCCATCGGTTCCTCGGTCAGCGCCCGCAACGACGACGACCTCCAGGAATTCGATCGCATGAGCGAGGAAGACCTGCTGCGCGGTCTCGACGGGCTGGTTCCGCCGGCGCAAACCGACGACGACGAAGGCTGAGCCCCGGCGCAGCCTGCCGCAGATCGCAAGAAAGCCTGGCCAGCGGCCAGGCTTTTTCTTTTCCGCGTTCCCTGCGCGAAGGCGGCGCTGACGCCCTGAGCCGCGAGCAGCGCGTCAATCCATGCGTCGCCGGGGCGCCCGGATGGGCATGCTGCGCTGACGCAACCCGGGGCCCGCCTTGCGGGCGCGTGCGGAGCCGGGCCTTTCAAAAAACGCGGGACGGCCCCGGCGCCCGGAGAGGTTCAGCAAAAAGGCGCTTCAAAGCCTCTCCGGTGGATTGACCCCAAACCTGGACTGAATGGCGACGATCACCGGCTTCAGGACTGAGGCGACGATGCCAGCGGCGAAACCATTGTTGTACAGGTTGAGGCCGCCATGGACGACGCCGACGCTGAGGGCGGCGGACGAGTGAATGAAGCCGGCGACAATGCCCCAATGCCAGCCAAAACGGCCTGAGATCGGCGCCAGCGTGGTGCCGAACAGCGCCGCCAGCACGATGGACGGATCACCGGCGCTCCAGGGCTTGGCCAGCGAGCCGATGAACACCCCGACCATGACCGGGATAAAATTGCGCGGGTGTTTGCCAAAGGCCGCGAAGCCGACGATCGACAGGATGGCGCCGATCACCGGCCCGTTCAGGTCGCCGCCCACCAGCAGCACATAAGCGGTTCCGACAAAGCCGCTGGCTCCCATGTTGACGAATGTCGGCCCCGGCCCGACCAGGGCGATGAAATCGCAGGGCGACCGCCCGTCGAGGGCGAGCAGGTCCTTCATTTTGACGAAGGCCCGCCGGTCGATGAACAGCCCAAGTCCGATCAGACCCGCGAACAGCAACGAGAGAAACCCGCCGAGCAACACATTGTTGCCGCTGGTCCAGATGAACGCCGGCTGGGGCACAAAGCCGTAGGACTGGTAAATCGCCACCGCCACCGTGCCGACGATGCCCGCCGTGAACCCCATGTTGTAGAGGGTGAAACCGTCATGGGCGCGAAAAAGCTGCGCGGCGGCCGGCGGCAACACGAATCCCATCAGCAGGCTGGAGCCGAGCGCCAGCGGCAGGGACTGATAGATCGGCATCAGCGAACTGAACAGTATCTCGGAGAACACCGGCGCAAGGGCGCACCCAAAAAACGCTGTGTTGATATGCTGCGCGAACGGCTCCCGCTTGAACCGGCAGTACAGCCAGACCCCGCCGACGATGGGCCAGATATTCAGGAGGTTTTTGCCGAACAGGGCAAACCCCAGTATCAGCAGCAGGCAGGCGATGGCCCCGCCGCCGATGGCCACCCCGGACACGCGGTAGACGCCCGCCACAACGAGCGTCAGAAGGCCGGCGTTGACGAACGCCGCGCCAACGCCCCCCACCCCCATGTAATCGGTGATCAACGTGTCGCGAACGAAGAGGATCTTGCCGAGCCCGTGAAAAACGTCCGCGGGTCCCGAAACAACGAATCCAAATACGACGCAGATCGCTGCGAGCCCGCAGACGACCAGTAGCAACGCGCCATCCGGCAGGCCCTTTTCGGCCACCGCGTCAACCTCCATCCCCAGTCCTCTCCATGGTTCAGTTCGCCGCCATCCCGGCTGCAGCCTGTTTCCTGACGCCCCGCGTCCGCATCATCGCCCAATGGCGCCGGCGAGGCGGCGGCGGACGCGGCCAGCCGGTCGAAGCGCATCACACAAGTTGGGGATCACGCATATAATTGGCCTTTCACATGCACTTCAATATGACAGATACTCTATAAGATATCCGGCAAATACAGCCGTCTTGCTCAACCCGGCTAGATCAAGGGGATCATCATGAAGAGCCTCATCGTTATCGGACTGCTTGCGCTTGGTCTGGCGGCCTGCAACCCCAATGACCGGACGGACCGCACCATTGGCGGCGCGGCCATCGGCGCCGGCGCCGGCGCCCTGGTTGGCGGCCTTGCCACGGGTCGCGCGGGCGGCGCGCTTGCTGGCGCGGCCATTGGCGGCGTCGGCGGCGCCATCGTCGGCAATGCGACGACGCCCACCTGCAGGAGCTATGTCTATCGCGGCCGCACCTATCAGGAGTGCTGACGCCGGCGCCTGGTCCCGCGGCGCGCGCGCCGCAGCGGCGCCCCCCGGCGGCTTTGCCGTCGGGGCAGGCAGGTTACGCCTGACATAAACGCCAGCCCCACCCCCTGATACGGCGGTGGGGCGGCGTGCATCGGGCATCCGCCACAGTGTCCCGCTCCAGGAAACGTTCCACTCCAGGAAGGCGCAACTGGAGGCCCGTGAAAACGACTCGGGACGGCAGGCAAAAGCAGGAACGGGGGCGCATCTTGGCGGCACATGGCCTTCCAGAAGGTGAAGCCGGTTCGCGCGCGGGCCTTGATGGGCGCGCCGGGGCCAGAAAGCCGCGTCTGCACGGCATGCTCACGCTGTGGCTGGTTCTGTTCGCGGTGTGGACGATCGCCAATACGAGCCTTGCGCTCGACATCGCCCTCACCGGCGCGGCGATCACCGGCGCGCTGGCATGGGCGTTCACCACACATAACGACGCGTGGTGTAGCGTCCGCTGGACGCCGCGCGGCCTGTATCATCTGCTGGCGTATGTCGGCGTTTTTCTTGTTGAGCTGGTCAAGGCAAACCTGCAGATGCTGCGTTATGTCTATGCGCGGCGCATCGACATCAACCCCGGCATTGTTCAGGTCCGCACGCGCCTTGTCTCTCCCCTTGGACGCCTCGCGCTCGCCAACACCATCGCGCTGACGCCGGGATCCCTGGTGCTGGCGCTGGAGGACGATCTGCTATTCGTCCACTGGCTTGACGTGAAGACCACGGATACCGACGCGGCGACCGAGGCGATCGTCGCGCCGTTCGAGCGGCATCTGGAGAAGGTCTTTGGCTGATTCTTCCTGGACCGCCTCCCTGGCAGCCGTCATCACCCAGATCGCCGCGGCGCTGATTTTCATGGCGTTGCTGTTTGGCGGCGTCCGGCTGGCCATTGGCCGCACCCTCGTCGACCGCATCGTCGCCATCGACATGCTGACCGTGATTTCACTGTCGCTGATCGCCCTCTACGCTCACGTCTCCGGCCGCTTTGTCTATATCGACGTGGCGCTGGTTTATGGATTGCTCAGTTTTCTGGCCGTGCTTGCCATCGCCCGCTTCCTGGAAAAGGGGCTCTGACATGCTGGAGCTCCTGATCCTTGTGGTCTGCGCCGGCATCCTGCTCAGCGGCGTGCTCGCGGTGTGCCTCAACAATCTGATGGCGGCGATGGTGAGCTCCAGCCTTGCGAGCCTGTTCGCGGCCGTGTCCTTCCTGCTGCTGGCCGCGCCGGACGTGGCGATGGCGGAAGCGGCCATCGGCTGTGGCCTCAGCACTTTCGTGTTCATTTACGCCATTCGCAAAACCGGCGCCGGAGGCGTGGAATGACCGACCTGCTTGGCAGCCTCATCATCCTGCTGGGCGCCATGTTCCTGTTTTCGGCGGGTCTTGGCCTGTTGCGCATGCCTGACGCCTTCACGCGCATCCAGGCGGGCACCAAGGCCACTACTCTCGGCAATATTCTGGTGCTGGCCGGACTGGCCGTCCATCATCCGGGCTGGGCCCTGAAGCTGGGGCTGGTCATCGGCTTCGTGCTGATGACCAACCCGGTTTCGTCCCATGCCCTGTCCCGCGCCGCCTGGCTGATACGGACGCCAACGGCGCCTTCCACCGGCGCGGACGCGCTCGCCGAACATGAGGCTGGCAAGCGCATGGCGCGGGAGCCCGGGCGGGATGACGACGGGAGGGCCGCGCCATGATGAAGCGCGCCTTCGCCGTCCTTGCCGTGGCGTTGATGGCCCTCGTCTTCATGGGCGTCATCGGCGACTACGTTGAGTTGCAGGCCCTGCGCCCGCTGGCGCGCCATTACGTCACCGAGGTTCCGGCCCAGCTTGGCGCGCCCAATGTCGTCACCGGCATTCTGATCTCGTGGCGCGGCTTCGACACCCTGGGCGAGGTGGCGGTGCTGTTCATGGTGGCCGCGAGCATCGGCCTGCTGCTGAAGAAAGACAGCGCCGGCGGCGCGGCGGCCGGGGGCCGGGACGCGCGCCCGCCGGCCGGCGAAATCGTCACGACCGGCGCGATGGTGTTGCTGCCGCTGATTTTCACCTTCGGCGCCTACGTGATCGTCAATGGCCACCTGTCGGCCGGCGGCGGCTTTCAGGGCGGCGCGATCGTGGCCTCGGGCGTGATGTTGATGCTGGTGGCGAGCCCGTCCGCGACGCTCAACACGGCGCTTCTGGGCGTCATCGAATCGGCGGCCGGCGTGCTCTACGTCTGCCTCGGCGTGCTGGGACTGGTCCTGGCCGGTGGTTTTCTTGACCCGCGCTTTCTCCCGAAAGGTCAGTTCGGCGCCTTCATCAGCGCCGGAGCGATTCCGCTCATCTCCGCCTTGCTTGGCGTCAAGGTTGGCGCTGAGCTGAGTGTCATCATCGACAGGTTCAGAAGTTGAGCGAGGCGGCCATGATAACGGGCATTCCGGTCTCCACCATTCTGATGATCACCGGCTTTGGCCTGACGCTGACCGGATTGTGGGGCATGCTGACCCACCGCAATATCATGCGCATCATCATCAGCTTCGTGCTCATGGGCACGGGCTTCAACATCGTGATGGTGGCGAGCGGCTACGTCACCGGGGCCACCGCGCCGATCATCGACACGGCGCTGGGCCTTGGCGAGGCCGGCGCGCGCGCCATTGATCCGGTTCCCTCCGCCCTGGTGGTGACGGCGATCGTCATTGGCTTCTCGGTCACGGCGGTGATGCTGGCCTTCGCCATCCGCCTGTATGCGGCGAAGAAAACCCTGTCGATCGACGCCTTCACGGAATCAAAATGGTAGCCGCGGCGTTTCACCCGCTTGGCATTTTCCTGTTCGGGCTGGGCGGCGGCTTCGCGCTGCCGCTGTTGCACCGGCTTGGCAAGGGATGGCTGGCCGGCGGATTTTTTCTCGCGCTCGGCGGCATCGTGCTGGCCAGCGGCGCCGGACTTCTGCGCCTGCTGGCGGGCGAACCGGCTATCGAGGTGCTGACGGCGGGCGCCATGCCGCCAGTCTCCATCAACCTGCGCCTCGGGTTGTGGGAGGCGTTCTTCGCCGTCAGCGTCAATGTCACGGCGCTGCTCGGGGCGTGGCGCCTGTGGGACCGTTTGCGCGGCTCCTACGGGGCGCTGCTGCTCTACCTCATCCTGGTGATGGGGATAGACGGCATGATCATGACCCGGGACCTGTTTAACCTGTTCGTGTTCCTGGAGATTGTGTCGATCGCCACCTACGGACTGCTTGGCCTGTCGCAGGCGCCAGCGGCTCTGGCCGCCGCCTTCAAGTACATCATGGCGACGGTGGTGGCCTCCAGCCTGTTCCTCGTCGGCTCGGTGCTGCTGTACCATGTCGCCGGCACGCTCAATATCGACGAACTGATCGCTGGCGCAGGCGCCCTGAACCGTCCCATGGCCGTCGCCGCCCTGCTGATGCTGCTGGCGGGACTGCTGATCGAACTGAAACCCTTCCCCGCCAACGGCTGGGGACTGGACGTCTACGAAACGGCGCCTGGCGGGATCGCCGCCATGGTTTCAGTCGGCGTATCCGCCGGGGTGTTTTTCGCTTTGCTCAAACTGTCGCCGCTCTTCGGGGCGCAACTTGGGATCATCGCCTTTTCGGGCGCCGTCACCTTCCTGTTCTCCAACCTCATCGGCCTGTCGCAGACCCGGACGCAGCGTCTGCTCGGCTATTCCTCCATTGGCCAGATGGGCCTGATGACCCTGGCCCTGGGCGCGTTGGCGCAAATTGACGCCGCCGCGGCGGCGCCGCTGGTGATCGGCGGCCTTTTCGTCAATCACCTGCTGGCGAAGGCGGGCCTGTTCTGGCTGGCCGAAACGCTCGGCATGGAGAAAATCGACAGCCGCGCCGGATTGCGCAACCGCCCGCTGACGCTGGCCCTGCTCGGGCTGTTGATTGTCGCCATCGCCGGCCTGCCGCCATTCCCGGGCTTCTGGGCGAAGTGGGAGCTGGTGATGCGGCTCACCGCCGCCGGCGCCCACCAATGGACGATGATCGTCCTTGTCGGCTCCCTGCTGGAAGCAGCCTACATGTTTCGCTGGTTCGGCCTGACGCTCCGGCACAACACCAGCGCCCGCGCGGGCCACGTGGACAGTCAACCAGAGACTGACGCCAGCCGGCTGCTGCCGCCGCTTGCGGCCGGACTGCTCCTGCTGGCGGCGGGGGGCCTTGCCGCCGACATGGCCGGGGTCGCGGTGCAATGGCTGTTTACGCCCCTCCTTGCCGGGGCCATCCTGTTCGCCGTTGACAGCGTCCTGCCTGGCCGGCTGAAAGCCGTCGCCATGCTGCTGGCGACGCTGGCCGCCGGTTTGTGGCTGATCTGGCCGATCACCGGAATCGCCGCCCTGTTCGCGAACCTGTTGCTTGCCGGCGGCGTCGTCATCGCCGCCGCCAGCCTGTATCGCGCCGACGCGCGACCGGGTTTTTATCCCCTGATGGCCACGCTGCTGCTGGCGATCATGACGCTCTTGCGGGCGCAGGACAGCCTCAGCTTCTTTTTTTCCTGGGAGCTGGTCACCCTCGCCAGCTATTTCCTGATCGCCAGAAGCCCGCGCGCCAGCCGTTACCTGTTGACCTTCCTGCTGTTCTCGCTCGCGGCGGCGTATTTCCTGATGGCGGGCTTCGCGACCGTCGCGGCGAACGCTGGCGCCCTGGAGCTGGCCGCCCTGCGCCTTCCAGGCGGTGAGATGGAAGTTGCTTTCGCCCTGCTGGTCGCCGGCTTCCTCATCAAGGCTGGCGTCCTTGGCGCGCACGTCTGGCTGCCGGGCAGCTATGCTGAAGCCGAGGACGACATGTCCGCCATGCTCTCGGGCGTCATCAGCAAGGTCGCCATCTACGGCCTGCTCCTCGTCACCTATCTGGCGATCCGCACCGGGGTGAAGCTGGAACTGGCCCACGTGATGGCGTGGATCGGTCTGCTCACCGTCATCGGCGGCGCGCTCATGGCGCTGCGCCAGCAGGACTTCAAACGCCTGCTCGCCTGCTCCAGCATGAGCCAGCTTGGCTACATCATCATCGCCATCGCGCTGATGAGCCACCTTGGTTGGGTCACGGCGCTTTACCTGGTGGCCAACCATCTGATGGTGAAGGGCATACTGTTCCTTGGCGTGGCGGGAATCGTCGCCAGGACCGGCGCCCGCCGCTTCGTCAGCACGGGCGGTCTCGTCCGGGCGATGCCCCTGACCTTCGTGATGATGTGCCTCGCCGTGGTTTCCATGTCGGGCCTGCCGCCCCTGATGGGGTTCGGCGGCAAATGGCTGCTGCTCGCGGCCATGATGGAACAGGGCTGGAACCTGCTGGCGATCGCCAGTCTGTTCGGCACGTTCCTTGGCTTCCTCTACATGATCCGCCTGATCCAGGGACTGTTCGCCGGCCCACGCGCCGAGGGGCAGGAACAGGTGCGGGAGGCCTCGGTCTTCCTGCTGGCGCCGCAGGCGCTGCTGGCGGCTGGCATCATCGTGCTGTCGCTGTTTCCTAAGCTGCTGTTTGAGCCAGTGTCCGCCGCCATCGACCCCCAGTTCGCCGCGGGGCTGGTCTGGGAAGGCATGTCGCTGGAGAAAATCTACGCCGCCTGGAATCCAACGCCGGCGCTGCTGGCGGCGCTCGGCGCCTCCGCCCTGTTGTTCGCCGGCTTCTGGCTGCTCTGGCGACGCAAGGCGGCGACAGGGGGCCTGCCCCGGTTCTACGCCCATTACCGCATGGTGATCGGGCGCTCGCTGCCGCCGGTCGCCATCATGTTCTGGGAGGGCGTCGCCGCAGGCGCCAACGCTGTCGCCAACCTCGCCCGCCGGCCCTACACCGGCAACGGCCAGACCTATGTGCTTTATGTGGTGTATTATTTCCTCGCTGTTTACGTTGCCGGCGGCGGATGGAGCGCGCTGACGCGATGAACGCTCCCGGCGAATCCCCCTTGCCGCTGCATCTGCTCCGTCTGGTCAGCCAGAGTCTTCCCGTCGGCGCCTTCTCCTACTCGCGCGGGCTGGAGGCGGCGGTGCATGCGGGCTGGGTCCACGATGAGGCAACGGCGCGCGACTGGATCTTTGGAACGCTGGAGCACAGCTACGCCGTGTTTGACGGCGCCCTGTTCCTGCGCATGATGGCGGCGCTCCGCGCCGGCGACCACGCGCGTTTCCGCTCGGCGGACGCCTGGCTGACGGCCGGCAGGGAAAGCCGGGAGTTGCAGCAGGAGGACCGGCGCATGGGCGAGGCGATGCTGCGCCTGCTCATCGACCTTGAGGTTCCGCTGGCCAGGGAATACGCCGCCCCGGGCGCCGGGCTGTCGCCGCGTCCCGAACTTTGCCGCCCACAGCTTTCCTGGCCGGCCGCGTTCGCCATCGCCGCATGTCACTGGCAGGTTCCGGCGACACAGGCCCTCTCCGGTCTGGTCTGGAGCGCGGCGGAAGCTCAGGTCGCGGCGGCCATCCGTCTGGTTCCGCTTGGCCATACCGCCGGTCAGCGCATTCTGGTCGCCGCTCCGGCGATGATCACGCGCGCGGTGACGCGGGCGCGCGATACGGACGATGACGGGATCGGCAATGTCTCCGTGGCGCTGGCCATGGCGAGCGCATGGCACGAGGACCAGTATAGCCGTCTGTTCCGCTCCTGAGACCGGCTCTCCGGCAGCCATGCCGGACGGCGGTTCTGGCTTCCCCGCCGGCGCTCCGGGAGGAAACGGCCTGCTCGCCCGGCGGGCCTTGTTCGCCCCATGCCGACGAAGCCGGTCTACGACGATCCCACGCGAGCTGCCGCGCGATGCCGGCGCAGGTTGTCTTCCGGCGTTGTCGCTTCCGCTGGCGGCACCGGAACCAGAGCCCTGAAGCCGTACTGACCCAGCAGCATCAGCCAGGTGACGAGCACGAAGGTCGAGGTGAGCACCGGCATGCCGATTGGCTTCAGGAAGATGGCGATCGACGCCCACAGCCAGGTTGAAATCACGACGCCGAACAGGGCGTAAACAAAGCTGCGCCAGGTCAGAACAAGGAAGAAGCCGCCAAGGGCGATGGCGGTCAGCGCGGCGTTGTAGCCGAACAGGCCGTCGCGAATGGCGCCTTCCGGCCCGCCGAACAGCGCCGCCACCAGCGCCGCGACGGCGGCGCCGATCAGGGCCATGCCCGCCGAAATGCGCGAGTTGACGGCGATGCCGATAACAATGAGGTAGCCGGAGATCCAGTTGTCCTGGAAGAAGATCTGACCGACGCCATTGCCAACGCCCATGTACCAGGTCGGCAGCACATAGGCGACGGCCGCGTCATACTGCTCGGGCGACACCGGCTTCGCCAGGGGGCCGGCTTCGATCGACGCGAATTTCAGCACGGCGAACAGGAACAGCCAGCCGGTCAGCACGAACGGCGCGGTGAGCGCGGCCACCTTGTGCGGGGCCAGCAAGGTGGACAACGCCTGAAACACCACCGAGGTCATGGCCGCGGCGAACAGCAGATACACCACCATCCAACCTGACGGCACATGGCCGACGCGGAAATCAGCGCTGGTGAACGCCACCAGCGCCAGCCCGACCAGCGCGCCGTTGAAACCGAACAGACCATCGCGGATCAGCCCCCGGTCCGCCTGCAGCGCCAACGCCATCAACGTGGCGGCGACCACGCCCGCGATGCAGATCAGGCCGTAAATCCAGGAGTTGAAGAACAGGGCCAGCAGGATGATCAACCCTGACATCGGGTTGTTCTGGAACACAACCTGTCCGACGCCCCGCAGGCACCAGTCGATGAAGCCGAGCGCCGGATGATCACGAAACATGTCGATTGACGGCAGATTCGCCTGGCTCACGTTACGCCCTCCCCCTAAACACCCCGCCGGCTCTTTTCGCCCGGGCGGGGGACACGCTGGTCAATCGCGCCTCCCGCCCGATATTTTCCCTGGCTTCAGAACAGGAAATAGCGCTGGGCCATGGGCAGGCTTTCAGCCGGCTCACAGGTGATCAGTTCGCCATCGACCCGCACTTCATAGGTTTGCGGATCCACCTCGATCCTGGGCGTGAAGGAATTGTGGACCATGTCCTTCTTGCGCACGCCGCGCGTCCCCTTCACGGCCACCAGCTGCTTGTCCAGCCGCAACTTGTCCCCGATCCGGTCGTCGAGCGCCGCTTGGGACACGAAGGTGACGCCGGTGGCGCCGCGCGCGCCGCCAAGCACCGCGTACATGGGGCGGTAGTGCACCGGCTGCGGCGTGGAAATCGACGCATTTGGGTCGCCCATGGGCGCGATGGCGATCATGCCGCCGAGCATCACCAGCGACGGCTTGACGCCGAAGAACGCGGTTTTCCAGAGCACCAGATCGGCGCGCTTGCCGACCTCGATCGAGCCGATCTCGTGGGCGAAGCCATGGGTGATCGCCGGGTTGATAGTGTATTTGGCGATGTAGCGCTTGCAGCGGAAGTTGTCGTTCCGGCCGTTGTCCTCGGGCAGCGGGCCGCGCTGCACTTTCATCTTGTGGGCGGTCTGCCAGCAACGGGTTGTGGTTTCTCCGATGCGGCCCATGGCTTGGGAGTCGGACGACATCATCGAGAAGGCGCCGAGATCGTGCAGGATGTCCTCGGCGGCGATGGTTTCCTTGCGGATGCGCGACTCGGCGAAAGCCACGTCCTCGGGAATTTGCGGGCTGAGGTGGTGGCACACCATCAGCATGTCGAGATGCTCGTCGATGGTGTTGATGGTGTAGGGCCGGGTCGGATTGGTGGAGGCCGGCAGGATGTTCTCCTGGCCCGCGGCGGTGATGATGTCCGGCGCGTGGCCGCCGCCCGCGCCTTCCGTATGGAAGGAGTGGATGGCCCGCCCCTTCATGGCGGCGAAGGTGTCGGCGACGAAGCCGCTCTCATTCAGCGTGTCGGAATGCAGGGCGACCTGCACGTCCATTTCGTCAGCCACCGACAGGCAGTTGTCGATCGCCGCCGGGGTGGTGCCCCAGTCTTCGTGCAGTTTCAGCCCGATGGCGCCGGCGCGAATCTGCTCGCGCAGCGGCTCCGGCAGCGCCGCGTTGCCCTTGCCGAGCAGACCGACGTTAATCGGCAGCTCATCGATGGCCTGCAGCATGCGGTGGATGTACCACGGCCCTGGCGTGACGGTCGTCGCCAGCGTGCCGACGGATGGGCCCGTGCCGCCGCCAACCAGCGTGGTGGTGCCGCTGGCGAGGGCCTCTTCCGCCTGTTGCGGCGCGATGAAGTGGATGTGGGTGTCGATGCCGCCAGCGGTCAGGATCTTGCCCTCGCCGGCGATGACGTCGGTGCCCGGACCGATGACGATGTCGACGCCAGGCTGGATATCGGGATTGCCGGCCTTGCCGATGCCGCTGATCCGTCCGTCCTTGACGCCGACGTCAGCCTTGATGATCCCCCAGTGGTCGAGAATGATGGCGTTGGTGATGACCAGATCAGCGACCTCGGCCGCCAGGCCCTGGCCCTGGCCCATGCCGTCGCGGATCACCTTGCCGCCGCCGAAGGTCACCTCCTCGCCATAAACGGTGCGGTCGTCCTCGATCTCGATCACCAGGTCCGTGTCGGCGAGGCGAACGCGGTCGCCTTTGGTCGGCCCATAGAGCGAGGCGTAGGTTTCGCGTGTGATGCGCGTCATCTCAGACCTCCAGCTTTCCGTTGACCAGGGCGTTGAAGCCGTAAACGACGCGATCGCCAGCAAGGGAGACCAGCTCCACCGTGCGGTCCTGGCCGGGCTCGAAGCGAACGGCGGTGCCGGCGGGAATATTGAGGCGGAAACCGCGCGCCTGCTGGCGATCGAACTTCAGCGCCGTGTTGGTTTCATAGAAATGATAGTGGGAGCCGACCTGGATGGGTCTGTCCCCGGTGTTGGCGACGTCGATCCTGCGGATCTCACGACCGGCGTTCAGCTCGATCTCGCCGTCCTCAAGCAAAAATTCGCCCGGAATCATGACGCAGCCCTTTCGATCATGACGCAGCGCTTTCACGGAACCGGATTGTGAACGGTGACCAGCTTGGTTCCGTCCGGGAATGTCGCCTCCACCTGGATGTCATGGATCATCTCGGGCACGCCCTCCATGACGTCGTCACGGGTCAGAAGCGTCGCGCCATAGGACATCAGATCCGCGACGGTCCTGCCGTCGCGTGCGCCCTCGAGGATCGCCAGGGAAATGTAGGCGATGACTTCCGGATAGTTGAGCTTGACGCCGCGCGCTTTCCTGCGCTCCGCCAGCAAGCCCGCGGTGAACAGCAGGAGCTTGTCTTTTTCGCGTGGTAGCAGTTCCATTCCCCGACCCTCGCTGTGTCAGTTCGCGTGTGTCATGTCGCCCAGATGCGCGGGGCGCTGGCAGGCTTGCCCTGCCCCAACCGTCTCAGAATGTCCCAGGCCTGAATGAACAGGGCCTTGCCGTCGCCAACCCGCGGCCCGAGGTAGCGGCAGACCACCACGTCCTCCAGCTGGCTCACCGAAAACATGCCCCGGGACATGCCCTGGCGCCGGTCATCGACAGCGGCGCGCACCCGCTCGGCCGCGTCCCCGGGTAGCGCGCCAGCATAGACCATCGCACCCACGGTTGGCTGACCGGAAAGGGCGAACGCGGCGGAAAGTTGTGGCGAATCCCCTGACAGGACCATGCGTTCGAACCAGACAGGCCTGCCGTCCCGGACAATTTCAATGCGTTGCGCCAGCCTTCCGGCCGTGAAGCCCTCGCCAGCCGCCGGGCGGCCCAGGCAGATGAAGTCCCAGCCGGCGTAGACGGCGTCCGGCGCCAGCGTGACCCTGGTGTCGACCTGGGCGTTGGCGCCTGCGAAAATGATGGTTTCCTGCGGCAGGAATTCACAAACCGCGCCGGCGCCGATCTCCAACCGCGTCGACTGGACGCCAATGTCGCCAGGACTGCGGTAGAAACGCGTGGCCCCGGGCGTGGTCAGAACCACGCGCGCGCCGTCTTCAACGTGGAAATGCTGGTCAAGACGATCGCCGCCAACAACGCCGGCGGGCGGGTGCAGCAGGTAGACGTGGCAGCTGCCATCCTTTTCAGGATAAAACGGCTTCTGCACCAGCAGCGGCCCGGAATGACGCCGCCGGACCAGACGGGTTCTGCCAGCCAGGGGCGCAAACCACAATTCCAGCTCCGCCGGCCAACTGCGACGTCCCGAGGCCCCGGGCGCGACGGCTGGCTCCGTCCCGGCAGGTGGCATGTCAGCTAGCTGGAGCAGGACCATGCGGCGCCTCCCGTTCCCATCTGGAGTATGCGTGGCTCTCACGCATGGCAACAACTTTTATCGCGATTTTTGTTCAACGTGACTGTGAACATTCATACATGTTCAGGTACCTTGCTGCGGCAACCGCGCATTTCGACGCCAATATTGGGAAATCGGCGGACGGAACGGGTCCCAATCCCCGGAACAAAGCCTGCCGCGCGGCGAAATCCCGGCTTTTCAGAGCGAGGCGCTTCATGTTGAAGGCAATTGCCGTGCGGCGTGCATCCGAGGGCGGCGCTGACGGAAAGTTTATTGTCGGCCACGCGACCCTGGCGCACGACGAGCGACACCTGCGACGGCGGACGATCGGGCTGAATGACGGCGCGCGGGCGCTGGTCGACCTTCCTGTCACTGTGGCGCTCGACAACGGGGACGCCCTGCTGACCGATTGCGGCGGCGCCATCGCCATCACGGCCGCCGATGAGCCGCTCTATGACGTGCGGGCCCAGGACCCGTTGCATCTGGTCCAACTGGCCTGGCACCTTGGCAACCGCCATCTGGCCGCGGACATCACGACAGACAGGATCCTGATCCTGCGCGACCACGTCATCCGCGCCATGCTTGAAGGCCTCGGCGCGCGGGTCAGCGAGATCGTCGCGCCATTCCAGCCCGTGCGCGGCGCCTATTCCGGCCATGGCGGACATGACCACGGGCATGCGCATCACGAACAGGAACATCACGGGCATACGCATCACAGCCACGATCATCGCCACGATTGACACCCCCCTGGGGCGACAGCCCCCCGCCAGGCCCACTTCTGCCGAATGGACGGTTTGGGCCAGGGCGCGGGATGCTGGAGCAAACTCCGCCAGACTTCGCCGGAATATTGCTCCATAAACTTTGCAATCACGCGTTTTCCCGACGGGATGGTCGTTTCGCGGGAAGACGCTTCGAAGGGCAACTCACCTCCATACGGAACGCCGCGCGCTCCGCCTGGAGGCATTTGAGGCGACAGCGTTCATGACTTCCAGAAACGGACCCCTGCGCATCGGCATCGGCGGCCCCGTCGGCTCCGGGAAAACCACGTTGACCGAGCGTCTGTGCAAGGCGCTGCGCGACCGCTTTTCCATCGCCGTCATCACCAATGACATCTACACCCGGGAAGACGCGCTGATCCTCGCCCGCCGGCAGGCGTTGCAGGAGGATCGCATCATGGGCGTCGAAACTGGCGGATGCCCGCACACGGCGATCCGCGAGGACGCCTCGATCAATTTGCAGGCCATCGCGGAGATGAACCGTCGCTTTCCCGATCTCGACATCGTGTTTATCGAGTCGGGCGGCGACAATCTCGCCGCGACGTTCTCACCCGACCTGGCGGACCTGACGCTCTATGTCATCTCCGTCTGCCAGGGCGAGGAGATACCGCGCAAGGGCGGCCCGGGCATCACCCGCTCGGACTTCCTCGTCATCAACAAGAGCGACCTGGCCCCCTATGTGAACGTCGATCTCGACGTCATGCGCGCCGACGCCGCCCGCATGCGCGGCGCCCGTCCGTTTGGCTTCACCGACCTGTCGCGCGGCGCGGGCCTCGACGCCGTCATCGGGTTTATCGCCGAAAACGGCGGCCTGGAGCTCCATGCATCCTGACGGGCGCGTCCTGCCCGGCGTTCGGGGGGCGTGTCCCCCGCACCGCGGGAGGCGGTCGTAAAACACATGTGGCCGGGACAGGCCCGGCCACATGCAAAACGACGATATCCGCTTCCGGATGGTCAGGAGGTCGGCGCAGCCGGCGTTCCAGCCGCCGCTTCCGGCGTAATCGGGTGCGCGGCGAGCGCCTCGCGCAGGGCCTGCTCCTTGCTGTGATCGAGCGATGTCTTGAGCACCTCGCCGCCCGTGCCGCGCAACTCTTCCAGCACCTTGTCGCCAGTCACGCCCTGCACCAGCACGAACAGGGCGGCGTTGCCGGGCTGCAGCTTCTCGCCCAGCTCCTTCATGAACTTGTCGTTGATGCCGAAGTCGGTCAGCGCGCCGCCAACGGCGCCAGAGGCCGCGCCGATCGCCGCGCCAACGAGAGGCATCAGGAAAATCGCGCCGATGAGCAGGCCCCAAAGGCCGCCCGACGCCGCCCCAACCGCTGTCGTGTTCATCAGCTGGTTGAGCTTGACATGGCCCTTCTCGTTTTTGACGGCGATCACCGCGTCGCCAATCCTGATCAGATATTCTTTCTGCAGCTCGAACAGACGCTGACGGATCTCCTCCGCCTTCTGTTCATCCGGATAAACAACGACGACGAGATCAGACACGGGAGTACTCCGCTATACAGATGAGGAAAGCAGCGTCCCGGGCAACCGCTGGGAGCCCACGCCTTCGCGCGCAAAGCGCCTGCCCGGGATCTGACAGGCTACACTGCCTCCCGGGGGCGCCCGGCGCAACCGGCTGTCGCACGACCGCGTCATCGGAAGATGACGACGCCATGCTTCGGGGCGGGTTTGCCGTTTTGATTCCGGACGCCGCTCAGAGAGGCCGGAACCGGCCGACGCCAACATAGGCGACATGCCTCGGCCGACCCACAGGTTTTGCCCGAAAAACCAACTGCCCCCCAAAATGGTCAGCCGGCCGCGACCGCGCCTTTTGGCGGCGCGCCAAGCAGATCGGAGAACCAGCGGCTCGACGGATGCTGGGCGCAGAAGGTCAGCATCGCGATGGAGACCGGCACGCCGATGAAGGCGCCGAGAATCCCCCACAGGTAGCTCCAGAAAAACACCGAGAACAGCACCAGGAATGGCGACATGGACAGCGCCGAGCCAGCAACGCGGGGTTCAAGATAGCTGCCGACGACAAACTGGATCAGGTTGAGGCAGGCGAAGACCACCAGCACCGCTTCCCAGGACTGGAACTGGGCCATGGCGAACAGGGTGGGAAAGACGGTGGCCACCAGCGGCCCGATGAACGGGATGTAATTCAGCGCGAAGGCCATGACGCCCCACTCCGCCGCGAGCGGCAGGCCGACCGCGGTCGCGAAGACCCAGACGAGCGCGCCAGTCATGAGGCTCATCACCGTCCGCACGCCCATATATCTGCGCAGCTTGGCCGCCGTCTCGCTGGAGCCGCGCAACAGCACGCCCGCCACGGTCTGGTTCCTGAGCGCGCGCACCTTGCGGGACGCGTCGTCCACCTCGAGCAGGCCAAGGACCACGTAGACGAACACGACGATCCAGAAGCTCAGGGTGGTGTTGAACCGGCCCGTGACCTGCTGCGCGGCGCGCACGACCCAACCGACGTTGAAGTGCTCCGCCCAAAGTCCGGCCACGGCGATGCCGTGCCCCTCGAGCCAGGCGACGCCCATGGCGTAAAGCGCCTGAAAGCGCCCGGCGTCGGCGATGATCCAGCGGGTGACGCGCCCGAAGCCCCAGGCGACGATCCAGCCGAACACCAGAAAAACGGCCGCGACCACCAGCATGCTCAGGGCGAGCGCCAGTCCTTTCGGCATGCGCTTCTGCATCCAGCTCTGGAACGGCCACATCAGGGCGATCATGAACATGGCGAACACGACCGGCGCTATGACCGCGCCCGCATAATATATACACCCGAAAACAAGGATGACCGCGATCAGCACGATCATGGCCGTCGAGATCGATCCCCTGCCAGCGCTCTCCATACCCACTCCCCCCAAGCCGAACCGGTCCGGCCTCCTCTTCGCGACCTCAGGTCAAGGCCGACGACAAAGCCGCGACGACTTGTGGAAGCACTCATGACAGCGGGGCGGAGCCATCGCAAGAGACAGCTTCAGCCGGCGAATCGGCCGGGCAACGCATCGGGACGCAGCGGCTCCCCCTGCCGCGCGCCGTCCAGGAACCACGCCTCTCCGACGCAATCGCCTTTCCCCGACGCGCCCGGCCCGCCAGCGGGACGCAGCGGTCCAGACGAGGCCGGTTCGCATGTATTTCTCCCAAAAAACATACACACTTTATCGACAATCCGCGTTGTCATCGGCGGCTATTGTGGCCTAAGTGAATATACTGGCGGACAATGTGAATGCCCCATGCGGGCCCTCCGGGTCCATGACCTTTCAGGGAAATAATGTGTCTGGACAGGCTGCGGAAAAATCTGGCGGCGCGCTGTCGCGCTATCTTGTCGTTTCAACGCTCGTCGTCACGGGCGTCGTGCTGTCTGCCTGTGGGCGGGAAGACGCGAAGGCGCCTCCAGCGCCTGTCCGGCCGGTCCGGACTGTCACCGTCGCAAGCCAGCCTCCAGCCCCCGCCCTTGGCTTCACCGGCCACATCGAAGCGCAGGACCGGGTCGATCTCTCTTTCCGCATTGGCGGCCGCATGGCTGAGCGACATGCGGGCGTCGGCGCGACGGTGCGCGAAGGCGACGTTGTCGCCAGGCTTGATCCGGAAAACGAGCTGAATGACTTGCGCGCGGCAAGGGCCGCGCTGGCGTCGGCGGAGGGGCTTCGGCGCGAGGCGGACGGACAATATCAGCGGCAGAGCCAGTTGCTGGCGCGCAACGTCGCCACGCGGGCTGACTTTGAGGCGGCGGAGCAGGCCCGGCTCTCGGCCCGCTCCCAGGTGACGGCCGCGCAGGCGCGCGTCGCCTCGGCCGAGGATATCGTGGGTTTTACCACGCTCCGGGCTGACGCCCCTGGCGTGGTGACGCGCGTCGGCGCCGAGCCCGGCGAAGTAGTGGCTCCTGGGCGAATGATCATCCAGCTCGCGCGACGCGATGGCCGCGACGCGGTGTTTGAGGCGCCGGCGGATGTGGTCCGCTCCCTGCATCTCGACGATGCCGCCACGGTCATGCTGGCGGGCCAGGCGGGCGTGACGGCGCATGGCCGCGTGCGGGAGATTTCCCCGCAGGCGGACCCTGTGACGCGAACATTCACGGTGCGGGTCGGCCTGTCCGATCCGTCGCCCGCCTTCCGCCTCGGCGCCGCTGTTACGGCGCGGATTGGCGGCGACGGCAAGGCTGCGATTCACATACCGGCCACGGCGCTGACGCAGCGCGGGAGCGGCAAGGACCTGGAGACTGGCGTGTGGGTGGTTGATCCGGCGGCGCAGACAGTGTCGCTGCGCAAGGTCGAGGTTCTGGCCTCCGATCCGGCGACGGCGCACATCGGCAAGGGGCTGAACCCAGGCGACGTCGTCATCACCGCGGGGGCCAATGTCCTTCGCGAAGGTCAGCAGGTGCGTCTGGGCGGAGCGGAAACACGATGAGCTTCAACCTCTCGGAATGGGCGCTCAGAAGCCGCTCCGTCGTCATTTATCTGATGGTCATCGCCGTCGCCGCGGGCGTGTTCGCCTTCGAGCGCCTCGGCCGCAACGAGGACCCCGCCTTCGTCATCAAGACCATGGTGGTGTCCGCCGCCTGGCCAGGCGCGACGATGGAGGACATGCTGACCCAGGTCACCGAGCGTCTTGAGCGCCAGCTTGAGGAAACGCCAGGCCTGGATACGGTCCGCAGCTTCACGCGCCCCGGCGTGACAACCATTTTCGTTGATCTGAAGCAGTCGACGCCGGCGCGCGACGTGCAGGACACGTGGTATCGCGTCCGCAATCTCGTCACCGACATGCGTCACACGCTGCCAGCCGGCGTGGTCGGGCCGCTGTTCAATGACCGGTTCGGCGACACGTTCGGCATCATCTACGGCTTCACGTCCGATGGATTTTCGGGTCGCGAACTGCGCGACTATGTGGAAGCCGCGCGCTCGCGCCTGCTTCAGGTTCCGGACGTTTCGAAGATCGAGATCATCGGCGCCCAGGACGAGCGCATCTTCATCGAGTTCTCCGTCAGGGAACTGGCCAACCTCGGCATCGACCGCAACGCGTTGTTGGCGGCGCTGCAGAGCCAGAACGTGGTCCGCCCCGCCGGCGCCATCCAGACCCGCAACGAAACCATGTCGCTGCGGGTTTCCGGCGCGTTCGGATCGGAAGCCGACCTGCTCAACGTCAACTTCCCGGTGGGCGACCGGATGGTGCGCCTCGCCGACATCGCCACCGTGCGGCGCGGCCATGTCGATCCGCCGCAGCCGATGTTCCGCGTCAACGGTCGCGAAGCGATCGGCCTCGGCATCGCCATGCGCGACGGCGGCGACATTCTCGCCCTGGGCCAGAACATCAAGAAGGCCATGGCCGGCGTCATCGCCAACCTTCCGATCGGCGTCGAGGCGACGCTGGTGGCTGATCAGGCTGTGACGGTGGATCACGCCATCGCCGATTTCATGACCTCGCTCTGGCAGTCCGTCGCCATCATCATGGCGATGAGTTTCCTCAGCCTCGGCGTGCGCCCTGGCCTTGTGGTGGCGCTCTCCATCCCCCTTACCCTGGCCGTGGTTTTCGCGGTGATGCTGGTGTCCGGCATCGACATGCAGCGCATCTCGCTTGGCGCGCTCATCATCGCGCTCGCCCTGCTGGTCGACGACGCCATGACCACCACCGACGCGATGGTGACGCGCCTGGCCGCTGGCGATGAAAAAACCAGCGCCGCGACCTTCGCCTTCCGCAAATACGCCATGGCGATGCTGGCGGGCACGCTGGTCACCATCGCCGGCTTCCTGCCCATCGGCTTCGCCGCGAGTTCCGCCGGCGAATATACCTTCTCCCTCTTCGCCGTGGTCAGCATGGCCCTCGTGGCGTCCTGGTTCGTGGCGTTGATCTTCGCGCCGGTGCTGGGCGTCGCCATGCTGAAAGCGCCGGCGCCTGGCGCGGAGCCCCCAGGCCCTGGCAAGGTGGAGATCCTGTTCCGCAAGCTCCTTTCCGGGGCGATCCGGCTGCGCTGGATCACCATCGGCGTGACGCTCGCGCTGTTCGTGCTGTCGCTGCTCGCCCTGCCGCTGGTGCCCCGGCAGTTTTTCCCGGCGTCGGACCGGCCAGAACTGCTTGTTGACCTGACGCTGCCGCAGAACGCCTCGATCTACGCCAGCAAGGATATGGTCCAACGCTTCGACGCGGCGCTGAAGGACGACCCGGACGTGGCGCGCTGGAGCGCCTATGTGGGGCGCGGCGCCATCCGCTTCTACCTGCCGCTGAACGCCCAGTTGCCCAACAACTTCTTCAGCCAGGCGGTGATCGTCGCGAAGGACGTGCCGGCGCGCGAGCGCCTGCAGGCAAAACTGGAGAAGATGCTGGCGCACGACTTCCCCAATGTGGTGGCGCGCGTCTATCCGCTGGAGTTGGGGCCGCCGGTGGGGTGGCCGGTGCAATATCGCGTCAGCGGTCCGGACATTGCCGAGGTCCGCTCCATCGCCATGAAGGTCGCCCAGACCATCGCCGCCAATCCCCAGACCGACCATGTCAACTTCGACTGGATCGAGCCGGCGCGCGAACTGCAGCTGAAAGTGGATCAGGATGAGGCCCGGCGCCTGGGGCTCAGTTCCTCGGCTGTCGCCGCGGCGCTCAACTCCGTGGTGTCCGGCGCGACTGTGACCCAGGTGCGGGACGATATCTACCTCATCGACGTCGTTGCCCGGGCGCGCGACGCGGAACGGGTTTCGCTCGAGACGTTGCGCGGCATGCAGGTTGCGCTGCCCGGCGGGCGCACCGCGCCGCTGTCCCAGTTCGTGACCTTCAGCTACGGCCTCGACCAGCCGCTGGTGTGGCGACGCGACCGCACGCCGACCCTGACAGTCGCCGCCGACGTTCGCCCTGGAACCTTGCCGGAAACGGCGGTCAGCGCCCTGCAACCGTCGATTGAGGCGCTCGGCAAGAGCCTGCCGGCCGGCTACAGCATCGCCACTGGCGGCGCCGTCGAGGAAAGCGCCAAGTCACAGGCTTCGGTCCTCGCCGTCGTCCCGGTCATGCTGCTGGTGATGCTCACCGTGCTCATGGCGCAGTTGCGCAGCTTCCGGCTGCTCGCCATCGTCCTCGTCATCGCGCCGCTCGGCCTGATCGGCGTGGTCGGCGCGCTGTTGCTGTCCGGCAAGCCGCTCGGCTTCGTGGCGCTGCTCGGCGTTCTCGCCCTGATCGGCATCATCACCAAGAACGCGGTGATCCTCATCGGCCAGATCGAGGCCGAGCGAGCCGATGGCAAAAGCGTGGTGGACGCGGCGCTCGACGCCGCCGCCACGCGCTTCCGACCCATCATGCTGACGGCGATCTCGACAGTGCTCGGCATGATCCCCATCGCGCCAACCGTGTTCTGGGGACCAATGGCCTTCGCCATCATGGGCGGGTTGCTCGTGGCAACCGTGCTGACGCTGGTGTTGCTACCCGTGCTGTATGTAACGGTCTTCAACCGGAGCGGGTCGGCGCAGGCCGCGCCCGGCGCGCCGGCTGCAACCACCGCTGTGGGAGTTTCGGCATGATCCGGTTTCCAGCCAGGCAGCCCCTTCCCCAACAGCATCTACCCGGACGATCCTCGCCCAAACGCTTCATCAGCGCGACAGCCATGGCCCTGATGTTGCCGCTGGTCGCCTGCCAGGAGGCGAAGCCGCCGGCGGCGGAGGGTCGCCCGGTCGGCGTCACCCGGGTGGAAGCGGGCGCGGTTGCCAGCGATGTGCGGCTGAGCGGCGAAATCCAGGCCGAAAAAAGCGTCGGTCTCGCTTTCCGCATCAACGGCCGCGTCACCGAACGGAGCGTCAATGTGGGCGACCGGGTCACCGCCGGCCAGGTGGTCGCCCGCCTCGATCCGACGCTTGAGCGCAACGAACTGACAGCGGCCCAGGCGGCGCTGCAAGCGGCGCGCGGCGAGCTCAACACCGCGCGCAATACATTCGCGCGTCAGGATCGTCTGATGACGCAGGGCTTCACTACCCGGCCCCGCTTCGACCAGGCGCTAAGGGCCCAGGAGACCGCGCAGGCCGCCGTGGAGAACGCCGAGGCGCGGGTGGAGCTGGCGCGGGACAGGCTGGCCTTCACAGAATTGCGCGCCGGCGTTTCGGGCATTGTGACGGCGCGCTCCATCGAACCTGGCGAGGTGGTGCAACCGGGGCAGGTCGTGATCACCATGGCGCGGGAAGAAGGGCGTGACGCCGTCTTCCAGGTTCCGGCCCGGCTGCTGGAGGATCACGCGGGAACATATCGGGTTCGCGTCGCCCTTGCCGACAACCCGGCGGTGACAGCCGCCGGAACGGTGCGCGAGGTCGCCACGCAGGCTGACCCCGGCACCCGCGCCTTCCCGGTGAAGGTCAGCCTGATCAATCCGCCGGAGGCCATGCGTCTGGGCTCGACCGTGACAGGCGTGCTGGAAATCAGCACGCCGGCGATCATCTCGATCCCGGCAGGCGCTCTCACCCAGCAGGGATCGACGCCTGCGGTGTGGGTGGTCGATCCGGCGACCTCGACGGTTTCCCTGCGGAATATCGACGTTCTGCGCTTCGATCCGGACCGGGTGATCGTCGTCCATGGGCTGGAGCCGGGCGACCTCGTCGTCACGGCGGGGATTCAGGCGTTGCATCCTGGCCAGCGCGTGCGGCAGTTGCCAACCCCGGCCGGCGCGAGCGCTGGCCCGGCTTGACCCGCGGCCCTGTTTCAGGCCGCTGGCTCGCCAAAGCCATTCAAAGTCAGCAGCAAAGTCCTGCAAATATTTAAAAACATCGCGCTGCAGGACCGACTGGGGTTAAGCCGGTCACAGCGATTGGGGGGTAGCATGACGAATGGACAGGCAAGAAGCGTCCTTGCGCAGGGCGCAGCGGCGCGATCCCGCTGGATCTGGTTCCTGTGTCTCGGGTTTGCCCTGATCGCGGGCGGCGTTCTGGCCATCATGCTTCCCGTGCTCTCCACCCTCGCCGCCAGCCTTGTGCTGGGTCTGGTGCTGGCGGGCGTCGGCCTGTTCCAGATCATCCAGTCATTTCAGGTCACCGGCTGGGCCGGGTTCGTGTGGCATCTGCTGGTTGGCGTGATCCAGCTTGTCGGCGGCGCGCTCATCTATCTCAATCCACTCGCCGGAGCGATCGCCATCACCGCGCTGATCGCGATCGTGCTCCTGGCTCAGGGACTGTCGCAGATCGTGCTGGCGCTGCGCCTGCGGCCAGCCTCGGGATGGGGTTGGTTGTTGCTGTCGGGCGTCATCGCACTGCTCGCCAGCGCCGCGTTGCTGGCGAAATTCCGTTACACCAGCATCTACACGCCGGGCACCATCGCCGGCATCTCGCTGCTGTTCGCCGGATGCGCCTACCTCGCCATTGCGGTTACTGCCCGGCGCATCGGCTGACCGGACGCACGCCATGAAACGGACCCTGTGGGCGCGCCTCCTCAAATACGCCAGGCGCGCCGTCGTGCTCGCCGGCGTGGTCGTGGCCACCTTGCTGGGCGCACGGGCGCTCGACGCCTGGCGCAGTGAACCGCTGAAGCCCTGGCATACATTCGCGCCGGAGGAGCTGTCGCGCGACGAACTTGAGCACGCGACCTGGGAACGTTATCTGGCCGCCGAGCAGCGGATTTTCACGGAGGTTCGCGCAAAGGTTTCAGACAGGCTGACGCCCGAACTGCGCGCCGGGCTCAACCGTTACGCCCCCGGAAGCCGTGTGTATCCAGGCAACTTCGCCACCGACTGGAACCGCTCGATCATCCTTGAGCCGGATGGCGCCCCGCGCGGCGCGGCCGTATTCCTGCACGGCCTCACCGACGCGCCCTACAGCCTGCGCCATATCGCCCGGCGCTACCGCGACGCGGGTTTCCTCGCCGTCCTGATCCGCATGCCCGGGCATGGCGCGACGCCAGGCGGCCTCACCGGCGTAGAGTGGGAGGACTGGCTCGCCGCGACGCATCTCGCCGTGCGGGAGGCCCGCAAACGCAGCGGGCCCGACAAACCGCTGCACGTCATCGGCTATTCCAATGGCGGCGCGCTGGCGCTGATGTACGCCATGGACGCCATGGACAACGCCGCGCTGGCGAGGCCGGACCGCCTGGTGCTGCTGTCGCCGATGGTCGGCGTCACCGCCTTCGCCCGCTTCGCCGGGCTGGCGGGATTGCCCGCCATCTTCCCGCCCTTCGCCAAGAGCGCCTGGCTGGGCGTCCAGCCGGAATTCAACCCGTTCAAATTCAATTCGTTTCCGGTCAACGCCGCGCGCCAGTCGCATTTGCTGACCAGCGCCCTGCAGCAGCGTTTGCTGGCGCATGCCCGCGATAACCGCTGGCAAGGCATGCCGCCGGTACTGACCTTCCAGTCGACCGTCGACGCCACCGTGTCGTCGCAGGCGGTCACCGACGCGCTGTACGCCCTGCTGCCCGCCAATGGCAGCGAGCTTGTGCTGTTCGACATCAACCGCTCGCCGCACTTCACGCCCCTGTTCCGCCCCGGCCTTGCCGCCGGGTCGGAACGGATCAGGGCAGGCAGTCCGCGCCGGTTCCGTCTGGACGTCATCACCGCCGCTGAATCGGGAGCCGCGGTCGCCCACGTCACCGAAGCGGGCGCCGCGACGGAGAGGACGGAGGAACTCGGGCTGTCCTGGCCGCGCGACGTGTTTTCCCTCTCGCATGTGGCGCTGCCGTTCCCGATGCAGGACGGGCTTTATGGCCTGACCCCCGATCCGGCGGACGATTTCGGCGTCACCCTGGGCGCCCTTGCAATCCGCGGTGAGCGCGGCGCGCTGGTCGTCGGCATGGACTCCTTGCTGCGCATGTCCTCCAATCCATTTTATCCCTACGTGATCAACCGCATCATGGCCAACGTCGGCCAGGGCGGCGGCGCCGGTCAGGGCGGAACTGGTCAGGGCGAGGTCAGCCAGGGGCGCGCCAGCCAGGGCGACGCCAGGAATGACAAGGCGGGGCGCTGACCCGCAGCGCCGACCCGGCTTTCATAAAACGCCAAGATGTTCCGGTCATGATCGGGCGCGCTTTCCTGATGTTGCAGGCAGGAAACGGCGGCGGGTTTTCATGACATCGCATCCGGCGGTGGTTTGACGAAAGCCACGGGTCGTTTCATAGAACTGTTACAGGCAGCGCATGACAGGCGCTCGCATCCAGGCAGACCGCCGCCCCGGCGAGGCCTGACCGGGCTCCCGTCATATCCGTCTGTTTTGGCGCATTGTTCCGACGCGCAGGCATATCTGCGCCGCCGGAAAATGCTACAGGTGCGCATCCGTGGCGAAGCAAAAGAATATCAGCAAGAATGACGCGCCGTCCCCGGCGCCCGCCAGCGACATCCCGGCGACCGGAGCGACCCTGGCCGTGATCCCCAACGGCGCAAGCGCCGCCGCGCCACAGCCCGCGCCAGAAGCCAAAAAACTCGCCCGCAAACCATTCATGCGCCAGTACGAACTGGTGGAGCGGGTCAAGAGTTACGATCCCGACGCTGACGAGGCCCTGCTCGATCGCGCCTATGTCTACGCCATGCGCGCCCATGGCAGCCAGGTGCGCGCCTCCGGCGATCCTTACTTCAATCACCCGCTCGCCGTCGCCGCCATTCTCTGCGACATGAAACTGGACGACGCGACCATCGTCGCCGCCATTCTGCACGACGTCATCGAGGACACCGACGCCACCCGCGAGGAGATCGACCGTCTGTTCGGTCCGGAAATCGGCGCGCTCGTCGACGGCCTAACCAAGATCAAGAAGCTCGATTTCGTCTCGCGCAAGGCGCAGCAGGGCGAGAATTTCCGCAAGCTGTTGCTGGCCATCGCCGCCGACGTGCGGGTGTTGCTGGTGAAGCTGGCCGACCGGCTGCACAACATGCGCACCCTGGAGTTCGTGCCGCCGCACAAACGCCAGCGCATCGCTCAGGAAACCCTGGACATCTATGCCCCGCTCGCCGGCCGCATGGGCATCCAGGAGATGCGGCAGGAGCTCGAAGAGCTTTCCTTCCATCATCTCAACGGAGACGCCCAGCAGACCATCAAACGCCGGCTGGAAGAGATGGTGGGGCGCAGCGGCGCGCTGATCGAAGGCATTGAAAGCGACCTGCGCGACCGGCTGGCGGCGGCGGGAATCGACGCCGTGGTCAAGGGGCGCGCCAAGTCGCCTTATTCGATTTTTCGCAAGATGGAGCGCAAGTCGGTCGGCTTCGAGCAGCTGTCGGATATCTTCGGCTTCCGGGTCATCGTCAACAGCATCGCCGACTGCTATCGCGCCCTTGGCGTGGTCCACACCACCTGGCCAATGGTGCCTGGCCGGTACAAGGACTACATCTCCACGCCCAAGCAGAACGACTACCGCTCCATCCACACCACGGTGGTCGGCCCGGGCCACCAGCGGGTCGAGCTGCAAATCCGCACCCGCGACATGGACAGCGTCGCCGAACTCGGCATCGCCGCCCACGCCCTCTACAAGGAGGGACTGAGCGACAACAGCGCCCTGGCGGTGGAGAGCCGCGCGTATCGCTGGCTGCGCCGCACGGTGGATCTGCTGGCGGAAGGCGACAGCCCGGAAGAGTTTCTGGAGCATACCCGCCTGGAGTTGTTCCACGATCAGGTGTTCTGCTTCACGCCCAAGGGACGCCTCATCGCCCTGCCGCGCGGCGCCACGCCCATCGACTTCGCCTACGCCGTGCACACCGACGTGGGCGACAGCGCCGTTGGCGTGAAGATCAACGGCCGGCTGTCGCCGCTGCTGTCGGAATTGCAGAACGGCGACGAGGTCGACATCATCCGCGCCAACGGCCAGACGCCGCCGGCCGCCTGGGAAAGCCTGGTGGTCACCGGCAAGGCGCGCGCCGCCATCCGCCGCGCCTCGCGCAGCGCCGTGCGCAAGCAGTACGCCGGCCTCGGCCAGCAAATTCTGGAACGGGCTTTCGAGCGCGCCGGCAAGGCGTTTTCCGATGACAAGCTGCGCGGCGCCCTGCCCCGCCTCGCCCGCCAGTCCGTGGAAGACGTTCTGGCGGCGGTGGGCCGCGGCGAGATTTTCTCCGGCGACGTGGTGAAGGCGATCTATCCCGATTATCAGGAGGACAGCCGCGTCAGTCCGGACGCCCCGTCGATGGCCGGCTGGTTTGATCTGAAGAATGACAGCAGCGTCAAGCTGCAACTGCCCGGCAACCAGGACAATCCGGGCGCCTTGCCGATTCGCGGCGCCGGCAAGGACCTGCCCGTGCGCTTTGCTCCCGGCGGCGGCGCCGTGCCGGGCGACCGCATCATCGGCATTTTCACCCTCGGCGAAGGCGTAACGATCTATCCGATCCAGTCGCCGGCGCTGGCCGATTTCGAAAACGAGCCGGAGCGCTGGATCGACGTGCGCTGGGACGTGGACGGGCGCAATCGCCAGCGCTTCCCCGCCCGGATCCGCATGAAATCGATCAACGAGCCCGGCAGCCTCGCCCAGATCACCCAGGTCATCGCGGATCACGACGGCAACATCGACAATGTGTCGATGGTGCGCCCCACGGCCGACTTCACCAATGTGACGGTTGACCTCGCCGTCTGGGACCTTAAACACCTCAACAACATCATCGCGGAGCTGCGCGCCAAACGCGTCGTCAACAACGTCGAACGCGTCATCGAATAGGCCGCCGTCGCCCAAACACCAGTGCAAGGCCCATGACCCAGCAAGACACTTCTACCCAGGAAGACGCCCGGACCCAGGAAGAAACCCTAGCGGAATTCCGCGACGCCGGCGCCTTGCTGGAAGGCCACTTCATTCTGTCTTCGGGGCGGCGCAGCCCGGTGTTCATCCAGAAGATGTTCATCTTCCAGGACCCGGTGCGCACCGAGCGCGTCTGCAAGGCGCTGGCCCGCAAGGCCGAGGCGGCGTTCGGCAAGATCGACGTGGTGGTTTCGCCGGCGGTGGGCGGCATCGTGCCCGGCTATGAAACCGCGCGGCACCTGGGCGCCAGGGCGATCTTTGTCGAGCGGGTCGAGGGCCAGTTTGAACTGCGCCGCGGCTTCGAGATTCCGGCTGACGCGCGCGTGCTGATGGTGGAGGACATCATCACCACGGGCCTTTCCTCGCGCGAATGTCTGGCGGCCATCGCCCGCTATTCGGCCAATGTGGTGGGCGCCGCCTGCCTGATCGACCGCTCCGGCGGCAAGGTCGACATCGGCGCGCCGCTGATCTCACTGGCCGCGGTCAACGTACCGGACTATGCGGCGGACCAGTTGCCGCCGGAACTCGCGGCGATCCCGGCGATCAAGCCCGGAAGCCGCGGCCTCGCCAGCTGAACCAGCCGGCGGCCCCGGGCTCCACCCCATCTGAAGCTCCCTGTATTGGAAACGGGGGCGCCGCGCCGGCGCCTCCGCATGACGGCGCCTGCCCCCGGGCGCGCCGTCTGGCGGGCGGTCCGCCGGCAGCGACCTGATCCGGCCCGAAATACCGGAGGATCATTGCCCCTGCCGCGTCGAACTGACTATCGAAGACAATTGTAGACAAGGCGCTTTTCGTTTAGTGTCCGGTACAACCTTCCGATACTTCACGATTTCATTTCACCTCCGGAGCGACGACAGTCCCCCGGCAATTCATTTGAGGCGCCATGACCAGCCGCGACCGCATTGCGTTGTTTATTGACGGCGCAAACCTCCACGCCACCGCCCGCAATCTTGGTTTTGAGATTGATTACAAACGACTTTTGAAAGAATTCAACGCTCAGGGCATCCTGGTTCGCGCCTACTACTATACCGCGATGATCGACGACCAGGAGTACTCCTCGTTGCGCCCGCTGGTCGACTGGCTCGATTACAACGGTTTTCGCGTGGTCACCAAGCCGGCCAAAGAATTCATCGACGCAGCCGGTCGCCGCAAGGTCAAGGGCAACATGGACATCGAGCTGGCCATCGACGCCCTCGACATGGCGCCCTACCTCGACCGGGTCGTGCTGTTTTCAGGCGACGGCGATTTCCGCTCCCTGGTCAATGCCTTGCAACGTCGCGGACTTCGCGTCACGGTCATTTCCTCGATTGTGACCCAGCCGCCCATGGTGGCGGATGAGCTGCGCCGTCAGGCCGATGAGTTCATAGATCTGGCCAATCTTGCCTCGCGTGTTGGTCGGGACATTGCGGAGCGGTCTCCGCGCGACAGGTCGCCAGAAGGTCGGAGCGACGAGCGCCCGCGTAATCTGCAGAGCCGCTATGGCATTCGCCAGAACGGCGATGAGGAAGTCGGGCCGTAAGCACGCCAGGCTTCCTGCCACTGACGTTGCTCCCCGATGAAACGGACGCCGCTTCACAAAGGAACACGACATATAAATCTGGGTATCAGAAATAAATTTAGGCCCTGACTGGCGGAAGTTCCGTCAGCCAGGGCATGCTTTTATTTATAGCTTTGGCTTTCCCTGGACGCCGCAACTGCTTCGCATCGGAATGGGCATCGCTGCAACCGGGGCAGTTGACGGCGATCCGGATTTGGCAGCCGCCGAACGGCTCCGCAGATCCGGCAAATCACCCTCACGCGCATCGCCTGTGGACGGATCGGGGATGGCGCCTGCGTCACATCAAGGGCAATCTTCGTAGACGCGCGCGCCCGGCGAAGCCGCGCCATTGCGCCGGCGCACGCCGGCAGCCGTCATCCCTTGTCCCGCAAAAGCCGCCCCTTCTCCCGGTCCCACTCCCGTTTCTTGACCGTTTCGCGCTTGTCGGCCGCGTTCTTGCCCCGGGCGAGCGCCAGCTCGACCTTGGCCCGCCCCCGGTCGTTGAAATAAACGCGCAGCGGCACGATGGTGAAACCGTCGCGCTGCACGGCGCCAATCATCTTGCCGATCTGGCGGGCGTGCAGCAGCAGGCGGCGCGGCCGTTTCGGCTCGTGATTGAACCGGTTGGCCTGCAGATACTCGGGAATGTAAGCGTTGAACAGAAACAGCTCATTGCCGGAAGGGCCAGCGTAGGATTCGCCAATCGTCGCCTTGCCGGTGCGCAGCGATTTCACTTCTGTGCCAGTCAACGCAATGCCCGCCTCGACCGTTTCAACGATTTCGTAGTTGAAACGGGCCTTGCGATTGTCTGCAACAATCTTCCGGTCGTCCTTCTTGGCAGCCGCCATGCTCAGGCGCTCTCCAGCAATCCGGCGTGCGTCATCGCCGCCCGCACCGCAACCTGCCCCATATCCGTTACCGGGACGATCGGCAGACGCACATGCGGCCCCATGCGGCCCAACAGCGACAGCGCATACTTGGCCGGAGACGGGCTGGGCTCGCAGAACAGGTTCATGTTCAGGGGCATCAGCCGGTCGTTCAGCGCCCGCGCATGCTCGTAATCTCCAGCCAGACAGGCGTTCTGGAACTGGCTGTACAGCGCCGGAGCCACATTGGACGTCACCGAGATGCAGCCATGGCCGCCATGGGCCATGAAGCCCAGGCAGGTCCCGTCCTCACCCGACAGCTGGATGAAGTCCTCGCCCAGGGCGAGGCGCTGCATGCTGATGCGGGTGATGTTGGCGGTCGCGTCCTTCACGCCGACAATGTTGGGCAGCTCATAGAGACGCTTCATGGTGTCAATCGACATGTCGACGATGGAGCGGCCCGGAATGTTGTAGATGAAGATCGGAATGCCGACCGCATCATTCACCGCCCGGAAGTGCTGGTACATGCCCTCCTGGCTCGGCTTGTTGTAGTAGGGCGTCACCACCAGCAGCGCGTCGGCGCCAGCCTGCTCGGCGTGCTGGGCCAGATCGATCGCCTCGCGGGTATTGTTGGAGCCGGCGCCAGCGATGACCGGAGCGCGCCCCTTCGCCTCGGCGATGCACCACTCGACGACCTTGCGGTGCTCGTCATGGGAAAGCGTCGGGCTTTCGCCGGTCGTGCCGACCGGCACCAGCCCGTGAACGCCATTTGCGATCTGCCAGTCCACGTGAGCGCGAAATGCTCCTTCGTCGAGCTCCCCATCGGCGCCGAAGGGCGTCACGAGGGCGGTAAAAGCTCCCTTGAAGTTCGTGTGCGTTGTCATGAATGTTCCTGGACTGTGACGCCGCAAGGCGGAGTATCCGCCAGCAATTGATACCAAATACCCTGAACCGGTCATGCATCAGGAAACATCACAGCCAATCCGTGACGCCGCCCCGCATTTACGTTCATTTAACCATAAATGCTGCTGAATCGGACACATAGACGCCAAACTGGCCGCAGTTGCTGCCCGACTGATGTCTCATTCCTGTCCTATCGAACGCATGCCGCATGCGCGGGAGTGAGATCTGGCAGGCTCCCGCGCTGGATTAAAGACATACCTGCTCTTTTGAACTCGTGAAAGGGCGCCGATGACCCAGCCCCGTGAAAACGCTCCCGAAGGCAATCCGCGCGACGCCCGCCGTCCCCGCCGGCGCATTCTCGCCGCCAGCGCGACGGCCGCCGCCAGCGCTGTCGCCATTGGCGCGATCTACGCCGGAATGCACTGGGGACCCGGATTTTACGGAGCCCGGATCAAGGCGCCGCCGCCCCAGGCTGTGCCCCCGGCCATGCAGCAGCAGGCGGCAATCCCGTCCACCGTCGCGCCGCCGCCGAAGCCGGCAGGTCTCGTGGAGCAGGCGGGCAACGTCGCTCTCCCCGCCCCGTTGACCGATCCGGCCCTGACAGTCAACGACCGGCCGGTGGCGGCGCCGCCGACCGGCGTTTCAACCGCAGCGCTCCGCCAGGCGATCGACGCCTATCGCGGCGGCAAGCTGGGGGACGGCGACGGCGCCGCGACGCGCATCAATGACCCTGCGGCCCGCGCCCTGCTTGAATGGCTGGCCATCCGCTACAATGGCTCCTCCATGGGATTTGAGCGGATCGACGCCTTTGTTCGCAAATATCCCGACTGGCCCGCCGGCAATCTGGCGCAGCGCCAGGCGGAATACGCGTTGATGCGGCAAAAGGCCGGCCCCGACGCCGTGATCGCCTTCTTCACCGGCAAGGAGCCCCAGACACCGCATGGCGCACTGTTGCTGGCCGACGCCCGTCGCGCCCGCGGCGACGCCACGACCGCCGCGAGACTCATCGTCAACATGTGGCGCAACGATCCGCTGCCGGTAGCGATCGAGAAGCGTCTGGTCGCGGAATATCCGCAGCAGCTGACGCAGGCCGAGCACCGCAATCGCATGGAGCACTTCCTGCTCCAGGAAAAGTGGGACGTGGCGTTGCGCGCAGCGACGCTCGCTGGACCGGATCATGTGAAGCTGGCCCGCGCGCGCATGGCCGTCGCCCAGGTCAAACAGCCTGGCAAGGCGGCGGAAAAAGCACTGGACGCTGTTCCCGCCGCGCTGCGCAAGGATCCATCCTGGCAGTTTTCCAAAGCGCTGTTCCTCCGCAAGAAGGAGGACAATGACGACGCCCTGGCCATCCACAAGGCCGTGCCGCAGGAGGCGCTTGATCTGGACGGCGGCGATGAGTGGTGGATTGAGCGGCGCATTCTTGCCCGCCGCTATCTCGACGCTGGCAAGGCCGACATCGCCTATGATCTGGTTCGCCGTCACGGCGCCGAGCGCGACGCCCTGAAGATCGAAGCGGAATTCCACGCCGGATGGATCGCCCTGCGCTATCTTGGCAAGGCGGAGGCGGCGCTTGGCCATTTCGACGCCGCCGCAAGGATTGCCGGCACGCCGGTTTCCCTGGCCCGCACAGCCTACTGGCGCGGACGCGCGCACGAAGCCCTTGGCGATCTGGCGGCCGCGCGCGCCGACTATGACGCCGCCGCGCGCCACGGCACCGCTTATTATGGCCAGCTGGCGCGCATCAAACTGGCCGACAATGGTCTCTCCGTCAGCCCGCCTGCGCCGCCAGCGACCAACAACGCCATCGACAGCCTGCCTGTCCGGGCGATCCGCCTGCTGCATGAGGCGGATGCGGACGACCTCGCCACGCCTCTTTACGTGGGCGTAGCCAAAACGCTTGATGATCCGGGCGTCATCGATCTGGTCGCGCGCCTGGCGGCCAACCGCAATGACGCGCGCTCCATGGTGATGATCGGCAAAGCGGCGATGCAGCGCGGCCTGCCGCTGGCGGACGTCGCGTGGCCGGTGCAGGGCGTGCCGCAGTTCGCACAGACAGGCAAAGCCGTGGAGCGGGCGATGGTGCTGGCCATTTCCCGTCAGGAAAGCGTCTTTGACCCCACAGCCATGTCCTCAGCCGGCGCGCGCGGCCTCATGCAGTTGATGCCGGCGACGGCGCAACGCACGGCCCAGCGGGCTGGCCAGCCGTTCGATCAGGGCCGCCTGACCACCGATGCGACCTACAACGCCCGGCTTGGCGCGTGGCATCTGGGCGACCTGCTGGACGACTGGCGCGGCTCGTACATCCTGACCTTCGCGGCCTATAACGCTGGCGGCGGCAATGTGAAAAAGTGGATTACCGCCCACGGCGATCCACGCGATCCCGGCGTCGATCCCGTCGATTGGGTCGAGCGCATTCCGTTCAGCGAGACGCGCAACTATGTGCAGCGGGTCATGGAAAACCTGCAGGTTTACCGTCAGCGTCTGGCTCCCGGCGCGCCCTTGCGCATGGCTGACGACCTGAAGCGCGGCATGGTGGCGATGGCTGCCAGCGGTCCAGCGCCATCGCAGGCGCCGGTCCCCGTCGTACAGGCTCCCCTCGCAACCTCGCCTGACACCACAGCCAGCATCCGGCCGGCAGCAGAATCTCTTGCCGCCGACTGACGCCAAAATACCGTGGGCCCTGCATGTTGTGGGATTCTTGGTGAAGGGCGGTTTGGCTGCGGGAATGGATTCAACATTCGCATCCACCTTCACATCATGCGGCGGGCAAATGTTGGATTTATAATTAAATTGCAATATCAATAGATTAGCAGATATTTCTGCTTTCCGACATTCGCTGCGCCGCTCTGCATCGATGGGTGCGAATGGCGCAAACAGACAGCAAGCCCCGGGAGACGCATGGCGTTTCCCGCCGGGAGAAGCCTTACGCTGATCTGCGCCATGCCGATCCCCCATGCGGCGCGCCTTCGCGACCTTGCGGACGGTCGCCTTGCGCCTTGCGTTGCCAGCGGCGCAGGCAGCAACGTCGCCGGACGCAGGGACCTGTGTGGCGCGCAACAGGCTCGCCGCGATCGACGCCGGTCAAACCATCCCCCTCACGTTGATATGGCGGGCCGCCGCGTCAGGCTGCGCTGTCCGGAAATGGACCTGCAACCGACCACCAGTTCCGCACCAACGCCTCGCGTCGCCCCCTTCCTTCAGCTTCTCCTGCAGTATTTCAGGGAATTGCTCCGTCGGCCGCACTGCTGCGGCAACCAGAGCCGCCTCCTCCCGGTCGCATGAACGAACAAAAAAGCCCCGGCCTGAGCCGGGGCTTTCTGTCCTGAATGCTGTTAACCAGCGATCAGAAGGTGCGGTCGATACGCAGGCGGGTCAGCCAGTTATCGTCATAGGTGGTGGTCTTGCCGGTGATCGAGCCAAACTTGTTGGCGTCGTAGACGCGACCCTTGGCGATGTCGAGGCGCTGATAGAGCACTTCCACGCCGATATCGAGGTCCTTGACCGGCGACCAGACCAGGTTGGTCAGGCCGACGAAC